>JAAEQB010000109.1 GCA_024231975.1 Allobosea sp.
CCGCTTTGGCCACGGAGGCCGCCCAATCGATCACCGTACGGGCGCGGCAAAACCCCAAATACCCCGCAGGATCACATCCCACCGAGCAAAACCTCTTCTCTTCAATCACATAGACAGATGGGTGTTCTGATGCGCGGTTGTCGTATTTGATCCAAGCCTCCATCTTTTCGGCCGCATTCACAAGGGTGCTGCAAGCTTAGCTCGTTGTAGATCCTTCGTGTCCACTTCTGATTGACATGCCAGCCCTTGCGCCGCAGCAGCATGTCGACACGACGATAGCCATAGCGAACGCGGGTTTCGCAAATCGCCTTGATCCGGGCTGCCAAGGGGGCCTGGTCCGGCCCGCCCGATTTGTAGTGGTAGCTCGATGTGTCGAACTCCAGGACCGCACATCATTGACGACAGGTGGAAGCCTGAGGCTGCGGAGCGCGCCTCGCAGCCTCAGGCAAGGGCGCCAGCCAGGGAGTTTGCGGCGCCCACTTTCAGGGATAATTCAACGCCCAACGACACTTGCCCGACTCGGGCACCACCACGGGGCGGTACACATGGAAGTGCGGCACGATCGCCCTTCCGATGCTCCACGATGTGTCGCGGGCAGTCGTCAGGGATGCGGTATCCTCCTCTCGATCGCAGCCAGCACGCGCTTCAGTGCCTCGAGGCTAAGCGGGATCTCAGGCGCGATCTTGAGATGGACGATGTCGTGCTTGACCCGGTGGTTGGGGCGACTGCGGTCTGCATTACCATCGGGCCTTGGCCTGGAGTGCGAAGCGATGGTTGATGGCGCCTGCGCGGAGGTCGCCGTCGTAGGAACCGGTCAGTTCGACCTGGGGTGTGACGAAGCCCGACAGGCTGGCACCGATGAGAGCCCCGTCGCGAGCGGCCCCCGGACTGCGGGTCGTGAAGCTCGCCCCGAGCAGGCTGGCCCGCTGGACGGCGACATTGTCGCCAAATTCGTGAGACCAATAGGTCTTGAAATCGACGCGCAGTCTTCCGTTGCTGGTCAGCGGCGTCGCCAACCTGGCGCCAACCAGCGATCGCATCGAGGCCTGGCTCTCGCCGCGAAGCGTCAACGCGAAGGCGCCCGCCTGAGCCTCGGTCAGTCCATCCTGCCGGAAATGGTTCAGGCTAAAACCTGCCTCTGGCGAGAGGTCAAGGCCGGCGAGCGAGGCGACCCGGTAGCCGGCAAGCATGTGACCGAAGACGCCGTAGCCGTTTGCCTGCCCGCGAGCGACATGACGGACAGTACCGAGCTCAACCGCTCTGCGGACATCCGTCTTGCCAAAACTGGCGCCCAACGCGCCACGCAGTGTCACCTCCCCGAACTCCAGGCGGCCATAGGTGGAAAGGCTGTAGCTGTCGAGCGTAGTACGGCCGGCGGCATCGGCTGAACGGGCGACATTCGTGCGCGTGTAGCCAAACGCCGCGCCGACCAATCCAGTTTCGAACACCGACTTGTCCACGCCGATCAGGCCGCCTGCCAAGCCAAGGTTCGAGCCTGCTCCATTGGTGTCGCCATCTGTGCGCCCGAAGCCGTAAAGAGCCTGTCCCCAGAGTTCACCATCCTTCGTCGCCTGGAGGCGGGGAGGTTCGGCGGCCCGAATCCGGCCAAGGCTTGAATAGCCGGCGGCGCCGAGATCGGCCGCTTGATCGAAGCGGGAGAGTCCACCTGCTGACAGGCGTTGGTCAAGCGCCGAGCCTACCGCCCGCTGGGCCGTCACCATCGCCATGCGGGCATCTGCATAGCTTTGACCGGACAGCGAGGCGAGCGAGTTCGGCAACGCGGTAGGAGCAGTGTTGTAGAGCGCGTCGTACACTTCCTGCTTCGGTCGGTCTGGGCGAGTTCCCGCAGCGGGGCGCACCGTATCGAGCGCACCTGCAACCGCCCTGGCGTTCCCGCTCAAACCTGCCAGAGCGCCGTAGGATCCCGGTGTCACGATCAATGAAAGCCCGTCAGCCCGGTAGAGTGCGTCAAACCGGGCATTGGCGGGCAAGCCACTCGCAGGCTGGTCCAGCCCGCTGAAGCTGCCGGTCATTCCGCCTTCGGCGACGAGAACGTGGAAGGAAGTTCCGATGGAGGGCACAAAGCCGTTGCTGGCGCTGCCAATGATGTCGCGCAGAACCGGAACGATCCGCCCGTTGACGGCGACGTGCCCCGCAGCAGTCTGGGCCACGAGACGCGAATAGTTGCCCGCTCCATTGCTCACGCCTGTTCCGTCGATGTCGAGGACGAACCGGTTCGTCCCTGTAAAATTGACCGGGCCCCAGACGAACATCGTTCCGGGCGAATTGCCGGGCATGACAGTACCGGCGCTGAAAAGGCCGGCGTCGATCAGTCCGGTGCCGCGCAAGATGCCCTGCTGGCCGACGGAAACGGCGGAGCTAACGGAGCCGTTCAGCGCGAGAATGCCGGAAACGACGGAAGTCCCGCCGGCATAGGTGTTGCGCCCGGTGAGCTCGAGGCGACCTTCGCCGCGCTTAATCAAACCGCCCGCGCCGGAGATATCGTTGGCGAAAGTTGCCGAATAGCCCCGAGTATTGACATCGAACGTCTGAACGAACTGGCCGGGGCCGCGTACCGCCTTCCCGACATTGAGCAGGCCCCAGCCATAGATTTCGGGAGAACCGAGATCGGTCGCGGTGGTCAGGATCGACTGAACCACCTGGGGCGCGGTCATGAACGGGAAGGCCTCGCGCACGAGCGCCGCCGCACCTGCCACGTGAGGCGCGGCCATCGAGGTGCCACTTGAACGGCTATAGGGTTCAGTCGGGGAGATTCCCTTATCCGGCGTCACGGTCGAGAAGACGTCGACTCCGGGTGCTGCTAGGCACCAGGCCGCGGCGATCCCGCAATAGTTGCTGAAGGAGGCGATCTTCCGGTCACGATCGACCGCCACCACCGCGATCGTGTAAGGCTGCAGGTCCGAATAGTCGAGCTTGCCTGTATCGATCTTGTTACCGTCTCCGTCGAGAAAGACATAGAGACCGCCATTTGCATTGCTCGGGCGGATCGCCGGGTAGAAGGCCGCTCCGATCGGGTTGCGCGCGACAACGGGCTGTTCCTCGCGCTCATTGCCCGCCGCAAAGACCATCACCATGTCGGATGCGCCTGCGCGGCGAATAGCTGCAACCTCGGCAGCCGTATTTTCGGCGTGGTAAGGCTGGAGCGGGAACACGCTATAGTCCGGATTGGGGCTTCCGTCTTTCAGGATTGGAGCAGGGTAGGATGGGCCGTAGCTGCCATTCAGGACCTTGGCACCTCTTTCGGCCGCATAATTGATCGCGGACGCCACGTCGCCGCCCCTCGGCACGATCGCGCGCAAGGCCAGAATCTCGGCATTGTAGGCGACGCCGTGCATGCCGAGGCCATCCCTGGCGGCGGCGATTGTGCCCGCGACATGAGTACCGTGCGAGTACTTATCTTGATCGAGTATATAGGCCCGATCCGCGTGGTCGAACCCGAAATTGAGCGAGAAGGGCGAGATACGACCCGCAAATTCCGCATGGGTGGGGTCGATACCACTGTCTACGACGGCAACGAGCACACCTTTCCCGCTGAGCCCGAGTGCATAGGCATCGGCGGCATTGATCTGCGCCAAGCCATGATTGGCATTGTATTCCGCGGCTAGAAGCGATGCGGTCGTTGCAGGTGCCGGCAGGATGCCGGCACGGCGGCCAACGAGAGTATCTGGCAGCGTAAAGAGATCCGATGCTAACGCGGGCAGGGGCCCGAGGTAGAAAAGCAAACTCGTCGCGGTTGAAGCGAGGAGGGTGAAGCGGCGCGTGGCTTTCGAAGGCATAGGGACGCTCGTACGATCCATTTGTGCGGGGCGTGAACCGGGACGAGCGTCGCTAACATGGACTGCGGCAGCGGCAGCCTGGGAGCAGCCCGCGTAGCGTCCCAATCATCCGGCGCAATGTGTCAACCGCCGATCGAAACTATCTCGCTGACACATGTCTTTGATCTTTGGACGTATATGCAGCCACCGCGCTTTAGAGTGCGCAGTGTTGGCGCGGGGTAGGACGTGAGGGAAAGCAGCACCCATCCACAACGGTCGTTCGATGAGTGGCGCGACACCATCGCACCGATTTTCGATGTCCAGTCGCTCGCGCCGAATGACGATAGCGGATTTCATGCAGAGCTCAGCCGTCACCATTTGGGGATGGCACTGGTCGGGCACGTCGCGACGACGGCCCAGCGCTATGAGCGGTCGGAAAGCCTGATCGGCGCCGTCGGGGTCGATCACCTCCTGATTCAGCTCTACGAGATCGGCCATACCGTGCTCGACCTCGGCAAGCGCGAAGCGCAGGCGAGCCCTGGCGATGTGCTAGTCTTTGATTTGTCACGCCCCGTACGGTCACATGCCAGCGACATGCGCGCGATCAGCCTCGTCCTGCCGCGCAGCCTGCTCAACCTTGATGGCAATGCGTTGGACCAGGCACATGGGGCGGTGCTCTCAGGGCGCGATCCGCTTGGCCAGCTCGCCGGCGATCACTTGCGCGCCATGCACCGAGCCGTGCCGACGCTGGATACACGGTCGGCGCCAGCGGTCGCCAAGGCGAGCGCTCAGCTTCTGGCGGCCTGCCTGTCACCTTCGTTGATGCGCGACCAGGAAGCCCCTGCAACCATGACCGCGACGGTGGCAAAGATCTGCCGCTTCATCGATCTGCGCATCGGCGATCCGACCCTAGACGCAAGAACATTGTGCAGCGCCTTCGGCCTGTCGCGATCAGCACTGTATCGGCTCTTCGCCCCCACGGGTGGCGTGCTGGAGTATATCCGTAGGCGCAGACTAGCTCGAGCGCGCCTTTCCTTGAATGCATCGACGCTGGCGAGAGGCGGGATCAAGAAGCTAGCCCGCCAGTTCGGCTTCTCTAGCGATGAGGCCTTCTCGCGTAGTTTCAGAAGTGAGTTCGGAATCTCCCCCCGGGAGGCGGCGCAACAGCGGCTGCTCATGGCAACGAATCCAAATGATGACAGTCTGACAAATTGGATGCAGCGCCTAATTTGGTAGGCGGCCGCTAAACCGGCTATTACCTTACTTAAGGTGTCTAATTATCAATATAAATACAACCAGCCGTGTAGCATAATTGCCATCCGAGCGTCATACTAATCCTTGTATAACTCTCTATAGGAGTTCTGTTCTTATGGAGATATCCTGTGATATTCAGAATGACAGGCCGGTTGACTATAAGAAGCTGGTGCGAAAGCGATATTGATCCCTATGCCGAACTCGTCGCCGATCCGCAGGTGATGCGATTGATCGGCAACGGCAAGCCGCGTGGCCGTGCCAGTGCCGAGCGCGAAGTCCGTTGGTTCATGGACGAGATTGCTTGTCGCGGTTGGTCGCGCTTTGCAATCGAACACAAGACCGAGGGCTTTATCGGCTATATCGGCTTCGCGCAGAAGCCCGATGGTATCGATTTCGGCGGGCGGTTAGCGCGACGGTGCTGGGGGCGTCACGGGATCGCCTTCGATTCCTTCATGCAAACATTGGAGCTCGGCTTCGACGAATTGGGCTTCGATCGCGTCTACACGACAACCGACCCCCGTAATCGCAGCGCCCTGCGGATCAATCTCAAGGCCGGCTTCGAGCCTGTTGCCGAGACCGCGATGACGGAGGGAAACCTGATCCGTTGCGAGTTGAGCCGCGCCAGGTACCGTTCGGGGCGCGGCCATGAGCCGATGCCTTTGATCGTGATGGATCGGCGTGCCCCGCCGCGCGCCATGCAGGCGCTGGCATCGTGAGCGCTCTTTCCGCCCGGCGCGAATACGACGTCGCGTCTCTCTGCGATCTTTCGCGCTGGCGGGGGCGTGCCTGGCTGGCAGCCTGCTATATACCGGTCGGCGCCGTCCTGCTCGTTCTGCGGTTGCTCGCCCTGGGCATTCTCGCCGCAGTGGCCTGGTTCGTGCCGACACGCCTCAAGTCCTCGCTGTTTCGCCTTTCATTGTTGTCGAGCGGCTTCATCGTCTCGCACGAGCTTCCCCGAGCGGAGATCGCAAGGCTGACGCACAGCAAGGTCGTGGCCTACAATCATGTCAGCTTGATCGATGGCCTCGTCGTCTGGTCGATGCCGAACG
Source organism: Allobosea sp. (assembly GCA_024231975.1). Classification (GTDB taxonomy): domain Bacteria; phylum Pseudomonadota; class Alphaproteobacteria; order Rhizobiales; family Beijerinckiaceae; genus Allobosea. The sequence goes on from JAAEQB010000109.1 coordinate 6,080, forward strand.
CGGTGCTGCTCGCAGCTGATCCGGCGTCGAACGCGTCGACCTTCAACAGCTACTACTTCGGCTTCTTGGCTCGGACTTTCGGTAGCTCGATCCTGGTGCTGGACGATCTGCGTGCCTTTTCGCATAAGGTCGCGAAATGGCGCAAGGACGTGAACGCTCCAGCATTCTACATCGCGCCAGAGGGAACCATCGGCAATGGTTCCGGACTGTTCGCATTCGAGAAGTTCGCATTCGGCCTCGGTCGGCCAGTCGTGCCTCTCTGCATCACGGTGAAGCCGGCTTTCGCGATGCGGCCGCACCCGCTAATGTCGTCGCATCTCGCCAACATTCTTTGGCTCTATGCGCTGCCCTATGTCACGGTCGAGCTCGCTCTGCTGGATTCGCAGAGCCGGCGCGAGGGCGAAAGTGCGGTAGCCTTCGCCGAGCGGATCCAACACGTGATGGCGGAACACCTCGGAGCCGTGCCCACAGAGTGCACTCGAGCTGACAAGCGAGCGCTCCGTGCCCGCCGTCTGGCTATGCTGGAAGCCAGTCATGGCTGAGACCTATGTCTTCGACTTCGATCGAACCCTGCAGCCTGGCGAGAGCTGCTTGTCTCTGATTGAGCGCGCGCTGACGGGAGACCCGAACGCCGCCGACACTATGTCGCTGTTGGCCGCAATCGGTACGCGCTTCATCGAAGGCAGGGCGGATATCGGCGAGCGCGCGCTCGTCGCCGATGTGCTATCTCGCCTGTCTCCGGGTATTATCGCTGACTACGTTGCGGAGAGGCCGGCTTTCGATCCGTCGCTTGCCGCCGAGATCCGGCGCCTTCAGGCTGATGGTCATCTGATCATGGTCATATCGAATGCCTTCGCCGAATGGGTTGTTCCATTGGCGGCACGCCTTGGCGTCGACGAGAGTTGCGTCGCAGCGAACCGGTTCGCTTGGGAGAAAGGGCGCATCATCGGGGTAGTTCCCGCGCCTTTAATGTCTCCGTTCGGAAAGCATGAGATCCTGTCAGCTTGGCGACGCGCCGGTTTGACCCGTGGCGCTGTAACCATGATCGGCGATAGCGGCCTCGATTTCGCTACCTTCGAGTTAGGCTCCGCCGATGCCTTTATCGCCGCGGAATATTTCGGTGGTGGCGAGTGGGCATGGCCGACATCGGTTCGGCGAGCCCGCTCGATCGATGAGCTCATTACCCATCTGCGCGAGCCGGTGGTTCGCGCTCGGCCAGTGGCGCAGGCTGCATCCCGCGAATAGCTTGCGCCAAGCGAGGTCCGGTGGAGCTGGCGGCGCCGCAGATCTTTTCGACTCGGCCCGATCAGGCGAGAGGCCGAAGAAGCTGATGAACTCGCGTTCCAATCGCCCCTAGTGACGTCGGATCGAACAGTCACGACGAGGTTGCATCTTGACGTCATGAGGCCAGCCGTGGGCGTCGGCGGAAGTTCGCCGAAGCCTTGGAGTGAGGCCCAGCGCGCATCCACAGCATTCCACTCTGAACGTTAGGACCGCATGCGGACCTGATTCACTGCCGTAGCAAAGAGCGCTTGCATCGCCGCATTGATATCGCCACCCGTCGCCACGGCGAAGAACAGGCCTGGGGAGGCGCAGCTTTCCAGCGTTTTTGGAATCCTAGTTTCAAATGGTTTAACAAATTTATTATAGAAGGGCTCCGCATAGAGCGGGAGATAAGTTGTATAGATGATGCCGATACTGATGCCTCTGTCCTTCATCGCGCGACACAAGGCGGGGTTGATCGGGCTGATGAAGCGGTTCGCAGTGATCATGAAACCATCGCCGGGATTGCTGACCGAGCCGTCGACAGGCGCGTCCTGAACGCCATCGGTTACGAAGAAGAGGAATCGGACCGGTGTTGTCGATGTGTTTCCATCCGAGCTGGCTGGGATTACGCTCGTCATCTTGGGTAGCGCCCTTTCATAGGACGTCTGGTTATCTGTTTGCGGGTTGAGAGCAGGAACCATATCGATTTTTACAGCCTCTGCCTTCACTCGGTCGAGGTTGGCGGTCAGCTGCGATAGGAGCGTCGGATTCTGGCTGAAGGTCCAGATTTCCATGCGGTATTGATCGCGAAGCTCCATTGCACTCTTGGCGCTCTCAACCAGATTCATCACAGCATCGCGTAAGACGTGAATGCGAAGCTTGACATTATTTCTCATTGCAATCGCATAGTAACTGTTCGGATCATCGCCGATAACCCTACCACTTTTGTCGTATTTGAACTCGTGGCAAGCAAAAGCGCATTTCCGCGGGGTAAGGCTTTGCAATTTGGCGACATCGTTAGGCGTTGCCGCGAGGCCCATTGAGGGTGAGTTATCAAGAAGTAAATAGAAATCGATATATTTTGAAAGGCCACGCTCGGCGGATGCGGTGCCTTTGGCGGGCAGGGACGCAATGTTCATCATCTTTGCAATAGTTGTTTCTACATTTGCGCGATAGCTTGCCTTTAGGATGCTGGATTCCTTGGTCTTATTTATCTCTGAAGTAAATTCAATAATAGAAACATCAGGCAATTTCTTTGCTTCGTCCCTAAAGGCTTTTTCGAGGCGGCTTCGCTGATCTTTCGTAATGTCATTGCTCTTCTGGCTCACGATCGAAAGAATAGCTCCGTCCAGATTCGCGTCGAGCTGCGCCTTAGCTGCGCTATAACGCATATAGTCGATGGCCGCGCCGGCCATGAAAAGAAGCGGCAGTGACAGAAGCGCAAAAATTATTGCAACCCCCCCTGAGTTTGCGTGCCGAAACTCAAGCACCGCACGAAGAGTTGAGAACGTTACGGGACGGCTTTTCATCATCGATAATCTTCTCACGAGCGCTCAGGTTTTCGGGCAAGGGCTCAATTTGGGTGGCAAGGCGACTTCACCATTCCGCGCCGCCCAAGGGGTCTGACGCGTCACCGTGAGCCCGGGCCTGCCGAAGATGAATGTGTACAGCCTGCTGCCAATGAGGGGCGCGTACGCAGCCTTGACCTCAACCAGCAGATAGCGGCCGCCATCAAAATTTTGGGTTGCCGGAATATCCGGCAGACCGTTCGTGCCTGCAACTTGCAAGGGCGGGCGAGGCGACGCGTTGTGCGCGTAGCTTGAGCAGACTCGACCAACCAAGCTGCCATCGATGAGATTAACGCCGAGTGCGTTGACAACAACCTGGATATCGTTCGCATCGAAGGGGCTGAAGATAGCGGTCGCGCCGGCGAAGATGTCGCTCATGTCTTGAGCGCTGAGGGTGCCGACCGGTTTGCCGGGAGCCTGCCCTGTGAGGTCCGCAACGGACCGTGCAAATAACGTTGTTTTCCGGGAAAAATCGATTGCCTGCGTCAACTCGAACAGTCCGAAATAAAGTATCACGAGAAAGGGCAGCACCATGGCGAACTCGACCGCCGCCACGCCCTCCTGCCGAGATAGAAAGGCGCGTGCCTCTCTTGGCCGTTGAATGCAGAGCCTCATGAGGATTTGCCCCCATACGGCTCTACCTTCAGGACCGCGGTGCCTTGAATGATGCGGAAGCCGTTTGAGACCTGATCAGCCCCGAGCAAATTGAATAGTATCGGGAATTCGATCGCGGCCTGAATCACCATGATGTTTCCCGGGGATCCAGACGTATATCCTGAGAAATTTTGGTTCCATCCGCCCGCAGAGCTTGAAGCTTGATTCAATTTTGCGCCGCGCATACTTCCTACTTGACGAACGCTAATCTTAACGTCGCTGCAATTGAACAGGGAGACGGCGGTAATTCCAGTTTGTTTACAAAGTTCGGTATGGAAATTGGCCAAGAGAGCAGCTGAATCAGATGTTCCGGCGTTGCTCTGCTGAAAACTGCCTGTATAGATTTGGCGGGAGGCCGAGGTCACAGCGTCTTGCAACGATGCCCGTGCCCACATGGTCATACCAAGATCGAAAACACCTCCGATGAGCGCCAGAAAAGGCAATGCAATCATGCCGAATTCGATCGCGGTCGCGCCGTTCCGGTCACGCGCAAAGGCCGTTAGAATTCCGCCCCGCTTGGTCCTTCGAGCATCCACGCGTACCGGAGAAAAGAAATTCATTGGCTAACTAACTCCTTCGTATCAGCCTGAATTCTGGAGTACTATTTCGCGGCAACCTGTGGTGCGCGGGTTACCGAATCGTTGATCTTGGTGATGAAAGCGGCCTATTTCTGTCGATTTATCCGGGGTCGATCGGATGTACGCCTGGCGTAACGGCTGCGGGAGGCGAATTCCCTAGATTTCTCGGCTCTTATGCCGCATTTTTGCTTAAATCCCCGCGCCCTCGTACTGGAAGACTGGGTAATTCTCTTGCCAAAATAGACATTGGTATTGCAGTTGATTTTTAGTTGCATAAATAACGTCAACAGCTTCACTCGAGCAGAGTAATTGTTCGCGCCCAGTCTATAATTATCAACATTTCTGAATTTTCAACGCCGTAATATTAGTATAGTTGCAAATAATAGATAGATAATAATACCGCTTACAATTTTATTCCGAAAGATATACTCAATAATTAGTTATATACGAAATCTATTTGTCAATGCCGTTGGATTGAAATGTGTACTGCGTCGCGCGTGTTGCTTGTGACGATTTCGCCCGTCACGCGAAATCAGGAGGATTGTTTGAATACTTCGAGCGGCCTCGCGGGAGAGCACAGGAAGCCTTGGCCGAACTTGATGCCACCTCGATCAGAATCTGTCGCTGTTGTTCGGCCTCGATCCCTTCCGTGACCAGGGCCAGCGCCGCATAGCCCGTGCCGAAATCCTCCAGCAACAACTTCATGCCGGCTGAACGACTCCGGCGCGAAGCGATCGGCCTAGGAGATTGAAGGATTGGCGCTGCATTGTTACCCGCCGAAGCTGTGGAAAGAAGCGAGCAATGCATTGCTTTCATCGTCTTCAATTAAAAAATCTATCGCGCGAGCACTTGCTTTCACATTCTCTATCGAGCTTCTCAACTGAAGCTACCTTCATGCAGATATGTCGTCTGCCCTTCAGGCTCACGCCAGGTTGTCGCTCTCGCCATGGGCAGCAGCATCGCGGAGGACGTACCGGGCAGCATGCGCCGCAACATGCCGAGGGTCAGATTGGCCGTTGCAACAGCCTGTCAAGGCTCCGAGCGAGGCGGAATGCTGTTGCCGGATGCCGTGCTGCAGGCCAGCCGAGCCGCCGGCGAAGTTGCCCACGGCTGGTCAGTACATGCCCTCTCGCCCACCGTGGAAGCGTTTTACGTCCGCTACAGCGTACCAATCCCAGGTGAGGGGGCGACGTTGGCGGTGGACCTAATGAAGCTAGCGCGCATCGGCTGGGAAAAGCCTAGCCTCTCTCCTCAGATCCGCACCAGCTCTACCTCTTCAAGCGTGACATCGTCCGGCCGGCGATCGTAGAGCTGAGTGGTGCGGGTCGAGGCATGGTTGGCCATATGGCGAGCCTTCTCCAGCGTTCCGCCGTTCTTCAGATAGGTCGTGATGCCGGTTCCGCGCATCGAATGGTTACCGATCGCCTTAGCGATGGCGGCCGCCAAGGCGTTGACCTGGTGGCACCGGAATGTCGCGCGCCAGCAATATTCGATCCAAGGCTGCGCGCCATTTTGCCCAACTCTCCAAGCAGAATCCGCATCCTTGTTGCAGGGCGGCCGCCTGCCATCGATCCAGCTGGATGCCCTCATGCGGCCGAACGCTTCCTCTACCAGCGCAAGAATCGTGGGAAGATCAACGCGCCGATCCCGGTGACTGCCGCGATCGCGATCGTGTACCAGGTCGCCAGGAACGGCGCGGTGTCATCCGGGCAGTGCAGGCTGTAGGCGAGGGTCGCAAGCCCGGCCGAAGCGAGGCCGGCGCAGGCCCCCGTCAGCCTGCTGTCGACCGGTGCGCCACGGCGCGCCAGTCCATAGAGGACGACGAGCGGGACCAGCGCGTAGAGCGGCACCGCGACGAGGCAGGCGCGCCAGTAGCGGCCGAAGATCAACGCACTCCACTGCTCGGCAGGCGCCTGGACGAGCGTTGCCAGCGCCCAGGCCGCAACCAACGCGACCGGGACAGCGACCAGCGGCAGCTTGCGGGCCGGCTTCAAGCCCGGACGCAGGCTGCGCTGGAACAGCACGAGCGCGATGCCGGCGACGCTGGCGCCGAGCAGCGCCTTGGCGATCACGGGAGGCGTCGACCAGGCGCCGGCAAGATCCGGGCGAGCACCCAGCACGATCAGGACAAGCAGGGCGGTGAGCGCCAGCGCCGCCAGCGCGCAGAGCCAGGTGGCCCGGCGCAGCCAGCCGGTATCCACCGGGCGGTGGCCCGCGGTCATCACCGCGATCAGCTCATCGGTCTGCATGGTTCTCTGGTCCATTCGGCAGGGAATTCGTTCGGGATCGTCGAAAGGTTACGCAGCTCGGCGTCGCTCATCCCGGCCGCTCTCCGCGCCGGGAGAGGAATTTGGCCATGGCCTGCAGGCCGCGATGGATCGCGACCTTGGCGGCCGTCTCGGTCATGCCCGCTGCGCCTGCGGCTTCGGCCACGCTGGCGCCCTGGAGCTTGACCTTGTCGATCAGGGCGCGCGTGCGCTCCGGCAGGGCCGCCATGGCGCGCTCCAGATCGAGCCTTGCCTCTGAGGCCGCACCATCGGCCGGCGCGGCGAGCTGATAGGCTTCGTCGTCGAGCGGCAGATTGGCGACATGGCGGCCGGAGCGGCGCAGGTGATCGACGAGCTTGTAGCGCGCGATCGCATGCGCCCAGGCGGTCACCGGGCTCGCCGCATCATAGGTGTGGCGCGACAGATGCAGCGCCAGCAGGGTTTCCTGCAGCACGTCCTCGGCCTCGCTCGTCTCGCTTCGGCCGGCGCGCGCCAGCATCTGCCTGAGATAGCCGCGCAGCCGCACGCTGATGGTGTCCAGGAACAGGCGATAGGCCGCGGCATCGCCGGCAAGGGCGGCGAGGAAGATCGGTCGGAGCCTGGTTTCGAGCTCTTGCAGCGACACGTCTTGCGCTTCCCGCACGAGGACACTGCGCGTGTCCGTCGCATGGCAGGGGCGGGCTCACAAGCCTGCGAGGGGCCGGTGAAGCGCTAGCACTCGTCCGCTACGCTCGCGCGAGGGTGCACGAGCCCTTGCTCTCCGGGAGACGCGGATGGCCATGAGACGATGGCTCGCAGGCGCGCTGGCCGGCTTCATCACAGTCGTTTCGGTGAGCGCTCAGGAGCGTGGTCCGACGCAGCCCGGAGGAGCTTGCCCAGCGGACGGCGGCTGCATCGTGGCGAGCGGCAGCTATCGCATCGTCCTGCCGCCGCAAGCCAGCACGGAGCGGCCGGTCGGGGCGATCATGTATTTCCACGGCTATCAGGGCTCTGCCGAGGAGACGATTGCCGATCCAGGCCTGCTAGCCGTCGCACTGCGCCTGGGCGTCGCGCTGATCGCGCCCGACGGAGCAGGGCACAGCTGGTCCTATCCCGGCTCGCCCGCGCAGCGTCGCGACGAGTTCACCTTCGTCGGGCAGGTGCTGGACGATGCCGCCCAGCGTTTTCCGATCAATCCCGGCCGCATCCTGGCGAGCGGCTTTTCGCAGGGCGGCTCGATGGTCTGGTATCTCGCCTGCCGGATGCCGGCGCGCTTCGCCGCCTTCGCGCCGATCGCCGGTGCTTTCTGGGAGCCCCTGCCGGAGCGCTGCGACGCTCCGCGCCCGCCGCTGATCCATGTCCACGGCACGAGCGATACGACGGTGCCGCTCAACGGCCGCACATTGCGCTCCGGAGCGCGGCAGGGCGACGTCTTCAGGAGCTTCGCGATCCTTGCGCCGGGCGGCTGCACGGCCCCCTGGGCCGAAACCGCTCGCAGCCCTTCCGGAGTACAGGAACTCACCTGTCGCCTCGCCTCCGGCTGCGGCGGCGAGGCGAGGCTGGAGCTCTGCCTGCACGCCGGCGATCACAGGGCCGATCCCGCCTGGGTCGAGCGCGCCTGGCGGCTGATGATGCCGGCAGGCGAACCTCTCTCCACAGCACATCGCCCGCTCACGTCTCCGTGATCGTGTAACCAGACCGGTCTTCCGCGCGATCTCTCCTGCATGGCCGCCGCGGCGGTGGAGCGGAGAGAGACGATGCGCCATGAACGGATAGCGGCGGAGCCGGCTGGCTCCGGCCTCGATCAGCCCGTCACCGGTGCCGATCTCCTCGCTGCCCAACTGGCGACTGCGGGCGCCACCCATGCCTTCGGCATCCCCGGCGGCGAGGTGCTGGCGTTGGTTGACGCGCTCGGGCGCGCCGGCATCCGTTTCGAGCTCGCCCGGCACGAGAACGCCGCGGGCTTCATGGCCGAAGGGCTCTGGCATGCGACCGGAGCGCTGCCCGTGCTGGTCGCGACGCTTGGGCCTGGCGTCGCCAATGCGGTCAATGTCGTCGCCAATGCGCAGCAGGACCGCGTGCCGCTGATCTTCGTGACGGGCTGCGTCGATCAGGCTTTGGCCGAGAGCTACACGCATCAGGTCTTCGACCATCAGGCTGTGCTGCGCCCGCTGGTCAAGGCGAGCTTCCGCGTCGCCCCCGGCACAGAGGACCTCGTGGTGGCCAAGGCGGTGGCCATCGCCCGGCGCGGCCGGCCCGGGCCGGTCCATATCGACCTGCCGATCTCGATTGCCGAGGCCCGCGCGATCCGGCGTGCGGCACCTGCGCTGACGTCGGCCGCCCCCTCTGTCCCCGCCGATTTGCGGCCGGCGCAGGCGCTGATCGCCGCGGCGCAGCGGCCTCTGGTCATCGCCGGGCTTGATCTCGCCGAGCAGGAGGGCGGGGCCGCGCTCGATCGCTTCCTGGCCACGACCAGTGCACCGCTGCTCACCACCTACAAGGCCAAGGGGCTGGTGCCGGAGGACGATCCGCGCGTCATCGGCGCCGTCGGCCTGTCGCCGAAGGCCGATGCGATCGTACGTCCCCTGATCGAGGCCGCCGACCTGATCGTGCTCGCCGGCTACGATCCGATCGAGATGCGCCAGGGCTGGCGCCAGCCCTGGCCGGCCGGCAAACCTGTCATCGATATCGTTGCCGAGCCGGTCCAGCACGGCATGCACGAGTGCAGCCTGCTGCTGGAGGGCGATGTCGGCACGATCCTGGCGCGGCTGGCGGAAGGCCTTCCGGCGAAAGCCGCTTGGCCGGGCGGCGAGCCCACCACGATCCGCCGCGCCTTCCGCGCCGCCTTCGCCGCCCCGCGCGAATGGGGGCCGCATGCGGTCTTCGAAACCCTGCGCGAGATCGCTCCGGCGGGCACCGTTGCCACCGCCGATTCCGGCGCCCATCGCATCCTGCTCAGCCAGATCTGGAACTGCGATGGCCCGCGTCGCCTGCTGCAGTCGAGCGGGCTCTGCACCATGGGCTGCGCCCTGCCGCTGGCGACGGGCGCCGCGCTCGGCTCCGGCCGGCCGACGCTCTGCTTCGTCGGCGATGCAGGGCTCGAGATGGTGCTCGGCGAGCTGGCGACCTTGCGTGATCTGCGCCTGCCCGTGATCGTCGTCGTGCTCGTCGACCGGGCGCTCGGGCTGATCGCGTTGAAGCAGCGCCAGCTCAGCCTGGCCCGCAACGGCGTCGACATCGGCGAGACCGATTTCGCCGCCGTTGCCCGGGCAATGGGCGGGCGCGGCGTGACGATCGATGATCGTGAGACCCTCGCGCGTGAAGCCGAGGCCGCCTTCCGACGCGACGGCTTCACGCTGCTGGCCTGCCGCATCGACGCTTCCAGCTATGAGGGGGCGTTCTGATGGCTGGGCTCCCTACCGTGCCGGGCAAGCGCTCCCGCGACGAACGGCTCGATCTCTTCCGCGGCCTGACCATGCTGATCATCTTCGTCGCGCATCTGCCCGCGAACAGCTGGAACGCCTGGATCCCGGCGCGCTTCGGCTTTTCCTCGGGCGCCGAGCTTTTCGTCTTCTGCTCGGGCCTCGCCAGCGCGCTCGCCTTCGGCGGAGTCTTCACCCGGCGTGGGCTCTGGCTGGGCACGGCCCGCATCGCCTACCGGATCTGGCAGGTCTACTGGGCACAGATCGGCCTCGTGCTCGCGCTGATCGCACTCGCCGCGCTGCTGGATCGGAGCTTCGGCCTTTCCGTCCTCGCGCAGCAATTTCCGCCGCTGCTCGCCGATCCGGAACGCGCGTTGCTTGGGCTCGCCACGCTCACCTGGCAGCCGGACTATCTCGACATCCTGCCGATGTACCTCGTCATCCTGGCGCTGGTGCCGGTGATGATGCTGGCGCGGCGCCTGCACGCCGCATTGCCCTTCCTGATCGCGATCGGACTCTACGTCGCGGTCTGGGGGCGGGGGCTCAATCTGCCCGGCAACCCCTGGAACGATGCCGGCTGGTTCCTCAATCCCTTCGCCTGGCAGCTGATCTTCTTCATCGGCTTCTTCATCGGCATGAACTGGCTGCCTGTGCCCCGGCTCGGTGACCGCCGGCTGATGCTCGCGGCAGCGCTCTTCGTCCTGCTCTCGGTGCCGCTGTCCTTCTGGGGCATCCTCGAGCACTGGCCGCTGGCGCAGGTGGCCCGCGATCTCGTCATCCCCGCCAGCGAGAAGACCGACCTGCATATCCTGCGCGTGCTGCACTTCCTCGCGCTCGCCTATCTCGTGCTCAGCCTGATCGAGCCATGGCGCGACCGGCTCGACCAGGGCGCGGGCCATCTCCTCATCCTGATCGGTCGGCAATCGCTCGCGGCCTTCCTCGCCAGCGTCGTGCTGGCGCGGCTGCTGGGCGTGGTCGCCGACATGGCCGGGCGCAGCGAGCCGGTGGTGGCGTTGCTCAACCTCATCGGCTTCGCGCTGATCCTTGCCGCTGCGATTGCGGTCGGCTGGTTCAAGAGCGCGCCCTGGTCTGGTCCGAAGCCGAAGCTCGTGGCGGAGCGGCCGCTTGAACCGGCTGCGGGCCGCGCATTGCCTACACGGGTCCGTGAAGCGAGTTGAACGCCGCTTGATCGATCTGCTGCGAACTCCCTGAAGAGCGCCCCTCGCGGCGCGGCAACGGAGCAGCCCATGTCTTACGCCTTGCATCACGATCTCTCGGGCGATCGCATCACCGTCGCGAACGATGCCGCTCGGCTCGCCTGGAACGATACGCTCGAAGCGCTGCTCGCCCATGCCGCTGCGACGCCTGACTACCTCGCCCGCACGCTTTCCGCCGATCCGGATTTCGCCCTGGCCCATGCCGCGAAGGGGCTGATGCTGCTCTCGCTGGCGCGCGCCGAATTGCTCGGCCCGGCCCGCGATTGCCTCGCCAGGGCCCGCGCGGCGGTGCGCCTGCGGCCGATCACGCGGCGCGAGGCGATGGTGGTCGAGGCGCTGGCGCTCTGGCTTGGCGACGCTCCGCGCCGGGCGGCTGAGCGACTGGAGGCGATCCTCCTCGCCCATCCCTTCGACGTGCTGGCGGTCAAGCTCTCGCACGGCATCCGCTTCATGCTCGGCGACCAGGTCGAGATGCTCTCGACCTTGCGTCGCGTCGCGCCAGGTTTCGGCGAAAGCCATCCGCTCGCTGGCTATGTCCATGGCTGCCATGCCTTCGCGCTTGAGGAACGCGGCTTCTATGGCGAGGCCGAGCGGGCCGGGCGCCACGCCGTGAGTTTGAGTCCGCGCGATGCCTGGGGCCGCCATGCCGTCGCCCATGTGCTGGAGATGACCGGCCGCGCCGACGAAGGCATCGCCTGGCTCGGCGATGGCCGCAACATCGCCCACGCCAACAATCTGCGCTTCCACATTTTTTGGCATCTCGCTCTGTTCCGGCTGGAGCGTGGCGAGACCGGCGAGGTGCTGCGACTCTATGACGAGGAGATCCGGGCCGAATCGACCGACGACTATCGCGACATCGCCAATGGCGCCTCGCTGCTGGCGCGGCTCGAATTCGCCGGTATCGATGTCGGTCAGCGTTGGGAGGAACTCGCCGCCAGGGCGGAAGGCCGCGTCCATGACGGCTGTCTCGTCTTCGCCGACTTGCACTATGCGCTGTCGCTGCTCGGCGCCGGCCATGCCGCAGAGGCCGATGCGATCGCCCGCGGCCTGCTCGCGGATGCGAAGGCCCATCCCAGCGGCGAACGGCGCGATGCGGCCCGCAATGGCGCACTGGCCGCTTTCGGGCTGATCGCCTTCCACGAGCGCGACTATCGTGAGGCGGCTCGCCTGCTCGGCGCCGCCCGCGACGGCCTGCTCGCCGTCGGCGGCAGCCATGCCCAGCGCGACCTGTTCGAGCAGGCCTATGCCGAGAGCCTGATCCGATCGGGCGAGCATGATCGCGCCGCAGTCGTGCTGCTCGAGCGCCTGGCGCGACGCAAAGGTCACAATCGCTTTGCCAGCCGCCGGCTGGAAACACTCGGGCGGCTTGGAAAGACGGCGAGCGGCCTCGTCGCCGCGCTTGCCGTCGCCTCGACCCCGCTCGCCATCGCCCACTGATCCCACGGAAAGGACACGCTCATGACCACCGCGACCATGACCCGGGGCTTCGCGCTGCCCTCCAGCCGCACCGTGCTCAACCTCGCCATCGGCGGCTTTGCCGGCCTCGGCTTCTGGGAGTTGTTCTCCGCCGTCCCGACCGCCTGGTTCGCCGAATATCCGCTGGAGCCGCCGGAACTGGTGAAGTCGCTGTTCGCGCATCAGCTCGGCCTGACGTTGTCGACGCCGACCGCCAAGCTGCTGCACTTCGTCACCGGCTTCCTGTTCTATCCGCTCGGCTATTGGCTGCTGACCCGTTGGGTGAAGAGTTTCGGCATGCCAGCCGATGGCTGGATCTGGGGCGTGATCACCTATTTCGTCGCGCTCGCCTTCTTCGCGCCTCTGGCCGGGCAGCATTTCCTGCTCAACGACGTGCCGCGCCTGTCTCTGATGAGCCTCGTCGGCCACGCGATCTACGGATACCTCGCGGCCTATGTCTTCGAGGCGCTCGAAGCGCGCCGGTCCTGAGCAGGAGACGGTGCCATGTTCGACAGACGCGCTTTCATCCATCTCGCAGCCGCCGCGCTCGCCACCGCGGGCATCGCCAGGGCTGCGGCGCAAGCGGACACGCCGCGCCCGGTCAACACGCTCGGTTCCTCGGACGGCGTCGCGATCCGCGGCTACGACCCGGTCGCCTATTTCCGCGATGGCGGGCCACGGCTCGGCAAGCCGGAATTCTCGGTCCGCCACGGCGGCGCCGTCTGGCGCTTCGCCAAGGCCGAGCACAAGGCGCTGTTCGAGGCCGAGCCGGAGCGCTATCTGCCGGCCTATGGCGGCTTCTGCGCCTACGGCACCTCGCGCGGCTATCTCGTCAAGATCGAGCCGGAGGCCTGGTCGATCGTCGATGGCAGGCTCTATCTCAACTACGATCTCGGCGTGCGCGAGACCTGGGCGCGCCGGACGAAGACCTACATCGCCCGGGCCGACGGCAACTGGCCGAGGCTGACGGCGAAGGACATCCGCTGAGGATGCGGCGGGCGCATATGGTCGAGCCCATGCGCGCCCGTCCGCTTGGGATCAGCCGGTCGCCTCTCTGAACAGCGCGTCGGCCGCCGCTTCGGTGAGCGGAACAGGATTGCCGCCGGCGGTCGGGTCGACGATCGCCATCTTGGCGAGCCTGCCATAATCGATCGCGGTGACGCCGAAGGCCTTGAGCGTCTCGGGCACGTCGAGCTCGCGGCGCAAGGCAATGATCCAGTCGTAGAAGGCCCCGAAGCTTGGCTCCAGGCCGAGATAGGCGGCAAGGCGCGCGATCTTCTCCTCGATCGCCGGGCGGTTGAAATTAAGGACATAGGGCATGAACACGGCGTTGGTCATGCCGTGATGGGTGTGGTGGACCGAACCGATCGGATGCGACAGCGCGTGGATCGCGCCGAGCCCCTTCTGGAAGGCGGTCGCGCCCATGGCGGCGGCGGCCATCATCTGGGCTCGCGCCTCGATATCGGCGCCATCGGCGACGGCACGCGGCAGGAAGACCTTGCAGAGCCGGATGCCCTCGACCGCGATGCCGTCGGCGAGCGGGTGGAAGCCCGGCGCGCAATAGGCTTCGAGGCAATGGGCCAGCGCGTCCATGCCGGCGCCGACCGTGACCTTCGCCGGCAGGCCCACCGTCAGCTCGGGGTCGCAGATCACGATCTGCGGCATCATCTTCGGGTGGAAGATCACCTTCTTGGTCTGCGTCGTCTCGTCGGTGATGACGCCGGCGCGGCCGACCTCGGAGCCGGTGCCAGCCGTCGTCGGGACGGCGATGATCGGGGCGATGCCGCTGGGGTCGGCGCGCGTCCACCAGTCGCCAATATCCTCGAAATCCCACATCGGCCGGCTCTGCCCGGCCATGAAGGCGACGACCTTGCCGCAATCGAGCGCCGAGCCGCCGCCGAAGGCGATGACGCCGTCGCTGCCGCTGTCCCGCAGGACCTTCAGGCCATCCTCGACATTCGCCGCGACCGGATTGGCCTGGACACGGTCGAACAGCGTGACCTTGAGCCCGTCAGCGCTAAGTTGCGCGACGGCATCCTTGATCATCGGCAGGCCGGAGAGGCCGGAATCGGTGACGAGCAGCGGGCGTTCGATGCCGGCGGCACGGCAGGCCTGGGCGAGCTCGGCGATGCGTCCCGGCCCGAAGCGGACTGCGGTCGGGTAGTTCCAGTTGGCCTTCAGCGTCACGGGTCGCCTCGTTCAGAATGCGGTGCGGAGGTGGAAGGATTTCGGGCGCGTCAGCGTCTCGTAGCCGAGGCGAGACAGCGTGGCGCCACGGCCGGTGCCCTTGACGCCGGTCCAGGCCAGGGCCGGATCGAGATAGTCGCAGCGGTTCATGAAGACCGTGCCGGTCTCGATCTCGGCGCCGAGGCGCGCTGCGGCATCCGCATCTTCAGTCCAGAGCGAGGCGGTCAGCCCATAGGGACTGTCGTTCATCAGCGCGAGCGCTTCCGCATCGTCAGCGACCGGCATGATGCCGACGGTCGGCGCAAAGCTCTCCTCGCGCATCAGGCCCATCTGGTGGTTCACGTCGACCACGACCTGCGGCGCCATATAGGGCGTGCTGTCGCGGTCGCGTGGGAACAGGCCGGGATCGATCAGCGCCTTGGCGCCGGCGCGCACGGCCTCCGCGACCTGGCCGCGGGCGAAGGTGGCGGCCTCCGCCTTCACCATCGGGCCCAGCGTCGTCGCATCATTGAGCGGATCGCCCAGCACATAGCTCTTGGTCAGGTCGACGAAGCCCTCGACGAACTTGGGATAGAGCTCGCGATGGACATAGATGCGCTCGATGCCGCAGCAGGACTGGCCGGAGTTGAAGAAGGCCCCGTCGACCAGGTTCTCGACCGCCTGGGTAAGATCGGCATCGGCCCGGACATAGGCCGGGTCCTTGCCGCCGAGCTCGAGCCCGAGGCCGATGAAGGTGCCGCTCGCCGCCGCCTCCATCGCCTTGCCGCCCGCGACCGAGCCGGTGAAGTTAACCTGGTCGACGCCGCGGCCTGCGATGATCCGGGCTGTCTGGGCATGGCTGAGCGCGAGATTCCGGAACAGCCCGGCCGGGAGCCCGGCGGCATCGGCCGCCTTCTGGAAGCGCTCGCCGACCAGCAGCGTCTGGGCGGCATGCTTCAGGATGACGGCATTGCCTGCCATCAGCGCCGGCACGACCGTGTTGACCGCGGTAAGATAAGGATAGTTCCAGGGCGCGACGACCAGGACCAGGCCGAGCGGCTCGCGCGCGATCCAGCGCTCGAACTTGTCCTTGGGCTCGGGCCGCACGGGCGCGAGCGCGCTCTCGGCGAGCCCGATCATATGGCGGGCGCGCTCCTCGAGGCCGCGCAGCTCGCCGGCGCCGTAGCGGATCGGCCGGCCCATCTGCCAGGCGAGCTCGGGGACGATCTCCTCCTTCATCGCCAGCATCGCGTCGACGAAGGCGGAACAGAACGCGGCGCGGCGGGCGATATCAAGCCGGCGCCAGTCGCGTTGGGCGTCGCGGGCGGCACCCAGCGCAGCGGCGATCGCTGCGTCGCTGGCGACGGGTCTCTCGGCATAGATGCGCCCGTCCACGGGCGACACACAGCGCAATACGTCAGTCATTGTCGGGCTATCCGTCTCAATACCGTTCGAAGCCGCGCTTCAGTTCCCAGTCGGTGATGCGGCGGTCGTATTCGAGCTGCTCCCAGCGCGCGGTGTGGACGTAATGGTCGACCACGGCATCGCCGAGAGCGGCCCGCAGCATCGCGGAGCCGTCGAGGGTTTCTGTCGCCTCGCGCAGCGTATTGGGGATCTGGCGCAGTTCCGCCCCGCCATAGGCGTCGCCGACGAAGGCCGGCTCCAGTTCCAGCTTCTGCTCGATGCCGGAGAGGCCGGCGGCGATCAGTGCCGCAAAGGCGAGGTACGGGTTGAGGTCGGAGCCGCCGATCCGGCACTCGATCCGGATGGCCTTGGTGCCGGCGCCGCAGAGACGGAAGCCGGCAGTGCGGTTGTCGTCGCTCCAGACGGCGCGCGTCGGCGCGAAGGTACCGACCTGCTGGAAGCGCTTGTAGGAGTTGATGTAGGGCGCGAGGAAATAGGTGATCTCGCGGGCATGGGCGAGTTGGCCTGCCACATAGTGCCGCATCAGCTCCGACATGCCGCGCTCGCCACTCGGGTCGGCGAAGAGCGACTTGACGCCCTTCGCATCCCAGAGCGAGGCGTGGACATGGCTGGAGGAGCCGGCGAGGTCATAGCGCCATTTCGACATGAAGGTGACGGCCTTGCCCTGGGCGTGGGCGATCTCCTTGATGCCGTTCTTGATCAGCACATGCCGATCGGCCATGTCGAGCGCGTCGGCATAGCGGACATTGATCTCGGCCTGGCCTGGCCCCCATTCGCCCTTGGAGTTCTCGACCGGGATGCCGCTCTCGTGCAGCCCGTTGCGGATCGCCCGCATCACCGGTTCTTCCTTGGTGGTCTGGAAGATGTGGTAGTCCTCGATGTAGTAGCCGGCCGTCTTCGGTTCGCGATAGCCCTTGGCGTGGATCGCCTCATAGCTCTCGTCGAACAAATAGAATTCGAGCTCGGTGGCGAAATAGGCCGTCATGCCCATGGCATTCAGACGAGCGAGCTGCTTCTTCAGCATCCCGCGCGGCGCATGCGGTACGTCCTCATGGCTGTGATGGTCGAGGACATCCGCGATGACCAGTGCTGTGCCGGGCAGCCAGGCGATGCGCCTGAGCGTCGCCATGTCCGGCTTCAGGACGAAGTCGCCATAGCCTTTCGACCAGTTGGCGGCGGCGTAGCCGGGGACGGGCTCCATGTCGATGTCATTGGCCAGCAGATAGTTGCAGGCATGAGTCTCGTCATGGGCGGTGGCGACGAAATGCTCGGCGTGGAAGCGCTTGCCGATCAACTGCCCGGCCATGTCGACCATGGCGACGATCACGGTGTCGATCTCCCCGGCTGCGACCGCAGCCTTCAGGGCCTCGAAGGAAAACGCAGCAGGCATCGGCATCCCTGAAGGCTGGAGCAGCGGAAGCGCAATCGTCGAACGCACAAGAGAAGCCCAGTTGGGCCAGGTCTTGCAACTGTCCTGCAGGGTGTTGGCAGCGGTGCTGAGCAGATTTTTGGCCGGCTATCGGATTCCGACGATGCCGGATGGACGCAAGGCCGCCCTTGAGCCGCGGCAAAGCGGAGCGGCGGAATCCATCATGGGGCTTCGGCGCTCTTTACAGAGCTGCGCGGCTCGTGCTGCCGCGGGGGGCATGGGCCGGGCGAGATGAAGCAGCGCCGGGCTCAGCTGTCGCTCGGGCGCCGGGGCGGCGCAGCCGTAGAAGGTGGGGAGAAACTGGCCGGCGGAGGGCTTCACGCCCTCCGCCTTGCCTTGACGGGCTAGCTCCAGAAGCCTGCCTGGTGATCGCGCGGAGAGAACGCCTCAGTGGCGTCCTGCTGCTGCGCTTCGTGGTTCTCCTCGTGGTCGTGCTCGGTCTCGAGCACGCACTCACAATCGTGCCGTTCCAGCATGGATCGCTCCTTTCGAAACGTGGGAGGTTGCTTCAGGCACGGATTGGATATGAACTATTGCTGCATCGCACAAGCAATCTTAGCGGGTGCGGGATGACCGCCAGCGCATGGAACAAAATCGAAAACGCCTCGAGATCAGCTGCTGTCCGCATCCTTCGGGCTGGCGATCGTCGCCGATTGCTGTTCCGCGGCGCGGTCGAGGCAGGCGGCCATCTCCGGCGTGCCCCATTTGAATTTCGAGCATTGCTCGGTGCCGATGGTCAGATTCCTGGCGACGCCGCGCGAGCTGTCGCCCCCGCTGCAGCCGGCGAGAGCGATGGCGATTGCCGCGAGTGCTAAGCGCATGGTTGTCCCTCCTTCCGAGCGGGCAAGTCGAGCAGGTGCATGGGGCGATAATTTGATCGGGCCCACGCATCCCTGCGCGGGCCCGATCATGGGGCGCCATGAGACGGCGTGAAAGGTGCCGGCGGCGATCCCTGCCTATTTCAGGAAACCGGCCTCGCGGAAGGCTTTCTCGGCGCCCGGATGCAGCGGTACCGGCTGCGTCTTCCAGGCGGTGGCGGGGTCGTAGCGGCCCATGGCCTGGTAGATGTTCGCCAGCCTCGGCTTGTTGGCGATGATCGCCTTGGTCATCGCATAGACGAAGTCGTCCGGGAGCTCCGAGGAGACAAGATAGATGTTGCCCATGGAGGAGACCGAGATGTCGCTGCTCTGCAGCTCCGGGAAGGTGCCGGCCGCGATGGTGCCCTTGGAGTAGCCGTATTTCTCGGTGAGCGCGTTCTGCAGCTCGGCCGGGAAGGAGACGAACTTCACCTTGCGCCGCCCGTCGACGATCTGGCTCGCCAGGCCCGAGGGGATCTCGCCCGCCGTCCAGAGCACGCTGAACTGGTTGTCGTTGAAGCCCTGGATCAGCTCACCATAGGCCGAGATCACGACCTTGCCGCCGCCCGCTCGGATCTTGGCGAAGGAATTGCCGTAATGCTCGAGCGCGCGCTGCAGGGTCAGGTGCTCGGAGGTCGCGGCCGAGGTCACGCCGATGGTGAGCTTGGGATCGGCGAGGATCTCGGCGAGCGAGCGCTTCTCCTCGACCGGCACATAGACCATGAAATAGACGTCGACGCCGGTCGAGCCGAGGGTGCGCAGCTTGTCGTGCTTCTGCTTGTAGGGCTCCTCGCCCTTGAGCGCGGCGGCGCTGAGGAAGTCGATGCCCATGCCGATCTGGCTGAGGCCGGCCTGGATGCGGCTGGGATTATCCTTGCCGCCGCCGGGGACGATGCGGATGTTGACCCCCGGCGTCGCTTCCATGACCAGGGTCGAGACGCCGGTAGTCTGGGTGAACCAGGCGCCGCCCGGCGAGCCGGAGGTCCATTCGAGGTTCTTGCTCTGGGCCGCGGCCGGCAGGGGGGCGGCGGCGAGGGCGCCGAAGAGCGCCAGCAAAGAGAGACGCGGGAGGAAGCGTGACATCCTGGAGGCTCCGATCATGGTGAGGGTTGTGGTTCAGGCGGTTCGGGCGGCGTCTTCGGCTTCGAATTCGGCGAGCGTCTTCTCGTCGGCGGGGTAGAGCCCGACGAGCTGCGCGCCGGCGGCGACGCGCTTCTGCACCCAGAGTTCGAAGCGGTTCTGCTTTTCGCCGCCGGTGGCGATCACCTCGGCGAGTTCGGGCGGGACGACGAGGACGCCGTCCTCGTCGGCGACGATCAGGTCACCTGGCCAGATCGCGGCATCGCCGCAGCCGATCGGCTCGCCCCAGCCGGC
The DNA here is from genome assembly GCA_024231975.1 of Allobosea sp. Taxonomy (GTDB): domain Bacteria; phylum Pseudomonadota; class Alphaproteobacteria; order Rhizobiales; family Beijerinckiaceae; genus Allobosea. The sequence continues at coordinate 25,737 of JAAEQB010000109.1, forward strand.
GAAGCTGAGCCCACCGATCGAGGGCGGCGAGGCGGTGCCGCTTGCCCAGATCGGCAGGCCGACCTGGCGCAGGCCGGGCAGGTCGCGGACGACGCCATCGCTGACGATCGCTTGCACGCCGTTGAGCCTGAGGCGATCGGCGAAGATGTCGCCGACCGTGCCGGCGGCCGGATTGCCGCGCGCGTCGATGACGATGATGCTGCCCGGCGGCGCCGCATCGATCGCCGCCGGCAGTGCGCCGGGCCAGCCATAGCTCGCCGGCACCGCCTTGTCGTCGCGGGCCGGGACGAAACGCAAGGTGAAGGCGGGGCCGCAGAGCGCGTTGGTTCCGACCAGCCGGCGCGGGCCGGAGAGATAGCTCTGGCGCAAGCCGTGCTTGATCAACTGGCTCGACAGGGTCGGCGTGCCGATCGCGGCCAGGCGGGCCTGGATGTCGTTCGCCATGGCAGGGCTCAGTCGAAGGCCGGATCGACCGGCACGCGATAGGCGGTGACGAGGCGGTTGGTCTCGTTGGCCATGCCGATCACCGCGACGAGCTCGGCGAACATCGCTTCGCTCATCCCGGCCTTGCGGGCGGCGGCGGTGTGGCTGGCGATGCAATAGGTGCAGTTGTTGGTGACGCTGACGGCGAGATAGACAAGCTCCTTGGTCAGCGGGTCGAGCGCGCCCGGTGCCATCACCTCCTTGATGCTCTCCCAGGTCCGCTTCAGCGTCTTGGGGTCGCTTGCGAGGTATTTCCAGAAGTCGTTGACGTCAGGCACGTTGCGGCTGCGCTTGATGTCGTCGATCACCGCCTGCGCTTCGGGCGAGGCATCCTCGTAGGAAACCGGCTTCGGCCTGCTGCTCATGCTGCGTTCCTCCCATCTTCGATCGATCCGGCGATGTCGCCGAACGTCACCGGTTTCACCGGCATGCGGATGCGCAGGTAGCCGATCTCGGCCGGCGGGCGGCCGGTCAGGGCCGCCATCGTCTCGGTGACGCTATGGCCGCACATGCGTCCCTGGCAGGGCCCCATCCCGGCGCGCGTGAAGGCCTTGAGCTGGTTCGGCCCCTGGCACTGCTCGGCGACGGCGGCGGCGATCGCCCTGCGCGTCACCTCCTCGCAGCGGCAGACGAGCGTGTCGTCGTCGCGGGGCGCGAGGAATTGCGGCGCCGGCCGATAGAGCGCTTCGAGGAAGGGGCGGATCGCGCTTTCACGACGCAATCTGGCGAAGGCGGGCGCGGCGGCGCGCTCCGCGGCATCCTGCGACAGCCGGCCGAGATCGCTGCAAATCGCGAGCGCAGCGATCTCGCCGGTGAGCTCGGCGCAGGCGGCGCCGAGGATGCCGCCGGCATCACCGGCGATCAGGATGTCGGGGCGGCTCGAGCGGCCCCAGCGATCGCGCTCCGGCCGCCAGCAGCGCTGGCTCTCGTCGAAGACATGGCGGCAGCCGAGCGCCATGGCGAGATTGATGTTGGGGATGACGCCCTGGTGCAGGAAGACCGTCGCGGTCGCGATTTCGCCGCGCGCGTCGCCGGCCTGCCAGCCGGTGCTGCGGACGGCGCTCTCGCCGTCGATCCTGAGCGCGTCGACATGGCGGATGACCTTGATGCCGGCGCGTCTGATCTCCGCCAGCAGGCCGAGGCCCTTGCGCAGATAGGACGGCGCCATCAGCGCGCCCGGCAGATGGCGCAGCGCCTTCAGCCGTGCACCGCGCGGCGTCGTGTCGAGCAAGGCGGCGACCGGGACACCGGCGCGGGCATATTGCGCAACGATGAGGTAGATCAGCGGCCCGCTGCCGGCGAAGACGGCGCCGGGCGCGGCGCTGGCCGCGGTCTTGAGCAGAATCTGGGCCGCGCCGGCCGTCATGACGCCGGGCAATGTCCAGCCCGGAACCGGGAAGGGGCGTTCCATCGCGCCACCCGCGACGATGACCCGCTTGGCCTGGAGGCTCTGCGGTCCGTCCGGGCCGGTGAGGTCGAGCGTGCCCTTTTCCTCCTGCCAGACCAGCGAGCCCGGCCGATAGTCGGCGCCGCAGGCGAGGAAGCGTTCCGCCAGCGTCCGTCCGGCATGGTAATCGGGCCCGAGCACGGAGGCCGGCAATGGTGCCGGCTCGGTTACGGCCCGGAAGATCTGCCCACCCGGAGCTGGCTGCTCGTCGATGACCGCGACGGAGAGCCCATGCCGGCGCGCCGTGATCGCGGCGGCCATGCCGGCCGGCCCCGCGCCGATGATGGCGAGATCGACCTGTCCGCTCATGGCGTGCTCCCGCTCGCCGGGAGAAGGGCAGCACCCTGTTGCGGCTCGACGCGGATGCCGGCGCGGACGCGTTCCTTGCAGGCCTGGCGGTTCGGCCGGCCGTCGATGGTGACGAGGCAGTCGAAGCAGACGCCCATCATGCAATAGGCGGCGCGCTCGCGCCCGCCTGCCGGGGTGGTGCGGAACGGTCCGAAGCCCTCGCGCAGCAGCACGGCAGCCAGCGTCTCACCCTCGGGCGCGCTGACCGTGCGGCCGGACAGGACGATGCCGACCAGAGGCCGGTTAGGCTGCGCGAGTTGCTTGAACATGGAAGCGGGCCGGGGAGAAGGGCAGGGCGATATCGTCAGACAGGGTGCCGGCGGCGATGGCGTCGGCGAGCGGCCCGGCATGGAAGGGCGCGAGCGTCACCCCGCTATGGACGGAGGTCAGGAAGACCTGCGGGTGGCTGGCCGAGCGCTGGTAGATCGGCTGGCCGTCCGGGCTCATCACCCTGAGCGCGCCCCAGGCGCGCACGGCCCGGACATCGCGCAGGAAGGGGAAGACGGTGGTGGCGCGTCGCGCCGTATCCTGCAGGACATTGCGCGTCGTCGCTTCCTCGAAGCCGGCTTCCTCCGAGGATTCGCCGCAGATCAGTCCGCCATCCGCGGTCTGGCGGATGAAGCTGATGCCGCGTGGCATGAACGGGCGCAGCTTCTCGGTGATCACGATCTGGCCGCGGACCGGCCGCACCGGCGCCTCCAGCCCGAGCTGCGGCGCCAGGCGTGCATTGCCGAGCCCGGCGGCGAGCACGAGGCGATCGGCATAGCTCTGGCCGGCGGCAGAGGTGATGCGGAAGCCGCCGGCCTCCGGCACGATGGTTTCGACGCGGGCGTGCGGCAGATAGCGCCCACCGCGCGTCTGGAAGGCGGCGAGCAGAGCGCGCAGCAGTCGCAGCGGATCGACCATGCCGTCGAGCTTGCAGAAGGTCGCGCCGGCGACGCCGTCGCCAAGCATCGGGAAGTCCGCCCGCATGTCGGCAAGGCTCGCCCGCGCATAGCCGCTCGGAATCTGCGAGCGCGCTTCGGCCGCCTCGAGCTGGCCGGCGCGCTTGTCGAGCTCCTCCGGCGTGAAGCAGCAGAAGAAGGCGCCGTCCTGCCGGAAGCGCAGGTCGATGTCGGTTTCGTCGGTCAACTCGGCCGCGAAGTCTCGCCAGGCCAGGGCCGCGCGGCGGGTCAGCTCGGCATAGGGCGGGCTCGCCAGCCCTTTGCCCTGCACCCAGACATTGCCGAGATTGCCGCGGGCGGCGCGGTGCGCGACATCGCCCTCGTCATAAAGCGCGACGCTCGCGCCGCTGTGCACGAGCCCGAGCCCGATCGCGGCGCCGACCAGCCCGCCCCCGATGATCGCGATCTCGGTCCCCGCCGCCATGCCAGCGCCTCAGCGCTCGTCCTGCCGGAAGCGGCGCGGCCGCAAGCCGGCATGAAACCAGTTCACCAGCGACACCGCGTCATAGACCGGCACCCCGAATTTCTCGACGATGTCGGCGCTGTATGGGGTGAGATTGGTGCATTCGGAGACGATCGCGCCGATATTCGGATTCTCGCGCAGCAGGCGGCCGGCCGCCTCCAGCACCTCGGCGCGCAAGGTGTCGAAGGGCACGCTGTTGTCGCCGTCGCGGATCGAGCGGACGAATTCGCTATTCTGCGGCATGCCGACGACCGGCGTATCGGCGGCGACGCCGACACCCTCGAAATAGCGTCCGCTCAGCGAGGCCGCGTTGTAGGTCAGGACGCCGACGCGCTTCGAAGCCGGGATCAGGCGCTCGGCCATCGGCACTTGCAGTAGGGCGCTGGTCGCGACCGGCACGCTGCAGAACTCGGCGAGCTCGCGCTGGTAGATCGAGAGGAAGCCGCAGGTGGTGGTGATGCCGTCGACGCCGGCGTCGATCAGCTCCTGCGCCGCCGCCTTGAACTTGTCGAGCAGGTCGACATTGTGCAGATCGGTCATCCGCGCCGGGATCGCGTCATGGACGATGCGGTACTGCACCGGGAAGCTCCAGGTGCCGGCATGGCCGATATCGCCGAGGAAGCGCTCGAAATAGGAGCGCACCATCAGGATGCCGACGCTCACCCCGTAATAGGTCTTCTTCCGCTCGTTCAACGCAGTTCTCCTTCGGCATGGCTGACCAGCGCCGGCTTGAGCTCGGGCGCAGTGCCGCGCGCGGTCGCGATGCGGCTCATCAGGATGGTGGCGCCGACCAAAGCGATGCCGGCGAGCCCGCGCTGCCAGACCGGCACGACATAGGCGAGCGAGCACAGGCTGCCCGCGGTGACATAGGCGAGGCGCAGCCAAGCCGGCAGCGGCCCCCAGGTGTAGCCGACGAGGCCGGCCGAGATCAGGACGAGGCCGGTCGACAGCGCGATCGCCGTCGAGACGATGCCGAAGAGCGAACCCTCGAGGATCAGGCCGGGCTCGTAGATATAGGCCATGCCGGTGACGAAGCCGCCGAGGGCGAAGCGGCAGGCATACCAGCCGGTCGTCATCGGCGGGGCGCCGGCGATGGTCGCCGCCGCATCGGCCACGGGCGCGACCGGCGGCGAGGCGTCGGCCAGGACGGCGAAGTAGAAGATGAAGAGGTGGATCGCGATCAGCGGCACGCCGTGCTCGGCGATGAGCGGCGCACCGATCGCGGCGGTGATGATGTAGGCCGGTGTCGTCGGGATGCCGACGCCGAGGAAGAGGCAGGTGCCGGCTATCAGTATCGCCAGCAGCAGCAGCGAGCCGCCGGCCGCCGCCTTGATCATGCCGGTGAAGGCGAGCAGCAGGCCGGTCGCGGTCAGCGCCGCGGTGATGATGCCGGCTGAGGTCACCGCGACCGCGATCATCGAGATCAGGTAGCCGCCGTCGCGGAGCGCGATGAAGAGCGCACGCGGCCCCATGCGGGTATGGCTGCGCAGCGCCGCGACCACGACAGTCGCGATCGTCCCCCAGAAGGCGGCGAGATAGGGCGAGAACCGCATCATCATCATCGTCACCAGCAAAGCGAGCGGCAGGACGAGATGGGCGTCGCGGGCGAGGTCGGACAGGCTGGGCAGCATGTGGCGCGGGATCGCGCCGATGCCGAGCTTCTTCGACTCGTAGTGAACCGCTGCGAGGATGTTGACGTAGTAGAGCGCCGCTCCCATCGCCGCCGCGACGATGATCGCCGAATAGGGCACGGCGATCATCTCCGACATGATGAAGGCAGCCGCGCCCATCACCGGCGGCACCAGCGGCCCGCCGACGCTCGCCGCCGCCTCGATGCCGGCGGCGAAGACCGGCCGGAAGCCGAGCCGCTTCATCAGCGGGATCGACATCGAGCCGGTGACCACGACATTGGCGACCGAGGAGCCGCTCATCGTGCCGAACAGCGCCGAGGAGATCACCGCAACCTTGGCCGGCCCGCCGGTGAAGCGTCCGCCGGTGAGGGCGCCGAAATTGCCGAAGAGCCGGCTCATGCCGCTCGCCTGCATCAGCGAGCCGAAGATCAGGAAGGAGGCGACGATGGTCGCGCTCATCACGGTCAGCGAGCCGTAGAGGCCGCTGCCGACCGAGAGGAAGTTGATCTCGGTGATGTGGGCGTAGGAGAGCTCGCGATAATACCAGGCGCCCGGCAGGAGATGGCAGATCGCCATGTAGCCGATCACCGCGACGACGAGGCCGGCGAGCGTGTAGGAGATCGAGCGGCGCGTCGCCTCGACCACGGTCGCGGCCATCACCGTGCCGAGCAGGTACTGCACCGGCGTCAGCGGGTCGATGAAGCTGGTGCGTTCGTAGATCTGCTCCTGGTTCAGGTAGATGTAGACGTTCGGCACGAAGGCGCAGACGGCCAGCACGAGGTCGAGCAGGCTTGGCCGGTCCTTCGGCGAATGCTGGCTCGCCGGGAAGAGCAGGAAGACCGGCGGCACGAACAGCGCCAGATGGATCGCCGCGAGCTCCAGCGGTTCGGGATAGCCGGTGCCAGCGAAGTAGAGATGAACCAGCACCGCGGCCACTGACCACAGGCCGAGAAGGGTACCCGGAACTCCGTCTATCCGCCGCATCGTTCGTTGCCCCCGAGCGCAGCCGCCATGCCGGACATGCACCGACCGAAGCTTGGGAAGGAGCGTCAGAGCTGACGCGTCTTCACTTTTGTCGATTGCATGCAATAATCAAGACAGCTAAGTTCCATGTCGTCAATTCTCTTTGGCGCGCAATTTTCGGAAAAAATTTCTCCGTACCGAACGGATCGTCCGTTCAGGCGGACAACTCCCGGTTGCCTGGAGAGCGGTTATGATCTGGCAGGGAATCGCGGATGCTGGGAGCGGCGCAGGAATGGAGACTGGAGCGTGACGGTGCCGTTCAGCATGCCGATGCTGGAAGCTTCGGTGCGACGGGTTGCGGCCCAGCCGTTGCCCCAACAGATCGCCGCCCATCTGCGCGAGCTTATCATCCATGACGAGCTGAAGCCGGGCGAGAGGGTCCGCGAGCAGCCTCTGTCGCTGGAACTTGCCGTGTCGCGGACGCCCTTGCGCGACGCCTTGAAGATCCTCGCGGTCGAGCGCCTTGTCGATCTGCATCCCAATCGCGGCGCGACCGTCGTCAATCCGAGCGTGGGGGAGCTGCGCGATCTGCTACGCGTCTACTCGACGCTGGAAGGCCTCGCCGGCCAGATGGCCTGCGAGCGGGCGGAGCAGGGCGACATCGACGCTGTCCACCGCTGGCACCAGGAGATGATCGGGGCGTTCGAGCGGCGCGACAAACTCGCCTATTTCCGCGCAAACCAGGCCTTTCACCTGCGCATCATCAGCGCCTCGCGCAATGCCTCGCTGATCGAGGTGCACGGCCAGCTCAATCTGCGCCTGCACCGCGTGCGCTATCTCGCGATCATGCAGCAGAAGGACTGGACCTTCGTCAGCAACCAGCACGAGGCGATCATCGAGGCGCTCGACAAGCGCGACGGCGCGTTGCTCGGGCGGCTGCTGGTCGAGCATTTTTCCAGCGCCTGGCGGGCGCTGGACCTGCTCGAGGCTCAGCAGGCGACGGCCGTCGCCGCGCAGGTTTAAGGCGCGGGAGGGGCAGATGCTGCCGCAGCCCGAACGACAGACGCTAGCGACGCATTGGGGCACTTACCGGGTCAGGATGCAGGCGGGCCACCCCGTCGCGCTCGATCCCTTCGAGGCCGATCCCGATCCCTCGCCGATCGCCTCCGCGATGCTGGAAGCGCGCACGGCTCCGGCCCGCATCCTGCGGCCGGCGGTGCGGCGCTCTTTCCTGGAGCGCGGCCATGCCGCCGGCGGGGAAGGGCGCGGTAGCGATCCCTTCGTCGAAGTGGGCTGGGACGAGGCGCTGGCGCTGGTCGCCGGCGAACTCGACCGGGTGCGCAGCCATCATGACAATGGCGCGATCTATGGCGGCTCCTATGGCTGGGCCAGCGCCGGCCGCTTCCATCATGCGCAAAGCCAGGTCCACCGTTTCCTCAACACCATCGGCGGCTATACGCGCTCGGTCCAGAACTACTCCTTCGCCGCCGCCGATACGATCCTGCCGCATGTGATCGGCGACCGGAAAGGGCTCGCCAGCGGCCATACGCCCTGGCGGCTGCTGGCCGGCCATGCCGAGCTGATCGTGATGTTCGGCGGCGCCTCGCCGAAGAATGCGCAGGTTTCGTCCGGCGGGCTCAGCCGCCACGCTTTGCGCGAGGGCATCCTCGCCTGCCGCGACCAGGGCGCCGAGCTGGTCTCGATCAGCCCGATCCGCGACGACACCGCGCTGGACGCTGGTGCGCAGTGGTGGGCGCCGCGCCCACAATCCGACGTCGCGCTGATGCTCGGCCTCTGCCACACGCTTCTGAGCGAAGGCCTGCACGACCGCGATTTCCTGGCGTGCTGCACCACCGGCTTCGAGAGGGTCGAGGCCTATCTGACCGGCGCCGCCGACGGCACGCCCAAGACGGCGGAATGGGCCGCGGCTCTCTGCGAAATCCCAGCCGACGAGATCCGTGCGCTCGCCCGCAGGATGGCGGCGAAGCGGACCTTCATCATGATGTCCTGGTCGCTGCAGCGCGCCGATCATGGCGAGCAGCCCTATTGGATGGCGATCACGCTCGCCGCCATGCTCGGCCAGATCGGTTTGCCGGGCGGCGGCTTCGGTTTCGGCTATGGCTCGGTCAACGGCGTCGGCAATGCCGCGCAGGAGATCACCTGGCCGTCGCTGGCGCAGGGCGACAATCCGGTCGCTGACTTCATCCCCGTCGCGCGCATCGCCGACATGCTGCTTGATCCCGGCGGCGCCTATGACTTCAACGGCGAGCGCCGCAACTATCCCGACATCAAGCTGGTCTACTGGGCCGGCGGCAACCCGTTCCACCACCATCAGGACCTGAACCGCCTGGTCCAGGCCTGGCAGCGGCCGCAGACGATCATCGTGCACGAGCCCTGGTGGACGGCTACCGCCCGCCATGCCGACATCGTCCTGCCCGTCACCACCCAGCTCGAGCGCAACGACATCGTCTGCGCCAATCGCGACCTGATGCTGGCGGCCTCGCACAAGGCGGTCGAGCCGGCCGGCGAAGCCCGCGACGACTATGCGATCTTCTCCGGCCTCGCCGCGCGGCTCGGCGTCGAGGAGGCCTTCACCGAAGGGCGCGACGAGGAGAGCTGGCTGCGCCAGCTTTATGGGCTCGCCCGCCAGCGCATCGCCGCGGCCAATCTCGACATCCCCGATTTCGACAGCTTCTGGCGCCAGGGCGTGATGCTGTTGCCGGAGCTGGAGGTGGTGAAGCCGCTGCTGGCCGATTTCCGTGACGACCCGCAGGCCCATCGCTTGGCGACGCCGTCCGGGCTGATCGAGCTCTTTTCAGAGCGCATCGCTGGCTTCGGCTACGCCGATTGCCTCGGCCATGCCGCCTGGCTGCCGTCGCAGGAATGGCTGGGGGCAGAGGCGGTGGAGCGCTTCCCGCTGCATCTGATCTCGAACCAGCCGGTGACCAAGCTGCACAGCCAGTACGACCATGGCAGCCACGCTCGCGACAGCAAGATCGCCGGGCGCGAGCCGGTGCGGATGCATCCGCAGGACGCTGCGAGCCGCGGCTTGGAGGATGGCGATATCGTCAGGATCTTCAACGATCGCGGGGCCTGCCTCGCGGGCCTGCGCGTCTCGGACGCGCTGCGCCCGGGCGTGGTCCAGCTCTCGACAGGCGCCTGGTTCGACCCGTTCGAGCCCGGCCGGCCGGGCACGCTGGACAAGCATGGAAATCCGAATGTGCTGACGCCCGACCGCGGCACCTCGCGTCTGGGGCAGGGGCCGAGCGCCCATTCCTGTCTCGTCGAAATCGAAGCCTATCGCGGGCCGCTGCCCGAGATCACCAGCTATGCGCCGCCGGCGATCCTGCCGGCGGGCTTGAAACCCGCTGAATGAGGATGGCCGTGTCGACTCCCGAGATCCGCCGCATCGATTCCAATGGCCGACGCAGCCGCGTCGTCGTCCACAACGGCACGCTGCATTTCGCCGGCCAGGTCGCCGACGATTTCAGCGGCGACATCGGCCAGCAGACGAGCGAAGCGCTCGCCCGCATCGACAAGCTCCTGGCCGAAGGCGGCAGCGAGCGCAGCAAAGTCCTCAGCGCGACGATCTGGCTCAAGGACATGGCCGATTATGCCGGGATGAACGCGATCTGGGACAAATGGGTCGACCCGGACCATGCCCCGGCGCGCTGCTGCGGCGTGGTCGAGATGGCCGACCCGCGCATCAAGGTCGAGATCATCCTGACGGCGGCGCAGTGAGTGCCGCGGGTTTGGCATCCGGTTGTCGGATGCCAAACGCTCGTGCAAGTGACGAGCATTAACCGGTCAACGGACGAACTTGATTCCGGCCGGCACGGCGAAGAGGGAGGCCGGCTGCGGCCCGACGACGACATTGCTGTCGCGGATCACCAGCGTGCCCTTCGAGTTGCCCTGCTCGTCCGGAATGGTGTGCCGGGCCTCGATCAGGACGCCGTCCCTGCGGCAGGTCAGCTGCGATATCTGCTGCAGCTGGCCGTTGACGTCCGCGGTGATGGTGACGAGGACAGTGCCGTCGCCGCGATCCTGGGAATTCACCTTGATGTCGCGACGCCGGGTGTTGGGCGGGGCAGGAAGCCGCGAGCCGACCTTGGTCTCAGGGTTGAACAGTGTGACGCCCTGGCCCGGCCCGTTCATGATCTTGACCTCGGGGCCGGCCTGGCCCGAGCTTTCCTCGCGGAGTTTGCCGCCGGAGACGAAGACCTTGACCCGCAATGATGCATCCGGGCCGGAGATGCTGCGATCGGCGCTGTAGGAGCCGGCCGCGACCTTGACGCATTCATTGGCGGTTGCCGTGTGGGCGAAGGCGAATGTACCGCACAGCGCCAGTATGGCTGGAAGTGCGCAAATATGTCTTGCGGTCATGACAGTCCTCATCGCAGGGCTGGCGGCAGGCGCTCGAACCCCCTCAGCATCACGTCTCCGACGATTCGCGAGACCGAGGTGCCGTCCTTGACGGCTGCCAGGGCGGTGCCTGTCGGCAGGTCGGCCTTTCGTTTCGCGATCGCCAATGCCTTACCGGTATATTGCGACCGAAGATCGGCCTGTGTCAGCACGGTCTGGCCGACGATCGAATCGGCCATGTAATAGACGTCGGACACAGCCCGGCGCAGCACGCTGAAATGCTGGAACTTGCCCTTGTCGAGATGCAGGATCACCGGCGCCGCCAGCTTCGGCAGATCCTCCAGCGCGATCTCGGCGCCGGCCGCCTGGAAGCCCAGCTTCTTCGCCGCGAAGATCAGGTCGTCGAAGGAGACGCCGTTGCCCTCGCGATTCTTCCATTGCTCGGCGGTGTAGCGCGAGCGGATGATCTCGAGCGCCTCGATCTCGGTCGTCGGCCTGTTCCAGTAGTAGGTCAGGATGGTGGCGATCGAAGCCGCCCCACAGGTGAAGTCGGCGGTCTGGCCGACGACGCCGTCGAAGCGCCGGTCGAGGAAGGTTTTCGGCCGGCGCACCGAGCTTTCCTGGACCGGAGCCTCCTCGGCCAACGCCGGAAGGCCTCCCGCGAGTGAGGCGCACAAGGCGCTGCCGCAACTAAGGAAGCGGCGTCGTGTCGGGGCGGGGCGCGGCATGGCTGCCGACCTCAGAAGCGCTTGCGCAGGGACAGCGAGAAAGCAGCGTCCGGTGCGTCGTCGGTCAGGCCCAGCGTCACTGCGGGCTCGAGCCAGAAGTCCTGCCCCACCCGCTGGATCAGCGTGAAGCGGGCCGTCAGGAGTTCGTTGACCGAATTGGCGACGGGGATGCCGCCGACCTTCATCCGCTCCGACAGTGCGCCATTGAAGGATACGCCGAGCGTGGTGCGCTCCGAGACCGCGAAGCCGAAGCCCATATTGTAGGTGATGCGGTAGCCGGGCTCGACTTTGATGTCGTTGAACGTCTTCGGGATGGCATAATCGGCGCCGATGCCGAAGAACAGGATCAACGGATCGACGGTCTTGAAGAACTGGAGCGAACCACGCGGCACCCAATGACCGCTCGATTGGTTCAGTGTCAGCGGATCGGTCGGGATCACACCCTCCCGCAGGTTCTGCAGGTCGTAAGGGGCATCGCCTGTCGGAATGGACAGGCCGAGTGTGAGCGCAGCGCCCGGGTACCACTCACCCTCGCGCCAGAGATTGGCGGACGCCTGGACCGAGATATCGCTGAGGCCCGAGGTATTGCGGACGATGGTCTGGCTGAAGGCGTTCGTGCGCCGCTGCGATGCAAAATAGGGGATCGACAAGGCGAGTTCGACATCGTTGGCGATGCCATAGCGGAACGTCGTGGTGGCGCGGAAGCTGCGATCGTTCTGGACGAAGCTGGTGGCACGCCCGTAGTCGAAGCTCTGCGAGACCTCGAACTTGTTGCTCTGCAGCGTGGGGATATTGTCGCGCGCCAGGAAGGCTTCCTGGGCGACGGTGCTCTTCTGCTGGCCGGGCGGTTGCTGCGCGCCGCCCTGAGGAGTCTGCGCAGCCTGATCGCCCGTTGCAGCAGCTTGCTGGGTGTCGGCGCCTCGGCCCCGCGACGCGGCCGGCTTGGCCTTCTCGCGCTTGCTGACCTCGCCCTCGAGCAACTTCAGACGCGCTTCCAACTGTTGGATGCGCCGCTCAAGCAGCTCTTCCTTGGATTGAGCAAAGGCAGAAACGCTGGCGGCTATCAAGGCCGCCAGCGAAACACCGGCCGAGCGCACCGCGAGGCGCGTCATGCGAATTGAAGTTCCACTCAACAACCCTAATCCCTATCCACCGGGCAGGCCGGAACCGATTGCAACAAGCCGGATCAGCTAAGCACGATCCGGCCTGTCGGTGGAGTTATCAGGCGTTGTAGTACTGGTAGTAGTAGGCGTTGTAGAGATATTGGGTTGCATAGTAGGAATAGTAATAAGCGTTGTAGTAATAGTTCGCATTCGAGTAAACGTAGCCGTAATATGCATAGTAATTGGCGTAGTACGAATAGTAATAGCCGTAATATCCGTAGTAATCGGCATAGTATCCCTTGCCGACGACTTTCTTGTTGGCATCGGGTGTCAGCACCTTGGCGCTGGCGTTGCCAAAAATCTGCGCGGTGTCGGCAGCGGCCGGAACGGCGCCGAGCGCAAGCACTGCGACGGAGGCGAGCAACAACTTCTTCATCGAGGGTCCCCTTGCTGTCACGACAGGCGAGAATGGTTCCACCTTGCCTCAATTGGCTACACTGTTGACGTTGCGACGTCAAGCAATGAATCTGAATCAAGAAAGAATTCAGTGATTGAATTGCACAATATAGGGATACAAGCGCCATTAAATTTTAATTCACTGAAGTTTTATGGATTAAAAATTAAATTATAAATAAATCACTTGACGATCTGTGTATTAAGCAAGGCTAAATGAGTGGCGATATTACTCATTTCAATGGAATTTTCTCTAGGTAATGAATAGAATAAATTTGCTCCCTCCCTTGAGTTTGGATTCTTTCTGCGCTTTTAACTGCATCCTTGTATAGCCGGCTTTGGCAGGCGCGAGGCTGTGGGGCCAGGCGGGGCATGATGTCCGGCAGGGCGCTTCGGTCTCGCAAGCCGGAAGCGTGTGCCGCAAGCGCGTGGCCCCGGAAGGGACGCTATTGCGCCTCCAGCACCAATTCCAGCGTCATCAGCACTGGATTGTCGCCGCGTGCGAGCGCGCCCTGCGCCCTACCGCCGGTATAGTCGACCAGTGCGATGGCGAGTGCCGCTTCCGGCTTGCCGTTCGCGCCGGGCGCGATATGGCCGGCCGTGATCGCGATCTCGGTGGCGAAGGGCTCGATCGAGCGACCGTCGGCGAAGCGCGCCCCGATGGTCGAGCCGACGCCGCCATGGATGACGGCGTGGGCGATGCCGCGCTCGGCGCAGAATGCTTCCAGCGCGGTGAAGACATCGCGGTTCGGCCGCAGCCGCAGCACGAAGAAGCCGCCGCCGGCTTCCGGGGCGGAGCTCGGCCTTACGGCCGGCATGAACAGCTTGAAATTGGTCTCCGGATCATGGCCGGCGACGAAGCCGGCGCCATCCAAGGCGACCGCATCGACGCTGATCGGCTCGGCCAGGAAGCTCTGGTCCGGCAGGATATGGCCGCCATTGCGCCGGCCATCCGCCTCGCGCCAGAGCGCGTGGCCGTGGAAGAACGGGGCGCCGTCGCGCTCGCCGAAGGTCAGCGCTCCCGTCTCGATCCGGGTGACGCCCTCCGGCCGGAAGGTCTCGCTGTAGAAGGCGGCATGCTCGGGCGTCGCCGAGAGCGCCGGCATCACATAGGCGAAGGGGGCAAGCGGCAGCCCGGCCGGCAGGCGCAGCACGCCGCTGGAAAAGCCTTCAGCGGCGAAGGCCTCGGCGATCGCATCGAGCAGCAGGCCGGGCTTCAGCTCCAGCGTCAGCTTGCGACCGCGGGCCTCGATCCATTGCACCCGTTCGGGCTCGGCCGGTCCCGGCTGCTCGACCGTCCTCACGCGGAAGCTCCCGGCGCGCGGACGAAGTCGAGCAGGCCGCGTTTCTCCAGTTCGTCGCGGACCAGGCGCTTGGGCACCTTGCCGTAGCCGGATTTCGGCAGCTCCTCGAAGAAGAAGAAGCGCTTCGGCATCTTGTAGCGCGGGATCTTCTCGGCGAGGTAGCTCGCCAGCTCGTTCTCGTCGACAGGGCTGCGCGCGACGCAGACGGCGACGCCGATCTCGCCCCAGACCGCATCGGGCACGCCGAGCACGGCGGCCTCCGCGATCTTGGGGTGGGTCAGGATCTTCTCCTCGATCTCGCGCGGATAGATGTTCGAGCCGCCGGAGATGTACATGTCCGAGGCGCGGCCGGTGATGTAGGTAAAGCCCTCCTCGTCCATATGGCCGAGATCGCCGGTGCGGAACCAGCCATTGCGGAAGGATTTCGCATTGGCCTCCGGGTTCTCGTAATAGCCGGCGAAGACGGCCGGGCCGATCACGCAGATCTCGCCGGTCTCGAAGGGCTTGAGCTCCTCGCCCGCTTCGTTCTGGATCGCGACCTGGATGCCGGTGCGCTCGACGCCGCAGCTGCCGATCCGCGCTTCCGGCCCGTCCTCCTCCTCGTGCAGATAGGTCGGCAGCACGGTGATGTTGCCGGTGACCTCGCCCAGCCCGAAATACTGCACCAGCACCTTGCCGAGCTTCTTCAGCGCGGTCTTCTGGTCCTCGCGATACATCGGCGCGCCGGCATAGATGACATGGCGCAGGCTGGAGTGATCGTGCTGATCGACGGCAGGATGCTCGACCAGCATCTTCAGGATCGTCGGCACGGTGAAGATGTTGGTGACGCGGTGCTTGGCGATCAGCCGGAAGGCCTCGTCGATGTCGAAGCGCTCGGTCGGCAGCAGGATCGAGGGCGCGCCGCGCGCCGACAGCACGAGCTGGTGGACGCCGGCGCCATGCGAGAGCGGCGCGACGACGAGCGAGGCGTCGTTCTCGGTCGAGCCCGGCACGAGATCGGCGAGATGGTTGGTGATGACGAAGCCCATCTGGCCATGGGTCAGCACGGCCGCCTTGGAGCGGCCGGTCGTGCCGGAGGTGAAGAAGAACCAGCAGGGATCGTCGCGGTCGACGATCGCGTCGGGAACTCGCGTGCGTTGATTGGCTGCGATCGCCTCGCTCAGCGTCGTCTCGCCGAAGCTGCCGGCGCCGATCCGCCAGGTGAATGCGAGTGCCTTGCTCTCCTTGGCGACGGCGGCGGCATGCTCGGGGAAGTCGCCATGGCAGAGGAAGCCCTTGGCGCCCGAGGAGACTGCGAGATAGGCGACCTCGTCCGGCATCAGCCGGAAATTGGTGGGCACCCAGACCGCCCCCAGCCGGAAGGCGGCGAACATCGAGACGAACATCTCGTCGCAATTCTTCGAGTGGACGAGGATGCGGTCGCCCTTGCCGATGCCGCGCGCGGCCAGCGCCGCGCAGAGCGCGTGAGCCGCCGCATCGAGTTCGGCCCAGGTCCATTGCCGCTCGCCCCAGATCAGCCCGGGCCGGTCGCCGAAGCGGCGCGCATTGCGCGTCAGGACATGCGCGAGGTTCGCCACCCGCGTCGTCACGGGCGTCAATCCACCGACCGGGCCGGCGCCTGCTGCGCTCGTCGTCATGGTGTCGTCTCCCCTGTCCTGATCTGGTCCTGCGCCGGCCTGGCCTGCCGCCGGTCGAGCATATCGGCGATCCGCAGTTCGACCTGCCGCGCCTCATGGCGCAACAGCGTGCCGAGCTCCTCCTGCCGCTGCGCCTGCATGCGGGAATCGATCGCGGCGATGCTGAGCGCTCCGGCGACACGCCCGTCCGGATAGCGCACGGCGACGCCGATGCCCCATGAATTGGTGACGATGCGGCCGGGATTGAGGGCAAAGCCCTGCGCCCTGGCGAGGGAGATATCGGTGATCAGCTGCGCCGGCGAATAGGCCGGGTAGCGTGCCGCGAGGATGGCGCGGTTGGCCTCGATCACCGCGCTGGATTCGGCGTCCGGCATCAGCGCCAGCATGGCCAACGAGCCAGCCCCGACCCCGAGCGGATGCTGGTCGCCGGCCTGGAGGGCGTGGGTACGCACCGGCCAGGTGCCTTCCTCGCGATGCAGGCAGATGGCGAAGCGGTCGCGCCGGATCGAGAAGAAGCTGGTATCCTGCGTCGTGTCGGAGAGCGCATGCAGGCTCGCCATGGCGAGGTCGAGCAGGCCGTGGCGCTGGCCCGAGAGCAGGCCGAGCACGAAAGCCTCCTCGCCGAGATGGTAGCGCCGCGTGCGTGCCTCCTGCTCGACGAGGCCGGCCCGCATCAGCGCCAGCAGCAGGCGTCGGACGGTCGGCTTGTTCAGCCCGCTTTCCCCGACGATCTCGCTGAGCGGCAGGCCCGACGCGCTCTCGCGGCCAACAAGCGCCAGCAAGCGCAAGGCGCGGTCGACGCTCTGCGAGCCTGACAGATCGGGCGTCGATAGGGCCTCGGGCTGCATGTCCTCTGCCGTCTTGGGTCCATGATGCGGACCTCTTGTCTGCTTCAAAGGTGTAGATGCCGGCGTCGGTGATTGCAACAGCAGTCGATCCGTGTATGGTCCAGCCGGAACGAGCGAGCTAAATCGCCATAATATGGACCCGCCGGATTGGCGGGTAGTCGGGAGGAGCGGCCCTTATGGCCGAAGCAAGCACGAGCGCGGTCGTCGGTGCGCATGCCAGCGCAAGTCCTAGCGATGGCGTCGCCGCGGTCCTGGAGAGCCTCGACCACACGCCGAAGCGTGTCGGCTCGGCGCTGGTGCGTCCGCTCGAGATGGTTGCCGCGCTCCTGCTCGTCGCCATCGTCACCCTGCTGCTCGCCGGCGTGACCTCGCGCTATCTCCTGTCGATCCCGGTGGTCTGGATCGACGAGGCCGCCTCGATCTGTTTCCTTTGGCTCGCCATGCTCGGCGCCGCGATCGCGATCGACCGCAACGAACACCTGCGCCTGACGCTGTTCGTCGGCATGCTGCCTGGGCGGCTGCGAGGCCTCGCCCATGCTTTCGGCCTGCTCGCGGTCGCGACCTTCCTCGCGGTGATGACCTGGCCGGCGATCGACTATGTCATCGAGGAATCCTACGTCACCTCGGCGGCGCTCAACATCCCATCGAGCTACCGGGTCTCGGCCATCGCCTTCGGCATCATCGCCATGCTGGCGCTGGTGCTGACCTATGCTGTCAGGACCTGCGCCCCGCGTGACCTCGTGATCGCAGCCGTGGTAATCGGCCTCGTTGCGACGGCGTTCTTCCTGCTGACGCCGGTGTTCAAGACGCTGGGCTACGTCAACATCGCCATCTTCCTGCTCGGCGTCGTCGGGCTCTGCCTCGTTGCCGGCGTGCCGATCGCCTTCTGCTTCGGGCTGGGCGCGCTCTGCTTCCTCTCCTTCAGCACCAGCGTGCCGATCTTCGTCATGATCGGGCGCATGGACGAGGGCATGTCGAGCCTGATCCTGCTCTCGGTGCCGATCTTTGTGCTGCTCGGCTGCGTGCTCGACTCGACCGGCATGGGCAAGGCGATCGTCGACTTCCTCGCCTCGCTGCTGGGCCATGTCCGCGCCGGCATGTCCTATGTCCTGCTCGGCTCGCTCTTCCTGGTCTCCGGTATCTCCGGCTCCAAGGTCTCCGACATGGCGACGGTGGCGCCGGCGCTGTTCCCGGAGATGAAGCGGCGCGGCTACCAGCCGAAGGAGCTGATCGCGCTGCTTTCGACCGGCGCCGCCATGGCCGAGACGGTGCCGCCCTCGATCGTGCTGATCGTGCTCGGCTCGGTCGCCGGCGTCTCGATCGCCGGGCTCTTCACCAACGGCCTCGTCGTTGCGACCGTGTTGCTGCTGGTGCTCGCCATCCTGGCGCGCTGGAAGGCGCGGGGTGAGATGCTGAAGGGCGTGCGCCGCGCGCCCTTCGCGACGATCTGGAAGACGGCGCTGATCGCGGCGCCGGCGCTCGTCCTGCCGTTCCTGATCCGCAGCGCGGTGGGCGGCGGCGTCGCCACCGCGACCGAGGTCTCGACCATCGCGGTGCTCTACGCGCTGATCGTCGGCATCGTGCTCTATGGCGGCATCAGCTGGCGCACCTTCTACGGCATGCTGGTCGAGACCGCGGCGCTCTCGGGCGCGATCCTGATGATCTTGGGCACCGCCTCGGCCATGGCCTGGGCCCTGACGCAGACCGGTTTCGCCCGCGACCTCGCCAGCGCGATGTCGCATCTGCCCGGTGGCTGGATCAGCTTCATGGCGGTGACGGTCGTCGTCTTCATGATCCTCGGCTGCGTGCTCGAGGGCCTGCCGGCGATCGTGCTGATGGCGCCGCTGATGTTCCCGATCGCCAAGAGCCTCGGCATCAACGACATCCACTATTCGATGGTGGTGGTCACGGCGATGAACATCGGCCTGATGACCCCGCCGATCGGCATCGGCTTCTACATCGCCTGCAAGATCGGCAATGTCGAACCGGACGAGGCGATGGGCGCGATCTGGCCTTATCTCGTCGCGCTGCTCGCCGGTCTCGCCATCATCGCCTATGTCCCGTCCTTCTCGACGATGTTCCTGTGAGGCGCGCCATGCCGCTCCATCATGGCCACCCGTCGCAACCACCGATTGCCGGGCGACGAAAACCCGCGCCAGCATGACGAAAACACCTTTGTGCATCCGAGCCAGGGCGCGCTGACACGTGAAGAACCTTCAGGGAGGAAAGACCATGTCCATTTCACGCCGCACAATCCTGCAGGGCGCGACCGCTGCCGCTACGGTCGGCACCTTCTCGATCGCCCGCGCCCAGACGCCGGAGTTCACCTACAAATACGCCAACAACCTGCCGCTGGCGCATCCGATGAACGTGCGCGCCGCCGAGGCGATGGAGAAGATCAAGGCCGAAACCAATGGCCGGGTCGTCATCCAGATCTTCCCGAACAACCAGCTCGGCTCCGACACCGACATGCTGAACCAGGTCCGCTCCGGCGGCGTCGAGTTCTTCACGTTGTCGCCGCTGATCCTGTCGACGCTGGTGCCGAACGCCTCGGTCAGCGGCATCGGCTTCGCCTTCCCGGACTATGACTCGGTCTGGAAGGCGATGGATGGCGAGCTCGGCGCTTATGTCCGCGGCCAGATCGCCAAGGCGAACCTGCACGTCCTCGACAAGATCTGGGACAATGGCTTCCGCCAGATGACCTCGTCGAAGGGCCCGATCAACTCCCCGGCCGACCTCAAGGGCTTCAAGATCCGCGTGCCGGTCTCGCCGCTCTGGACCTCGATGTTCAAGGCCTTCGACTCGGCCCCGGCCAGCATCAACTTCGCCGAGGTCTATACCGCGCTGCAGACCAAGATCGTCGACGGCCAGGAGAACCCGCTGGCGATCATCGCGACCGCCAAGCTTTTCGAAGTGCAGAAGTATCTCTCGCTGACCAACCACATGTGGGACGGCTTCTGGTTCCTGGCCAATCGCCGCGCCTGGGAGCGGCTGCCGCAGGACCTGCGGACGATCGTTGCCAAGAACATCGACGCCGCCGCTTTGCTGGAGCGCGCCGACGTCGCCAAGCTCAATGCCGGCCTGCAGGCCGAGCTGACCTCGAAGGGCATGGTTATCAACCAGACCAAGGCCGACGAATTCCGCGCCGCGCTGCAGAAGGCCGGCTTCTACGGCGAGTGGAAGGGCAAGTACGGCGACGAGGCTTGGGCGATCCTCGAGAAGGCGGTCGGCGGCAAGCTCGCCTGAGCACAGGATTAGCCTCGAAGAGATCGTTGCGGCGCGCCTTCCCGGGCGCGCCGCAAGCGTTTCAGCCGCCCTTCTTCGCGCTCTTGCCCGGCTCGCTGAAGTCGAATTGCTTCTGCAGACCGAGTTGGACGACGAAGCCCGGCACGGCCTCCAGCCCGGTATCCTTGGTCTTGCGCCAGGCGGCCGAGGCGGTCGCGGTCATGCCGTTGCCGAGACCACGGGCATAGTCGAGGCCGATGCTCGATGTCCGCGTCGTCGCGTCTAGCCCGAGATAATCCTCCAGCTTCTGCCGGACGGTGAGGGAGAGCGCGTTGGTGTCGTTGAAGCGTGCGGTGAGTTTGCCCTCGTGCTGCGTCACGAGGTTGATCACCGCGAAGGGCAGGGTGGTGTCCTCGACGGTGCGGCCCGATGACAGGTCGAGCGTCAGCCATTCATAGGGAACGCGGAGCTTGGCGGTATAGAGCAGCTTCTTCTCGTTCTCGAATTCCTTGTCCGGGAAGATGACCTGCAGCGGCGAGAGCGAGGCTTCGAAGCTCGCCCCCTTCAACGCCGTCGAGACGAACAAATTGGGCTGCAGCCGATAGTTGTCGCGGCGCATGCCGAGATAATCGGTGCCGTTGGTGAAGCGCGTGCTCGACGTCGTGAAGGAGACGCCGATCTCGGTCTCGCCCTGGCGCCAGGCGATGCCCGGCGTGATGCCGAGCGTGGCGAGGTTCTCGTCCTGCGGCAGGAAATCGCCATTGGCGAAGACGTTGCGCTCGTTCAACGCAGCGAGCCGCGCTTCAGCGTTGGCGAAGAGCCGAAAAGAGCCGAGGCTGAGATTGAGCCGCTCGCGCCAGGTCAGCGCATTGCGTCGTCGCGACCAGGTCTGCTCGTTCTCGATCGCGAGCGAGGATTGCAGGGTGAGGTTCTCGCCGATCCCGGTGGCGTGCTTCAGCGTCAGCGCATGCGAGCGGCTGGCGGCGAGCTGGCGCGGATCGTATTGGGTATCGACCAGCAGCAGGTCGAGCCCGTAACCGTCCTGCGCCGTGCCGCGCAGATAGTTCCAGCTCGCGAAGCCGGTCAGCGTCGGGCTGCCCTTTTCGCCCTTGCTGTTGGTCGGGCTGGAGTCGAAGCCGCCGCGCAATCCGACCACCGCATTTGAGAGCAAGGTCTCGGCTGCAGCCTCTCCAGCTGCGGCAGGAACGACACTGATCAAGACGCAAAACAGCGCGAAGACTGACCTGACAGGACGCATGGACATCACCCCTCTCAGTCGAGGATAGGTGATCATGCCTAATGGCTGGTTAAAATAGGCAAGTTCTCGAACGTAATCTCAAAGATAGATCTGATGTAATATACATTTATCTACGCAATGATCGTAGTTGTATTCGAAAGCTGCGCGATTAACGCTAGCAAGTATGGTTAATAATGTGTTCAGGTTGCTATAAAAGATAAATACAACCAAAACGTGTATATCGCTTCGATCCCCGAAGCGGAAGCAGGGAGAGAAAGATGAAATACGCGTTTGTTCTTGCCTCGATCGCCGCCTTCTCCGTCAGCCCGGCCTTCGCCGGCGGTCATGGCGGTTCCGGCAAAGGCGGCGGCCTTCTCGGCGGTCTCGTCACCACGGTGGCCTCCGTCACGACCGCGGTCTCCAACGTCAAGGTGCTCAACAACGTTTCGGTGCTGAGCGGCAATGGCATCCTCAACGGCAACAAGGTCAGCGTCGGCCGCGGCGGCATCGGGATCGGCAATGGCGGGCATGGCTGCGGCTGCAACTGATCCCAGAAGGTGACCAGCCGGCGATCGCCCGGCGCGGAGGAAAGAGGGGCCTCGCAGCCCCTCTTTTCATGTCCGGTAAAGACGATTGTCTACCTGCCGATCGGTAGGTTAGGCTGATGCGGAAGGCAGCGGAGATGATGGCGGCGATGGACGATTTCGATGCGGTCGGCAGCGGCACGCTGCGCTCGCCCTATTTCGGCGAGGAGCACGAGGCGCTGCGCGACCAGCTGCGCCGTTTCGTCACGAACGAGGTCAAGCCGCACGGGCTCGCCTGGGAGGAGGCCGGCATGGTGCCGCGGCAGGTTCTGGCCCGCATGGGCGAGCTCGGCTTCCTCGGCATCCGCTACCCCGCTGAGTATGGCGGCTCCGAGCTCGACACGCTCGCGACCGTGGTGCTGGCCGAGGAGCTCGGCCGCTCGACCTTCTCGGGCTTCGCCATCACCGCGCTCGTGCACACCGATATGGCATCGGTTCATGTCTTCAATGCCGGCAGCAAGGCGCAGCGCGACCGCTGGATGCCCGACATCGTCGCCGGCAAGGTGATCTGCGCGATCGCGGTGACCGAGCCTGATGCCGGCTCCGACGTGAAGGGCATCCGCACCACAGCCCGGCGCGAGGGCAATTCCTATGTGCTGAACGGCGCAAAGATGTTCATCACCAATGGCGTCCATGCCGATCTCTATTGCGTCGCCGCCAAGACCGATCCGTCCGGCAAGCCGTCGCAATCGGTCTCGATGTTCCTGGTCGAGAAGGGCACGCCGGGCTTCCGCGTCAGCCGCGCCCTCGATAAGCATGGTTGGCGCTCCTCCGATACGGCCGAGCTGGTCTTCGAGGAGTGCCGCATTCCCGCGGAGAACCTGCTCGGCGGCGAAGGCCGCGGCTTCTACGCGATCATGCGCAATTTCCAGAACGAGCGCACCGTGATCGGCGCGATGGCGATGGGCGAGGCGCAGGCCGCGATCGAATTGACGGTCGACTATGTCCGCACCCGCACCGCCTTCGGCGCCCCGCTCTGGCAGAAGCAGGCGATCCGCCAGAAGCTCGCTATGCTTTCCGCCAAGGTCGAGGCCGGCCGCCAGCTCGTCCACCACGCCGCCTGGCTCGACGCCAAGGGCTTCGACGCGACGCGCGAGGTCTCGATGGTCAAGGCCTATTGCGGTGAGCTGGTCAACGAAGTCATGTATGCCTGCGTCCAGTTCCATGGCGGCATGGGTTTCATGCGCGAGAGCGCGATCGAGCGCATGGCCCGCGATGCCCGCGTCCAGGCGATCGGCGGCGGCGCCACCGAGGTCATGCTCGAAGAGGTGGCGAAGCGGCTGTGACGGGGCGGGCCGAACGTGCAGAGCACGAGGGCGGCGCCCGCCGCCTGATCCTCGACCATGCTGCGCGTCTGCTGCGCAGCAATGGCTATCACCAGACCAGCCTGCGCGAGATCGCCGAGGCGGTCGGCATCCGCAAGGCCAGCCTCTACCATCACTTCCGCTCCAAGGAGGAGATCGTCGAGGTGGTGGTCAATGACGGCGTCCGCCTGGTTCATCAGGCGGTGCTGTATGCCTTGGAGGTTGCGGGCGAGGCGACACCGCGTCAGCGGCTCAAAGCGGCGATCGCGGCGCACCTTGCCGCCCTGCACGGCCATTCCGACTATACCTGCGCCAGCATCAAGGTCTTCAGCTTCGGCGAGAACCCGACGCCGGAGGGCGTGCGCAGCACCCGCCGAGCCTATGACGATCTTTGGCGAGAGTTGATCGAGGAGCTTGCCGGTGCCGGTGCGCTGACGGCGGGGATCGCGCCGGAGCGCCTGCGGCTTTTCCTGCTCGGGGCGATGAATGGATCGGTCGACTGGTATCGCGAAGGGCGTTTCGACATCCCGCAACTTGCCGGCGAGCTTACGGCGCTGATCGCGTCTTAGGACGCTGCTGGGCGGCTCGCCTTAACCTGCCCTTGACCGCTGCCGGACGAAGGTGCGGCATGACGCGCAATGGCCTGTTTCGATTTGGTGGCGAATTCCGGGATTCCGTCCGCGAGGCGGCGTTCCGCGATGCGCGCTTCGGCGAGACGCTGCGCCAGTGCCGGCTGATCTTCCTGATCTCGGCGGTCCTCAACACGCTCTTCCTCGCCAGCGATTGGCGCTTCCACGGCACGCCGCATTTCTTCGTCGCCGTGCCCGCACGCCTTATGGTCGTGTTCGCGTCGCTTCTCTGCTTCGCGCTGGTGCGCAAGGCGACGCGCTTCTCGCAGGCGCAAGGCGTCCTGATCCTCTGGGAAGTCTCGACGGCGCTGATGGTCGCGCTGCTGGTGTCGTCGCGCAGCGATCTCGCGCTCTTCGTCGTGCTGATGCTGCCCTCGATCTTCTATCTGGTCGCGCCGACCGCTTTCCGCTGGACGATGGCGTTGGGGCTGGGCTGCAGCGCACTGATGCTCGCCGGCTATCTCGGCCGCGGGCCGATGCCCTCGACGCTGCCCGGCCTGATCCTCGTGCTCGTGATGCTCAACTTCGCGCTCGGCCTGGTCGTCGTCCATGGCAACCGCCTGCGCCGGCTCGAATGGGCCGCCACCCAGGCCGAACGCCAGGCCAAGGACGAACTCGGCGCCAGCCAGGCGATGATCGAGCGCATCTTCATGGCGGTGCCGATCCCGCTCGTCGTCACCTCGCGCGGCGAGGGCCGTTTCCTGCGCGGCAATGATGCCGCCAAGCGCTATTTCGGCGACGAGGTCACGCAAGCACAGGTTCAGGACGTCCTGCTCGACGGCGGCAACCGCCGCGTCATCGCGCGCCTGCTCAACGCCCACGAGCAGATCGAGGGGCATGAGGCGCAGGTGCGCGACGGCAGCGGCGCCGTCCGCGACGTATTGATCACCGCGACAACGCTGCCGGTCGGCGAGACGCCTGCGGTCGTCGCCGGGATCGTCGATATCACTGACCGCAAGGCAGCCGAGGCCCGCACCCGCCGGCAGGCGACGCATGACGCGCTGACCGGTCTGCCGAATCGGCTGTTGTTCAACGAGCGGATGCAGCAGGCCTTGGCTCGGATGGCGAGCAAGGGCGGGGCAGTCGCGCTCTTCCTGATCGATCTCGACGACTTCAAGTCGATCAACGACACGCTAGGCCATGACGCCGGCGACGCGCTGCTGATCGAGGCGGCGAAGCGGCTCGCTGCGGCGATCGGACCAGATGAGTTGGTCGCGCGGCTCGGCGGCGACGAATTCGTCGTGCTCTCGACGCAGCGGCTGACGGGGTTCCAGGCGCTGACGCGGGGCGAGGCGTTGATCGAGGTGCTGCGCCACCCCTGCGAGCATGCCGGGCAGATGATCGCGACGCGGGCGAGCCTCGGCATCGCGCTCGCGCCCGAGCATGATCGCGACGGCGTCGAATTGATGAAGGACGCCGATCTCGCGCTCTACCGGGCCAAGGCCAACGGCCGCAACATGGCGATCGTCTACGAGCCGGCGATGCGCGCCGCTATGGCGCGCCGCGTCGCTGTCTGCCAGGGGCTGGCCGGCGCGCTGAAGGACGAGCGCATCCTGCCCTATTACCAGCCGCAGGTCGCAGTCGACACCGGCCGGGTCGTCGGCTTCGAGGCTTTGGCGCGCTGGCGTCATTCCGAGCGCGGGATCATTCCGGCGGCTGCCTTCCAGGAGGGCTTTCAGGACGCCGAGATCGCCAACGGGATCAGCGACGCGATCATCGCAGGCGCCATCAGCGATCTGCGGCGCTGGCTCGATGCCGGGCTCGATGTCGGCCATGTCTGCGTCAACCTTGCGGCCAGCGTCTTCCGCGACCCGGCGCTGCCGGAGCGCCTGCTCGGGCAGCTGGCGGCGGCCGGGGTGCCAGCCAGCCATTTCGGCGTCGAGGTCACCGAGACCGTGCTGCTCACCCGCAATGCCGACGAGGCCGAGCGCACGCTGAAGACCCTGCGTGCCGCGGGCCTGCGCGTCGCGCTCGACGATTTCGGCACCGGATACGCCTCGCTCACCCATCTCAAGCGCTTCCCGGTCGATGCGCTCAAGATCGACCGTGGCTTCGTCAGCCATGTCACCGAGAATGGCGGCGATGCGGCGATCGTGCGGGCGCTGCTGCAGCTCGCCGCCGATCTGCGCCTCGATGTCATCGCGGAGGGCGTCGAGACCGCCGAGCAGGAGGCCTTCCTGAAGGACCAGGGCTGCCGCTTCGCGCAAGGCTATCGCTACGCCAAGCCGGCGCCTGCCGGCCGCGTGCCCTGGCTGCTGCAACTGCCCGATCTGCTGCCCAAGGGCGATGCCATGCATGGGGATAGTGCGGCCGCCTGATCAGGCGCACTGGTCGCGGCGCTGTTTTCGTGGCGCTATGCCGGTCTCACAGTTGATGCCGAGAGCCTTGCATGCGCGCCTTCTATCATCCCGACCAGTCCAAGCACGATCCGCAGCAATATATGCGCTTCGGCAAGATCGTGGCGCCGAAGGATCTGCCGGAACGGACTGAGCGACTGCTCGCCGCGCTCGCCAAGCACGGCGTCACGCCCGAGCGCTCGGCCGAGCACGGCACGGCGCCGATTCTCGCGGTTCATGACGAGGGCTTCGTCCGCTTCCTCGAAGGGCTGTGGGAGCGCTGGCTCGCTCTGCCTGAGCACGGACCGGAAGCCTGGCCCAACACCTTCCCCTATTGGAGCGGCCGCACCGATGAGGATGTCCGTCCGCCCTGCCGGCCGACTGGGATCATGGGTCAGCTCGGCTGGTATCTCGGCGATCTCTCCGTGCCGGTCGGCGAGCATTGCTGGCTCTCGACCCTGCGTTCGGCCGAGACGGCCGTTTCTGGCGCCGATGCGGTCCTCGCCGGCGAGCGTGCCGTCTATTCACTTTGTCGTCCCTCGGGCCATCATGCCCGCGCCGACCGCGCCACTGGCTTCTGCTATCTCAACAACAGCGCGATCGCGGCGCAGCGCCTGCGCAGCAAATTCGGCAAGGTCGCGATCCTCGATGTCGACGCCCATCACGGCGATGGCACCCAGCAGATCTTCTATCGCCGCAACGACGTGCTGACGATCTCGATCCATGCCGACCCGGCGGACTATTACCCCTTCTTCACCGGCTATGCGGACGAACGCGGCAACGGGCCGGGCGAGGGCTTCAACCTCAACCTGCCGCTCGCCCATGGTGCCGCCGGCGCCGAGATGGAAGCGGCGGTCGACCGCGCCGGCCGCGCCATCCGCGAATTCGGCGCGGAAGCCCTGGTGATCGCGCTCGGCTACGATGCCCACAAGGACGATCCGATCGGTGTGCTCAGGCTCGAGGCCGCTGATTTCGGCACGATCGGCGAGCGGGTGAAGGCGCTCGGCCTGCCGACGCTGGTGGTGCAGGAAGGCGGTTACGCGATCGAGGCGATCGGCGACTGCCTCGATGCGTTTTTGGGTGGGTTCAAGGGTTAAGGAGCGTGCCGCAGGCGATCGCCCACCTCGCGTTGCTGGTGCGGGACTATGATGAGGCGATCGCCTTTTTCGTCGAGACGCTTGGCTTCGAACTTCTGGAGGACACTCCGCTAGATCCGGAGAAGCGCTGGGTCCGCGTGGCGCCGGTGGGAGGCAGGGGCGCTTCACTACTGCTGGCCCAGGCCGCGACCGCCGAGCAGCAGGCACAGATCGGCAGTCAGTCGGGCGGCCGCGTCTTCCTGTTCCTCGAAACCGATGATTTCGCGCGCGATCATGCCTGCATGCTGGCGCGCGGCGTGCGCTTCCTGGAGGCACCGCGCCGAGAAGGCTACGGCATCGTCGCCGTCTTTGAGGATCTCTACGGCAATCGCTGGGATCTGATCGAGCCGGCGCGCTGAGGCCTCGTCTCATCAAAGAGCGGGCGTCAGCCCGCTCTTCTTTGGCTCCTGCCGCTACTCCGCAGCCTCGCGGCGCGGCAGCACCCAGTCCGGCCGGACCCAGTGGCAGGTATAGCCGTCGGGATAGCGCTCCAGATAATCCTGGTGCTCCGGCTCGGCCTCCCAGAAGTCGCCTTCGGGCCTCACCTCGGTGACGACCTTGCCCGGCCAGCGGCCCGACGCGTTCACTTCGGCGATCACCTCATCGGCGATCTGCTTCTGGGTCTCGTCGACATAGTAGATGCCCGAGCGATAGCTGGTGCCGAGGTCGTTGCCCTGGCGGTTCAGCGTGGTCGGATCGTGAATCTGGAAGAAGAACTCGACCAGCTGCCGGTAGCCGATCTTGGCGGGATCGAAGCTGATCTCGATGCCCTCGGCATGGCTCCCGTGATTGCGATAGGTCGCGTTCTTCACGTCGCCGCCGGTATAGCCGACCCGGGTCGACTCGACGCCGGGCAGCTTGCGGATCAGGTCCTGCATGCCCCAGAAGCAACCGCCTGCGAGTACAGCACGTTCCGTCATGTCAAACCTCCTTGATCGCGCCAAGATAAGTATCGGCAGCTGAATTCGCCATGGCGTGGTACAGGGTTACAATCGGCAAGGCAGATTGCTTGATGGGCTGCCCGGCCACCGCTCCTCATTCTCGGCCTGGTCGCCCTTCCGACCAACTACGCCCGCTGCTCCGCACTTTCTTGGATCAGCTTAATCGATCCTTCGCCGAAGCGCTGTATCGAGGGGCATGCTCGGTCTTTGGGATTCCATCAGCACATGGTTCTGGGACATCCCCAGTCTCTGGACTGGCTTTTGGCGAACAATCGCGACAGTCCTTGCAGCGCTCGTGTTGAGTATGGCGCTAGGCCTTCCGGCATGGATACCCTTCACGGCTCAATGGTTGTGCCTGTTCTGGTTTTTCGGTCGCTGGCAGCATCAAAAGCGGCAGAGGTCTTGAAAGCGCGGTAGGCCCGCGCTCCAGCAAACGCCGCTCTCGGTCAGATCACCGCCTCGATCAGGAACGGCCCCTTGCGGCCGAGCGCGCTCTTGAACAGCCTGGCAAACTCCTCGGCCGTGGTGGCGCGGCCGGCCTCTACGCCCATGCCCTTTGCCATCGAGACCCAGTCCAGCGCCGGCTCGTCGATATTGAGCATCAGTTTGGCGTTGCGCCCGAAATCGTTGACGCCGACATTGCGCATCTCGCCGTGCAGGATCGCATAGGTCCGGTTGGCGAAGACGACGGTGACGACGTCGAGGTTCTCGCGCGCCTGCGTCCACAGGCCCTGCACCGTGTACATGCCGGAGCCGTCGGCCTGCATGCCGATCACCTTGCGGTCCGGGCAGGCGACAGCGGCGCCGACGCAGAGCGGAATGCCTTCGCCGATCGAGCCGCCGGTGAGCTGGATATAGTCGTGCTGCGGCGCGCCGTGGCAGTCGTAATAGAAGCTGCGGCCCGACGAGACCGACTCGTCGCAGATGATCGCGTTCTCCGGCAGCAGCCGCGTGACGATGGCGCAGACCTTGTCGGCATCGAGCGTGCCGGTCGGCAGCGCGCTGTCCGCTGCCTGCGGCGCGGCGATGAAGGCGGGCGGTGTCGCCCGAGCGGAGAGCTCGTCGGCCAGCGCTTCGATCGTCCCCGGCAGGTCGTCGCCCGGCACGGCCAGTTGCTCGACCTGGCAGGTCTCGTGCACCAGCCGGCCCGGCTTGCCGGGATAGGCGAAGAAGCCGACCGGCACCTTGGCGCCGATCAGCACCAGCAGGTCGATATTGGCGAGCTGCTGCAGGGCCATGTCGATCGGGTAGAACACCTTCGGGATCGCGACGCGGCCGGCGCCGCGCTCGATCCGCCCGTTCGACATCTGCGAGAAGATCTGCGCGCCGGTCGTGGTGCAGATGCGGGCGGCCATCGCCATCGGCCCCTCGCGCAGCGCCGAGCCGGTCAGCATGATCGCTGCGCGCGAGCCGTGCTTGCGCAAAAGGCCGGCAACCTCGCGGATCTGCGCCTGATCGACCTGCGTCGGCGCCGGTACCGGCGTGCGCCTCAACTCCGCCGGCTCGACGCTGCCCCAGGCGCAATCGGCCGGCAGGATCACGGTGGTGACGCCGGGCAGCGAGAGCGAGGCGGCATAGGCCTCGCCGATCGCCGGGCCGACATCCTCAGGGCTCGCGATGCGGCGCACGAACTGCGACATCGGACGGGCCAGGCTCTCGATGTCGCTGGTCAGTGGCGCGTCGTGCTGGAGATGATAGGTCGCGTGGTCACCGACCACGTTGATCATCGGCGTATGGGCGCGCCTGGCATTGTGCATATTGGCGAGCGCGTTTGCCATGCCGGGGCCGCAGTGCAGCAGCGTCGCCGCCGGCTTGTCGGCCATGCGGGCATAGCCGTCGGCCGCGCCGGTGACGACGCCCTCGAACAGGCCGAGTACGCAGCGCATCTGCGGCTTGCGGTCGAGCGCCGCGACGAAGTGCATTTCCGAGGTGCCGGGGTTGGCGAAGCAGACATCGACATCGTTGACCAGCAGCGTGTCGCACAGGCGGTCGGCGCCATTCATCCGGGAAACCTCTTTGATAGCCAAAGGCGCGTGGCGCCTGTCATGCCGAGGGGAAGGGATCACTACCTCGGTGTCAAACAAGAGAATGTCATTGCTTCCCCAAGCGGTGGTGATCAGCGGCGTCATCTGACGCCGCGCCGCCTTGACCCCTTTGCATATGCATTTAACGTGATTTGGAACGAAGCTTGCTTTATGGGCGCGATCGGGCTGCGTTGGCCGGGGTGTCCGCTGCAGGCGGGAACAAGTGGGGAAGGGTTCGTCATGACTGGTTTGAAGCGTATCGGGATGCTGGCCGGGATCGGCCTTGCAGCCCTCATGACCGCCGGCAGCGCGCAGGCGCAGACCAAGGTTGCCATCGGCATTTCCGGCTGGACCGGCTTCGCGCCGCTGGTGCTCGCCAAGGAGGCCGGCATTTTCGCCAAGAACGGCCTCGACGTGACGATCCAGAAGATCCCGCAGAAGGACCGCCATCTCGCCATGGCCTCCGGCGCCATCCAGTGCGCTGCGACCACGGTCGAAACCTGGATCGTCTGGGACGCCGCCGGCATCAAGACCAAGCAGATCTTCCAGCTCGACAAGAGCTATGGCGCCGACGGCATGGCGGTGCGCGGCTCGACCAGCTCGATCAAGGACCTCAAGGGCAAGACGGTCGCAGCCTCGGCGCCCGGCACCTCGCCCTATTTCGCCCTCGCCTGGATCCTCAAGGAGAACGGCATGTCGGTGAAGGACGTCAGCGTCGTCAACATGGAGCCCGGCCCGGCCGCGCAGGCCTTCATCGCCGGCCAGAACGACGCCGCCATGACCTATGAGCCCTATCTCTCGGCCGTGCGCGAGAAGCCCGAGGCCGGCAAGATCATCGCCACCACGCTCGACTACCCGATGGTGATGGACACCTTCGGCTGCACGCCGAAATTCCTGGCGGAGAACGACACCGCCGCCAAGGCACTGACCAAGAGCTATTTCGAGGCGCTCGCGCTGATCAAGGCCGATCAGGCCAAGGCCTATGGCATCATGGGCGCTGATGTGAAGCAGACCGGCGAGCAGTTCGGCAAGTCGGCGAATTATCTGCGCTGGTCGGATGCCGAAGGCAACAAGAAGTTCTTCGACGGCGAATGGCAGGCCTTCACCACCAAGGCGGCCGAGCTGCTGCTGGAGATCGGCCTGATCAAGGCCAAGCCTGACATCGCCACGCTGGTCGAGACCAAGTACGTCGCCGGCAAGTGAGCGATGACGTCCTGCCGGACGTGCTGACCGCCGGCCTGTGCGTCGTCTTCTGCGGCACGCAGGCCGGAGCGGTCTCCGCCCGGCGGGGCGCCTATTATGCCGGCCCCGGCAACAAGTTCTGGAAAACCCTGTTCGAGACCAGGCTGATTCCTGAGCAACTCGGCCCGGCGGATTTCCCGAACCTGCCGCGATACGGCATCGGCTTCACCGACGTCGCGAAGGGGACATCCGGCCCCGATACGGCGTTGATGCGGCACCACTTCGATATCATCGGCTTCCTGGCCAAGATTCGCGAGCACGCGCCGGCGATCGTTGCTTTCAACGGCAAGCGTGCCGCGCAGGCCGCGTTGGGGGGCGAAAGAGGCCGCAGGCTCGCCTATGGCCTCCAGCCATCCCTGCTTGTAGGAAGCCGCGTCTTCATCCTGCCGTCCACATCCGGGGCGGCCTCCGGCTACTGGTCGATCGAGCCCTGGCATGAACTCGCCGCTCTCGTGAAGGAAACAAGTTTCTGACGATGAAACCACTTCAGCCGGTCTCCGCTGCCGCCCGTGTCGGCTACGGCATCGCCTTCTTCGCGCTTTTCGTCGCGGTCTGGTCGGTTGCGACCTTCGGCGGCTATGTCCAGAAACTCTTCCTCGCCGATCCGCTGACCATGGTCGGTGAAGGCTGGAACCTGCTCGTCAACCACGGCTTCATCGTTGATATCGGCATGACGATCTGGCGCGTCGTCGGCGGCTTCATCCTCGCGGTCATCTTCGCGCTGCCGCTCGGCATCCTGATGGGCGCCTACAAGCCGGTCGAGGCCTTCCTCGAGCCCTTCGTCTCCTTCGCGCGCTACCTGCCGGCCTCGGCCTTCATCCCGCTGCTGATCCTCTGGGCCGGCATCGGCGAGACGCAGAAGCTGCTGGTCATCTTCATCGGCTCGTTCTTCCAGCTCGTGCTGATGATCGCGGTTGCGGTCGGCGGTATCCGGCGCGACCTGGTCGACGCCGCCTACACATTGGGCGCCAGCGATTCCTCGGTGGTGCGGCGCGTGCTCCTGCCCAATGCCGCGCCGGAGATCGCCGAGATCTTCCGCCTCGTCCTCGGCTGGGCCTGGACCTATGTCATCGTCGCGGAATTGATCGGCTCCTCCTCCGGCATCGGCCACATGATCACCGACAGCCAGGCGCTGTTGAACACCGGACAGATCATCTTCGGCATCATCGTCATCGGCCTGATCGGGCTGGTCTCTGATTTTCTCTTCAAGGCGGTCAACCAGCGCCTGTTTCCGTGGGCGCAGGCATGAGCAAGCTTCTGATCGACCAGGTCGGCAAGGTCTTTCCGGCCCGCGGCAAGGGCCAGCCGACGCGCGCGCTGATGCCGACCTCGCTCAATGTCGCCGACAATGACTTCATCACCATCCTCGGCCCGTCCGGCTGCGGAAAGTCGACGCTGCTGCGCATCATCGGCGGACTGGAGACGGCGAGCGAAGGCAAGATCCTGCTCGACGGCGCCCCCGTCACCGGGCCGGGCGCCGATCGCGGCTTCGTCTTCCAGAGCTACACGCTCTTCCCCTGGCTGAGTGTGGTGCAGAACATCGCTTTCGGCCTGCGCGAGAAGGGCGTGCCGGAGCGCGAGCGGCTCGATATCGCCCGCAAATGGGCCGAGCGTGTTGGCCTCGCCGGCTTCGTCGACCATTTCCCCAAGCAGCTTTCCGGCGGCATGCAGCAGCGCACCGCGATCGCCCGCGCGCTCGCCAACGATCCAAAAATCCTGCTGCTCGACGAGCCCTTCGGCGCGCTCGACAACCAGACCCGCGCGCTGATGCAGGAGATGCTGCTCGGCATCTGGGAGCGCGAGCAGAAGACGGTGCTCTTCGTCACTCACGACATCGAGGAGGCGATCTTCGTCGGCTCGCGCGTCGTTGTGATGAGTGCCCGCCCGGGGCGGATCAAGGCCGACATCCCCGTCGAACTGCCGCATCCTCGGCCCTACACGATCAAGACCACGCCGGAATTCGTCGCGCTGAAGGAGCGGCTGGTCGAGGAGATCCGGGTCGAGGCCGTGCTCGCAGCAGAGGCGCACTGAAGCCTGTCGGCACCTGATCGCGGGCTTTCAGCCTCCGGTCAGGTGCGTATGCAGGATCGAGAGACCGAGCCCGATCAAGGCGAGGCCGCCGGCGATTTCGGCCCAGCGCCCGAAGCGCGCGCCGACGAAGCGACCCATCAGCATGCCGCCGGTCGACATCAGCAATGTCGCAAGCCCGATCGCGGCCGCGACGACGACGATGTTCACCTCCAGGAAGGCGAGCGAGACGCCGACCGCCATCGCATCGATGCTCGTGCCGATCGCCGTGGCGAGCAGCGTCGCCAGGCCACGCTCGGACTGCGCCTCGGCGCTCGGGGCGCGCATCGCATGGACGATCATCCGGCCGCCGACGAAGGCGAGCAGCAGGAAGGCGATCCAGTGGTCGACCGCCGCAACGTAGCGGCTCGCCGCGAGGCCCAATGTCCAGCCGATCACCGGCGTCAGCGTCTCGATCGCGCCGAAGACGAGCCCGGTGCGCAGGGCTTCCAGGAAGCGCGCCTGACGCAGCCTTGCACCGCGCCCGATCGAGGCGATGAAGGCGTCGATCGACATGCCGACGGCAAGGATGACGATGGCGGCGGGCGACATGGCTGGTTCCGTGTTCTGGGAATCTGGGGAAGCCGAGGGGGCTGTGTTCAGCTCGCCTCGCGAGGCGGTTCCTAGCTTGTTGACACTCAACAAGTCAAGAAAGTCTATTAATTTCAATATGTTATAAATGAGAAGCATTAGCGTGAAGGATATGGCGACCTTGAAAAGTGCTGGTGGCTGAGTGTCTTGGCCAAGTCCAGGACGTTGACACCACACCGGTATGGTGGTTGATGTCGAGAAAATTGGCCTGACCACATGGCCAAATCGATGCCGCTCGAAGCGGGCGGCGCAGGGAAGGGTCCGGGGAGCTGATGCCGCTCGCAATCGTCGAGTCGCCGCGTCTGTATCGGCAGATCGCCGATCAGTTGCGCCATCTCATCGATCAGCACGAATTCCCGGTCGGCAGCCGATTGCCGCCCGAACGCGAGCTCGCGGAGAAGCTCGGCGTCTCCCGTCCGTCCGTCCGTGAGGCGCTGATCGCGCTGGAGGTCGAGGGCCGCGTGCGCATCCGCATGGGCTCAGGCGTCTATGTCGTCGATCCCGCCCAAGCGGCCGCTCAGGCTGCCGGAGCTGGATTTCCGGTCGAGGGGCCGTTCGAGGTACTCGCCGCGCGCCGCCTGGTCGAAGGTGCCATCGCGGCCGATGCCTCGGCGCAGGCGAAGCCGGAACAATTGGCCGGGCTCGCCGGCATCCTCGACCAGATGGAGCAGCCCGGCTTGCCGGCGGAGCAGCTGATCGCGCTCGATCGCGCCTTCCATGTCGAGATCGCGGCGATGCTGGGCAACACCGTGCTGGTGCGCTGCGTCGGCGAGCTCTTCGACCAGCGCATGAGCCCGTATTTCCGCCAGCTCGCGCAGTATTTCGAGAACGAGGACTCCTGGCGCTCGGCGGCGCGCGAGCACCGGGCCATCCATGCGGCGCTCGCCAGCGGTGACGGAGAAGCGACGCGCGCGGCGATGTGCGCCCATCTCCAGGCCTCGCAGGAGCGCTTTTCGCAGAGCTTCGGCGACACCGACCTCAAGCGGGCAGGCGAGCGTCAGCGCCGGCCGCGCCCGATCAAATGACGCAAGGCCAGACCTTATTCGCGACCTTCAGGGAGGACAGACAATGAAGTTGCACTACGCCCTCGCCGCGCTCGCCGCCGGCGCTCTTTTCGCCGCAGCCCCGGCGCAGGCCCAGACCAAGCTGAAATGGGCGCATGTCTACGAGACCTCCGAACCCTTCCACACCGAGTCGGTCTGGGCCGCCGAGGAGATCAAGAAGCGCTCCAATGGCAAATACGAGATCACGGTCTACCCGGCTTCGCAGCTCGGCAAGGAGACCGACATCAACCAGGGCCTGACACTGGGGACGGTCGACATGATCATCTCGGGCTCGAGCTTCGCCGCCCGCGCCTATCCGCCGATCGGCGTGACCTACTATCCCTTCATCTTCCGCGGCCCCGACCATCTGCTCGCCTATGTGAAGAGCGACGTCTTCAAGGAGATGGCCAAGGGCTATGAGGAGAAGAGTGGCCACCAGATCCTGGCCGTGACCTATTACGGCACGCGCCACACCACCTCGAACAAGCCGATCAAGACCTGCGCCGACATGAAGGGCCTGAAGATCCGCGTGCCCGACGTGCCGGCCTATCTCGCCATGCCGCGCGCCTGCGGCGCCAACACCACGCCGATCGCCTTCGCCGAGGTCTATCTCGCCTTGCAGAACGGCACCGTCGAGGCGCAGGAGAACCCGCTCAACACCATCGACGCCAAGAAGTTCTACGAGGTCCAGAAGAACATCATCCTGACCGGCCACATCGTCGACCATCTCAACACGGTCGTCTCCAAGCAGCTCTGGGCCAAACTCTCGCCCGAGGATCGCAAGATCTTCACCGACGTCGCCCAGGAGGCGGCCGAGCGCGCCACCAAGAAGATCCAGGCCGACGAGACGAAGCTGGTCCAGGTCTTCAAGGACAAGGGCCTCTCGGTTACCGAGATCGACAAGGCCGACTTCCTTGCCGCCGTCCAGAAGAACGTCAGCTTCGAGCAGTACGGCTATCGCAAGGCCGACTGGGAGCGGATTCAGGCGATCAAGTGATGCCGCGGCGGGCCGGCCTCGTGCCGGCCCGCCTGTCTTCGCCAGAGCGGAAGAAGCCATGACCACGACGCCGGAAATCCATACCCAAGTCACCAGCGAGGAGATCGCCCACGTCTTCGACGAGGCGCCGCCGCCGGCCGATCTTTCCGGCTACGGCCTCGAGGACTGGGTGACGCTCGCCGCCTTCTGGTTGATGGTCGCCTGCGTCGTGGCGCAGTTCTTCACCCGCTACGTCCTCAACGACAGCTTCGCCTGGACCGAGGAGATCGCGATCTACGCGCTGATAGTCGTCGTCTTCCTGGGCTCATCGCTCTGCGTACGCGCCTCCCGGCACATCCAGGTCGACTTCCTCTACCGCTACCTCTCGCACGGTGCCGGCCGGGCGCTCTCGACCGCGGTCGATCTCGTGCGCATCGCCTTCTTCGCTTACGGCACGCTGCTCGTGCATCGCTATGCCGAGCTCATCCCCGACGAGATGATGACGACGATCCAGTTTCCGAAATCGCCGGTGTTCTACGCCGTCGTGATCGCCTTCGCGCTGATGACGCTGCGTTCGATCCAGGTCGCCTGGCAGAACTGGCGCAACGGCTATTCGGTGCTCGAACGCCCCTCGGCCTTCGACGGCTCGGAGGAGTGAGCCCATGCTGATCCTGCTCGGAACCTTCCTCGGCCTGATGGTGCTCGGCGTGCCCGTCGCCATCTCGATGGCCGTCGCCTCGCTCGCCTTCATCCTCGTCTCCGGCACCGTGCCGGACGTGATCATGGCCCAGCGCATGATCGCCGGCGTCGAGAGCTTCCCGCTGCTGGCGGTGCCGTTCTTCATCCTCGCCGGCAACCTGATGAACATCGCCGGCGTCACTGGCCGCATCTATTCCTTCGCCGTCGCCCTCGTCGGCTGGATGCGCGGCGGCCTCGCCCAGGTCAACATCATCGGCTCGGTGATCTTCTCCGGCATGTCGGGCACTGCGATCGCCGATGCCGCCGGCATCGGCACCATCGAGATCAAGGCGATGAAGGACCACGGCTATTCGACCGAGGTCGCAGTCGGCGTGACCGCCGCCTCGGCGACGCTCGGGCCGATCATCCCGCCCTCGCTGCCCTTCGTCATCTACGGCATGATGGCGAACACCTCGATCGGCGCGCTCTTCCTCGGCGGCGTCATCCCCGGCGTGGTGATGACGCTGTTCATGATGCTCACGGTCGCGATCTTCGCGCGCATCTACAAATGGGGTGCGGACACCAAGTTCTCGCTGCGCGAGCTCAGCTCGGCTGGCATCGAGGTGGTCGTCGTCATGGGTTTCCCGGTCCTGGCCTATGTGCTGGTCTTTGCCGGGCTCGACCCCAACCTCGCCATCGGCATCGCGCTCGCCCTGCTGCTGGCCCTGGACTACTACTTCAATTTCTCGGCGGTGATGGCGCTGATGACGCCGGTCATCCTGATCGGCGGCATGACCATGGGCTGGTTCACGCCGACCGAGGCTGCTGCCGCCGCGGTGATCTGGTCGCTCTTCCTCGGCCTCGTGCGCTATCGCTCGATGACCATGCGCAGCCTGACCAAGGCGACCTTCGACACCATCGAGACCACGGCCTCGGTGCTGTTCATCGTCACCGCCGCCTCGATCTTCGCCTGGCTGCTCACGGTCTCGCAGACCGCGCAGCTGCTCTCCGACCTGATCCTCGGCTTCACCCAGAACAAATGGGTGTTCCTGATCCTGGTCAACCTGCTGCTGCTCTTCATCGGCTGCTTCCTCGACACCATCGCGGCGATCACCATCGTCGTGCCGATCCTCTTGCCGATCGCGCTCAAGCTCGGTGTCGACCCGATCCATTTCGGGCTGATCATGACGCTGAACCTGATGATCGGGCTGCTGCATCCGCCACTCGGCATGGTGCTGTTCGTGCTCTCGCGCGTCGCCAAGCTCTCGGTCGAGCGCACCACCATGGCGATCCTGCCCTGGCTGATCCCGCTCTTTGCTGCGCTGTTCGCGATCACCTTCATCCCCGAGCTGACGCTCTGGCTGCCGCGCACCATGGGCATGCTTCGATAGGGGCGGATCACGGGGGCAAACTGGCGAAGATCGCGCGCTGCCCCCATATTTTCTGTCAGGAGGCTGACGGCTGCGGCATGCGGCAGGCGGGGATCAGCTTTGCGCCGAACCCACTGTTACGCTGCCGCAGGTAATCGCCATCTCTGATGGCGAAGGGGCACTGCCGTGAGGTGGCGCCATGCGCAGTCTGATCATGAATATGTTGTCCCGGCTCATTTGCGAGCCGCGGGTTGATGTGGTGTTTGCCGATGGAACACTCCATTCGGCCGGGCGAGGGTCGGCGCCCGCAATCAAGTTGCGTATTGCCGACCGTGAAACCGAGTTGAGATTGGCGCTCGATCCCGAGCTCGCCTTGGGCGAAGCGGTGATGGATGGCCGTGTCATCGTCGAGCGCGGTACGATCTACCAATTGCTCGACACTCTGGTGCGTGGCCTGTCGCGACAGCCGCCTTCCGCCTTCGCGGGAACGCTGACGCGGCTGCGCACGGCGGTGCGGCGGCTGAAGCAGCACAACACGCCGGGCTGGGCCAGGCGCAACGTCCATCACCATTACGATCTGAAAAGCGAATTCTTCCAGCTCTTCCTCGATGCCGACCGGCAATATTCCTGTGCCTTCTTCGAGCATCCCGGTGCGACGCTGGAGGAAGCGCAGGCCGCCAAGAAGCGCCGGATCACGGCGAAGCTGGCGCTGAAGCCGGGCCAGCGCGTGCTCGACATCGGCTCGGGCTGGGGCGGGCTCGGCCTCTCGATCGCAAAGGAAACCGGGGCGACAGTCACCGGCATCACCCTGTCCGAGGAGCAGCTCGCTGCGTCGAGCAGGCGAGCCGAGGAATCCGGGCTGCCTGTCGAGTTCCGCTTGCAGGACTACCGGGCGGTGCCCGAGCGTTTCGACCGCGTCGTCTCGGTCGGCATGTTCGAGCATGTCGGCGTCGGTTATTACCGCGACTACTTCCGCAAGGTCCGCGACCTGCTGGAGGATGACGGCGTCGCGCTGATCCATACGATCGGCCGCAGCACGCCGCCCGGCGCGACCAATCCCTTCATCGCCAAGTACATCTTCCCCGGCGGCTATATCCCGGCTTTGTCGGAGGTGACGGCGGCGGTGGAGAAGGAGGGGCTGATCGTCACCGATGTCGAGGTGCTGCGCCTGCATTATGCCGAGACGCTGAAGGCCTGGCGCGAGCGCTTCCTCGCGCATCGCCAGGAAGCGGTCGCGATGTATGACGAGCGCTTCGCGCGGATGTGGGAGTTCTATCTCGCCGCATCCGAGGCGAGCTTCCGCCATGACGGCCTCGTCGTCTTCCAGCTCCAGCTCGCCAAGCGGCTCGGCACGCTGCCGATGACCCGCGACTATATGAGCGACAAGGGCAGGGCGCCCGCAATCCCCGCCTTGCAGGCTGCTGAATGAGCCAATTGACGGGCCGGTCAGCCGGATGCGGCTACATCGGCCCGTCGCCCTCCATCGGCACCGGCCCGACATAGCGGGCGCGCGGTCGGATCAACCGGCCGGTCTCGTTCTGCTCCAGTGCATGGGCGAGCCAGCCGGTGCAGCGCGCCGCCGCGAAGATCTGGAACGGCGCGGTATCCGGCAGTTCGAGCCTCGCGGCCAGCGCCGAGAGCGCGAAGTCGATATTCGGCTCCTCGCCCGTCAGGATCGCGATCGCGGCCTGCGCCTGCGCATAGGCGGCGGGCGGCTCGAACGCCGCAAACAATGCGCTCGCCCGCGGATCGCCATCGGGGTAGAGCGGATGGCCGAAGCCCGGCAGCTTGGCGCCGGCCTCCAGCCTTGCCGCGAGTGCTGGCTCCAGCCCATCGCGTTCGATGTCCCGCATCAGCGCGAGCACGCGCGGCGCGACGCCGCCATGCGAAGGGCCTGACAAGGCCGCGAGCCCCGCCAGCGCGCAGGCGGCGAGCGAAGCCCCGGTCGAGGCGGCGACGCGGGCCGCAAAGGTCGAGGCGTTGAGCTCATGATCGGCGAGCAGGACGAGCGCCCGCCGGATCGGCTCGGCGCCTTCGGCCTCGCAGCCCCAGGCGCGCGCCAGCCGGGCATGGATCGGCCCTTCGCCCGGTCCGCCGGCGATGGCGTCGACCAGCGTGTCGAGCACGGCGGCCGCCTCGAGATAGAGCGCCTTCTTGGTGCGCCCGACCATCGGCCGGTCGGCCGCGGTGCGGGCTGCGATCACCGCGAAGACGCGCGCCAGCGGTTCGCCCACCGGCACCTTCGTCGCCAAAGGCGGGAAGCGTTGCGTGCCGCAATCCCAGAGCAGGCGAGCGACGTCTTCCAGCTTGGCGTTCTCGGCAAGGCGCGCCGCATCCTGGCCGCGATACCAGAGGCGGCCGCGCTCGATCGTGGTGATGCTGGAGGACAGGACCGGCTCGCCATAGGCGATCGCATCCTCGGCGATTGCCGCCGGGCGCCGGCCGCGCGCCTTGCGATGCTCCAGCCGGGCGACATCTTCGGCCCGGTAGAGGCTGCGGCGCGAATCCTCGCCGTCGCCGCGCGCCTCGATCAGTCCGCGGCTGACATAGGCGTAGAGCGTCTGCGGCTTCAATCCGAGCCGCGCCATCGCCTCCTGCGCCGTCAGCCAGTCCTGCATCGCCCCTCCATTGGATATATTGATTATATTGTTCAAGATTGATTGTTGCAATGCGGGAGCCGATCCTCAGGGCGAAACTTTTGAGGAGTTCATGTCATGTCCGATGGTCTCGATGACGTCGTCGCCGCCCATACCGTGCTCTCGGAGGTCGACGGCGCTGCCGGTCGCCTGGTGATCCGCGGCCACAGCCTCGCCGAGCTCGCCGGCCGTACCAGCTTCGAGGAGATGGCGGCGCTGATGTTCGACGGGCTGCTGCCCGGCCTGCCACGAAGCGACGAACTGCCGGCAGCGCTCGGGAAGGCCCGCGCCGATCTCTTCGGCATCGTCGAACGCACCGCGCTCTCAGCCGGCCTCGGCCCGGTCGAGGCGATCCGCGCCTGGACCGCGCAGATCGCCGATGGCGAGGGCGCCGACACCGCGCTGCATCTGCTCGCCGCGCCGGCTGTCTTCACCGCAGCCGCTGTGCGCAAGCAGCGTGGGCTCGCACCGATCGCCCCGGACCCGGCGCTGTCGCAGGCGGCCGACGCGCTGCGCATGCTGCGTGGTGAGGTGCCGACGCCGGCGCAGGCCGCGGCGCTCGACACCTATCTCGTCACCGTCGCCGATCACGGCCTCAATGCCTCGACCTTCGCCGCGCGCGTCGTCGCCTCGACCCGGGCCGGTCTGGTCTCGGCCGTGCTGGCCGGGATCAGCGCGCTCAAGGGCCCGCTGCATGGCGGCGCGCCGGGGCCGGTGATCGAGATGCTCGACGCGATCGGCGAGCCGGCCAATGCCCGCGCCTGGCTGGAGGATGCGCTGGGTCGCGGCGAGCGGCTGATGGGCTTCGGCCACCGCATCTATCGCGTGCGCGATCCGCGTGCCGACGCGCTGAAGCAGGCAATCGCCAGGCTCGGCGCCGATGCCGGACGCCTGCGCCATGCCGAGGCGGTCGAGCAGGCGGCGCTCGCCATCCTGCGCGAGCGCAAGCCCGGCCGTTCGCTGGAGACGAATGTCGAGTTCTATACGGCGCTGCTGCTGGAGGCGCTCGGCTTCCCGCCGGAGGCCTTCACCTGCGTCTTCGCGCTCGGCCGCACCACCGGCTGGCTTGCCCATGCCCGCGAGCAGATCGAGACCGGCCGCCTGATCCGGCCGCAATCGGTCTATGTCGGTCCGCAGCCGCGGCAGGCGGCTTGAATGCCACGCGCGGGATCCCCTCTCCTGTAAGGAGAGGGGTAGGGGTGAGGTGTAGGCGGCTCAACCACTAGCGTGAGCGCTGACCGCGGTTGGGCTGAGGCTCGCGATATCTCTTCCGAACACCTCACCCTGCCCTCTCCTTTCAGGAGAGGGTTCCCCGCGGCTCCATCGTCAGCCAGATCGCATAGAGCTCCGCCTCGCCGCCACTAACGGCGAGATCAACGCGCCCAGGAGCGTCCAGGATCGCGCTGTCGCCGGCGGGCAGCGCCGTGCCGTTCACCTGCCACTCGCCCCTGCGGGCGACCAGCACCAGAAGGTTTTCGCTCGCAGTAAGCGAGCCGGCGCCGGAAAGGCGCTCGACCCGGTGCCGCCAGCGGCCGCGCCGGCTCATCACATTGAGATCGTCGATCGGCCCGTCGACCAGCACCCCGTCGACCGCCCGGTCGGCGGCGAAAGGGTAGGGCGCGCTGCTGCGATCGAGCCTGATGCGCTCGCCGTCGCCGAATGCCAGCGTGATGCCGGCCCCGGTCAGCACCGACAGCGTCCGGTCGATGCCGGGAAAGGACGAGAACGGCCCGTCCTGCCCGACATGGGCCATGCTGATGCGCCAGTCGAAATCATTCAGCGAGGCGCCTTCTGGCGCCACCGCGATCTCGGTAGTCGTCCCGCCGCCGTTCTTCCACGGCATGACCAGGCAGTCGGCGGCGCGGATGATGCGCATGGAACGATCCTTCGAATGCAAGCGGCCACCCTTGTCATTCCGGGGCGCCCGAAGGGCGAACCCGGAAACCACGACTGGGTGCAACGTCGCGATGGGGCAAGGCTCGCCCAGTCGTGGGTTCCGGGTTCTCCGCTACGCGGAGCCCCGGAATGACGCGTGGGTTCAGCCGAGAATCCCCGGCAGGTTCAGCCCCTTCTCCCGGGCGCAGTCGAGCGCGATGTCGTAGCCGGCATCGGCATGGCGCATCACGCCGGTGGCCGGGTCGTTCCAGAGCACGCGCGACAGGCGGGCGGCTGCGTCATCGGTGCCGTCGGCGCAGATCACGACGCCCGAATGCTGCGAAAAGCCCATGCCGACGCCGCCGCCAT
This sequence comes from Allobosea sp., assembly GCA_024231975.1. GTDB lineage: Bacteria > Pseudomonadota > Alphaproteobacteria > Rhizobiales > Beijerinckiaceae > Allobosea. Next base: position 68,714 of record JAAEQB010000109.1, read on the forward strand.
GATGCAGCGAGACCCAGGTCGCGCCGGACGCCGTGTTGAGCAAGGCGTTGAGCAGCGGCCAGTCGGAGACCGCGTCCGAGCCGTCCTTCATCGCCTCGGTCTCGCGGTTCGGCGAGGCGACCGAGCCGGAATCGAGATGGTCGCGGCCGATCACGACCGGCGCCTTGAGCTCGCCGTTCCTGACCATTTCGTTGAAAGCGAGGCCGAGCCGGTGGCGATCGCCGAGGCCGACCCAGCAGATCCGCGCCGGCACGCCCTGGAACGAGATGCGCTCGCGCGCCATGTCGAGCCAGTTGTGCAGGTGCTTGTTGTCGGGCAGCAGCTCCTTCACCTTGGCGTCGGTCTTGTAGATGTCCTCCGGGTCGCCGGAGAGGGCGGCCCAGCGGAACGGGCCGATGCCGCGGCAGAACAGCGGGCGGATATAGGCCGGCACGAAGCCCGGGAAGGCGAAGGCGTTCTCCAGCCCCTCTTCCTTGGCGATCTGGCGGATGTTGTTGCCGTAGTCGAAGGTCGGGATGCCCATGTCCTGGAAGGCGATCATCGCCTCGACATGCTCGCGCATCGAGGCGCGCGCCGCCTTCTCGACGGACTTCGGATTGCCCTCGCGCGCCTGCCGCCACTGGCCCATGGTCCAGCCTTTCGGCAGGTAGCCGTTGACCGGGTCATGCGCCGAGGTCTGGTCGGTGACCATGTCCGGCCGGATGCCGCGGCGGACCATCTCGGGCAGGATCTCGGCGCAGTTGCCGAGCAGGCCGACCGACTTCGCCTCGCCGTTCTTGGTCCAGTGCTCGATCATCGCCAGCGCCTCGTCGAGGCTCGAGGCCTTCTCGTCGAGATAGCGGGTGCGCAGGCGGAAATCGATCGAGTCCGGGTTGCACTCGACCGCGAGGCAGGAGGCGCCGGCCATCACCGCGGCGAGAGGCTGGGCGCCGCCCATGCCGCCGAGGCCGCCGGTCAGCACCCATTTGCCCTTGAGGCTGCCGCCATAGTGCTGGCGCCCGGCCTCGACGAAGGTCTCGTAGGTGCCCTGCACGATACCTTGCGTGCCGATATAGATCCAGGAGCCGGCCGTCATCTGGCCGTACATGGCGAGCCCCTTCTTATCGAGCTCGTTGAAATGGTCCCAGTTCGCCCAATGCGGCACGAGGTTGGAATTGGCGATCAGGACGCGCGGCGCATCCTTGTGCGTGCGGAACACGCCGACCGGCTTGCCGGACTGGACCAGCAGGGTCTCGTCGGCCTCGAGCTGGCGCAGGGCCGCGACGATGCGGTCGAAATCCTCCCAGGAGCGGGCGGCGCGGCCAATGCCGCCATAGACCACAAGCTCCTGCGGGTTCTCGGCGACATCAGGATGCAGGTTGTTCATCAGCATCCGCAGCGGCGCTTCGGTCAGCCAGCTCTTGGCGCTGAGTTCGGTGCCGGTGGCGGGGCGGATGACGCGGGTATTGTCCAGGCGGGTCATGACTTCGTCCGTTCGATATGGGTGGCGGCCGCGAGCGCGGCCTCGATCATGGCGGCGAGAGTGGCTTGCAGGCTGGCGGCCTTGGCCGGGGCGAAAGCCCAGGGCGCGGCTTCGTCGTCGAGATAGGCAGAGAGCGCGATCTCCATCTGGAGCGCGTGAACGTGTTCGGCCGGCTGGCCATAATGCCGGGTGATCCAGCCGCCCTTGAAGCGGCCGTTGACGACATTGGTGAAGGCGCTGCCCGCCATCGCAGCGGTCGCGGCGGCTTCGACCGCGGGCGCGGCGCTGACGCCGGAGTTGGTGCCGAGGTTCAGCGTCGGCAGCGTGCCCGGGAACAGGCGCGGGATCACCGACTTGATCGAATGGCAGTCCCAGAGCAGGCAGAAGCCGTGCTGCGCCCTGGCGTGTTCGATCTCGGCGGCGAGCGCGTCGTGATAGGGCTGGAAGTATGCAGAGCGAAGCCAGTCGATCGCGTATTCGTCTGGAACCTCCCTCCAGATTGGTTCGCCAGAAAAGGTTGAGGTCGGCACCAGCTCGGTCGTCGCCTGGCCGGGATAGAGTGAGACGCCGGCCGGGTCGCGGTTGAGGTCGATGACATAGCGCGACAAACCTGCCTCGACGATCGTCGGTTTGAAACGCTCGGCGAAGGCGTAGAGCTGGCGCATGTGCCAGTCAGTGTCTTCGACGAGGCGTCCGCGCTCGTTCAGGCGAGCGTAGACCTCATCGGGCAGACGGGTGCCCGGATGAGGCATGGAAAGGACAAGAGGAGAGGAGCCGCGTGTGACGGAAGCGACGTCATAATGTGACATTGGCGTTTACCGACAATGGCGTAGCGGTTGACAGAATAGGCCGTCTCGTCATGCCGAGAGCTCCGCGAAGCTGTCGACACCGGCCGCCCTGCCGAGCGCGCCCGAGAGCACGAGCTCCGTCGCGGCGGCGAGATCGGGCGCGAGATAGCGGTCCTCGGTCAGTGGTGCGATCCTCTCGCGGATCAGCGCCAGCACCGGCTCGAGGCGCGGCGAGGTCTTGAGCGGGCGGTGATGCTCGATCGCCTCGGCGGCGGCCATCAATTCGACCGCGATGATGCTCGCCGCGTTCTTGGCCATCTCGATCAGGCGGAAGGCGCCATGCGTCGCCATCGAGACGTGGTCTTCCTGGTTGGCGGAGGTCGGGATGGTGTCGACCGAGGCCGGATAGGCCCGCTGCTTGTTCTCGGAGGCCAGCGCCGCGGCGGTCACCTGCGCGATCATGAAGCCGGAGTTGAGGCCGGCGTCGCGGGCGAGGAAGGGCGGCAGGCCGCTCATGACAGGGTCGACCAGCAGCGCGATGCGGCGCTCGGCGAGGTTGCCGATCTCGCAGACGCCCATCGCCAGCATGTCGGCGGCGAAGGCGACCGGCTCGGCGTGGAAATTGCCGCCCGAGACGATCTCGCCGGGGCCGAGCACCAGCGGGTTGTCGGTGACGGCATTGGCTTCGATCGCGAGCGTCGCCGCGGCATTGCCGAGGAGGTCGCGCACTGCGCCCATCACCTGCGGCTGGCAGCGCAGCGAATAGGGATCCTGCACCTTGCTGTCGCCGAAGCGGTGGCTCTCGCGGATCTCGCTCTTGGCGATGAGGTCGAGCAGCAGGGCCGCCACCTTGATCTGGCCGGGCTGGCCGCGCAGCTGCTGGATGCGCGGATCGAAGGGCGTGTCGGAGCCCTTGAGCGCATCGACCGAGAGCGCGCCGGCGATCAGCGCGGCATCGAAGACGCGGGCGACGCTGGCGAGGCCGGCCAAAGCCAGCGAGGCCGACACCTGCGTGCCGTTGATCAGCGCCAGGCCTTCCTTGGCGCCGAGCGCCAGTGGCGCCTGGCCGATGCGCTTCAGCGCCTCGGCGGCCGGCAGGACTTCGCCCTTGAGGCGGATTTCACCGACGCCCATCAACGCAGCGGTGAGATGGGCGAGCGGAGCGAGGTCGCCGGAGGCGCCGACCGAGCCCTTGGCCGGCACCACCGGCAGCGCGCCGGCCTTGAGAGCGCCGACCAGTGCCTCGACCACGACGGGGCGCACGCCTGAGGCGCCGCGCGCCAGGCTGGCCGCCTTCATGGCGAGGATCAGTGCGACGACCTCGTCCGGCAGGGCCGGGCCGGTGCCGACCGCATGCGAGAGGATCAGATTGCGCTGCAGGGTGGCGAGGTCGTTGTCGGCGATGCGCACGCTGGCGAGCTTGCCGAAGCCGGTGTTGACGCCATAGGTCACGGTGCCCTTGGCGACGATCTCGTCGACGATCGCCTGCGCGCCGGCGATCGCGCCGGTCTCGGCCAGGGCGATGGTGGCGCCGTCGATGACATGGCGCCAGTCGGCGAGGCGGGCCTTGCCCGGGGTGAGCGAGAGCGTGGTCATTGTCCGTTCCGGATGCGGGTGTGAAGCGGGTTGAAGCCGATGCGGTAGGCGAGCTCGGCCGGGCGCTCGATCTCCCAGATCGCGAGATCGCAGGCCTTGCCGGCCTCCAGCGTGCCGATCTCGTCCTGAAGGCCGAGGGCGAGTGCTGCATTGCGGGTCATGCCGGCCAGCGCCTCCTCCGGCGTCAGCCGGAACAGGGTGCAGCCCATGTTCATGGTCAAAAGCGGCGAGGTCAGCGGCGAGGTGCCGGGATTGGCGTCGGTGGCGAGCGCGATCGGCACGCCATGCTGGCGCAGCAACTCGATCGGCGGCTTCACTGTCTCGCGCAGGAAGTAGAAGGCGCCGGGCAGGACAACGGCGACCGTGCCCGCCTTGGCCATGGCGATCACGCCGGCCTCGTCGAGATGTTCGAGATGGTCGGCCGAGAGCGCTCCGAAGCCGGCCGCCAGCGCCGCACCGCCGAGATTGGAAAGCTGCTCGGCATGGATCTTGACGGCCAGGCCCTTGGCCTTCGCCGCGGTGAAGACGCGCGCGGTCTCCTCGGGAGAGAAGGCGATGCCCTCGCAGAACACATCGACGGCGTCGGCGAGCTTTTGCTCCGCGATCGCATCGAGCATCGGCCCGCAGACGAGGTCGACATAGTCGCTCTGCCGGCCCTTGAACTCGGCCGGCACGGCATGGGCGCCGAGGAAGCTGGTCTGGACGCCGACAGGACGCTCGCGCCCGAGCCGACGGGCCACCGCGAGCACCTTCACCTCGCTGTCGATGTCGAGCCCGTAGCCCGACTTGATCTCGACGGTGGTGACGCCCTCGGCGATCAGCGCGGCGAGGCGCTTGTCGGCGCCGGCGAAGAGCTCGTCCTCGCTCGCGGCGCGCGTCGCCTTGACTGATGAGACGATGCCGCCGCCGGCGCGGGCGATCTCCTCATAGCTCGCGCCCTTCAGGCGCAATTCGAACTCGTGGGCGCGGTCGCCGCCATAGACCAGATGGGTGTGGCAATCGATCAGGCCGGGGGTGATCCAGCGGCCCTCGCAGTCGATGACTTCGGCCTGGCCGATACTCGAGACTTCGCTGCTCGGGCCGGCGAAGACGATGCGGCCGTTGCGGGCGATGACGATGCCGTCCTCGATCGCGTCATAGGGTGTGCCCGTATCGGCCACCATGGTCGCGAGCCGGGCATTGGTCCACACTCGGTGGCTGGGGGAAGGGGTCGCCGCCACGTCGCCTCCTCTCGACTTCGTTTGCTTTCAAATTATGCTAGACAATTGCATATGCAAATAGCAAGCTCCATTTGCATATGCAAATAAAAAAGGGACAGCCCGCGTGACCGGACACACGACACTGCATCTCGCCCAGGCGCTGTTGCCCGAGGGCTTCGCCGAGGACGTCACGCTGACGCTCGATCATGGAACGATCATGTCGGTCGCGATGGGGCAGGCGGTGCCCGCCGGCGCGACTAAACTCGCCGGGCTGACTTTGCCCGGCTTGCCCAATCTGCACAGCCACACCTTCCAGCGCGGCATGGCGGGCCTCGCCGAGCGCCGCGGCGCCTCGGAGGATTCGTTCTGGACCTGGCGCGAGGTGATGTACCGCTTCCTTGATCGGCTCAGCCCTGAGGACGTCCAGGCGATCGCGGCGCAGGCCATGGTCGAGATGCTGGAGGGCGGCTTCACCGCGCTCGCCGAATTCCACTACCTCCATCACGACAAGGACGGTGCCGCCTATGCCGACATCGCCACCATGGGCGGGGCGATCGCGGCGGCGGCCGGTGAGACCGGCATCGGCCTCACTTTGCTGCCGGTGCTCTATCGCTACGGCAATTTCGGCAAGGCGCCGGCCGCCGCAGGCCAGCGTCGCTTCCTCAATGATCGTGACGCCTATGCCCGCCTGATCGAGGGCAGCGAGAAGGCGGTCGCGGGACTGCCCGATGCCCGCGTCGGCCTGGCGCCGCATTCGCTGCGGGCGGTGGCGCTCGAGGACCTGAACTGGGTCGCGGAGCTGCGTTCGGGCGTGCCTGTGCATATCCATGTCGCCGAGCAGACCCGCGAGGTCGAGGACAGCCTCGCCATCACCGGCCGCCGCCCGGTCGAACTGCTCATGCAGAACACTGCGGTGAACGAGCGCTGGTGCCTGATCCACGCCACCCATCTCAGCGACGCCGAGCGCGACGCCATGGCGCTCTCCGGCGCGGTCGCGGGTCTCTGCCCGATCACCGAGGCCAATCTCGGCGACGGCATCTTCGACGGCGTGCGCTACCGGGCGAAGGGCGGGCGCATCGGCGTCGGCAGTGATTCCAATGTCGAGATCGGTGCTGGCGGCGAGCTGCGCGTGCTCGAATACTCGCAGCGCCTGCGCGATCGCCGGCGTGCGCTCTGGGCCGAACCCGGCGTCTCGGCCGGCCTCAGGCTATGGCAGGATGCCTGCGCCGGCGGCGCCCAGGCTTGCGGGCGCAGCATCGGTGCGATCGCCGTTGGTCACCGTGCCGACCTCGTCACCCTCGATGGCGAGCATCCCGCCATCGTCGGCAAGGCCGGCGACTTCGCCCTCGACAGCGCGATCTTCGCTGCCCCGGCCCTGCCGGTCGCGGAGGTGATCGTCGGTGGAAAGCCTGTGGTCAGCGGCGGCCGGCACATTGACCGCGCCCGCATCGCTGCCCGCTATGGCCAGGTGATCCGCACTCTCCTCAGCTGAATGTCAGGGAGCCATGTCCACCACTCAGATCGACGCCGTGACGCTGGACGGAGCCGGGCCGCTCTATGACCAGATCCGTCGCGCCATCCGCGATCTGATCCTGGCGGGCACCTGGCCGCCGGGGACGGCCGTGCCGCCCGAGCATGCTCTGATGGAGAAGCTTGGCGCCTCGCGCATGACCGTGCACCGCGCGCTGGCGCAGCTTGCTCGCGAAGGGCTGATCCTGCGCCGGCGCCGCTCGGGCACGATCGTCGCGAACCCGCCGGCGAGCCACGCCATGCTCGACATCCTCTCGATCCCGGAGGAAGTTCGCGAACTCGGGCAGGCTTACAGCTATCGCATCCTGCAAAGGCGCGACGGTAAGGCGCCGCGCGAGCTTGCCGCCCGTTTCGAGCTCGGCCGCTCGGCCAATGTCGCGCATCTCACCTTGCTGCATTTTGCCGATGGCGCGCCGCATGTGCTGGAAGACCGGGTGATCCATATCGCGACCATTCCGCAAGTCATCGACGAGAGTTTCGCGCAGACGCCGCCGGGAGACTGGCTCCTCAAGCACAGCCTGTGGACGCAGGCCGAGCACGCGATCAGCGCCGTCGCGGCCGGGCCGGAGGAAGCGGAACTGCTGAAGATCGAAGCCGAGGCACCCTGTCTGCTGGTCGAACGCCGGACCTGGAACCAGGCCGAGCCGATCACGGCCGTGCGTTTGCTCTACCCCGGAGGCCGCCACCGCTTCGTCGGCCGTTTCGGGCCATATGGGGCGGTTTGAAAAGCCGAATGGCGGGCCGCGCCCGCCATTCGCTAGGCTCTCCGATCAGCAGGCGTAGCGCACGCTCCGGCCCCATTCGTCACGGCCGTAGCAAACCCGGTCCGGTGTCGTCGCGTTGCCGATGATCGCGCCACCTGCGCCGCCGATCGCAGCGCCCGCCAAAGCGCCGCCCGCGCGGCCGGTCGCGGCACCGCCGATGATCGCGCCGGCACCGGCGCCGATCAGCGCGCCCGTCGCGGTTCTTTCCTCGCGAGGTGTACAGGCACCGAGCGCGGTCACGGCGGCGGCGACTAGGAGGAGTTTCTTCATCGTCATCGGGCGTTTCCTTTCCTTAGGTGGCGAGGGCCGACCGCTCCATGACGCGGTGCGCAAGAGCGAGCTTGCGAAGGCTGTCGGCTTGTCCTCGTAGTAGTCATGCTGAGAGCAGGGCGCGCCGCATTGGCACGCGCCTGCCGCATGAATCGCGACGCTTGAAGCCGCGCGCTCGATCCACCGTCAAACCGCGCTCATTGGCATTTGTTCCATGTCTCGGCCGCCGGCGCCGTTCGCGGCGGGTTTCGGCAGCTCGGGAATGCACCCGATGGCCCTTCTGGCGGCGCCGTGATTTTTTGTCGTTCGCGTCGGGAACTCCGCCGCTTCCGCCGGGTTGATGGAGCGTGCCGGTCTAACGCCGGCCCGTCAGATATGCATGGAGGGACCGATGAGCGCTACGATGACCGCAGCCTCTCACGCCGCCAACCCGCTGATCGCCGGCGCGCGCGTCGCTGGCACCGACGTCTACAATTCCGCCGGCGAACATCTCGGCTCGATCTACGACGTCATGCTCGATAAGGCGACGGGCAAGGTCGCCTATGCGATCATGTCCTTCGGCGGCTTCCTCGGCCTTGGTGAGAAATACCACCCCATTCCGTGGAGCATGCTCGACTACGATGTCGACAAGGGCGGCTATGTCGTGCCGCTGACGCGCGAGAAGCTTGAGGCCGCGCCGATGTACGGTGCCGACGGCGAGCCCGATTGGCACGACAAGGAGTATGGCAAGCGCGTGCACGATTATTACGGCACCATGCCCTACTGGATGATGTGAGAGCGCGCCGCAGGGCCTGCGTTCCACACAAAGGCGCAACTCGCGGCGATCGCTATCCCCCCAGCCGGATCGTCGTGATTGCGTGGTGCGGGCCGAAAGGCCCGCACCTTTTTATGCGCAATTTCAGATGAAGCATGGAGGAACTTCGGCCGGAGCTGCGCGTCGTTGAGTGCCGGCCGGGGAGCGTCCCGCCGCGGCGGGGCGGCTCACATCGCGCAGCGTCGAGGTCATCATGTACATCCGTTACGGCTATCGGATCGAGCTCGTCTGCGAGCAGCCGACCGCTTTGCTCACATTGCTCGACGTGCATCCCTCGCGCCGGCACGATCTGGTCCGCCCAGACGAGATGCGCGTCACCCCGTTGCGGCGGCCGGACGGGCCGATCGCGATCGGCCAGCATCTCGATCCGTTCGGCAACATCTGCCGTCGCTTCACCGTGCCGGCAGGCGGCGTGATGCTCGCATGCGACGGTGTCATCCATGACGGCGGCGAACCTGATCGCGTCGATCCCGCCGCGACGGAGGTCGCACCGGCGGATCTGCCGGACGAGGTCCTGCCTTATCTGCTCGGCAGCCGCTATTGCGAGACCGATCGGCTCGCCGACACTGCCTGGCAGCTGTTCGGCCAGGTCGAGCCGGGCTGGACGCGCGTTCAAGCCGTCACACAGTTCGTCCACAACCACATCAGCTTCGGCTACGCTTTCGCCCGCAACACCCGCACCGCCTCCGAAGCGTTCAACGAACGGATCGGGGTCTGCCGGGACTTCGCGCATCTGGCGATCGCCCTGTGCCGGTGCCTCAATATCCCGGCGCGCTACTGCAACGGCTATCTCGGCGATATTGGCGTCGCAGCAGATCCGGCGCCGATGGATTTCAACGCATGGTTCGAGGTCTGGCTCGGCGGGCGCTGGCACACCTTCGATGCCCGCCACAATGAGCGGCGTGTTGGCCGGGTCGTCATTGCTCGCGGGCGCGACGCGACCGACGTGCCGATGCTCACCTCCTTCGGTCCGCACACGCTGCGGCGCTTCGAGGTGATCACCGAGGAAGTCGAGGACGAACCATTGCGTGCCTTGGCCCGCCTTGTTCCCGCCAGAAGGGACGCCCATATCGCCGCCTGAGATGGCGAACACTACGGACCCGTTACTCGAAATCGAGACGCAGGCGCAACCGCGCTGTTTCCGCGTCATTGCCAATGCGCGGGCTGGGACGGTGCTCGAAGCCGGCGCCACAAGCTTCGCCCGCCGCATCGAGGCGGCCTTCGCGGCCGCCGGCTGCCGTGCGGATGTCGAACTAGTAACGCCACGCCGGCTACAGGAACGCTTGCGGGCCGCCGTCGCCGACGAGGCCGTGACGACCGTGGTCGCCGGCGGCGACGGCAGCATCAACGGCGCGCTGCCGGTGCTGGTCGGATGCAAGCGGCCGGTCGGCGTGCTGCCGCTCGGCACGGTCAACGTGCTCGGCCGCGATCTCGGCCTCACCGGCACGCTCGAAGAGCAGATCACCGCGATCTGCACCGGCGAGCCGGTCGCGATGGACCTCGGTAGCGTCGATGGCCGCCTGTTCCATTCGATCTCGGGCATGGGCTTCTTCAGCCTGATGGCGCGTCAGCGCGAATACGCCCGCCGCCGCTTCCCGTTCAGCCGCCTCGTCGCCTTCCTCTTCGCGGCAACGCGCTCGATCCTGTTCACCCGCGCGATCCGTATCGAGATGGAGATCGCCGGCGAACGCCGTCAGGTCGAGGCCGATGCGGTCCTCGTCACGGTCAACCAGTTCGACGGCGCCGAATGGCGCCGCAATCGCCTCGATGGCGGCGAGTTCGAGGTCCATATCCTCGATACCGGCGGGTTACTGTCGCGCTGCAAGGCCGCCTTCTCGATGCTGACCGGCGGCTGGCGCAACTCCCATAATCTGGTCTCCCTCACGGGCACGTCGGTGACGATCATCCGTCGCGACAAGCGCCGCGGCCATGTCACCTTCGATGGCGAGGTCGAGCGCCGCGCCAGCCCCTTCACCTACCGGCTGCTGCCGGGTGCGCTGCATGTGATCGCCGCTCGGCCGGCCGAGATCGAGCCCGAGTCAGAGCCGCATCCGGCCGAGCATATGTTCCCTTCATGAGGCCTTCGATGTTCCTGCTCCAGCCGCGCTTTCTCCTGCCTGTCGCGGCGGCCTTCGGTTTCGTGGGACTGGCCTTCTATGTCGCGTCCGACGGCAGCGCAGGGCTCGACAGCGCGCTGGTGATGCTGTTCCGCGATCCGGCGAATCCGTCGCTGCCGATCGGCCCGGCCTGGTTCCGCGAGATGATGCGCGACCTGACCGCGCTCGGCAGCTTTATCGGGCTCGGGATCGCGACCGTGATCGCGACGCTGACGCTGCGGCTCTGCGGTCATCGCACGCTCGCATTCGGGCTGGTGCTCAACGTGCTGGCGGCGGTGGCGGCGAGCACGCTGCTGAAACTGGCTTTCGGCCGTGAGCGGCCGGACATCGTCGAGCACGCCGCGCTGACCTTCACCGCGAGCTTCCCGAGCGGCCACGCCTTCCTTGCGGCGGTCGTACTGCTCAGCATCGCCAGCTTCGCCGGCATCGCCTCGCGCCGCGCCGACATCGCGCGGCTCTGCCTGTGGGTGGCCTGGGCGCTGATCATCGCGATCGGCGTGAGCCGGATCTATCTCGGCGTGCATTGGCCGAGCGACGTGCTCGGCGGCTGGTGCCTCGGGGTGGCCTGGTCCAGCCTCGCCACCTTCCTGATCGGGCGTCTGGCGGCTCGCTCGAAGGGCGATCTCGCCCAGGTTGCCGCGCCCCGCAGCGAGCCCGCGGGCTGAGTCGGTCGGAACCGGGCGCTGGCGTCAGCGTTGATGGGGGCGCTGTGCCGGCGCATCTGCAACGGAGTTCCTGATGACGCTGTCCCGCAACACGCTTGTCCTGCTGATTGGCCTGCTCGTCCTCGGCCTGGGGGCCGTCAGCTACGCGCTCTATCAGGAGAAGAAGCAGCCGGAGGGCGTCGAGATTTCGGTCGGCAAGAACGGCCTGTCGATCAAGGAGAAGTGAGCAGGCCGGCCGAGCGCTGCGCCTGATCGCACGTCGCCCTCACGCGGCTTGTAGCGCATCGTCGACGACACGGTCGCGGCCGGCCCGCTTGGCCCGGTAGAGCGCGTCGTCTGCCTGCTTCAGCAGGTGCTGCAGGGAGCTGCCGGGGCCGGCGATCCCCCAGACGAGGCCGATGCTGACCGTCAGCACCAGCGGCTCCCGTCCTTCGACGGGGACGCGCAGCAGGGCGCAGCCTTCGCGCAGCCGCTCCGCCAGAGCGAGCGCCGCCGGTTGCGTCAAACCGGAGGCCAGGATGGCGAATTCCTCTCCGCCGATCCGGCCGAACAGATCGTCTTGCCGCAGCAGGTCCGAGATCCGCTCGGCCAAGGTCACCAGCACTTCGTCCCCGATCGCATGGCCGTACTCGTCGTTGATCAGCTTGAAGCGGTCGACATCGAGCATGAGCAGCGCCACCGGCCGGCTCTCGGCGAGGTTCTGCGCCAGCGCAGCCTCGCTGCGCGCGAGGAAGGCGCGGCGCGACAGCGTCCGGGTCAGGACGTCCTGGTTGGCGGCGAGGTCGAGCTCGCGCAGCAGGCGCGAGCGGGCGGCATTGATCGCCGCCACCATGATCGGCCCGAGCGAGAACAGGGCGACGCCGAAGCGATGCGAGGTGAGGGCGGCAGCATATTCGGGGGTGCCGGGCGCCAGTGCGGCCAGCAGCACCGTGCTCTGCCAGAGGCCGAGCCCGAACGTCAGCAGCGCGGTCGGAAAGATGCCGTAGCTCAGCGCGCACCAGAGGATCGCCGGAACCGGGATCGCGATCGCACTCATGCCGCCGATCGCGGTGGCGATGAGGATCGAGGCGAGCAGGGTGGCACCCGGAAGGATCGCCTTCAGCCGCCATGTGGCCGGCGCGAGGTGCGGGCTCAGCCGCTTCGCCAGGTCGGCGAGCGGCGGCGCCGTCAGGACCATCGGCAGCACTACGAGATTGCTGGAGAACTCGCTGGTCAGGAAGAACTCGAAGGCCTGCATCGGCGTTTGGCCGAAATAGACGACGAGGCAGCCGCCGCCGACGATGGCGGCTGCCGCGGCGGCGGCGAAGGCGATCAGCAGCAGGAACAGCAGCGATTGCGGTCGCTCGAGCCGACGGTCCATGCCGGCGACGCGCTGGAACAGCAGGTATCCGACGCTGGCGGTGGTCAGATTGCCCGCCGTCAGCCAGAGCGTGATGCCGAGGCCGCCGCCCATGGCGAAGTCGGCGGCGAGATACCCGACGGCCGCGCCCGCCCAGCCGAGCGGCCCGGCCCAGCCGGGATTGCGCACCATCACGCCCATCAGCAGGGCATTGGCCGGCCAGAACGTCGAGAGGAAGCCGAGCGGGCGAGTGAGGTGGCCGAACAGGGCGGCAATGAAGACAATGCCCGTGACCAGCATGGCTGCACGCCAGGGGAGCATGCGGGCAGAGATTGCCCGCTCCTGGTTGCTGCTATTCTTGGAAAATTCGGCGCGAGCAAGCTTCATTGCCAGTCGACGAAACCAGACAAAGGTGAAAGCAAGCTGAAATGGCGGCGATAAACTGCGGTGAACAACCAGCTTTCGGCCCTTCCGCATGCGCCCATGGCGGGACGCGCATCGCCATTCATCGGGCTGCCTGCATGGCCTTGCCGAGATAAAACGGTTAAGACCGGCTCCTCTTTCAGTTAGGCACGAGGCTTTGCGATGAATGCTCCCTTCAAGAACCTGATCGCCGGCGAATGGACCGGCTCGCAGAACGCTTCGCGCAACATCAACCCCTCCAACACCAACGACGTCGTCGGCGAGTATTCGCAAGGCTCGGTCGAGGACCTGAACAACGCGGTCGCCGCCGCCAAGGCCGCCTTCCCGGCCTGGAGCCGCACCACTCCGCAGGAGCGCTACGAGGTCCTGAAGAAGGCCTCGGACGAGATCCTCGCCCGCAAGGAAGAACTCGGAAAGCTGCTCTCGCGCGAGGAAGGCAAGACCCTGCCGGAAGGGATCGGCGAGGCGACCCGCGCCGGCCAGATCTTCGCCTTCTTCGCCGGTGAGTGCCTGCGCCTGGGCGGCGAGAGCATCCCGTCGGTTCGTCCCGGCGTCGGTGTCGAGGTCACCCGCGAGCCGGTCGGCATCGTCGGCATGATCACGCCCTGGAACTTCCCGATCGCGATCCCGGCCTGGAAGATCGCTCCGGCCCTGGCCTACGGCAATTGCGTCGTGATCAAGCCGGCCGACCTCGTGCCCGGCTCGGCCTGGGCGCTGGTCGACATCATCCAGCGCGCCGGCCTGCCCAAGGGCGTGCTCAACCTGGTGATGGGCCGCGGTTCGGTCGTCGGCCAGGCGCTGCTCGAGCACAAGGACGTCGTCGCGATCTCCTTCACCGGCTCGGTCTCGACCGGCCGCAAGGTCGCCGCTGCCTGCATCGCCGGCAACCCGATGAAGAAGGTCCAGCTCGAAATGGGCGGCAAGAACCCGCTCGTCGTGCTCGATGACGCCGACCTCAAGGTCGCCGTCGAATGCGCGGTGCAGGGCGCCTTCTTCTCGACCGGCCAGCGCTGCACGGCCTCCTCGCGCCTGATCGTCCAGGCCGGCATCCATGACCGCTTCGTCGAGGCCTGCATCGAGCGGCTGAAGGGCGTCACCGTCGACGACGCGCTGAAGGCCGGCACCACGATCGGTCCCGTCGTCGACCAGAGCCAGCTCGACCAGAACCTGAAATACATCCAGATCGCCCGCGACGAAGGCGGCAAGCTCGCCTGGGGCGGTGAACTGCTCAACCGCGAGAACCCCGGCTTCTACCTGCAGCCGGCGCTGTTCACCGAGACCACCAACGCCATGCGCATCTCGCGCGAGGAGGTGTTCGGCCCGGTCGCCAACATCATCTGCGTCAAGGATTACGAGGAGGCGCTCGCGATCGCCAACGACACCGAGTTCGGCCTGTCCTCCGGCATCTGCACGACCTCGCTGAAGCATGCGACGCATTTCAAGCGCAATGCCGAGGCCGGCATGGTGATGGTCAACCTCGCCACGGCGGGCGTCGACTACCATGTGCCGTTCGGCGGCCGGAAGGGCTCCAGCTACGGCCCGCGCGAGCAGGGCGCCTATGCCCGCGAGTTCTACACCACCGTGAAGACCTCCTACACGCTGGCGTGAGGCGGTACGTCATCCAAGCAATCGGGGCCGCGCCGCAAGCGCGGCCCTTTCCATCTGGTCTTCAGGTCAATCGAACAGTGCCTGCTCCAGTCCGGCGATGCTCGGCAGAAGCAGATGGCTGAGCGGGCGCAGCGTCTCGGCACTGCCGGCGCCGGTCAGCACGGCGATGCGATAGCCTGCGCCTGCCGCAGCCGCCATGTGCATGTCATGGCTGGAATCGCCGACGACGGCGATCGCATCAGCCGGCAGGCCGGTCGCAGCACAGAAGCCGTCGACCATGCCGCGTCCCGGCTTGGCGCCATGGCCGGAATCATAGCCGCACTGGAAAGCCAGATGCGGTTCGAGGCCGAAGCGCTCGGCGGTGGCGGCCACGGCAGCTTCGCTGTCGCTGGAGGCGATTCCGAGGGCGAGCCCGCGGCCGTTCAGGCTCGCGAACAGGGCGGCGAGATCGCAGACCGGCACGGCTGCGACGACAGCGGAGCGGAACAGCGTATCGAGCCGCTCGGTCAGCTCCGCCATGACGAACGGAGCGCCGGCTTCCACCCAGGCCTGCGCCACATCCTCGGTATTGCCCGAGGCGAGCAGGCCGTCGGAGGTGGCATAGCCGGTTGCGGGATCGACGCCGGCGACCGTCAGCAGCTGCGCCGCCAGCTCGGCGTCGCCCCGGGCTGCGAGCCGGCCGGCGCCGAGATTGGTCGGCGCCCAACTCGCCTGATAGTCGATCAGCGTGCCGTCCTTGTCGAACAGGATGCCGCTTATGGCGGGCCTGGTCATGAGATTACCGGGATGACGTCGACCTTGACGTCGAGCTTCTGGTTGCCGGGCCCGACCAGCACGCCGTCGAGCGGCGAGACGTCGGCATAGTCCCGGCCCGTCGCGGTGACGATGTGGTCGTCGGCGACGACGAGGTCGTTGGTCGGGTCGAGCCCGATCCAGCCGGTCTCGGGTCCGCACCAGAGCATGATCCAGGCATGGGTGGCATCGGCGCCCTCCAGCCTCGGCTGGCCTGCCGGCGGGATGGTACGCAGATAACCGCTGACATAGGCGGCCGGCAGGCCGAGGCCCCGCAAGCCCGCGATCATGATGTGGGCGAAGTCCTGGCAGACGCCGTGGCGAGCGGAAAAGGCCTCCCGGATCGGGGTCGAGACCTCGGTTGCCTCGGGGTCGTAGACGAACTCCTTGCGGATGCGGGCCATCAGCTCGCTGGCGGCCTCGAAGACCGGCCGCTTCGCCGCAAAGCTCTTGCGGGCATAGCCGGTGATCTCCGGAACGGTCGGCGCCAGCCGGCTGGGATAGAGATACTGGGCGGGAGAATCCGGAGAAAGGCTCTGCGCCTGCAATGCGAGTTCGGCGACCTCCTCCCAGCCTCTCGTCAGGGCCGGGAAGGGGGCGACCGCCCGCGTCACCTCGACCCGCGAGGTCATCTCGATCTTGAGTTCGCGATGCGGCTTGGCGATGGTCAGCGTCGTCGTGCGGTTGCCAAAGAAGCAGACCCCGTCGCGCCGCTCGGCGCCGCGCGGCGTCACGGAGAGCTGGCTGGTCAGTACGCGCTGGCCGACGCCATCGCGCGGCAGCACCCGCAGGATGCAGCGGGCGAACGGAACCGGCCGGCTATAGGCGTAAGCCGTGAGATGGCGAATGTCGTAGATCACGCTGCGTCCATTACGCCAATCGCGTCATCCCCGACCGTTCTGGCCTGGAGTTCTGCAGGAAATAGCGCTCGGCTACCGCGTTGGAGAGGCCCATCAGCAATTGCTCGAAATAGAGGATGCCGGTGCGGTCGAGCCGGCTGGCTTCGGCAGTACGGCTTTCGGCTGCGAGCTTGAGCGCGAGCCGGCGCGGCTCCTCCAGCATGCCGTCATCGTTGAGGCTGGGCAGTGCTGCGATCTCGGCATCGAGCTGCTCGATCTGGAAAGCCACGGAGCGCGGGTTATAGGGGTCGAGCATGACGAGATCGAGAACCGGCTGTAGCGCCGCGCCGAGCATGTAGCGCGAGCGATAGGTGATCTGCGAGTCCGTCAGGTCGAGCAAAGCGTCGAGGCTGTTGCCCGGTGCGTCGTTCTCGACGAAATGGCGGGCGAAGCGGCAGGTGGTGACGCCGCGCTCGATCCGCCGGCCGATGTCGAGGAAGCGCCAGCCGGCGCCGCGCACCATGTTCTCCTGCGACAGGCCCGAGAAGGCCGCGAGCGACTTCAATCCGGTGTCGGCGATCTCGAAAGCTTCGCCCTCGCTGGAGGGCTTGCCGGGATCGGTGAGCTGACGCTGCAGGTCGCCGAATAGGCGCCAGGCGTCGACCGAAAGCCGCTCGCGGATGACCGAGGCCGTGCGCCGGGCTTCGCGGACGGAGGCGGCGGCCGAGCCGTATTGGTCGAGATCATGCAAGGCCGAGCGGGCCTGCGCTGCGACGGAGCGGGCCTTGGTCGCCGTGGGGGCGGCGCCCCAGGCGACGAGGAGATTGGCGAGCCGCTTGATCGTCTCGGCATGGCCGGGTGCCTGATCGTCGGCATTGATCAGGCGCCCGAGCAGGGCGCGCACCAGCCTGAGCGTCGCCTCGCTGCGCTCGAGATAGCGCCCGAGCCAGAACAGGTTGTCGGCGGCGCGGCTCGGCAGGATGCCGACGATGCGGCGGATCGCGATCCGGTCGGGGCTCGGCAGCAGCGTCACCTGCTCGACCGGCTGGTCGGAGGTCACCCAGACATCGCTGGAGCGCACGCCCGAGCGCATGGTCACGGCACGCGCATCGCACTCTTCGGAGATGCGGCAGAAGCCGCCCGGCATCACTTGCCAGCCATCGGGCGTCGCCGCGGCGAAGACGCGCAGCGTCATTGGCCGCGGCTCCAGCCGCCCGCCCTGCATCACCGGCATGGTCGAGAGGCTGACCACCTCCTGCCCGACATAGTCGAGCCCGCGCTCGGCGATGCGGGCGCGCAAAGCCTCGCGCTCGGGCTTGCCGAGATCGGCGACCAGCGCGGTGCCGCCGTCGAGCCCGTCGCCGGGTGCGCGGAAGGCGGCGGAGACGCTCATCTCGCCGAGACGGTCGAGCACGATGCCACGCTCGCGCGGCTGGCCGCACCACCAGGTCGCGATGTTCGGCAGGATCAGATCCTCGCCCAGAACATCCCGCGCCAGCCGCGGCATGAAGCCCATAAGCGCGCGTGCCTCGACCACGCCGGAGCCGAGCCCGTTGGCGACGACGACATTCTCGGCCCGCACGGCCTCGACCAGGCCGGGGACGCCGAGCGCCGAGGCGGCGTTGAGCTCGAGAGGGTCGGCGAAATCGCCGTCGATGCGTCGCCAGATGATGTCGGCGCGCTTGAAGCCGGCGATGGTGCGCACATGCACCAGCCCGTCGCGCATGACAAGATCGCCGCCTTCGACCAGCAGGAAGCCGAGATAGCGGGCGAGATAGGCCTGCTCGAAATAGCTTTCGTGCATCTGGCCCGGCGTCAGCAGGCAGATGCGCGGCTCGACCCGCCTTGCGCGCGAGACGAGCCCGGCGCGGAAGCCCTGGAAGAAGCCGGCGAGCCGCTCGACATTCATCGTCCGGAACAGGTCGGGGAAGGCGCGGCCGAGGGCGAGCCGGTTTTCCAGCGCATAGCCCGCGCCAGAGGGCGCCTGGGTGCGGTCGTTCAGCACCCACCAGCGCCCGTCCGGTCCGCGGCCGAGATCGGCGGCATAGATCTGGAGCTGGCCGGCGCCGGCCGTGCCTTGCACGGGCCGGAGATAATCGGGGCTGCCGGTGATGGCGGCGGCCGGCAGCGCGCCTTCTGCAATCAGTCGGCCCGGCCCATAGATGTCGCCGAGTACGGCGTCGAGCAGCTGGGCGCGCTGAGCGACGCCGGCGGCGATCGCCTGCCATTCCTTGCCGGTGAGCACGAGCGGGGCGTGATTGAGCGGCCAGGAGCGCTCGCCGGCCAGCGGGTCGCTCTCGTCGAGATCGCCATGGACGCGATAGGAGACGCCGGTGTCACGCACATGCCGGTCGGCGAGGCCGAAGCGGCGCTGCAATTCGTCGCCGGAGAGCGCCGACCATTCCGCCAGGAACGGCTCCCAATGCGGCCGGATCGAGCCATCCGGCGCCATCAGCTCGTCATAGGCGCCAGGCAGCGGCCGATAGCCTGCGAGCAGGGCGTTGCGGCGCTCGCTGCGCGCCCGCGTCGAACTCGATCGGCGCTGCAAAGCCATGCTTGACCTCAAACCCCGGGCGGGCGGCGCAGGTCGAGGGTCATCGGAAACTCCGGACTACGCTCTTCTGCGGGAATCGCCAGCGAGCCGGGACTATGGCCGATCGCCTCGAAGCGGGCCAGCCTCCTGGCCTCCGCCTCGTAGGAATTCACAGGCGGTGTCTCGTAATTGCGCCCGCCGGGATGGGCGACATGGTAGACGCAGCCACCGAGCGAGCGGCCGGCCCAAGTGTCGACGCCGTCGAAGGTCAGCGGCGCATGCACCGGAATCGTCGGATGAAGCCCAGAGGCCGGCTGCCAGGCCTTGAAGCGCAGGCCGGCGATGCTGGTTCCAGCGGCGATCTCGGTCATCGGAAGCGCCCGGCCATTACAGGTGATGAGATGCCGGCTGGGCGTAAGGCCCGTTGCCTTGACCTGCAGCCGCTCCACCGAGGAATCGACATAGCGGACGGTGCCGCCGATCGCGCCTTCCTCGCCCATCACATGCCAAGGCTCCAGCGCCTGGCGCAACTCCAGCTCGACGCCTCCCTGGTTGACCTTGCCGAAGAAGGGAAAGCGGAACTCGTGTTGCGCCGAAAACCAGGCGGGATCGAAGCGGTAGCCGGCGCGTTCCAGATCGGCGAGCACGTCGCGGAAATCCTGCGAGACGATCTCCGGCAGCATGAAGCGGTCATGCAGGCTCGTTCCCCAGCGCACGAGCTTGCCGGCCTGCGGCTCGCGCCAGAACCAGGCGATCAGGGCCCGGATCAGGAGCTGCTGCGCCAGCGACATCCGCGCGTCCGGCGGCATCTCGAAGGAACGGAACTCGATCAGCCCGAGCCGGCCCGTCGGCCCGTCCGGCGAATAGAGCTTGTCGATGCAGATCTCGGTGCGGTGGGTGTTGCCGGAGACGTCGACCAGCAGGTTGCGATAGAGCCGGTCGACCAGCCAGAGCGGGATGGCGGGATCGTGCGGGCCGGGCGTCTGCGCCAGCGCGATCTCGAGCTCGTAGAGCTGGTCGTGCCGGGCCTCGTCGATGCGCGGCGCCTGGCTGGTCGGGCCGATGAACAGGCCGGAGAACAGGTAGGACAATGACGGGTGCCGCTGCCAGTAGAGCACGATGCTCTTGAGCAGGTCGGGCCGGCGCAGGAACGGGCTGTCGGCCGGGGTGACGCCGCCGAGCACGACATGGTTGCCGCCACCGGTGCCGGTGTGACGGCCATCGACCATGAATTTCTCGGCGCAGAGCCGCGACTCGCGCGCTTCCTCGTAGACGCCGCGGGTGATCGCGACAGCTTCCGCCCAGCTCTTCGCCGGGTGGATGTTGACCTCGATCACGCCAGGGTCGGGCGTGACCTTTATGACGTTGAGGCGCGGATCATGCGGCGGTGAATAGCCCTCGATATGGACGGGCTGGCCGGTCTCTTCCGCCGTCGCCTCGATGCTGGCGATCAGGTCGAGATAGTCCTCAAGGCGCTCGACCGGCGGCAGGAAGACGCAAAGCACGCCGTCGCGCACCTCGATGCTGAGCGCGGTCCGGACCGATTCGGCGCCGAGCTCCTGCTCGACGATGTCCTGGCGCGCGGTCTGCGGTTCGCCGCTTCCGGCGGGACGTGTCGGCTGGACCAGACCGACGAAGGCAGGCGGTGGATCGGCGGCGCGTGGCGCGCCCGGCAATCCGGCAGCAGCGGACGGCAGTGGCCCGCGCGGCTCCATCGGGTCTTGCGGATGGATATGCGGGTAGGCCTTCGCCGGGACATGCGGCAGCGAGCCGAGTGGCAGCCGGAAGCCGACCGGTGAATCGCCCGGCACCAGGAAGAGCTTGCCGCGCCGGAGCTTCCATTTTTCCGAGCGCCAGCGCCGGTCCTCCGCCGCCGCCTGCCAGCGCTGCACCGGGATGACGTAGCCGCTCGGCTTGCCGAGACCGCGCTCGAAGACGCGCACCATGCGGGCGCGCTCCTCCGGGTCCGACAGCTTCGGGTCGAGCGGGTCGACATTCTCCGGGAGCTGACCTTCCTTCACCAGCCAGTGCCCGGTGTCCTCATAGGCCGGCAGGACATAGTCGGCGCCGAGGCCGAGCCGCTCGGACAGCCCCGCCGCGAGCGTCTCGACCGCGGCCGAGCTCGGCACGACCTCATGCTCGCGGTCGCCGCCCGTCCTGGCGCCCGGCTCGCGCGCGATCAGCGCGGCATTGCGCCAGATCGGCTCGCCATCCTCGCGCCAGTAGAGCGCGAAGGCCCAGCGCGGCAGGCTCTCGCCCGGATACCATTTGCCCTGGCCGTAATGCAGCATGCCGCCCGGCGCGAAACGCTCGCGCAGGCGCCGGATCAGCATGTCGGCGCGCTCGCGCTTGGTCGGGCCGACGGCGGCGGTGTTCCATTCCTCGCCGGTCTGGTCGTCGATCGAGACGAAGGTCGGCTCGCCGCCCATGGTCAGCCGGACGTCCTGCGCCTGGAGATCGGCCTCGACCTTCTCGCCGAGTGCGTCGAGCTCGGTCCAGGAGCCGTCCGAGAAGGGCAGGGTGATGCGCGGCACCTCATGGACGCGCATCACGCTCATGTCGAAAGCGAACTGCGTCTCGGCATAGCTCGCCAGGCCGCTGACCGGGGCGGCCGAGCGGTAATGCGGCGTCGCCGCCAGCGGCAGATGGCCCTCGCCGGTGAGCAGGCCGGAGGTCGGGTCGAGCCCGATCCAGCCAGCGCCAGGGATATAGACCTCGGCCCAGGCGTGCAGGTCGGTGAAGTCCTTGTCGGTGCCGCGCGGGCCTTCGAGCGGATCGATGTCCGCCTTCATCTGGATCAGGTAGCCGGAGACGAAGCGGGCGGCGAGGCCAAGATGGCGCAGGATCTGGACGAGCAGCCAGGAGCTGTCGCGGCAGGAGCCGGATTGGATCGCCAGTGTCTGCTCGGGCTCCTGCACGCCCGGTTCCATCCGGATGCCATAGGCGATCATCTGCTGCAGGCGGGCGTTGAGGTCGACGATGAAATTGACCGTGTTGGTCTTCTCGCGCGGGATGGTCGCCAGCAGCGCGGCGAGCAGGGGCCCGGCCTCCTCCTTGACCAGATAGGGCGCGAGCTCGTCGCGCAGTTCCTCGGGATAGGCGAAGGGGAATTCCTCGGCCTCGGCGGCGACGAAGAAGTCGAACGGGTTGATGATCGAAAGCTCGGTGACGAGATCGACCTCGATGCGGAATTCGGTCACCGGCTCCGGAAAGACATAGCGCGCCAGCCAGTTGCCGTTCGGATCCTGCTGCCAGTTCACGAAATGCTCTGCCGGCGAGACCTTGAGCGAATAGCTCTTCACCGCCGAGCGGCAATGCGGCGCCGGCCGCAGGCGGATGATCTGCGGGCCGAGAGTGACCGGTCGGTCGTAGCGATAATGGGTGAGATGATGCAGTGCGGCGATGATGGCCAAGAGCGCGGACCCTGCTTTGCCATGGATCGGCCGGACCGGCCGCTGCCATCACGATAGCGGCAGGGACAAGCGGGGCAAGCCCGTTCCTGCGCAGGAATGCGCCGGCAATTCAGGCTGTTGCGCAACAAGCGTGCATGCTGGGCGCCGTCTCTTGAACTCTGCTTCGCCCCCGCTGGACATGGAACACAATCTGGCCACAGAGTGCGCCCCAACGGGCGCCCGGGAGTGCCCGCACACCACACAATGGGGATTTCCATGCGTCACGTAGCGAAACTGATGGCGGCTTCCGCCTTCGCCGCCCTGCTGGCGAGCGCCGCCCTGGCGCAGACGCCCAAAGATACCATCGTCATGGCCAAGCAGATCGACGACATCATCACGCTCGATCCGGCCGAGGCCTTCGAGTTCTCCGGCGTCGAGGTTGTCACCAATCTCTATGACAAGCTGATCGGCGTCGATCTCAAGAACAACAATGCGCTGGTCGGCGAGCTCGCCGAGAGCTGGACCGTCAGCCCCGACAACCTGACCTACACCTTCAAGCTCCGGCCGGGTGTCAAGTTCCATTCCGGCAACCCGCTCACCGCCGCTGACGTGGTCTATTCCTTCCAGCGCGCGGTCACGCTGAACAAGTCGCCGGGCTTCATCCTCACCCAGTTCGGCCTTAACAAGGACACCGTGCTCGACAAGGTCAAGGCGGCCGACGACAACACCCTCGTCATCACCGTCTCCAAGCCGTTCGCGCCGAGCTTCTTCCTGAACTGCTTGACCTCGGGCGTCGCCTCGATCGTCGATTCCAAGCTGGTCAAGGCCAATGAGAAGGACGGTGACTGGGGCAATGGCTGGCTGAAGCTCGCCTCGGCCGGCTCCGGCGCCTACAAGGTCCGCGCCTATCGCCCGAACGAGCAATATGCGCTCGACGCCAATGAAGGCTGGTACAAGGGCGCGCCGAAGACCAAGCGCATCATCGTCCGCCACGTCGCCGAGCCGGCCTCGCAGCGCCTGCTGCTGGAGAAGGGCGACATCGACATCGCCCGCAACCTCTCCAAGGACCAGCTTGCCGCGGTCAAGAGCAACGCCAACGTCAACATCATCCAGGGCGACAAGGGTTACATCCTCTATCTCGGCCTGAACCAGAAGAACCCGAACCTCGCCAAGCCCGAGGTGCGCGAAGCCCTGAAATGGCTGGTCGATTACGACGCGATCGAGAAGAACATCGTCGAGGGCACCTATAAGGGCCATGAGGCCTTCCTGCCCAAGGGCTTCCTCGGCGCCATCGACGACAGGCCCTACAAGCTCGACGTCGCCAAGGCCAAGGAGCTGCTTGCCAAGGCCGGCCTGCCGAACGGCTTCACCGTCACCATCGACACCCGCTCGGTCAACCCGATCACCGACATCGCCCAGGCGATCCAGTCGACCTGGGGCCAGGCCGGCATCAAGCTCGAGATCATCCCGGGCGACGGCAAGCAGACGCTGACCAAGTACCGCGCCCGCACCCACGACATCTATATCGGCCAGTGGGGCCCGGACTATCTTGACCCGCACACCAACGCCGAGACCTTCGCCATCAACGAGGACAATGGCGAGGACGCCAAGTCGAAGACGCTGGCCTGGCGCAATGCCTGGGACATCCCGGACATGACCAAGATCACCCAGGCCAACGTGCTCGAGACCGACGCGACCAAGCGCGCCGCCGTCTATGGCGAGCTCCAGCGCGACCACCAGAAGGTCTCGCCCTTCGTCATCATGTTCCAGCAGATCGAGGTTTCGGCGCAGCGCAAGGGCGTCGGCAACTGGGTGATCGGACCGAGCTCCGACACCAATTTCTACGCCCCGATCACCAAGAACTGAGGCACCCGCCAGCGGAACCCGCCGTAGCCCATCATCAGGCTGCGGCGGGTTCTTGCTTTGCCGCTCCCTGTGGGCAGGCGATGCCTCCAAGAACAAGAAAGGACGGAGCCGACGATGGTCGCCATCAGCGCACCGACGCCACCCGCCCCGCCGCGCGCCAAGAGCCGCGCCGCCCGCTGGGCCAAGATCCTTGGCCGCGAGTTGACCACGGTCGCGATCACCATTTTCGGCCTGCTGCTGGTCACCTTCCTGATCGCGCGGGTCATGCCGATCGACCCGGTGCTCGCCGTGGTCGGCGACCGCGCCCCTGCCGATGTCTACGACAAGGCGCGCCTCGCCCTCGGTCTCGACAAGCCCTACTGGCAGCAATTCGCCACCTATATCGGCAAGGTCTTCACCGGCGATCTCGGCACCTCCGTGCTGACCGCGCAGAAGGTCACCGACGACATCAAGACGGTGTTCCCGGCGACGCTGGAGCTGGCGACGCTCGGCACGCTGATCGGCGTCGCGCTCGGCGTGCCGCTCGGCATCCTCGCCGCCGTCAACCAGGGCCGCTGGATCGACCAGATCGCCCGCGTCATCGGCCTGATCGGCTACTCGATCCCGGTCTTCTGGCTCGGCCTGATGGGCCTGCTGCTGTTCTACGCCAAGCTCGGCTGGGTCGCCGGGCCCGGACGCCTCTCCGTCGCTTATCAGGACTTCGTCACGCCGGTGACCGGCCTCGTCATGCTCGACGCCGCCATGCAGGGTGAATGGGAGGCGGTCATCGACGCCTTCTGGCACCTGATCCTGCCGGCCTCCGTGCTCGGCCTGCTCTCGGTCGCCTATATCAGCCGCATGACCCGCAGCTTCATGATCACCGAGCTGCAGCAGCAATATGTCGTTGCAGCACGGGTGAAGGGGCTGTCCGAATGGCGCGTCGTCTGCGGCCACGCGCTCGGCAACGCCTTCGTGCCTTTGGTCACCGTGATCGCGCTCTCCTATATGCACCTGCTCGAAGGCTCGGTGCTGACCGAGACGATCTTCGCCTGGCCGGGCCTCGGTCGCTACATCACCAATGCCCTGCTCAACGCCGACATGAACGCGGTGCTCGGCGGCACTCTGGTGGTCGGCGCCGTCTTCATCGCAGTCAACCTGTTCTCCGACATCCTCGGCCGGCTGGCCGATCCGCGAGCGCGCTGAGGAGGATGGCCATGACCGATCACGCCACCTCTCCCGTCACCTGGCATGCCTGGCTGACCACGACCTCGCCGGAATCGCGCCGACAGGCCAAGCTCGGCCAACTCTACCGGCAATGGCTCGCCTTCAGGAAGAACCCGGCCGCCGTCGTCGGCCTGGTGATCGTGCTGGCGCTGCTCCTGCTCGCAGCCTTCGCGCCGCTGATCGCGCCGCATGATCCGCTGGCACAGACGCTCGACCAGCGCCTGCTGGCGCCCTCGGCCAAGCACCTGTTCGGCACCGACGCACTCGGCCGCGACATCTTCAGCCGCGTCGTCTACGGCACCCGCGTCACGCTGGTGATCGTCATGCTCGTGGTCATCACCGTCGGGCCGCTCGGCCTGCTGATCGGCTGCGCCGCCGGCTATTTCGGCGGCTGGGTGGACACCGTGCTGATGCGCATCACCGACGTCTTCCTCGCCTTCCCGCGCCTCGTGCTGGCGCTCGCCTTCGTCGCGGCGCTGGGGCCGGGCCTGGAGAACGCCGTCATCGCCATCGCCTTCACCGCCTGGCCGCCCTATGCCCGCGTCGCCCGCGCCGAGACGATGATCATCCGCAATGCCGACTACATCTCGGCGATGCGCCTGCAGGGCGCCAGCCAGATGCGGATCGTTCTGAAGCATGTCGTGCCGATGTGCGTGCCTTCGCTGATCGTGCGCACGACCTACGACATGGCCGGCATCATCATCATCGCCGCCGGCCTCGGCTTCCTCGGCCTCGGCGCCCAGCCGCCGATCCCGGAATGGGGCGCGATGATCTCGACCGGCCGCGAGCAGATCTTCGACCAGTGGTGGGTCGCGACCTTCCCCGGCATCGCCATCTGCGTCGTCGCGCTCGGCTTCAACCTGCTCGGCGACGGCCTGCGCGACGTGCTGGATGCGAGGTGAGCAGCATGTCTGATCAAGCTCTGCTGACGCTCGACGACCTGCGCGTCGACTTCCACACCCCGACCGGCATCGTCAACGCGGTGCGCGGTCTATCGTTCAGCCTCGGCCGCGAGCGGCTCGGCATCGTCGGCGAATCCGGCTCCGGCAAGTCGATGACCGGTCGCGCCATCCTCGACCTGATCCCGCATCCCGGCGTGGTGACGGCCAAGCGGATGGAGTTCCGTGGCAAGGACCTCACGACCATGGACAAGGCGAGCCGCCGCAAATTGCGCGGCCGCCATATCTCCATGGTGATGCAGGACCCGAAGTTCTCGCTAAACCCGGTCCAGGCCGTCGGCGACCAGATCGCCGAGGCCTATCGCGTCCACCACAAGGCGAGCGCGCGCGAGGCCAAGGAGCGCAGTCTCTCGATGCTGGAGGCCGTGCAGATCCGCGAGCCCGGCCGCGTCTATGACCTCTATCCGCACGAGGTCTCGGGCGGCATGGGCCAGCGCGTCATGATCGCGATGATGCTGATCGCCGAGCCGGAGATCCTGATCGCCGACGAGCCGACCTCGGCACTCGACGTCACCGTGCAGCTGCAGGTGCTGAAGATCCTCGACGACCTCGTCACCAGCCGCGGCATGGGGCTGATCTTCATCAGCCACGACCTGCATCTGGTGAAGTCGTTCTGCGACCGCGTCATCGTCATGTATGGCGGCAAGGCGATGGAGACGCTGCCGGCAAGCGAGCTCGACCGGGCCCAGCATCCCTATACCCGCGGTCTGCTCGGCTGCCTGCCGGATCTCGACCATCCGCGCGAGAAGCTCGCCACCCTCAACCGCGACCCGGCATGGCTGGCATGATGATGTGGTTCTCCTTGCCGCGGCGAGCGCAAACGCATTCCCTCCCCCCGCTTGCGGTGGGGAGGGTTAGGGTGGGGGGCAGCTCCGCTCGGCGAGACGATTCAGGATGGAGCTCCGGCTTTCCGGCCCCCCACCCCGGCCCTCCCCACCGCAAGCGGGGGGAGGGGGAAGGTCGCGCCTTGTCTAGAGGGGAGGCGTCGGCATGAGCACGAACTCCGCGATCAACGTCGACAAGCTCAACGTCTCCTTCGGCGACTCGCATGTCGTCAAGGACCTCTCCTTCACGGTCGAGCCGGGCGAGAGTTATGGTATTGTCGGCGAATCCGGCTCGGGCAAATCGACCGTGCTGCGCGTGCTCGCCGGCCTCAACCGCGACTGGAGCGGCGAGGTCGACATCCTCGGCAAGCGCCAGCCCAAGATCCGCGACAAGGCCTTCTACCGCGCCGTCCAGATGGTCTTCCAGGACCCTTACGGCTCGCTGCACCCGAAGAAGACCGTCGACGACACCCTGGCCGAGCCGCTCGCCATCCACGGCATCCGCGATGCCGAGGCGAAGATCAGCCGCGCCATGCAGGATGTCGGCCTGCCGACCTCCTTCCGCTTCCGCTATCCGCACCAGCTCTCCGGCGGCCAGCGCCAGCGCGTCGCCATCGCCCGCGCCCTGGTGCTGGAGCCGACGATCCTGCTGCTGGACGAGCCGACCTCGGCGCTCGACGTCTCGATCCAGGCTGAGGTTTTGAACCTGCTGCAGGCGCTGCGTCATGAGCGCAAGCTCACCTATATCCTGGTCAGCCATGACCTCGCCGTGGTCGGCCATATGTGCGAGCGGCTGCTGGTCATGCAGTTCGGCCGCGGCGTCGAGGAGATGACGGCGGCGACGCTCGCCGCCCGCGCGCCGCAGACGGCCTACGCCCAGCAATTGCTGACGGCGAGCGAGGGTTTTAGGCGGGCTGAGACAAGGCGTCATGCTCGGGCCTGACCCGAGCATCTCAAGCCGGAGGAGGCTTCGGTCGGCGCCTTCTCGTCCTGAGATTCTCGGGTCTGCGCTTCGCGCCGCCCGAGAATGACGGCGTCCCGCCATCTCTTCACCCAAAGCGTTTGGCAAGCTGCGTGCTTGGTCGCATTGTCGTCGCAGGATTCGGTTCGACTGGCGCGCTTTCCGATCGACCGGAATGGAGCGATCGACGAGAATTCGCGCCGGCTGCGTGTCGGCCGATCAGGAGTATGCCGCCATGGACGCCATCGCTGAACGCCTGCTGAAGCCGGAGGCTGCGCCGGAGCGCACGCCGGTCCCGCCCTTCGACCTGGTGATCTTCGGCGCCGGCGGCGACCTTGCCTTGCGCAAGCTCTTTCCGGCGCTGGCCCAGCGCAATGAGGAGGGCGTGCTGCCGGAGGAGAGCCGCATCCTCGGCATCGTCCGCAGGCAGGAGGATGTCGAAGGCATCCCCAACGAGATCGCCAGCAAGCTTGCCGCGGCCGGCCTGTCGCAGGATCGCATCGCCGGCTTCCGCCGCCGCTTGACCATGGTGCTGCTCGATGCGGTCAAGCCCGAGACCTACGGAGCCTTGAAAGAAGCGCTCGGCGATTCCCAGCGCGTGCGTTCCTTCTATCTCTCGACGCCGCCGGACTTGTTCATCCCGATCTGCGAGAACCTGGCGAGTTCCGGCATCCTGACGCCGACCTCGCGCGTCATCCTGGAGAAGCCGCTCGGCCGCGATCTTGCTTCGGCGCGCGAGATCAACGACGCCGTCGCCCGCATCCTGCCGGAGAGCCGCACCTACCGGATCGATCATTATCTCGGCAAGGAAACGGTCCAGAACCTCCTGGTGCTGCGCTTCGCCAACACGTTGTTCGAGCGCTCCTGGTCGAGCCGCGATATCGATAATGTCCAGATCACGGTCGCCGAGACGGTCGGCCTCGAAAGCCGCGCCGGTTATTACGACAAGGCCGGCCATATGCGCGACATGGTCCAAAACCATCTCATGCAGCTGCTGACCCTGTTTGCTATCGAGCCGCCCAACATGCTCGAGGCCGGCGCCGTCCGCGACGAGAAGATCAAGGTGCTGCGGGCGCTGCGCCCGATTGTCGGCCCCGATGTCCAGCGCTACACCGTGCGGGGCCAGTACGGCCCCGGCCAGATGGATGGCCAGCGCGTGCGCAGCTATGTCGACGAACTCGGCCATGCCAGCAATACCGAAACCTTCGTTGCGCTGCGCTGCGAAATCGACAACTGGCGCTGGGCCGGCGTGCCGATCTATCTGCGCACCGGCAAGCGCATGGCGCAGCGCTATTCCGAAATCGCCGTGACCTTCAAGCCGGTGCCGCATTCGATTTTCGACGGCGGGAGTTGCGACCGGCTCGATGCCAACCGCCTCCTCATCAGGCTCCAGCCCAATGACGGCGTGCAACTCCAGCTGATGATGAAGGTGCCGGGTTCGGGCAAGCTCAAGGTCGTGCCGCGTCAGCTCGACCTGCGCTATTCCACCGCCTTTGACGAGCGCACGCCCGACGCCTACGAGCGTCTGCTGACCGACGTCATCCGGGGCGACCAGACCCTGTTCATGCATCGCGACGAGGTCGAGCAGGCCTGGGCCTGGGTCGATCCGATCATCGCCGGCTGGCAGGACTACAGCCCCCATCCTCATCGCTATACCGCCGGCTCCTGGGGGCCGTCGCAGGCTATAGGCATGATCGAGCGCGAGGGCCGCTCTTGGGCCGATCCGGAGCTTGCTGAATGAGCACCGCCGGCCCGCTGATCCGCCACCGCTTCGAGACACTGGCTGACGCCTCCGAGGCACTGGCTGAGGCGGTCGCGATCCGGCTGCGGGCGCTCGTCGTGGCGCAGGGCAGGGCGCTCATCGCCGTGCCGGGCGGCACCACGCCGGCGCGCTTTCTCGCGGCGCTCGGCGCCCATGAGCTGCCCTGGGAGAGCATCACGCTGATGCCGACCGATGAGCGCTTCGTCGCGCCGGGCGACCAGGCCTCGAACGAGCGCATGATCCGCGCGGCCTTCGCACCGCTGCGCGACGGACGGACTCCGTTCGTATCCTTCCACAATGCCGGCGACGATCTTTCCGCGGCTGCGGCCAGCCTCGACCGTGTCCTGAAAGTCCTGCCGCCGCTCGACATCGTCGTCAGCGGCATGGGCGCGGACGGGCACATTGCCTCGCTTTTCCCGGGCGAGGCAGCGGCGCTCACCGCGCCAGCCTCGGTCCATGCCGTTGCTGCCAGCCCACCAGACCTGCCGCCGCGGCTCTCGCTCTCGCCGGCCCGGCTGCAGGGCGCCGGCCATGTCGCCCTGCTGATTTCGGGGCGGGAGAAGGACGAGGTCCTGGCCTCGGCCGTCGAATTGCCAGCGGCTTTCCCGGTCGGCCTGCTGCTCTCGCGCCCGCAGGGGCTCGACGTCTACTGGGCCAAGGCGTAAGCGAGGCGCGAAAGGAATTCTGCCGATGTCGATCGCTCCCGAAATCGCCCGCCTCAAGGCCTGCGGCGTCGTCCCCGTCGTCGTCATCGAAGAGGCCGAGATCGCCGTGCCGCTGGCGGAAGCCCTGCTCGCCGGCGGCATCGACGTGATCGAGATCACCTTGCGCCGCCCGGCTGCGATGGCGGCGCTCGAGGTCGTCGCGAAGAAGGTGCCGGGCATTCTGCCGGTCGCCGGCACGGTGGTGACGCCGGCCCAGGCCGCCGAGGTCCACAATGCCGGCGCTCTCGCCGTGGTCAGCCCCGGCTTCACCGAGAGCGTTGACGAGGCGATGAAGAAGACCGGGCTGCCCTGGCTGCCGGGCGTCGCCACCGCTTCGGACTGCATGCGCGCCGTATCGGCCGGCCGTCTCACCTGCAAGTTCTTCCCGGCCGAGCAGGCCGGCGGCGTCGCCGGCCTCAAGGCACTCTCCGGCCCGTTCCCGCAGATGCAGTTCTGCCCGACCGGCGGCGTCTCGCTCGCCAATCTCGGCAATTACCTCGCGCTGCCGCAGGTGATCTGCGTCGGCGGTTCCTGGCTCGTCCCGGCCGATGCTGTGAAGAATCGCGACTGGGCGCAGGTGACGAAGCTGTCGCGCGAAGCGCGCGAGAAGGTCGCCGAGCTGCGCGGCTAATCCTCGCTCCGCACCGCGCTCCAGGCCAGCTCCTGCGCGTAGGTGCGGATGTCGGCAGGCCAGCCCGCCGCCTGCCGGAAGAAGCCGATCTCGTCATTGGCGAAGAGCGCGCGCGTCGCCTCCTCGAAACCCGGCAGATTGCCGGCGAGCGCGTTCATGAAGCGATAGGCGGCCTCACGGGCGATCCGTCCCTGCGTCTCGCCGCGATCGCCGCGCCGCGCCTCGTCGATCAGGCGCCGCAGCGCCTGCGAGGCGCCGCCGGGCTGCGCCGACAGCCATTCCCAATGCCGCGGGAGCAAGGTCACCTCGCGCGCGACCACGCCGAGCTTCGGCCGGCCGCGCCCGCGCGGCTCGTCGCCCAGCCTCGCCACGATCTCGGCCGGCGTGCCGCGCAGATCGAGATCGATCACCCGCCCGCTTGCATCTTCGAAGGTCAGTAGCATCGCTTCGGGGCGCTCGTCTAAGCGCTGCCGCACGGCGAGGGCGACCTCGGCCAGGCGGCCGCGGGCCAGGATGGCGTTGCCGTCGAAGGCGGTCGAAAGGCGGTCGGCGTCGGACATGATCGGTTCCTGTGTGATGCCATTAAATGCCCGGATAAAAATACTTGAGTCAATATTGCCCGGGTGATATTGGCCGCGACCTCATTGAAGGAGGACGCGATGCGTCACGAGGACAGGAAGGTCGCCGTCGCGGCCTATAAGGAGCGCAAGGTCATGGCTGGCATCTATCTGGTGCGCTGCCTTGCGACCGGGGAGCGCTGGGCGGGGCAGGCGCCGGACCTGTCGACGATCCAGAACCGTATCTGGTTCACGCTGCGCCATGGCAGCCATCGCCAGCGCAGCCTGCAGGCGGCCTGGAATGCCCATGGCGAGGACGCTTTCACCTTTGAGGAGATCGAGCGGCTCGACGAGACGGCGCTGGAAACCGGCCGCGAGCGCGTCATGAAGGCGCGGCTGGCGCATTGGTGCGCGGAATTGGAGGCCGAGGCGGTGTGAGCCGAACAGCACCGTCATGCTCGCCCTTGTGGCGAGCATCCACGTCTTGAACAACGCGTTGCATTGGGAAGACGTGAATGGTCGGGACAAGCCCGACCATGACGGGGAGGGCTTCAGCGCGCCAGCCGCTCCACCACCAGATCCGCGATCGCCAGCGAGCTCGTCAGCCCGGGGCTCTCGATGCCGAGCAGGTTGACCAGTTCGGGCACGCCATGCACTGCCGGCCCGTCGACGCGGAAATCGACGATCGGCTCCGTCGGTCCGTGCAGCTTCGGCCGGATGCCGGCATAGTCGGCGACGAGCGCGCCGTCCGGTAGGCCGGGCCAGTAGGTCCGGATCGCCGCGTAGAACTTCTCGGCGCGGGCCGGATCGACGACGAGATCCTGATCGTTCTCGACCCATTCGACATCGGGCCCGAACTTGACCCGACCGGCCATGTCGATGGTGGCGTGGATGCCCAGGCCCGCCGCTTCCGGCACCGGATAGACCAGATGCGAGAACGGCTGCTTGCCGAGCAGCGAGAAATAGTTGCCCTTGGCGAAATACTGCTTCGGGACCAGCTCGGCTGGGAAGCCGTCAAGCTTGCCGAGCAGGCGCGGTGCATTGTGCCCGGCCGCGTTCACCACGGTGTTCGCAGTATAGGTCGCCGGGTCTTCGCCGCCGAAGTCGACCCTGAAGCCGTCGGCCTCGCGGCGCCAGGCCAGGATCGGCGTGTTGAGCGCCAGCGACCCGCCGGCCGCCTCGCATTCGCCAAGCAGCGACAGCATCAGCGCATGGCTGTCGACTGTGCCGGTCTCGGGCGAGAACAGGGCAATTTCGCAGGCGACCTCCGGCTCCAGCGCCTTCGCTTCGGCGGCATCGAGCCAGCGCACCGAGTTCACGCCCGAAGCCTCGGCGCGCGCCGCGATCGTCTCCAGCGCCGGGCGCTGGCCGGCATGAGTGCCGACGATCAGTTTGCCGCAGGCTTTGTACGGCAGGCCACGCTCACGCAGATAGGCGTAGAGGCGCTGGCGCCCCTCGACGCAGACCCGCGCCTTCAGCGAGCCCGGCGGATAATAGATGCCGGCATGGATGACCTCGCTGTTGCGCGCCGAGGTCTGCGTGCCGATCCCGTCGGCAGCTTCGGCGATCACGACCTCGCGTCCGGCGAGCGCAAGCGCGCGCGCCGTCGCGAGGCCGACGACACCGGCCCCGATTACCAGGCAATCGATGTCGCTCATGCTGCGCGCTGCGGCATCGCCATTTCGACCAGGCTCGCCCAATAGGTCATGCCCACGGGAATCGCCTTGTCGTTGAACTCATAGGCGGGGTGGTGCAGCCCGGCGGACTCGCCATTGCCCATGAAGATGTAGGCGCCGGGGCGCTCCTCCAGCATGAAGGAGAAATCCTCCGAGCCCATGGTCGGCGGTACGGTGGTGTCGATCGCCTCCTTGCCGAAGGCGCTCTTGGTCGCGCTGGTGACGAAGTCGGTCTGGCCGGCATGGTTGAAGGTGACCGGGTAGCCGCGCTCGTACTCGATCTCGAACTTCAGGCCGAAGGCCTGGCAGGTGCCGGTGACGATCTCGCGGAAGCGCTTCTCGGCGAGATCGCGCATCTCCGGCGAGAGCGAGCGCACCGTGCCCTTGATCACCGCATGCTGCGGGATGACGTTGAAGGCCTCGCCGGCCTGCAGCGCCGTCACCGAGACGACGACGGAATCGAGCGGGTCGGCATTGCGCGAGGCGATGGTCTGCAGCGAGGTGACGATCTGGCAGGCGGAGACGAGCGGATCGATCGTCTCGTTCGGCTTGGCGGCATGGCCGCCGCGGCCTTCCAGCTTGACCAGGAAGCGGTCGGCTGCCGCCATCATCGGTCCCTTGCGGATGGCGAACTGGCCGATCGGCAGCCCGGGCATGTTATGCAGGCCGTAGACCTCCTGCACGCCGAAACGCTCCATCAGCCCGTCCTTGCACATCTCGCGGCCGCCGCCGCCGCCTTCTTCGGCCGGCTGGAAGATCACGATCGCGGTGCCGTCGAAATCGCGGGTCTGCGTCAGATACTTGGCGGCGCCCAGCAGCATGGCGGTGTGCCCGTCATGGCCGCAGGCGTGCATCTTGCCGGGCACGGTCGAGCGGTGCTCGAGATTGGTCTCCTCATGGATCGGCAACGCGTCCATGTCGGCGCGCAGGCCGATGACCTTGCCGGAATCCTGTCCCTTGCCCCTGATCACGCCGACGACGCCGGTGCGACCGATTCCGGTGACGACCTCGTCAACGCCCCATTCCCGGAGCTTGTCGGCGACGATGCCGGCGGTGCGCTCAACGTCGAAGAGCAGCTCGGGATGGCGGTGGAAGTCGCGGCGGATCGCGCTGATCTCGGGTTCGATCGCGGCGATGAGGTCGGATTTGGCCATTATGTCCTCGACAGGTCGCGGCCCTGCAGGAAGCAGGTCGGCAGAAAACGGGTTGCCAGGCGCGCACGCTAGCCCGGAGCCATGCGTCCTGTCCAAGCCGATTGCGGCATGAGGGGTGGGAGGCTGGCGAATGCATCGCGCTCGGCTGTCCATATCGCTGCGAAAACGTTAAGAGCCACGCAGCCGGAGACTGTCGCTCCGGGCGATCACGACCTGACGAGTGCTGCGATGTCCGAGGCGAACACCATCCGCGATGTCACCATCCCGGAGCTTCCGAACCATTACCGTGGCAAGGTCCGCGAGAATTACGACCTGCCGGACGGGCGCCGCATCATCATCGCGACCGATCGCCTCTCCGCCTTCGACCGCGCCATCGCCTGTATTCCGTTCAAGGGCCAGGTGCTGACGCAAACGGCGCGCTTCTGGTTCGAGCAGACCGCCGACATCTGCCCCAATCACGTCCTCGACTATCCCGATCCGAATGTTGTGGTCGGCAAGCGGCTCGATATCCTCCCCGTGGAGATCGTGGTGCGCGGTTATCTCGCAGGCACCACCGGCACCTCGATCCTGACCATGTACAAGCAGGGTCAGCGCGAGATGTATGGCGCGCGCTTCCCCGATGGTCTCCGCGACAACGAGGCGCTGCCGAAGGCGATCATCACCCCGACCAGCAAGGCCTTCGACGGCGGCCATGACGAGCCGCTCTCACCGGCTGAGATCCTGGAGCAGGGCCTGCTGACGCAGGCGCAGTGGGAGACGCTGTCGGATTATGCGCTGCAGCTCTTCGCGCGCGGCCAGAAGCTCGCCGCCGAGCGCGGCCTGATTCTGGCCGACACCAAATACGAGTTCGGCACCGATGCCGAGGGCAGGATCATCCTGGCCGACGAGATTCACACCCCCGATTCGAGCCGCTACTGGTTCGCCGGCAGCTATGCCGAGCGCTTCGCCAAGGGGGAGAAGCCGGAGAGCTTCGACAAGGACTTCGTGCGCAACTGGGTCGCGGCCCGCTGTGACCCCTATAACGAGCCGATCCCGGCGATCCCGGACGAGCTGATCGAGCAGACCTCGCAGGTCTACATCAAGGCGTTCGAGACGATCACCGGCAAGGCCTTCGAACCGCCGGCGGCGGATGTGCCGCCGCTGGAGCGGATCAGGCGGAATCTGGCGCGTTATTTCTGAGGCGGATTGGGGCTCGACGGCCTGGAGCAGGCGCCACGGAACAGCCGCAGTGTACGCGCGTTAATGGTAGACCGTCCTTGTCGCCGAGGGAGGCCGCCATGCGCCGCCTGATCGTTCTCGCCGCTTCGCTCGTTCCCCTGCTCGCCTTCTCCGCCAACGACGTCTCGGCGCAGGCCTTGAGCGGCGGTGGCTTCCATGGCGGCGGCGTCCGCATGGGAGGCGCCCTGAGCGGCGGAGGGCGGGCTCTCTCCGGTGGCGGCTTCGGGGGGTACCGAGCCGGCCTTTCAGGCAGAGGCTATGGTTATCGCGGCGGCTACCGCGGCGGTGGCTGGGGTTATCGGCCGGGTGGCTGGTATGGCGGCGGCGGCTATTACGGGCGCCCGGGCTACTGGCGGCGCGGCTATTATGGTGGTGGCTGGGGGTGGGGCGCCGGAGCCCTCGCGGCGGGTGCCATTCTCGGGAGCGCTGCGGCCTATCCCTATTATTACGGTGCACCCTATTACGACGAGCCGGCCTACTACTATCGCCGACCCTATTACGCCGCTCCGGTGTCCTCGGGCGTTGGCGATTATTGCCAGACGCCGGTCCGGACCTGCCAGCTGATCAATCCGTCCAATCTTGGTGCGGGCTGCTCCTGTCGTGTCGCTGGCGGACGAGCACGCGGCACTGTCATTCCCTAGGAATGGCGCACGAATCCGAGGGCGCGCCGCTGACCGGCGCGCCTTTCGTTTGTCTCAGAGCCCGAATTCCTGCCGCCAGCGCTCGATGTCGTCGAGCGCGACGTTCGAGCCGCACAGCACCAGCGCGATGCGCTCGCCCGGCTTGAACTGATCCTTGCGCGCCATGGCGGCGGCGACCGTGCAGGACGCTGCCGGTTCGAGCAGGACGCGGCCATTCTGCAGCACCCAGACCAGCTCGCGCACGGCTTCGGCATCGGGCACCACCACGATCTCCTCGAGGAACTGGCGCGCCGCCGCCATGGTCCGCTCGGTCGCGAAGGGGGCGCCCAGCGTGCGCGCGATCGAGGTCGGGCGGATCGGCACCGGCTTTCCGGCTTCCAGCGCCTGTGTCATCGTCGTCGCGCCCTCGGTCTCGACGCCGTGGATGCGCACGGCCGGGTCGAGCCCCTTCAGCGCCGCACCGACGCCGGCCGAGAAGCCGCCGCCGCCGATCGAGATGAAGACATGGTCGATTCGCCCGCCGGCATCGGCTGCGAGCTCGAGGCCGACCGTGCCATGGCCGGCGATGATCGCCGGGTCGTCATAGGAGTGGACATGGGTCATGCCCTTGCCCTCGTACTCCTCCGCCTTCGAGAAGGCGGCGAGCGCATCCTCGCAGAGCTCGACCTCGCCGCCGGCCTCCTGTGTCAGGCGGATGTTGAGCGGGGCGACGTTCTTCGGCATCAGCACCAGCGCCCTGATGCCGAGCATGCTGGCGACCAGCGAGACGGCGATGGCGTGGTTGCCGCCGGAGACGGTGACGACGCCGCGCGCCCTCTCGGCTTCGGACAGGCCGAGCAGCTTGTTGTAGCAGCCGCGCACCTTGAACGAGCCGGCGAGCTGCAGGCTCTCGACCTTGACCACGGTCTCGACGCCGAGCCGGGCCGAGAGGCCGGCGCTCATGAAGGTCGGCGTGCGCCGGACCTTGCCGGCGATGCGGTTGGCGGCGGCCTGGATGTCGGCGAGGGTGACGTCGAAGGGCATGGCGGACTCACGGGGCTTCTTGCTTGGCCGGCACAACAGCGCGCCGGGCGCAGCCCGGTCAAGCGCGCAGAAGCGATTGACGACAGGCAATGCCCGCGTAGCCTGCCGGCACGGTTCATGCCTCTCGGCCGGTTTCTGGAGATTTTCACCCGTGCGTTATTCCCCCAAGGAGATGCTGGCCAAGCTGGTGTCGTTCAACACCGAGTCCTGGCGCAGCAATCTCGAGCTGATCCATTTCTGCCGCGACTATCTCGCCGCGCATGGGGTCGAGAGCACGATCGTGCCGAGCCCGGACGGAGAGAAGGCCAATCTCTATGCGACGGTCGGGCCGCAGGTCGCCGGCGGCGTCGTCCTCTCCGGCCATACCGATGTCGTCCCGGTCGAAGGCCAGGACTGGAGCTCCGATCCGTGGACGCTGACCGAACGCGACGGCAAGCTCTACGGCCGCGGCTCCTGCGACATGAAGGGCTTCGACGCGATCGCGTTGGCATTGGTGCCGGAGATGCTGGAAGCCGGACTGAAGCGGCCCTTCCACATCGCGCTCTCCTATGACGAGGAGGTCGGCTGCATCGGCGCCGCGATCATGATCGATGCCATGGCCGAGGCGGGCTTGAAGCCCTCGGCGGTGATCGTCGGCGAGCCCTCGATGATGCAGGTCGTCACCGGCCACAAGGGCGGCACGCGCATGAAGACGACGGTGCGCGGCCACGCCGTGCATTCGAGCCGCGTCGACATCGGCGTGCCCGCCGTCATGGTCGCCGGCAAGCTGATCGCCTGGCATGACGAGGTCATGCAGGAGAACAAGGCGAAGGCGCAGCCCGGCATCCC
Source organism: Allobosea sp. (assembly GCA_024231975.1). GTDB lineage: Bacteria > Pseudomonadota > Alphaproteobacteria > Rhizobiales > Beijerinckiaceae > Allobosea. The sequence continues at coordinate 106,852 of JAAEQB010000109.1, forward strand.
GTTCGAGCCGCCCTATTCGACGCTGCATGTCGGCGTCGTCGCCGGCGGCACGGCGGTCAACATCACCGCCGAGCACGCTAGCTTCAGCCATGAGGTCCGCGTCATGCCGGGCGACGATGCCGATTATGTCGCGCGCTACCGGGCGAAGATCGCCGAACTGGAAGGGCCGATGAAAGCGATCGCGCCGGAGACCGGCATCACCATGGAGATCACCTCCCAGACGCCGCCGCTGGCGCCGGAGAAGGAGGGCGCGGCCGAGACGATCTCGCGCCGCATCACCGGCGACAATGCCAGCCATGTCGTCGCTTACGGAACGGAAGGCGGCCTGTTCCAGGCGGCCGGCTGGTCGACCGTGGTCTGCGGCCCCGGCGACATCGCCCAGGCACATCAGCCGGACGAGTTCATCACCGTGGCCCAGCTGGACGCCGGCACAGCCTTCGTCCGTGCGCTGATCACGGAGCTGGCCCGCTGAGGGTGCAAAGGGCGGGGTGCTTCCTTGCGAGGGTTTGCTCCGCCCTTCGCAGCTTCGTGCGTTGTATTAGTAAGACTCGCAACAAAGTTCGATCTGGAACGAAGTCGGTCGGCCGCACTGGACGCGGGCTTCGAACCGTCATTAATCTGCCGCCTTCGTCGGCTTGCCGCCAAAATAAGCAGGCAGCCGGCACCGCTCCTGGGGAGGAGTGGTTTCTAGCCAACCGGGAGCAGTCTCACATGTCGTTCAAGACCCATTGCCTGGCAGCCGTTGCCGCCCTGGCCTTGATGTGCGGGGCTGTACAAGCCCAGACCTTGCGATACGCCAACCAGGGCGAGCTCAAGTCGCTCGACCCCTACACCGTCAACGAGACCACCACCAACGCCCATCTCGGCCACCCCTATGAGGGCCTGACGGCGCGCGGCAAGGATCTGAAGATCGAGCCGGCGCTCGCCGAGAAATGGGAAATTTCTGCCGACGGCCTGAAATGGCGCTTCTTCCTGCGCAAGGGCGTCAAGTTCCATGGCGGCGAGGATTTCACCGCCGATGACGTGATCTTCTCGGCCGACCGCGTCCGCGCCCAGGGCTCGAACTTCACCACCCGCATCCCGACCAGCGCCAAGTTCGTCAAGGTCGACGACTTTACGGTCGACGTGATCCTGACCACGCCGAACCCGATCCTGAACGCGCAGTGGGACACCTGGTACATCATGTCGAAGAAGTGGGCGGAGGCGAACAACGCCGTCGCCCCGACGCCGGCGGCCGCGACCACGCCGAGCCACGCCTCGCTCAACGCCAACGGCACCGGCCCCTACAAGATCGAGAGTCACCAGCCGGGCGTGAAGACCGTCTTCAAGCTCAACGAGAATTACTGGAAGAAGATCGAAGGCAACATCAAGGAGATCATCTTCACCCCGATCTCCTCGGACGCCACCCGCGTCGCCGCGCTGCTTTCCGGCGAGGTCGACGTGATCGAGCCGGTTCCGATCCAGGACATCCAGCGCGTCAACGCCTCCGGCAATGCCCAGGTCCTGACCGGGCCGGAGCTGCGCACCATCTTCCTCGGCTTCGACCAGACCCGCGACGAGCTGCTCGAATCGAGCGTCAAGGGCAAGAACCCGTTCAAGGATCCGAAGGTCCGCCAGGCCTTCTACCAGGCGGTCGACATCGAGACGATCAAGAGCCGCGTCATGCGCGGGCTCTCGACGCCGTCGCCGCTGATGATCGCGCCGGAGCTGTTCCCGACCGCCGGCTTCACCCGCGCCAAGTTCGACACCGAGGGCGCCAAGAAGCTGCTCGCCGAGGCCGGCTATCCGCAGGGCTTCGAGGTCGGCATGGACTGCCCGAACGACCGCTATGTCAATGACGGCCAGATCTGCCAGGCCGTGGTCGGCATGCTCGCCCGCATCGGCGTCAAGGTGAATCTCAACGCCCAGCCCAAGGCGCAGTTCTTCGCCAAGGTGCTGAAGCCCGGTGGCTACAAGACCTCGTTCTACCTGCTCGGCTGGACCCCCGGCACCTTCGACAGCCACAATGTCCTCTACGACATCCTCGGCTGCCGTGACGTCGCTGGCTCCTCGCGCGGCGAGTCGAACCTCGGCAATTACTGCAACAAGAAGGTCGACGAGCTGACCGACAAGATCCTGGTCGAGTCCGACACCGCCAAGCGCAACGCCATGATCGGCGAGGCCTACAAGATCACCGTCGACGAGTTCTCCTACATCCCGCTGCACCAGCAGGCCCTGGCCTGGGGTGTGTCGAAGAAGGTGAAGCTCGCCCAGCGCGCCGACAATTCGGTGCTGCTCTACTACGCCACCAAGGAGCAGTGAGGATTTGAAGGGCGCGTAGGCGAGGAGCCTACGCGCCCTTACTCCATCTGCAGCAGAGACGCCGTCCCGCGGAGGGCGGTCTCGATTTCCTTGTAAGGGCGACCATGCTCGCATTTGTCCTGCGCCGCCTCTTCCAGTCGCTGATCGTGATGCTCGCGGTCGCGTTGATCGCCTTCACCATGTTCCGCTTCGTCGGCGACCCCGTGAACCAGATGGTCGGCGTCGACACGCCGCAGGAGCAGGTCGCGCAATTGCGCCAGACGCTCGGCCTCGACGAGCCCGTGATCGTCCAGTTCGCGCGCTACATCTACAATGCTGCGCGGCTCGAATTCGGCGTCTCCTACCAGTTCCGCCTGCCGGTGATCTCGCTGCTTGGCGAGCGTGCACCGGCGACGCTGGAGCTCGCCTTCATGTCGGCGCTGTTCTCGCTGCTGGTCGGCATCCCCATGGGCGTCTACACGGCGTTGCGGCGCGACAGCTGGCTCGCCAAGATCTTCCAGACGGTCTCGCTGGTCGGCATCAGCCTGCCGACCTTCCTGATCGGCATCCTCCTGATCTACCTGTTCTCGGTCACGCTCGGCTGGCTGCCCTCCTTCGGGCGCGGCGAGGTCGTCAAACTCGGCAATTGGTGGACCACCGGCTTCCTGACGGCCTCGGGCTGGAAGGCGCTGATCCTGCCCTCGATCACGCTCGGCCTGTTCCAGATGACGCTGATCATGCGCCTCGTCCGAGCCGAGATGCTCGAGGTGCTGCGTACCGACTACATCAAGTTCGCCCGCGCCCGCGGCCTCAAGACCCGCGCCATCCATTTCGGCCATGCGCTGAAGAACACGCTGGTGCCGGTCATCACCATTGCCGGCCTGCAGCTCGGCTCGATCATCGCCTTCGCCATCATCACCGAGACGGTGTTCCAGTGGCCGGGCATGGGCCTGCTCTTCCTCAAGGCGGTGCAGCAGGTCGATATCCCGATCATGGCCGCCTACCTCATGCTGATCTCCTTCCTGTTCGTCACCATCAACCTGATCGTCGACCTGCTCTATGCGCTGGTCGATCCGCGCCTGCGCGCGACGATCGGGGCGCATTGAGGGGAGGGCGACGTGTTCGACATGCGCGCGAAACGACGCTCTTCTCCCTCCCCCCGCTTGCGGTGGGGAGGGCTGGGGTGGGGGGCCGGAAAGCAGGGCTCGCCTATTCCTTCCCTGCTGCACCGGGCGGCACTGCCCCCCACCCAAACCCTCCCCACCGCAAGCGGGGGGAGGGCTTTCGCGCCCGCCTGTGGGAAAGCGCAATGACCAACGCCACTGCTCCCTCGAAACAGCCGCCCTCGCTCTGGGCCCGCATTCTCGACAGCGACATCCTGGCGAGCTTCCTGCGTTCCAAGGTGACGATGGTCGCCGCGGTGATCGTGCTGGTGCTGTTCATCGGCGCCTTCTTCTCGCCCTGGATCGCGCCGACCAATCCGTTCGACCCGGCGACCGTCTTCCTCTCCGACGCCAACATCCCGCCGGCCTGGCAGCAGGGCGGCGATCCCAAGTTCATCCTCGGCACCGATGACCAGGGCCGCGACCTCTATTCGGCGATCCTCTATGGTCTGCGTGTCTCGCTGATCGTCGGCCTGCTCGGCGTCGCACTGGCCGCGACGATCGGCATCACGCTCGGCCTGCTCGCCGGCTATCTCGGCGGCCGCGTCGACGCCTTGATCATGCGCATTGCCGACGTGCAGCTGACCTTCCCGGCGATCCTGATCGCCTTGCTGATCGACGGCGTCGTCCGCGGCATCTTCAAGCATGCCAACCGCGAGGACACCGCGCTCTATGTGCTGGTGATCTCGATCGGGCTGTCCTTCTGGGTGCAGTACGCCCGCACCATCCGCGGCTCGACCCTGGTCGAGCGCAACAAGGACTATGTCCAGGCCGCCCGCCTCGTCGGCCTGCCGGCGCCCTTGATCATGCTGCGCCATGTCCTGCCCAACGTGATCGGTCCGGTGCTGGTCATCCTGACCATCAATCTCGCGCTCGCCGTCATCACCGAGGCGACGCTCTCCTTCCTCGGCGTCGGCCTGCCGCCGACGCAGCCCTCGCTGGGCACGCTGATCTCGATCGGCAACCGCTATCTGTTCTCCGGCGACTGGTGGATCGTGACCTTTCCCGGAGTAACGCTCGCCATTCTCGTGCTGGCGGTGAACCTGCTCGGCGACTGGCTGCGCGACGCCCTGAATCCGCGGTTGAGGTGAGCCGATGAGCGAGACCGTTCTCTCCGTCCAGGACCTCACCGTCGAGTTCGTCACCCGCCGCGGCACGCTGCGCGCGCTCGACAAGATCTCTTTCGACATCGCCCGCGGCGAGGTGCTCGGCGTCGTCGGTGAATCCGGCGCCGGCAAGTCGGTTACCGGCTCGGCGATCATCGGCCTGATCGATCCGCCCGGCCGTATAGCCGACGGCAAGGTCGTGCTCTCCGGCGAGCGCGTCGACCATCTCCCGCCCGAGCAGATGCGCCGCGTCCGCGGCAAGCGCATCGGCATGATCTTCCAGGATCCGCTGACCAGCCTGAACCCGCTCTATCGGGTCGGCGAGCAATTGATCGAGACGATCCAGACCCATACCGACCTCAACGCGGCCGATGCCCGCAAGCGCGCTATCGCCCTGCTCGACGAGGTCGGCATCCCCGCGCCGGAGCGGCGCATCGACGGTTATCCGCACGAATTCTCCGGCGGCATGCGCCAGCGCGTCGTCATCGCGCTCGCGCTCTGCGCCGAGCCCGAGTTCATCATCGCTGACGAGCCGACGACCGCGCTCGACGTCTCCGTGCAGGCGCAGATCATCGGCCTGATCAAGCGGCTCTGCAAGGAACGCGGCACGTCGGTGATGCTGGTCACCCACGACATGGGCGTGATCGCCGAGACGGCCGACCGGGTGGCGGTGATGTATGCCGGCCGCGTCGCCGAGATCGGCCCGGTGCGCGAGGTGATCAAGCAGCCGCTCCACCCCTATACGCAAGGGTTGATGGGGGCGATCCCTTCGATCGAGGGCGATGCCGAGCGTCTTGTGCAGATTCCCGGCGCGATGCCGCGACTCTCCAATATTCCTAAGGGCTGCGCCTTCAATCCACGCTGCTCCAAGGTGTTCGACCGCTGCCGGATCGACCGGCCGGAGCTCATCGATGTCGGCGGCCACCAAGTCGCCTGCCACCTCTACGACAAGGCCAAGGCGCCGGCCGATAAGACGGAGATCGCGGCGTGAGCGAGAAAGCCTTCGTCCAGGTCCGTGACCTCAAGCGCGTCTTCGACGTCTCCAAGCCCTGGCTCAACCGCGTGCTGGAGCGCCAGGACCGGCAGCTCCTCAAGGCCGTCGACGGAGTCTCCTTCGACATCCGCAAGGGGGAGACCTTCGCGCTCGTCGGCGAATCCGGCTCGGGCAAGTCGACCGTGGCGCGCATGGTCGTCGGCCTGCTGAATCCGTCCGGCGGCACGGTCTCGATCGACGGCGTCTCGATGTTCGACGCCAAGGCGGCACAGGAGCGCCAGCGCCTGCGCCGGCGCATGCAGATGATCTTCCAGGACCCTTACGCCTCGCTCAATCCGCGCTGGCGTGTCGGCCGGATCATCGCCGAGCCGATCCGCGCCTTCGACATCATCCAGGGAACTGCCGCGATCGAGGCGCGCGTCGGCGAACTGCTCTCGCTGGTCGGCCTGCATCCGGACGACGGCAAGAAGTTCCCGCACGAATTCTCGGGCGGCCAGCGCCAGCGCATCGCGATCGCCCGCGCGCTCGCCTCCAACGCCGAGTTCATCGTCTGCGATGAGCCGACCTCGGCGCTCGACGTTTCCGTCCAGGCGCAGATCCTCAACCTGATGCGCGACCTGCAGGAGAAGTTCGGGCTGACCTATCTCTTCATCAGCCACAATCTCGCGGTCGTCCGGCATATGGCGACCCGCATCGGCGTGATGTATCTCGGCCGCCTGGTCGAGGTCTCCGACGGCAAGCAGCTCTTCGCCGCCCCGCGGCACCCCTATACCAGGATGCTGCTCGAGGCGGTGCCGGACCTCGCCATGATCGGTAAGCCGCGCGAGGGGGTGAAGGGCGAGATCCCGAACCCGATCAACCCGCCCTCGGGTTGCACCTTCCATCCGCGCTGCCCGCTGGTCTTCGATCGTTGCCGCGTCGAGAACCCGCCGGCGATCGACGGCGTCGCTTGTCACGCGGTCAATGCGGGTCGCGAGGCGGCTTAGAGGGCTTGTGCTCAGGCAGCGCGCCGGCCGCTCGTGCTGAGCAGTTTCCGGCCTTTTGCCGTGACCTTGACCAGCCTGTCCTGGCGCGTGAGGTAGCCACGCTCGACCGCGTCCTCCCAGACCGTCAGACGTGGGCAGGAGGTACGCCACGTCTCCATGAGATCGGCATGGCTGCGCTCTTCGCGCGCGACCCATTCGACGAGGTCGAGAATGAGCGGATCGTCTGCGGCAAGCATCGCGCCCTCGCTGTCCACCGGAGCAGGGCGCGATGATAGTCGTCAGCTCGCGACGTGAAAAGCGACGCCAAGCGGCTTCGGGGCGGGCACTTCGCCTTACGCCTGACCGAGGAGTTTGCGCTTGATGCCGTCGAACTCCTCAGCCGAAATCGCTCCGGTATCGAGCAGCTCCTTGGCCTGCTTGAGCTGATCGGTCACGGTCGCGCTCGGCACGGGGCTCAGCGCCAAGGCCGGGGCCGGGACTGGGTCGTTGTCCTTGTCGCGCCCGATGACGGCGAGGATGATCACCGGCAGGAAGAAAAAGAAAAATCCCAGCGTCGCCCATAGTCCACCGGGGCGATTGCGGCTGACCGCCATCCGGTAGCAAACGTAGGCGAATATAGGTCCCAATATCAGCCAGAGAAACATGCGATCCCCCGATCAAACGACATGATTCGATCACGCCATGCTCGCTCGACACTAACGTCAATTTAAAAAAGTTCAGTCAAGGGGGATGGGGCGTGCGCGTCGACGGGAGTTTTGGTTGCCGTCGTTGCTGTCGAATCATTGACCTGACATAGCGTCAGATTCCGAAACGTTCTGCCTTACCTTTGCGTCAGGTTTGGCGCCTTCGGTCGCCGGCCGAGCGGTGCCACCGGTCGTTCGGTGCGGTACTGACCGCGCGCGATCGCGGTGAACAGCAGCGCGACCGCCGTCAGCGTCATCAGCCACCAGGTTTGGAACGAGGCGAAGCCGAGCGCCGCCAGCGCGAAGGCGGTGACATAGGCGGCGACGCCGCCGGCCGCGAGCGCGCCCGGCATCCGGCCGGCGGCGCTGACCGCGAAGTAGAGGCAGAGCGCGGCCGTCGCTGCGCCGACAAGGCCGAGCTCGTACCAGGTCTCGAACAGGATCGTGGTCGGCACCTCCAGCGGCAGCGCCCCGGTGGTGCGTCCGCGCAGCACGGTGTCGAGCCCGTGGCCGGTGATGAGCTGCACCGGGCGGCTCGAGATGATGTCGGCCCAGATGTCGAGCCCGGTGCCGACCGTGCTGAACACCGCCGGCGAGAGCCGGAAGAATGGCAGCAGCAGGAAGGGCAGCAGCGGGGCGAGCAGCATCAGCCCGGCCATGATCCCGCCCATCAGCCGGGCGCCGACGATGCGGTTGGCGCTGACGGCGCCGAAAGCGATCGCGCCGCACAGCATCGCCATCGCCTCGCCATCCTCGATGCGCGACAAGGCGAGCAGGCCGACGGCGAGCGCCAGCCCCAGCGCTGTCAGCCCGCGTTCGCGCGAGAGCAGCCAGGCGAGCGCCGGCCAGGCCATGATCAGCACGACGCTGACGCCACGCTCGACGCTGCCGGCCGCGTCGGCCGCGCGCGAGTCGACCGGGCCGAGCGCCTCGGTCAGCAGCAGGCCAAGCGCGAAGATCGCGGCGGTGCCGGCACCGAGCGCCGCGAGATTGAGGTTCGAAGCGCGCATGCGCTCCGGCAGCGCCGCCGCGCCGGCAAAGCCCAACGCTACGGCAAGGAAGAGATTCGCCGCCTTCTCGGTGGCCGAGCCGGTATAGGGGCTCCAGACCAGCGAGAGCACCGCCCAGCCGACCAGCGCCCACAGCGTCAACCCGGCGCGGCTGAAGATCGAGGACCGGATATTGCCGGCGAACCAGCGCGGCGCCTCGATTAGCGCGGCGATCGACAGAAGGATCACGCCGATCGGCACCAAGACGACAGCGGCGCGGCGCGAGACCAGCGAGGCCAGCGGCAGAGCGAGCGCCAATGTCGCGAAGCCGATGCGGCGCAGCAGCAGGGCCGCGTCGGTTGCGGGATCGAGGGGCGTCTGGGCGTTCGGGCGGATCATGGGCAGGCGATGCTCGGCGAGCCGCGCCCGGCCGGGATGCCGGGAACAGCCCAGTCCACCCTAGCGTCGGTTGCCGGGTTCGACTGTAGGTGCGCTGCAACACTGGCAAAGCATCTCATCCAGATTGGAACACCTAAAGTTCACTGGCTGCTGGAACCGATCCGTGAGATGAAGGGGGACGATGACTGCTCCGCTTGCCGCGATCGTCTACTCCTCGGGCTTCCCCATCGACGAACTGATGGCGGAGGTCGCCGATTGCCTGAAGCGTGAGGCGGTTCGGCTCGGCGGCGTCGTCCAGCACAACAATGGTGACTGCGCGAGCGGCTGCGCCTCAATGGCGCTCGAGGACCTTGCCTCCGGCCAGCTTTTCGCGATCAGCGAGGATCGCGGTGCGGGCTCGGCGGGCTGCCGGCTCGACGCGGCCGGGCTCGCCGCCGCCGGCGCTGCCGTCTCTGGCGCGCTGACGGGACCGGTCGACCTCGTCATCGTCAACAAGTTCGGCAAGCAGGAAGTGCTCGGCCAGGGGTTGCGTGCCGAGATCGCCGCCGGCGTCGTCGCCGGCCTGCCGCTGTTGACCGCCGTGCGCGACGACATGCTCGTCGCCTGGTCGGAATTCGCCGGCGAGGACTGGCAGCGCCTGCCGCCCGAAGCCACCGCGGTAACGGGCTGGGCGATGGCGGCGCTGCGCCAGCCGGCCTGACGCCTGCTAAGGAAACATTCCGTGCCTGTCGGCAGCGATTTCCTCGACGACTATCTGATCCGGCCGGACCCGGCCGCCGCCCGGCTCGGCGCGACCGTCGCCGGCATCGACCATAGCGGCGCCCGGGTCGAGACCCGCGTCGTCACCGAGCGGGCGTTGACGCTCTACCTGAACAGCCAGGAGATCGTCACCATGATGACGATTGGCGATCACCCCGAGTACCTGGCGCTCGGCTATCTCCTGAACCAGAACATGCTGAGGCGCGGCGATGTCGTCGAGGCGGTCGATTATGACGAGGAGCTCGAGGTCGTGGTGGTGCGCACGCCCGAGCGCACCAATTTCGAGCAGAAGCTGAAGAAGAAGACGCTGACCTCCGGCTGCGCCCAAGGCACCGCCTTCGGCGACCTGATGGAGGCGATCGACGAGATCGTCCTGCCCAGGGCGGAATTGCGTACGAGTTGGCTCTACGCGCTGACCCGCAAGATCAACACCACGCCCTCGCTCTATCTGGAGGCCGGCGCGATCCATGGCTGCGTGCTCTGCGAGCGCGACCGGCCGCTGGTCTACATGGAAGACGTCGGCCGCCACAACGCCGTCGACAAGGTCGCCGGCTGGCTCTTCCGCCATGATGTCGATCCCGGCCGGATGATCTTCTACACCACCGGCCGGCTGACCTCGGAGATGGTGATCAAGACGGTGCGCATGGGCATTCCGATCCTGGTCTCGCGCTCGGGCTTCACCGAATGGGGCGTCGAGCTCGCCCGCAAGGCAGGTCTGACCCTGATCGGCCGCGCCCGTGGCAAGCGTTTCCTGGCGCTGGCCGGCGAGGACCGCATCGTCTTCGACCAGGATCCGGACAGCGTCGAGGAGGAGGGCGGCAAGCATCGCCGCAAGGGGGCAGGGGGCGATGAATGAATGTTCTCTTGCCGGGTAAGGGAGTGCCGGCGCCGACCCATCGGCTCGATGCCGGCGAACAGCTGATCTGGTGGGACCGGCCAGATCCGAGGCGCTACGCGCTGAAGGATTTCACTCCGTTCAAGGTCTTTTTTCTTCTGTTCTTCGTCGGATTCTCCATATTCTGGATGCATGGCGCGTCCAAGTCGGGTGGCTTCTTCTGGATGTTCGGGTTGCTCTTCTTTGGAGCCGGGCTCTGGGGGCTCGCGGAGCCGATCAGGCTGTATCTGAGCGCGCCGTCGGTCCAGTACTTCCTAACGGATAGACGTGCTGCCATTGTCGTGGGCTCGTCAGTCAAAAGCACCTCCGTGCAGAACCTGCGTACGATCGAGCTGGATATCGGCAAGGATGGCATCGGCGATATCCTGTTCCTGGAAAACCTGGTGGGTGATGGGGACGGCGGCACGCGAACGGTTCGCGATGGTTTCATCGGGATAGGCGATGCAACTGCGGTCGAACGCGAAATGCGCCGCCTCCAGTCGGCGGCCGCGGCATGAGCGCGCCCCCGACCCTCGGCCTCCTGCTCGCCGGCGGGCTCGCCCGCCGCATGGGCGGCGGCGACAAGCCACTGCGCACCATCGCCGGCAGCACCATCCTCGCCCATGTGATCAAGCGGCTCAGGCCTCAATGCGACGGGCTGCTGCTTAATGCCAATGGCGAGCCCACCCGCTTCGCCGACTACGGCCTGCCTGTGGTCGCCGATAGTGTCCCGGATTTCGCCGGACCGCTCGCCGGCATCCTCGCCGGGCTCGACTGGCTCGCCGCCAACCGGCCGGGCGCGCAGTGGCTCGTCAGCGTCGCCGCCGACACGCCCTTCATCCCGCGCGATCTGGTGACGCGGCTGCATGCCGCGCGGGAGGACGCGAATGTCCCGCTCGCCTGCGCAGCTTCGGGCGGCTGGACCCATCCGGTGATCGGGCTCTGGCCGGTTTCGCTACGCGAGGAACTGCGCCATGCGCTCACCGTCGAGGACGAGCGCAAGATCGACCGCTGGACGGCGCGCCATGGCGTCGTTTCGGTCGAATGGCTGACCGAACCGGTCGATCCCTTCTTCAACGCCAACCGGCCGGACGATCTCGCCGAGGCCGAGCGGCTCCATGCCGCGCTGCGCGACGCTTGATCGGCCGCGCTGGCGACCCTAGATTCGCCTGATAAGCGAGGCTTATTCGCCTGCCTGGGGGAAACCGCATGAAGTCCTTTGCCATCGCCGTCGTCTTCGCCGCCATCGCTGCTTATGGAGCGAGCCTGGTGCTGGCGACCTATCAGCGCCCCGTAGACGTCGCCTACGCGACCAGCAGCGTGCGCCTCTGAGGCTCAGCTTCAGCTTTCCAGCAGACGTTTCAGGCGCGCCAGATCGGCCGCGACCCATTCGGCGTCGCGGGCAAAGTCGTCATCGGTCATCTCCGGGCGCCTGAACAAGGAGAACACCACCTCGCTGCCGCTGCCATTGGCGAGCACACGCATCGGATTGTGCATGGTGGCGCCGCTGTCGGGCACGACCGCATGATCGAGGACGCCATAGCGATTGGGCTCGCTGAACATCACCCGCATCGGCCCCATCGGCGTCCTCGCGCGATAGGTCATGCCCTCGACATGGCCGAACTCGTCGCCGAGGCCTTGTGCCCATTTCGGGAAGTTCATGGGCTCTGCGAGGAAGCCGTAGACCTCCTCGATCGGCTTGTCGATCGCGATGCTGATATGGCGGGTTGGCAGGACGGACATGATCGTCTCTCCAGGGTTTCTGTCGACTGGAACATAACATGAACAAAATTGCCTGTCATCGCGCATCGGTGATGGCCAGGCGCGAGCCCGCCGCGGATCGATCAAGAATCCGCCGGCTTCGCTCGGCCTCTTTTCCAGCGGCGACGGATGAGGAGATTCGCGATGGAGCACAGTATCGGCGTCGGCCTGACGGTTTTCGTGCAGCACGGGCGGGAGCAGCAGGCCGCCGACTTTTACAGCGAGGCGTTTGAAGCACGGCAGCTCAGGAAGCACAGGGTCGACGGCGAGCTCGCCGGGGTCGAGATGCTGATCGGCGCGACGAGGGTGTCGGTCGCCGGCTCAAATCCGCGCCGCGAGGAGGAGCCGTCCTATGGCGGCCCGTTCTTTCCGAAGGCCGCCGGCGCGGTCAGCACGGTCATCCAGCTGACGGTACCGGATATCGAAGCCTGCTTCGCCCAGGCGATCGTGGCCGGCGCGGCGCTGCGCGACCGGGTCCAGACCGATGCCGAGGGGCGGCGGGTCGCCTCGCTCTTCGATCCCTTCGGCCATATCTGGGTGCTGATCGAACGGCAGGCGGAGATCACCGGTATCGATCTCGACCGGCTTGCGCTGCAGGCCGACCGCCCCGGTGGCCCGGCTCTGCGAGCCTAGGCTGCGGCGTTACTCGATCACGATCCGCGGCGCTGCCCGGGCCGGCCCGGCAAGGCCGGCCTTCACCTGCCGCGCCAGGGCGACATAGGCCTTGGCATGGGCGCTGTCCGGATCGCTCGCCACGATCGGGCGGCCGCCATCGGAGGTCTCGCGGATCGGCATGGCGAGCGGGATCTCGCCGAGGAAGGGCACATGGAGCCGTTCCGCCTCATGGCGTGCCCCGCCATGGGCGAAGATGTCGGAGCGGTGGCCGCATTCCGGACAGATGAAATAGCTCATGTTCTCGACGATGCCGAGGATCGGCACCTCGACCTTCTTGAACATGGCGACGCCGCGACGGGCGTCGAGCAGAGCCAAATCCTGGGGCGTCGAGACGATGACGGCGCCGGCGAGCGGGGTCTGCTGCGCCATGGTGAGCTGGGCATCGCCCGTGCCGGGCGGCATGTCGACGACGAGCACGTCGAGCTCGCCCCAGGCGACCTCGCGCAGCATCTGGGTGATCGCCGAAATCACCATCGGCCCGCGCCAGATCATCGGCGTTTCCTCGTCGATCAGGAAGCCGATCGACATGATCTTCAGACCATAGGCCTCCATCGGCGCGAGCGTGCGGCCCGAGACCAGCCGCGGCTTGCCGGTGATGCCGAAGATCTTCGGCACGGACGGGCCGTAGATGTCGGCATCGAGCACGCCGACCTTGAGGCCGAGGGTCGCCAGGCCCACGGCGAGATTGGCCGTGGTGGTCGACTTGCCGACGCCGCCCTTGCCGCTCGCCACTGCGATGATCTGCTTGACGCCGGGAATGCCGGCCGCCTTCGGCACCGGCCCGCCGGGACCGGGCTGGCCATGCGCCTGCCGGCGCGCTTCGGCTGCCTGCGAGGGCGCGCGCCCCGGCGCCTTGTCGGCGGTGAGCCCGACCAGAACCTGCGTCACGCCGGGAATGCCACCGACCGCGCTCTCGGCCGCCTTGCGCACCGGCTCCATCGCGCCGGCTTCGGTCGCGTCGATGCCGATCGCGAAGATCACCTTGCCGCCGTCGATCAGGATGTCGCCGATGCGGCCGGACGCAGCGAGCGATTGCCCGCTCGCCGGCAGCTTCACCAGTTCGAGCGCGCGCAGGATGTCGTTTTGCGAAAGGGCCACGATCTGGGATTCCCGTGTTTGCGCGACGCTAGGCCGCGGCCTTGCGGATGTGGAAGACCAGCAGCTCGCCCTCGCTGCTGCTGAGTTCGATCGCGTCGCCGGTCTCGCGCATCAGGTTGGGGATGTCGATTGCGGCCATCGGATCGGTGCATTCGACCAGGAACAGGTCGCCCGGAGCCGCGGTTTTCAGCGCCTTGCGCACGCGCAAGGCGGGGAGGGGGCATTTCAGGCCGCGCAGATTCAGCGGGATGGACGTCATAGGCAAAGCCGGTCGAATGATGTTGCGCTTCATATGATGGCTTTTTGCGTGGGAGCAACAGAGGTCTTTACCCTTCTCCCCTCGGGGGAGAAGGTGTCTGCGAAGCAGACGGATGAGGGCAGGATGGCTTCGGGCAACGATGGAAAATGGGCGCAGCGGCGCGGCCCTCATCCGTCAGTGCTTCGCGCTGCCACCTTCTCCCCCGAGGGGAGAAGGATTCGCGCGGTGCTTCTTGCGCTGGTTGTCGCAGCAATTCCCGCGTCCGCCCAGGAGCTGCGCGGCCATGGCGGGCCGGTGCGCGCCGCCGCTGTCTCGGCCGATGGCACAACCGCGCTGACCGGATCCTTCGACCAGTCGGCGATCCTCTGGGACCTCGCCCGCGGCAGCGCGATCAAGGTGCTGCGCTTCCATCAGGGCGCGGTCAATGCAGCCGTCGCGGTCAACGGCATCGGCTTCGCCACCGGGGGCGAGGACGGCAGGATCGCGCTTTGGCGCGGTGACGCAGCGGAGCCGGCGAAAGTGATCGAAGGGCATAGGGGGCCGGTCGCGGCGCTGGCGGCCTCGCCGGAAGGACAGCATCTCGCTTCCGCCTCCTGGGACGGGACGGTCCGGGTCACAGCACTGGCCGATGGGACGACGCGCGTGCTCGAAGGTCATCAGGGCCTGGTCAACGGCGTCGCCTTCGCGCCAGGCGGCATGGTTGTCTCCTCCGGTTATGATGCGACCCTGCGGCTCTGGCCCGCGGATGGCGGCGCGCCGCTGATCGTCACCACGCCCGCGCCGCTCAACGGCGTCGTCGTGGCGCCCGATGGCGAGATCGCGGTCGCCGCCGCCGATGGCCGCCTGCGCCTGTTCGGGCCGGACGGAGCCCAGCGCGGCGAGATCGCGGTCGGTGAAACTCCTCTGATCGCGCTCGCCATCTCGCCGGATGGCGCGACCATCGCGGCCGGCGGCTTGCGCGGGCAGGTCGCGCTGATCGATCGCAAGGCGCGGACGATCCGCGCCACTTTGGTCGGTCCCGGCCTGCCGGTCTGGTCCCTGGCCTTCCTGCCGGATGGCAGGCAACTCCTCTCCGGTGGCGCCGATCGGCTGGTCCGGCGCTGGAACGCCGTCACCGGCGAGCATGTCGGGGCGGTGGTGCCGCGCGCCGGCGAGGATGCGCTCTCCGCCTTCCAGGGCGAGCGGGGTGCGCAGGTCTTTCGCGCTTGCGCAGCCTGCCACACGCTGACGCCGGCCGATGGCAACAGGGCCGGCCCGACCCTGCACGGCATCTTCGGCCGCCGCATCGCCACCGCGCCGGGCTATGCCTATTCCGACGCGCTCAAGGGCATGGACATCGTCTGGAGCAAGGAGAGTGTCGCCAAGCTGTTTGAGATCGGTCCGAACGCCTACACGCCCGGCACCAAGATGCCGGAGCAGACGATCGGCGCGGCCGAGGACCGGCAGGCGCTGGTCGACTGGCTGGAGAAGGTGACGCGCTGAACGAACACGTCATTCTCGGGTGGAGCGAAGCGCAAACCCGAGAATCTCAGGCAGGATAGGGCGCCCTTCCGGTTGGAGATGCTCGGGGCAAGCCCGAGCACGACGGCGCCTCTACCCCAGCGGATCCTCGCCGCGCTCTGCCCGCTCGCGCAGATAGTCGTCAGTGGTGCGCACCGGCGGGCGCTGCGGCGAGTGATGCGGGTCGAAGCTCTCATTGACCACGGCCTCGACCCGGCAATCCTCGCACATGCGCAGGATCGCGGCGCGCTTGGCGCCTTCGCCGGTGAACATCCAGTGCTTGTTCTCGAGCTTGGCGGCGATCTTCTCGATCGTGCTGCGGACGCCGAAGGGCTTGGCGCAGGCGATGCAGTGGAACGGCTCCTCCTGCTTGACGATCCGGCGGCCACCTTTCCACGCGTCGAAATCGACGCGTGGCTCCAGCGTGATCACCTTCTCCGGGCAGGTCGCGGCGCAGAGCCCGCACTGCACACAGAGGTCCTCCTGGAAGGTCAGCGTCGGCCGCTCCGGGTTATCGCCTAGCGCGCTGACCGGGCAGGCGGAGACGCAGGCGAGGCAGAGCGTGCAGCCCTCCGTATCGACATGGACCGTGCCGAAGGGCGCGCGCGGCGGCATCGCCACGGTCGCGACCGGTGTCGGCGCGGCGGCGTGCAGTTCGCCGATCGTCTGGCGCAGCAGCGGCCGGCCACTTCCCATCGGCCGGAAGCGCGCTGGCTGCGCGGGGCTGGTGCCGGGCGCGACCTTGGCGAGGGCAGCGGCGAGCGCATCGGGATCGTCGGTCTCGATCAGGGCGGCGCGGGCCTCGCCATAGCCAAGCGCGCGGGCCAGCGCGTTGGCGTAGTCGAGATTGCGGGTTAGGCCGGAAAGGTCGTGCTTCGGCTTGGCCCGGCCGAGCACGCGGATGGCGGAGGCGCCAAAGGCGAGCGCCGCGGCGAAGGTCTCCAGACCAATCTGGGTGATCTCATTGACGCGCAAGGGCAGGACACGCGCTGGCAGCCCGGCGCCATGGCGGGCGAGCGCCTCGATCAGGGGCTCGCCATGGTCGCCGTCATGCAACAGCACAACCGGCTCGCGCCCGCCGGCCTCGGCATAGGTGACGAGCAGGGTCCGCAGCTTGCGCAATAGCGCATCGGCCGGCGGCAGCGCGTAGGTCACCGCGCCGGTCGGGCAGACGGCGGCGCAGGCGCCGCAACCGGCGCAGATTTCGGCGGAGATCGCGACGTGGTCGCCCGCCGGGGTGATCGCACCAGTCGGGCAGAGTTCGAGGCAGCGCGAGCAGCCGGTCTTCTGCGAGCGGGCATGGGCGCACAGGCCCTCGTTCAGCGCGACATAGGCCGGCTTGTCGAATTCGCCGACCAGCCCACTCGCCTGGAAGGTGAGGCGCTCGACCGCGGCCGCGTCGCGCGGATCGGCGCGCAGATACCCGGCGCGCAGGTCACCGGCGGGAAAGAGCGGCGTGCCGCCGGAGACATCGATGACGACATCGCAATGCGAGACCGCGCCGTTGCGCGGCGCCTCGAAGACGAGCTTGCCGCGCGAGGAGGGGCTTGGCGCAGCGTAGTCGTTGACAGTGAGTTCGAAGGCGCCGAGCCAGCCGCTCGCCTGCGCGACCGTGCCCTTCAGCACCGGGAAGTCGTCACTGCGCGGCGGGGCGATCTCGCCGGGGCGCGACAGCAGCACGGTCACGTCGAGATGCTCGGCGAGTCGGTGCGCCAGTGTGATCGCAACCTCGTCGCGGCCATAGATCAGCGCGATGCCTTTGCTGGTCAGTGTGGTGAAGGAGGCCGGCGGCATCAGCTCGCTAGCGGCAGCGAGCAAGGCGGCCATCTTCGGGCCGGTAGCCTTGGCCTCGTCCGACCAGCCGGCATGCTCGCGGATGTTGGTGAAGACGAGATCGCCGGCATAGTCGAGGTCTGCGGCGATCTCCTCGAACAGCGGCGCTTCCTGCGTGCAGGCGACGGTGATCGCATCGCTCTGGCCGAGCATGGCGCGGAAGCGCTCGACCTGACTGCGGCAGAGATGGCGGTGCTCGCTGATCTCGGCGCCCTGGCAGCCGCGCTGGATCGCTTTGCCGTCGAGCGGCATCGTGTCCTCGCACGAGCAGATCATCAGCGTGCGGGCGACATCGGTCATCGGGCAGGCATCCTCGTGATCGCTGCGCGTCTTTGGTCGCGCTTGCGATAATCTCACCTTATATGGAATTGGAATGGCTCCAAAGAAGCAAGCCTCTCCCTTGGGATAAGAGGCCGCAGGGCAGGGACGATGGCGGCAGGGCCGATCAGGCAGGACGATCTCAGGCGCGAGCCGGTGCTGCCACCGGGCTTTTCGCTCGTCACACTGCGCGAAGCGGGCGACGCCTTCGCCCATGCGCAGGCGATCGCGGCCGAGGCCGGCGCTGCGACTTTGGTCTGGGTGCGACGTTTCGACATCGTCGAGTTCGCGGTGGTGCTCGAGCCCGACGCGATCCTCGGCGAGGCCCGGCTGGCGCACTACCTCGCGATGAACGCGCTTGCCGACGCGCTCGCTGTGCATTCGCCGCCGGAGCGGCCGGTGCTGTTCCGCTGGCCGGACGCGCTGACCTATGATCTCGGCTTGATCGGCGGCGGCCGCCTCGGCTGGCCGGCGGATTGCCCGGAGAGCCATGTGCCGGACTGGCTGGTTTTCGGCGCCATGGTCCGGGCAACGACGATGTCGCCTTTCCAGCTCGGCCAGACCGGCGTCGGCATGGCCGAAGAGGGGTTCGAGGAAGTCGACGCGGTCGACCTGATCGAAGCCTTCTGCCGCCATCTCATGCTCGGCGTCAGCCACTGGCAGGAAGACGGTGCCAAGGCGGCAGCGCGGCGCTGGCTCGACCGGTTGGAAAAGGTGGTTGGTGTCCGCCACGGCATCGAGCCCAATGGCGATCTGATCGCGACCTCGCAGTTCGGCACAGAGCGCCGGAGCCTCGTCGAGGCGCTGGCGAAGGTCGACTGGCTCGACCGCGACAGCGGAGCGCCAAAGCTGTGAGGGTCCTCAAGCTCCCGCGCGCCATCCGGCTCGATCCGTCGGACAGTTTCGTCTTCCGCAAGGCGGCCGAGCCCGGCGAATGGCTGGTCACCGGCTCCTTCCTGTTCACGCAGGAACGTGTCGCCGAACTCGACGCCAAGGGTCGCGTCGCCTTCCGCTCCGGCTTCCTCGGCATCGACAGCTTCGGCTGGAGCACGCTCGCCGTGGTCACGGAGGTGACGGCGGAGGAATGCGAGCAGGCTGTGGGGCGGCTCGCGGCGCAATTCGTCGAGAAGCTCGGCGCGCCAGATCTCACTGCTGCGCGCGCTGCGGCGGAGGAGGAGGTCGCCTTCGCCGCCTCGCTCTGCGATCATCCCCAGCAGACCCTGCTCGCCTTGCATCGCACGATCGAGGAGGGCGAGATCCGCGAGCGCTTCCGCACCTTGATGGCGCGCGGCGATACGCCGAAGGATGCCTTCCGCGCTTTCGAGTTCATCGAGACCGATGGCGAGGACGAGCCGCAGGAAGAGGTCGACCTGATGCAGCTGATCAAGGACGCGCCGCGATGACCCATTTCTGGGCGAGCTCCGGCCATCTCCTGCTCGACCGCGAACCGGGCGGTGGCCTCGTCGTCACCGATGACTTCCTGAAGGCCTATCTGGCGCGGCCGGAAGTGCTGCCGCCGGAGGAGGCCTGCGCGGCCGAGTTGGCATTGCACGCGAAGCTGATGGCGGAGCCTCAAGCCGAGGTCGCCGAGCGCGAGATCGCCGCCATCGCCGATGCCGATGCCCGCGAGAACTGGCGCTTCCTGCTCGGCTGGCGCGAGCGGCTGCTGGCGGCGCCGACCCTGCAGGGCGCCTATGCCGGGATCATCCGCGGCGGCGCCTCGGGCATTCCGCCCATCTTCCTCGACCAACTCGTCCACGTCATCCTGCGCGCCGGGCTCGACGAGGAGAGCGATCCTTTCGTGGTACGCGCCGCCGAATGCCTGTTCCGGCCGCAGCGCGTCACCCTGCACGAGAACACGATCCTGCTCGCCGATGCCGAGATGATCGAGGGGCACGAGGCGGATCGGCATGCCTCGCCCCTGCTAGCCATGCTGGGCGGCCCGGCGGTGACCTCGCTCGATATCCTCAAGCAGGCCGATGCCAACAGCTACTGGCAGCGCTCGGACGCGTTCGACATGGTGCTTGACCTCGGTGGCAAGCCCTCGGGGCGCGTTGCGCTCGGCAAGGCGATCGGCCACTGGATCCGGCAGATCCATGGCTTCGACGTCGAGATCGAAGCCGTCGAGAATGTGCGTGATGCCAACTGGCGCTGGTTCGTCGGCCTCGATGCGCAGGCGACCGCGATCGGCAATGCGCTCTGGAAAGGCGAGACGCTCGACGCGGACAAGGCCTCGCGCCTCATCGCGCTCTACCGTCTGACATTGCCGTCGGACGTGCCGGTGCTGCCGGCAGCCAAGGGAGCGCCTATCTATCTGATGCTGGCGATGGATGGCGAACGGCTGGTCAGGATGAAGCCGCAGAACCTGGTGACCGGCCTGCCGCTCGCCACGCACGAGATGGCGAACTGAAGGGACCGCAACATGGCCCAGCAGCATCACGAGGTCGGTGTCGTGGTCGAGCGGCGCAAGCTCGATTCGCCCTGGGCCGACCATGCCTGGGCGCCGATCGCGGTCCTGCCCGAGCCGCCGCCGTTAGCACCGTGGAGCAGGCTCGCCGGCGACGACAGACGCGAGCAGTTCTATCTCGGCTCGGCCGTGCTGACGCTGCACTCGGTCGACACTGCTCATTTCCGCGAGAATTTTCTGACCGGCAACGCCAGGCTCTGGGTCTCGATCCGGCCGACCGGCATCGAGCCGGCGCTGGAGCTCATCGGCGTCACCGCCGACCCGTCCGAGGGCGAGGTTTTCCTGGAGAATGTCGACGACATCGTCGAGGCCGTGCCGATGCCGGCAGCGATCGCGCAGGCCGTGCTCGCCTTCTTCGAGGCGCATCATGTCGAGCGCGAATTCGTCAAGCGCAAGCGCACCGAGCATGATCCGCGCAAAGGCGGCTTGCGGCCACGACCAGGTCTTGATCGCGGAGAGGACTGATGGCGCGCCCGGACGATGAGGATCGCGAAGAGGGCTTCCTGGGGCGCTGGGCACGCCGCAAGCGCGAGGCGCAGCAGCCGGCCGCGCCGGCTGTCGTGGAACAACCGAATGCTCCCCCTCCCAACTCGGAGCCGACCGTACCTGCACCCGAACCCAAGATGGTCGAGCCGCCCTCGCTCGATCTCGTCGACAAGGATTTCGACCTCGCTCATTGGCTGAAGCAGAACGTACCGGAGGAGTGGAAGCTCAAGGCGCTGCGCCGTGCCTGGGAGAGCGACCCGGCGATCTCGGGCTATCTCGACCCGGCCCGTGACTACGCGCTCGACTGGAACACGCCGGGTGGCGCGCCGGGCTACGGGCCGCTCAGCGAGTCGGACAATGTCGAGGAGATGCTGGCCAATATCTTCGGTAAGCCCCCCGAGCCGGTTCCGGAGCAAAGCGAGGCGGTGCGTAACGACGTCGCAGTTGTTCGACCTTCGTCTAATGAAGTGGAGGCTGGCGATCCTGCTGCGCCGCAGCGCGAGACGGGTGGCGAGCCGGCGCCTGTTCGCCTGAGCGAGGCGGAAGCCTCGGTAAAATCCAACGAAAATGCTGCTGAACCCGCACCTTCCGCCGATGTTGTTTCCGCTGCGTCGCAAAATCGCACCGAAATCGCGCGCCTGAGGCGGCGCGGCGGTGGTGCGACGCCACTCTGAGCTTTCAGTTCAGAACAATTGCAATCTAGAGCGATAAGGTCTCATTATCATCGCGTGTTCCGGCGCGTTCGAGTGCGCCGGTGCGGGATTTGGAGACGCCTTCGTTCATGCGGGACCAGGCTCTGGAACGGGCGATCGAAGCGGCCGGCGGCGTGCGTGCGCTGGCGCGGGCGGTCGGCGTCTCGCAGCCGGCGATCTCGACCTGGAAGCGCGTCCCGGCTGATCGCGTCCTCTCGGTGGAGGCCCTGACCGGCGTCTCGCGCAGTGAGCTGCGGCCCGACCTCTATCCGCAGGAGCCGATTATCGTCGACACTGCCACGCCCGCGATCGACGAGATCGATGCGGCCCGCGCCGACGAGTTCGAGCTGATCGGTGCGCTGCTCTGGCGCGCGCCTACGGTTGAGAGTCTGGCCGCCTTGCAAGGATTGCGGGGCGATGCTTCGCCGCTCGGCATGGCCCATCTGGCGCTGGCGGAAGCGGCCGCCGAGGCGAGCCCCGAACAGGTCCGCGACGAGTTCTTCCAGCTCTTCATCGGCGTCGGCCGTGGCGAGCTCCTGCCTTACGCCTCCTATTACCTGACGGGCTTCCTGCACGAGCGCCCGCTCGCTCTGGTGCGCGAAGACATGGGCAAGCTCGGTCTCGCCCGGGCCGAGCGCGTCGGCGAGCCCGAGGACCATATCGCCGTCCTGATGGACATCGAAGCGAAGCTGATCCGCGGCGAAGTCTCGGGCGAGGGCGTCGACGAGGCTTCGTTCTTCGCCCGTCATATCCGGCCTTGGGCCGACCGTTTCTTCGCCGATCTCGAAACCGCCGAAGCGGCGCGCTTCTACCGCGCCGTCGGCCGGGTCGGCAGCCTCTACCTTTCGATCGAGACGCAGGCCGCGAGCCTGCCCGCATGACTTACGGCACGGAGGAGACGACGATGTCGCAGAAGAGCAAGGAGACGGCTCTCGACCGCCGCAACTTCTTCAAGGCGCTGGGCGCCGGCGCGACCGTGGCCGTCGCTCCAGTGGCGGTGACCCCCGCCGCGGCCGTCGATCCCGGCAAGGACGAGACGAAGGCGCGCTATCGCGAGAGCGAGCACGTCAAAGACTTCTATCGCGTCAACCGTTACTGAGGAGGCCGGCGTCATGCTGATCAAGCGCAAATCCGCCGACGTCCAGCGCGGCCGCCTGCAGAGCGCCCTCGGGGGGCTCGCCTCCGGGGTGATGGACCGCCGCTCCTTCCTGCGCCGTTCCGGCCTCGTCGCCGGTGGTGTCGCGGCCGCCGGCGCCCTGCAGATCGGCGCCGTCCGCAAGGCCGAGGCCGCCGAGCTCGGCCCGGCCACCGGCACCAAGGTCGTCAAGAACATCTGCACGCACTGCTCGGTGGGCTGCACTGTCCGCGCCGAGGTCAATAACGGCGTCTGGGTCGGCCAGGAGCCGGCCTGGGAGAGCCCGATCAACCGCGGCAGCCATTGCGCCAAGGGTGCATCGGTGCGCGAGCTCGTCCATGGCGACCGCCGCATCAAATATCCGATGAAGCTGGTCGACGGGCAGTGGCAGCGCCTGTCCTGGGACCAGGCGGTCAACGAGATCGGCGACAAGATGATGGAGATCCGCGGCAAGTCCGGCGCGGATTCGGTCTATCTGCTCGGCTCGGCCAAGTTCTCCAACGAAGGCTCCTATCTCTTCCGCAAGTTCGCGGCCTTCTGGGGCACCAACAACGTCGACCATCAGGCGCGCATCTGCCACTCGACCACGGTCGCGGGCGTCGCGAACGTCTGGGGCTACGGCGCCATGACCAACTCCTACAACGACATCCGCAATTCGAAGACCGTGCTGTTCATGGGCTCGAACGCGGCCGAGGCGCATCCGGTCTCGATGCAGCACATCCTGACCGGCAAGGAGCAGCAGCGCGCCAACGTCATCGTCTTCGATCCGCGCCTGACCCGCACCGCGGCGCACGCCACCGACTATGTCCGCTTCCGCTCCGGCACCGACATCGCGGTGATCTGGGGCCTGATGTGGCACATCTTCAAGAACGGCTGGGAGGATAAGGCCTTCATCGCCGCGCGCGTCCACGGCATGGACGACGTCCGCAAGGAGGTCGAGAAATACGATCCCAAGACGGTCGAGGATATCACCGGCATCCCCGGCGAGCAGTTGAGGCGCGTCGCCCAGACCTTCGCCACGGTCAAGCCGGCGACCTTCGTCTGGTGCATGGGCGTGACCCAGCACTCGGTCGGCACGGCGAACGTCCGCGCCATCTGCACGCTCCTGCTGGCGACCGGCAATGTCGGCGCGCGCGGCACTGGCGCCAACATCTTCCGCGGCCACTGCAACGTCCAGGGCGCGACCGACTTCGGCTTGGATATCTCGAACCTGCCTTGCTATTACGGCCTGGTCGAAGGCGCCTGGCGCCATTGGGCCCGTGTCTGGGGCGTCGACTACGATTATTTCGTCTCGCGCTTTGACGAGGTCCCGGCCAAGGGCGGCCGTGCCGCCCGTACCCGCAAGCAGAACATGGAGACCTCGGGCCACACCTCGACCCGCTGGTTCGATGCGGCGAATCTGCCGGCCGAGCAGGTCGACCAGAAGGACAATCTCAAGGCCATGTTCGTCATGGGCCATGGCGGCAACACCATTCCGCGCATGCCCGACGCGGTGAAGGGCCTCGAGAAGCTTGAGCTCCTCGTCGTCTGCGATCCGCACCCGACCAATTTCGTTTCGCTCGGCGGGCGCAAGAATGGCACCTATATCCTGCCGATCTGCACCCAGTTCGAGACTTCGGGCTCGCGCACCTGCTCGAACCGCTCGGTGCAATGGGGCGAGAAGGTCGTCGAGCCGATCTTCGAATCGGCTAGCGACTACGCCGTCATCTACAAATTCTCGCAGAAGCTCGGCTTCGCCACCGAAATGTTCCGGCCCTACGACATGGTTCAGGGCAAGATCGGCCTGGAGCCGACGGCGGAGTCGATCCTGAAGGAGATCAACCGCGGCGGCTGGTCGACCGGCTATACCGGCCAGTCACCTGAGCGCCTGAAGCTGCATATGGCGAACCAGGACAAGTTCGACATCGTGACGCTGCGCGGCGCCAAGGGCTCGCCGGTCGAGAACGATTTCTACGGCCTGCCCTGGCCGTGCTGGGGCACGCCCGAATACAAGCACCCCGGCACGCACATCCTCTACAACACCTCGCTCGCGGCCAAGGATGGCGGCGGCACCTTCCGCCCGCGCTTTGGCCTCACCCGCGAGCGCACGCTGCCCGATGGCAGCAAGGTCGAGGATACCTTGCTTGCCGAGGGCGGCTCCTACTCGCTGAACTCGGACATCAAGGACGGCTATCCCGAGTTCACCATGGGCGTACTGAAGAAGCTCGGCTGGGACAAGGATCTGACGCCGGCGGAGCTGGCGACGATCTCCTGGATCGGCGGCAACAATATCGACGCGGTCTCCTGGTCGACCGATCTGTCGGGCGGCGTCCAGCGTGTCGCGATGGAGCATGGCTGCGTGCCCTACGGCAATGGCAAGGCCAGGGCCAATGCCTGGAACCTCCCCGACCCGGTGCCGGTCCATCGCGAGCCGATCTATTCGCCGCGCGTCGACCTCGTGGCGAAATGGCCGGCCAGGCCGGACGAGCGCACGCTGCGCATCCCGAACCTGCACACCTCGGTGCAGAAGGCGGCGGTCGAGAAGGGCATCGCCAAGTCTTTCCCGATCGTACTGACCTCCGGCCGCCTCGTCGAATACGAGGGTGGCGGCGAGGAGACGCGCTCGAACAAGTGGCTGGCCGAATTGCAGCAGGACATGTTCGTCGAGATCAACACGGCTGATGCGGCCGAGCGCGGCATCAGGGACGGCGCCATGGTCTGGGTCACCGGCCCGGAGAACAACTCCAAGGCCAGGGTCAAGGCGCTGGTCACCGAGCGCGTCGGCAAGGGCGCGGCCTTCATGCCCTTCCATTTCGGCGGCTTCTATCAGGGCGTCGATCAGCGCGGCAACTACCCGAAGGGCCTCGACCCGATCGTGCTCGGCGAGTCCGTCAACACGGTCACCACCTATGGCTACGACCCCGTGACCGCCATGCACGAAGGCAAGGTCACGCTCTGCCAGATCGCGGCGGCGTGAGGAGGAACTGAACCATGGCCCGGATGAAATTCCTCTGCGACGCCGACCGCTGCATCGAGTGCAACGCCTGCGTCACCGCCTGCAAGAACGAGAACGACGTGCCCTGGGGCATCAACCGCCGGCGCGTCGTCACCATCAATGACGGCAAGCCGGGCGAGCGCTCGGTCTCGATGGCCTGCATGCATTGCACGGACGCACCCTGCATGGCCGTCTGCCCGGTCGACTGCTTCTACAACACCGCCGATGGCGTCGTGCTGCACAACAAGGACCTGTGCATCGGCTGTGGCTACTGCTTCTACGCCTGCCCCTTCGGCGCCCCGCAATATCCGAAAGTCAGCAATTTCGGCTCGCGCGGCAAGATGGACAAGTGCACCTATTGCTCCGGCGGCCCCGAGGTCGATCTCTCGCCGGCCGAATACCAGAAATACGGCTCGAACCGTCTCGCCGAGGGAAAGCTGCCGCTCTGCGCCGAGATGTGCTCGACCAAGTCGCTGCTCGCCGGCGACGGCGAGGTGATCGCGCAGATCTACAAGGAACGCGTGGTCAAGCGCGGCTACGGCTCGGGCGCCTGGGGCTGGCAGACCGCCTACCGGGAAACCATCACGATCTGAGCTGGGGGAGGGGGGCGCATCACGGCCCGCAAAAGGTCGGGTGCGTTCCTCCCCGGGTTGACGCTGCCTTCGCGAAAAAGGATGCCGCAATGTCGCTGCGCGCTCATCTCCGCTTCCTCATTACGGCGCTGCTGTTGGCCGTGGCGGTCGGCTTCGCCCTGCCGGGCTCCGCCCAGCAGATCAATCCGACCGCCGACTCGGTCAAGGAGAAGCAGTTCCTCGACGCGCTGAAGGGCAACCCCTCGGCCGAGCTGCAGGGCCGCATCACCATCCCCGACACCAAGGCGGCGACGCTGGAACGTCCGGCCGGGCGCGAATGGCGCGCCTTCCACCAGAACACGATGACCAAGATCGGCGCGGTCGCTGTGCTCGGCATGCTGATCGTGCTGATCGCCTTTTATCTCATCCGCGGCCGCATCCGGATCGAGAGCGGCCCGTCCGGCCAGACACTGACGCGCTTCAACGGCTTCGAGCGCTTCATGCACTGGCTCACCGCCGCCTGCTTCATCGTCCTGGCGCTGTCCGGGCTCAACGTCACCTTCGGCAAGGCGCTGCTGCTGCCGCTGGTCGGGCCGGAGGCGTTCACCAACATCTCGATCGTGGCGAAATGGGCGCACAACTACCTCGCCTGGCCGTTCATGCTCGGCATCGCCCTGATGTTCGTCATCTGGATCAAGGACAACATCCCCGGCATGGTCGACGTCCGCTGGTTCGCGGCCGGCGGCGGCATCGTCGGCAAGGGGCACCCGCCGGCCAAGCGCTTCAATGGCGGCCAGAAGATCGTGTTCTGGACCGTGGTCCTCGGCGGCGCTGCACTCGGGGTTTCTGGCATCTACCTGCTCTTCCCCGCGGTGGCTGGCGGCGTGCTCGACCTGCAATTCTGGAACGTGGTCCACGGCATCGTCGGCGTGCTGATGGTCGCAGCGATCCTCGCCCACATCTATATCGGCACGGTCGGCATGGAGGGCGCCTTCGACGCGATGGGCTCCGGCGAGGTCGATCTCAATTGGGCCAAAGAGCACCATTCGCTCTGGGTCGCCGAGGAGATGAGGAAGGGCCAGGTCCACGGCGGCAAGCTGCAGCCGGCGGAGTGAGCTTTTGCCGCGCTTGACCCGCTGACGGCATTTGCACGATGACAGCCGGGCGCGTCTCGCGCCCGGCTTTGTCTTTTTCGAGGATGTCCTTGTCGATGCGCGTGATCGGACTGGCGGGCTGGAGCGGGGCTGGCAAGACGACCCTCCTCACAAAGCTGATCCCGGAGTTCAACCGCCGCGGCGTTGGGGTCTCGACGATCAAGCACGCCCATCACGGCTTCGATCTCGACACGCCCGGCAAGGATTCCTGGGCGCACCGGCAGGCCGGCGCCTCCGAGGTTCTGATCTCCTCGGCCAAGCGCTGGGCGCTGCTGCGCGAACTCCGCGATGAGCCGGAGGCGGTGCTCCCGGAGTTGCTGGCGCGGCTGTCGCCGGTCGATCTCGTCCTCGTCGAGGGCTTCAAGCGCGATCCGCACGCTAAGCTCGAGGTCTATCGCGCCGCCAATGGCAAGCCGCCTTTGCATCCGGATGATCCCAGCATCGTCGCGATCGCCAGCGACACCACCTTTCCCGAGGCGGGCCGGCCGGTGATCGGGCTCGACGATGTCGCCGCTATCGCCGATTGTCTCTTTGCCAAGGCGCAGCCGCTCGAAGCGGTGCTGGCCCGGGCGAAAGAGGATCTCTGACGATGGCGCAGCTCAGCGCGGATGCCGACGCCTTCGGGCCCATGCTGACGATCGAGCAGGCGGCCGAGCGCGCGGCCGAACGCATCACCGCCGTGGCGGGCATCGAGACAGTTGCGCTGACAGCGGCCGACGGACGTGTCCTGGCGCAGGACATCGTCGCGCCTGTCGACCTGCCCCCCTTCGCGAATTCAGCTGTCGATGGCTATGCCGTCCGGTTCGCCGATCTGACGCTCTCCGGCGAAACCCGCCTGCCGCTGTCCGGCCGGGTCCCGGCCGGCGCCGATGCCGCCGGCGTCACGACGGCTGGCATCGCCGTGCGCGTCTTCACCGGTGCGCCGATGCCGGCGGACGCCGATACGGTCTTCATGCAGGAAGATGTCGCGCTCGATGCCGATTGCGTTGTCCTGCCGGCCGGGCTGAAGCGTGGCGCCAATGCGCGGCCGGCGGGCGAGGATCTGCCGTACGGCCATGTCGCGCTCGCTGCCGGCCGGCGCCTGCGCCCGCAGGATCTGGCGCTGCTCGCTGCGCTCGGCGTGACCGAGCTTTCAGTGCGCCGCCGCGTTCGCGTGGCGATCTTCTCGACCGGCGACGAACTCAACGAGCCTGGCACGCCCCTGCCGCCCGCCGGCATCTACGACGCCAATCGCAGCCTGCTGCGCGCCCTCGTCGCCCGCACCGGGGCGGAGGTGGTCGATCTCGGCATCCTCAGGGACGAACCGGAGAGCCTCGCGGGACGACTGCGCGAAGCGGCCGTCGATTGCGACCTGATCCTGACCTCGGGCGGCGTCTCGACCGGCGAGGAAGATCACGTCAAGGCGGCGGTCGAGCGCGCCGGGGAACTCGCCTTCTGGCGCGTCGCGATCAAGCCGGGCCGCCCCGTGGCGATGGGCGTCGTCGCTGGCACGCCCTTCATCGGCCTGCCCGGCAATCCCGTCGCCGTCTTCGTCACCTTCGCCTTCGTCGCCCGCACGGCTATCGCGCTGCTGTCGGGCACGAAGCGGGCGCGGCTGCATGGTCTGCCGGTCAGGCTCAGTTTTGCCTACAAGAAGAAGGCGGGGCGACGCGAATATGTCCGCGTCTCGCTGGTCCCTGGCCAGGACGGCATCGCGGTGGCGCGCAAGCACCCGCGGGATGGCGCGGGTGTCCTGACCTCGCTGACCGAGACTGATGGGCTGGTCGAGCTCGCCGACGAGCTGACCAGCGTAGCGGAAGGCACGATCGCCCCCTTCCTCGCCTATGAAATGCTGACGGGCTGAAGCGTCGGACCGAAAAGGCGAAGGTACTTTTCGGACCAATCTGATGCGGAATCCAGGGCTCAATCGCGCCGGAAGATCACCGTCGCCAGCCAGCCCAGCAGCAGCGCCACCGCGACGGTCGCCAGCCCGTAGAGCAGCGGCCGGTCATGCGCTGCCGAGGTCATACGCTGTTCCGCGCCGGTCTTCACCACCTCGAAGTTCGTGGTCTGGCGCGCCAGGATCGAGCCGCCGGCATAGAGCAGGACCTCGACCTCATACGGGCCGGTCGGCGCGATCGCCGGGATCTTGATCTGCGAGCTGAACAGGGCGGGCGACAGGAAGGTGACCCCGCGTTCGTCGAGCGTATAGAGCTGCCTCCCTTCGAGCGTGCGGATCAGCGCGTCGCGAAAGCGGGCGATGTCGAACTCGAAGTCGAAGCCCGTCGGCGGGCGCTGGGCATTGGCGAGGCCGATCCGGTCGCGCCGTGCCGCCTCTTCCGACAGGAACTCCTTGATCGGGCGATTGGTCGCGACCGAGAGATAGATGGAACGATCCGGGAAGCGGCGCTGGTTGCGGTTGATCCAGATGGGACCGACACGCTCCTTCTCGCGCACGATCAGCATGCGCTGCGGCCCGCGCACGGTGACGACGATGTCGTAGGGATCAGCGCGCGCGACGGAGCGGCCGTCGCGCTCGACCAGGCCGAACACGGCGAGCTGGTCGCCGGTGAAGTTGGAGGCGATCGCGATCCGGTGGGTCGACAGGGCCGCGATCAGCGCTTCCGCCTTCGCGGGGAGGCTCGCGAGGGCCGAAAGGCAGGCTGCTGTGAGGGCGAGCGCCGCGCGTCTCATCGCTGCACTCCTTCCTGCACCACCACCGAATAGGGCTCATTTGGCGGCAGGAAGAGCTCGACCGCGAAGCGCAGGCCGACCGACAGGATCAGCAGCGCCAGCAGCAGCCGGAACGACGAGACGTTGAGGTTGCGCGCCGCCCGGCCGCCGAACTGCGCGCCGATGACGCCGCCGACCAGCAGCAGCATGGCCAGGATGATGTCGACCGACTGGTTGGTGACGGCGTGCAGCACCGTCGCGCCGGTCATGGTGACGAGGATCTGGAACAGCGAGGTGCCGACGACCACGGCCGGCGGAATCCGGAAGAAGTAGATCAGCGCCGGTACCAGCATGAAGCCGCCGCCGACGCCGAGCACGGCGCCGATGAAGCCGATGATGACGGCGAGCGCCGCGATCGGGATCACGCTGGCATAGAGCTGGGAGCGCGGGAAGCGCATGCGCAGCGGCAGGCCCATCCAGGGCGGGTGCGAGCCGGCCTCGCGCAGGCGACGGGCCGGCTTGCCGCTGCGGTCGCGCATTGCGGCGCGCACCGCGTCGAACAGCATCAGCCCGCCGATGCAGGTGAAGAGCGTGACATAGGCCAGGGTGATCACCAGCTCGAGCTGGCCGAGGCGCCGCATCGAGTTGAAGAACAGCACGCCCAGGATCGTCCCGAATATGCCGCCTGCGACCAGGATGCCGCCGAGCTTGAAGTCGAGCGCGTTGCGCCGCCAATAGGTCAGCACGCCGGTCATTGACGAGCCGGCGACCTGCGCGGCGACGGTCGCGATCGCGACGGCCGGGGGGATGTCGAGGAAGATCAGCAGCGGCGTCAGCAGGAAGCCGCCACCGACGCCGAACAGGCCGGAGATGAAGCCGACCGCGCCGCTCAGCCCGAGCACCAGGAAAATGCTGATCGGCAGTTCCGCGATCGGGAGATAGATCTGCACGCTTCCAAACCCTGTCGGCCGTCGATGCCTTCCCATGTCGGGCATGGTTCGCAAAAGTGGATACGACTTTTGCGACGAGAACATGCCCGACGTGCTGAGCCGGCACGGATTTCTAGCGTCCGGCCGAGATCGGCCGAACGGAAACTGCGCCGTAGCGGTGACGCTACAGCGGAAACCTTTTCAATGTGTGCAGTTTTGAGCGGCTTTCGGCGCAGGTCCGGCCTGCACCGAAGGCTCAGCCGCGGCCAGGCTTTACCGGCTTCTTGGCGGCGGCCGGCGGCTCGTCCCAGCCCTTGGCCGGCTGCGCGACCTCGTTGGCGCTCGCCTCCAGCGGCTTCGGCTTCCAGCTCTCAGCCGCCGCCTTGGCCGCGGCGAGATCGCCGGCAGGCAGCCGGCTGGCCACCTCGTCGCGCTTGCGGCCGGCATCCTCGTCGCCCTGGGCGGCGGCGATCGCGAACCAGCGATAGGACTGGCTGAGGTCGGCCGGCGCGCCGAGACCGCGGCCGAGCAGGATGGCGAGGTTGTACTGGCTGTCGCGCACGCCATGCTCGGCCGCGCGGCGGAACCATTCGGTCGCAGTGGCGTAGTCCGGCTTGCCGCCGGCCCCCTCGGCGTAGAGCACCGCGAGATTGTGCATCGCCTTGGCGTTGCCGCGTTCGGCGGCGCGCCCGTACCAGACCTTGGCGAGCGCCGGGTCGCGATTGGTGCCGATGCCCTTCTCGAACATGTTGCCGAGGCGGAACTGCGCCGGGCCGAGGCCGGCGACGGCGGCGCGCTCGAACAGGCGCAGCGCCAGCTTCGGATCGCGGTTGCCGGGGCCGTCGGCCGCCTGGGCCGCGATCTGGTAGACGGCGCGGGCATCGCCCGCGAGCGCCGCCTTGCGCTGGCCGGCACTGCCCGCGGTCGGCGGCAGCTCGCCGATCCCGGTGACGGTCTCGACCGCCTCGGACGGGCTCTGCAGCGGCAGCGCGGCGACCATGGAGGGCACGGCGGCAGCCGATGGCGGCGCCTCGGCGCTCGCCGTCTGGGCCGGCGCGGGAACGGCGGCTTGCGCCGGCGTCGTGCCGATCTGCAATGGCGGCAGGGCCGAGCTCTGGTCCTTTGCCGGCGGCGCGACGGGCTCGGCCGGGGTACTCTGCGGTGCCGGCTTGGCCGCGGGGGCTTCGATGGGGGCGGGAGTAGCCGGCTCTGTCCGGTTGGCGCTCTCGCTTACGGCCTGCTTTTTGGCGCCCTGTTGGCTGCCGGAGAAAACCTGGGCGGCGCCGATCGCGAGGACCAGTGCGGCGAGGCCGAGCAGCAGCGGCCGCCGGCGCTTTTCCAGGATCTCCTTGAGGCGCCCGCCGCCGGAGGCGGATTTGGCCGCCTTACCGGGCTTGGCAGTCTCGGACGCAGCCGGGCTGGCGGCGGCCGCTTCGCTGGCGGCCTTGGCCGAGCGGCGCGCGGCCGCGATCAGGCTCTGGCGGACGGCCTGCGGATCGTTGCCTTGCGGGACCGGCGCATCGGGACGCGGCCGGCCGGAGCCCGGCTCCAGCGGCAGGTCGAGCCCGCCGGTGCGCGGCAGCCGCGGCTCGGCGGCGAAGCGCTCTGCCATCGGGACGGCGGGCATCGGCGCCTTGACTTCATCGGAAGCCGGCGTCCGCACGCGCTGCGTGGGCACGGGCACGGCGGGGCGGCGGTCACGGTCCCCGCCCAATTCGGCTTCGAGATCGCCGAGGCGGCCGATGATGGTCTCCAGCGTCCGGTGCACGGCGCCGATCGCATCCTGGGTCTCGCGCCCGGTCGAGACATGGCTCTCGCGCAGGCCGCTCATCAGGTCGCTGAGCTCGGACAGGCTGGCGCCACGGGATGGCGGCAGGTCGGCCATGGCGGCGCGCGCTGCGCGCTCGGCCGCTGCCGTGGTGTCTTCGCGCATGCCCTGGAGGTGGACGACGAGATCCTGCAGCGTCCGCTCGATGCCGTTTTCAGCCGAGCGCGTCGCGGCCTGCTGGTCGAGCCGTTGGGTCAAACCGGCGATCTGGCGTTCGAGCGCGTCGAAGGAATCGGAGCCGGCGCCGGGCCGGCCGGCCTCGTCGATTTTGGCGGCGAGGCCGCGCAGCATGTCCTCGACCGGGCGCATGTCGACGCGAGCGAGGGGAGTGCCGCCTTCGTCCGCCATCTGGGCGAGCCTGCTGGAGGCGGTGAGCTGTTCGACGCGGTCGGTCAGTGTCTCGATCCGGTCCTCGAGCCGGCTCGGTGGCCGGTCGGCCAGGTCCTCGAGCTTGATCACCAACGCTTCGATGCGCCCGGCGAGCTCGTTCGAGGCCGGGCGGCCGATGGCGTCGAGTTCGCCGAGGCGAGCGACCAGCTGGTCGACCTGCCCGTCGATCACGGAGGCCTTCATAGCCGGCAGCGAGTCGATCTTCTGGGCGAGCGATTCGACCTGGCGCGACAAGGCGAGCAGCGGTGCGCTCTCGCCGGAGCGCTCGCGCAGGCGGTCGCTGTGCAGACTCTCGCGCACGTCCTCGATCGCCAGCGACAGGCTGCGTAGGTCGCGGGTGTCGTCGCGCAGGCGCCCGACATCCGAGGTCAGAGCGTTGAGCTGCAGCGACAGATCGTCGAAGCGGCGGCCATCCGGGGCCGAGACGAGCTCGCGCAATTCGGCCAGTTCGTTCAGGATCGGTGCGATCGTCTGGCGGTCGCCGCCGCGCGCGGCGAGCGCATCGACCTTGGCCGCAAGATGGGCGACCTCGAGCTCGAAGCGGCTGTAGCTTTCCTGCGGGCGGGTCTCGGAGAGCCGGCCGATCTCGGCTTCGATCCGCGCCAGCGGCTTTAGGACGGGATCGAGCCGGTCGCGCCCGTCCAGGCGGTCGAGCCTGGCTCCGAGCTCGCCGATCGCCCGTTCGAGCGGCTTGAAGGCGGCGCGCTGCTCGTCGGCCCGCATCGCCGGCTGGGCCGGGGCGATGCGATCGTTCAGCTGGCGCAGATCCTCGCGCAGGCTCGCGAGCGTCGGCGCGGGGGCAGCCGGACGCTCGAAGGTCGCAGCGCGTGCATCGCTGTCGAGGGCGCGCTGGCGCGAGCGGATATCGGACACGGCGGCGGCGAGGCCATCGCGGCTGAGCACGACCGGGCGTGTGACCTGCGGCGGAGGCGGTGCTGCCGGCCTGCGGCTGGCTTCCTCGGCGCGGCGCTCGATGTCGCTGAGCCGGCTGCCCATCGTCTTGATCGCGTCGGCGATCACGGCGGTGGCGCGCTCCTGGCGCTCGACCGTGGTGCGCTCGCCCTGCGACAGCCTGCTCTCGGTGCGCTCCATCCATTGCGCGATCGAATCGAGCGCGCTTGCGGTGCGCGCATTGCTGTCGCGCGTCAGGCGCTCGGCCATGGCCGCCTGGGTGATGAACGCGTCCATGCGCTCGCGCGAGAGATCGGGCCGGGCGGGGGGGGCCTGCGGGGCGGCGGCCGTCTGCATGCCGCCCTGCGAGAGGCGGGCAAGACGCTCGGAAAGCGCGGCGATGTCCTGCTCCTGGGCGTCCTGGACGACGGCTTCCGGCTCCCCGGCCTCTTCGCGAATCTTGCTGTCGAGCCACTCGCCGAGCGTCATCCCGGCACGGCGCGCGGCGGTTTTCGCCGCATCACGCGTGCGCGGATCGACGCCCTTGACGCTCCAGGGCAGGCTGGTCGCCATGTCACGCTCGCCTCGAGGGGCAATCTCGATCAAGGAGCGCTCGCTGCCCCCTTACGCGGCGGCGCCCTTGCGATCTCGGCAATCATGAACATCGGGTTGATGCGGCTGACACTGGAGATCGCGGCACCGACTTTTCGCCGTCACGGTAAATAGAGCGTTAAGATCGAGGGCCCGGACGTTAATTTTCCGGAAACGCCTGTCGGGGCAGGTTGCCGGGGCCTGGCATAACGGTAACTTACCCCCGGCTGGTGGCTAACGACGTGACGTAAGGGAGCCGCCGCGCCTACATTGCCGGCAACGCAGGGGCGCCTTCCAGTGGGTCGCCGTCCCGCTCCGCAACCTTAAGGATCAGATCATGTCGCGCCAAGGCTCAGCTCTGGCGGCCACACCAAGTCACGACGGCCGCTCCGCCTCTCCGCAGACCACGCCTGCCAACGAAGCCGATGGCTTCACCATCAGCGATCTCGCCCGCGAATTCGGCGTCACCCTGCGCACATTGCGCTTCTATGAGTCGCGCGGCTTGCTCGCGCCTGCCCGTTCCGGCCTGACCCGAATCTATTCCGGCCGCGATCGCGCCCGCCTCGCCCTGATCCTCAAGGGTAAGCAGCTCGGCTTCACCCTGGTCGAGATCCGCGCCATGCTCGCCAATGAGGAAGGTAAGGAGATCAAGGGCAAGGAGCCGTCCGCCTCGGTTGGCGGCCTGCAGCTCAGCCGCGGCCAGATCGCCGAGCAGCTCGACCTGCTGCGCAGCCAGCGCGCCGAGATCGAGACCGCCATCGCCGAGCTCGAAGCGACGCTCGCGCGTCTCGACGCCTGAGACGGCCCGGTCGCTCGACCGCCGCCCGACGTAGATCACGATGCCCTGAACCCTCGCCGGTTCGGGGCATTTTTCGTTTGCAGGCGCCCTGCACGCCGCGCCAATCTGCCCAGGCGGAGCGATCCGGCCGAAAAAGTTCAAGGCAGCCCCTTGGCAAGTCGCAATCAGATAGTTTATATATGAACTATCTCGAAGCGCCGCCGTCATGTCGAGCCGGCAAGCTTCGTCACGAAGGCTGCACGAAACGCCAGGGAGGGATGCGATGCCGGTCTACAAGGCGCCTGTCGAGGACACGCTGTTCCTGCTCAACGACGTCTTCCAGTTCGAGCGCTACAACAACCTGCCGGGCTTTGCCGAGGCGACTCCGGACCTGGTCGAGGCCGTGCTCGGCGAGGGCGCCAAGCTCTGCGAGGAAGTCCTCCAGCCGATCAATCATTCCGGCGACCAGGAAGGCTGCAAGCGCAATGCCGACGGCTCGGTGACGACGCCGAAGGGCTTCAAGCAGGCCTATGAGGCCTATGCCGCGGGCGGCTGGATCGGTCTCGCCATGGATCCCGAGTACGGCGGCCAGGGCCTGCCCTACACGCTCGGCGCGATCATGAACGAGTTCTCCTCGTCGGCGAACATGGCTTTCGCCATGTATCCCGGCCTGACCATGGGCGCGATGGCGGCGCTCTATGTCCACGGCTCGGACGAGCAGAAGCGCACCTATCTGCCGAAGATGGCCGAGGGCACCTGGTCGGGCACGATGAACCTGACCGAGCCGCATTGCGGCACCGATCTCGGCCTGATCAAGACCAAGGCCGTGCCGAATGGCGACGGCTCCTATGCCATCACCGGCACCAAGATCTTCATCTCGGCCGGCGAGCAGGACATCACCGAGAACATCGTCCACCTCGTGCTCGCCCGCATCGAGGGGGCGCCGCAGGGCGTCAAGGGCATCTCGCTCTTCGTCGTGCCGCGCAACGAGGTCGGCGCCGACGGCTCGGTCGGCGCCAACAACCATGTCTCCTGCGGCTCGATCGAGCACAAGATGGGCATCCACGCCAATTCGACCTGCGTCATGAACTATGACGGGGCGAAGGGCTGGCTGGTCGGAGCCGAGAACAAGGGCCTCAACGCCATGTTCGTGATGATGAACGAGGCTCGCCTCGGCGTCGCGATCCAGGGCCTGGCCCAGTCCGAGGTCGCCTACCAGAACGCCGTCGCCTACGCCAAGGACCGCCTGCAGGGCCGGGCGCTGACCGGCGCCAAGAACCCCGACAAGCCGGCCGATCCGCTTTTCGTCCACCCCGACGTGCGCCGCACGCTGATGTCGATCAAGGCCTTCAACGAGGCCGCCCGCGCCTTCGTCATCTGGAACGCGATCAAGTCGGACGTCGCTCACCGCTCCGGCGATGATGCCGAGCGCCAGGCTGCCGACGACCAGCTCGGCCTGATGACGCCGGTGCTGAAGGGCGTGCTCACTGATGTCGGCTTCGACAATGCGGTGAAGGCCCAGCAGATGTATGGCGGCCATGGCTACATCGCCGAGCACGGCATGGAGCAGTTCGTCCGCGACGCCCGCATCGCCATGATCTACGAGGGCGCCAACGGCGTGCAGGCGATGGATCTCGTCGGCCGCAAGCTCGGCCGCGACGGAGGCCGCGCCATCATGGCCTTCTTCAACGAGGTCGGCGCCTTCGTGAAGGAGAACGAGGGCGACGAGGCGCTGAAGCCGCTCCTGGTCTCGCTCGCCGGGTCGCTCGGCCATCTCCAGCAGGCGACGATGTGGTTCATGCAGAACGCTCTCGCCAAGCCAGATAATGCCGGCGCCGGTGCGCATGACTACATGCACCTGCTCGGCTTGGTCTCGCTCGGCTACATGTGGGCGAAGATGGCCAAGGTCGCGCAGGACAAGCTCAAGGCTGGCGCTAACGGTGCGACCGAGCGCATGAATGCCAAGCTGGTCACCGCCCGCTTCTTCATGGAGCGCTCGCTGCCTGAGACCGCCGCGCATCTGGTGCGGATCACTTCCGGCGCCGACACCACCATGGCGCTGAGCGCCGAGCAGTTCTGAACGTGAATGTCATGCCCGGGCCCTGGCCCGGGCATCTTGCAGAATTGCCTCGTCATGAGATGGTCGGGCCAAGCCCGACCATGACGGCGGGGACCGAAACGAGCCGCAATCGCGGCCAGCCCGGGAGGCCTTGATGGCTGACGCCTTCATTTACGATCACGTCCGCACCCCGCGCGGCAAGGGCAAGGCCGACGGGTCCTTGCACGAGGTCACTGCGATCGAACTGGGCACGCAGACCCTGCGCGCCATCAAGGACCGCAACAATCTCGATCCGAAACTGGTCGAGGATGTCGTCTATGGCTGCGTCGATCCGGTCGGCGAGGCCGGCGCCGACATCGCCCGCACCGTCGCGCTGAAGGCCGGTTATGGCAAGGAAGTGCCGGGCGTGCAGATCAACCGCTTCTGCGCCTCGGGCCTCGATGCGGTGAACCTCGCCGCGGCGCAGGTCATGTCCGGCCAGAAGGAGATGACGATCGGCGGCGGCGTCGAGAGCATGTCCCGCATCGGCATGGGCGCCTCGGGCTTCGGCATCGCGGTCGACCCCTCCGTTGCCATCGACACCTATTTCATGCCGCAGGGCGTCTCGGCCGACCTGATCGCGACCAAATACGGCTTCTCGCGTGACGACGTCGACGCTTATGCCGTGCGCTCGCACAAGCGCGCCGCCAAGGCCTGGGAAGAGGGCCGTTTCAAGAACTCGGTGATCCCGGTCACCGACGTCAACGGCCTGATCATCCTCGACCGTGACGAGACCATCCGCCCGGCGACCGACATGCAGGCACTGGCCGCGCTCAAGGCCTCCTTCGTCCAGATGGGCGAGATGGGTGGCTTCGATGCGGTCGCGACCGCGGCGCATCCCGACGTCGAGTTCGTCAACCACGTCCACCACGCCGGCAACTCCTCCGGCATCGTCGACGGTGCCGCCGCCGTGCTGGTCGGTTCGAAGAAGGCCGGCAAGGCCGCGGGCCTTAAAGCTCGTGCCCGCATCAAGGCCTTCGCCACCACCGGCTCCGATCTCGCGCTGATGCTGACCGGTCCGGTCGACGTCACCGAGCTCGTGCTGAAGAAGGCCGGCATGACGCCGAAGGACATCGACCTGTTCGAATTGAACGAGGCCTTCTCCTCGGTCGTGCTGCGCTACCAGCAGGCCTTCGACATCGATGACGCCGTGCTCAACGTCAATGGCGGCGCCATCGCCATGGGCCATCCGCTCGGTGCCACCGGCGCGATGATCCTCGGCACCGTCCTCGACGAGCTGGAGCGGACGAACAAGCAGACCGCTCTGGTCACGCTCTGCGTCGCCGTCGGCATGGGCGTCGCCACCATCATCGAGCGGGTTTGAAGCTCCCTCCCTTCCCCCTTGCGGGGAAGGGCCGGGGATGGGGGGCGGACGACCGGGTGAGCGATCACCAAGCGGAACGCCCCCCACCCCTATCCCCTCCCCGCAAGGGGGAGGGGAAGCGCCACATCAGACAACGCCTCCAGTGGGAGGCCACCGGAGGGATCGTCCATGAACCTCGTCAATTTCCGCTTCGAGACCGACGCCGACGGCATCGCCACCCTGACCTGGGACATGCCCGAGCGCTCGATGAACGTCATCACCCCGCAGGTGATGGAAGAGCTCAATCAGGTCGTCGACAAGGTCGCCTCGGATGAAGCGATCAAGGGCTGCGTCATCATCTCCGGCAAGGACAGCTTCTCCGGCGGCGCCGATCTCACCATGCTGCAGGGCCTGCGCGACCTCTATGTCAAGCTCGCCAAGGAGCAGGGCGAGCAGATCGCGATGCAGCGCTTCTTCGACGAGAGCCGCAAGCTTTCGCTGCTCTATCGCAAGCTCGAGACCTGCGGGAAGCCGTTCGCAGCGGCGATCCATGGCGTCTGCCTCGGCGGCGCCTTCGAGCTCGCGCTGTCCTGCCAGCTCCGCGTCGTCTCGGACGATGCCTCGACCCGCGTCGGCCTGCCCGAGATCAAGGTCGGCCTGTTCCCGGGCGCTGGCGGCACCCAGCGCGTGTCGCGCCTGATGCAGACCGGCGACGCGCTGCAGATGATGTTCAAGGGCGACCAGATCAAGGCGCTGCCGGCCCGCAATATGGGCCTCGTCCATGCCACCCTGCCGCGCGACCAGATCGTCGCCGCCGCCAAGGAATGGCTCAAGGCCAACCCACAGGCGAAGCAGCCCTGGGAAGACCCGAAGTTCAAGCTGCCCTCGAACAAAGTGCATTCGCCGGCCGGCATGCAGATCTGGCCGCCGGCCAACGCGATCTATCGCCGCGAGACCAACGACAACTACCCGGCCGCCCGCGCCATCCTGAGCGCGGTCTATGAGGGCCTGCAGCTGCCGATGGACCTCGCCCTCAAGGTCGAGAGCCGCTACTTCGCCAAGATCCTGCGGACGAAGGAGGCGGCCTCGATGATCCGCTCGCTCTTCGTCTCGATGCAGGAGCTGAACAAGGGCGCCCGCCGCCCGGCCGACGTGCCGCCCTCGAAGCTGAAGAAGGTCGGCGTCATTGGCGCCGGCTTCATGGGCGCAGGCATCGCCTATGTCACCGCCAATGCCGGCATCGAGGTCGTTCTGGTCGATCGCGACATCGAGGCGGCCGAGAAGGGCAAGGCCTATTCGCACAAGCTGGTCACCGACCAGATCACCAAGGGTCGCGCCAAGACCGCCGATCGCGACGCGCTGCTCGGGCGGATCAAGGCCTCGGCCGATTATGCCGACCTCAAGGGCTGCGATCTGATCGTCGAGGCGGTGTTCGAGGATCCCAAGGTCAAGGCCGAGGTCATCGCCAAGGTCGAGGCCGTGGTCGGCCCCAAGACCATCTTCGGCTCCAACACCTCGACGCTGCCGATCACCGGCCTCGCCGAGCACAGCGAGCGCCCGAAGAATTTCATCGGCATCCACTTCTTCTCGCCGGTCGAGAAGATGCTGCTGGTCGAGATCATCATGGCCAAGAAGACCGGCAAGAAGGCGCTCGCCATGGCGCTCGACTTCGTCCGCGCCATCAAGAAGACGCCGATCGTCGTCAACGACACCCGCGGCTTCTACGCCAATCGCTGTGTCGGCAACTACATCCGCGAGGGACACCTCATGCTGATGGAAGGCGCGCCGCCGGCGATGATCGAGGCCGCCGGCAAGCAGGCCGGCATGCCGGTCGGCCCGCTCTCGCTCAATGACGAGGTGGCGGTCGATCTCGCCTACAAGGTGCTGAAGGCGACCAAGGCGCAGCTCGGCGATGCTTCCGTCGACCCGGCGCAGGAGAAGCTTCTCGCCGAGATGGTCGAGAAGCATGGCCGCCTCGGCCGCAAGAACAGGAAGGGCTTCTACGATTATCCGGAAGCCGGCCCGAAGCGGCTCTGGCCCGGCCTCGCCGAGCTCACCAAGAACAAGCTCGAGCCCGAGCTGATCGACATGGAGGAATTGAAGCATCGCCTCCTGGTCACGCAGGCGCTCGAAGCGGCTAAGACCTATGAGGAAGGCGTCGTCACCGATCCGCGCGAGGCCGATGTCGGCTCGATCATCGGCTTCGGCTTCGCGCCCTATAGCGGCGGCACGCTGAGCTACATCGACAATATGGGCGCGGCCGCCTTCGTGAAGCTGTGCGAAGGGCTGGCGAAGAAGCATGGCGAGCGCTTCAAGCCGAACCGGCTGCTGAAGCGCATGGCCAAGACCGGCGAGAGCTTCTACGGCTCGGCCGAGAAGAAGGCCGTGGCCTGATCAGGCGAAGAGCCGTTCCCTCAGGAGCGGCTCCAGCCAGTCGGCGAAGACCTTGAGGCGGCGTGAGAGATGTTGCCGGTGCGGGTAGAGCAGGGCGACCGGCATTGGCTCCGCCCTGTGCTCCGGCATCACCTCGACCAGCTCGCCCGCCTCGAGATGCGCGGCGACGTCATAGGCCGGGATCTGGATCAGCCCCAGCCCGGCAAGGCAGCAGGCGATATA
Source organism: Allobosea sp. (assembly GCA_024231975.1). Lineage (GTDB taxonomy): Bacteria > Pseudomonadota > Alphaproteobacteria > Rhizobiales > Beijerinckiaceae > Allobosea. The sequence goes on from JAAEQB010000109.1 coordinate 148,085, forward strand.
GGCCTCCGCGCTGTTGACGGTGATGCGGCCGGCCATCGCCCGGCTGTGTAGGCGCTCACTCTCCAGCCATTGCCAATCCTCGACCGCGCCGGTCGAGGGCGAGGCATAGTGCACCGCTTCGTGGGCCGAGAGATCGTCCGGGCCTTCCGGCGTGCCAAACCGCGTCAGATAGGCCGGGCTCGCGACATTGACCAGCCTGAGCTCACCGAGATTGCGCGCGATCAGGCTGGAATCGCTCAGCGGGCCGACGCGCAGCACGCAGTCGACGCTGTCCTCGATCAGATTGACCGCCCGGTCGGTGACGCCGAGCGCGACGGAGATGTCCGGATAGCGCGCCAGGAAATCGGGTAGGGCAGGGGCGATGATCAACCGGCCGATCCGGCCGGGCACGTCGATCCGGAGCTTGCCGGCCGGCCCCTCGCTGGCGCTGCGGAACAGCGTCTCGGCCTCCTCGACCTCGGCGATCAATCGCAGGCAGCGCTCATAGAAGGCGAGCCCGTCCTGCGTCGGTGCGACATGGCGGGTCGTGCGGTGCAGCAGCCGCGTCCCGAGCCTGTCCTCCAGCAGGCGGATCGCCGCCGAGACCGAGGAGCGCGGCTGGCCGAGCGTCGCGGCGGCGCGGGTGAAGCTCGCGCATTCGACGACGCGGGCGAAAGTGGCGAACAGCTCGATCCGGTCCATCGCCGGACGATGCGATTGTTCGTCCAGGCTGACAAGTCATGTCAGCCTATCCAGCTTTATCGAGACAATCGGCCGGTTACCTTGCTGACGAGGCGGGCAGGGCTCGCAGCGACAGCAGGAGACGAGGCCATGGCCGACCACAGCATCAAGGGCAAGACCGTCATCATCGCCGGCGGCGCCAAGAATCTCGGCGGTCTGCTAGCCCGCGACCTCGCCGCCCATGGCGCCAGGGCGGTGGCGATCCACTACAACAGTGCCGCGAGCAAGGCCGATGCCGACGCGACCGTCGCCGCCGTGAAGGCTGCGGGTGCGCAAGCGGCCGCCTTCCAGGCCGATCTCACCACCGCCGGCGCTGTCGAGAAGCTGTTCGCCGACGCGGTCGCGGCGCTCGGCCGGCCGGACATCGCGATCAACACCGTTGGCAAGGTGCTGAAGAAGCCGATGGCCGAGATCAGCGAGGCCGAGTATGACGAGATGGCCGCGGTGAACTCCAAGTCCGCCTTCTTCTTCCTCAAGGAGGCCGGCAAGGCGCTTAACAATGACGGCAAGATCTGCACGCTGGTGACCTCGCTGCTCGGCGCCTTCACCCCGTTCTATGCGGCCTATGCCGGGATGAAGGCTCCGGTCGAGCATTTCACTCGCGCCGCTTCCAAGGAGTTCGGCGAGCGCGGCATCTCGGTCACCGCGATCGGCCCCGGCCCGATGGACACGCCGTTCTTCTACCCGGCGGAAGGGGCGGATGCGGTCGCCTATCACAAGACCGCGGCGGCGCTGTCGAAGTTCTCCAAGACCGGTCTCACCGATATCGAGGACATCGTCCCCTTCATCCGCTTCCTCGTCTCGGAGGGTTGGTGGATGACCGGCCAGACCATCCTGGTCAATGGCGGCTACACCACGAAGTGAGGCACCGGCCGGCTGTTCTTCCCGAGGCGGCTGGCCGCTTTCCTTGCTGGGAGCTGAAGCGGTCATTCAGCTCCCGTCTATCCTCGCGAGGCTACCAAGATGGCACGAGCGAGTTTCCCGAGTTGAGGAACGACGCATGCACATGGCGATGGTGATCGGCGGCGGCGTCGTCCTGCTCGGGCTGTTCCTGCTGTTCGGCAAGCTCTGGGGCGGAGCCGAGCCAGCCTTCGCGACGGTGGCCAGGCTCTTCGTGCCGGTCTGGCTTGCGATCGCACTGGTCAACATGTGGGTCGGCGTCACCAGGGCCGGCTATTCGGTGCGCGAGGAGCTGCCGATCCTGGCGGTGGTCTTCGCCGTTCCGGCGGCTCTCGCTCTCCTCGTCGCCTGGCGTGTCGCGCGCTGAAGTGTTGCCACCATAGTGGCTCAACCAGCCAGCTCAGGTTTTTCCCCGATGGCCGCTCCGAGCGGCGCGGGGCTAGACTCGTCTGGCTTTTGATCGGGGACGATTTGAGTTCATGCCTGTGCGGCCGATTTTGAATTTTCCCGATCCGCGTTTGCGCCTACCTGCAGTGCCGGTCACGCGCTTCGATGCTGATCTGCGTGCGCTTGCCGAAGACCTGCTCGATACGATGCGGGCAGCGCCTGGCATCGGCATCACCGCCCCGCATATCGGCGTGTCGTCGCGGCTCGTCGTGCTGGAGCTGACGCCGGGCGAGGTCCGCATCTACGCCAATCCGGTGCTGGACCAGGTCTCGCGCGAAACCATCCGCCATACCGAGGGCAGCGTCTCGATGCCGGGCGTCACCGACGAGCTCGAGCGCCATGCCCGCATCCGCGTACGGTACGTCGATCTCGACGGGCGCGAACAGCGCGAGGACGCGGATGGCCTTCTCGCTGTCTGCCATCAGCACGAGATCGACCAGCTCGACGGCGTCTTCTGGATCGACCGCCTGTCGCGGCTGAAGCGCGACCGGCTGGTGGCACGCTACAACAAGCTGCGGCGGGGGTAAGGGGCAATGCGGCTGGCGTGAACCTCAGCCCTCATGCTCGCCCTTGTGGCGAGCATCCATGTCTCGAACACCGCATTTGGCGAGGGAAGGCGTGGATGGTCGGGACAAGCCCGACCATGACTGTAATGCCAACGGCGCGTGCCCCTCAGTTCGCCACAGCCCGGATCACCCGTCGCAGCTTGCCGATCAGCTCCTCGACTTGGGCTTCGGTGATGATCAGCGGCGGCGAGAAGGCGATCGTGTCGGCGGCGGTGCGGACCATCAGGCCCTCCTCGCGGAACAAGCGATCCATCGCCTCGAAGGCACGCTTGCCGACACCGTCAGCCCGTGGCGCGAGATCGACGGCGCCGACCAGGCCAAGCGTGCGGATGTCGACCACGTTCGGCTCGCCCTTGAGGCTCATCACGGCATCGGCCCAAGCGTCCTCCATCGCCCGGGCGCGCTCGAACAGGCCCTCCTCGCGATAGATGTCGAGCGCAGCCAGCGAGGCCGCCGCCGCCAGCGGGTGGCCGGAATAGGTGTAGCCGTGGAACAGCTCGATGACGTTGTCGGGGCCGTTCATGAAGGCGTCGTAGATGTGCTTGCGCACGATCACGCCGCCCATCGGCACCGTGCCCGAGGTGACGCCCTTGGCGAAGGTGATCATGTCCGGGATGACGCCGTAGCGCTCGGCGGCGAAGGCGAAGCCGAGACGGCCGAAGCCGGTGATGACCTCGTCGAAGATCAAGAGGATACCGTGCTTGTCGCAGAGCTCGCGCAGGCGCTTGAGATAGCCCTTCGGCGGCGGCAGCGCCCCGGTCGAGCCGGCCATCGGCTCGACGATTACGGCGGCGATGGTCGAGGCGTCGTGCAGCGCGACGACGCGCTCGAGGTCGTCGGCGAAATGCGCGCCGTATTCCGGCTCGCCCTTGCTGAAGGCCTGCTTCTCGCGGTCATAGGTGTGGGAGATGTGGTCGGTACCGGTCAAAAGCCCGCCGAAGAACTTGCGGTTGTTGACCATGCCGCCGACCGAGATGCCGCCGAAGCCGACGCCGTGATAGCCGCGCTCGCGGCCGATCAGTCGGGTCTTCGAACCCTTGCCCGAGACGTTCCAGTAGGCAAGGGCGATCTTCAGCGCCGAATCCGCTGCTTCGGAGCCCGAGCCGGCGAAGAAGACGTGGTCGAGATCGCCCGGCGCCAGCGCCGCGATCCGGGCGGCGGCGGCGAAGACCTTGGGGTGGCCGTACTGGAAGGACGGAGCGTAGTCGAGTTCGCGCGCCTGCGCCTGGATCGCCTGGATGATCGGTTCGCGGGCATGGCCGGCATTGCAGCACCAGAGGCCGGCGGTGCCGTCCATCACCGGCTTGCCTTCGGGGGTGTAGTAGAACATGCCCTCGGCGCGGGCGATCATGCGCGGGTTCTGCTTGAACGACCGGTTCGCCGTGAACGGCATCCAATAGGCTTCGAGATCGTTCGGGGAGCTGATGGCGCTCGGCGCAGAGGTCATGATCCGGTCCCGTTTTGGGTTTTAAGGCTTCCTCAACCTAGCAGCGCGGTCGGGGCTGTAAATCCACGCCGGCTCGGGGCATGCCTGCGTCCGGCGAGCGGCAGCCCGCCGCCTGGGGCAGGTGACGTTACGTCGTTTCTGGCGTAGTCTGAACAAGGGGGTAACACTGGACTACGCCCCAATGATTGAAGGCGTTGCCGGTCGGGACGGGAGCGAGCCTATCGCGCCGGAGGATATCCGCGCGCAGCTCGACCGCGTCCTCGCATCCGATATCTTCCGCAGCGCGCCACAGTTGACCGCCTTCCTGAGTTATGTCGTCGAGCAGGCGCTTGCCGGCCGCGCCGGCGAGCTCAAGGGCTACACCATCGCGGTCGAGGCGTTCGGGCGGCCGGCCGAGTTCGATCCGCAATCGGACCCGATCGTGCGCGTCGAGGCCGGTCGTCTGCGCAAGGCGCTCAATCTCTATTTCGCCGCAGACGGCGTGCGCGATCCCCTGCGGATCACGATCCCTGTTGGCGCCTATGTGCCGAGCTTCACGCGGTGCGGTTCCCCGGGACAGGAGCCGGCCGCCCTAGCCGTCGAGCCTGCCCTGCCTGCGCCCGCCGCTGTGAAGCGAGGGCGTATCTGGGCCTATGCGGCACTCGCGCTGGTTCTGACCGGCGTGGCTGCGTTCATGGCTTGGCATCTGGGCGGCGCTGCGCCGGAGCCGAGCGTGGCCGTGTCGAGCGGAGACCTGCAGACGCCGCGGCCTGCTACCTCCAGCGTGCCCGAGCAGCCCGCCTTGGTGCAGCCCGCCGAGCCGGTCGCGGCGCCGGCCAGTTTGCCCGTGGTTGCCGTCGTGATCGCCGGCGACATCGTCGACCCCGCCGTCGAGGATGCGGCGCGGCTGTTCATGCGCCATCTCGTCGACACCATGGCTCGTTTCGACGACCTGCTCGTGGTCAAGTCGCCGGGTACGGCGCTGCGGCCGGAGGAGGGAGCCGACTATGTCCTGAGCCTCAACACGTCGCGGGCCGGCGACAAGGTCGAAGGTTTCGTGCGGCTGAGTGCGGCGAAGGACGGGCGCGTGGTCTGGACCACCTCCGGCGCGCGGAGTCTCGCGGCCGTGAGCGACGGCACCGAACTGCGCCAGTTGGCGCAGAGCGTGGCGATCCGGCTGGCCCAGCCCTTCGGCATCCTGCATGCCGATTTCAGGCTCGCGACGCTGCCGGCCGGCATCGCCTGCATCTATCAGGCGCTCAACTTCCGCCGGCATATGAAGGCGGACGACCATCTTGCCGCGCGCAACTGCCTCGATGCGCTGGTCGCGCGCGATCCCGACTTCCATCCGGCCTGGTCGCATCTGGCGCTACTGACCGCGGACGAATACGCCTCCGGCCTGAACGCCCGGTCCGGCTCGCCGCTCGACCGGGCCCTGGCTGCAGCTGTCACCGCGGTGCGGCTCGCCCCGGCGAGCGCGCGGGCGCATCAGGCGATGATGGAGGCGCAGTTCCTGCGCGGCATGACCGAGGAAGCGCTGAAATCCGGCCGGGAAGCTCTGACGCGCAACCCCTACGATCCCGACATCATGGCCGATCTCGGGGCGCGCTACGTCCAGCTCGACCGCGCGGCCGAAGGGCTGCCCTTGCTCGAGCGCGCTGTCGCGCTGAGCAATGGCCGCCCCTCCTGGTATGATGTCTTTCTCTATTTCGCGGCCTATCTGACCGGCGCGAACAAGCTCGCGGAGAACCAGGCCTCCCTGATCAGGGGCGAGGAGACCCCGCTCGCGCTGGTCGCGCGGGCCGTGGCGAGCGCGGCCGCCGACGACCGGGACGGGCTGGAGGAAGCCCTGCGGATGCTGGGCCAGGCCGAGCCGCTCTTTGCCCTCGATGCCCGGCTCTTCCTGACCCGCAAAGGGTTCTCCTCGCCGGTCATCGACCGCATCCTGGCCGCGATCGCCCAGGCGGGGCTGCAGCCGCGCTAGGGCTGCAACCGCGCCCTCCGGCATGGCGCTGTCGCGCAATCCGTCGATAGGCCTCGCAGTCGCTGAATCTGGCCGCTATCCTATGCCGGTCGCAGCTGATTCGTAGCGTTGCGTTGCCCCTCAACCTCTTGCGCGATTTCAGCCCTTGGCTCGCATCCGCCTCAGCGCTCTCTCTCCGGCCGCCAGCGGCGTCGTCGGCTTTTCGCTGGGCGCCGCCGCGATCCTGCTCCTGCCGGGCAATCTCGCCAATGCGCTGGGCCTGCTGAGTGCCGGGCTCGGTCTCGCTGGAGCGGCAGCCTTGGCGCGGCGCAATACCACGCGTGAGCGCGAACAGCTGCTCGCGGCGATCGGCGAGGTCAAGGTCCGCCTCGCCACCAACGCCATTCGCGTCGATTCAATGGCCAAGCGCCTCGACCAAATGCCGATGGGTGAGGCCGACGCCGCGCCGGCCAAGGCGATGCTCCACGAACTCACGGCCGAAGTCGGCCTGCTCGGCGATCTCCTGCAGCAGGTTGCGACGACCCTGGGCGAACATGACGACCAGCTCAGCCGGATCGAGGGCCGGCTCGCCAATCCGCCGCCGCAGCCCGCCCGGATCGCGGCGCTGGTCCCCGAGCGCGTCGAGCCTCGCGCTCCGGAACCCTTGATCGCGACCCGGCACGATCCGGCCGAGGCGGCACAGCGCCGTGCCGCCGAGGAGCGCGCGGCCCTGATCAGTGAAGCCCTGGCGAAAGGGCAGGTCGAGGTCCACCTCCAGCCGATCGTCAGCCTGCCGCAGCGCCGGACGCGGGGATATGAAGCGCTCGTCCGGCTGAGACTCGACGAGAAGACGCTGCTGCTCCCCTCCGAGTTCCTGACCACGGTCGAGGAACGCGGCTTCGGCCCGACGCTCGATGCGCTCGTCCTGACGCGGGCGCTGGCCATCGCCCGCCACCTCGGCAGCAAGCCGGGTGAGCTCTTCGTCTCCTGCAATTTCAGTGCGGCGACCTGGGGCTCGTCGCGCGCTCTGGCGGCGCTGTCGCGCATCCTGGAAAAATATCACGACCACATCGGCAATCTCGTCATCGAGGTGCCGCAGCGCGTCTTCCGGGCGCTGGAGCCGGCGAGCCTTGGCCTGCTCGGTGCCATGTCGGCCAATGGCGTGCGCTTCGCGCTCGACCATGTCGCCGATCTGCGTTTCGATCCGGTCTCGCTGCACGACCGCGGCGTGCGCTTCGTCAAGGCCTCGGCGGCGCTGCTGCTGGCCGAGGCGCGCGGCGGCAAGCTCGCCGACATCGCGGCGGGCGACATTGCTGTCCAACTCGCCCGCGGCTCGATCCAGCTCGTCGCCGAGGAGGTCGAGGACGATCCGATGGTCGCCGACATGCTCGATCTCGGCATCGCTTTTGGCCAGGGTATCGTCTTCTCGCCGCCGCGCCCGGTCAGGCCCGAGGTCTTCGCCGAGCCGCAGCCGGCTGAGGCCGCGCCGGTTCCGAAGCCGGCAGCCGTGATGGCGCCGCCTGTCTCGGCCGAGGTGGTCGAGCACCCGGCCATGGCGCCGCCGCAGCCGGTGAAGCGCGTGCCCTTCCGCGATATCCTGCGCCGCGCCACCGCCTGATTTACTCCTCAGGGATGAAGCTCTGGCCTGCACCGGCGAAGCCGCGTAGACAGGCGGCGCCAGTCCGATTGGAGTTTGCCCGTGCCGTCATCGACCCGCCTTCTGTCCGGGGTTGCGCCCGTCATCGGCCAGTATGAGCTCTGCCTCTGCGACATCTGGGGCGTGGTCCATAACGGCGTTGCGCCCTTCGCTGCCGCCTGCAATGCTCTGGCCCGGATGCGCGCGGGTGGCGTCACCGTGGTGCTGGTCTCGAACGCGCCTCGCCCACGCTCGGAGATCGCCGTTCAGCTCGGCAAGCTTGGCGTACCCGGCGACGCCTTCGACGCGATCGTCACCTCCGGCGACGTGGCGCGCGACCTGATTGCCCACCGCGCCGGCGAGCCGCTCTACCATCTCGGCCCGTCCCGCGACCTGCCGCTGATGGCGGGGCTCGACGCGCCGCGCGTCGGGGCGGCCGAGGCGCATTATGTCGTTTGCACCGGTCTGTTCGACGACGAGACCGAGACGGCCGAGAGCTATGCCGACCAGCTTGCCGACTTCGCTCGCCGCGGACTGACGTTGATCTGCGCCAATCCCGATCTGGTCGTCGATCGTGGCGGGCGCATCGTGCCCTGCGCGGGCTCGCTCGCGGTGGCCTATGAGAAGCTCGGCGGCGAGGCGATCTATGCCGGCAAGCCGCATGCGCCGATCTACGATCTCGCCATCCGTATCGGCCAGGAACTGCGCGGCGAGACGGTCGAGAAGGCGCGCATCCTGGCGATCGGCGATGCGATCCGCACCGACATCGCTGGCGCGGCGCAATATAGCCTTGCCTCGCTGATGTGCGTTGCCGGCATCCATGCCGGCGAGATGGCGGGCTTGTCGGAGGAAGCGCTGCAGGGCTGGTTCGGCCGGCAGAGCCACCGGCCCGACTACGCCATGCCGCATCTGGCCTGGTGAGGCGAGCGGCGGCGCCGAACACTCAGGCGGCGCAGGCGGCCTCGATCTTCGACTTCAGCGTCTGCGCGTTGAACGGCTTGACGATGTAGTTGTTCACGCCGGCCTTCTTGGCGGCAATAACGTTCTCGGTCTTCGATTCCGCCGTCACCATGATGAACGGCGTCTCGGAGATCGCGTCCTCGTTGCGGACCTGGCGGAGCAGTTCGTAGCCGGTCATCGGCTCCATGTTCCAGTCCGAGATCACCAGCCCGTATTTCTTGTCGCGCATCTTGGCGATCGCGGCATTGCCGTCGGAGGCATCGTCGACATTCTCGAAGCCGAGCTGCTTCAGGAGGTTGCGGATGATCCGCACCATCGTCTGATAGTCGTCCACCACCAGGATCGGCATTGACGGGTCGACAGCCATGACGGCGCTCCAATCGAGTAGTCAGCAGGGCCCAACGGCGCCAGCGCGGGGCCGCTCTCGCAGAGCAGCGACCTTGGGTCAATTGTGATAGGCGCTCGGCGTTTCAAAGCCGTTAATCCGGTCGCGCAGTGACCTAGCGGCATACTACCTTTGGCGGACGGGGGAACAAGGCAACAGGCACCAAAGTTCAATGGTGCGATGCAGCGAATTATGGGACGCTCCTCGCTCGTTTCCGGACGCAGTCGGTCCTTCCCCGTGCTGCAGTTGCGAGAGCTGACCGATGATGGCGAGCACGCTCTATCAAGTCCATGCCTTCGAGGATCTGGCCGTCGGCCAGCGCGAAAGCCTGATGCGCACCGTGATGGAGCGCGACATCTCGCTCTTCGCCGACCTGTCCGGCGATGCCAATCCGATCCATCTCTGCGACCGCTATGCCGCGTCGACCAAGTTCGGCCAGCGCATCGCCCACGGCATGCTGACGGCGAGCCTGGTCTCGGCCCTGCTCGGCACGCGCCTGCCGGGACCTGGCGCGGTCTATCTCTCGCAGACCCTCAATTTCCTCGCGCCGGTGAAGATCGGCGACGTCGTCACCGCCCGCGTCGAGGTGGTCGAACTCGTGCCGGAGCGCCGCCGCGCCCGGCTGTTCTGCGAATGTCTGGTCGACGGCAAGGCCGTGCTGGAGGGCGAGGCCTGGGTGGCGTTGCCGCGGGCGGCATAAGGCTCAACCTCCCTTGACGCTCCCCGCCGCTTGGGGCCAAACACGGCGGTAGCCGGGGCTTCCCGGCGTCGACCTTGCGTTCCATGACCTCATCCCCCGAGGCGGCAGGTTTCCGTGCGCCGCCCGCCTTCGTCCTCGAACCCGGCAAGCCGATGCCCGCCGATCTGCGCGGCCGGGTGCTGGCGCTCGGCAATTTCGACGGCGTCCATCGCGGCCATGCCGAGCTCGCTCGCGTCGCCGGCGAGATGGCGGCGCAGCAGGGGGCGCAGGCTGCGGCGCTGACCTTCGAGCCCCATCCGCGCACCGTCTTTCGGCCGGACCAGCCTGTGTTCCGGCTGACGCCCGAGCCGATCAAGGTCGCGCTCCTTGCCGGCCTCGGGCTGAGCCTTAGCTTCGTCGTGCCCTTCGACCGCGCCGTCGCCGGCATCCCCGCCGAGGCCTTCGTCGATGACCTCTTGCTCGGCCAGCTCGGCGCCGCCGGCCTCGTCTGCGGCTACGACTTCCATTTCGGCAAGGGCCGCACCGGCTCGCCGGAAATGCTGCAGGCCCGCGCCGGCCATGCCGGCATCCCCGTCGCCGTGGTGCCGCCCTTCGCCTTCCAGGGCGAGCCGGTTTCCTCGACGCTGGTGCGCACCGCTCTCGAAGCAGGCGATATCGGGCATGCAGAAGCGCTGCTCGGCCGGCCCTGGTTCGTCCGCGGCGAGATTGCCCATGGCGACAAGCGTGGCCGCGATCTCGGCTATCCCACGGCGAACATGCACCTGGCGCATGATTGCCGCCTGCGCTTCGGTATCTATGCGGTCCGCATGAAGATCGACGGGGTCTGGCGCGACGGCGTCGCCAGCTTCGGCAGCCGCCCGACCTTCGACAATGGCGCGCCCAAGCTCGAGACCTTCGTCTTCGATTTCTCCGGCGACCTCTATGGCAAGACGGTCGACGTCGCCTTCGTTGCCTTCCTGCGTGGCGAGGCGAAATTCGACTCCCTCGACGCGCTGGTCGCCCAGATGGATGCCGACAGCGCCAAGGCGCGCGGCATCCTGGCGGCGACGCCGGCCTTCCTTCCGTGACCGCGCTTTGCTAGAAGCCGGCCATGCCTGCTCCGCACCCCGTTCCGCTTCGGCGAATTACCGGCCCGGCTGCCGCCCTGCGCTGATAGCGCGGGCGCTTGCGCAGGCCGGGACGACGATCGCTTCCCCGTGACATCTCAGGATGGGCGCCGCACCGAATGCCGAGCCGCCATCCGCACAGCCGAGCCGGATCATGACCGACAAGACCGCCGAAAAGCCCGAGACCATCGACTATTCGCAGACGCTCTTCCTGCCGCAGACGGAATTCCCGATGCGCGCCGGCCTGCCGCAGCGCGAGCCCGAATTGCTCGCCCGTTGGGCCAGGATGGACCTCTACCGCAAGCTGCGCGAGGCCGGGCAGGGGCGCGACCGCTTCGTCCTGCATGACGGCCCGCCCTATGCCAACGGCAACATCCATATCGGCCACGCGCTCAACAAGGTGCTGAAGGACCTGGTGACGCGCTCGCAGCAGATGCTCGGCTATGACTCGAACTATGTCCCGGGCTGGGACTGCCACGGCCTGCCGATCGAGTGGAAGATCGAGGAGCAGTACCGCGCCAAGGGCCTGAACAAGGACGACGTTGATGTCGTCGAGTTCCGCAAGGAGTGCCGCGTCTTCGCCGAGAAATGGGTCGACATCCAGCGCAACGAGTTCAAGCGGCTCGGCGTCGAGGGCGACTGGGACGATCCCTACCTGACCATGGCCTTCGGCGCCGAGGCGCAGATCGCCCGCGAGATCATGAAGTTCGCGCAGAACGGCCAGCTCTATCGCGGCTCCAAGCCGGTGATGTGGTCGGTGGTCGAGAAGACCGCTCTGGCCGAGGCCGAGGTCGAGTACGAGGAGCACACCAGCGACACGATCTTCGCGGCGTTCCCGGTGCTCGGCTCCGGTCCGCTCGCCGGCGCATCCGTGCTGATCTGGACGACGACCCCCTGGACCATTCCAGGCAACCGCGCGATCTCGTTCCACAACAAGATCGCCTATGGCCTCTATCGCGTCACAGTGGCCCCGGAGGGCAACTGGGCCAAGGTCGGCGCGCGCTATGTGCTGGCCAAGAACCTCGCGGAGGCGCTGTTCAAGACCGCCAAGGTCGAGGGCTACGAGCTGGAGCGCGACGTCACGGCCGGCGACCTCACCAGTCTCGCGACCGCGCACCCCCTGCGTGGCCAGGGCTACGAGTTCGACGTTCCCCTGCTCGACGGCGACCATGTCACCGATGATGCCGGTACCGGCTTCGTCCACACCGCGCCAGGCCATGGCCGCGAGGACTTCGACGTCTGGATGGCCAATGGCCGCATGCTCGCCGAGCGCGGCATCGAGACCCGCATCCCCTACACCGTCGACGCCGATGGCCGCTTCACCAAGGAGGCGCCGGGCTTCGAGGGCGCGCAGGTCATCACCGACAAGGGCGAGAAGGGCAACGCCAACGAGGTCGTGATCAAGGCGCTCGCCGCGACCGGCAATCTCGTCTCGCGCGGGCGCCTCAAGCACCAGTATCCGCATTCCTGGCGCTCGAAGAAGCCGGTGATCTTCCGCAACACGCCGCAATGGTTCATCGCCATGGACAAGCCCTATGGCGATGCCGGCGCACCCGACCTTGAGGCGCCTGCGCCGACTGCTGGCGGCAACGCCGACACGCTGCGCAACCGCGCGCTCAAGGCGATCAAGGAAACCGAATGGGTTCCCGCCGCCGGAGAGAACCGCATCAACGGCATGATCGCCAACCGGCCGGACTGGGTGGTCTCGCGCCAGCGTGCCTGGGGCGTGCCGATCACCGTCTTCGTCGACAAGGAGAGCAAGGAGATCCTCGTCGACGCCAAGGTCAACGCTGCGATCGCCGAGGCCTTCGAGCAGGAAGGCGCCGACGCCTGGTTCACCGACACCGACGGCGCCCGCTTCCTGAGGCCCCAGGGCTATGATCCCGGCAAGTTCGAGCGCGTCGTCGACGTGCTCGACGTCTGGTTTGATTCAGGCTCGACCCATGCCTTCACGCTGGAGAAGCGCGCCGATCTCAAGACCCATCGCGTCGTCGATGGCGGCCGCGACAAGGTGATGTATCTTGAAGGCTCGGACCAGCATCGCGGCTGGTTCCATTCGAGCCTGCTGGAGAGCTGCGGCACGCGCGGTCGCGCGCCTTTCGACGTGGTGCTGACCCACGGCTTCTGTCTCGACGAGAAGGGCGAGAAGATGTCGAAGTCGAAGGGCAACGTCACCGCCCCGCAGGACGTCATCAAGGACTCAGGCGCCGACATCCTGCGCCTCTGGGTCGCGGCGGCCGACTATTCCGACGATCTGCGCATCGGCAAGGAGATCCTCAAGACCTTCGTCGAGACCTACCGCAAGCTGCGCAACACCATGCGCTGGATGCTCGGCACGCTGGCGCATTTCGACGAGGCGATCCGCGTCTCCGATCCGGCCTCGATGCCGGAGCTGGAGCGGCTGATGCTGCACCGTCTCGCCGAACTCGGCCCGCAGGTCGAGGAGGCCTACCGCACCTACGACTACAAGAAGGTGGTGAACCTGCTTTCGCAGTTCATGAACACTGAGCTCTCGGCCTTCTATTTCGACGTGCGCAAGGACGCGCTCTATTGCGATCCGCGCTCGAGCCATGTCCGCAAGAGCGCGCTCACCGTCGTCGACCATCTCTTCCGCTGCCTGACGACCTGGCTCGCGCCGATCCTGGTCTTCACCGCCGAGGAAGCCTGGCTCGATCGCTATCCGCAGGTGAAGGAGGGCGACGGCTCGGTCCATCTCGAGCTCTTCGCCAAGGCTGACGGTGCCTGGCTCGATCCCGAGCTGGCCGAGCGCTGGGCCAAGGTCCGCCGCGTGCGCCGTGTCGTCACCGGGGCTCTCGAACTGGAGCGCGCCGGAAAGCGGATCGGCTCCTCGCTGGAAGCCGCGCCGGTCGTCCACATCGCCGACCCCGATTTGCGCGCAGCGCTGAGCGGGCTCGATCTCGCCGAGATCTGCATCACCTCCGGTGCGCGGATCGCGGACGGGGAGGGGCCGGCCGAGGCCTTCCGCTTGCCGGACGTGCCCGGCGTCGCCGTGGTGCCGGCGCGCGCCTCCGGCATCAAATGCGCCCGCTCCTGGAAGTATTTCGACCCGGCGACGGCCGAGCCCGGCTTCCCCGAGGTGACGCCGCGCGACGCCAAGGCGCTGCGCGAGCTCGGGCGCGCCGCGTGAGTGCGCAGACGCCATCGCTGCGCCGCCTCGGCGTCTGGATCGTCGCGCTCACCTTCGTGTTCGATCAGGCGCTGAAGCTCTGGCTGCTCTTCGGCCTGAGATTGGCTGAGGAGGGGCCGTTCCAGCTCGCCTCCTTCCTGGAGATCGTGCTCGCCTGGAACCGCGGCATCTCCTACGGCCTGTTCCAGCAGTCGACCGATATCGGCCGCTGGGCGCTGGTCGTACTCTCCATCGTCGCGGCGATCTGGCTCTGGCGTTGGATGTGGCGCAGCGACGACAGGCTCACCGTGGTGAGCCTCGCACTCATCATCGGCGGCGCGCTCGGCAACGGGCTCGACCGCATGGTCTACGGCGCCGTCGTCGACTTCGTGCACTTTCATGTCGGCAGCTTCAGCTGGTACATTTTCAACATCGCCGACGCGGCGATCGTCTTCGGCGTGCTCGGCCTGCTCTGGGAGTCGGTGAGGCCGGGCGCGGGCCGGTCCAAGGCGGCTTGAGCGCGCCTGCGAGGCGCCCGCAAACAGGCCGGCCACAGCTCATTTACGGCAAATCAGCAAAAGGGCTCCCGATTTTGCCGGATATGGGTTAAAAGGCCCGCCATGCTTTTGCCGCGTCGCTCGTTCAATGACGTGGCAGGTATTGGTATGGAGAGGTGAGATGGCTTATCGGATCCGCGCTTCGCGCATGCTGCTCGCCAGCAGCCTGTTGCTGGCGACGACCCCTGCTTTCGCCCAGGAAGGCATGCTCTTCAAGAATCTGGTCGAGGGCTCGGGCCTCTTCGGCAGCAGCAAGGCGGATATCGAGTACAAGCAGCGCGCGCCCCTCGTCGTGCCGCCGTCCTCCACCTTGCCGAAGCCGCAGGAAGCCGGCGCCCATCGCAGCGCCGCCTGGCCTGACGATCCGGATGTCGCCCGCCGCAAGGCCGAGCGCGACAGCTCCAACATCCTGTTCCAGAACACCGAGAGCTATCGCGCCAACACCCGGCCGCTGATGTCGCAGGAAGAACTGCGCCGCGGCCGCGTCACCGGCCGTACGAACGGGCCGGAAGGTATCGTCGCGGACCACAACAACTACAACAACCAGATCCAGCCGATCCGCGTCGGCCGCGAGATGGCGGCCCGCCAGTCGCAGACCGATGAGGCGAGTGTCGCCTACGGCACCGAGCCCGCCCGCCGCTATCTGCACGAGCCGCCGACCGGCTATCGCCGCCCCGCCGGCACTGCGGCACTCGGTCCGGGCGCGTCCGGCCCGCAGGAGGACAAGCAGGCGGTCGGCCAGCGCGAGTACCTCACCGGCCAGAAGGTGTATCAGTAAGCGCTTCGTTGCCGCGAGGGGATGGTTTCCCGTCGCCGCACGCCTTATCTATGATCGAGCTTCATCCGGCTCGGGTCCCTGCGGGCCCGGGCCGGATTGCGTCTTGACCCCTCAATCGTGCTGGAGCCTTCGCCGCTCATGACGGTCCATACCCCGACTGGCCAGACGTCACCCGCCAATGTAGCCAGCCCGGTCGAATCCTTCCGGCTTGCCAATGGGCTTCAGATCGTGGTCGCGCCCGACCATCGTGCGCCCGTCGTCACCCATATGGTCTGGTACCGCAACGGCTCCGGCGACGATCCGGCGGGCAAGTCGGGCATCGCCCATTTCCTTGAGCATCTGATGTTCAAGGGCACGGCGAAATGGCCGGCCGGGGAGTTCTCGAAGATCGTCGCCAGCTATGGCGGCCAGGAGAACGCCTTCACCTCCTATGACTACACCGCCTATTTCCAGCGCGTGCCGAAGGAGCACTTGCGCGCGATGATGGACTACGAGGCCGACCGGATGACCGGCCTCGCCTTCGACGAGAGCGTGGTCGCGCCCGAGCGCGACGTGGTGCTGGAAGAGCGGCGCATGCGCGTCGATGCCGATCCTGCCGCTCAGCTCGGCGAGGAGTTCTCCAGCGCGCTCTATGCCCACCATCCCTATGGCACGCCGATCATCGGCTGGGAGCATGAGATCGAGGAGCTCTCGCGCGACGACGCCTTTGCCTACTACCAGCGCTTCTATACGCCCGAGAACGCCATCCTGGTCGTCGCCGGCGATGTCGAGCCGGACGCGGTGCTGCGCCTCGCCCAGGAGACCTATGGAGTGATCCCCGCCCATGGCGAGGCGCCCCGTCGCAAGCGCCCGGCCGAGCCCGAGCCGCGCGCCGCCCGCCGTGTCGCGCTCTCCGATCCGCGCGTGCAGCAGCCCTCTTTGCGCCGCGCCTGGCTGGCGCCGACCTATGTCTCTGATCAGCGCGAGGAAGCCTTCGCGCTCGAACTCGCCGCCGAGATCCTCGGCGGCGGCACGACCTCGCGGCTCTATCGCAAGCTCTGCGTCGAGCAGGAGCTGGCCGCCGGCGCCGGCGCCTATTTCATGGGCTCGATGGTCGATCGCTCCGCCTTCCAGCTCTCGGTCAGCCCGCGCCCGGGCGTCGAGATGGCGGCGCTCGAAACCGGGCTCGATGCCGCGCTCGCCGCCTTCATCGCCGAGGGACCGACCGAGCTGGAGCTCGCCCGCGCCCGCACCCGCCTCGTCGCCGAGACGGTCTTCGCCCGCGACAGCCAGTCCTCGCTCGCCCGCATCTTCGGCTCGGCGCTCGCCGTCGGCGAGAGCGTCGAGGACGTGCTGCTCTGGCCGCAGCGCATCGAGGCGGTGACGCGCGAGCAGGTCACCGAATCGGTCCGGCGCTACCTCAAGCCCGATCGCTCGGTCACCGGTCTGCTCCTGCCCGCCGCCGCCTGACATAGCGCCATAAGCCATTACGGGCAGGTCCTGGCCTGCCGTCGAGGATTGCCGATGAACCCTTCCCTTGCTCCCGCCACCACCGCTCCCGGTCCCTCGCTCGCCGTCCAGCGCATCACCGCCGCCTGCGGAGTCGAGGCCTGGCTTGTCGAGGAGCACAGCCTACCGCTGCTCGCCCTCGACTTCGCCTTCGACGGGGGCGCCAACCGCGACCCGGCCGATGCCGCCGGCAGCGCCAACCTCGTCTCCGGCCTGCTCGACGAGGGTGCTGGCGACCTTGACGCCGAGGCCTTCCAGGGCCGCCTTGCCGACTACGCCATCAACCTCTCCTTCGACGCCCGCCGCGACGACTTCCACGGCCAGCTGCAGACCCTGTCGCAGCATCGCGAGGTCGCCTTCGAGTTGCTCGGCCTCGCCCTCAACGCGCCGCGCTTCGACGCCGATGCGGTGGCGCGGGTGAAAGCGCAGGTGATCGCCGGCTTGCAGCGCCAGGCCCAGAACCCTGACGTGATGTGCCGCAACGCGCTCTTCGCCGCGGCCTTCCCCGGCCACCCCTATGGCCGGCCCGAGCGCGGCGATGTCGCCAGCGTCGGCGGGATCGAGCCTGCGGCGCTGAAGGCGCTGACGCAGGGCCTCTTCACCCGCGGCGGGCTGAAGGTGGTCGCGGTCGGCGACATCACTGCGAGTGAACTGTCCGCGCGGCTCGATGCTCTCTTCGGCACGCTGCCGGCCGGGACGCCGCGCGTCGAGCCGACCGCACCTTTGCCGGTCGCAGGGCTCGGCCAGACCCATATCGTCGATCTCGACGTGCCGCAGACGGTGCTGCGCTTCGTCGGCCCCGGCCTGATGTGGGACGATCCCGACTTCATCGCCGCGACCGTGCTGAACCATATCCTCGGCGGCTCGGCCTTCACCTCGCGCCTGTTCATGGAAGTCCGCGAGAAGCGTGGCCTCGCCTACGGCGTCTCGTCCAGCCTGATCCCCTTGCGCCAGAGCGGCTTCCTCGTCGGCGGCACCTCGACCCGCAACGATCGCGTCGCCGAATCCATGTCCGTGATCCGCGAGGAGATTGCCAAGCTCGTCAGCGAAGGCCCGAGCGAGCACGAGGTCGAGGAAGCCAAGCGCTATCTGATCGGCTCCTATTCGCTGCGCTTCGACACCTCGCCCAAAATCGCCGGCGAACTGCTCGGCCTCGCCATCCGCGGCGAGCAGCCTGATTTCGTCGAGACGCGCAACCAGCGCTTCGCCGCGGTCACGCTCGCCGATGTCCGGCGCGTCGCCCAGCGCCTGTTCGGCGAGGGCAAGCTGCTCGTCCAGGCCGTCGGCCGGCCGGTCGGGCTGGTCTGACGCTCCCGGCTGAGGAGCGCTCGTGAGCATTCGCCGTCTCGATCCCGTCCTGGTCGATCGCATCGCCGCCGGCGAGGTGATCGAGCGCCCGGCCGCGGCGGTGAAGGAACTGGTCGAGAATGCGATCGATGCCGGCGCCACCAGCATCGCCGTCACCATCCGGGCCGGCGGGCGCGAATTGATCCGCGTCGTCGATGACGGCATCGGCATGAGCCCGGAGGATCTTGCCCTCTGCGTCGAGCGCCACGCCACCTCCAAGCTCCCCGATGGCGACCTCTTCGCCATCCGCTCGCTCGGCTTTCGCGGCGAGGCCTTGCCCTCGATCGGCTCGGTGGCGCGGCTCTCGATCACCACCCGGCAGCGCGATGCGGCACAAGGCTGTGCTCTCGTGGTCGAGGCCGGCGCCAAGGGCGCGGTCAGGCCGGCGGCGGCGGCACCCGGTACCCGCATCGAGGTCAGCGACCTCTTCATCTTCACCCCGGCCCGCCTGAAATTCCTGAAGAGCGACCGGGCCGAGGCGCAGGCCGTCTCCGACATGCTGCGGCGGCTTGCCATCGCCCATCCCGAGGTCCGCTTCTCGCTCGAGGGCGAGCATGCCGGCGCCTTCGACTGGCCGGCCGAGCCGATCGGCAATGACGGTCATCTGCGCCGCCTCGGCCGCGCGCTCGGGCGCGACTTCCCGGAGAATGCGCTCGCCGTCGAGACCGAACGCGAGGGCGTCCGGCTCTCCGGCTTCGCCGGGCTGCCGACCTTCCATCGCGGCACCTCGGCCGGCGTCCACATGGCGGTCAATGGCCGCCCGGTGCGCGACAAGCTGCTGCTCTCGGCGGTGCGCGGCGCCTATGCCGACGTCGTGCCCTCCGACCGGCATCCGGTGCTCTATCTCGACGTGCTCTGCGATCCCGCCGTGGTCGATGTCAACGTCCACCCGGCCAAGAGCGAGGTCCGCTTCCGCGATCCGGCTTTGGTGCGCGGCCTCGTGGTCTCCAGTCTCAAGGCGGCGCTTGCCGGTGCCGGCCACCGCGCCACCACCACCGGCGGCGCCCGCACGCTCGACGCCTTCCGCGCGGTCTTCTCAGGCGGCTTCGGCAATGGCGGTCCGGCCACGATCCAGCGCCCGAATTTCAGCAGCGTCGCCGACTGGCGCATGCCCGAAGCCACCAGCCAGCCGCTGCAGGCCGGTTTCGCCGATCTCGCCATGCCCTCGGCCGATGCGAGAGCCCATCTCGCCGAGCCGCCGCAGGATGCGCTCGACCGGCCGCTCGGCGCGGCCCGCGCCCAGGTCCACGGCACCTATATCGTCGCCCAGACCCGCGACGGCATGGTGATCGTCGACCAGCACGCCGCGCATGAGCGGCTGGTCTATGAGCGCCTCAAGGCCGAGCGCGCCAAGGCCGGCATCGCCCGCCAGCCCATGCTGCTGCCCGAGGTGGTCGAGCTCGATCCGGTCGATGCCGATCGGCTCAATGCCGCCGCTGCCGATCTTGCCTCGCTCGGCCTGGTCATCGAGAGCTTCGGCCCCGGCGCCGTGCTGGTGCGCGAGGCGCCGGCCGCGGTCGCCGGCGGCGACCTCCAGGGCATCGTCCGCGACGTCGCCGATGCGCTCGCCGAGCATGGCGATGCCGGTTCGCTGGAGCGCCGGCTCGACCATGTACTGGCGACGATGGCCTGCCACAACTCGGTCCGCGCCGGCCGCCGCCTGCGGCCGGAGGAGATGGACGCGCTCCTGCGCGAGATGGAAGCGACGCCGAATTCCGGCCAATGCAATCACGGCCGGCCGACCTATGTCGAGCTGAAGCTCAGCGATATCGAGAAGCTGTTCGGGAGGAGGTAGCGCTACCCGTCATTGCGAGGAGCGCAGCGACGAAGCAATCCAGGGGGACGTAGAGCGCTGCCGCCCTAGATTGCTTCGCTGCGCTCGCAATGACGGCTATCAATCTCCTGAGGTGGGGAGCCGAGAAACGAGCATGCGTGAACCGGCCGTCTACATAATGGCGAGTAGGCGCAACGGAACGCTCTATGTCGGCGTGACTTCGAACCTGCCCGAGCGTGTCTGGCAGCATCGTGAGGGCCTGACGCCGGGTTTCACCAACCGATATGGCTGCAAGCTCCTCGTCTGGTACGAAAGTCACGAGCGTATGGACGAAGCGATTGGCCGCGAGAAGCAGCTCAAGGGCGGTTCCCGTGCGAAGAAGCTGGCGCTGGTCGAGGCTATGAATCCGAATTGGCGCGATCTGTATGAGGATTTGGCCGGCTGACGTTTTTCGTCATTGCGAGCGCAGCGAAGCAATCCAGGAAGACGTAGAGCGCTGCCGCCCCTGGATTGCTTCGTCGCTGCGCTCCTCGCAATGACGGGGAAACTCACACCGCCTTCAGAAACCGCACCTGCGTCTCGCCATAATCGCGCCGGTCGAGTTCCTCGAAGCCGTCCGGCAACGCGATCTCCACGTCGGCGGCTTCTTCCAGCACCATCAGCGCATCGCTCGCCAACCAGCCGCCCTCGCGCGCCGAGGCAAGCGCTTTCTCGCCAAGGCCCTTGCGATAGGGCGGGTCGCAGAAGACGAGGTTGAACGGGGCCATGCCGGTGATCGGGCCGAGCCTGGTCGCATCGCGGCGGAAGATCCGGCTATAGCCGGCGAGGCCCAGCGCCATCTGGTTCTCGCGGATCAGCCCGCGCGCCTCGGCCCCGTCATCGACCAGGAGCGCGAAGGCGGCGCCGCGCGAGAGCGCCTCGAACGCCATCGCGCCGGTGCCGGCGAAGAGGTCGAGCACGCGCGCCCCGTCGGTCGCATCGCCATGGCCATGCGCCAGCACGTTGAACAGCGATTCCCGCAGGCGATCCGAGGTTGGCCGGATCGCGCCAATGCCCGGCTTCGGGCTGGCGAGAGACCGGCCGCCGAAGCGCCCTCCGACGATGCGCATGGGCTAAACCTTACCCGCGGCGACCACCGCCGCCCGAACGCGGCGGACCGGAGCGCGGCGGCCTGCCACTGCCACCGGGACGCGGGCCGCGCCCGCCGGGACGATCGCCACCCGGCCGGTCACCGGCCGGTTTGCTGCGGAAGGGGCGGGACGGGCGGTCATCTGTCCCGCCGCCGCTAGGTGGGCGCTTGCCACGCGGCGGCTTGTCGGCCCAGTCGCCGCTGCCGCGCCAGGGCGCCTCGCCGCCGCGATCGCGGCCGAAGCTCTCTTCACGCGGCGCCCGGCTCGGGCGCTCGCTGCGCGGAGCACGCGCCGGCCGCTCCTCGCGCGGCTCGTCCTTCGGCTTGGCGGCGATGCGCTCGACCTTGACGCGCCGGCCCTTCGGATCGGCGATCGCCTTGTCGCGCACGCGCGTGACGGCGCCGGTGGCCTCGCGGGCCTGGCGCTCTTCCTTGGGATCGGCGCCGCGGCGCGGCGGCGCCTTGCGCTCGCGCTGCGGCTCGGCCTCGACATCGCGCCAGACGCCGCGCGTCCATGGCTTGTCGCCACGCAGCGGGCGGGCCTCTTCGGCGCGCTCGGCCCGGTCCTCGCGCGGACGACGGCGCGGCCGGTCGTCGCCGGCGGGGGCGGCTCTGCCGCGCGCGGGCCTGTCGTCTGATCGGGTCTCGTCGCGCCGTGGCGAGTCGAAATCGACGCCGGCCTTGGCCATCAACTCGGTGCCGAGCTGGTCCTTCAGCACCTTGGAACGCACCTCCTCGGCCTCGCCCTCGGGCAGGTCGCCGAGCTGGAACGGGCCGAAGGAGACCCGGATCAGCCGGTTCACCTGCAGGCCGAGATGCTCAAGGACCGTCTTGACCTCGCGGTTCTTGCCCTCGCGCAGATCGACGGTGAGCCAGGTGTTCGAACCCTGCTCGCGCTCGAACTGGGCGATGACCGGGCCATACTGGACGCCGTCGATGGTGACGCCGCCTTTCAGCGTATCGAGCTGGGCCTGGTTGACCTGGCCGAAGGCACGGACGCGATAGCGCCTGAGCCAGCCGGTCTCCGGCAGCTCCAGCATGCGCGCCAGCCCGCCATCATTGGTCAGCAGCAGCAGGCCTTCGGTGTTGATGTCTAGCCGGCCGACCGAGAGCACGCGCGGCAGGTCCTCCGGCAGCGCGTCGAATACGGTCGGGCGCCCCTCCGGATCATGGTTGGTCGTCACCAGGCCACGCGGCTTGTGGTAGAACCAGAGCCTTGTGCGCTCGCGCGCCGGCAAGGGCTCGCCATCGACCAGCACGACGTCGTTCGGGCCGATGTCGAGCGCCGGGCTCTCGATCACCTTGCCGTTGACGCTGACGCGGCCTTCGGCGATCAGCGCCTCGCTGTCGCGGCGCGAGGCGACGCCGGCGCGGGCCATCACCTTGGCGATGCGCTCCGGCTCCTGCGGCGCGGCCGGAGCCGAGACGGCCTCGGCGATCTCGGCGGCGTTGCGGTGCGCCCGATCAGGGCGAGTGCGCGTCGGGTTGCTGCCGCGCGGCGCGTCGAAACGCTTGCCGCCGCCGAAGCCGCGGCCCTCGCCACGCTCCTCGCGGCGCGGCGGCCGGGCAGGCCGCTCACCGCTGCCGCTGCGCTCGCGGAAAGGGCGCTCGCTGCGGCCACGCTCATCGCCGCGATCCCGCGGCGGCCGACGCTCCTCGCCGTCGCGCTGGCGGAAGGGCCGCTCGCCGCCGTCGCGCGCGGGGCGTGCTGCACGGCGCTCGTCGTCGCCGCGCCCACGGAAGGGACGATCTCCATCGCGCGGGGGGCGTGACGCTGCGCCGTCCCGGGGAGGACGCCCGAAGCCGCCGGGCCTGTCGCCGCGAGGCCTGTCACCATCGCGGGGAGGGCGGCTGCTACGACGGTCTTCGCCGCCACGGTCGCGGAATGGCCGCTCGCCCCCCTCGCGCGGCGACCGCTCGCCGCTCGGCCGCTCGCCAAATGGCTTCTTCTCGAAGCGGCGCGCCGGGCGCTCGCCATCGCTGCGGCGCTCGGCGCCTTCAGGCGGTGCGCGCCGGGGCCGCTCCTCGCCATCGCGCGAGCGGAAGGGGGGCTTGCCGCCACGCCCGGGCGGCCGGCCGCCGGGGCCTCCGCGTCCCGGGCCGCCATCGCGCCCGCCGCCGCGGCCGCCGGTTCCGCCGCCCTTGCGCGGGCCGCGGCTTTTCTGGTTGTTGTCGTCGCTCATGGTGGCTCCTGAAGCCGGATCATCGCGGACCGGGTTGCGAAGCGATCCGGGACGGCAGCGGCTCTTGAATCTGGTATTAGCCGGCGCTTGTAGCAGGCGCTTTCGCCCGCTGCGAGCGGCAATGATGGGGTTCGATGGGATCGAGCGATGCGGGCGGTTCGGACGACATGGTGACGGCGCCGATGGCACTGGCGCTCACCGAGGCGCGTGCCGCGGCGGAGCGCGGCGAGGTGCCGGTCGGAGCGGTGATCGTCCGGGGTGGTGAGGTGCTGGCCAGCGCCGGCAACCGCACGCTCGAGCTGAAGGACCCGACGGCGCACGCCGAGACGCTGGCGATCCGGATCGCTTGCGAGGCGATCCAGTCCGAGCGGCTGATCGATTGCGATCTCTATGTCACGCTTGAACCCTGCCCGATGTGCGCCGCGGCAATCTCCTTCGCCCGGATCAGGCGGCTCTATTTCGCGGCCTCGGATCCGAAGGGCGGCGCGGTCGAGAACGGCGTCAGGCTCTATTCCAGCCCCACCTGCCATCATGCGCCGGAGGTCTATGGCGGCCTGAGCGAGCGCGAGGCGGCGGACTTGCTACGTGATTTCTTCCGGGGGAAGCGCTGATGGCGGAGATGATCCGAGCTGCGAGCCCGGTCGATGCACAAGCCATCGCCGCGCTCAACCGCGCCGCCTTCGATGGCGAGGACGAGGTCGGCATCGTCGAGCGTCTGCGCCGTGACGGCCTCGTTGCCGTCGAGCTAATTGCGGAACAGGGCGGCGCGATCAGCGGCCATATCCTGCTGAGCTGGCTGCCGACGATGCTGGACGGCCGCATGGTGAAGGCCCTGGCGCTGGCACCGATGGCGGTGCGGCCGGTGCTGCAGAAGCAGGGTATCGGCGGCCGGCTGATCGCGGCGGCACTCGATGAGGCACGGGCCGCTGGGGCCGCGGCCGTGATCGTGCTCGGGCATCCCGGCTACTATCCCCGCTTCGGCTTCTCGGCGGCGCTGGCGCAAAATCTCGCTTCGCCCTTCTCAGGTGAGGCCTTCATGGCGCTGGAGCTCATGCCGGGAGCCCTGGCGGGGAAGCAGGGCTCGGTCAGCTACCCCTCGGCATTCGGGCTGTAGCCGCGAAAGACGATCCGAGGGCCGCGCGGTCGCGGCGAACTCCGGCCGGCTGGATAAATGCTTCGGCGGTTCCCGTCAAAACTGCATTTATATGTAATGGTTCAATCGTTTATCGTATAGGGTGGATCGAGGCATAGATAAAAATCAAAGTATTTAGCCGATTGGTTAGTTCGATGGGCTTAGTCCTGATGGTGTAGGCAGAATACAGGACTGATCCGGTCTCGGATGCATCTCGTAAGCTGCCTTGCTTTTGCCTTTTATCCTCCGTAGGTCGCCGCTGCACTGCTCAGCCAGACCAAGGAATGGTGGCTTGAGCCTCCCATTCCCCAAGATCGGTATTTCTCCATTATGCGTAAAGTTGCGTTGGCTGCGCTGTCTGCGGCCTGTTGGTCTGTGTCCCCCTCCTTCGCCGCCGATACCCATCTCGCGATGATCTCGTTCCAGCCGCAAGTGAAGGGGCTCGGTTGCCTCAAGCCGGAAACCCTCGGCATGATCAAGGAACTCACCGCGAAAATCGGCCCGATCCAGATCACCTCGACCTGCGGCGGCCGCCACGCCCGCAACTCCCAGCACTATCGCGGCAACGCCATCGATTTCCGCCCGCTCGCCACCTCGCCGCGGAACGCCGCGGCGGTCGCCAAGAAGATCGAAGCCGTCGGCGGCGTCGGCTCCTATTCGAACGGACTCGTCCATGTCGATGTCGGCGACCGCGAGATCGCCTGGTATGGCCACAAGCGCAGCCGCCGGCTGGCCTATGCAGGGCGTGGCCGCTAGCTCAGAGCACCGTCCGGGCGATCAGATAGCCGCCCAGTGCCAGCAGCCCGGCGAAGAAGCAGAGCTTGAAGGTCGCGGCCGAGATGCGCTGCCGGATCGCCTGGCCGAACCACATCCCGGCCAGCGCCGGCAGGAGCGCCAGCAATGAGGCGCCGGCGACCTTGAGATCGAGCGCGCCGGCGCCGACCAGCCCGAAGGACAGGGCGATCGTCGAGACGATGAAGGAGAGGCCGAGCGCCTGCACCAGCTCGTCCTTGTCGAAGCCGAGCGCCTGCAGATAGGGCACGGCCGGCAGCACGAAGACGCCGGTCGCGGCGGTGGCGGCGCCGGTGATGACGCCGACCAGCGGGCCGAGCCAGATCTCGGCCTTCTCGGGCACGCGCAGCTTGGCGGCCTTCAGCCCGACCAGCGCGTAGAGCACCAGCGCGATACCGAGCCAGAGCGTCGCCGAGCCGTCCTTGGCCTTCTCCAGCAAGCCGGCACCAGCCCAGGTGCCGACGCAGGTTCCGGCCAGCATCGGCCAGAGCCGCGCGATGATGGCCCTGAGCTTCGGCCCGGTCAGCTGCCAGCTATTGGTGACGAGGTTGGGGATGACCAGCAGCGCCGCGGCCTGGGCCGGCGCCATCACCACGCCGAGCACGCCGACCGCGATCGTCGGCAGGCCGAGCCCGATCACGCCCTTGACGAAGCCGGCGAGCACGAAGGTCGCGGCGATGAAGGTGAGGAGCGTCGTCTGGTCCATGATCCTGCCGGCCCTGTCGGTCGATTGCGTTGGATCGCTTGTTGCAGTCCTGTCCGGTCCTGTCGCGGACGGATACTACGGTCTTGGCCGTAGCGTCCTCGCTTGCCTCAGCGAGTGCGGACGTCATCATGGCGGCCACAATGGAGGCGTCGCGCCATGGCCACGCACGGACCCTATCTCGCCGAGATCGCCCATCTGATGGGCGATCCCGCCCGCGCCAACATGCTGCATGCGCTGATGGACGGGCGCGCGCTGACGGCGAAGGAGCTCGCCTTCCTCGCCGGCGTCGCGCCGCAGACGGCGAGCGGCCATCTCGCAAAGCTGATGCAGGGTGGCCTGCTCGGCGTCGCGGTGCAGGGCCGCCATCGCTATTACCGGCTCGCCGGGCCGGAGGTCGCCGCGGCTCTGGAGGGGCTGATGGTGCTCTCCGGCGGACAGGCGAATGGGAGGCGCCTGCCTTCACGCGTCGGCGCCGATCTCGCCCGCGCCCGCACCTGCTATGACCATTTCGCCGGCCGCCTCGGTATCGCCATCCATGATGCGCTCGTCGCCGGTGGGCATCTCACCGTGGCCGATGGCGGCTATGGGCTGACGCGTTCCGGTGTCGCGCTGTTCGCCGGGCTCGGGGTCGACCCCGCTGCTGCGAGCAAGGGAAAACGCGCCGCGCTGCGTCCTTGTCTCGACTGGAGCGAGCGCCGCCCGCATCTCGCCGGCTCGCTCGCAGCGGCCTTGGCCTGCCGCTGCTTCGAGGCCGGCTGGGTGCAGCGAATCAGGGACAGTCGCGCTGTCCTTCTGACGGAGGAGGGGCGTGCGGCGCTGAGGACCGGCTTGCCGGGCTTCCGCTGCGACGAGCCGGAGCTTCCTCGTCATTCTCGGGCGGAGCGAAGCGCAGGCCCGAGAATCTCATGATCAGATGGCACTGGTTTCCGAGACGCTCGGGTCAAGCCCGAGCATGACGCCTCAGGCTACCGCCGCCTTCTCCAGCGCCTCTGACAGCTTCCGCTTGACCTCGTCCTTCGCCGGCTGGGCGGCCTCGAGGATCGCCTGCCAGCGGAAGAAGTCGAGTCCGCCGAAGCCTTCGCCCCCGGCCCGGATCAGGATATCCGGCGGCTGGCGCTCGATCATGCGCTGGACCAGCGCCCGCGTCAGGATCTGCGAGACGCCGACCATCGCTTCCAGCGGCTCTGGCACGCGGCTGTCGCTGACGGTGGCCGGCGCGCTGGTGTCGACCGCGAGCACGAGGCGCCCCGGTCCGAGCAGGCGATCATAGGGCAGCGGATTGATCGCGCCGCCATCGATCAGCACCCGCCCGCCGATCGTCACCGGCCGGATCAGGCCGGGGATCGCCAGCGAGGCGGCGACGGCCGGCGTCAGCGGGCCGCTGCCGATGACGACCTCGTCATGCAGATGGTAGTCGGTCGCGACGCTGAGGAACGGAATGCCGAGCTCCTCGAAGCGATCCGGCACGGCCTGCGGCCAGAACAGGTCGAGCAGGCGCTCGCCGTCGATCAGCACGGGATTGCCGAGCCCGCCGCGCCAGAGGTCGGCGATCTTGCCGATGCGGGCTTCGAGCAGCCGGGCGATCACCCGGGCCCGGTCGCGGAAGCTCGCCTCGACATGGGCGCGCAGATCGCGGCCGGAAAGACCGGCGGCATAGGCCGCGCCGACGATCGCACCCATCGACGAGCCGGCGATCAGCGCTGGCTTCAGCCCGAGTTCGTCGAGTGCCTCCAGCACCGGGATATGGCTGAGCCCGCGCGCGCCGCCCGAGCCGAGCACGAGGACGAGCTCGGGCCCGGACGGATCTGGCAGGCGGGCGAGGGGGCTGGAGACGCTGGTCATGGCCTGATGTTGCGGTGCGGGAGCCGCTCAGGCAACCTCCCTTGCAAGGAAAGGTTTCACTGCGGCGAGCGTGTCCTGCGGATTCTCCTCCGGCAGGAAATGGCCGCTGGCGATCGCCTGGCCCTCCGCCTGCGGCGCGAAGGTCTCGCGCCAGATTGCGAGCGGGCTTGCGCCCTTGGCCGGGATGCCAGCCTCGCCCCAGAGCACCAGCACGGGGCAGAGGATCTTTTTTCCCGCGCCGAGATCGGCCTTGTCGTGCTCGATGTCGGTGGTGGCCCCGGCGCGATAATCCTCGCAGGCGGTGTGGATGCGCGCGGGGTCGTTGAAGGATTCGGTGTAGGCGGCCATCGCCAGCGGGTGGAAGGCCTCGATTGTCTTGGCCCGCGCCCAGCTCGCGATGGTGTGATCGAGCCAGCCGGCCGGGTCGGCCTGGATCAGCTTTTCCGGCACGGGCTCGGGCTGGGCCAGGAAGGTCCAGTGATAGACCTGCATGGCGCGCGCTGCGTTCATGCCTTCCCACATCGACACGGTCGGCAGGATGTCGAGCAGGACGAGCCGCTCGACCCGGCCGGGATGGTCGAGCGCGAGGCGATAGGCGACGCGGGCGCCGCGGTCATGGCCGATCACCGCGAAACGGTTGAAGCCGAGCGCGCTCATCGCGGCGACGATGTCCTCGCCCATGCCGCGCTTGCTGTAGAGCGCCTTGCCGCCATCGCCATGCGGGGCGGCCGACCAGCCATAGCCGCGCAAATCCGGGCAGACGACGGTGTGCGTCTTGGCGAGCTCACCCGCCATCTCGTGCCATTCGGCATGCGTCTGCGGGAAGCCGTGGATCAGCACCACCGGCGGCCCCTCGCCGCCGACGCGCGCGAAGATCTTGCCGACCGGCCCGTCGATCCAGCGCGCTTCGAAGCCGGGGAAGAGGCTGTCGATATTGGTCATGGCCGCTACTCCTGTGACGGTACGGCCGCGGCGATGTTCGTCAGGCCGAAATCCTGGCCCTTGTAGAGCAGAGGCGCGTTCAAGGATTTGGCAAGAGCGTAGGAGAAGCAGTCGCCGAGGTTGAGCTTGGCGGAATGGCGGCCCTTGCCGAACCGCAGAAAAGCTTGCGCGGCAATTGAGGCCTGGGCTGGATCGACAGGAGCGATATCGATGGCGAAATCCGACAGGGACTGCGTGAAGCGCTCCAGAGATAGCCCGGGTGCTCGCGTCGAAAGCACCATGACACACTCCACGAAGCTAATGGCCGAGCAGATATTACGAGGGTTGAAGCTCAACCGTTCCAAGAACGATCGAGCTTCCGGCTCCTCAAGCAAAATTGCAACGATGGCTGAGCTGTGAACAACGATCGTGTCGGCTGTCACGAGGGCAGGCCGTTCTCGTCATAGCCGATGATTTCGTCGTCGGTTCTCGGATCATCGACTCGATAGGTCCGGATCTCAGCCAGCAACCGCTCGAGCTTCTCCATGTCGATTCGACCTTGTCGAGGCTTGGGCAGACGCGCGAGCCGTTCCTCAGCTGCCGTTTTGACTGCGTCGGTGATCGTCTCCCCGGTCCGAGCGGCGAGCTCTCTCACGATCCTGTCGGCGTCGGGATCCTTGATCAGGATGGCCATGGCATCCTCTTGTATATATCGATTGCTAGTTCGATATATACAACGCGCCGATCGCCCTGTCAGCCTTCGCGCTCGCGCTTCACCGCCTGCCAGCCGATGTCGCGGCGGCAGAAGCCACCAGGCCAGTCGATCAGGTCGACGGCCGCATAGGCCTTGGCCTGCGCCTCGCTGACGGTCTTTCCGAGCGCGACGATATTGAGAACGCGCCCGCCATTGGCGACGATCTCGCCATCCTTCGACTGCGTGCCGGCATGGAAGACCAGCACGTCCTTCTCGGCGGCGGCCCTGTCGATGTCCTTGATGACGCTGCCCTTCTCCGGTGTGCCGGGATAGCCCTTCGCTGCCATGACCACCGTGAGCGCGACCTCGTCCGACCAGCGCAGGTCGACGGCATTGAGCACGCCGTCGCGCGCGGCGAGCAGGGCCGGGACGATGTCGCTCTTGAGCCGAGGCATCAGCACCTCGCATTCGGGATCGCCGAAGCGGGTGTTGTATTCGATCAGCTTGGGGCCATCGGCCGTGATCATCAGCCCGGCGTAGAGGATGCCCTTGAACGGCATGCCGCGCTGGTTCATCCCCGCAAGCGTCGGCTGGATGATCTCAGCCATGACCTGCGCTTCCAGGGCCTTGGTCATGACGGGAGCGGGCGAATAGGCGCCCATGCCACCGGTGTTCGGGCCGGTGTCGCCATCACCGACGCGCTTATGGTCCTGGGCCGAGGCGAGGGGCAGGGCGTGGCTGCCGTCGCAGAGCGCGAAGAAGCTGGCTTCCTCGCCGATCATCCATTCCTCGATCACCACCTCGGCGCCGGCGGCGCCCAGTCCGCCGGAGAACATCATCGCCAGGGCATCATTGGCCTGTTCGAGCGTCTCGGCCATGACGACGCCCTTGCCGGCGGCGAGCCCGTCGGCCTTGATCACCAGCGGCGCGCCGGTCTTGGCGACGTAGGCTTTGGCAGCGACCTCGTCGGTGAAGCGGGCGAAACCCGCAGTCGGGATGCCGAATTCGGCGCAGAGCTCCTTGGTGAAGGCCTTCGAGCCTTCGAGCTGCGCGGCAGCCTTGGACGGGCCGAAGGTCTTGATACCCGCAGCTTCGAGACCGTCGACGATGCCGTCGACCAGCGGGCCTTCCGGCCCGACCACGACGAGGCCGACACCCATCAGCCTGCAGAAATCGGCGACGGCGCGGTGGTCGGCGATGTCGAGCACGACATTCTCGCCGCATTGGGCGGTGCCGGGATTGCCGGGGGCGATGAAGAGCTTGTCGCAGAGCGGGGAGGCCGAGATCGCCCAGGCCAGGGCATGCTCGCGCCCGCCGGACCCGATCAGAAGAATGTTCATCGCATCTCTCCGCTTGCTCGAAGGCGCAATAGCTGCCGCAGGCTGACGGGGCAACGCTTCTGCTTGCGTCCTGGTGTCGTTAAATACCATCCATGGACAGCGAATCGCCTCCGCCCGCCGGCAATGCCCCCGAATGGTCGGTCTCCGATCTCTCCGGCGCGCTCAAGCGCACGCTGGAGGATGCCTTCGGCTTCGTGCGCGTGCGCGGCGAAATCTCTGGCTATCGCGGCCCGGTCGGCTCCGGCCATGTCTATTTCTCGCTGAAGGACGCCAACGCCAAGATCGACGCGGTGATCTGGAAGGGCGTCTTCGGCCGGCTGAAGACGAAGCCCCAGGAAGGCCTCGAGGTGATCGCCACCGGCAAGATCACCACCTTCGCCGGCAAGTCGAGCTACCAGATCATCATCGATTCGCTCGAGCCGGCCGGCATCGGCGCGCTGATGGCGCTGCTGGAGGAGCGCCGCAAGAAGCTCGCGGCCGAGGGCCTGTTCGATCCCGGCCGCAAGCAGCTCATCCCCTTCCTGCCTGGTGTCGTCGGCGTCATCACCTCGCCGACAGGCGCCGTCATCCGCGACATCTTGCATCGGCTGGAGGAGCGTTTCCCGCGTCGTGTCCTGGTCTGGCCGGTGCGCGTCCAGGGCGAGAGCAGCGCGGCCGAGGTCGCCAATGCGATCGCCGGCTTCAATGCGCTTCCCGAAGGCGGCCGCATCCCGCGCCCGGATGTGATCATCGTCGCGCGCGGTGGCGGCTCGCTCGAAGACCTGATGGGCTTCAACGAGGAAGCGGTGGTCCGTGCTGCCGCCGCCTCGCTGATCCCGCTGGTCTCGGCGGTCGGCCATGAGACCGACGTCACCCTGATCGATCATGCCGCCGATTTGCGTGCTCCGACGCCGACCGGCGCGGCCGAGAAGGTCGTGCCGGTGCGGGCCGAATTGCTGGTGCAGGTGACGGATCTCTCGCGCCGTCTGTCCGGTGCGACGCTGCGCCTGTCAGAGCGTCGGCGCAGTGATCTGCGGGCGCTCGCCAGGGCCCTGCCGACGCCCGAGACCCTGCTGGCGGCGCCGCGTCAGCGGCTCGATCTCGCCGCGGCCCGTCTCGGCCCGGCTCTGGCCCGCAATGCCCGCGCTTATGAGCAGCGCCTCGCCCAGCTCGACCGGCGGCTGCAAGCGCAATCGCCCATCGCAAGGCTCGCGACGCATGCGGCCCGGCTCGACGGCCTCGGCAAGCGCCTCGCGGCGGCGCGCGGAGCGCTGCTGCGGGCCGAGCGCGACCGGATCGCTCGCGCCGGCGACCGGCTCGATTCTGTAGCCGCGCGCGCGGTTGCCGCTTTCACCCGCCAGATTCAGCGCCGGCGCGACCGACTCGACGGTGTCTGGGCCCTCGCAGCTTCGCTCGGGCCGCAGGCGGTGCTGGCGCGGGGCTATGCGCTGGTGCGCGACGGCGACGGCAATCTGCTGCGCAGCACCGCGGCCGCGCGGCCTGGATTGGCTATTCAGGTCACGCTCGCCGATGGCAGCTTCGGTGCGATCGTGCCGGGTGGGGCTTCTCCGCCGCAGGCGCCGCGGCAGGCCGCGCGCAAGGCCGTCGGTGGGAGCAGGCAGGGCGATCTGTTCTGAGATTCCGAAAACCGGTCATTCACCACCAATTTGGATGAGCCAGCTCCCGTTCAGATAGCGTTCAGCTAGCGCTGGCTAATCGCTGAATGATAGCGGTTGGGGGAATGTTCCTTGATGCTCGCCGGTTTCCGGATACGCCTTGCTTGTGCCTTTGCCATGCTTGCGCCTCTGGGCCTGCAAGTGCAGCAGGCGAATGCGACCGAATTTGTCTGCAGGCCGTCGACGCTCTCCCGCGATGCTGCCGATCTCGCCTCGGGCTGGAGCAAGGGCAG
Source organism: Allobosea sp. (assembly GCA_024231975.1). Lineage (GTDB taxonomy): Bacteria > Pseudomonadota > Alphaproteobacteria > Rhizobiales > Beijerinckiaceae > Allobosea. Next base: position 180,592 of record JAAEQB010000109.1, read on the forward strand.
CGCTCCCTTGCGTATCCTCGCCATCGGCTCGTCCTCGACCGAAGGTATCGGCGCCAGCGGCAAGGACAAGACCTATCCGGCCCAACTCAGTACGCTGCTGCGCACCGGCCTCTCCGGCCGCCCCGTCGAGATGGTCAATGCCGGTATCGGCGGCGAGACCGCGCCGCAGACCTTGTCGCGCCTCAAGGCCGCACTCAGGGATGGCCATTACGATCTGGTGATCTGGCAGGTCGGGACCAACGATGCCGTGACCGGCGGCGATCTCGGCACCTTCCGCAATCTCGTCACCGACGGCATCGCCGCGGCGAAGCAGGCCCGCACCCGGCTCGTCATCCTCGACCCGCAATTCTATCCCGGCATCAAGGAAACTGCGCGCTATCGTGCCTATGTCGATGCGATCGCCGAAGTCGCCAGGGCGCAGGCCGTCCCGGTGCTGTCGCGCTATCAGGCGATGCTGGGCTGGTATCAGCGCGATGCGGACGGCTTCATGGCTGCGCTCGCCGGCGACCGGTTCCATATGAGCGATGCCGGCTATGGCTGCCTGGCCCAGGACATCGCCCGCTCGCTGCTCGGCGACAGGCCGGCCGTGACGCTCGCGGCTTCGGCGCGCTGACGGGCGGCCGGAAGCCGCCGGTCACTTGCCCATCAGGAACGCCTTGACCCGCTTGATCGCGTCCTCGCGCGCGGCCGGGTCGGTGCCGATGGTGACCTTGCCGGTCCCGGAAGCGGAATAGGCGACGCCTTCCTTCTCGCGCTTGTCGAGGCGCGGATGGTCGAAATCATGCACCGCACCGGGGTAGAGTACGAGCTCGACCGGCTCGCCGCGGGCGCGGGCCGCCTTGGTGAGAAAGTCGCATGGGGCGGGCGGCGTCCAGTCGTCGGCATCGCCCATCAGGATCAGGGTCGGCAGCCTCGCTTCGAAGCTGCGCGATTCCGACTGTGCCCGGCAGCCGGGATAGAAGGCGACGGCGCGGGCGAAGTCCGGCTGGCGGTCGGCCGGCCGGCGGTCTTTGCGGATCGCGGCGAGGACGGTGGAGCCGCCGCCCGACCAGCCGAGCAATGCGATCGTGTCGCGCCGGACATCGGAGCGTTCCTGCAGCCAGCGCCGTGCTGCCATCGCGTCGCCGACGCGCTCGCGGCTGGCGCGGATGGTGACATCCTTGACGCCGCATTGCGAGCCGAGCCCGCGCGAGCCGTAGCTGTCCGGCATCAGCACGATCAGCCCGGTTTCGGCCAGGCGCTCGCCCCAGTCGCTGTGCCGCATCGAGAGTTTTTCAGGTTCACGCCACAGTCCGCCGCAGCCATGCAGCGCGACCACGGCGGGGAAGGGACCCGGGCCCGTCGGGCGGAACATCACCCCGTCGAGCTGATAGTCGTCATGCGGAATGCGGACGCGTTCATAGCCGCCCGCGATCGCGGGTGCCGCGAGCAGGGAAACAAGACCAATCGCCATCAAGGTGGCGCGGGTCAGGCTGGACATCATCGCAACTGACGCTATCACAGAAAGACCATGCTGGAACAATGCGTGGTTTCAGAAATGGTTGCCTCAAGCTGCAACCTGTACGCTAATCGTCTGCCGCTCGATCGCTCGACCCCGTGATGAACATCAACGAACGTCTGCCCCCTTCCGGATCCGAGGCGCTGGTCGATTACGGCCATGGCGAGTTCCGGGTCGTGCGCCCCGGCGCCTTCGTCCGCTGCGCCGTCACCGGTGCCGCGATCCGGCTCGAGGATCTGCGCTACTGGTCGGTCGATTGGCAGGAGGCCTATGCCTCGCCCGAGGCCGTGCTATTGCGCGTGCGCCGCGCCGGCCGAACCTGAGCGGGCCTTCGCGAGACACCCGAGCAGCAGTGCATCGAGCGCCGCCTCGTCCTCGAAGGCGAGCGTAACCGGCACGCAGAGCAGGAGCGAGCGCTCCGCCGCCGGCCAGAGCGGCGCCAGCTTGACCATGTCCTTCTCGGTGACGGCGATGCAGCAGGATTTCGCCTTCGCCTCGGCGATCAGCGCTGCGACCTCGCTCGCCGTATAGGCGTGATGGTCGCCAAAGGCGTGCTCGCCGAGGAGCTGGGCGCCGGCGGCGCGCAGTGTCGCTGCGAATTTTTCCGGCCGGCCGATCCCCGAGACAGCCAGCACCGGCAGGTTAGCGATCTCGGCTTGGACATCGGCCGGTGGCATCAGGCGAGCTCGCAGCACGCGCTTGCCGACAGTCAGTGCTTGAACGGCGACTTGCTCGCCCGCCGCTCCCTCTCCGATGACGACGAGCGCATCGATCCACTCGAATTGCCCCGCCAGCGGCGCACGCAACGGCCCGGCTGGCAGTGACAGCCCGTTACCGACGCCGACCGTCCCGTCGACAACGGCGAGGCGCAGATCCTTGCGCAGCGAGGGATTCTGCAGACCGTCATCCATGAGGACGAGGCCAGCGCCGGCTTCGCGCGCAAGCGCCGCGCCGGCTGGCCGCTCGCGGGCGACGATGGTCGGCAGGCGCGCGGCCAGCAGCAGCGGCTCGTCGCCGACATCCGCCGCGCTGTGCCGACTCGGGTCAACGCGCAGCGGACCGGAGAGCGTGCCGCCATAGCCGCGTGTCAGGGCAAAGGGCGTCTCGCCCATCGCCGCGAGCCTGGAGGCGAGCGCCAGCGTGGTCGGCGTCTTGCCGGCGCCGCCGGCGACGAAATTGCCGACGCAGATCACCGGAATGCCGGCCTTGGCGCCAGGGCGGCGCATCCGCTTCAGCGTGATCGCGCCATAGAGAGCCCCGAGCGGTTGCAGCAGCCGGGCGAGGGCGGATGGCGACGAGCGCCACCAGAAGCCCGGGGCGCGCATCAGTCCACGCTCTCGCGCTGGCCGATGGTGGCGCGCAGCAGCAGCGGCTCGATCGCCTGGACCGTGCGGTCGAGCGCACCGCTGAGCTCCGTGCTGGTGCGGGCCGCGGCCCGGGCGGCCTGGCGCGCGGCTGCTGGGTCGCTGAGCCAGCGATGTACTCCCTGGGCTAGTTCCTGCCGGTCGGCGACCTGGATGGCGCCGCCGCCGGCGTCGAAGGCGGCGAAGAGGTCGGCCGATTTATGGACGAGCGGGCCGTGCAGCAGGGCGCAGCCGAGCTTGGCCGGCTCGATCGGGTTGTGGCCTCCGATCGGCGCGAGCGAGCCGCCGATGAAGGCGACCGGCGCCAGCCGGTAGAACAGACCGAGATCGCCGAGCGTGTCGGCGATGTAGAAGTCGATGTCGCGCTCGGGCAGGTGGCCGAGCGAGCGGCGAGCGCTGGAAACGCCGTTGGCCTGGGCGAGCGCCTCGACCTCGCCGCCGCGATCGGGATGGCGCGGCACGACGATGGTGAGGAGCTTGGGCAGATGCGCCCTGACGCCGAGATGGGCGGCGAGCACGTCCTCCTCCTCGCCCGGATGGGTCGAGGCGGCGACCCAGACCGGCCGGCCGGCGGCGAGGCCGTCGAGCAGGGCCAGCGTGTTGGGATCGGCAGGCGGGGCGGGGACGTCGAATTTCAGGTTGCCGGCGATGCTGACGCGCGGCGCGCCGAGCTGGGCGAGGCGCTGCCCGTCCTCCTGCGACTGCGCCAGGCAACGATCGAAGCCGGAGAGCAGATGGCGCGAGGTCTGCGGGAACTTGTACCAGCGCCGGAAGGAACGCTCAGACATCCGCGCGTTGATCAGCACGAGCGGCACACCGCGCTTGCCGGACTCGATCATCAGGTTCGGCCAGATCTCGGATTCGCAGATCAGGGCGAGGTCCGGCCGCCAATGGTCGAGGAAGCGGCGCATATAGCGCGGCACGTCGAGCGGCAGGAACTGGTGGATCGCCCCGGCCGGCAGGCGTTGCGCCAGCAGCCGCGCCGAGGTCACCGTGCCCGAGGTCACCAGCACGGCGAGCCCGCGCCGCTGCAGCCGCTCGATCAGCGGCAGCAGCGTCACTGTTTCGCCGACGCTGGCGCCATGCAGCCAGACCAGCGTCTTGTCCGGACGCTCGGCGCTGGGATAGCCGCGCCGCTCGGAGAGGCGCACGGGGTCTTCTTTGCCGCGCCGGCGCCGCCAGAGCAGCAGGGCCGCGGCGGCCGGCTCGAGCAGAGCCGAGAGCGTGCGATAGGCCTGGACGATGAAGCTGCGGCTCATGCGGCCTCGGCCTTTGCCGCGGCCGCTTTGGCAGCCTGGGCCTCGCGCAGGCCGGCGCCGGGATCGCGCGCGCCGATCAGCGCATAGGCGCGCTCGTGCACGGCGTCGAGCCCGGCCTGGACGGCGAGCCGCGCCGCCTCGCAGGTCGCTTCGTCGGCATCGCGCGCGACGCGGACGGGATCGCCGACGACGATGGCGCCGCGCCCGAAAGGCAGGCCGATCGAGGCGCGGTCCCAGCTGTTGAAATCGATCCGCCGGCTGGTCACCACCGCGATCGGATGGATCGGCCGGCCCGAGGCACGCGCCAGCTGGACGATGCCGGGCCCGCAGACCCGGGCCCGCTTGGGGATGTCGGCAGTCAGCACCATGGTGTCGCCGGCCGCTAGCCGGCGGACCATGGCGAGGAAGGCCGGCGCGCCGCCTTTCTCGCGCACCTTCTTGCCAGAGGCGCCCGAGCCGCGGATCGCACCGATGCCGAGCTCGCGCAGCGCCACTGCGTTGAAGCCGCCATCGCCATGGCGCGAGACCAGCGAGCAGGACGGCATCCACTCTGGCCGGGCGAACGGGATCATCACGTGCTGGCCATGCCACATCGCGATGATCAGCGGCAGCTCGCCGCGCACGCGCTCATAGACGTCGGCCGGCTCGACGACGAAGCGGTTCGTGCGCCTGACCAGACGCAGATAGTAGGCGAGGCTGCGCCCGAGCGCCTCCTGCGCGAACTTCGTCTTGAGCAGCGAAAATCCCATCGAACCGGACTACGGCGCCTTTCGGATCAGCTTTGAGCCGTCGACGGATCGAGCAGGCGGTGCAGGTGGACGACGAAATAGCGGGTCTGGGCCTGGTCGACGGTCTGCTGAGCCTTGGCCTTCCAGGCAGCGTGGGCTGCTGCATAATTGGGGTAGACGCCGACGATGTCGAGCTTGGAGAGATCCTTGAACTCGACTCCGTCGAGCGAGCTCAGCTCGCCGCCGATCACAAGGTGCAGCAGCTGCTTGTTGTCCTGGCTCGTGCTCATCATCCGTCTCCGACCGGGGTCCTGACATCTGTGTCGAAAGCAAGCCGGGGCACCGCCGGATTCGCTCCGACCTGCCCCATCCTTCGTTTTTGCCGTGCGATCAGATAAGCCATCAGCCGCTCACGCGCGAGGGCCGATTGCCAACAAATTGCGGTTATTTCCGGCAGTTTCCGCCCTGACGCCGCGGCAGCGGCGTTGCGCCGCGTTTCAACTCCGTTGCGGCTGGCTCTCGCGCAGCCGGCGCAAGGCCTGTGCCAGGGACGCGGCGAGGCTGTTTCCCGACGCCATCAGCATGCCATGGACCGGGATTTCGCGATTATAGCCGAGGAGCTCGCCGTCGGAGGTCGTGACCTGCCCGCCCGCTTCGGCGAGCACGAGGTCGGCGGCGGCGAGGTCCCAGTCGCGCGCGTCAGGCGAGACCAGGCCGGCGTCGATCGTGCCGTCGGCGATACGCGTCAGGCGCAGCGCCAGCGACGGGATCTTGTCGGCGGCGACGAAGCTGTCCTGGCGAGCGAGCGCTTCGAGCATCGGCTTGGGCCCGGCGATGCGGGCGCCGGCGAGCGTGGCGAGCCCGCTCGTCCGGATCGGCTTGCCGTTGCTCCGGGCCCCGCCGCCCTCGGTTGCTGTATAGGTCGTCTCTCCCGCGGGCGCGTGCACCACGCCGAGGACAGGGCGCCCCTCGTCGAGCAGGGCGACGCAGACCGCCCAGTCTGGTGAGCCGGCCATATAGGCGCGGGTGCCATCGATCGGGTCGACCACCCAGACGAATCTCCGCGACAGGCGGATCGTGTCGTCGGCCGTTTCTTCCGAGAGCCAGGCGGCCTCCGGCAGCAGCGCTGCGAGGCGCACATGCAGGAAGGTGTCGACGCCGATATCGGCCTCGGTCACCGGCGAGCCGCCGGCCTTCGACCAGGTCTTGGCGGCGGTCTTCGCGCCGGGGCGGAACAGGTCGAGCGCCAGCCCGCCGGCCTCGCGGCAAGCGGCCTCGACGGCAGGCAACAGATCCCCAGCGATTGGTAGAGGTGTCGATGTCATCGCGCTTCGTTACGGCCTTGCGGGGCGGCTGAACAAGGAAAAAGCCACCATTACGAGAAAGATTCCGTCAAGCATCAACCGGGAAACCGGCCGGAAGAGGGCGGAAAACCGCCCCGTCACCTTTGTTTAACCCTCCAGCTTAAGCGCTCGGACAATCCTTCCGGCCACTCTCCTCCCTGCAAAGCACGAGAACCCCGCATCGACAGAGGGTTCCGGGCAGCAGGGATTAGAAGAGAGGCGTTAAAACCGATGGCCAGCGTCACGCCGGCTGCGGGGGAGGCTGGCTGCGTGCCCGCCTTCCTCGGCAGCGCACATAACCAGAGCGGACAGCCCTCGCAGCCGGCGCAGGCGCCGCAGCAATCCGAAGGGCCTCGCATCGAGCGTGTCGGGCCGGTGCGCATCCTGCGCGGCGGCAAGGGCTGGCGCGGCATCGCCTTGCGCCTCGTCGGCGGCGTGATCGCCGACGATGATCGTTTCCAGCTCGCCCTGACGGCAGGTGATGGCCGCTCCGTCGTCGTCGCCGTGATCGATCAGGACGATGCCATCGCCGTCTGGCGCGATGCCGGCCGCGCCAGCGGCCTGCCGCTACTCCTCGAAACCAGCGACGGCGCGATCACCGAACCCTATCCGCAGGTCGGCCGGGTCGCGCTCGGCGCGATCCGCATCCGCCGCCGGCATGCCCTGCTCGCCGGTCGCCGCCCGCGCTTCCTGACCCGGCGCAAGACCGGCCGCCTGGCCGAGCGTCCGGTCGTGATCCGAGGCGAGATACTGTCGTAAAGCGCGTTCCGATCAGCCTGCGCTGCAGCTGATCGAAGCCGGTTCCTAGAAGGCGAACTTCACCAGCGCATCGAGGGCGAAGCCGGCCGCCAGCAGGAGGCCGGCATGCCAATTGGACCGGAACAGCTTCAGTGCCGTGGGTCCATCGGCATCGGCGATGCTGTGGACCTGCCAGCCGAGGTGCAGCGCGAACAGCGTCAGCCCGATGAAGGCCACGGGCCCGGCCCCTGCGAACCAGGCGGCGACACCGGCGAGCGCGATCGTCATGCCGTAGCAGAACCCGACCGCCTGCTGGGTGAAGGCGCCGAAATAGCGCGCGCTCGACTTGATCCCGGCGATCACGTCGTCCTCGATGTCCTGCATCGCGTAGATCGTGTCGTAGCCGATCGTCCAGAACACTGCGGCGGCATAGATCAGATAGGCCGGCGCATCGAGACGCCCGAACACCGCGCTCCAGCCGACGAGTCCGCCCCAGGAGAAGGCGAGGCCGAGCACGAATTGCGGCATGTTGGTGATGCGCTTCATGAACGGATAGATCGCGACGATCGCCAGCGAGGCGATGCCGGCGATCACCGTGAAGCGGTTGAACTGCAGCAGCACGACGAGACCGACCAGCGACAGCCCGACCATGAAGGCGGCGGCTGCCTTCGGGCTGACCTGGCCGGAGGGCAAAGGCCGGCCGCGGGTGCGTGCCACCTGCGCGTCGAGCTTGCGGTCGACGATGTCGTTGAAGGTCGAGCCGGCGCCGCGCATCATGATCGCGCCGATCAGGAAGAGCAGGCAATGCCAAAGGTTCGGGAAAGGCAGCCCGGCTGCGATCGCGGCGAGCCCGGCGGCCCACCAGCATGGCAATAGCAGAAGCTGCCAGCCGATCGGGCGTTCGATCCGGGCTAGCTTGAGATAGGGCCGCAGGCGCCTGGGCGCGCGCGTGTCGACCCAGTGACCCTTGAGGGCGTCGGGAAGCGGGGCGTCGGTGGCGTTGGGGGACGACGCCATTACAGCACGCTCGATCAGAGGGCGCCCTGCGGCACGCGCATCGGGCCGCCGGTGATGGAATCGGTACCGCCGAACGGGTTGGCACCCTGCTGCTGCTGCGCCTGCTGCTGGGCGCGGCGCTGCATCTGCGCCTGCTGCTTCACGGCATTGCAGGCCTGGCCGCGGATGGTGCCGGCCTTCTCATTGTCGGCTTTCATGCCATCGACGAAGCTCGCCGGAATCTGGCACCAGTCCTGGTTGGCGGTGGCGAATTTGATCAGGGCATTGCCGTTGCCGACCAGCCGGCCCAGGATGCCGCAGGCCTGCTGCGGCGTCATCTTGCGCTTGGCCTTAGCGTTGGCATTGAGCTGCCCGACGATCGACTGGCGCTCCTGCATGAGCTTCTGGACGTTCTCGCAGCCCGAGGGCACCTGCGCCAATGCCGGCTCGGCCAGGCCCAGCCCAGCCAGCGCCACCGCCAGCTTCAGGGTCGCGTATCGCCGCATCATCCGCTCCGCTCTTGTCCCGCCATCCACGCCCGTCCCGGCGTCGCGGGCCTTTCCATAACAGTCATAGCCGTGCACCAACAAGCGCCGGCTCGCATTTCACCGAGATTGCTTGCCGATAGCGTGGGATTGTGGCGACTTTCGCGCCATTCTGGCGGGATCGGATTCGAAGAGCATGCGGGATTTCACCAAGCACCGGCTGTACAGCGAGGCGCCATTGGCAGTGGGCGCCGTGCTGGAGCTCGCGCGCGACCAGGCCAATTACCTGCTGAACGTGCTGAGATTGCGCAGCGGCGACAGCATCCTCGTCTTCAATGGTCGCGACGGCGAATGGCTCTGCGCGATCCGGGCGGAAGGGCGCAAGCAGGCGAGCCTGGAGGCACTGGAGCAGACCCGTCTGCAGCCGCTGGCGCCTGATCTTCTCTACCTTTTTGCGCCGCTGAAGCATGCGCGGCTCGACTATATGGCCCAGAAGGCGGTGGAGATGGGGGCGGGCGTGCTCCAGCCGGTGCTGACCCGCTACACCCAGGTCTCGCGGCTCAATCTCGAAAGGCTCGCCGCCAATGCGGTCGAGGCGGCCGAGCAATGCGGCATCCTCGCCTTGCCGCAGATCCGGGCAGAGCAGCCGCTCGCCGCTGCGCTGGCCGCGCTCGAGCCGGAGCGGCTGTTGATCTTCTGCGACGAGGCGCAGGAGCCGCAGAGCCCTATTGCCGCCTTGCAGAAGGCCCCTCGCGGGCCGCTCGCCGTGCTGATCGGCCCGGAAGGCGGCTTCGACGAATCGGAGCGCAGCGCGATCCTCCAGCGCGAGCCGGTGCTGCGCCTGTCGCTCGGTCCGCGCATCCTGCGGGCGGATACTGCGGCGGTCGCGGCGCTCGCCGTCGTCCAGGCGACCCTCGGGGATTGGTCCGCCAATTAGTTCTGCGACTTTCAGGGAACCGTTTCCCTCCTCGCCGGTTGGAACGTGACGACCGGTTGCGCGTTTAGGCGGGGAAACTGCGCCTCCGGTCGCAGTTCCGACTCATTGACTGGCAGTCTGGCGCCGCTGCTTCGCATCGGAGCGGTCCGCCACGGGGGAGAGACATCATGGTGAGCAGCGCCTACCGCTTCGGCGTCGAGGAAGAGTATTTCCTGTCCGACGCCGAAAGCCGCGGCGCCGTGCGCAAGATCGCACCGCGTTTCATCGAGGCGGCGCAGGCTGCCTTTCCCGACGAATTGCAGCGCGAGATGTTGCAATCGCAGATCGAGGTGGCAACGCCGGTCTGCGAGAGCATGACCCAGGCGCGCCATTCGCTGCGGCGACTGCGCTCGGGGCTGGCGACCATCGCGCGCGAGCACGACATGCTGCTGCTCGCCTGCGGCACCCATCCGAGCGCCGTCTGGGCTCGTCAGCGCGCCACCGAGGCCAAGCGCTATGACGGCATCATGCGCGATCTGCAGATGCTGGGCAGCCGCAACCAGCTCTGCGGCCTGCATGTCCATGTCGAAGTGCCGGACGAAGACCAGCGCATTTCGATCATGGTCCGGATGCTGCCTTTCCTGCCGCTGCTGTTGGCGCTCTCGACCTCCTCGCCATTCTGGCAGGGGCGGCGGACCGGGCTGATGGGTTACCGGCTCTGCGCCTATGCCGAATTGCCGCGGACCGGCCTGCCCGAGCTCTTCACCGATGCTGCGGACTACCGCGCTTATGTCGACACCATGGTCGCCGCCGGCGCGATGCGCGATTCCAGCTTCATCTGGTGGGCGATCCGGCCGTCGCACCAGCACCCGACATTGGAACTGCGCGTCGCCGACAGCTGCACGCGGCTCGATGACACGCTCGCCATCACCGCGCTCTATCGCTGCCTTGTGCGCCATCTCGCCCGCAAGCCCAGGCTCAACGCAGACCTGACCGCCGCCTCCCGCGCGCTCGCTGGCGAGAACATCTGGCGCGCCCAACGCTATGGCGTTCATGGCGGCTTCGTCTGCGAGAAGCGTCGCGCCATGCTGCCGGTCGTGCAGGTGCTCGACGAGGTGTTGGATATCCTGGACGAGGACGCCACTGCACTTGGCTGCGGCCTCGATCTCGCTCATTGCCGCACGATCGTCGCCGGCGGGACCAGCGCCGATATGCAGCTCGCGATCTTCGAGGAGGCGCGTGCCGGGGCAGGCGGCCAGAGCGCCGGGCTCGTGGCGGTCACCGACTGGATCGCGGCGCAGACGCGTGCCGACGATGCCGATGACGACCGGTTCGCGCCGAAAGGTGCAAATCTGCTGCGCGGAGCCGCCTGACCGCTTCGTGATCATGCGTTGATGCAAGGTCGGCAAGCGCCTGCACGCGTTTGCGGTCGTTGTCGGATGGTCGCCGCTCGCCTATTGCTGGCGCTCCTCAGCGCATGGCGCGGCGGAGCATTCGCTCCGCTCGGCCTGTCGCACCGTTCGATCCGGCGTGTTGCTTAGGCTGCCTGGCAGGGCCGTCGACGCGCCGGTGCATGCATGCCGGAGCGCCCATGGCCCGCGACGTATCCGATTCGACTCCGATCAGCTCGAAGGCCGAACTCGTCGGCTGGATCGCGCAGGGTGAAAAGCCGGCTTCCGACTTCAGGCTCGGCACCGAGCACGAGAAATTCCCATTCTATCGCGACGATCTCAGCCCGGTCCCGTACGAGGGTGCAGCCGCCGGCCGCAGTGGCGGCATCCGGCAATTGCTCGAGGGCATGCAGCAGCGCCTCGGCTGGGAGCCGATCCTCGATGCCGGCCATGTCATCGGCCTTGCCGGCCCCGATGGCGGCGGCGCGATCTCGCTGGAGCCCGGCGGCCAGTTCGAGCTCTCCGGCGCGCCGCTTGCAAATGTGCATGAGACCGCCCGCGAGCTCGATCTGCACCTCGCCGATCTGAAGGCGGTGGCCGAGCCGCATGGCATCGGCTTCCTACCGCTCGGGCACTCGCCGCTCTGGACGCGCGAGCAGACGCCGATGATGCCGAAGCGGCGCTATCAGATCATGAAGAACTACATGCCGAAGGTCGGGACGCGCGGCCTCGACATGATGTTTCGCACCTGTACGGTGCAGGTGAACCTCGACTTCGCCGACGAGGCCGACATGGTCCGCAAGCTGCGGGTCTCGCTCGCCTTGCAGCCGCTGGCCGCCGCGCTCTTCGCCGCCTCGCCCTTCAGCGAGGGCAAGCTCAACGGCTTCCAGTCGATGCGCTCCGAGATCTGGCGCGACACCGACAATGCCCGCTCCGGCATGCTGCCCTTCGCCTTCGACGAAGGCATGTCCTACGAGGCCTATGTCGACTGGGCACTCGACGTTCCCATGTATTTCGTCAAGCGCGGCGACATCTATCACGACGTCGCCGGCGCCTCCTTCCGCGACCTGCTCGCCGGCAAGCTCCCGCAATTGCCGGGCGAGCGCGCCACCATGTCGGACTGGGTCAACCATCTCGGGACGCTGTTCCCGGAGGTCCGGCTGAAGCGCTATATCGAGATGCGCGGCGCCGATGCCGGCCCGGTCGAGATGCTGAATGCGCTGCCGGCCTTCTGGGTCGGCCTGCTCTATGACGATGCCGCGCTCGCAGCCGCCTGGGAGCTGGTCAAGGGCTGGAGCACGGAGGAACGTCAGCTCCTGCGCGACACCGTGCCGAAGGCCGGCCTCAACACCAGGATCGCGAACCGTCCGCTGCGGGAGCTTGCCCGCGAGGTTGTCGAGCTGTCGCGCGCCGGTCTCGCCCGCCGAGCTCGGCTCGACGAGAAGGGCCGCGACGAGACGATCTATCTCGAGCCGGTCATCGCCATCGCCCAGAGCGGGCGCACGCTCGCCGAGCGTCTGGCTGTGCGCGAGCAGGGAGCCTGGGGCGGCAAGGTCGAGCCGGTCTTCCCGGAGCTTGCGCTGTAGCCGCTGAAGTCGAGCGAGACATGTGCCGGTGATCGCGTGTTTTGCGCTTCGGATTAACCAATTGTCCGGAGTTTTGCGCTAATCTGGCGGGTATGGAACGCTTTTCCGCCCTGGTCCTTGAATTCCTGCGCGACAGTCGTGGCGCGACCGCGCTCGAATACGGCTTCATCGCGTTCTTCGTCTCGATCGCGGCGATCGCGACGATCCGCCAGATCGGTCCGCTGCTGGATGCCAAATACGCCAGTATCCTGCCGGGACTGCAGTAAAAGCTGGCTTGCCTGCGCGCTTCGGCGCGCCGGCCTCTCGCATCCGCGACGCGACTCCCCGTTCAATTTTAACTGCATTTTACCATACCGCCCGAAGGCCTTGTGGTTTGACGGCTTTTCCCCGCGATACCAGTGACATTCACAGGTCCTGGAAAGGTTTTCTCAATCGCCCCGCGCCTAGCGTCGAGGCAATAGTCCTGTTGCTTGCCTGTAGCGTTGCGAGGCCCTTCGATGTCAGGCCTGTTCCGATCTTTCCTCAAGGATGCCCGCGGCGTCAGCGCGCTGATGTTCGGCTTGGCCGCACCGGCGCTCGCGCTCGCGGTCGGCGGCGGCATCGATTTCAGCCAGGCGGCGGCACGGCGGCAGCGCGTGGCAAGCGCTATCGAGCTTGGCTGCCAGCAGGCGGCCAAGGATATTTCTAAGCTGGCCCAATCCAATCCGAACCAGAATTTCACATCGACCGCCAACCAGGTCATTTCGTCCTGGACGAGCGGCCTCAATGGGAACGGCGTCAGCAACGTCAGCGCGACGAGTTCGATCGCCAACAGCATCATCACGATCAATGCCAGTGCGGCGAGCGCCAATGCCTTCGGTGGCATCCTCGGCTACAGCAGCATTTCCCTGAGTGTGCAGCGGAGCTGCAACATCGTACTGGCCTCGACGCAGACGGGCACGGTGCTCTTCGCCGAATCGTTCGAGAACAATCACAACGTCGCCTCGAACAGCTGGACGGTGTTGAAGAACTGGAACGGCTGGACGACCCAGAGCGGCCAGGGCGGCATCGAGATCAACGGTATTCCGGAGCTCGCTGCCAACACGATCCGCTTCGGCAATTTCTTCGCCGAGCTCGATTCCGATTGTCTCGGCGCGAAGAACTGCAAGTCGAATTCGAGCATGTGGCGCGAATTCACCAATCTTACGGCGGGCGACTACGAGCTGAGCTACTGGTACATCTCGCGCGTCCGCAATTCCGCCTATGCCGGCCAGACGCTGTGTGCCTACAACAAGTCGGATCTCGCGGTGAAGGGAGATTCTACTGCGAAGTGGAATGAGCTTGCTCTGGCGCAATGGGAAAGCCAGACCAACCGCATCGAAGTCTTCTTCCAGCAGAAGAAATCGGGCTCCTACAGCACACCCTCCAAGGACGTGGACAAGGCCACCGACCAGGTCGACGTCTGCGTGCACACCGACAAGTGGACCGAGCGCAAGATTCCGCTGAAGATCACGACGGCAGGCACCTACCGCATCTTCTTCCAGGCGGCCGGCCGGGAGGATACTTATGGCGGTCTGCTCGACTATATCCGGTTCTGCAGCGGCAGCTGCCCGTGACGAGCGCCCGCATGGCTAGAAGCCGAGCACCATCGACCGGCACGAGACGCTTGATGGCGCGGCTGAGCCGATTCCGGCGCGACGCTGCCGGCTCGACTGCGGTCGAATTCGCCTTCATCGGCTTGGCCTTCATCGTCCTGTTGCTCGGCATCTTCCAGTTCGCGCTCGCCTTCATGGCGCAGATGTATCTTCACGACGCCGTATCCGAGGCGGCGACCGGCAAGACTACTGCAACCTATGCCGGAAACCGTGCCCAGGTGGTGACGCAGATCTGCGGACGAATGATCGCGCTCGACAATTGCGCCGCCAATCTTCTCGTCGAAACGCAACCGCTGGCGAACTACGCGACCGGAACACCGCCGATCACCGGCGCGGCCTTTGTCGCGGGAGCCGCAGGGACGCTGATGCTGATCAGGGCGCGGGGGCCTGTCGTAACGTTCGTCCCCGGATTGCCGACGCTGTATGTCAGCGGGGCGGCGCTGTATAGGAAGCCGTGATGCGAAGGCTCGCAGATTTCTTCCGCCGCGGTGCGCGGCGCGGCATCGTCAGGGATCAGAGCGGTGTCGCGGCCGTCGAATTCGCCTTCATCAGCACCGGCATGTTCGCACTGCTGTCAGGGGCGGTCGATCTGACCTATGCCATCACGATCCAGCGTGATCTCAATCGGGTCGCGGCCGAAATCGCACAGGTCCTCGCGGCCTGTCCGGATGAGGCTTGCCTTGTTCAGACGGTCCAGTCGGTTGGTCCGCACATCGGGGCCATTGTTCCCCAGATGCCGACGATACAGATCGGAATGGCCTATTTTCAAGAGAAGAACAACGCAATCGACGGCAACAGTTTCGGCGGCACGATGACTTATCTGCCGGCCGACATGAACACCCGTGCTCTGTCGCTGCTCGGCGATCTCGACCAAGGTGTAGGGGTTCTAGTCAGCTATACCCATCAGCCGATCATCCTCGGTCTCGCCGATGATTGGGGCTTCACCGTCAAGAATTTCAGCGCCTCGGTGGTGACGCTGCGTCGGCGCGCTTGACGGCCTGAGCGCCGCCTACTCCGCCGCCACCTTGAAGCTCTGCAGATTGTCCAGGCTCTGGATGATGTGCTCGGCGAGCGCGTTCGACAGGATCGACGGGTCGTGCCGCGTGCGCAGCAGGCCGATCTTGCAGGAGGGCAGGGTGGAGAAGCCTTCCGCCGGCCCCAGGATGCGCATGCCTGGCCTGACCGCGCTTTCCGGCAGCACCGAGACGGCGAGCCCCGCGACCACCGCCGCGCCGACCGCGGTGGAGTTCCAGCTCGCATAGAGCACGCGGAACCGCCTGCCCTTGCTCTCCAGTGCCTCGACTGCCGCCTGGCGCCAATTGCAGGTCGGGCGGCCCAGCGCCAGCGGCAGCGGGTCTTCCTCATGGACGCAATGACGGGCCGAGGTCACCCAGAGCAGCGGCTCGATCCGGATGATCTCGCCCTGGCCGCGCCCTTCGACATGGGTGATGATCGCAAGGTCGATGTCGCCACCGCCGATCCGTTCCGCCAGCATCGGGGTCGGCTCGCAGACCACCGTGACCTCGGTGCGCGGATTGGAGCGGGCGAAGCGCGCCAGGATCTCCGGCAGATATCGGTCGGCATAATCGTCGGGAACGCCGAGCCGGATGCGGCCCTTGAGATCGGCCTCGGTGAAGCTGGCGACGCATTCGAGGTTGAGCCGGACGATGCGGCGGGCATAGTCGAGGAGGCGCTCGCCATCCTCGGTCAGCTTGGCATGGCGTCCGTCACGGCCGAAGAGCGGGCGGCCGACGCGCTCCTCCAGCCGCTTCATCTGCATCGAAACGGCCGATTGCGTCTTGAAGACGATCTCGGCGGCGCGGGTGAAGGAACCAGTGTCGGCGATGGCGACGAAGGTCTTGAGCTGATCGGCGTCGAGCACATGGGCCATGGCCGGCCTCCTGCCAGAGGTTCATCAAGATCGGTTGTGTTTAGCATCATAACCATTCGTTTGGCTGATGGCCAGCCTGGAGTTATCGTTCAGACACTCTCCCGCTGATGCCTGATCGACCTCGGTCGGGCCGGGAGGCGAGTTTCCACGTCCAACCCCGAGGAGGCCGTCATGCTGGTCATGACCTTCGTCACGAAGACCTTGTCTGCCGTTTCCGGCGGCGCGGCGCGTGCTGCCGCCCATTCGGTCACGGGCACGAAAAACCTGGTGCGCGCTTTCCTGCACCGCCGAGAGGTGATGCGCCTCAGCGAGCTCGACGAACGCGGGCTGAAGGATATCGGCCTCGTTCGCTCCGATATCGACGGTGCGCTCGCTGTCTCCTGGCTGAACGATCCGTCGAGCGTGCTGCAGGATCGCTCGAACCAGCAGCAGGCGGCTGCCGCGAGCCGGCGAGAGGCCGGGGTTCGACGTCCCGTGCTGATCCAGGCCGCGGTGCGGCCGGGCGCGAAGGACATCAAGATCGCGTGCAACGCCTGACCCCTTGGCGTGACGCGTCCCTGCGGGCGGTGGCTTCGGCTGCCGCCCTTTTTTTGTCTCGAGGCATTCAGCCCCGCCCCAATCGTTAACCGGTCTGCGCCTGGGTAACGCTTCATTCAGCAAGTTCGATCACATTTGCGCCGCTTTGCGCCGAGTTTGGCGCCTCGATCCCTCGCCCCGGGGTTTTCCATGCGACGCTTTCGCTTCCGCCTGCATGACCTGAGGATCCGAACCAAGATCGCCATTCCGATGCTCGTCATGGGCGCGATCGGCATCGGCTCGGCCGCTTATGGCGCATTCGAATTCGGCAGGATCGAGAAGACCTATGCCGATCTGGTTTCGCAGCGCGCCAGTGCCATTCTCGATTCTGCCCGCGCCACCGCCTCGATGGGCGAGATCGTCGGCAATCTCTACCAAGCGATCGCCTATCCCGAATTCATGAAGCAGAATGCGACCAGCATCGAGGAGGTGAAGGCCGCCTACGCGGCGTCGCTCCAGGCGCTGGTCGAGGCCAAGATCAGTTTTCCGCAGCGCGCCGAGAGCTTCGATGAGTTGAGCCGCCGCCTGCAGGCGACCAAATCCGACATCGACCAGATCATCGCCCAGGCCGCGCGTGACGAGGACCTGCCGGCGCTCTCGATCATGTCGCAGCTGGACAAGACGATCACTGGGATCGTCGAGGCTGCGGCCAAGCTCAACGACGAGATCAAGAAGGATACCGAGGCGACGTCGGACGCGTTGGCTGTCGACGCCCGGCGCGTCACGCTGGTCGCGATCGGGCTCAGCATCGCCGGAACCTTGCTCGGGCTGATCGCCGGTGCACTGTTGACCGCCGGTGCGATCACGCGGCCACTGGAGCGGCTCAAGCTTCGCATGGGCCAGATCGCCAACGGCGACTATGCCGCCGAGGTGGAGGGCCAGACCCGCAAGGACGAGGTCGGCGAAATGGCGCGCGCCGTCCAAGTGTTCAGGGAGAACGGCCTCGCCGTCCAGCGTCTCGAAAGCGAGACCGAGGCCAGCCGCAGCGCGACCGAGCGTCAGCGCCTCGCCGCTGAAGCCGAGCGCAGCGATGCCGCTGCGCTCCAGCAGCGCCTCGCGGCGGACCAGGCTGTCGTGGTCCGGGCTTTGGCCGAGGGGCTGACCCGGTTGTCGCAGGGTGATCTCGGTGCCCGCGTCGAGGAAGAGGTCGCGGCCGATTATGTCGCGCTGAAGCAGGACTTCAACGCCGCCGTCAGCCATCTCGCGCAGACGATCAAGACGATCCAGGCGACCTCGATCGATGTCGGCAATGCGGCGCGCGAGATCAACTCTGGCGCCGACGACCTGTCGAAGCGCACCGAGGAACAGGCCTCCTCGCTCGAGCAGACCGCGGCCACCACCGAGCAGCTTGCCGCTTCGGTCAAGGCCTCGGCACAGGCGTCGCGCCAGGCCGTTCAGCTCGCCAACGAGGCGACCGATGTCGCGGTCAATGGCGGGGCGGTTGCCAGCCAGGCCGTCGACGCCATGGCTCGGATCGAACAGGCCTCGCGCAAGATTTCGGATATCACGTCGGTGATCGACGAGATCGCCTTCCAGACCAATCTGCTTGCCCTGAACGCCGCGGTCGAGGCGGCGCGTGCCGGCGATGCCGGCAAGGGGTTCGCGGTGGTCGCCAGCGAGGTCAGGACGCTCGCGCAGCGTTCGGCCGATGCCGCCAAGGACATCACCTCCCTGATCAGTCAGTCCGGGGCCGAGGTCGAGCAGGGCGTTGGACTGGTCCGGTCCGCCGGCGAGGCGCTGAACCGGATCGTCGAGGCTTCTAGGAAGGTCTCGGCAACGGTCTCCGACATCTCGGCAGCGGCAGCCGAGCAGGCCAACGGCATCGACGAGATGAGCCAGACCGTCGCCCATATGGACGAGATGACCCAGGCGAACGCGGCGCTCGCCGAGGAAAGCGCGGCTTCCGCGACCTCGCTCAGCGGCCAGATCCGGCGGCTCAACGAGCTGGTCGCCAGCTTCCGTACCGAAGGGCAGGTGGTCGCGCTGGCGCGTGCTCCGGTTGAGATCGTGGAGGCCGACGACTGGGACGAGCGTCTGCGCGCCTGACGATGGCCGACATCACGGAAATTGATCGACGGCGGCCCTCAGGCCGCCGTTCGCTTATTCCTTAAGCCTTGCGCTGGCCGCCGCCGAGCATGGTCTCGAAGATCGAGCGGAGCGCGTCCTGCTGGCTCGCCTGGACCTGGCGGCCGTGCTCGAACATCTGGTTGAGCGCATCGAGCCCGATCGAGCCGGGGCTGGCCTCGCCCGATGACGGCGGGGGCTGTTCCGGCTCGGGTTCGGGCGCCGGACGGCGCGATTTCGGCGCCGGCTGGGGGCTGCTCTGAGGAGGCTGTGGGGCCTGCCCCTGCGCGCCGCCGAACATGCCGCCGAGGATCTGGCCGAAGATGTTGCCCATGTCGGCCGGCATGCCGGGCATGGCGCCGCCGAAGGGGCCGCCGCCTTGCGCCTGGCCGGCCTGAGGGCTCTGTCCACCGAAGAGCCCGCCGAGGATCTGTCCCCACGGATTGGCCTGGTTCGCTTGCGGCGCCTGGGGCTGCATGCCTGGCATCTGGCCGCGCATCATCTCTGCGAACTGCCCGAGAATGCCGCCCAGCCCCTGATTGTTCACCGATTTGAACAGCCCGCCCATGACGATCGAGGCGATCACCGGCAGCATCTGCTTCAGGATCGCCTGACCGACGCCGCTCGTTGCCGCCGCCTGCGCCGCGACGGCATTGGCGACCTCCTTCGAGCCGAAGAGCTGGCTCATCACGTCCTGGCCGAGCGGCATCGCCCGGTCGGGAATGCCGTCGCCGTCGCTGTCATACATCTGGCCGAACGGCGTCGCCGTCATCATCTGGGCGAGATTGCCGAAGGCGTAGGGGTTCTGGGTCTGGCGCTGCAAACCCATGGTGAAGGCCGGCAGCAGCGCGTCGAGTGCCGCCTGCGTCTGCTGCATCGAGAGCCCGTATTGCCGCGCCAGGTTCTGCATGGCCTGGCCGTTCTGGGCCGACTGCATCATTTCGAACAGGTTCATCATGGCGCGCTCCCTGGCGGGACCAGCCCGCTCATCTACAGGGAAACGATAGCAGCAGGCGGCCGTCAGGCAAGCGACGGCCTTGCGGCGACTTGCGCCGCGCCTTCGAGCCGGGTGATGCCGCGATAGGCAGTGACGAGCGCGGCGACGCCGAACAGCACTGCGCCGAGTGCCGCGCCGGCGAGCGCGCCCTTGGGGCCGGCATATTGCGCACCGAGCCAGGCCAGCGGCACCGTGCCGAGCGTGGCCCGGCCCCAGCTGAACAGGGTCGAATAGAACGGCATGCCGAGATTGTTGAACGCGGCATTGGCGACGAAGAGCGCGCCGACGAAGAGCCACATCGGCCCGGCGATCAGGCAGAAGAAGGCGACGAGCTCGGCCGTCTCGCCGCCGGTACCGAACAGCGCTGCGATCTGGTGGCGCAGCAGCGCCAGCAACAGGCCGGCGATCGCGACATAGGCCGCGGCGAAGCCGACGGAATCGGTCAGCGCCCGGCGCATGCGGTCATAGCGCTGCGCGCCCCAGTTCTGCGCCAGGATCGGCCCGACCGCGCCCGACAGCGCAAACAGCACGCCGAAGGCGACCGGGACCAGCCGGTCGATGATCGCACTCGCCGCGATCACCTGGTCGCCGAAGCGGGCGATGATGCCGAAGAAGCAGGCATTGGCGATCGGATTGGCGAGATTGGTCAGGATCGCCGGTGCCGCGATCGCGAAGGTCGGCCTGACGTCGCGGCGCAGTGCCGCAAAGCTCGGGCGCGCGATCATCCGGTGCACGCCGATCACGCTCCGGAAGCCGATGACGAGGAAGACGATGCGCGAGAACACGGTCGCCCAGGCGGCGCCGTCGGGGCCGAGCTTGAAGCCGAAGATCAGCAACGGGTCGAGCCCGGCGGTGACGATGCCGCCGGCCAGGGTGACGTACATCGCCCGCTTGGCGTCGCCGACCGCGCGCAGGATGCCGGAGAGGCCCATGCCGAGCGCCATCAGCGCATTCGAGGGCAAGGTGATCCACAGGAAGGAGGTGGCGACGGCCAGCGATTCGCCGCGGGCGCCGAGCTTCGGCAAGAGCCAGGGCAGCAGCGGCAGCATCAGCAGGCTGAGGACCAGGCCGCAGATGGTCATCGCCGTCAGCGTCGAGCCCGCCATGCGGCGCGCGCCCTCGCGGTCGCCGGCGCCGAGCGCCCGCGCCGTCAGCGCCGCGACCGCGATCATCAACCCGACATTGAAGGAGATCATCAGGTAGAGCACGATCGTGGCGTAGCCGACGCCGGCCGTCGCCTCGGGCCGGCCGAGGCGCGAGACGTAGAGCAGCGACAGGAAGTCGACGACGAAGATCGCGACCAGGCCGATCGAGGCAGTGGTCGTCATCACCGCGACATGGCGCAGTGTCGAGCCGAAAACGAAGACGGCCTGGTGCGGCTGTGCCGGTGCGTTCACTCGGCCGGCTCCCCGACCCCGCCGACGGCGACCTCGGCGCCACCATCCTCGATGACCTCCTGCGTCTCCTTGGTGAGCGCCTTGGACTTGCTCTTCGGAGCGACGATAGGCTCGGGCGTGACGCGCGGCACCTTGTCGATCCCGGCGGCGATGCCCTCGCTGAACTGGATCTCCATGCGCTGCGCGTCGCGGTCGCGCACATGCTCGATCACGAAGCCGGCCTCCTCATAGCTGAGGCCGAGCGCCTCCAGCGTCACCCGGCCGAAGCCGAGCGCCGATTCGAAGGTCTCGCGCATCTGGTAGTCGACATCGGCGCGCATCAGGTCCATCGCATGGACGCGGTCATAGGCGCGGGCATGGATGCGCGCGGCCGGGAATTCGACCTTGGCCATCTCGACGATGCGCAGCGCCGCCTGCCGGTCGTCGATGCAGATGCAGACCACTTTCGCCTTGCCGGCGCCGGCGGCACGCAGCACGTCGAGGCGCGTGCCGTCGCCATAGTAGATCTTGAAGCCGAACTTGGCGGCGGAACGGATCCGCTCGATGTCGGAATCGATGATGGTGACGTCGAGATGCTGCAGCAGCAGCGCCTGTGTCACAACCTGGCCGAAGCGGCCGAAGCCGATCACCAGCACCGAGGGCGCCACCCCGTCGAAGGTCTCCTCGATCTCCTCGGCTGGCGGTGCATGGGCCGCGAGCCAGATGTCGATCAGCTTGGCGGCGACCGGGCCGATCAGCATGCTGAGCGCGGCGATCGCGGTTGCCAGCGCGCCCTGCTTCTCGTCGAGCAGGCCGAGCGATGCGCCGAGCGGCAACAGCACGAAGGCGAATTCGCCGGCAGGGGAGAGCAGGGCGCCGGCGCGGATCGCCTCGCTGGTCGAGGAGCAGGACGCCCGCAGGATAGCCGCCGCCGCCGCGATCTTGAACAGCACCAGCAGCGGGGCGGCCAGCGCCAGCAGCAGCGCGTTCTCGGCGACCAGCTTCAGGTCGATCGACATGCCGACCGCCATGAAGAACAGGCCGAGCAAGACGCCGCGGAACGGCTCGATATCGGCTTCGAGCTCGTGCCGGAAATGCGAATCCGCCAGCAGCACGCCGGCGAGGAAGGCGCCCATCGCCATGGAGAGGCCGACCTGCTCCATCAGCAGCGCCGCGCCGAGCACGACCAGCAGCGCGGCGGCCGTCATCACCTCCTTGGCGCCGGCCTTGGCCAGCAGGCGGAAGAACGGGTTGAGCGCATAGCGGCCGGCGAGCACGACGACGGCGATGGCAAGCAGAGCGAGCCCGAGGCCGGTCAGCGCCTTGGCCGAGCCGCCACCATGGGCGGCCTCGGTCGTCGCCAGCAGCGGCAGCAAAGCCAGCATCGGCGCGATCGAGATGTCCTGGAACAGCAGGATCGAGAAGCAGCGCCGGCCATAGGGCTCGGCGCCGTCGCCGCGCTCCTCCAGCAATTGCAGCGCGATCGAGGTGGCGGAGAGCGCGAGTGCCAGTCCGACCGCCAGCGAACCGGCGGGGCTGAGCCCGAGCTTCCAGGCGACGCCGCCGATCACCGCTGCGCTCAGCAGCATCTGCGCGAAGCCGGCGCCGAGGATGTCCTTGCGCATCGAATAGAGCCGCGCCGGCTGCAATTCGAGCCCGACCAGGAAGAGCAGCAGCACGACGCCGATCTCGGCGGTGCTGCGGATCGCATCGGGGTCCTTGATCACGGCGAGCGCTGAGGGGCCGATGGCGATGCCGGCTGCCAGATAGCCCAGCACCGCCGACAGGCCGAAGCGGCGGAACAGCGGCACCGCCACCACCGCGCCCGCGCAGAAGGTCAGGATCGGCGGTAGATAGCTGGCATGCGAGGCGGCATCGGCCATGCAGGAACTCGTGCTGAAGCGAAAGGGGGCCGTGCGGAGGCAGGTGGCCGGTGACGTGCAATGTAGGGCCTGCCGCCGCATCCTGCGAGAGGCGCTTTGCGTCGTCGGCCATGCGCTTGCGGCGTCGGGCTTTCTTGACATCGAAGCCGCCAGACCGAAAGAAGGCGCGACCGTCTCGGAACCAGCGCCCCAGTGACCGCCAAGCCGCCGCTCGACATCCTGCTCTGCGCCCCGCGCGGCTTCTGCGCCGGCGTGGTCAGGGCGATCGACGCCGTCGAGAAGGCGCTCGCCCTGCATGGCGCGCCGGTCTTCGTGCGCCACGAGATCGTGCACAACAAATACGTGGTCGAATCGCTGAAGCGGAAGGGCGCGGTCTTCGTCGCCGAGCTCTCCGAGGTACCCGATGCGAGCCGGCCGGTGATCTTCTCCGCCCATGGCGTGCCGAAATCGGTGCCGGTGGAGGCGCAGGCGCGCCAGTTCTTCGCCATCGACGCTACCTGCCCGCTAGTCACCAAGGTCCACCGTGAGGCTGAGGTCCATCACAAGCGCGGCCGGCACATCCTCCTGGTCGGCCATGCCGGCCATCCCGAGGTGATCGGCACGATGGGGCAGTTGCCGGAAGGCGCGATCACGCTGATCGAGACGCTCGAGGACGTCGCCCGCCTGGTTGCTCCCGAAGGCCGGGAGCTCGCCTATGTCACGCAGACTACGCTCTCGGTCGACGACACCCGCGAGATCGTGCAGGCGCTGCAGGCGCGCTTCCCGGCGCTGATCGCCCCGCACAAGGAAGACATCTGCTACGCCACCACCAACCGCCAGGAGGCGGTCAAGCGCGTCGCGCCGCTCGTCGACGGGCTGATCGTGGTCGGCTCGCCCAATTCCTCGAACTCGCAGCGCCTGCGCGAGGTCGCCGAGCGGGCCGGCTGCCCGGTCTCGCGCCTCGTGCTGCGCACCAACGAGATCGACTGGTCGCTCTTCGGCGACATCCGCCGTCTCGGCATCACCGCCGGCGCCAGTGCGCCGGAGGTGCTGGTCGAGGAGATCATCGACGCCTTCGCCGAGCGCTACGAGGTCACGGTCGAGACCGTCTCGACCGCCGATGAGAGCGTCTTCTTCCCGCTGCCGCGCGAATTGCGCGAGCCTGCCCCAAACGCAGCCGAGTAACCCACGCGTGGCCGTCTATACCGAAGTGCCCGATGACGAGATGGCCGCCTTTGTCGCGAGCTATGGCATTGGCGACCTGCTCTCGGTGAAGGGCATCGCCGAGGGTGTCTCGAACTCCAACTTCCTGCTCCACACCAGCAAGGCCTTCTATATCCTGACGCTGTACGAGGAGCGGGTCGATATCGCCGACCTGCCCTTCTTCATCGGCCTGATGGAGCATCTGGCGGCGCGTGGGCTGATCTGCCCGCAGCCGGTCAAGGCGCTCAACGGCTCGGCTGTCGGCCGCCTGGCCGGTCGCCCGGCCGCGATCGTGACCTTTCTGGATGGGCTGTCGGTGCGGCGCCCGAACGCGACGCATTGCGCCGAGCTCGGCCGCGGGCTGGCGCTGCTGCATCAGGCGGGCGCCGATTTTCCGATGGGGCGGGCCAATTCCTTGTCCGTGCCCGACTGGCGGCCGCTGGCCGAGCGCGCCGGCGCCGCCGCCGACACCGTCTCGCCCGGCCTCGCCAGGCGCATCCTGGCCGAGATCGACATTCATGAGCGATCCTGGCCGCAGGACCTGCCGCGCGGCGTGATCCATGCCGATCTCTTCCCGAACAATGTCTTCTTCATCAAGGACAGGCTGTCGGGGCTGATCGACTTCTATTTCGCCTGCACCGACGCCTTCGCCTACGACCTCGCCATCTGCCTGAACTCCTGGTGCTTCGAGGCGGATTCCTCGTTCAACCTGACCAAGGGCCAGGCGATGCTGGCGGGCTACGAGAGCGTGCGCCGGCTCGATGATGCGGAGGTTGCAGCCCTGCCGGCGCTCTGCCGCGGCTCGGCTTTGCGCTTCCTGCTGACCCGGCTGGTCGACTGGCTCAACGTTCCCTCGGGCGCGCTGGTCAAGCCGCTCGACCCGCTCGAATACGACCGCAAGCTCGTCTTCCACCAGCGGGTCAGCGACGCACGCGAATACGGATTGCGTCGATGAGTGAACCTGTCGAAGTCTGGACGCGCGCGCTTGGGGCTTGCCCCATTCGCGCAACTAATAATGGCCGGAGGTTGTCGTGACCGAGCCTGTCGAGGTCTGGACCGACGGTGCCTGCTCGGGCAATCCGGGGCCTGGCGGCTGGGGCGCGATCCTCAGCTACAAGGGCAAGGAGCGCGAGCTCTCCGGCGGCGAGGCGCTGACCACCAACAACCGCATGGAGCTGATGGGCGCGATCTCGGCGCTGGAGACGCTGACCCGGCCCTGCACCGTCGCGCTCCACACCGACAGCCAGTATCTGCGACAGGGCATCACCAGCTGGATCCATGGCTGGAAGAAGAACGGCTGGAAGACCGCCGACCGGAAGCCGGTCAAGAACGAGGAGCTCTGGAAGCGCCTCGACGCCGCGCTGAAGCAGCACAAGATCGAGTGGAAATGGGTCAAGGGCCATGCCGGCGACGAGATGAACGAGCGCGCCGACGCGCTGGCGCGGGCGGGGATGGCGCCGTTCAAGCCGGGGCGGTGAGGGGCGGGGGCTGCTATCTCGACGGCGGCTGTGAGTCGGAGGCGGACATTTGCCGCTTGGTAACTACTCGTCGGAGTGGAGGTTCGCCGCGATGCGTTTCACTTCGGCATTGTCGTGAAAGCGAACCCTTGATCGAACAAACTTCTTGGCTCCGGCGACTGCACGAGACATCCCGCGATGGCCGTTCGTGAAGTCATTCGAGATGCCCGCCTGAAAACGCTTGCCGCTTAGTGCTGCCTCGCTGCTCCAGTTCATCTGGGACTTGTCGAGGTAGTCTGTCTTTCCGACATGGCTCGAAGAACTTTCCTTCCCACCTGCCGGAGCTCGCCCGTTCCGGTACTCGTCAGGTTGATAGCGCTGATTTACCGGCGCCTTGTTTTTGCGCCTATGGTTATTGTCAGTCATTTTGCAGCCGGTCCTACCTCACGGTGAACGAGAACCTGCACTAGCTGCAAGAGGTCGGCAATGGGTCGGAAACAGGACGCTCAGACCGGTATCCCGCTCTCTCCAGCGCCGACGCGCCTCGCACCTCAGCGCCAGCCGAGCCCCGGCGCGACATGCTTCAGGGTTGCCTCGATGACATGGGCGTTGTAGTCGACGCCGAGCTGGTTCGGCACCGTCAGCAATAGCGTGTCCGCCTCGGCGATCGCCTCGTCCCGCTTCAGCTCCTCGATCAGCTTGTCGGGCTCGGCCGCATAGCTGCGCCCGAAGATCGCGCGGGTGCTGTCGTCGATATAGCCGATCGAATCGTCGCTCTCGTTGCCGCGGCCGAAATAGGCGCGGTCGCGGTCGTCGACCAAGGCGAAGATGCTGCGGCTGACCGAGACGCGCGGCTCGCGCTGGTGACCAGCCTCTGTCCAGGCCTGCCGGAAGAGGCGGATCTGCTTGGCCTGCTGGATGTGGAAGGGCTCGCCGCTCTCGTCGGTCTTCAGCGTCGAGCTCTGCAGGTGCATGCCAGCTTTCGCCGCCCAGATGGCGGTGGCATCGGAGGAGGCGCCCCACCAGATGCGCTCGCGCAAGCCTTCGGAATAGGGCTCCAGCCGCAACAGGCCGGGCGGGTTGGGGAACATCGGCCGCGGATTGGGCTGCGCGAAACCTTCGCCGCGCAGCACGTCGAGGAAGACCTCGGCATGGTGGCGCGCCATGTCGGCGTCGCTCTGCCCGTCCGCCGGCTGGTAGCCGAAATGGCGCCAGCCATCGATGACCTGCTCGGGCGAGCCACGGCTGATGCCGAGCTGCAGCCGCCCGCCGGAGATCAGGTCGGCTGCGCCAGCGTCCTCCGCCATGTAGAGCGGGTTCTCGTAGCGCATGTCGATGACGGCGGTGCCGATCTCGATGCGCTGGGTCCTGGCGCCGACCGCGGCCAGCAGCGGGAAGGGCGAGCCGAGCTGGCGCGCAAAGTGATGCACCCGGAAATAAGCGCCGTCTGCGCCGAGCTCCTCGGCCGCGACGGCAAGCTCGATCGACTGCAGCAGCGTATCGCCCGCCGAGCGGGTCTGGGATTGCGGCGAGGGGGTCCAGTGTCCGAAGGACAGGAAGCCGATTGTCTTCATCGCGTGACGCCTGTGAACCACCGAATACGCGGAACTGGTCCGCGACAGGAAAACGCCCGAGCGGCCAGCGCCGTCGGGCGTGCTTCGCCTGCATATAGGTAGGATTCGTCAGGTTGCCGCGGCACCCACGCACAGGCGCCAATGCCGCAATGCAATCCTGGTCGCAATCGCGGGCAGTCCGCCAGCCTGTCCAGCGGCCGCCCATCAATGACGAAACCTCTTTCGTCAGAACCTCATCTCGACCCTGCCCTTGAGGGCGTGGTCTCTGGAGCGCTCGCCTATTGCCGCGGAGTAGGTCAGGCCCAGCGCGGTGGCCTGCGAGAGGCGCCAGTCGAGGCCGGCTTCCGCAATGAGCGCCTCGCGGTCGATCCTGGCGGCAAAGACCGTGGCCGGGGTGGTGCCGGCGACGAAGGCGGTGCGGGCC
>JAAEQB010000110.1 GCA_024231975.1 Allobosea sp.
GCGCGCTTCGCCAAGGATGAGTCGGGCGCCACCGCTATCGAATACGGCCTGATCGCCGCCCTGATCGCCGTGGTCTGCATCGGCACCTGGACCGCGATCGGCCCCGCTTTGAACGCCAAGTTCCAAGCGGTTCTCGCCGGCCTCAAGTAAGAAAACCGACGCGTCAGCCGCGGCTGTAGTAATCGAGCGTAATGTAAAGGAAGCAACTATGAAGAGCCTGCTCGCGCGCTTCGCCAAGGACGAGTCCGGTGCGACCGCCATCGAATACGGCCTGATCGCCGCCCTGATTGCGGTGGTCTGCATCGGCACTTGGACCGCGATCGGCCCCGCGCTCGATACCAAGTTCCAGGCGGTTCTTGCCGGCCTCAAGTAAGAACGCAGTGCGGCAGCGACCGCCCTGCAACGACAAAAAACGCCTCGGAGTCCTCCGAGGCGTTTTTTCTTTTGGCAAGCGAACTGGGCTTGCTTCTGCGCTGCCATGGTAAGGCTTTGGTGACAGGGCCCGACCTATCGTCTCTCGCGTTTGCCGTATTCGGATGGGCGTCATGTCGCTATCGATGATCGCTGTTCTCGTCGTCTTTCCAGCTGCGATGGCCTATGCCGCGGCCAGCGACATGGTGTCGATGACGATCTCCAACCGGCTTTGCCTGGTCCTCGTCGTCGGCTTCGCGATCTGCGCCGCCAGCGTCGGCTTGAGTTGGACGCAGCTGGGCTGGCATCTGGCTGCAGGCTTCGTCGTCCTCTGCGTCAGCTTCGGCCTGTTCGCGGCGGGCTGGATCGGCGGCGGCGATGCCAAGCTTGCTGCGGTGACAGCGCTCTGGTTCGGCTTCGATCAGCTGCTGCCCTATGTCTTCATCTCCGCGGTCGCCGGTGGAGCCCTTACCCTCGCGCTGCTCAGCCTGAGGAAAATGCCCTTGCCCCGGCCGGCATTGGGTTGGGGGTGGGCGCAGCGCCTGCATGACAAGAACGAGGGTGTGCCCTATGGCATCGCCCTCGCGTTCGCCGCGCTCGTCGTGTTGCCGGACACTACGATCTGGCGCGCCGCGATCGGTTCCTGACGGCGCGGTCCGGCTCCGGCGCGATCGATCCGCACAAAAAGATACCTCCGGTTAACCATAAGTTGACGATTCGAGGGCCACGATCCGGCTGAGGGTTGGCGCATGCCAACCAAGGATCATGTGCCATGAGTCCCGCCCGCATCATCATTCTCGCCATAGCGGTCGTCGCCGGCCTCGGGGCAGCGCTGCTGATCAGCCGGCCCCCGAAGGTCACGACGCCGTCCGAGACGAAATACGAGCCGGCGCCCACGGTCGAGGTGCTGGTGGCCGCCGCCGACGTTCCGATCGGCAACAGGCTCGCGGCCGGCGATCTCAAATGGCTCGCCTGGCCGCTGGCGAGCCTGCCGGCCGAGGTGATCCGCCGCCAGGATCTGCCTGGGGGCGAGGCCGAATTCGTCGGCCAGATCGCTCGCGCGCCGCTCTACAATTCCGAACCGATCCGCCGCGAGAAGCTGCTCAAGGCCGAGTCCGGCTTCTTGTCCGCGATTCTTCCGCCCGGCAAGCGCGCGGTCGCGATCACCACCGACAATCGCGGCGCCAACACCGCCGGCGGCTTCATCCTGCCCAATGACCGTGTCGATGTGATCCGCACGACCCGGGATGACAGCAACTCCAAGGACGGTTCGCCGCCGATCAGCGAGACCTTGATCGCCAATGTGCGTGTGCTGGCGATCGGCCAGAGCATCCAGGAAAAGAACGGCGAGAAAGTCGTCGTCGGCGAGACTGCGACGCTCGAGCTCGATCCCAAGCAGGTCGAGGCCGTGACGCTGGCGCAGAAGACCAGCAGCCTCTCCCTGGCGCTGCGCAGTTTGCAGGATGCCGGCGACAAGAGCG
The DNA here is from genome assembly GCA_024231975.1 of Allobosea sp. Taxonomy (GTDB): domain Bacteria; phylum Pseudomonadota; class Alphaproteobacteria; order Rhizobiales; family Beijerinckiaceae; genus Allobosea. Next base: position 1,893 of record JAAEQB010000110.1, read on the forward strand.
CGCCGGTCGATGACGGCGGTCTCACGCTCGTGCGCTACGGCGTCGTCACCAAGGCGGTGAAGCCATGATCTCGATGCCGAACTCCAATCCGCTGGCTCGCAGGCCGCAGCGCGCGCTCACCCTGGCGCTCGTGGCTCTGCCTCTGGTCTTGCCGCTCGGCACCGTCCCGGCGCTGGCGCAGAGCAAGGGCACCGCGCCGGTGCTCAATGTCGGTGCCAGCGAGCACGCGATCTCGCGTCGGCTGGACCTCTCGATCGGCCGCTCATTGATCGTCGAACTGCCGCGTGACGCCAAGGAGGTCTTCGTCGCCAATCCGAAGGTGGCGAATGCGGTGGTCCGTTCGGCCCGCAAGCTCTTCGTCATCGGCATGACCGACGGCTCGACCTCGATGTTCGTGATGGACGCCGAGGGCAGGCAGATCACGGCGCTGGAGATCGAGGTCGGCCGCGATCTCAACGTGCTCCGCACGACGCTGCGCACGGCGATGCCGGGCGCCGACATCCAGGTCAAGCCGGCCGGGAATTCGATCCTGCTGGTCGGCAATGTCGCCAGCGCCTCCGAAGCGACGCAGGCCATGGACATCGCCAATGCCTTCGTCGGAATCTCCGGCGAGGGCGCGAACGCCACCAAGGGCGCGGTGATCAACTCACTGACGATTCGCGGCCGCGACCAGGTCATGGTCAAGGTCACGGTCTCCGAGGTCTCGCGCAAGGCGATCAAGCAGCTCGGCATCAACTCGACCGGCGAGTGGAAGCTCGGCAAGTTCAGCATCACGCCGACGATCGACACGCCGTTCTCGCTGCAACCGCAGCAGCTCGCCGCCACGGCGATCGGTGCAGGCATCGGCAATTCGACCAACATAACGATGCGGGCGCTCGAGCGCGCGGGCCTGTCCCGCGTGCTCGCCGAGCCGACCGTGACGGCGATCTCCGGCGAAAGCGCCAAGTTTACTGCGGGCGGCGAGATTCCGATCCCGAAAGGCTATTCCTGCGACACGACCAACCGCTGTGTTCTCAATATCGATTACAAGCCGGTCGGCGTCTCCCTGAACTTTACGCCGATTGTGATGTCCCAGGGCAAGATCTCGATGCGCATCGCCACCGAGGTCACCGAGCTCGATTTCGAGAACCAGCTGCGCCTCAATCCCACCGAAACAACGGCCGTCAACGCACCGGGCTTCCGTGTGCGCAAATCCGATACGACGGTCGAGCTTCCCTCGGGGGGAACGCTCGCCACGGCGGGCCTGATCCAGCGCGTTTCGCGCCAGGCGATCAACGGGCTGCCAGCGCTTATGAACATCCCGATCATCGGCGCGATGTTCCGCTCGCGCGACTATCAGCGCGAGGAGACCGAGCTGATGATCGCGGTGACGCCCTACATCGTGAAGCCGGTGGGGCCGAACGGGTTGCAGCGGCCCGATGACGGCTTCGTCGAGGCGCATGACGCCCAGACGATTCTGATGGGCCGGTTGAACAAAATGTATGGGTCGACGAGCGGCGGGCCGATTCCGCAGGCCTACAAGGGCCGCGTCGGTTTCATCGCTGATTGAGGACGAGGCCGCGACAAGGATGGCGATCGTGACCAGCAAGCCCTTTCGGACACGCAAGGTGGCGTCGCCCGCCGTGCTCGGCGCTGTGCTCCTGCTCGGGGCCTGCGCCAAGGGGGATCTCTCCACCTCCGGCGTTCCCACCGACATCCGCGAGCGTCATCCGATCGTGCTGCGCGACGCGCCGCGCTCGCTCGACGTCTTCGTCGGCCGGGCCGGCGGCGGGTTGGACCCGCGCCAGGCCGACGACGTCGCCCGCTTCGGCGAGGACTATCGCCGCAGCGGCAAAGGCGGCCTCGTCGCCGAGGTGCCGACCGGGACCGGCCGCGACATCGCGACCCACGACACGCTTGACGGCATCCGCCGCTCGCTCGCCCGGGCCGGCGTCCCGTCCGGCCAGCTCTCGGTCAGGACCTATCGCATCGCCGATCCCGAACTCGCCTCGCCGATCCGCCTGACCTATGCCTCGCTGCAGGCAGGGCTGCCGCATTCCTGCGGGCAATGGCCGACCGATCTCGGCGTCGCCAGCTACAAGATCGATGCGATGAACGAGCCCTATTGGAACTTCGGCTGCGCCACCCAGGCCAATCTGGCGGCGCAGATCGCCGATCCGCTCGATCTGGTACGGGCTCGCGCCGAAGGACGCCTCGACACGCAAAAGCGCATGGAGGCGGTCAAGAAGCTGCGCGAGGGCAAGGATCCCTCGACGCAGTATCGCCAGGAGCAGACCAAGATCAGCGACGCCGTCGGAGGCAAATGATGGCGAGCACGCCAGGATTTGAGCCGGAGACGGGCGGCGAGGAGATCATCGCACCGCTGCCGCGCGTCACCTTGCAGGCCTTCTGCGAGACGCAGGACGTCGCCGCCGCGATGCAGGCGGTGACCGCCGACAGGCGTATGGACAAGGTCCAGGCCCGCGTCCAGATGGGTGGCCCGGCGGCGGCGGTCGAAGCGTTCCGGGGCGCGCCGACGCCGAATGTGATCGTGCTCGAGACGATCAGGGAACCGGCCGTGCTGATCGGCAATCTCGATGCGCTTGCCGAAAGCTGCGACCCTGGCACCAAGGTCGTGGTCATCGGCCATGTCAACGACATCCAGCTCTATCGCGAGCTGATCCGGCGCGGCGTCAGCGACTATCTCGTCGCGCCGTTCGGGGTCCTTGACCTGCTGCGCACGCTGTCCGAACTCTACGCCGCGTCGGGTTCGGCGACGCTCGGGCGCACCATCGCCGTCGTCGGCGCCAAGGGCGGCGTCGGCGCTTCCACCGTCGCGCACAACGTCGCCTGGGCGATCGCCCGCAATCTCGACGCCTCGACGGTGATCGCCGATCTCGACATCGCCTTCGGCACCGCTGGGCTCGATTTCAACCAGGATCCGCCCCAGGGTATCGCCGACGCCGTGTTCGCGCCGGAGCGGCTCGACGCCAACATGCTCGACCGTCTCCTGTCGCGCTGTAGCGAGAACCTCTCCCTGCTCGCAGCGCCGGCGATGCTCGACCGCACCGTCGATCTCGGCGAGGATGCGTTCGAACTTCTGTTCGATCTGCTTCGAGCCAGCGTCCCCTCCATCGTGCTCGATGTGCCGCATCTGTGGACGGGCTGGGCCAAGCGGGCGCTGGTCGGGGCCGACGAGGTCGCGATCGTGGCCGCCCCCGAGCTCGCCTCGCTGCGCAACGCCAAGAACCTGGTCGATCTGCTGCGGGCGGCCCGGCCGAACGATTCCATGCCTCGCCTGATCCTCAACCAGGTCGGCTTGCCCAAGCGGCCGGAGATCGAGGCGAGCGAATTCGCCAAGGCGCTCGGGATCGAGGTGATGACGTCGATTCCGTTCGACGCCCAGCTCTTCGGCACCGCGGCCAATAACGGCCAGATGATTGCCGAGGTCCAGTCGGGCGGCAAGGTGGCGGACGCCTTCGTGCAGATCGGGACGATTCTCACCGGCCGCGGCGAGCAGAAGCGCAGCAAGCGCAGCCTGTTTGAACCGCTGGTGGCCAAGCTGATGCGTCGGAAGGCCTGACATGTTCGGCAAGCGACAGGCGACAGTCCCGGCTCTGACAGGCGCCCTGAGCGCCTCGTCGCCTGCGCCGACGCGCGCTGCCGAGCTGCGGCCTGCGGCTGTCGAGGCGCGGCGGGCGCCGGCACCGCCGCCGGTGCCGGCGGAAGCGCCGAGGTCCGACGAATACTACCAGATGAAGAGCATGATCTTCGGTGCTCTCATCGAAGCGATCGATCTCTCGCAGCTGGCCAAGCTCGACGGCGAATCGGCTCGTGAGGAAATCCGCGACATCATCAACGAGATCATCTCGCTGAAGAACGTCGTGCTGTCGATCGCCGAGCAAGAGGAACTGCTCGACGATATCTGCAATGACGTGCTCGGCTATGGGCCGCTGGAGCCGCTGCTGGCCCGGGACGACATCGCCGACATCATGGTGAACGGAGCCGGCCGGACCTATATCGAGACCGGCGGCAAGATCCAGCTGACCAGCATCCGCTTCCGCGATAACGCGCAGCTGATGAACATCTGCCAGCGCATCGTCAGCCAGGTCGGGCGCCGCGTCGACGAAGCCTCGCCGATCTGCGATGCGCGCCTCGCCGACGGCTCGCGCGTCAACGTGATCGCGCCGCCGCTCGCCATCGACGGCCCGGCGCTCACCATCCGCAAGTTCAAGAAGGACAAGCTGACGCTCGACCAGCTCATGCGCTTCGGAGCGATCTCGTCCCCCGGGGGAGAGATCCTGAAGATCATCGGGCGGGTCCGCTGCAATGTCGTGATCTCCGGCGGTACCGGCTCGGGCAAGACGACGCTGCTCAACTGCCTGACCAATTATATCGAGCACGACGAGCGCATTATCACCTGCGAGGACGCCGCCGAGCTCCAGCTGCAGCAGCCGCATGTGGTGCGCCTCGAGACGCGCCCGCCCAATCTCGAAGGGTCGGGTGCGGTGACGATGCGCGATCTCGTCAAGAACTGCCTGCGCATGCGGCCGGAACGCATCATCGTCGGCGAGGTGCGCGGACCGGAGGCCTTCGACCTGCTTCAGGCGATGAACACCGGCCATGACGGATCGATGGGCACGCTGCACGCCAACACGCCGCGCGAATGCCTGAGCCGTATCGAATCGATGATCACCATGGGCGGCTTCAGCCTGCCCTCGAAGACGCTGCGCGAGATGATCTGTTCCTCGATCGACGTCATCATCCAGGCGCAGCGCATGCGCGACGGCTCGCGTCGCATCACCCACATCACCGAGGTGATGGGCATGGAAGGCGACGTGATCATCACGCAGGACCTGATGCTCTACGACATCCTCGGCGAAGACCCGAACGGCCGGCTGATCGGGCGGCATCGTTCGACCGGCATCGGCCGGCCGCGCCTGTGGGAGCGCGCGCGCTATTTCGGCGACGAGCAGCGGCTTGCCGCGGCGCTCGATCAGCTCGAGGCCGAGGGCCGGGCCGACGCCTGACCCCGGGGAGAAGGCACGTCATGGACTATGGCCAGATCGCCGCCGCCATACTCGCCGCCATCTCGGCGGGCGGCATCGCCTATGCCCTGTTCTATCCCAGGCTCAGCGGCCAGGCGCGCGCCGAACAGCGCCGCCGCGAGTTCGCCGCTCCGGCCGCGGTCCGCGCCGCGGCCGATCGCGAATCGCAGAGCCAGGCCCGGCGCGGGCAGGTCGCGCAGAGCCTGAAGGACATCGAGAATCGCGAGAAGGCGCGCCACAAGATCACCATCGAAGGCCGAATCGAACAGGCCGGGCTGTCCTGGTCGCGCAAGCAGTACTGGCTGCTCGGCGTCGTCATGAGCATCATCCTGGCCGTCCTACTCCTGATCATCACGGGCAATTGGGTCATGATGCTGGTCGGCTTCCTCTTCGGCCTGCTCGGCCTGCCGCGCTGGTATCTGACCTATCTCGGCAAGAAGCGGATGCTGCGTTTCATCAACGAATTTCCGAACGCGCTCGACGTCATCGTGCGCGGCATCAAATCGGGCCTGCCGCTGAACGATTGCCTGCGTATCATCGCCAGCGAGGCTCAGGAGCCGGTCAAGTCCGAGTTCCGGCTGATCGTCGAAGCGCAGACGCTCGGCCTGTCGCTGACCGACGCCGCCACCAAGCTGTATGAGCGCATGCCCTGCACGGAGGCCAATTTCTTCGGCATCGTCCTGGCGATCCAGCAGAAGACCGGCGGCAATCTCGCCGAGACCCTGGCCAACCTATCGCGCGTGATCCGTGAGCGCCGCAAGATGCGCGACAAGATCAAGGCTGTGTCGATGGAGGCCAAGGCATCCGCCGCAATCATCGGCTGCTTGCCGCCGGCCGTCGCCGGCCTCGTCTATGTGACGAGCCCGGGCTACATGGACGCCCTCTTCTACACGGATTCGGGGCGCATCGCGCTGGCCGTCTGCGGCGTCTGGATGGTGACCGGCGTGCTGGTCATGCGCAAGATGATCAACTTCGAGATCTGAGGAGCTTTCACCATGGTCGCGCTCCTGATCGAGACCCTCACCGACACGAGGATCCTGTTTGCCCTGATCGGCGGAGTGGCCGTGGCCGTCACGATCATGACCGTGGCGGCGCCCCTGCTCGAAGGCAATGTCCTGGGCAAGCGCATGAAATCCGTCGCCACCGAACGCGACAAGATCCGCGCCCGGGAGCGCGACCGGCTGGCGCGCCAGGCGGACAAGGTCTCGCTCCGCCAGGAGCCGAAGGCGTTCATGCGAAATATCGTCGAGCGCTTCAAACTCGGCGATTGGCTGGGGACCGAGACTGCCAAGAAGCAGCTCACCATGGCAGGCTTCCGCGGTCAGCAGGCCGAGGTCGGTTTCCTCTTCTTCAGGCTGGTCACTCCGATCGGCCTCTTCTTGTTCGCGCTGTTCTATGTGTTCGTGCTCAACGATCTCGGCCAGACGGTCATCGTGCGGGCCGGGATCGTGATCGGCGCCGCCTATGTCGGCATCAAGGCACCTGAAATCTACCTGTCCAACACGATGGCCAAGCGCCAGCTCTCGATGCGGCGCGCCTTTCCGGATGCGCTCGATCTGATGCTGATCTGCGTGGAATCAGGCATGTCGATCGAGCTCGCCTTCCGCAAGGTCTCGAGCGAGATCGGCAGTCAGTCGGTGCCGCTGGCTGAAGAGTTCGCGCTCTGCACGGCCGAGCTCTCCTACCTCTCCGAACGTCGGCAGGCCTATGAGAACCTCGCGGCACGCACCGGTCTGGAATCGGTGAAGTCCGTCTGTACCGCGCTGATCCAGGCCGAGCGCTATGGCACGCCGCTCGGCACCGCCTTGCGCACGCTTGCACAGGAGAGCCGCGATCAGCGGATGAACGAGGCCGAAAAGAAGGCGGCGGCCCTGCCGCCGAAGCTGACCGTGCCGATGATCGTGTTCTTCCTGCCGGTGCTCTTCGTGGTGATCATGACCCCGGCGGTGCTGAAGGCCCTCAGGGCTTTCTGACGATTGCGCCAGTCCGATTGTTTCGCCGGTCTATGGCTTCGACGACCCGTTCAACGATTGGGCGCACCCTGGCTGTCTTCGGTCTCGATCCCCTCCGGCCCGTTGGGGCAAGGCATTGCCGACCTCATCACGGGATCAGACCGGAGCGGGCCGCCAAAGCGCTTTTCCTCACAGGTTGATCGATCGCAGGCGAGCTTGGTTCGCGCTTGATCCGCGTGAACGTGAACCTGCCCATTGGTGTCAATCCAGGGCCCATTCCCTGCCATCCCGCGAGGCGGACGAGGCTAGATGAGGGGCCGGATACGACATCCCGATGGGAGACGCGTGTGGTCCGTTGGAGATGGCAGGCGTAAATCCGACGCCCTGCGCAAGAACTGCACGAAAAACCTGAGCTTCTGCCGATCTCCGCCGGAATTGCTGCAAGCGCACCGGGCATGGATGGCGCATGGCGGACATCATCGCTCTCCAATCCCCCAGGCCGAGACTGCCGCGCAGGCTGGTCGAGGACGGCTGGTGGCTGGAGACGAGGGTGCGGACCGCCTGTGCCGAAATCCTCGCCTTTCCGGCCCGGGCATCAGCTCCGGCCTCAGGCGGTTCCTGCCGAGATCGACGCCCATGCCAGCTCACGCCCTCGAGCCCGACGTCACCAGCCCGCAACCCGTCAAACGACCAGCTGGATGGCTGACGATCCAGCTGGCGGCAGCGGCCGCCCTGGTCGCTTTGGCGGATTTCCTCTTCTACGGCCACCGGCTCGGAATCTCGTTCGCGCTTTTCCTCGCTGCGCTCGCCCTGGCCTCGGCCTGTCTCAACCCGCTCAGGGCTGAAGCCGCCCGGCGCTGGCATGCGGCGATCCTGATCGCGACCGGTCTCCTGCCGATCGTCGAGGACATCAACTGGCTCTCGGTGACGATCGCCTTGCTGGCGACTGCCGCGTCCGCCCGGATGCTGACCGAAGCCCGGTCGCTGTCGTGGGCGGAGCAGCTGCGCGCGGCGCTACGCTTGCCCTTGTCCGGCCCTTTCCGACTGTTCAGCGACTTCGCGCGGGCAAACCGCTACGGCCGGCGGCGGCAGGTCAAGTCGGGCGTCCTGGTCGGGTTGCTCGGCTGGGGGGTGCCGCTGCTGCTCTGCGCCGTCTTCGCCGCCTTGTTCGTCTCGGCCAATCCGCTGCTGGAAAGCTGGCTGAACCGGATCGACATTCCTGCGATGCTGGGTCAACTGCTATCCTGGCGCTCGCTGTTCTGGGCTGCGATCCTCTGCCTGGTCTGGCCGCTGGTTCGCATGCGCTCGCTGCGCCGCCGCAAGCGCGGGGATCCCACGCCGTCGGCGAAGGCGACAAGCGGCGATCCGCTGGATCTGCTCGGCGATCTCACCATCAAGCGCTCTCTCGTCCTGTTCAACGGCCTCTTCGCTATCCAGACCGCGATGGACCTCGCTTATCTCTGGGGCGGCGCCAGCCTGCCCGATGGGCTGAGCCATGCGAGCTATGCTCATCGCGGCGCCTATCCGCTGGTCGTGACCGCGCTGCTCGCAGCCGCCTTCGTGCTGGTCGCGATGCGTCCTTCGGGGGCCGGTGCCCGTTCACCCCTGGTCAAGCTGCTGGTCCTGGCCTGGGTCGGCCAGAACATCCTGCTCATGCTCTCGGCCATGCTGCGCCTCAAGCTCTATGTCGACGCCTATTCGCTCACCGAATTGCGCATGGCCGCCTTCGTCTGGATGCTGCTGGTCGCAGGAGGGCTCGTCCTGATCCTCGTCCAGATCCTGTCGCAGCGGTCGATCGGCTGGCTCGTCTCGGCGAATGCTGTCATGCTGGCGCTGATGCTTTACGGCTATAGCTTTGTCGACACCGCGGTCGTCATAGCCAACTACAATATCAGCCATTCCTACGAGATGCGTGGCACGGGCCAGCGGATCGACGTTGCTTATCTCTGGGCGCTGGGACCGGGCATCATCCCGGCCCTCGACCGCTATGCACCCCGCATCGCGGCGGTCGGCAACGCCCCGTCCCAGCTCAAATGGGGGTGGTCGCAGGAGAGGGTGGCGAGCTATCGCGACGGGCTCGCCGGGCGCCACCTTGCCGCCTGGCTCGACTGGCGCGCATGGAGCTTCCGCGGCTGGCGCTTGTCGCGATATTTGGCCAGCGTGCCGCAAGCACCGTTCAAGGCGATTCTACCGCCGCCGGCCGGCACGCCCGAGGAGAAATGATGGCGCCGCGCATTCTCGTGGTCGATGACGACAGCCATATCCGCGACGTGATCTGCTTCGCGCTGGAGAAGGCCGGCATGGCCACGGTGGTCGCGCGCGACGGCTTGCAGGCACTCGACGCCTTCCGGCAAGGCGCAGCGGATTTGATCGTCCTCGATATCGGCATGCCCGAGATGGACGGGCTCGAGGTCTGCCGCCAGATCCGGAAATCCTCGGAGGTGCCGATCCTCTTTCTCTCGGCGCGGGACGACGAGATTGACCGCATCCTCGGGCTGGAGCTCGGCGGCGACGACTATGTCACCAAGCCGTTCAGCCCGCGCGAGCTCGTCGCCCGCGTCAACGCGATCCTGAAGCGTCTCCGCCTCGGCCAAAGCGCCAGGGAGACGGGGCAGGCCCTGGCCTGGGGCTCCCTCAGCCTAGACCCGGTGCAGCACACGGCAAGGTTCGACGGCCGCGAGCTGCCACTGACCGCGATCGAGTTCGCGATCCTGCGAACGCTGATCGCGCGGCCGCGCCAGGTCTTCAGCCGCAGCCACATCCTCGACCAGGCCTATGGTGGCGCGATCCATGTCTCCGACCGGACGATCGACAGCCATATCCGCAACATCCGCTCGAAGATCCAGAAGGCGGGCGGCGGCAGCGTGATCGAGACCGTGCACGGCGTCGGCTTCAGGCTGGGCCGCTGCGAGGCCTCGTCGTGACCGGGACGGGCGGCTCGGCGGTGCGGGTGGTGTCGAAATGGCGGCCGAGCCTCAGCCTGGTCGTCTTCCTCATGCTGAGCGCCGTGCTGGCGCTGCCCTTCGTCGGCCTGTTCTTCTTCCGGATCTACGAGAACCAGCTGGTGCATCAGGCGGAGTCGGAGCTGATCGCCCAGAGCGCGGCGCTGGTGGCGGTGATCGGGCGGGATCTGCGCGCGAACCTGCCGGCTGACGTCACGTTCGGGGCGACGGTTCAGGCCGATACACGATCGGACGCGTTCGGCGGCCTCGTCCCCGTCATGCCGTCGCTCGATCTGGCCCGGGACCAGCTGCTGCCTCGGCGGCCGGATGCGCAGCCGGCGTCCCAGCCCGCCGCCGAGGCCTTTCGTGCCGCCGGCGAGCGGCTAGGCCCCATCCTCGTCGAAACCCAGAGGGCGACGCTGGCGGGCTTCCGGCTGCTCGATCCCAATGGTGTCGTCATCGCCGGACGCGAGGAATTCGGCCAGTCGCTGGCGCATGTCGAGGAAGTCGCGGCGGCGTTGAACGGCCGGTTCGTGGCCGCGCTCAGGCTGCGCGTCTCCAAGAACGCCCCGCCGCCGCTCTATTCCTTGAGCCGAGGCACCGGCGTGCGCGTCTTCACCGCCATGCCGGTCGTCGTCGATGGCCGCGTCGCCGCGGTGCTCTATTCATCGCGGACGCCGAGCAATGTCTTCCGCCACCTCTATGAGGAGCGCGGCAAGGTGGTTGCGGCAGGGCTTTCGGTCGCTGCCCTGACCCTGTTGATCGGCCTTGCCTTCCATCGCGCGATCACGCGACCGGTCAAGGAGCTGATCGCCAGGACGGCGGCGATCGGCAGGGGCGATCGCGGCGCATTGCGGCCGCTCAGGCATCATGGCACGGCCGAGTTCGCGACCCTGTCGCAGAGTTTCCTCGACATGGCCGGTGCCCTCAACGCGCGCTCGGACTTCGTCGCGACCTTCGCCGCCCATGTCTCGCATGAGCTGAAATCGCCACTGACCTCGATCGAGGGCGCGGCCGAGCTGCTGCGCGACGACATCGAGGCCGGCACAGGCCGCATGACCGACGCCGAGCGCCGGCACTTCCTCGACAACATCATCGCCGACGCGAAGCGGCTGACGGCGATCACCAATCGCCTGCGCGAGCTGGCGCGCGCCGAGGCGACCCCGACCGACGGCGCGACCGAGATCGGCCCCGTGATCGAGGCGCTGCGCAGCGCGTTCGCCGGGCTTTCGATCCGAGCTGGCGGCGAAGAGACAGGTCCGATCGGCATCTCCGCCGAGAACCTGTGGATCGTGCTGTCGCACCTCGCCGACAATGCCGAGCGCCATGGTGCGACCAGGCTCTCGATCGATGCGGAGCCGCGGGGCGAATTCATCCGCCTGGACGTGCGCGACGACGGGCAGGGCATCTCGCCGAACAACCGCGCACGGATCTTCGACAACTTCTTCACGACGCGGCGCGACAGCGGCGGCACGGGAATGGGCCTCGCCATTGTGCGCGCGATGCTGGAAGCGCATGACGGGACGATCTCGCTGGCCGACAGCGAGCGCGGCGCCCATTTCGTGATCATGCTTCGACGGCCGGTTTCGCGAGTGGAACTCGGCCGATCGCATTCCTGAAGGGCGGATGTCAGCCTGTCGGTTGGGCGGTCTTCTCGGGCATCGCCGTACGCGCCGCCGGCTTCGCCTTGCCGCGCAGCATCTCCCAGCTGTTGGGTTGGCTGACCGAGCGGCGCAGATAGGCGATGGTCGCCGAGGCTTCGGCCGGGCTCATGTCCTGGCGGGCGAGCTGCTCGGCTTCCTGGAAACGCCCCTGCAGGCCCAGGACGAGGACGAGGTTCTGGCGCACCCTGCCGTCGGCGCCCTGTGCCGTCGCGGCCTCGCGCAGCACGCGCTCGGCGTCGGGCAGGCGCTTCGACAAGGCGAGCGACAGGCCGAGATTGGACATCACCGTCGGCTCGTTCGGCACGAGCTTGAGCGCGGCTGCATAGAGCTGCTGGGCGCGATCATGCTCGCTGAGCTGGTCGGCGACGGTGCCCTGCGCCGACAGGATCCGCCAATCGGGCTTCTCCGGCGTATGGGCCCGGCTCAGCACGTCGTCCGCCTGCTTCAGACGGCCATTATCGGCGAGCGAGCGACCATAGGCGCCGAGCAGCTCCTGATCGTCGGCATGGATGATCACGGCGCCTTCCAGGACGGCGAGCGCCTGGGCATTCTTGTCGAGCGCGCGCAGGGCTCGCGCATAGAAGAAGGCGGCGTTGCGGTCCTTCTGGTTGGCCTCGTAGCGCTTGCCCCAGTCGGCCTCTTCGCTGCGCCATTGCGCCTCGGTGCGCGGCTGGGTCTGCCGGGTGCCGATCGAGCCGGTGACGTCGCCGGGACCGCCGCGCATCTGGCAGGCGCCGAGCGCGAGGCAGAGGGCGGAGGCCGCGGCGAGCTGGCCGAAACGGAGGGCGCGGATGCGGATGGACATAGGCTCAGAATGCCTCGCCGGTACGGGAAAGCTGTTGCCCTCGGTGATAAAACGTTAACCCTAACGGACTGTTAATCATGCGGATCGGGGCCTGCCCTGCATGCTGGCGCCCGGAATTCGGTCATTCGAGGTTTGTCGATCGTGCACCTGTTGCTGCTGCCTGCCGGAACACCCGCCATATCTGTCCATTGCGTCGCCAAGGCCGATTGGCCGGCCCTGCGCGATGGGCTCGCGCCACTGGCGCGCAGCTTCGCCCAGGCGCAAGGGTTCGAGGCGCGGCCGGGCCAGCACGTCCTGCTGCCGGATGCGGCGGGCGGACTCGCTGCGGTGCTGCTCGGTGTCGAGCCCGCCGGGCCGCGCCGGCGCGATCCCTTTGCGCCCGGCCGCCTCGCCGCCACCCTGCCGGCGGGTGACTACGCCTTGGCGGGTGATATCGGTGAGGCCAGCCTCGCCGCGCTCGGCTGGCTGCTCACCGCCTACCGCTTCGAGCGCTATCGCAAGCCCAAGCCTGTTCTGGCGCGGCTCGTCCTGCCCGAGGGCGTCGATCGCGATGAGCTGGCCAATCTCGCCGAGGCGAGCGCGCTGGCGCGCGACCTCGTCAACACCTCGGCCGCCGATCTCGGCCCGGCCGAGATCGAGGCGGCCGTGCGGACGCTCGGCGAGATCTATGGAGCCGAGGTTTCCAGCACGGTCGGCGACGATCTGCTCGCTGCCAATTTCCCGATGATCCACGCGGTCGGCCGGGCCTCGCCCCGGGCGCCGCGATTGATCGAGCTGCGCTGGGGCCAGGAGGGCGATCCGAAGCTGACCCTGGTCGGCAAGGGCGTCGCTTTCGACACCGGCGGGCTCAACCTCAAGACCGATGCCGGCATGCTGCTGATGAAGAAGGACATGGGCGGGGCTGCGGCGGCGATCGCGGCGGCGCGCATGATCATGCAGGCGAAGCTGAAGGTGCGCCTGCGCCTGCTCGTGCCGGCGGTCGAGAACGCCGTCTCCGGCGCCTCCTTCCGGCCCGGCGACGTGCTGCAGAGCCGCAAAGGGCTGACCGTCGAGATCGGCAACACCGACGCGGAAGGGCGGCTGATCCTTGCCGACGCGCTGGCGCTCGCCGACGAGGAGGCGCCGGAACTGCTGATCGACTACGCCACGCTGACCGGCGCCGCCCGCGTGGCGCTCGGGCCTGACCTGCCGCCTTTCTATACCCACGACGACGGCCTTGCCGCCGAGATCGCCCGCCTGAGCGCCGCCATGAACGACCCGGTCTGGCGCATGCCGCTCTGGCCGCCTTATGACGGGATGCTCGATTCCAAGATCGCCGATATGAACAACGTCTCGGGTGGCGCCTTCGCCGGTTCGGTGACCGCCGCGCTCTTCCTCAACCGCTTCGTCGAGAAGAGCCGCTCCCACGCCCATTTCGACATCTATGGTTGGAACCCCTCGACCAAGCCCGGCCGGCCCGAAGGCGGCGAATGCCAGGCGGCGCGGCTGACCTATGCGCTGGCGAAGCAGCTCTACGGCGTGCGTTAAGCCTGCCGCGCGGCTCTGCTTGCGCGGTGATCCCAGTGCGATAATGATACGGCCCCGTAACGATCGGGGACAGCAAGGTGCTGGAGATCAAGCCGACGCAGGCGCTCAGGCTCTGGCGCGAGGTGCATCTCGATCTGGTGCGCGACACGCAAGCCGATTTATCGGTGCGCCAGACGGCGATCCTTTTGACCATCTACCTGGAATTGCCGCCGCACACGGTGCGCGGCCTTGCGGCGCGGCTCGGCGTCACCAAGCCGGTGATCACCCGCGCCCTCGACAGCATGGGCAAGCTCGGCCTGGTCAGCCGCAAGCGCGATGAGCTCGACAAGCGCAACGTGGTGATCCAGCGCACGGTCGCGGGGGCCCTGGCGGTCGAGCACCTCGCCGATCTCGTCACCGCGCGGGCCCGCGAGCTGGGCCCAGCCTGAGCGCTTCGCCCGTTAACCGGACAGGGTTACAGTGCCGGCATGAGCACGAATCTCGACCGCCGCCTCACCCCCGCCCGCCCGGACCTGGCCGCCCGTCATCTCGACGGCAAGGTCGAGGCGCTCGCCTTCGTCGATCCGATCCCGATGCGGGTGGTGACACCGTCAGTGCCGCTGCGGCGCGAGCCGCGGCCAGATGCGCCTTTGGACACCGAGGCGCTCGCCGGCGAGGCCGTCAGGGTCTACGAGCAGCATGAAGGCTGGGCCTGGGGCCAGCTTGTCGGCGATTCCTATGTCGGTTATCTGCCCGAGGATTGCCTTGCCGGCGATGCTCCTGCGCCGAGCCATCGCGTCTGCGCGCTCAGGACCTTCGTCTATCCCGGCCCCTCGATCAAACTGCCGCCGCTGGAGGCGCTCTCGCTCAATGCCGGGGTGGCGGTCACCGGCGAGAGTGGCGATTTCTTCACCACCCCTCATGGCGGCTACATCTTCAAGCAGCATCTTTGCCCGCGCGCGCAGCACGAGCCGGATTTCGTCGCCGTCGCCGAGCGCTTCCTGAATGTTCCCTATTTCTGGGGCGGCAAGACCAGCCTCGGCCTCGACTGCTCGGCCCTGGTTCAGCTTTCGCTGGCGGCTGCCGGCGTGGCGGCGCCACGTGACTCCGACATGCAGGAGCGGGGGCTGGGCGAGGCCGTCGCCTTCGATGATGGCCTCGCCGGCCTGCGCCGTGGCGATCTCGTCTTCTGGAAGGGCCATGTCGGCATCATGACGGACGCCGACACGCTGCTGCACGCCACCGCCTATACGATGAGCGTGATCCGCGAACCCCTGCGCCCGGCGCGCGACCGCATCCTTGCTCGCAATGGCGGGCCGATCACCGCGATCCGGCGGCTATCGCCTCAATAACCCCGGCTGGGATCGACGACGTTCTGCAGCTCGCCGCCGGCCTCCAGCCGCCGGATCTGGGCGGCGATCTGGTCGGCGACCGTCTCGGGCGCCGACATGGCGGAGTTGTGCGGCGTCACCGTCACGGCCGGATGGGTCCAGAGCCGCGACTCCTGCGGCAGTGGCTCGGTCTCGAACACATCGAGCACCGCTTCCCGGAGCTCGCCGGCGTCGAGCGCGGCGAGGATGTCCGTCTCGACCTGAAGTTTCCCGCGGCCGGCATTGATCAGTGCCGGCCCGCCGAGCCGCCCGTCGCGCGCCAGCCTGGCGAGCAGCGGGCGGTTCAGGATGCCTTCGGTTTCCGGGGTATGCGGCAGCAGGACGACCAGGATGTCGGTGCGGGCGAGGAAGGCGGCGAGGCCGTCCTCGCCGGAGAAGGTCGCGAGCCCATCGATCGTCTTGGGCGAGCGGCTCCAGCCGGCGACATCGAAGCCGATCACCTGCAGCTTGCGCGCCGCATCCTGGCCGAGTTCGCCAAGCCCCATGACGCCGACGCGGACCTCGCGCGCCGCCGGCTGGTGGCGATCGTCGTCCCAGGACTTCTCGCGCTGCTGGCGCTCGTAGCGGCGCTGCTGGCGCAGCTGCATCAGGCAGTGCATGACGACATATTCGCTCATCCGCGTCGTCAGATCGGGGTCGATCACCCGGGCAATCGGCGCCTGCGGCAGCCGGCTGTCGGTGAAGAGGTGGTCGACGCCGGCGCCGAGCGAGAAGATCGCGGCGAGATTGGGCAGGCCGGCGAGGCTGCCCTCTGGATGCTTCCAGCTCGCGACATAGTGGACGGCGCGCCGGTCGAAGGGCTCGCCGAGCGTGACGATCGGCAGATCGGGCAGCAGCGCCGCGAAGCGCTCGCGCCAGCTCTCGACATGCCAGCCGGTGATGGCCAGAAGCAGGCTCATGGGCGGGGAGACTCCTAGGCAGGGATGATCAGCGGCCCACGCGTAACAGCAGCCTCGCCGCGGCGATAGGCGCTCTTCAGGCGGATGCGGGCGGCGTCGAAGCCGGCCTCGCTGCGGGCATGGATGATGCCGAGCGGCCGGTCGGGCCCGACGCGCTCGCCGAGTCCCGCGAGCTCGGTGATCCCCACGGCATGATCGATCTCGTCCTGCGGGCGGGTGCGTCCGCCGCCGAGGGCGACCACGGCAAGGCCGACGCCGCGCGTGTCGATCGCCTCGACCAGGCCGGGACGGTCGGAGAAGACCGGGCGAACGATCGGCGCCCGGGGAAAGTGCCGTTCCGGATGCTCCAGCAGGTCGGCCGGGCCGCCGAGCGCCGCGATCATATGGATGAAGCGCTCCGCCGCCGCGCCGCTGGCGAAGGCGTCCTCGATCTTTGCAATCGCCTCCTCGCGCGTCGCCGCCAGCCGGCCGAGCAGCAGCATCTCGGCGGAGAGCGCCACTGTGACCTCATGGAAGCGCGGCTCGCGCCGCCGCCCGGTCAGATGATCGAGCGCATAGGCGACTTCGAGCGCATTGCCGGCGGCGGAGGCCAGGGGTTCGCTCATATCGGTGAGCAGAGCCCGCGTCGGCAGGCCTGCGCCATTGCCGACATCGGACAGGCTCTGTGCCAGCGCCTCGGCCTTGTCGAAATCGCGCATGAAGGCGCCGGAGCCGAACTTCACGTCCATGGCGAGGCCGGAGAGGCCGGCGGCGAGCTTCTTCGACAGGATCGAGGCGGTGATCAGCGGGATCGATTCGACCGTGCCGGTGACGTCGCGGATCGCATAGAGCCGCTTGTCGGCAGGGGCGAGATCGGCGGTCTGGCCGATGATGGCGCAGCCCGCCTCGCGCACGACATGGCGGAAGAGGTCGATCCCCGGCTGGGTGACATAGCCCGGCACGGCGTCGAGCTTGTCGAGGGTGCCGCCGGTATGGCCGAGACCGCGGCCGGAGATCATCGGGACATAGCCGCCGCAGGCCGCGACCGCCGCGGCGAGCGGCAGCGAGACGGTGTCGCCGACGCCGCCGGTCGAATGCTTGTCGAGCGCGGGGCCCGGCAGGTCGCGCCAGTCCAGCACCGTGCCGGAATCGCGCATGGCCAGCGTCAGCGCGACGCGCTCCTCGGCGTCCATGTCGCGGAAGAAGATCGCCATGGCGAAAGCGGCGGCCTGGCCCTCGCTGACTGCGCCGTCGGTCAGCCCCGCGATCATCTGGCGGATGTCCTGGGCGCTCAGGCGCTCGCCGTCGCGCTTGGCGGCGATGATCTCCTGCGGCAGGCGCATCAATAGGCTCCGTCAGTCCGTTCAGCCGGGGCGGTGCCGGCGATGATGTCGGCGAGCACGCCATAGAGGCCGCTGGCGCCGAAGCGGAAGGTCCTGGCCGTCGCCCAGTCCGGCCCCATGATCTCGTCGGCGAGATCGAGATAGGTTTTTGCGTCGGCGAGCGTGCGCAGCCCGCCGGAGGGCTTCAGGCCGACCGGCCTGCCCGAGGCCTTGATCGCTTCCAGCATGGTGCGGGCGGCCGCCGGCGTGGCCGAGGTCTTGGTCTTGCCGGTCGAGGTCTTGATGAAGTCGGCGCCCGCGGCGATGGCGAGCTCGGAAGCGGCGCGCACCGAAGCCTGGTCCGGATATTCGCCGGTTTCGAGGATGACTTTCAGCGTCTTGTCGCCGCTGCTGCCGCGCGCTTCGGCGACCATCTCGCGGGCGATCTCGACATCCCCGGCGAGGAAGGCGCGCCAGGGCAGCACCAGGTCGATCTCGTCGGCGCCATCGGCGATGGCTTCGGTGATGTCGCTGCCGATCAGGTTGCAATTGCTGTTGCCGGCCGGGAAGTTGATCACGGTGGCGATCCTGACCGGCGACGCCTTCAGCGTCTGGCGCGCCAGCTTGAGGAATTGTGGCCAGATGCAGATCGCCGCGACCGGGCCGGGCGCTGCGACAGCGCGGGCACAGAGCTGCACCGTGCCGGTCTCGCTGGCCTGGTCGGACAGATCCGTCAGGTCGAGCAGGCGCAGCGCGCGCAGGGCGAGATCGGCGTCGGACATGATCAGAGCTCGCTCAGGAAGGCGCGCAGCACCCGCCGCAGCGCCGTGGTCGCGGTCGCCGCGACGTCGCGCGTCTCGCCATGGCTGGGCGCGCCGCCCAAAATACCCGCGCCCATATTGGTGACGATCGAGATGCCGGCGACGCGCAGGCCGTAGCGTCGCGCCAGGATCACCTCCGGCACGGTCGACATCCCGACGAGATCGGCGCCGAGGGTCTTGGCCATCTTGATCTCGGCCGGTGTCTCGAAGCTTGGCCCGGAAAACCACATATAGACGCCCTCGCCCATATTGGCGCCGCTCGCGGCGGCCGCCTTCTTCAGCCGGGCGCGCAGATGCGGGTCATAGGCATCGATCATCGGCACGAAGCGGCCATCGCCGGTATCGCCGACCAGCGGGTTGGGGCCGTTGAAATTGATATGGTCGGTGATCAGCGCCAGGCTGCCGGGCCGAAGGTCCGGACGCAGCGAGCCGGCGGCATTGGTCAGCACCAGCGGCGGCGAACCGAAGGCGGCGAGCATGCCGAGCGGCACGCGCATGATCGCGGGATCACCGGTCTCGTAGAAATGCGCGCGGCCCTCGAAGACCAGCACGCGCTTGCCATGCAGCACGCCATAGCTCAGCCGCTTGGCATGGCCGGAAACCGAGCCCTTCGGGAAGCCCGGGATCTCCTCGAACGGGATCGAGACCGGATCGACCATGTCGTCGATGATCCGGCCGAGCCCGGTGCCGAGCACGATGGCGCAGTCGATGCCGCCATCGATGCCACGATCGATCAATGTCGATGCCGCTTGGTCGAAAAGCGCATCAGCCGCCATGTCGTTGCTCCATCGGCGCGTTGGCCGCGCTTATCGGGTCGCCTTGAAGGCGCCCGCAAATCAGGTCGGCAAATTGGCCGGTCCGAACGAGGCTGGCAACAGCTCGGCCAGTGAAAAGCGCGCACGGATGCCTTCGGGCCCGGCAATGGCGATCGGCGTCTCCGGCGCCGCGAATTCGCGAATGCGCTGGCGGCAGGCGCCGCAGGGCGTCACCAGCTCGGCGCCGTCGCCGATGACGACGATCGCCCGGATGGCGCGCCCGCCACCCGCGATCATCGCCGAGATCGCGCCAGCCTCGGCGCAGGCCCCGACGGGATAGGCGGCGTTCTCGACATTGCAGCCGGGATAGACCTTGCCGTCATCCCCCAGAATGGCGGCGCCGACCTTGAAGCGCGAATAGGGCGCGTAGGCTCGTCGCTGCACAGCCTTGGCTGTGGTGAAGAGGGCGTCGAGATCGGGTTCGCCGGACACTCAGCGTTCTTTCACATAGGGCAGGCCGGAGGCCTTGGGCGGCGTCGCCTTGCCGATGAATCCGGCGAGCAGCACCACGGTCATCACATAGGGCAGGGCCTGGATCGCTTGAACCGGGACCAAGCCGATGCCGGGTAGGCTGACGCCTTGAAGCCTTATCGCGACCGCGTCGAGCAGGCCGAAGAGCAGGCAGGCGAACAGAGCCGGCCAGGGTCGCCAATTCGCGAAGATCACGGCTGCGAGCGCGATGAAGCCCTTGCCTGCGGTCATCTGCGGCAGGAAGCCGGCCGATTGCGAGACGGCGAGATAGGTGCCGCCCAGCCCGCAGAGGGCGCCGCAGATGATCACTGCGGCATAGCGCAAACCGGCGACGGAGACGCCGGCGGTGTCGACCGCGGCCGGGTTTTCGCCGACGGCGCGCAGGCGCAGGCCGAAGCGGGTGTGCTTCAGCGTCAGCGCCGTCAGGATGAGTGCGAGCACCGCGAGATAGACCGGCGCGGTATGGCCGGAGATGGCGATGTCGTAGATCGGGCCGAAGACCGGGATGTCTTTCAGCGCGCCAACGAAAGGCAGATCGAGCTCAGGGAAACGGGCGGCGCCTTCGAGGTTCGGCGTGCGTCCGCCCTGGCCGTACCAAGCATTGCCGAGGATGGCGGTGAGCCCGACCGCCAGCATGTTGATCGCGACGCCCGAGACGATCTGGTTGCCGCGCCAGGTGATCGCGGCAAAGCCGTGCACCAGCGACAAGGCGATGGCTGCGAGGATGCCCGCTCCCAAGCCGGCCCAGGCCGAGCCGCTGTGATAGGCGACCACCGCCGAGGCGAAGGCTGCGATCAGCATCTTGCCCTCGAGGCCGATATCGACGACGCCCGAGCGCTCCGACCAGAGCCCGGCGAGGGCCGCACAGAGCAGCGGGATCGACAAACGGATCGTCGAATCCAGGATGACGGCGAGCGTCTGGACGATCTCCATCGCCTAGCCTCCGCGCCCGAGCGTGAGCACGCTGGCGACGAGCCGCCGGAACAGGCCGTCGAGCGCGCCGGCGAAGAGAATGACGATGCCGCCGATGACCACGACCATGTCGCGGGTGATGGTAGGCTTGTCGAAGGAGAGCTCCGCCCCGCCCTGATAGAGCACGCCGAAGAGCAAGGCGGCCAGGCCGACGCCGACCGGATGGCCACGCCCCATCAGCGCGACCGCGATGCCGACGAAGCCGTAGCCGGCGGTGAAGTCGAGCACCAGCCGGTGCTGCACGCCCATCGCTTCGTTGACCGCGAGCCCGCCGGCGAGCGCCCCCGAGATCGCCATCGCCACCATGATGATCCGCGCCGGCGAGATGCCGGCATAGGCGGCGGCGCGCGGATTGGCACCAACGGTGCGGATCGCATAGCCCAGCCGCGAGCGATAGATCAGCGCCCAGACCGCGACGAGCGAGGCCAGCGCTAGCAGAAACGAGGTGTTGAGCGGGGTCGAGGGCAATTTCAGCCCGAAGGCGCCGAGCAGTTCGTGGATCGGCGTCAGCACCGCCTGCTTCGGGAAGTCCGGGGTTTCCGGCTGCATCGAGCCGGTCTTTCCCATCACCTCGACCAGCAAATAGACGATCAGCGTCGCCGCGATGAAATTGAACATGATCGTGGTGATCACGACATGGCTACCGCGTGTCGCCTGGAGATAGCCGGGGATGAAGGCCCAGAGCGCCCCGCCCGCTGCCGCAGCGAGGATGGCGAGCGGCACCAGCAGGATGCCCGGCAGCGGCGCGAGCCAGAGGCAGGCGAGCGCGGCGAAGATGCCGGCGATGGTCGCCTGGCCTTCGCCGCCGATATTGAACAGCCCGGCATGGAAGGCGACCGCGACGGCAAGGCCGGTGAAGATGAAATTGGTGGTGTAATAGAGCGTGAAGCCGAGGCCTTCGAGGCTGCCAAGCGAGCCTTTCAGCAGCAGCATCGTCGCTTCCAGCGGGCTTTCGCCGATCGAGAGCACGACGAGCCCAGCGACGACGAGTGCAGCCGCAACCGAGACCAGCGGCACCAACGCGGTATCGGCCCAGCGCGGCAGATCGATCGGAGCGGCGCTCATGCCGCCCGCTCGCTGACGCCGGCCATCAGCAGGCCGAGATCGCGCTCGTCGGTCGCCACCGCCTCGCGCTCCCCGGTGATTTGGCCGCCGCAGAGCGCCAGGATCCGGTCGGACAGCGCCATCACCTCTTCCAGCTCGACCGAAACGAGCAGGATCGCGACGCCCTGATCGCGCAGGGCGATCAGGCGGCGGTGGATGAACTCGATCGCGCCGATATCGACGCCGCGCGTCGGCTGGCCGACCAGCAGCACTTTCGGCGCCCGCTCGATCTCGCGGGCGAGCACGATCTTCTGCTGGTTGCCGCCGGAGAACTTTGCGGTTTTCAGGCCGGGATCGACCGGGCGGACATCGTATTCCTGCATGCCGGCTCGCGCATGCTGCTCGACCAATGTCGGTGACAGGAAGGGGCCGGGGCCGAAAGCCGGATCGTCGTGATAACCGAGGATCGCATTCTCGGCCGCGGCGAAGGCGGTGACGAGACCGGTCCGCAAGCGGTCCTCGGGAATATGCATCAGGCCGAGCTTGCGCAGATTGGCCGGGTTGCGGTCGACGGCGTTGAGGATTTGGCCACGGAGGCGGATTACGCCGCGCGCCGGCTGGGTCAGACCCGCCAGCACGTCGAGCAATTCGCTCTGGCCATTGCCGGCGACACCGGCGATACCGACGATCTCGCCTTCATGCAGCGTCAGGCTGGCATCGCGCAGGGTCTCGCAGCCGCGCTCGTCGATCACTGTCAGGCCGGCGGCCTCCAGCACCGGCGCGCCGCGCTGGCGCGGGCTCTTCTCGACGCGCAGCAGCACGCGCCGGCCGACCATCGCCTCGGCGAGCTCAGCCGGCGAGGTCCGTTCCGTCTCGATATGGGCGACCATCTCGCCGCGTCGCATCACCGAGACGCGGTCGGTCACCGCCATGATCTCGCGCAGCTTGTGGGTGATCAGGATCACCGTCTTGCCCTGCGCCTTCAGCGCGCGGAGCAATTCAAAGAGCTGGTCGGCCTCGGCCGGGGTCAGCACCGCCGTCGGCTCGTCGAGGATCAGCACCTGCGCGCCGCGATAGAGCGCCTTCAGGATCTCGACGCGCTGCTGCAGGCCGACCGAGAGCTCACCCACGATCGCGTCGGGATCGATGGCGAGCCCGTATTCCTGGCTGAGCCGCGCCAGCTCGGCCCGTGCCTTGCCGATGCCGCCCTTGAGCAGTGCCCCGCCCTCGGCCCCGAGCACGATGTTCTCGACGACGCTGAGCGGCTCCACCAGCATGAAATGCTGGTGGACCATGCCGATCCCCGCTGCGATGGCGTCGGAGGAGGAGCGGATGCGCCTCAGCTCGCCGCGCACCCGGATCTCGCCGGCATCGGCCTCGTAGAAGCCGTAGAGAATCGACATCAGCGTCGACTTGCCGGCGCCGTTCTCGCCGACGATGCCGTGGATCGAGCCGGCGGCGACCGAGAGCGAGACGTCCTTGTTGGCCTTGACCGGGCCGAAGGCCTTGCTGATGCCGATCAGCTCGATGGCGGGATGCGGGCTCGTCACCGGTGGTGCCGGCTCACATCGTGCACTTGGAATCCGACATATAGTCGTGGACCTTGACGGTGCCGGCGATGATGTCGGCGCGGGCCTTGTCGGCGGCGGCCTTCATCTCGGGCGTGATCAGCGCCTTGTTGTTGTCGTCGAGCGCCCAGCCGACGCCGTCCTCCTTCAGCCCGAGCACCGAGACGCCCGGCTTCCAGGTGCCGTCGCGCGCCTCCTTGAAGGAATTGTACGCGGCGACGTCGACGCGCTTCAGCATCGAGGTCAGCACCTTGCCGGGGTGCAGCATGTTCTGGTTGGAATCGACGCCGATGCCGAGCTTGCCAGCATCGGCGGCGGCGCGCAGCACGCCGATGCCGGTGCCGCCGGCGGCGTGGTAGATCACGTCGGCGCCCCGGTCGATCTGCGACTTGGCGAGCTCGCCGCCCTTGACCGGGTCGTTCCAGGCGGCCGGGGTCGAGCCGGTCATGTTCTGGAAGATCTCGGCGTCCTTCTTGCCGGCCTTGACGCCCTGGACATAGCCACAGGCGAACTTCCGGATCAGCGGGATGTCCATGCCGCCGACGAAGCCGACCTTGTTCGTCTTGGAGGCCAGGCTGGCGAGGAGGCCGACGAGATAGGAGGCCTCATGCTCCTTGAACACGACCGACTGCACATTCGGCAGCTCGACCACCATGTCGATGATGGTGAACTTCAGGTTCGGAAACTCGGCCGCGACCTTCTGCAGTGCGGTCGCCTGGGAGAAGCCGACGGCGATGATCGGCGAATGGCCGTCGCGGGCGAAGCGCCGCAGCGCCTGCTCGATCTGGGCGTCGTTGGTCGGCTCGAAATCGCGGAACTCGGTGCCGGTCTCGGCCTTGAACTTCTCGGCCCCGACGAAGACGCCCTCGTTGAAGGATTTATCGAACTTGCCGCCCTTGTCATAGACGATCGCCGGCTTGATCGCGGTCTGGGCGACGGCCGCCATGGCCGAAAGGGCGACGCCCGCCAGAGCGAGGGCGAGAGATTTCAAACGCATCGAGCCGTTCCCCTGTCACACGCGGAATGGTTGCGCCATTCCTGCCTGCGGTCACGATGGCACGGCTTGCGGACGGGGCCAAGCGGGCTTGCAGGCCCGCCTGGCGATATCAGTCACATATGAACAGTCGCCTCAGCCGCGCTGGATCGAGACACCGCCATCAGCGAGGAAGGCGGTGCCGGTAACGAAGCTCGACGCGTCCGAGGCAAGAAAGAGCGCGGCGCGGGCGATCTCCTTGGGCTGCGCCATGCGCTTCAGCGCATGGATGCCCTCGACGAAGGCGAGCACCTCCGGGCCGGCGCCCGGCGCATTGGTCGTTGCGGCTGGTGTATCGGTGCCCCCCGGCAGCAGGGCGTTGACCCGGATGCGCTTGCCGCCGAGCTCGGCTGCGAGCGCCTTCATGAGGCCGATCTGCCCGGCCTTGCTGGCAGCATAGGCCGACATGCCGGCGAGGCCGGCGGTGTAACCGACGAAGCTCGCGGTGAAGATCAGCGAGCCGCCGCCGCGCGCTTCCAGCGCCGGCGCCTGGTACTTCGCGCCGAGAAAGGCGCTGGTCAGGTTGCTCTCGATCACCTCATGCCAGCTTTCGCTCGCCATCTGCCCGATCGGGCCGAGCTCGCCGATGATGCCGGCATTGTTGAAGCCGATGTCGAGGCCGCCGAAGCGCTCGGTCGCGGTCTCGACCAGGCGCTGCGCCAGTGCCTCCTGACGGATGTCGCCTGCGACGGCGATCGCTTGGCCGCCCGCCGCTGCGATTTCGTCTACTAGCCGGTCGAGCTCGATTTGCCGCCGCGCGGTGATGACCAGCCTGGCGCCTTCCAAGGCGAACAGCTTCGCCGCTGCCCGGCCGATGCCGGAGCTCGCGCCGGTGACGATCGCGACCTTGTCCTTCAGTGCCGTCATGTCCTGTATCCTTGTCCAGGGAATGCGGCGCGGGTGATCGCAGGCAGGCGGCCGGTGCGGACACCCGCTTCCTGTCACGGCAGGGCACCCGATTGCTGGTGCGAGCGGATCGGCCTAGCTTGCCCGCCATGACGCTGAACGATGCCGAGATCGAGCGCTATGCCCGCCATCTGGTGCTGCCGGAGATCGGCGGCCCCGGCCAGGCCAAGCTTAAGCGCGCCCGGGTGCTGGTGATCGGTGCCGGCGGCTTGGGCGCGCCGCTGATCCCCTACCTCGCAGCGGCCGGCGTCGGCACGATCGGCATCGTCGACGACGACCATGTCTCGCTCTCGAACCTGCAGCGGCAGATCATCTTCGGCTCGGAGGATATCGGGGCGCGCAAGGTGGTCGCCGCCGCCAATTTCGTCACGCGGCTCAACCCGCGGGTCGAGATCGAGGAGTATGTCACCCGGATCGACCCGCACAACGCGCGCGCCCTCGTGGCGTTCTACGACGTTGTCGCCGACGGCTCCGACAATTTCGCGACGCGCTATGCCGTCTCCGATGCCTGCTTCCACGAGAAGAAGCCGCTGGTCACGGCGGCGCTCGGCCGCTTCGATGGCTCGCTGACCACGATCCGCGCGCATGAGACGGCTCCGGACGGGAAGCCCAACCCGACCTATCGCTGCCTGTTCCCGAACGAACCGCCGCCCGGCACGGTCGCGCCCTGCGCCGAGGCCGGCGTGCTCGGTGCGCTCGCCGGCGTGATGGGCTCCATGATGGCGCTGGAGGTGATCCGCGCGATCACCGGCTTTGGCGAGCCCCTCGTCGGCAAGCTCCTGCTCGTCGACGCGATGGCGATGCGCTTCGAGACGATGAAATACGGCTGGGACCCGGACAATCCGCTCAACGGGACGGCCGGCGTCGCTGCCTGAGCTATTTCGCCGCGCGCTTGGCCTCGATCACGTCGAAGAGCTGCGCCGCGAGGTCCGGACCGCCGAGCTTCTTGATGGCGCGCACGCCGGTCGGGGCGGTGACGTTGATCTCGGTCAGCTTGCCGCCGATCACGTCGATGCCGACGAGCAGGAGACCGCGCTCCCTGAGTGCCGGGCCGATGCGCTCGCAGATCTCGAGCTCGCGCTTCGACAGGTCGGTCGGCCTGGCGGCGCCGCCGCGCACCATATTGGCGCGCAGGTCGCCGACTGCCGGCACGCGATTGACCGCGCCGGCCGCCTTGCCGTCGATCAGGATGATGCGCTTGTCGCCCTCCGTGACCTCCTTGAGGAAGGCCTGGATCACCCAGGGCTCGCGGAAGAGGTTGGCGAACAGGTCGCAGAGCGAGCCGAAATTCGGATCGCCCTTGCCGGTCTTGAACACGGTCGCGCCGCCATGACCGTAGAGCGGCTTCATCACGATCTCGCCGAACTCCTCGCGGAAGGCCTCGATCTCGGCACGGTCGCGCGTGATCAGCGTCGGCGGCATCAACTCGGGGAAATGCGTGACGAAGAGCTTCTCCGGCGCGTTGCGGACCTCGGCCGGATCGTTGACCACCAGCGTCTTCGGATGGATGCGCTCGAGCATATGTGTCGAGGAGACATAGGCCATGTCGAAGGGCGGGTCCTGGCGCAGCAGGACAACGTCCAAAGTCGAAAGGTCGGTGCGCTCGGGCTCACCCAGCGTGAAATGGTCGCCCTCGACGTCGCGGACCTCGACCGGATTGATCACGGCGGTGACCTTGCCGTCGCGCAGGGTCAGCTTGTCGGGCGTGTAGGTGAAGAGCCTGTGGCCGCGCGCCTGCGCCTCCAGCATCAGCGCGAAGCCGGTGTCGCCGGCGATGCGGACCTTCTCGATCGGGTCCATCTGGATGGCGACGTTCAGCGGCATGGCGGAAGCTCCGGTTGCGGCCGTTATATCGGCTGCGACAGCCCGCTGGTGCAAGTGCCCCAGCCTTGCGTCAAAGCACCAGCTCGAACACGCCTGGCACATGGCGGGGCAGGCGCCAGGGCGCGAGGAAGACGGCGTCGGTCCGCAGATTGCGCTGCATCGCCCAGGGATTGCGCGCCAGCCATTGCCGGATACGCGCTTCCATCAGCCGGCGCTTGTCCGCTGTGATCGCGCTCGCCGCATCGTCGAGCGCAGCGCGCGCCTTGACCTCGACGAAGACGATATCGTCGCCGCGGGCCATGATCAGGTCGATCTC
Source organism: Allobosea sp. (assembly GCA_024231975.1). Lineage (GTDB taxonomy): Bacteria > Pseudomonadota > Alphaproteobacteria > Rhizobiales > Beijerinckiaceae > Allobosea. Next base: position 29,150 of record JAAEQB010000110.1, read on the forward strand.
GCCGCCCTTGCCGCCGAAGCGGCGCTGCAGCAGGCGGTAGCCCTTGAGGCTGAGGAAGGCGACGGCGAGCCATTCGCCGCGGCGGCCGGAGAGGCCCGAATGGCGCGCGCGGCGGCTGCGCAGCGCCTCGCTCATGGCGTGCGCGTCAGTTCGAGAGCGCGGGCATAGACGACGCGGCGTGGCTGGCCGCTGGCGGCCGCGACCTGCGCCACGGCCTCCTTCAGCGAGACTTTCGTGAGCGCGGCGCGCAAGGCTTCGTCGAGCGTGTCGCCCTGCGCGGCCGCCGCTGAGGCGTCGGGCGGGCCGATCACCACGACAATCTCGCCACGCGCCTCTTCGGCCTCGGCGTAGTGGGTCGCGAGCTCCGGCAGGGCGCCACGCCGGACATTCTCGTAATATTTGGTCAGCTCGCGCGCGACCGCGCCGGAGCGCGCCCCGAGCACGGCAGCGGCGTCGGCCAGCATCTCGGCAAGGCGTCGCGGCGATTCGAAGAAGACGAGCGTGCCGGGAATGGCGGCAAGCTCGGTGAGGCGCGCCTTCCGGGCGGCGCTCTTCGGCGGCAAAAAGCCCTCGAAGAAGAAGCGGTCGGTCGGCAATCCCGCCAGCACCAAAGCCGCCAGGACGGCGGATGGGCCGGGAATGCCGGTGACCGGCAAGCCTTCCGCGACGACCTCGGCGACGAGCTTGTAGCCGGGATCGGAGACCAAGGGCGTGCCGGCATCCGAGATCAGCGCAAGCTTACCGCCCTGGCGCAGTCTCTCCAGGATCCTCGGGCGCATCTGCGCGGCGTTGTGCTCGTGATAGGGCAATAGCGGCGTCGCGATGCCGTAATGCGCCAGCAGCGTCTTCGATGTCCTGGTGTCCTCTGCCAGCACGGCGTCGGCGGCGGCGAGCGTCGACAGCGCCCGGAACGAGATGTCCTTGAGATTGCCGATCGGCGTCGCGACGATGTGCAGGCCCGGCGCGAGCGGTTCGGCCTCGGCCCGGAGCCCGAAGGCCGCATAGCTCGGGGCGCGACCAACGGGAGGCGGGGCGGAAGACATGCCGGACATGGCTGCGAAACTGCCACACCGACCGATAAGATGCCACCATTCCCCCGCGTTCTGCCCAGCAACCTAGAGTTAACAACTTGAAAATAGCCTTGCTCGCTGGCAGGACTTGTTCACGATTCGGGACAAGATTCAGCCGATGCGGGCGCGTCTCGCGCCTCGCCGAGGAGTGGAGACGAAAGCCGTGTCGCGTCAGAGCAAGCTCCTCACTCCGCCGAGCCGCCGGCTGGTCCTGTTGTCCGGTGTCGGCGCCGCGCTCGCCGCCTGCAGCGGCGGCACCGGTGGCTTCCCTGGTTTCGATGGCCCCTCCGCGCCGCAGGGCGGTAATGCTCCGCCGAGCGGCCCGACCATCGGCACCGGCTCGGTCAAGGTCGGCCTGATCCTGCCGCTGACTGCCGAAGGCTCCGGCGCGACCGTCGGCAACTCGCTCAAGAACGCTGCCGAGATGGCGCTCGCCGAATTCCCCGGCGCCGACCTGACCTTGCTGGTCAAGGATGATCGCGGCACGCCGGACGGCGCCCAGGCGGCGGCGCAGGAGGCTCTGCGCGAAGGTGCTGAATTGATCATCGGCCCCTTGTTCGCGCCCTCCGTCCAGGCCGTCGGCCAGGTCGCCCGCAGTGCCGGCAAGCCGGTGATCGCCTTCTCCAGCGACAGCAACGTCGCCGCGCGCGGCGTCTACCTGCTCTCCTTCCCGCCGGAGAATGACGTCAACCGCGTCATCACCTATGCCTCGGCACAAGGGCGCAAGTCCTTCGCGGCGCTGGTGCCCGAGACCGCCTATGGCAAGGTCGTCGAAGGCGCCTTCCAGCAGGCCGTGGCCAATCGCGGCGCCCGCGTCGTGGTGATCGAGCGTTTCGGCTCCGACCAGAACAGCATGCGCGCTGCCGCCACGCGGCTGGCGCCGGCGCTGCAGCAGGCCGACGCGCTGTTCGTGCCGGCCGATGCGGCGACGATATCGAGCCTCGGCCTTCTCCTGCAGCAGGCCGGCTACGACCCGGGCAAGGTCAAGCCGCTTGGCACCGGCGTCTGGAACGACGCCAATGTCGCGCGCGTCCCGGCGATCCAGGGCGGCTGGTTCGCCTCGCCCGACACCGCCGGCTTCAACGCCTTCTCCGGCCGCTACCAGAAGCGCTTCAACAGCGCCCCGACCCGCACCGCGACGCTGTCCTATGACGCGGTCTCGCTGGCGGCGGCGCTCGCCCGCACGCAGGGCAGCCAGCGCTTCTCCGAGAGCGTGCTGACCAACGCCTCCGGCTTCGCCGGGGCCGACGGCGTCTTCCGCTTCCGGCCGGACGGGCTGAACGAGCGCGGCCTTGCCGTGCTCGAGCTGCGCAACGGCCAGATCGTCACGGTCAACGCCGCCCCGCGCGACCTCGGCCCGCGGACGAACTGACGCGGCGACAGGGCGTCATTCTCGGGCGGTGCGCAGCGCTGACCCGAGAATCTCCTGCAGGAAGAGGCGCCCCTTCAAGGGCGCCTTTTTTGTCATGAGATGCTCGGGCCTTCGCCCGAGCATGACGGCCGGTGTCACCCGCCGATATTGAACGCCGCCAGCGCCGCCATGTTGACGATGTCGGAATCCTTGGCGCCGAGCGGCACGATCTGCACCGGCTTGTCGAGGCCGACCAGCAGCGGACCGATCACCGTCGCGCCGCCGAGTTCCTGCAGCATCTTGGTCGAGATCGAGGCCGAGTGGAACGCTGGCATCACCAGCACGTTGGCCGGCCCGGTCAGGCGGCAGAACGGGTACTGCGCCATCAGGTCGCGGTTGAGCGCGACGTCGGCAGCCATCTCGCCGTCATACTCGAAATCGACGCGCTGGCCGTCGAGGATTGTCACCGCTTCGCGCACCTTCTCCGAGCGCTCGCCGGCCGGATGGCCGAAGGTCGAAAAGGCGAGCATCGCGACCTTCGGCTCATAGCCGAGCCGCCGGGCGACGCCGGCCGCTTCCATCGCGATCTCCGACAATTCCTTCGCCGTCGGCATCTCGGTGATCGCGGTGTCGGCGACGAGCACGGTGCGCCCGCGCGTGATCGCGATCGAGACGCCGATCAGCCGGTGCCCCGGCCGGTCGTCGATGACGCGGCGGACTTCTTCCAGCGCGATCGAGTAGTTGCGGGTGACGCCGGTCACCATCGCGTCGGCATCACCGAGCGCGACCATGGCGGCGGCGAAATGGTTGCGGTCCTGGTTGATCAGGCGCTGGCAGTCGCGGAAGAGATAGCCGTGCCGCTGCAGCCGCTCGTAGAGATACTGCGCGTAGGCGGAATTGCGGTGCGAGAGTCTGGCGTTCTGGATCTCGATGCCCTTGGCGGCGAGGTCGACGCCGAGATGCTCGGCGGTCTCGTTGATACGTTCCTCGCGCCCGACCAGGATCGCCTTGCCGAGCTCCTGGTTGACGAAGGAGGCCGCGGCGCGGATGACCTGCTCCTCCTCGCCCTCAGCGAAGACGACGCGCTTGGGATAGCGGCGGACGCGCTCGAAGATGCGGTTGAGCGCGCCGGTGACGGGGTCGCGCCTTGCCGAGAGCTGTGCCCTGTAGGCACCGGTGTCGACGATCGGCTTGCCGGCGACGCCGGTGTCCATCGCCGCCTTGGCGACCGCCATCGGCACGACATGGATCAGCCTCGGATCGAACGGCACCGGGATGATGTAGTCCTTGCCATAGCGCGGGCGGGCGCCCTGATAGGCGGCGGCGACCTCGTCCGGCACGTCCTCGCGCGCCAGCATCGCCAGCGCCTCGGCAGCGGCGATCTTCATCTCCATGTTGATCGTGGTGGCGCGCACGTCGAGTGCGCCGCGGAAGATGAAGGGGAAGCCGAGCACGTTGTTGACCTGGTTCGGGTAGTCCGAACGCCCGGTCGCCATGATCGCGTCCTCGCGAATGGCATGCACCTCTTCCGGCGTGATCTCCGGGTCGGGATTGGCCATGGCGAAGATGATCGGGTTTTCTGCCATCGAGGCGACCATCTCCGGCGTCACCGCGCCCTTCTGCGACAGACCGAAGAAGGCGTCGGCCCCCTCCATCGCCTGTGCCAGCGTGCGCCGGTCGGTGACCGCCGCATGGGCCGATTTCCACTGGTTCATGCCCTCGGTGCGGCCCTGATAGATCACGCCCTTGGTGTCGCAGAGGATGACGTTGTCGGGCTTGAAGCCCATCGCCTTGAGCAATTCGATGCAGGCGATCGCCGCGGCGCCGGCGCCGTTGATGACGAGCCTGGTCGACTTGACGTCGCGGCCGGTCAGGTCGAGCGCGTTGATCAGGCCGGCAGCGGCGATGATCGCGGTGCCGTGCTGGTCGTCATGGAAGACCGGGATGTCCATCAATTCGCGCAGGCGCTGCTCGATGATGAAGCACTCCGGCGCCTTGATGTCCTCGAGATTGATGCCGCCGAAGGACGGGCCGAGATAGCGCACGGCCTCGATGAATTTGTCGGCATCCTCGGTGTCGACCTCGAGGTCGATCGAATCGACGTCGGCGAAGCGTTTGAACAGGATCGACTTGCCTTCCATCACCGGCTTGGAGGCGAGCGCGCCGAGATTGCCGAGACCGAGAATGGCGGTGCCGTTGGAGATCACCGCGACGAGATTGGCGCGGGCGGTGTAGTCATAGGCGCGGCTGTGGTCCTCGGCGATGGCGAGGACGGGTACCGCGACACCCGGCGAATAGGCCAGCGACAGGTCGCGCTGGGTCGCCATCGGCACGGTTGGAATGATCTCGAGCTTGCCGGGCCTCCCCTGCGAGTGGAAGAGCAGCGCCTCCTGATCGGTGAAGGTCGGACGGGCGCGCTTGGTCGGCGGGGAACGGTCGTTCATGCGTCTGTTCTTTTTCACAGGCGTTTCCTCGGGGGGAAACGACCATAGGGCAGCCCCGCTTTGCTCGACAAGCGCGATTGCGCGACAGCAGTTTTACCGCTGCGGCAGGGATCGGCGCGGGATCACGGGGGCTTCAGAGCCCGGCGCGCATCCGCGCGACGCTGTCGCCGACATAGCGGTCGAGCTCGACCGCCTGCTCGGAGACCAGGCGCGCCGCGGCGACGACGCGCGCGGCGGCCTCGCCGGTGGCGCGGGCCTCGCCCCCGGCGCTGGCGACGTTCTCTGTGACGGTGGCGGCCGAGCCGGCGACGGCCTGGGCGTCGAGGGCGATGCCCGAAGCGATCCCGCCCTGGCGGGTGACGACCTGGGCGATCGCGTCCGAGGTCGTCTCGATCGTGCCCATCGTGCCCTCGATCTGCCCGACGGCACCGGCGACGGCGGCGGCGGCGCTGCGGATCTCCTGCAGCGTCGCGGCGATGTCCTGCGTCGCCTGCTGGGTCTGCTCGGCGAGATTCTTGACCTCGCCGGCGACCACCGAGAAGCCGCGCCC
>JAAEQB010000111.1 GCA_024231975.1 Allobosea sp.
CGCTGCCGCCGCTGCCACCGCCGCCGCCGCTACCACCGCCGCCGCTGCTACCGCCGCCGCTACCACCGCTGCCACCGCCGCCGCTGCCGCCGCTGCCACCGCCGCCGCCGCTACCACCGCCGCCGCTGCTACCGCCGCCGCTACCACCGCTGCCACCGCCGCCGCTGCCACCGCCGCTGCCGCCGCCACCACTGCCACCGCTGCCGCCGCCACCACTGCCACCGCTGCCGCCGCTCGAATTACTTGCTGAGCCGCTTCCCGATCCGCCGCTGCCAGAGTTTCCATCTCCGCCGCCCGCGCCGTCACTACCGTTGCGGCCATTGCCTCCAGCGCTCGAATCGCTGCTCGGCCCACCTGAAGACAGGGCCCCGGTCGTCAGGGGCGGACAGGCCCAGTATTGACTTCCGCCCTGCTGAACCACGGTGCAGCCGGCGCTGGGTGCGCGCGTGCGCCTGCCGTTGGGAGCGACGATGTTGTAATACTGGACATTGCCGGCCGCGGCGCCCTGCGGTGCTGTGGCCGTGGCGCTGATCGACGCGGTGGCGAGCGGCGGGCAGGCCCACAGCTGGTCGCGCTCGGACTGCACGACGACGCAGTCCCGGCTCGGCGCCCGCGTCCTGCGCCCCGTCGGCGACACCGCGTTGTAGTACCGCACTCCACCTGCATCCGATGCGCTCGAGCTGGATCCGGATGCACTCGGGCGAAATGGGTTGTCGCGGGCCGCTGAATCGCACTCCCACAGCCAATTGTCCCTGATGAGCCTGCGTTCACAGCCGCTGCGGGGCTGCGGCGTCGGGCTGCCGTCGACTGTGAAGCCCTCATGATACTCGGGCCATGTGCCCGCGCTTTGGGCATAAGCAAAAGTCGATGTGGTCGCGAGAAGTCCCGCAATAAAGATCTTGCTGTGCAGGTATCGCATGACGTGCCTCCCGCCCGGGAGGTCTTGCGGCCGCCCAGCGCAAAACGATGTCTTTCGGGATGACGTGCTCAAGGTATTTGGACACGGCCATGCCGGCACATTGAGCAATAGCACGTGGTATTGACTTGATTTTATTCTATTCGAGTGAAAGATTTAGGTCGCTCGAACTAATCCTATGGGATTACTGCTCGGCGGAGTGTCGGGGAGGGAAGCGAGAGATGAAGATGTCTTGGACATGGACGATGCCGGCGCTGGCCGCATTGCTGCTCGCCCATCCGGCGCTCGCCCAGATCGGCACGCCGGGCAATGCGCCGCTGACTCCGGGCGGGCCAAGCCAAGGCCTGGGGCCGCCCTCGATCTTCGACAACCAGCCCGATATCAGGCTGCATGCGCCGGGAGCGGGCGGCATTCCCGGCGCCGGCCCGCCGGTCGACTATGGCGGGACTCCGCGGGGCGCGGCGCGCTCGTCCAACCCGATCTACATGCCGCGCTACGGGGCGGTCGACGATCCCTCGCCGCGGCGAGCCATCGTCGCCTATTGCAGAACCCCACGCCGGGCTTGCGCCGCCCCGAGCCGGGCCCGGGCCGGCGCGGTCTGCTTCTGTCGCCTGCCGAACGGGGCGCGGCAACGTGGCCGCGTCGTTCGCTAGAGCAGTTCCGCGTTTCTCCGAATCACAGAACTGCTCTAAGATCTTGTTTTATCGCATTTTCTTCACGCGAACTGGTGCCCACGTCGCTCGAAAATGCTCTAGCCTGAATCGTCAGCGCCGGGCGACCGCCCTGACCACGCCGTTCTTGCCGCCGCCGCCGCAATAGAAGTGATCGCCACCGGCTTCCAGGCCGGCGACGAAGGTGCCTTCCGGCATGCGCATGGCGTCGAGCACTTCGCCGCTCTTAGGGTCGACCCGGCGGATCTCGCTCTCGTCGTCCTCCCAGGTGGCGTGCCAGAGCTCGCCATCGCTCCAGGTCACGCCGGTGACGAAGCGATTGGATTGCAGCGTGCGCAGCACCTTGCCGCTCTCAGGATCGATCTGATGGATCTGGCGCTCGCGATAGTGCCCGACCCAGAGCGTGCCTTCCGCCCAGGCGAGGCCGGAATCGGCGCCGCCGGCCGGTGCGGGGATGGTCGAGAGCACCTTTCCGCTGTCCGGATCGATCTTCTGGATGCGATCTTCGGCGATCTGGTAGAGGTGCTTGCCGTCGAAGGCGGTGCCGGCATGGGCGGGGATGTCGAGGCTGCGGGTCGTCTCGCCGCTCTCGGGGTCGAAGGCGTTGAGCTTGTCGCCCGAGGCGAACCAGACATTTTTGCCGTCATAGCTGACGCCGTGCACGGCCTCGATGCCGGGGAAGGGGCCGTATTCGCGGACGATCCTGGCTGTCCTGGTCATGAGAATATCTCCTCTGTTCGGTTGGACCGGGACGAGGTCTAGCCATCCGGCAGCGGGGCCGGGAGTAACAAGGCTGTCGGGAAACCCGGCACCGGCGACGTCAGCCAGCGCCGCGCCCGCCCCTTGCCGAAGGACTGGATCTTGCCGGCCCCGGCCAGCGTCTCCAGCGCACGCTGCATGTTGCGCTGGCTCGATCCGAGCGCCAAGGCCAGCGCCGAGCTCGACCACGCCTCGCCATCGGCGAGGAGGGCGAGCACGTCGGCATGCGCCTCCTCCAGCGGCTGCGCCAGCACCGCGACCTCGCGCGCCCGGCGTGGTTTCAGGGCAAAGCCGCGGCTGGTCGCGCTGATCTCGGCGATCCCGTGCAGCTCGGCGCGCAGCCGCCCGATCTCGACCCGCAGGCGGGCGCGATGCGATTCATCCGCCTCCTTCGCCCGGAAGGCCCGTCTCAGCAGGTCTTCGCGCGAGACATCCGCCGGCCAGGCCTCGGCGAGGGCGCGGGCGAGGGCGAACAGCACGGGGCGGGTGGCGAGCGGCACAGCCTTATCGGCCTCGCGCACGACATTGCGGCAGGCATCGACGACGAAGCCCCCCGAAGCGAGCAGCGCCGCGACCTCGCCCAGCATCAGCGGGCGCTCCTCGCCTCGGACGATCGAGCGCGCTGCCGGCGCCTCCAGCACCCGCGCCGCGGCCTCGACCTCGGCCGCGAGCGCCGGGATGCGGGCGCGCACCGCCGCGTCCGCTGCCAGCGCAAACGCCGTGCGGGCCGGCTCCGCCTGCAATCGCCTGAGCGCGATGCCGCCGATCGCGAGCGCCCGCGCCGCCTCCAGCGCCGGCGGCAGCGGGCTCTCGTCGAAGCCGGCGAGCAGGCGCTCGGCCTCGCCAAGCCGGCCGATCAGCAGCAGCCGGCGGACCTCGATGGTGCGGGCATGGGCGGCGTTGAGGTGGTCGCCATGGGCTTCGAGCACGGCGCGCGCCGCATCGAGCGCCTTGGCCGGCCAGCCGAGATCGCGCGAGACCAGGGCGATCTCGGCCTCGGCCAGGATGCAACGGGCCCGCGCCACCGGCTCCTTGGCGCCAAAACCCTGGCCGGCGCGCTTGAGCAGCGCCTTGGCCCTGGCGAGATCGCCGAGCTGTGCCATGGCGATGCCGCGCAGCGCCAGCGCCGGCGCATCCTCGCGCAGCGCGACGCGGTTGAGCGCCCCGAACGGATCGCCCGCCGCCAGGGCCCGCCCCGCCGCGGTGATCAGCGAGTCCATGCCGCCACGCGAAATCCCGCCAAACTTGTCACTCCCGCTCCCTGTCGGCCCGGGCCTACCCCTGTTCCCGACGCCGCATCGCGAAACGGCGGGCGGCGAATGTCAACCGACGACAGGAGCAAGCATCATGACGGCTCACACCATCGGAACCCGCGAGGACTGGCTCAAGGCGAGGCTCGACCTGCTCGCGGCCGAGAAGGCATTGACCAAGCAGAGCGACGCCGTGGCGCGGCAGCGCCAGGCTCTGCCCTGGGTCAAGGTCGACAAGGAGTATCGTTTCACCACTGAGGCGGGGCAGGCCGGGCTGGGTGATCTCTTCGCCGGGCGTTCGCAACTGCTGGTCTACCATTTCATGTTCGGCCCGGACTTCGCCGCCGGCTGCCCGTCCTGCTCGCTGATCGCCGACGGCTTCAACGGCATCCACGTCCATCTCGCCAATCACGATGTGACACTGACCGCGGTCTCGCTGGCCTCGCTCGACAAGCTCGTCGCCTTCAAGCGGCGCATGGGCTGGAGCTTCCCCTGGGCCTCTTCGGCGACCGGCGATTTCAACTTCGACTTCAGCGCCTCCTTCACGGAAGAGCAGGAGCGGCGTGGCGCGGTCGACTATAATTTCCAGCGCGAGCCGCAGATCGACTGGACCGGCAACGGCATCGTCTCCGCGCTCGCCGTGCAGAGCGGCACGACTCCGGGCGGCTACATGCGCGAGCGGCCGGGGATGAGCGCCTTCATCCGCGAGGATGGCGCGATCTACCACACCTATTCCAGCTACGCCCGCGGCATGGATGCGATCTGGAGCATGTATCCCTGGCTCGACCGCGCCCCGAAGGGCCGCAACGAGCCCAATGGGCCCTGGTGGCATCTTCGCGATGCCTATCCCGCTCCTTCTGCCGCCGCGGCCCATTCATGCTGTGCCTGAGCCCCCGGGCACAAAGCGATCGCGGAGCGCCGGACATCCTGTCCGGCGTCTCCGTCGTCGACGCAAAGCGGGTCTTCCATGCCGCCTGTGGCCTGCTGTTCCTCGCCAGCGCCGGTGCGACCGTCCTGATCGGCCTTGCCATGGCGGAGATGGGCGAGGTGTCGATGGCCGGGGGCTGGTCGATGTCTCCAGCCTGGACGCCGCTCTGCGGCGGCTCCTGGCTCGCGGCGGCCGCAGCCTTCCTCGGCATGTGGGCACTGATGATGACGGCGATGATGTTGCCCTCGCTCGCGCCGGTGCTCTGGCGTTTGCGCGGGAGCACAGCGGCAGCCGGCGTCGCCCGGCCGAGCCTGTTCGCGGCGCTCGCCGGGCTCGCCTATCTCCTCGTCTGGATCGCGCTTGGCATCGCGATCTTCGCCGGCGGCGCGCTTCTGCTGGAGGCGGCGTTGCGCTGGCCGTTGCTGGCGCGTGCCGTCCCGCCTGCCGCGGGCCTCGCAGTGATCGCTGCCGGTCTCTTCCAGATGTCACGCTGGAAGCTGGCCATGCTCGTTCGTTGCTCGGATGTCGCGGGGCAAGGCGCCGACGCGGCAGCCGCGATCGGGCAGGGGCTGCGGCTCGGCCTGGCATGCTGTGTCTCCTGCGCCGGATTGACCACATTGCTGCTCGTCGGCGGGGTGATGGATCTGTGCGCCATGGTTGTGGTCGCGGCCGCGATCACAATCGAGCGGCTCGCATCGGCCGGCGCGCGCATTACCCGGTCGGTCGGCGCTGTCATGCTCGGCGCGGGCCTCGTCCAGCTGGCGCAGGCATTCTGGCAGCTCTGAGCCGTGCCGGTGCGACCTCGCCATGCCTGCCATGCATTTTTGCATCTGCTCAGAAACGCGCCACGCAGTGCCGCAGGGGCTCACTCTGGCCTATACAGGTCGCAGGCGATCCGCGGATCGGGTCGCACGCAATGATTGTATGGTTCACGAGGAGACGCACATGACGCTCAAAGCCCAGTTCCTGATGGGTGCGGCCTTCGCCGCGGCGCTTTTCGCGGGCGCGCCGGCGCGCGCCGACATCACCATCGGCCTGCTCGCGCCGCTGACCGGCGCCGTCGCCGCCTATGGCGAGCAGGTCAAGAACGGCGCCCAGGCCGCCGTCGACGCGATCAACAACAAGGGCGGCATCGGCGGCGAGAAGGTGGTCCTGAAGCTCGCCGACGATGCCGGCGACCCGAAGCAGGGCGTCTCGGCCGCCAACCTCCTGGTCGGCGACAAGGTCCGCTTCGTCGTCGGCCCGGTGACCTCGGGCGTCGCCATGGCGGCCTCCGATGTCTTCGCCGAGAGCGGTGTCCTGATGGTGACGCCGACCGCGACCTCGCCGGCCTTGACCAGCCGTGGCCTCAGCAACGTCTTCCGCACCTGCGGCCGCGACGATCAGCAGGCAGAAGTCGCTGCGACTTACGTCCTGAAGAACCTGAAGGGCAAGAAGGTCGCCATCGTCCACGACAAGGGCACCTATGGCAAAGGCCTCGCCGATTCCTTCAAGAAGGGCATCAATGCCGGCGGCGTCACCGAGGTCGCCTATCTCACCGTGAATCCCGGCGACAAGGATCTTGCGGCGGTGATTACCCGCCTGAAGTCGGCCAACGCCGAGCTGATCTATTTCGGCGGCTATCACCCCGAGGGCGGCCTGCTCGCCCGCCAGCTGCACGATGCCGGCGTCAAGGCGACGATCATCGGCGGCGAGGGCCTCTCCAACACCGAGCTCTGGGCGATCGGCGGCGACACCGCGGCTGGCACGCTCTTCACCAACGCGACCGACGCGCTGAAGAACCCGGCTTCGGCCGAGGCCGTGGCCGTGCTCAAGGAGAAGGGCATCCCGCCGGAGGCCTTCACGCTCAACGCCTATGCCGCCGTCGAGGTGCTGAAGGCCGGCATCGAGAAGGCCGGCAAGGACGCCAAGGCCGATGCGGTCGCCAAGGCACTGAAGGCCGGTCTCGAGGCCAAGACCGCGATCGGCACGCTGACCTATGGCAAGACCGGCGACCTGAGCTCGCCGAGCTTCTCGATGTACAAGTGGGAAGCCGGCAAGATCGTCGCGGCCGATTGACGAACGCGCTTCGAGACGCGAGGGAAGGGGCTCGCGGCATGCCGCGAGCCCTTTTTCGTTTGGACGGAGCATGTGCTGTTCCTCTCCTGAACGCGCCGTTCGGGAACCGTTCAGACGCTGGGCCGCTCAGTCCGGCGACCCAACGGGAAGTGCCCATGCCAGTCGCCGACGCATTCACGACCGCCAAGCCCCTCGCCAGACCGTCCCTGATCGCGATTCGGCGCGAGGCGGATGGCTACGGCATCCGTTTCGGCCTGAACGAGGCCGAGGATGCGCAGATGCCGGGGCCGGTCTTCCCGACACTCGAAGAGGCGATGGCCTGGATTGAGCGCATCGACCGCGTCGCCGGCCATTGAAGCCGCCTGATCGGGGCGATCCCCCGGATGTTTGTCGATCGATCGTCGGGACGGCTTGTCAAAGCGGGTCGCGATCGGGCATAGAGCCTTCCAACGGAGACGTGGCCGAGAGGCTGAAGGCACTCGTTTGCTAAATGAGCATACCCCACAAGGGTATCGAGGGTTCGAATCCCTCCGTCTCCGCCACTCCTACCTCCTTGATTAACAAAGACAATTTCAAGCGCTGCCGGACAGAATGCACGGCGGCATACACATGGCTGACCATCTCTGGCGGCGCGGAATCCGATTCTGGTTCCAGATCGCCATTCCGATAGATCTTCGAAGGGCATTCGGGGGCACTCCCATCCGGCTGCCCTCGCCTTGTGACGATCATCGGGACGCGTCGCGTTGTGCTGAAGGAGCAAGAGGCCGGAACGGCGATGGCTGATGTCTGCCGCAGCCGCCCGTTCCTTGGCGACGCAATGCTCGTCCGCGCCTCAAGGGATCTTGATGCCGCCCATGATCGGAGCCTTTTCCAGGGCCGCATCGGTGAGATGCGCTTCCAGCCTGTCGGCACCGCTTGCCTTGTCCTGGGCCAACAGGGCTTCGATGATGCCGAGATGCTCCTGGCAGACGCGCTGGACACGGCTTCGGTCGAGGGGGCGGCCATATTCCATCAGGCGCCGAAGCTGATTGAGGCGGGCCAGTGTCTGCACGAAGAAGCGGTTGCCGGACATGGCCGCGATGCCTTCGTGGAAGGCGGCGTTAATCTCGAAGAGCTCGACCTGGCTGAGATGGCGATAGCCCTGGTTCAACACGAAGTTCTGTTGGTCACGCAGGGCGCCGAGCCTGACGGGATCGGGCTGAAACTCGGGCGCGCGCAGGGATGCCGGTTCCATGATCTGCCGGAACCGGTAGTTCTCCCGATAGGCGTCGAGGCTGTCGATCAGGGGCTGGAAGGCCCAGCCCCGACCCGGCCGGCGCTCGATCCAGCCTTCCGCCGCGATCCGCGCCAGAATGTGCCGCAGCCTTGCGCGCGACAGGTGATAGCGGCGGATCAATTCGTTCTCGCTGACCACATCCGGCAGAGCCTGGCCAAGCCGGTCCATGGCGATGGCGAGATAGGTTTCGGATTCGTCCTCCATCGTCTCGCCATCGGCTGGAGGCTCTGACGAGGCGGCGGCATCCTTCAGGAAGAAGCCCTTGTTGGGCCGGCGCTCCAGGACACCGGCCTCGGCCAGATGCGCCATCGCCGCGCGAATAGGTGTTCGCGAAGCTCCGAGCAGCGGCTGCAGGGAATCCTCGGTCAGATGATGGCCGCTTTGCCAGCCCGACGAGCGCGCATGCGACAAAATCTGGCTCGCCAGCTTGAGTTGCAGCGCTGTCGGGGTGCTTGTCATTGATTATTGTCCGCTGGATGCCGGGATGGCGACCTCTCCCTGCATCAGCCGCCGGGCCGTGCGGAACAAGACTGCACTGTCGGCTGTCCACATTCCATCCCTTTGGCGGACGACGGCTCCCACCGAGACGAGCCCGGACGGGTTGGCGACGCGGACTTCGCCGGCGGCGCTGGCGGGTCGCGAGAGGCGGTTGGGGATCGTGTCGGCGATCTGCGTTGCCACGCCGAGATTGAGACCGCCCGTGCCGGGAATGGCCTTGTGGGCGCGCTGCATCGAGATCATGCGCGTAGCGATATCGTACCGATCCGCCGCGATCTCGTCGCCGTCCAGAGCCTTGAACGTCAGCGGGGCCGCGACCATGGCAATGCGCGGCGTCTGAAGGCCGACCGTTTCGGGCGTCACCGCCAGGCCGAGCAAGACACCAGCCCGGCGACGAAGCGCTTCCAGCCTGTCCATGACGCTGGGTCTGGCCTCGATCTCGTCCGGAGATTCCGCGCCGGTCAGGCCGAGCGCCGTGGCATCGACATAGACGATGAGCGAGGTCGCATCGACGATCGAGACCTCAAAGCGGCCGTCTTCGCCCAGGTCGATCGTGTCGACGACATGTCCGGTGGGCAGCAGCCTGCCGGTGACGGCGCCGTCGGGATCGAGGAAGTCGAGCCGGATGCGCGAGCCGGGCGTCGCGACGCCGGCGATGACGTAGTCGCCCTGCGTCTGCGCCTTGCCGTCTTTCACCTGGAAGCGGGAATGGATCAGCTTTCGCGTGTTGGTCTGGTGGATGCGGACCAGCACCTCGCCGTCCTTCGCGGCGACGAGGCCCTCATCCACGGCGAAATGGCCGACGGCGGAGGAGAGATTGCCGCAGTTGTTGCTCCAGTCGGCGACCGGCTGGTCGACCGCGATCTGGATGAAGGTGTAGTCGACATCAGCTTCCGGGTGGGTCGACGGTCCGATGATGACCGCCTTGGAGAGCGACGAGATGCCACCGCCCATGCCGTCGAGCTGGCGGCCATAGGGGTCCGGGCTGCCCAGTGCGGCAACGAGCATGTGGCTCAGCCTGTCGCGATCCTGCGGCAGAACCTTCGCGTTGAAGAAGACGCCCTTGCTCGTGCCGCCTCGGTAGAAGACCGCCGGAATGAAGTGCTGGCTCATGCTGTCCTCGCGATCGGTTCGCCGGCGCCCATATAGTCCCGCCAGACGAAGGGCAGAATGCCGCCATGGCGCCAGTAGGCGATATCCTCGGGGGTATCGAGGCGGATGATCAGGGGAATGTCGAGTGTTTCGCCGCTCGTGCGGGTCATCCGGCCGATTACGCGGCCGCGCACGGCGAAATCCCGGTCTAAGCCGAGGATCTCGCAGGTTTCGGTGCCGTCGAGAGTGAGCGCTTCGACAGCCGTCCCCTCCGCGAATTGCAGCGGCAGCACGCCCATGCCGACGAGATTGGTGCGATGGATGCGCTCGAACCCCTCCGCGATCACGGCCTTGACGCCGAGCAGCGCGACGCCCTTCGCCGCCCAGTCGCGGGAGGAGCCGCAGCCATAGTTCTTGCCGGCGATGACGACGAGCGGCGTGCCGCGCTTCATATAGGCCTGTGCGGCCTCGAAGATTCGCATCTGCTTGCCCTCCGGCATCACCCTCGTGAAGCCGCCTTCGACACCGGGGACGATCCGGTTGCGCAGGCGGATGTTCGCGAAGGTCGCGCGGACGGCGACCTCGTGATTGGCCCGGCGGGTTGTATAGTTGTTGAAGTCGGCCTTCTTGATCCCATAGGACAGGAGCAGGTCGGCCGAGGGCGTGCCGAGGCTGATCGCCCCGGATGGCGAAATGTCGTCGGTGGTGATCGAGTCGCCGAGGATGACCAGCGGGCGGGCGCCGCGAATGTCGAACGAGCGGGCGGGCTCCGGCGAAAGGCCGTCGAAATAGGGCGGCTGGCGGACATAGGTGCTGCCGGGCTGCCAGTCGAACAGCGCGGAGGGCTTGGTCGCGAGCTGCGCCCAGGGTTCGCCGCCATCGAAGAGATCGGTGTATTTCTCGGCGAAGACCTCGGGCGTGTAGGTCGCGGCGACCAGCGCATCGATCTCGGCGAACGAAGGCCAGATGTCGGCGAGGAACACCGGCTTGCCGTCCGCCGACGTGCCGATCGGCTCGCGAGTGATGTCCACCGTCATCGAGCCGGCGATGGCGTAGGCGACGACCAGCGCCGGCGACGCGAGATAGGCCGCCCTGACGTTGGGATGGATGCGGCCCTGGAAGTTGCGGTTGCCGGAGAGCACGGCGGTCGCGACGACGCCGTTGTCCTCGATCGCATCCGCGATCGGCTGCGGGAGCGGGCCCGAACCGCCATTGCAGGTCGTGCAACCGAAGCCGACGACCTGGAAGCCGAGCGCATCGAGATCACGCTGCAGGCCGCAGCGTTCCAGGATTTCGGCCACCACATGGCTGCCGGGCGCCAGCGAGGTCTTCACCCAGGGCTTGGACGTCAAACCAAGGCGCGCGGCATTGCGGGCGACCAGGCCCGCGGCGATCATGCCGACCGGGTTCGACGTGTTGGTGCAGCTCGTGATCGCCGCGATTACGACATCGCCGTCGCTGATCGCGAACTCGGTGCCGGCGACCGGATGGCTCTGCGCTGCGGGTTCCCGGCCGGTGATCGCGTGGCTATGCGCCACGAAGGCCGTCGCCGCGTCCGCGAGGTCGAAGCGATCCTCGGGATTCTTCGGGCCCGCCATGGACGGGCGGATGTCGGCTAAGTCGATCTCGACCACGAGATCGTAGTCGGGGGGCTGCGTGCTCTCGTCGCGCCAGAGCTTCTGGGCGCGGGCGTAAGCTTCGACTAATGCGATCTGCTCGGCCGGCCGCGCGGTCATCCTGAGGTATTCGATCGAGCGCTGGTCGATCGGGAAATAGACCGCCGTCGCCCCGTATTCCGGCGCCATGTTGGCGATCGTGCCGCGATCGGCGACGGAAAGCTGCATCATCCCGGGTCCGAAGAATTCGACGAACTCGCCGACGACCCCGGCCTTGCGCAGGCGCTCGGTGATGGTCAACACGAGGTCGGTCGGCATCACGCCTTCGCGCAGCTTCCCCTTGACCGCGACGCCGATCACGCGCGGCAGCGCCATTGCGACGCCCTTGCCGAGCATCACGGCTTCCGCCTCAATCCCGCCGACGCCCCAGCCGAGGATGCCGAGGCCGTTGATCATCGGCGTATGGCTGTCCGTGCCGACGCAGGTATCGGGCGATGCCACCTGCATCCCCTTCAATTCCTCGGACCAGACCACCTGACCGATCTTCTCCAGATGGATCTGGTGCATGATGCCCTTGCCCGGCGGCACCACGCGGACGCGCTCGAAGCTCTCCGAGCACCAGCGGAGGAACGCGAAGCGTTCGGCATTGCGGTGGTACTCCATCTCCAGATTGAGGCGCGGCGCATCACGCGTGCCGAAGACATCGACCTGAAGCGAATGGTCGATGACGATGTCGACCGGCACTGCGGGGTTGACGACGCGAGGATCCCGGCCGGCCGCCGCAAGGGCATCGCGAAGCCCGGCCATGTCGACCAGCATCACCTTCGCGAGGATGTCCTGCCCGTAGATGCGGGTGGGCTTGAATGTCAGCGCCGCTCCGATCTCGCGCTGCAGGACGGCCTGAATCTGGGAGTCGTTCTCCACGCCCTCGAAAAACTGCTGCCTCAGCAGGTTCTCGAGCACGACACGCAGCGAAAACGGCAGGCGCTCGATGCCGGGATAGTGAGCGATCCGCACATAGCGCGCTCCGCGGGCTTCGGGCCCCAACGCGGCGAGCGTGGCTCTTTCCAACATAACGGCTCTCCCTGAATTGGCTTGATGATTATATCTTGCATATCTAAAAGATAATATCTACGGATATTCAAAATACAATCGACCGCCATCCAACCGGGAGGATTCTGAAAATGCGCAGGACGATGATTTCGATCGCGATGGCGGTCGGTTTTTCGGGAATCGCGCTGGCCGAACCGGCCAAGGTGATGGTGCCGGCAGGCGCTGGCGGGGGCTACGACACCACCACGCGGCTGGCCATGACGATGCTCGACAAGAGCGGCCAGTTCAAAGACGGGGCCGTGTTCACCAACAAGCCCGGCGCCGGCGGAACGCTCGGCCTCGGCGAGTTCATCCGCACGAGCAAGGGGCAGGACAACGCCTTGATGGGCATGGGCGTGATCCTGCTGGGCGCTGTCATGGCAACGAAAGGCTCGCCGCAGATCACGGAGACCACGCCGGTCGCGCGCCTGACCTTCGAGTATAACGGGCTCGCGGTGCCCGCGAATTCCCCGATCAAGACCGTCAAGGATCTGACCGAAGCCTTGAAGGCCAATCCCGGTGCGGTAGCGTTCGGTGGCGGCTCTGCCGGCGGCGTCGACCACATCATCGCCGGCATGATCGCCAAGAGCGCCGGCTTGCCGCTCCAGCGCCTGAACTACATCGCATATGGCGGCGGCGCCGAAGCCGTCACGCAGCTTGCCGGCGGCAAGGTCGCAGTGCTGGTCTCGGGTACATCGGAGCTCAAGGGCCTGGCCGATGCCGGGCGCGTGCGGATCATCGCCGTGACCTCCGACAAGCGTCTTCCCGGCATCGACGCTCCGACCTTGAAGGAAGGCGGCGTCGACATCGCCTTGGGCAACTGGCGGGGGATCGTCGGCGCGCCCGGCATGTCGGCGACTGCCCGCAAGGCCTGGGTCGAGCGCTTCGCGAAAGCGACCGAGAACGTCGAGTGGAGGGCCGAGCTGGACAAGTCCGGCCTCCAGAGCGCCTATCTCGGCGGCGACGATTTCTCGGCCTTCATCGCCAGCGAGAATACGCGGATCAGGCCGATCCTCGAGGAACTCGGGGTCGCCAAATGACCGTGGCGATCAAGTCGTCTCCGGCGCGGCGACTGTCGCGCTGGGGTTTGCCGGCCGGTGTCCTGACCCTCGGAGCCGTCCTGCTTCACGAGGCAACGGACCTGCCGCTGACACAGGCTTATGCCGGCATCGGTCCCGGCTTCTTCGTCCTTGCTATCGGTCTTGTTCTCGCGGCCCTGGGTCTCGCCCTCGGCTGTCAGGTCATGAGGGGCGTCATCTTCGAACCCGAGGAGACCGAGGGCGCCGACATCGGCCGGCGGATGTCCTGGACCGGCTTCCTGACGGCGGCGGCCGGCGTCTTTCTGCCGATCGGCCTGATCGGCCATGCCGGCTTTCCGCTGGGCGGGGCTGTGGCCTACGCCTTCATCACCCGCGCCTACGGCTCGACGAAGCCGTTCGTCGACATCCTCGTCGGCTTAGTCGTCACCTCGGTCACCTGGTTCGCCTTCACGAAGCTCGGCGTTCAGCTCGGCGGCTTCTTCCCGCCTGGAGGCTTCTGATGCCTGTTCTAGATGCATTGATGCACGGCTTCGCGGTCGCGCTGCAGCCGATGAATCTGCTCTGGGCGCTGGTCGGCTGCGCGCTCGGGACCGCTATCGGCGTCCTGCCGGGAATCGGCCCGGCGCTCACCATCACCTTGCTCCTGCCGGTCACGGTGACGATGTCGCCGACGGCGGCCTTCATCATCTTCGCCGGCGTTTTCTACGGCGCCATGTATGGTGGTTCGACCACCTCGATCCTGATCAACACGCCCGGCGAATCCGGCTCGATGATCACCGCGCTCGAAGGAAACAAGATGGCCAGGCACGGCCGCGGCGCGGCAGCGCTCGCAACCGCCGCCATCGGCTCCTTCGTCGCGGGAACGATCGGCACGGTCCTGCTGACCGTGGCGGCGCCGACGATCTCGGAGATTGCCTTTGTCTTCGGTCCCGCCGAGTATTTCGCGCTCGCGGTGCTGGCCTTCACCTCCGTTTCGGTCGTGCTCGGCGCCTCGATCCTGCGCGGCCTCGTCTCGCTGTTCTTCGGCCTGACGCTCGCGGTGATGGGAACCGACTACCAGGCCGGCCTGCCGCGCCTGACTTTCGGCGTGCCGGAACTGTCCGATGGCATCGGCATCACCATCGTCCTGGTCGCGATGTTCGCGGTGGGAGAGATCCTGTTCGTCGCCAGCCGCCTCAGTCAGGAGCCGCAGAAGGTCATCGAGATCAGCGGGCCGATCGCGATGTCGCGCGAGGACTGGCAAAGATCGTGGAAGCCGTGGCTGCGCGGTGCGGCGCTTGGTTTCCCGATCGGCGTCATGCCGGCCGGCGGCTCGGAGATCCCCACTCTGTTGTCGTACACGCTCGAAAGGCGCCTTTCCAAGAATCCCGAAGAGTTCGGCCATGGTGCGATCGAGGGCGTCGCCGGCCCGGAAGCCGCCAACAATGCGGCCGTCGCGGGCGTCATGGTGCCCCTGTTGACGCTGGGCTTGCCGACCTCAGCGACCGCGGCCGTGATGCTGGCTGCGTTCCAGAACTACGGACTCCAGCCCGGTCCGATGCTGTTCACCAGTAATCCGGAACTGGTCTGGGGCGTGATCGCCTCGCTCTATATCGGCAACCTCATGCTGCTGATCCTCAACTTGCCGATGGCGCGGGTCTGGGTGAAGCTGCTGGCGATCCCGAAACCGCATCTCTATGCGGGCATCCTGATCTTCTCGCTCGTCGGCGTCTGGGGCCTGTCCCAGTCATGGGTGGAATTGCTGGCGCTCGCGCTCCTTGGGGTCGTGGGCTACGGCTTCCGCTGCTGCTCCGTGCCGATCGCACCGGCCCTGATCGGCCTCATCCTCGGGCCGATGGCGGAGCTGCAATTGCGCCGGGCGCTCGCCATCGGACAAGGCGATCCGCTGGTGCTGGTGTCCTCGCCGATCGCGGCCGGGCTGTTACTGATCGCCATGCTGCTGCTGTTCGTGCCGCTTCTTTGCTTTCTCCTGTTGCGCGGCTCGCGCGGTCCGGCGCCGAACACAGCCTGAAGCCGCTCTGCGTGGGCTCCTTCGGGGGCGGATGAGGGCCCCGACAGCTGTCGGGCGCGCGATGTCTGCTCGGCCAATGTGTACCGATGGCTTCGCTAAGGTGCAGGCCGCTGTCCGATCAGGACGCAGCCCATGCTCGCCGCCGGGCGGTCGTCAGCCGTCGATGCAGGCGCCGAGCTTGGCGGTCAGGCCCTGATGAGCGTGCTCGAACGTCGCTCGCGCCGCTTCCCCGTCACGGATGATCCTGACGACATAGATGCTGTCGAAATCGCTGCCTGGCCATTTGCCGACCTGGCGAGCGTCGCCGCCATTGCGGTCGAGCAGGGCGCGCGCCAGCTTGACCAGTTGCTTGTGCTCCCATGCGACGAGCAGGGTGGCGCCGCGATAGCTCGGCGCCTCTAGCATCTCTTCGAGCTTGCCGATCTGCTTGTAGCCGAACTGCGTCTCGACTGGCACGTCCGTCGCCCTGGACAAGGGCGTGACTGTCTCCAGCGGGCGCAGATAGGGGTATTTGATGCCGTCGTCCTTCTTCTGCCGATCGGGGTCGGGCGCGAAGATCGCATCGAAGCGGCCGAATTGCCTTGCCAGCACGGGCGGCAGCGCCTCCGCACGGTTCAAGCCGCGGCAATCGAGCCGGCCCAGCCCGCCCGGGGGCTTTTCTCCATGCCGGATCAGGACGATCGTCTGCGTGACTGGTGCCGCAAAGACGGGGCCGCCGGCCGCTGCCCCGAAGACGATCGCGGCCAGCACGGCTGCCGACCTCGCTCGATATGCTCTTCGGCACTGCATCGCGGTCATCTTCCCTCTGGGGCCTATCGGCCGCTCGATAGTCTACCCAGTCGCCGAGGATCCCGGCAAACTTGCGGCGCTGGGGGCGGTGGCCGCTCGATCGGAGGCCGCTCGGAAGGGACGCGCAAACGGAAATGGCCCGGGGGCAAGCCCGGGCCATCGGAAGGGGCTTCGCGAGCCGGTGCGGTCACTCCGCCGGGGTGAGAAGCGGCTCGTCGAGCAGGTCCGGCAGCTTGCCGCTGAGGGCGGCCTGGAGCTGGTCCTGGTCGAGCTCGCCCTCCCAGCGCGCCACCACGATCGTCGCGACGGCGTTGCCGATGAAGTTGGTGACGGCGCGGCACTCCGACATGAAGCGGTCGATGCCGAGGATCAGCGCCATGCCGGCGACCGGCACGGCCGGGACGACGGAGAGCGTGGCGGCGAGCGTGATGAAGCCAGCGCCGGTGATGCCGGCTGCGCCCTTCGAGCTCAGCATGGCGACGAGCAGCAGCAGGATCTGGTCGCCGAGCGGCAGGTGGATGTCCATCGCCTGGGCGATGAACAGCGCCGCCAGCGTCATGTAGATGTTGGTGCCGTCGAGGTTGAAGGAATAGCCGGTGGGCACCACCAGGCCGACGACCGAGCGCTTGCAGCCGGCGGCTTCCATCTTCTCCATCAGGGTCGGCAGTGCCGCTTCCGAGGAGGAGGTGCCGATCACCAGCAGGATCTCCTCCTTGATGTAGCGGATCAGCGCCAGGATCGAGAAGCCGTTATAGCGGGCGACGGCGCCGAGCACGACGAGCACGAAGATCGCCGCGGTCAGGTAGAAGGTGCCGATCAGCAAGGCGAGATTGGCGACGGAGCCGATGCCGTAGCGGCCGATGGTGAAGGCCATCGCGCCGAAGGCGCCGAGCGGGGCGGCCTTCATCAGGATCGCGACCAGCTTGAAGATCGGGATCGACAGCGTCTGCAGGAAATCGGTCACCGGCTTGGCGCGCTCGCCGACCAGCGAGAGCGACAGGCCGAACAGCACCGAGAAGAACAGCACCTGCAGGATGTCGCCGGAAGCGAAAGCGCCGACGATCGTGTTCGGGATGATGTTCTGCAGGAAGCCGACGATGCTGGAATCATGCGCCTGGGTGGCGTAGCCCTGCACCGACTTGGCGTCGAGGCTGGCCGGGTTGATGTGCAGGCCGCTGCCCGGCTGGACGAGGTTGCCGACCACGAGGCCGACGACGAGCGCCAGCGTCGAGAAGGTCAGGAAGTAGATCATCGCCTTGCCGGCGACGCGCCCGACCTTCTGCATGTCGCTCATCCCGGCGATGCCGGTCGAGACGGTCAGGAAGATCACCGGCGCGATGATCATCTTCACCAGCTTGATGAAGGCATCGCCGAGCGGCTTGAGGGCCGCGCCCTGCTCCGGCCAGAAATGCCCGAGCAGGATGCCGGCCGCGATGGCCATGAGAACCTGCACATAGAGGTGCTGATAGAATTTCCGGGGACGAGCCGGCTGCGCCGGCGCCTGGTCAAGCGTGATCGCCATGGTTTCCTCCGTGGGGCCTAGCTCGCGGGTTCTTGCTGTTCTCGACGCCGCTGCTGCCTCGTTGGCAATCGCCGTGCCAGCTTCGGAATTTGGATTTGATCTTGTAATTTCAATGGCTTGTGAGGAAGTCGTATAGGTCGGGCCTGGGCGTGGTGGCGATCGTCCGCACGGAGGCGGGTTGATTTGTGCGAAATTCCGCACATCATGGCGCATGAGCAAAGCTCCGCCTGACGAGCGCAGTCGCTGGATCGCCAGGCGGCGCCTCTGGATCGTCTTCGCGCTCGTGACCGTGGCGATCGCCACCGTCGCCTTCCTGGTTGCGGGCGATGCCGGCCGCAGCCGCGCTATCGCGGCGATGCGCGCCCGTGCCGCCGATGCCGGGACGCTGGCGCTCGCCATTCTGCGCGGCGAACTGGAGAAGCAGCGCGCGCTGCCGGTGATCCTGGCGCGGGACCCCGACGTACGTTCGGCCCTGAGGGGCGGCGGTCGGCACGCGCTCGACCTCAAGCTGGAGGCGATCGCCCGCGAGACCCGCGCGGCGGTGATCTATCTGCTGGGGAAGGACGGCGTCGCGATCGCCGCCAGCAACTGGCGCGAGCCCACGAGCTTCGTCGGCAACGACTATGCGTTCCGCGACTATTTCAGCGGCGCGGTGTCAGGCGGGGCGGCGGAGCAGTTCGCGCTCGGCACGGTCAGCAAGCGCCCGGGCCTCTACATCACCAGCCGCGTCGACGATGGCGGGGAGCAGCTCGGCGTCGTCGTGGTCAAGATCGAGTTCGATCAGGTCGAGGCGGATTGGCGGGCGCTGGGCGGTCAGACCTATGCCGTCGACCGACGTGGCGTCGTGCTGATCTCCACCGTCACGGATTGGCGTTTCCAGACGGAGATCGCGCTTGCCCCTGAAACAGCAGCGGAGATCCGGCACTCGCTGCAATTCGGCGCGGCGCCGTTGACGCTGCTGCCTTTGCGGCGGGACGGCGAGATCGTGCGCGGTACGGGCGCCGCGGTGGGTACGCATGTCGCCTCGCGCATCCCGATCCCGACCACGAACTGGCAGCTCGAGGTGCTGATGCCGGTCGGCGCGGCGATCCGCGACGAGCAGGTCCGCCTGCAGACACTGATCGCGCTCGTGCTCATGCCTGGCGCCGCGCTCGGCGCGTTCGCGCTGCGGCGGCGCCAGGTCAATCTGGCGCGGCGCAATGCCGAGGCGAGGGTCAAGGCCGAGCTCGAACGGCGCGTCGCCGAGCGCACGCTCGCTCTGGCGGGCGCGAACGACCGGCTCGTCGAGGAGATGGCGGAGCGCACACGGGCGCAGGAGCGCCTGTCCGATGCGCGCGAGGAACTGGCGAAAGCCAACCGCCTGGCGACGCTTGGTCAGGTCACGGCCGGTGTCGCCCATGAGATCAACCAGCCGCTCGCCGCGATGCGTACCTATGCCGAGAATGCCCGCGCCTTCCTCGGTCGCGCCGATGCAGCCGGCACCGATGGTGCATTGGCCAAGATCGTCGGATTGACCGAGCGGATCGGCACCATCACCGACACGCTGCGCGGCTTCGCCCGGCGCGGCGGCGGGCCGCATGGGCCGGTCGATCTTCGCGAGGCGATCGATGGCGCGCTGATGATCCTCGATGCTGCGCTTCGGCACGCCGGCGTCGTGCCGAAGCTGCCGGCGCGGGCAGAACCGGTCTTCGTGCTGGCCCGACTGGTCGAGCTGGAGCAGGTCCTCGTCAACCTGATGCGCAATGCGATCGAGGCCATGGTGGAGGAGTCTGGGGGGCGGGCGCCGACGCTCGCGATCGATGTCGCGATCCAGGGCGAGCAGGTCGACATCGCCATCATCGACAACGGGCCCGGCCTCGACGAGGCCGCGCTCGCTGCGCTCTTTGCTCCGTTCCGCACGACCAAGCCGCGCGGGCTCGGCCTTGGGCTGGTGATCTCGCAGGACATCGTCACCTCCTTCGGCGGCACGCTCTCGGCAACCAGCCGGCCAGGCGAGGGTTGCACCTTCACGATCAGCCTGAAGAGAGCCGCATGACCGCTCCTGCCAGCGACCAGAGCGCCATCGAGGTCGCCTTCGTCGATGACGATCCCGACCTGCGCGATGCCAACGCCCAGTCGCTGCGGCTCGCCGGCTTCGCCGCGGTTCCGCTCGCCTCGGCCCAGGCGGCGCTCGACCGCATCGGCCCGGATTATGCTGGCGTCGTCGTCACCGATGTGCGCATGCCCGGCATGGACGGCATCGAGCTGTTCCGGCGCCTGCGGGCGCTGGACGCCGATATTCCGGTGGTGGTGATCTCCGGCCATGCCGATGTCGCCATGGCGGTCGAGGCGATGAGCGAGGGCGCTTACGACTTCATCGCCAAGCCCTATTCCAGCAATCGTCTGGTCGAGACCTTGCGGCGCGCGGTCGAGAAGCGCGCGCTCGTCCTCGAGAACCGGCGGCTGCGCTCGCTCACCGAGGCGCCGGGCGAGGAGACCGCACTGCTCGGCGAGGCGCCGGCGATCATCCGCCTGCGCCAGACCATCCGCGATCTCGCCGATGTCGATGTCGACGTGCTGGTCCTTGGCGAGACCGGCACCGGCAAGGAGGTCGTCGCCAACCTGCTGCACCAGCAGGGGCGGCGGCGCAGCAAGCCTTTCGTCGCCCTGAATTGCGGGGCTTTGCCGGAGACCGTGATCGAAAGCGAGCTGTTCGGCTACGAGGCCGGCGCCTTCACCGGCGCGCAGAAGAAGCGCGTCGGCCGCATCGAGCATTCCAGCGGTGGCACGCTCTTCCTCGACGAGCTGGAAAGCATGCCGCCGGCGGCGCAGGTCAAGCTGCTGCGGGTGCTGGAGGGCCGCGAAATCTCGCCGCTCGGCTCGAATGAACGGCGCCGGGTCGATCTGCGCGTGGTCGCCGCGACCAAGCTCGACCTCGGCGATCCCGCCCAGCGCGGCGATTTCCGCGAGGACCTGTTCTACCGCCTCAACGTCGTCACCTTGCGGATTCCGCCGCTGCGCGAGCGCCGCCGCGACGTGCCCCTGCTTTTTGCCCAATTCCTCGCCCGTGCGGCGCGGAAGTACGGCCGCGACATGCCGGCGCTGGATCGCAGCGTCGAACGCCATCTCGTCGAGAACGCCTGGACCGGCAATGTCCGCGAGCTCGTCCATTTCGCCGAGAGGGTGGCGCTCGGCCTCGTCGCCGATCTGCCGGCGACGACGCCGGCCCAGGGCGATGTCATAGCGGCGAGCCTGCCCGAGCGCCTGAATGCGATCGAGGCCAACCTGATCCGGGAGGCGCTGGAGGCCAATCGCGGCGATGTCCGCGCAACGCTGGAGATACTCGGCATCCCGCGCAAGACCTTCTACGACAAGCTCACCCGCCACGGCATCGACCGCGCCTCCTATGTGGCGACGGAATAGAGGCGAGGCGGCGTGGCGGGTGCCGACGAGAGCGCCGCCCGCCACGCTGAGCGAGCTCAGTCCGTGAAGACCACGGCCTTCTTGCCGTTGAGCAGCACGCGATCCTCGAGGTGGTAGCGCACCGCCCGCGCCAGCACGCGCCGCTCGATGTCGCGGCCCTTGCGGACGAGGTCGTCGGGCGTGTCGCGATGGCTGATGCGCTCGACGTCCTGCTCGATGATCGGCCCTTCGTCGAGATCGGAGGTGACGTAGTGCGCCGTCGCGCCGATCAGCTTCACCCCGCGCTCATGCGCCTGGTGATAGGGCTTGGCGCCCTTGAAACCGGGCAGGAACGAGTGGTGGATGTTGATGCAGCGCCCCGAGAGCTTGGCCGAGAGCCCGTCCGACAGGACCTGCATATAGCGGGCGAGCACCACGAGATCGCTCCCCGTTTCCTGGATCAGGCGCCAGAGCTCGGCCTCCTGCTCCATCTTGGTCTGCCGGTTGATCGGCATGTGGTGGAAGGGCAGGTCGCCGAGATCGGTCGAGGCGATGTGCTCGCGGGCATGGTTCGAGACAATCGCGGTGATCTCCATCGGCAGTTCGCCGATGCGCCAGCGATAGATCAGGTCGGCCAGGCAGTGGTCGAATTTCGAGACCAGCAGCAGCACGCGCTTGCGGGCGGTGGCGTCGCGCAGCGAGACGCTCATCTTGAAGCGCGCCGTCAGCTCGTCGACGAGGCCGCGGATCTCGGCGGCGCTGCGGGCGCCCTCCAGCCGGTCGAACACCACCCGCATGAAGAAGCGGCCGGTTTCGAGGTCGTCGAACTGCTGGGCGTCGCGGATATTGCAGCCGGCTTCGGCGAGCAGGGTCGAGACGGCGGCGACGATGCCCGGCCGGTCGGGGCAGGACAAAGCGAGGATCATTGGAGAATCGGACATGTGACGGATCGGCCCGCTCGCGCGGGTCCCTGGAAAATGAGGATCGGGAAAGGTCGAAGGAAGGGACGGCGCGCAGCGCGCTGCCGTCAACCTCGGCCGGTGGATACCCGGCAGCCGAATTCGGCCGCGGAGGCGGCGAACCAGGACCAGAAGCTTCCCACCATGCTGCGTGCGACCATGATCTCGAACACGGATCCATCCGGCCCGTCGGCGAGCCGCCAGAGATGCACACCGATATAGGCGATGCTTGTCAAGGCGGTATCGCCGACCGCGAAGGCGGCGGGATGCAGATCGAGCATCACGCCCTTGGCCAGAACGTCGCGCACATGCGGGCCCGATAGCCGTATGGCCGCGCGCGCATCGCTCTGGTCGCTCACAGCGGCCTGAGCCGAAAACGCCTCCAGAAGGCCGCTGAAACCCTCGCGCGTGGCGGTGCGCAGGAGCCACTGATCGGGGCCGGACCAGATCGCGTCATGCGAGGCGCCCGAGGCGATCTTCGGCGTCGTCGGCAGGGCGATGCCGGCCCGGCTTTCGACGAGTTTTGACAAGGCCGCGGCCCCGCCCGGCGCAGCGATCAGCGTCGCCAGCCCGAAGCCGTCGAGCAGGGTAGCGGTGACGCCGGCGGAACCGGCCGCGCCGATCTGCCCGGCCTGCGCGGTGCCGGCCCAGGCGCTGCGCGGCGCCCATGAACGCGCTGTCTCAGCCATGGAGGCGGGCTCCTTCGGGATCGACGAAGACGGGCGAGCAGATCTCGACGACGACGTCGCCGTTCCGGACCGGGTCATAGGCGCGCACGCGCTCGCCGATGCGGGCGGCGCCGCCCCTGATCAGGCCGAGCCCCATCCAGTGGTTCAGGTGCGGGGAGTAGGCGACCGAGGTCATGTAGCCCTCGTCATGCTCCATCACGCCCGGCTTGCCGACGCCGATGAAATGCGCGCCGGCGCGCAGGCGCTGGGAGGGATCGACCGGCTTGAGGCCGACGAAAGAGGGCCGGTCCTGTTCGACCAGGGCCTGCCGGCCCGCCATCAGCCGGCCGACGAAATCCTTCTTGGACGACATCATCTTGCCAAGGCCGAGATCGCGCGCCGTGGTCTGGCCGTTGAGCTCGTTGCCGGCGACATGGCCCTTCTCGATGCGCATCACGCCAAGCGCCTCGGTGCCATAGGGCGTGATGCCGAAGGGCGCGCCCGCCTGCATCAGCGCCCGCACCATTGCATCGCCATAGTCGGCGGGGACCGCGAGCTCATAGGCCAGCTCGCCCGAGAAGGAGATGCGGAAGAGCCGCGCCGGGATGCCGCCGCCGACCGTAATGGGGCGTGCCGCGAGATAGGGAAAGGCCTCGTTCGAGAGGTCGTGTTCGAGGTCGACGACCCCCAGCAGGGTCTCGCGCGCCTTCGGTCCGGCGATCGCGACCTGCGCCCACTGCTCGGAGACCGAGACCATGCGCACGTCCAGCTCCGGCCACAGCACCTGATGGCAGAATTCGAGATGCTGCATCACCTTGCCGGCATTGGCGGTGGTGGTGGTCATCAGGAAATGCGTCTCGCCGAGCCGCGAGGTGGTGCCGTCGTCCATGACGAAACCGTCCTCGCGCAGCATCAGCCCGTAGCGCGCCTTGCCGACCGGCAGCGCCTTCCAGCCGTTGATGTAGACCCGCTCGAGGAATTCGGCGGCGTCGGCGCCCTGGATGTCGATCTTGCCGAGCGTCGAGACGTCGCAGAGGCCGACGCCGGCGCGCACCGCCTTGACCTCGCGGTTGACCGTCGTCAGCCAGTCGGTCTCGCCGGGCTTCGGATAATACTGCGCCCGCAGCCAGGGCCCGCTCTCGACGAAGACCGCGCCCTGCTCCTTCGACCAGTCATGCGTCGGCGCGAGCCGGATCGGCCTGAAATCCTTGCCGCGGTGATGGCCGGCAAGCGCCCCGATCGCGACCGGCGTATAGGGCGGGCGGAAGGTGGTGGTGCCGGTCTGCGGGATCGTTCGGCCGGTCTGCTCGGCCATGATCGCGAGACCGGAAAGGTTCGAGGTCTTGCCCTGGTCGGTCGCCATGCCGAGCGTGGTGTAGCGCTTCAGGTGCTCCACCGGCCGGAAGCCCTCGCGGGCGGCGAGCTCGACATCCTTGTCGGTCACGTCGTTCTGGTAGTCGACGAAGGCTTTTCCCTTGCCGCCCGATACCCGCCAGACCGGCGAAAGGCCGTTGGTCTCAGGATCGGTCGTCGGAGTGGATTCGGCCGGCTGCGCAGTGAGGCCTGCCTCGGCGACCGCCTCGCGTCCAAGCCTCGCCCCATCTTCAAGCGCCTGCGCCAGGGTGAAGCGTCCGGCGGCACTACCCGCGACGGCAAGACCAGCTGGCACGGTGCCGGGCACGAAGCATTGCAGGCCATCGTCCCAGGCCGGCTTGCCGTTCTGGTGCGAGGTCAGGTGCAGCGTCGGGTTCCAGCCATTGGAGACGGCGAGCAGGTCGCAGGACAGCTCGCTCACCGCTCCCGAGGCGTCGCGGATGGTGATGCCGCTGAGCTGCCGCCCGCCGCGCGCGCCCATCACGGCGCCGCCGGCGAAGAGCCGTGCACCGAGCTTGTCGGCGAGCGCCTTGCGCGCCGGATCGGCGGGGCGGGAATCGACGATGGCGGCGACCTTGCCGCCGGCGGCGGCGATGTCGCGCGCCGTCGTCCAGCCATCGTTGCCGGCCGTGAAGAGCACGGTTTCGCGGCCGGGCAGGACGCCATGGCGGTTCACGTAAGAGCGCACCGCCCCGGCCAGCATGACGCCCGGCCGGTCATTGCCCGCGAAGACGATCGGCCGCTCCAGCGCGCCGGCGGCGAGGATTGCCCGCTTGGCATGGATGCGCCAGCCGCGCTGTCGCGGCAGATGTGCCGGCGGCTGCGGCAGATGGTCGGCGACCCGCTCGACCGCGCCGTAGATGCCGTGGTCGTAGAGGCCAAAGACGGTGGTGCGCGGCATGATCCGCACCTCCGGCAGGCTTTCGAGCTCGGCCAGCGTTGCGGCGAGCCATTCGGAGGCCGGCTTGCCGCCGATCTCGCGCTTCTCGG
This sequence comes from Allobosea sp., assembly GCA_024231975.1. Classification (GTDB taxonomy): domain Bacteria; phylum Pseudomonadota; class Alphaproteobacteria; order Rhizobiales; family Beijerinckiaceae; genus Allobosea. The sequence goes on from JAAEQB010000111.1 coordinate 24,891, forward strand.
CCAGGAGCCGGCCGCCGAGCCGGAAGTCTTCGTCGCAGAGGATGACGCGGGCGCCGCTGCGCCCGGCCGCCAGTGCGGCGGCAAGGCCGGCCGGCCCGCCACCGATCACCAGCAGGTCGCAGAAGGCGAAGGCCTTCTCGTAATGGTCTGGATCTTCCGCACCCGCGGCGCGGCCAAGTCCCGCGGCGCGGCGGATCAGCGGCTCATAGAGCTTTTCCCAGAAGGAGGCCGGCCACATGAAGGTCTTGTAGTAGAAGCCGGCGACCAGGGCCGGCGAGACCAGCCCGTTGATCGAGAGCAGGTCGAAGGCGAGCGAAGGCCAGCGATTCTGGCTCGCGGCATCCAGCCCGCCGAACAGTTCTACGACGGTGGCGCGGGTGTTGGGCTCGCGGCGCGCGCCGGAGCGCAATTCGACCAGCGCGTTCGGCTCTTCCGGTCCGGCCGAGAGGACGCCACGCGGGCGGTGATACTTGAACGAACGGCCGACCAGGCGGACGCCATTGGCGAGCAGCGCCGAGGCCAGCGTGTCGCCGGCATAGCCGCGATAGGAGGTGCCGTCGAAGCTGAAATCCAGCTGCTGGCCGCGATCGATCAGGCCGCCGGAGGGAAGGCGGAAAGGCTGGGTGCTCATGCTGTCGCTCCCGCCTTGCGTGCCTTCGCAGACTCGACCGCCGTAATTGTGTGGGTGCGGGTGTCGCGGGTCACCACCAGCCAGGCATGGCAGCCGGCGCCGTGATACCAGAGTTCGCGGTGGACGCCGGCCGGGTTATCGCGCTGGTAGACATAATCAGCCATCGCGGCTTCGCTCGCCGCCATGCCGTCGGGACGCTGCAGATCGGCGGTGCCGAGATAGCTGAATTCCTGGGCGTCGCGCGCGCCGCAATGGGGACAGGTGATGCGCATGGGATCCTCGGCAGCGCGCGGTCAGTGCAGGTTCGGCTGGGCGCCGGCGCCCTTTTCGTCGATCACGCGCCCGGTGGCGAAGCGATCGAGCCGATAGGCGGTGGCAACCGGGTGCGGCTGGCCAGTCGCGATCAGATGGGCGAAGCAGAAGCCCGAGGCCGGCGTCGCCTTGAAGCCGCCATAGCACCAGCCGGCATTGAGATAGAGCCCGTCGACCGGGGTCGTATCGATGATCGGCGAGCCGTCCATCGACATATCCATGACGCCGCCCCAATGGCGTAGCATGCGCACCCGGCCGAGGCCGGGCCAGAGCGCCATCGCCGATTCCATCACGTCCTCGATCACCGGCAAATTGCCGCGCTGGGCGTAGGAATTGTAGCCGTCGATGTCGCCACCGAAGACGAGGCCGCCCTTGTCAGACTGGCTGATGTAGAAATGGCCGGCGCCGTAGGTGACGACGCAGTCGATCAGCGGCTTCAGCCCCTCCGAGACGAAGGCCTGCAGGACATGGGTCTCGATCGGCAGGCGCATCCCCGCCATCGCCGCGACGCGCGAGGAATTGCCGGCGACCGCCATGGCGATCTTCTTCGCCCGGATCGGCCCGCGCGAGGTCTCGACGCCGATCGCACGTCCGCCTGACATTGTGATGCCGGTGACCTCGCAGTTCTGGATCATGTCGACGCCGCGGCTGTCGGCGGCGCGCGCGAAGCCCCAGGCGACGGCGTCGTGCCGGGCCGAACCGCCGCGGCGCTGCAGCAGCCCGCCCTCGATCGGGAAGCGAGCGTTGTCGAAATCGAGATAGGGCAGCATCGCCCGGACCTGCTCGGTGCCCAGCAGTTCGGCATCGACGCCGGCAAGCCGCATCGCATTGCCGCGCCGGGCGAAGGCGTCGCGCTGCCCGTCGGAGTGGTAGAGATTCAGCACGCCGCGCTGGCTGACCATGGCGTTGTAGTTCAGGTCCTGCTCCAGCCCCTCCCAGAGCTTCATCGAGAGCTCGTAGAACGGCGTGTTGCCCGGCAGCAGGTAGTTCGAGCGGATGATCGTGGTGTTGCGGCCGACATTGCCGGAGCCGAGATAGCCCTTCTCCAGCACCGCGACATTGCTGATGCCGTGCCGGCTGGCCAGGTAGTGTGCCGTCGCCAGGCCGTGGCCGCCGCCGCCGATGATGATGACGTCGTATTCGGGCTTGGGCGCGGGATCGCGCCAGGCCGGAGTCCAGCCCTTGTGGCCCTGAAGGGTCTGCGACAGCAGCGAGAAGATGGAATAGCGCATCGACGGGTCCGGGCGGTCTTGTCATCGCGAGATTGACCGACATAGGCTCATCGACATGCTCGATAGCGACATGAGATTGCCTGAAAGCGACGACAGCACGCCGACCCATGTCGGCTTCCTGCTGATCCCGGATTTCGCGCTGCTGCCCTATGCCTCGGCGATCGAACCCTTACGCGCCGCCAACCGGCTCTCGGGCCGACGCCTCTATCGCTGGAGTCATGTCTCGATCGACGGCGCCGCGGCCCCGGCCTCGAATGGCGTCGCCATTGCCGCCGATGCCAGCGTCGGCGCCGAGCTCAGGCTCGACTATCTCTTCGTCTGCGCCGGCGGCAATCCGGCGCTGTTTCATCACCTGCCGACCTTCGCCTGGCTGCGCCAGCTCGCGCGGCGCGGGGTGAAAATCGGCGGCGTCTCCGGCGGGCCCTATCTGCTGGCGCGCGCCAATCTGCTCTCCGGCTATCGCTTCACCATCCACTGGGAGCACGCGCCGGCTTTCCTGGAGGAGTATCCCGATCTCGATCTGCGCCGCTCGCTCTACGAGATCGATCGCGACCGTTTGACCTGCAGCGGCGGCACTGCGCCGCTCGATATGCTGCACGGGGTGATCGCGCGCGAACATGGCAGCGAGCTCGCGCTCGCGGTCAGCGAATGGTTCCTGCAGACCCATGTCCGGGAAGGGGCGGGGCCGCAGCGCATGCCGCTGCGCGAGCGGCTCGGCATCGCCCATGCACCCCTGCTGCGCGTGATCGCCCGCATGGAGCAGACCATCGAGACCCCCGAGGCGCGCGAGGACCTCGCCCGTCTCGCCAACGTCTCGCTGCGCCAGCTCGAACGCCTGTTCCGCCAGCATCTCGGCCGTTCGCTCGGCGAGCACTATCTCGCCTTGCGTCTCGACCGCGCCCGCGACCTCCTGCGCCAGACCAGCCTCTCGATCCTGGAGACGGCGCTCGCCTGCGGCTTCGCCAGCGCCAGTCATTTCTCGCGCAGCTATCGCGAGCGCTTCGGCCATCCGCCCCGGGCCGAGCGCGTGCAGAAGGTCCGCCCCGCTCGCCGCTGAGAGTCAAGAAAACGTCGCACTGCATCAAATCTGTGCGCCGATCCACCGGAAGCTAGAGCCTCAAATAAAACAAAGGGGATCGCGACCGATGAAACGATTGACCGCCCTGGCGTTCGCACTCGCCGCCACGCTCGCCGCCGTGCCGGCCTTTGCCCAGGACACGCTCGCCAAGATCAAGGAAAAGGGCGTCCTCACCGTTGGCGTCAAGAACGACTACAAGCCCTGGGGCTTCCTCGATCCGTCAGGCAAGATCGTCGGCCTCGAAATCGATCTCGCCCAGGAGGTCGCGGCCAAGATCGGCGTCAAGCTCGAGATGGTGCCGGTGATCGCCGCCAACCGCATCGAGTTCCTGCGCCAGGGCCGCATCGACATGATCCTGGCGACGCTGGGCGACACGCAGGAGCGGCGCAAGCAGATCGGCATGATCGAGCCGAACTACTATGCCGGCGCCACCAATGTGCTGGCGCCCAAGAGCGCCGGGCTGAAGAAGTGGGAAGACCTCAAGGGCCGCAAGGTCTGTGCCGTGCAGGGCGCCTATTACAACCGCCGCGTCTCGCAGATGTATTCACCGGAGATGGTGGTGTTCCCCTCGGTGCCCGACGGGCTGAACGCGCTCCAGGGCAACAACTGCGTCGCCTTCCTGTTCGACGACACGCTGATCGTCTCGACCCTGTCGGGCGGCGACCCGAAATGGGCGAATTACGAGATGCCGCTGACCTCCGAGGACCCGCAGCTCTGGGCGATCGGCGTGCGCCTTGAGGATCTCGACGGCCCCTTCGGCAAGCTGGTCAAGGACATGTCGGTCGATTGGCACAAGAGCGGCAAGCTGCTCGCGCTCGAGACCAAATGGGGCATCAAGCAGAGCCCCTATCTGATCGAGACCAACAAGAAGCTGAAGGGCGGCTCATAGGCGAGGGGCGCGTGATTCCTGGCCTTGCTCCGAGCAGATGGGTAGACCCGTTCTGCAAGCCGCGACTGGGATGATAGGCGCGGAGAACCCCTCCCCCTTGCGGGGAGGGGCAGGGGTGGGGGGCGGAAAGTCGGAACTCGACCTTGGCCAATCGGGCTGGTCCGCTCCTACAACTCTCGTACCCAGTCGTTCGCCCCCCATCCCCATACCCTTCCCCGCAAGGGGGAAGGGAGGAGCCTCCTTAGCCCGACCATGACGCACCAAGTCATCCCGAGATGTCGGACATGATCGCCGCTTTCTTCGAGCGCCTGAACGAGGTCCACGGCCTCAATTTCTCGATCTTCTACGACGCCTTCGACCGCTCGCGCTTCCTGACCGGGCTGTGGACGACGACCTATATCTGCGTCGTCTCGATCCTCGCCTCGCTTGCGATCGGGCTGCTCGGCGTCTGGATCGCCGGCAGCAATTCGCGGCTCGGCCGGCTCGTGGTGCGGGCCTACGTCCAGTTCTTCCGCAACACGCCGCCGCTGGTGCAGCTCTCCTTCTTCTATTTCGCCGTCGGCGGCCTCCTGCCGACGGTGTCAGACGGCTTCGGCGGGCAGTCGCCCCTCGTCAGTGGCACCGGCTGGGCGATCATCGCCTTCTCGCTCTTCGCCGGCGCCTTCAATGTCGAGATCTTCCGCGCAGGCATCGAGGCCGTGCCGGAGACGATGGTCGAGGCGGCGGAATCGCTCGGCTATACCCGCTTCCAGCTCTGGCGCCAGATCGTGCTGCCGCTCGCCTTCCGCATCTGCCTGCCGGCGCTCAACAACAACCTCGTCAACCTGGTGAAGACTACGACGCTCGCCTACGCCATTGGCGTGCCCGAACTGCTCTATGCGGCGTCGCAGATCTGGTCCGAGGTCTTCAACGTCCGCGAGATGATGAACGTGCTGCTCGTCGTCTATGTGCTGCTCGTCGCGGTGCTGGTCTGGGTGATGCATCGCTGGGAGCGGGCCATGCGCATTCCCGGATACATGCCATGAAGACCGCCGCGACCGACCTCCCGGTCCTGAAGCCGTTCCGCGCGACGCCGATCGCGCCCAGCGGGCTCGCCGCACCGATGATGCTCAGCGCTGGGCTCATAGCCGGCGTCGCCATCGTCTTCGCCGCCTCGCTCGCGGTGGCGCAGGCGACCGGTCCCGCCGCGCGCGACGGCGCCGTCACCATCCTGCTGCGCTGGGCGCCGCTGATCTTCCAGGGCTTCCTGTTCAACTTGCTGATCAGCGTCCTCTCGATGGCGCTCGGCACCGCGGTCGGCGTGCTCTTCGGCATCGGCCAGGTCTCGCCCTCGGCCATCATGCGCAAGCCGTCCTGGGCAGCGACGCAGTTCTTCCGCAACGCGCCCTGGCTCGTGCTGCTGTTCTACGCGATGTTCCTCCTGCCCTTCGAGATCAGGCTCGGGCCGGTCACCATTGCCTTTCCGGCCTGGGTCAAGGCGATCATCGGCCTCGCGCTGCCGGTCGCGGCCAATGTCTCGGAGATCGTGCGCGGCGGCATCCGCTCGATTCCCTCCGGCCAGTGGGAATCGGCCGAGGCGCTCGCCTTCACCCGCCGCCAGACGATGTGGATGATCATCCTGCCGCAGGCGGTGAAGCGCATGCTGCCGCCCTGGATGAACCTCTACGCGATCCTGACCATGGCGACGACGCTAATCTCGGTGGTCGGCATCCAGGATGGGCTCACCATCACCCGCGCCGCCCTCGTCGCCGAGAGCCGGCCCGAGCTGATGCTGCCGATGTACCTGATGCTGCTGCTGATGTTCTTTGCCTACTGCTACCCGATCGCGCGCCTGACCATGGCGCTCGAGCGCCGCTTCAACGTGAAGGGATGACCATGGCCGCCAAGCATGAACTCGGCGAGCCGGTCGTCGTCGTCGAGGGTGTCGAGAAGGCGTTCGGCGCCTTCGTCGTGCTCAAGGATGTCAGCCTCACCATCCGCCGGGGCGAGACCGTCTGCATCATCGGCCCGTCCGGTTCCGGCAAGTCGACGCTGCTGCGCTGCATCAACGCGCTGGTGCCGATCAGCAAGGGCTCGATCACCGTCGCCGGACGGCAGGTCAACGATCCCGCTCTGGACAAGCTGGCGCTGCGCCGCGACGTCGGCATCGTCTTCCAGCAATACAATCTCTTCCCGCACAAGACCGCGCTGCAGAACGTGATGATGGCGCCGATCCATGTGCTGAAGCAGGACCCTGCCGAGGTCGGGGAGCGGGCGAGGAGCCTGCTCGCCAAGGTCGGGCTCTCGCACAAGCACGACGCCTATCCGGGCGAGCTCTCCGGCGGCCAGCAGCAGCGCGTCGCGATCGCCCGCTCTTTGGCGATGAACCCGAAGGTCATGCTGTTCGACGAGGTCACCGCCGCGCTCGATCCCGAGACCAAGAAGGAGGTGCTCGTCACCATCCGCGATCTCGCGGCCGAGGGCATGACCTGCATCCTCGTCACCCATGAGATGGGCTTCGCGCGCGAAGTAGCCGACCACGTCTACTTCACCGATGGCGGCGTCATCGTCGAGCACGCAGCCCCGGCCGAATTCTTCGGCGCGCCGCGCGAGGCGCGCACCCGCGCCTTCCTCGAACAGGTGCTCTGAGCCGGCGGATAACTCCGGGCTGGGATGTCGCGTCCCGGCCGGTCGATGTCGCAAACCGGCCGGCTCCGCCAGGCGCCGGCGCCAAGAATGAACGCAGTCATTCGAAAGCGCAGCCCATGACCGTCCCGGCCTCCGACCCAAAATCCGTCACCGGCAAGCCGCTCGCCATCGCCGAGAGCGTCGATGTCCTCGTGGTCGGCGCCGGCCCGGCCGGGCTCGAAGCCGCGATCGGCGCGGCGGCTCGCGGGTTCGGCGTGCTGCTCGTCGACGAGAACCCGGTCCCGTTCAGGACGATGGGCGACGACGTCCCCTTGCATTTCGGCCAGGGCATGGCGGCGAGCGCCCGCAACCGCAACGCCATGATGGAGGCCTTCGTCGCCTCCGAGCCGCGGATCGCCGAGGCGTTCGAGGCCGGCGTCGATCTTCGCCTCGGCACGGCCTGCTGGGGGCTCTACGCCAACGGCCCGGCGCTCGGCTGGATGCCCGGCCTCGTCGCCGGCCTCGCCGACGAGGAGCACAGCATCCTCGTCCAGGCGCAGCACGTCATCCTGGCTTGCGGCCGCCGCGACATGGGCCTCGGCTTTCCCGGCTGGGAGAAGCCCGGCGTGATGGGCGCCACCGCCGCACTCAACCTCGCCACTCGCTATGATGCCTTCGGTCCGCGCCAAGTCATCATCCTCGGTTCCGGCACGGAGGCGCTGGCCACCGCGCTCGCCCTGCGCGAAGCGGGCGTCACAATCGCCGCAATCGTCGAGCAGGCGGCCGAGCCGATGGGCGACGCGGATCTGCTGGCGAAGCTCAGCGCCGGCGGCACGGAAATCTTGACCGGCCATGTCGTGCGCGAGGCGACCGGTCGCGACGGCGTCGAAGCGGCGCTGGTCGCGGCACTGGACGGGGAGGGCAGTCCGGCTGGTGAGGAGCGCGCCATTGCCTGCGACGGGATCGTGCTCGCGGTCGGCGCGACGCCGGTCATCGACCTGATCGACGCGGCCGGCTGCAAGGTCGCGTTTCAGGCGGAGCGCGGCGGCTATGCACCTGTGCTCGACGCGAACCAGCGCACCAGTCTCGCCAATGTCTACGCCGTCGGCGACTGCGCCGGCCTCTGGGCGGACAAGACGCGCGATCGCGCCATCGCCGAGGCCGAGGCCGCTCGCGCCGTCGCATCGCTCGGGGACGAAGCAGCCGGTACGGAAGCGGCCGCACCGCCCGCGCCGGACTACGACATTTCTGCCTATCGCCTCGCCTGGGTCCGGGCGAGCGTGATCGAGGCACGCGCCGAATTCCATGTCTGCCAATGCGAGGAGGTGACGGCCAGGGAAATCCTGGAGGTCCGTCCGCCGCGCTATCTCGACTGGCAGAACGAGCGCCGCAACGACCGTTCGCTCTCGGCGCTGCTCGGCGACGGCCCGCCCAATCCCGACCAGGTCAAGCGCCTGACCCGCGCCGGCATGGGCCCCTGCCAGGGCCGCCGCTGCCGCGAGCAGGTCGCGGCACTGCTGGCGCTCGGCGCGGCGCAGCCGCTCTCGGCGATCCCGCTCGCCGGCTATCGCGCGCCGGTCCGGCCGATGCCGCTGGCGATGACCGCCCTGGTCCCCGAGGCGCCCGAGCAGGCTGAGCATTGGGACACCTGGTTCGGCATGCATGCGCAATGGGTGCCGTTCTGGGAGGTGTCGGCGCGCTACACCGTCGCAACCAATGACGCGACCGGCCCCGTCGCGAGCGAGTGAGAGCGATCATGAGCGAGATCAAGGGAGCTTCCGTCGTCATCGTCGGCGGCGGCGTCACCGGCCTCTCGGCCGGCTGGTGGCTGGCGCGCGATGGCGTCGATGTGCTGGTGCTGGAGAAGGGGCTGATCGGCTGGGAAGCCTCTGGCCGCAATGGCGGCGGCTGCTCGCACCATCATTCGCCGCTCTTCGCCGAGGAGCAGCGCCTCTGGCCGATCATGGACGAACTGCTCGGTTATCCCACCGAGTTCAGGGGCGAGCGTGTCCGCCTCGCATCGAGCGAGCACCAGATGGCGCTCTATGGCCGCGCCTTGCGCAATGCCGCGCGGCAGGGCTTCCAGTCCGAGGTGCTCGACGTCAAGCAGGTGAAGGAGATGGTGCCGCTCGCAGGCGACACCGTCGTCGGCGGCTATCACTATAAGTTCGGCGGCCATGCCAACCCACACCGCACGCTGCAGGGCTATGCCTGGGCAATGCAGGATCATGGCGGTCGCATCCTGCAGCACACCACCGTCACCGGTTTCCGGACTGAAGGCGGCCGCGTCCTGGCGGTCGAGACCGATCGTGGCGAGATCGGCTGCGACAGTCTCGTGCTCGCCGCCGGCCCGCAGACCGGGCGTCTCTCCGCCATGCTCGGGCAGGAGGTGCCGGTGCAGTCGGCCCGCTGCGAGATGATCGTGACCGAGCCGCTGCCGCTGATGCCGCTCGGCGGCGTCGACGGCTGCGGGCTCTACGGCCGCCAGACGCTGCGCGGCAATCTCGCTTACGGTGGCGGCCCGCATGAATGGCTGGCGATGGCCGAGGAGGGCACGCTGCCTAAGCCGACCACGCCGCTGATGCTGCATATGGGCAAGCGGCTCGCGCAATTGCTGCCCAAGGCGGCGCATGCGCGCATCATCCGCTCCTGGGCCGGCGTCATCGAGAATACGCCCGATGGCCGGCCGGTGATCGACCGGCTCGCTGCGCAGGCCAATGTCGTGGTGGCGACGCTGTCGAGCGTGGGCTTCGGCCTCTCGCCGGCGAGCGGACGCGCGATCCGCGATCTCGTGATCGAAGGCGCCTGCGGCTTCGCCGACATCTCGACGTTCAGCCTGGCGCGCTTTTCCGAGCTGGAGCCGAACTGGCGCGAGCTCCAGGGCTGGCAGGTGACCGCCGCGACCGAGGCGCTGGCGGCCTGAGGCGGGGGCATCCCTCCCTATAAGGGCATGCGATCGCGTTTCGCCTCAGGATGAGGGCTCAAAACAGCGCATATGCGATCACTCTCCCCGGGAGGGAGAGGGCTCCCGCATGGGCCCCATCCGGCTCCCACAGCCTCGCCCCGCAAAGCATATTCAATCTGCAAATAATGGGCATTTCGGAACCGGTCTCACCGTGGGCTGCGGTTCGGATTATTCGGCATGATCGGAGCCAGTGGTCAGGCCGAACCTGAAGACCGCGGCATACAGGGGAGGTCATCATGTCGACAGCCGTCACTCACGGAGCGGATATCTCCGAGAGCACGTCACCACAACAATTGGACGCGGCCTTCAGCAAGGTTACCTGGCGTCTCATCCCGTTCCTGATGATCCTCTGGGTCCTCGCCTGGATCGACCGGGTCAATATTGGCTTCGCCAAGCTGCAGATGCTGAACGACCTCAAGTTCAGCGAAGCGATCTACGGTCTGGGCGCCGGCATCTTCTTCATCGGCTACTTTCTGTTCGAAGTCCCGAGCAACCTGCTCCTCGAACGGATCGGTGCGCGCAAGACCGTCGCCCGCATCACCATGCTCTGGGGCATCACCTGCGTCGCGATGATGTTCGTGACCACGCCGATGCAGTTCTATGTCCTGCGCTTCCTGCTGGGCGTCTTCGAAGCCGGCTTCTATCCCGGCATCATCCTCTATTTGACCTATTGGTATCCGACGCAGCGGCGCGCCAAGGCCTTCGGCCTGTTCATGTCCGCCTCGGCCCTGGCCGGCGTGCTCGGCGGTCCGCTGGCCGGCACGATCATGACCGAGCTCAATCACGTCAATGGCTGGGCCGGCTGGCAGTGGGTCTTCCTGATCGAGGGCATTCCCTCGGTGATCGCCGGCATCGTCACGCTGTTCTACATGACCGACAAGCCCGAGAAGGCGAACTGGCTCACCGACAGGGAGAAGAGCCTGATCCTCGCCGACCTCGAACGCGACCGCGCCGCCCTCGGCCCGCGGGAGCACAAGATCATGAAGTCGCTGCGTGATCCTCGTGTGTGGCAGTTCATCGCGATCTACTTCTGCATCATCCTCGCGAACTCGACCCTGACCTTCTGGGGCCCGACCGCGGTGCGTGAGCTCGGCTTCACCAGCCCGGCCGCCGTCGGCTGGATCATGGCCGCGTGCTATCTCTGCGGCGCCGCCGGCATGATCCTGATCGGCCGCAGCTCGGACCGTCACCGGGAAGCACGGCTGCACACGGGCATCGCTGCCCTGGTCGGAGCGGTGTCGATGGCGGCGCTCGGCTTCCTGATCCCGCACGGCTCCTATCTTGCTCTGGTCGCCCTGGCCTTCGCCATCATCGGCACGATGAGCGCCATCCCGGTGTTCTGGCAGATGCCCAACCTGTTCCTGTCGGGTTCGGCCGCGGCGGCAGGCGTCGCGCTGATCAATTCGGTGGCGAACCTGGCCGGGTTCGGAGCGCCTTTCGCCATGGGCGTGATCAAGGACGCGACGGGGCTGATGTCGCCCGGGCTCTGGATGGTCGCCCTCTTCGAAGCGGCCACCGTGATTCTGATCATCAAGTTCATCCCCGCTTCCGGCAAGGCCGGGAAATAGGAGGCTGGGGAGGCCGCGGCTGCAGAAGCCGCGAGCGTCGCAAGACGCTACCTTGGCGGAAGCTGCTTTGCGTCGCAGACGGCGGAAGGCAGCTCCCGTCTGACTAGGCCGCTCGCTCGGTGCCAATCACCGGCGGGCGGCCGTTTTCGTTCATGGGGGGAGCCGGGGTTCTATTGGCCCGCGGCAGGCTCGCTGGGGAGGCGGTTACGGGTCAGGACCTGGCGCAGCCAGTGATGGATCGGCGAGTGCTGGGTGCGGTCGTGCCAGAGCTGGTAGAAGCGCATGCGCGGGAATTCCAGCGGCGGCTCGACGATCGCCAGCGGCAGGATCGTCGTGAAATAGCGCGCGAAATGCCGGCTGGTAGTGAAGACCAGGTCGGTCCCGACCAGCATATAGGGCGCCATCGCGAAATAGGAGATCACCAGGCGCCGCTCGCGGCTGATCCGCATCTTCGTCAGATGGGTCTCGACTACGCCGCGATGGGCGATCGAATAGGGCGTCGGCGCGATGTGGTTGGCCGCCAGGAAATCCGCGCGCGACGGGACCTCCCGGGCGAAGGGATGCTCGCGATCGACGAGGGAGACGACATCGTCCTCGAACAGCGTCGACGTCCGCAGATAGGGCGGCGGCGAGGGCCAGTTGCCGATGACGATGTCGACGGTTCCGGCGGCGAGCGCGCCTTCGAAATCGAAATCGGCACCGAGCGAGCGCAGGGTAAGCCGGGCATGGGGCGCGCGCTGGCGGAATTCGCGCACGGCACCGGCGAGATAGGCTGGCGCGACATAGTCCGGCAGGGCGATGGTGAAGCTCTGATGGCTCGAGGCCGGATCGACCCGGTTCGGATCGACCAGCAGGTTGTCGAGCTCCTCCAGCGCCTTGATCGCGGTCTGCTGCAGCGCGATTGCCCGCTCGGTCGGCACCATGCCGTCGCGGCCGCGCACCAGGAGCTGGTCGCCGAAGATCTCGCGCAGGCGCTTCAGGGCAAGGCTCGTGGCCGGCTGCGACAGGTTCAGCCGTGTGGCCGTCCGGGTGACGCTGCGTTCCGCCATCAGGATGCAGAAGACCCGCAGGAGCTGTGCGTCGAGGGGGTTCTCCTGAGGCTGCATGGTCGATGGTCCCTGCGACGGAACGGCCTCTAACAGGCCGATCCTCTCAGGCTCTATTCGGGTTTGCAAATAACGGGAATTGGCGGCGCCCGATCTTAATGAGGAGCGGCTTGCGGTACACCGGGGATGTCGATGCGAGCCGCTCGCGCCGGCCATGTATCCGAAGGACAGGACACCGAGATGACGCCCTCTTCCAAAGCAACGCAGCCGCCCTTCACGCTGGCGGCGATCAACGCCATGGATCGGCCCGCTTTCGTATCCGCCTTCGGCGCGATCTTCGAGCACTCGTCCTGGGTCGCCGAGGCGGCCTTCGCGGCGCGCCCCTTTGCCAGCGTCGACGCGATGCATGCGGCCATGGTCACTGCCGTGCGCAGCAGCGACGAGGCGAAGCTGATCGCGCTGCTCTGCGCACATCCGGAGCTTGCCGGGCGCGAGGCGAAGCGGGGCGAGCTGACCCAGTCCTCCGACGTCGAGCAGGCCAGCGCCGGCCTCACCAGCCTGACGCAGGCGGAGGTCCGGCTGATCGACACGCTCAACCGCGCCTATCGCGAGCGCCACGGCTTCCCGTTCATCGCCTGCGTCAGGCACTACACCAAGGCCGGCATCTATGCCGAGCTCGCCCGGCGCGCGGCCCGCGACACCGCCCCTGAACGCGAGGAGGCGCTCGCCCAGATCAGCTTCATCACCCGCAGCCGCCTGGCGCAGGTGACGGATGAATCGCAGGCCTCGCGCGCGGCTTGAGGGCAGTGGCGACGTGGCAATTCGAGGGGAGCAGGCGTCTCCCGGCATCGCGAGTTCAGCGTCATCTTGCAGGAGGAGCCATCGTGCCGAGCATCAACCGCAGGGTCTTTTCCGCTGGCCTCGCCGCCAGCGCGGCCGCCATCCCGCTGAGCGCTTCCGCCCAGGCGCAGCGCTACAAGCTGCTGCTCAACACCTCGCTGTCGGGCCCGGTCTCGTTCTTCCTCCTGGCGCAGGATCGCGGCTATCTCCGCGAGGAGGGGCTCGACATCGCCTTCTCGCCCGGCGAGGGGGCGGCGGCGATCATCCCGCAGGTGAAGACCGGCAATTTCGACGTCGGCTATGGCGATATCTCGGCCCTGATCGAGCGCATCGCCCGCAGCGAACCGAACCAAGGGCCGGTGGCGATCTGGACCACTTTCAACAGTGTGCCCTTCACCATCGCCGTTCCCGCCGACAGCACGATCCGCTCGCCCAAGGATTTCGAGGGCAAGACGATCTCGGGCCATCCGGTCGATGCCGCGCTGATCACTTTCGACATGTTCGCGCGCGCCAACGGCGTCGACGCCAGCAAGGTCAAGGTCGTCGAGTCGCCAGACGCGATGGGCAACCAGGTCGCCGACATGCTGAAGGGCAAGGGCGCGCAGGGCGTGTTCGGCTTCGTGAACACGATCATCGCCTCGGTGGCGCCGCTCGGCATCGACGGGCGCAAGGAACTGCGCTTCCTGAACTATGCCGACCACCTGCCGGACATGTACGGCAACACCCTGTTCGTGACGCGCGAGCTCTATGGCGCCAATCCGCGGGCGCTCTCGGGCATGGTCCGCGCCTTCAACCGCGCCTTGTCCGACACGGCGAAGGATCCGAACCTCGCGATCGAGGCGCTGGCCAAGCGCGAGCCGTCGATCCGGCGCGACGTCAACCTGACGCGTCTCGTCGGCACGCTGAAGAGCGAGATGGCGCATCCGGAAGGCAAGCGGATCGGCGTCGGCGACATGGACGATGCCCGCCTCGGCCGCCTGATCGCCCTGATCGTCGAGACCAAGAAGCTGCCCCGCACGCCGTCCCTGCGCGAGGTGTTCGACCGCTCGTTCCTGCCGCCGGATCAGGAGCGGATCCGCTCGCTCGCAGGATAGGGCGCCGTGCCGGCAAACGACCCATCTGCCAAGGCCTTGCGCGCCGTTCCTGACTCGCGCCCGCAAGGACTTGAATCACCTCGTGAGCACGTCCGCCTTGGTCTGCGCCGCGAAGGCGATGAACTGGTCGATGATCGGATCCGCGTCGTCTTGCGTCACGGCATGGACGTCCGCGACCGGGCAGGGGCCGCTGAGGCGCAGATAGCGCAGGCCGGGCAGGCCCTGCCTGCCGACCGATTCCGGCACGAAGCCGATTCCAAGGCCGGCCGAGACCAGGCTGGCGATCGACATCGACTCGACCACCTGCTGCACGATCTTCGGCAGGAAGCCGAGCTGCGCGCAGAAGGACTGCAGATGCGCGGCGAAGGCGGAATCGCGTAGCCGGTAGAAAACGAAATCCTCGTCCCTCAGCTCCAGGATCGTGGTCGTCTTCTTGCCCGCCAGCTTATGGCCGGCCGGAACCGCCAGGCCGATCCGCTCGCTCCAGACGCGGCGGACGACAAGGTCGCGATCGTCGGGGGCGAGGCGCAGGAAGCAGATGTCGACGCGCCGCGCCTTGAGCGCCGCGACCTGCTCCTGCGGCGGCATCTCATCGATGGTGATTTCGACATCCGGATGCATGCGCCGGAACTCGGCGATCGCCAGCGACAGGCCGCTGAGCAGCACTGAATTCGTCGTCGCCAGGTGGATGATGCCGGCGCGGCCCTGTCCGATTGCACTGACCTGCGCCGCCGCTTGCCGCGTCTGCGCCAGGATGGCGAGCGCGTGGCGGCGAAAGGCGTGGCCGGCGGCGGTGAGCTCGACCTGCCGGCTGCTGCGGCGGAACAATTCGGTCTTCAGCTCGTGCTCGAGGTCGCGGATCTGCTGGCTCAGCGGCGGCTGGGAGATGTTCAGCTTCTGGGCAGCCGCTGTGAAGCTGAGCTCCTCGGCCAGGGCCACGAAGTAGCGCAGGTGACGCAGTTCCATCTTTGGCTCTCGCGGTGGCGGTCAGGTTCCGATCTATATGTCATACATATAGATCGGAACGGACAATATATTGGACCGATTGGTTCCCGGCTGCCATTCCTCCCCCGACAACAGGCGCCGAGACGCCGAACGGAGGACAGGCCATGCCGAAGATGACCGCTGCCGAAGCCGCCGTGCTGATCCTGGAGCTGGAGGGCGTCAAGCAGGCCTTCGGCGTCCCGGGCGCCGCGATCAACCCGTTCTATGCCGCGCTGAAGCCGCGCAACCGCATCGGCCACATCCTGGCGCGCCATGTCGAGGCCGCCTCGCACATGGCGGAAGGCTATACCCGCGCCGAAGCCGGCAATATCGGTGTCTGCATCGGCACCTCCGGGCCGGCCGGCACCGACATGATCACCGGGCTCTATTCGGCCTGGGCGGATTCGATCCCGATCCTGTGCATCACCGGCCAGGCGCCGCGCGCCCGCCTCCATAAGGAGGATTTCCAGGCCGTCGACATCGAGTCGATCGCCAAGCCCGTGACCAAATGGGCGGTGATGGCGCGCGAGCCGGGTCAGGTTCCGGGCATCTTCCAGCAGGCTTTCCACCTGATGCGCAGCGGCCGTCCCGGCCCGGTGCTGATCGACCTGCCCTTCGACGTCCAGACCGCCGAGATCGAGTTCGATCCCGACACCTATCAGCCGCTGCCGGTCTACAAGCCGGCGGCGAACCGCGCCCAGATCGAGAAGGCGCTGACCATGCTGAACGGCGCCGAGCGGCCGCTGATCGTCGCCGGCGGCGGCATCATCAATGCCGACGCCTCCGATCTCCTGGTCGAGTTCGCCGAGGTCACCGGCGTGCCGGTCGTCCCGACCCTGATGGGCTGGGGCACGCTTCCCGACGACCATCCGCTGATGGTCGGCATGGCAGGCCTGCAGACGAGCCATCGCTACGGCAATGCGACCATGCTCGCCTCGGACCATGTCCTGGGCATCGGCAACCGCTGGGCCAACCGCCACACCGGCAATGTCGACGTCTACACCAAGGGCCGCAGCTTCACCCATGTCGACATCGAGCCGACGCAGATCGGCCGGGTCTTCACGCCCGATTTCGGCATCGCCTCGGATGCGGGCAAGGCGCTGGAGCTGTTCGTGGAGGTCGCCACCGAATGGCGCGCGGCCGGCAGGCTCAAGGACCGCACGGCCTGGGTCGAGGAATGCCGCGAGCGCAAGCGCACAATGCTGCGCCGGACGCATTTCGAGGAAAGCCCGATCAAGCCGCAGCGCGTCTACGAGGAGATGAACAAGGCCTTCGGCCGCGACACCACCTATGTCAGCACGATCGGCCTGTCGCAGATCGCTGCCGCCCAGTTCCTGCACGTCTACAAGCCGCGCGGCTGGATCAATTGCGGCCAGGCGGGGCCGCTCGGCTGGACGATCCCGGCGGCGCTCGGCGTCTGCGCCGCGACGCCCGGCACGCCGGTGGTCGCGATCTCCGGCGACTACGACTTCCAGTTCCTGATCGAGGAACTGGCGGTCGGTGCCCAGTTCCGCACGCCCTACATCCACGTCCTCGTCAACAACTCCTATCTCGGGCTGATCCGCCAGTCGCAGCGCGGCTTCAACATGGACTACTGCGTGCAGCTGTCCTTCGAGAATCTCAATGCGCCCGAGCTCGGCGTCTACGGCGTCGACCACGTTAAGGTCGTCGAGGGGCTGGGCTGCAAGGCGATCCGGGTCACGCAGGTGCAGGACATCCTGCCGGCCTTCGAGCGGGCCAAGGCGATGCTGGACGAGTTCCGCGTCCCGGTCGTCGTCGAGATCATCCTGGAACGCGTCACCAATGTCGCGATGGGTACGGACATCGACAAGGTGACGGAGTTCGAGGACCTCGCGCTCGCCGCCGAGGACGCGCCGACGGCGATCGCGCTGCTCGATTGATACCGACCGGAGGTTTCAACTTATGCCGAAGTTCTGTGCCAACCTGACGATGCTCTTCAACGAGCATCCCTTCCTCGACCGCTTCGATGCCGCCGCCAAGGCCGGTTTCAAGGGCGTCGAGTTCCTGTCCCCCTACGCCTTCGCCAAGGAGGATATCGCCGAGCGGCTGCAGAAGAACGGCCTGACTCAGGTGCTGTTCAACCTGCCGGCCGGCGAGTGGGACAAGGGCGAGCGCGGCATCGCCTGCCATCCCGATCGCGTCGGCGAGTTCCAGGACGGCGTCGGCAAGGCGATCGACTATGCCAAGGCGCTCGGTGGCACCATGGTCAACTGCCTGGCGGGTCTGGCGCCGCCCGGGGTCGAGCGCGGCAAGGCGGCGCAGACGCTGGTCGACAACCTCGCCTTCGCGGCGGCGGCCCTGAAGCGGGAGGGCATCCTGCTGATCATGGAGCCGATCAACAGTTACGACATCCCCGGCTATTTCGTGAACCGCTCGGCCGAGGGCATCGCCGTCATCGAGGCGACCGGTTCCGACAATCTCAAGCTGCAATACGACATCTATCACATGCAGCGCATGGAAGGTGAGCTGGCGGCGACGATCGAGACGCTGCTGCCGCGCATCGCCCATATGCAGCTCGCCGACAATCCCGGCCGCAACGAGCCCGGCACCGGCGAGATCAATTACGGCTTCTTGTTCGGGCTCATCGACCGGCTCGGCTACGCCGGCTGGATCGGCTGCGAATACAAGCCGAAGGCCGGCACGGTCGAAGGCCTCGGCTGGCTCAAGAACGCAACGCGCTGACCCTAGCGAGCGGAGGACACGTCATGAAGATCGGATTCATCGGGCTCGGCATCATGGGCGCGCCGATGGCGGGCCAGCTGATCAAGGGGGGACATGAGGTCCATCTCTACAGCCGCACGCAGGTTCCGCAGGAGCTGACCGCGGCCGGCGGGCGCTCCTGCGCCTCCGCGACCGAGATCGCGCAGCAGGCTGAGGTCGTCATCGTCATGGTGCCGGACACGCCGCATGTCGAGGACGTGCTGTTCGGCGAGGCCGGCGTCGCCAAGGGCCTGTCGAGCGGCAAGATCGTCGTCGACATGAGCTCGATCTCGCCGGTCGCGACCAAGGAGTTCGCCAAGCGGATCAACGCGCTCGGCTGCGACTATCTCGACGCGCCGGTCTCGGGCGGCGAGGTCGGCGCCAAGGCCGGCACGCTCTCGATCATGGTCGGCGGGCCGCAGGGCGCCTTCGACACGGTCAAGCCGCTCTTCGACCTGATGGGCAAGAACATCACCCTCGTCGGCGGCAATGGCGACGGCCAGACCACCAAGGTCGCCAACCAGATCATCGTCGCCCTCAACATCGAGGCGGTCGGCGAGGCGCTGCTGTTCGCTGCGAAAGCGGGCGCCGATCCCGCCAAGGTCCGCCAGGCGCTGATGGGCGGCTTCGCCTCCTCGCGCATCCTTGAGGTGCATGGCGAGCGCATGATCAAGCGCACCTTCGCGCCGGGCTTCCGTATCGAACTGCACCAGAAGGACCTGAATCTGGCCCTGTCGACGGCGCGCTCGCTCGGCGTTTCCCTGCCGAACACGGCGACGGCGCAGGAGCTGTTCAACGCCTGCGCGGCCCGTGGCGGCGCGGCCTGGGATCATTCCGGCATGGTGCGCGCACTGGAGACGCTGGCGAATTTCGAGATCGGCCAGGACACAAAGGCCTGATCAGGCAGGTGAGGGCGCCGGTCGAGGGGGACGTGCATCATGACGCTTCTGCAGAACGCATCCCATGACGACCGCTCCAACGCGGCGCCGGACGGCTATGAGGTCATGCGCCGCCTCGACGATCTCGCGCGCTTCTCCAGCGACCAGGGCGCGCTGACCCGGCTCTTCCTCACGCCGGAGCATCGTCAGGCCATCGGCCAGGTCGAAGCCTGGATGCAGGAGGCGGGTCTTGCGACCCATGTCGACGACATCGGCAACCTCGTCGGCCGCAGCGAAGGCCGCGGCGAGGGCCTGCCGACCCTACTGCTCGGCTCGCATATCGACACGGTCCGCAATGCCGGCAAATACGACGGCAATCTCGGCGTCGTCGCCGCGATCCAGGCGATCCGGCGGCTGCGGGCCGATAGGATCGAACTGCCCTTCGCCATCGAGGTGCTCGCCTTCGGCGACGAGGAGGGCGTGCGCTTCCCGATGACGCTGAACGGCTCGCGTGCCGTCGCTGGCCGCTTCGATCCCGCCGCACTCGATGTCTGCGACACGGACGGTGTCTCGCTGCGCCGGGCGTTGACCGAGTTCGGCCTGGACCCGGCGGGCATCCCCGGCATCCGGCGCGATCCGGCCGGTATCCTCGGCTATATCGAGGTCCATATCGAGCAGGGGCCGGTGCTGGAGGAGCGCGACCTGCCGGTCGGTGTCGTCACCGCGATCAGCGGCGCCAGCCGCTTCACCATCACCATCGACGGCGTCGCCGGCCATGCCGGCACGGTGCCGATGAACCTGCGCCGCGACGCCTGCGCCGCCGCCGCGGAGATGATCCTGGCGGTCGAGCGCGTCGCCTCGATGCGGCGCGATGTCGTCGCGACGGTCGGGCGGATCGCGATCGCGCCGAGCGCGGTCAACGTCATCGCCTCGCGCGCCGAGTTCTCGCTCGACCTGCGCAGCCCCTCCGACGAGGCGCGCCATGCCGCCGTCCGCGATCTCAAGCGCGCCTTCGAGGCGATCGCCGCCTATCGCAACGTGACCTCGACCATCGTCGCCTTCTACGAGGAGGACGCGGCGGTCTGCTCGCCGGCGATCGTCGCGGCGCTCGAGAAATCGGTGGCGTCGCAGGGCGTCGCGCCGCTGCGGCTGCCGAGCGGAGCGGGCC
Source organism: Allobosea sp. (assembly GCA_024231975.1). GTDB lineage: Bacteria > Pseudomonadota > Alphaproteobacteria > Rhizobiales > Beijerinckiaceae > Allobosea. Next base: position 44,904 of record JAAEQB010000111.1, read on the forward strand.
ATGACGGCCTCGCCATCGCCAATCTCTGCCCGTTCGGCATGCTGTTCATGCGCTGCGCCGGCGGCATCAGCCACAACCCGGCGGAGGCGGTCGAGGCCGCCGACGTGCAGGTGGCGGTCGACGTCCTCGTCGACTTCCTGCGCACCGCTTCTCCCGAAACCTTCAGGACCTGAGCAGGAGACTGACCATGAGCGTCGCGATCGACGGGACGACACTGACCGCGGAGCAGGTGGTGCGCGTCGCGCGTGCCGACGGCGAGGCCGGCTTCGCCGCCGCGACGCTCGCGCCGGAGGCGCGCGAGCGCATCACCGAGGCGCGCGACTATATCGACACGAACTTCATGAGCGACGACGCGCCGTTCATGTATTCGTTCAACACCGGCGTCGGTCTGTTCAAGGACCAGCGCGTGCTGATGTCCGAGATGACGGACTATCAGCGCAACACCGTCTACGCCCATGCGACCGGCATCGGCGAGCCGCTGTCCGAGGATGCGACGCGCGCCACCATGCTGCTGCGCGCCAACGCCTTCGCCTCGAACTATTCCGGGCCGCGCGTCGAAGTGGTCGAGCGCCTGCTCGAATGCCTCAATGCCGGCCTGCACCCGGTGATCCCGTCCAAGGGCTCGGTCGGCGCCTCCGGCGACCTGGCGCCGCTCGCCCATATGTCGGGTGCGATCTGCGGCTTCCCGGAAGCGGAGATGATCTACAAGGGCGTGCGCATGCCGGCACGCGAGGCGCTGCAGCGTGCCGGGCTCTCCACCGAGTTCCCGCTCGCGGCCAAGGACGCCTCGGCGCTGATCAACGGCTCCACCGTATCGCTCGCCGTCGGCGTGCTGGCGATGGAGGATGCCCGCCGGCTGCTGAAGCATGCCGACATCGCCCTCGCGCTGACGCTGGAATGCATCCGCGGCGAGCTCGCCGCCTTCGACCCGCGCGTCCACAAGGCGCGCCCGCATCCCGGCCAGGCGGCGACGGCGCGCAACATCCTGCGCATCGCCGGCGACTCGAAGCGCTGCGGCGAGGCGGCCAGGCAGCTCGTCTTCCCGGACGAGGCGCGCACGCCCGGCAGCAAGGCGCCGCCGCGCGTGCAGGACGTCTATTCGATCCGCTGCGGCCCGCAGGTCCATGGGCCGGTGCGCGAGGCGATGGAGTTCATCGCCCGGGTGATGACCACCGAGATCAACTCGGCCACCGACAACCCGCTGATCTGCAAGGACGGCGACGGCTATGTCTGCATCTCGGCCGGCCATTTCCACGGCGCCTATGTCGCGCAGGCCATGGACCTGCTCGCCATCGCCGCCACCGATCTCGGCTCGATCTCCGAGCGTCGCCTGGCGCGCCTGATCGACCCGACCATGAGCTATGGGCTGCCGCGCAACCTGCTCGCCGGCAAGCGCGGCCTCAACACCGGCTTCGCCACCGTTCAGTGCTCGATGTCGGCGCTGGTGATGGAGAACCGGCACCTCTCGACGCCCGGCTCGGTCGACTCGATCCCCGGCAAGTCGAATGCCGAGGACCATGTCTCGAACTCGACCTGGTGCGCGCGCAAGGCCCGCACCGTGGTCGAGAATGTCGAGCAGATCCTCGCCTGCGAGATCCTGATGGCCTGCCAGGCGCTCAGCCTCGTCGACGATCTCGCCAGGGACTACCCGATCGCCAAGGGCAGCCGCGCCGCGCTCGACGCCGTGCGCGCGGTCATTCCGCCCGCGCTCCAGGGCGACCGCTGGTACGCCACGGAGATCAACCAGGCGCTGGCGCTGTTGCGCTCCGGCTCGATCGTCGAGGCGGTCGAGAGCGCCGTCGGCCCGCTGGAGTAAGGCTCGGACGCGCCCGGCTCCGGCCGGGCGCAATCGCGGCGGGAGCCGTCACATTTCCTGAAGGGAGTCGTGGAGCGCCTCGATCGTCGACAGGCGCCGGCGCCGGCTTGCGCCGGCGAGGTCCAGCACCCTTGTCGCCAGGAGATGGGTCAGCACCATCACGGCCGCATGGTTGTAGAGCGGGCCGGAAGCGGCGGTCTGGCAGCGGAAATGCCAGGTGACCGGCTGGGCCTTGCGGCTGTCGTCGTCGGTGATCAGCAGGATCTTGGCCGAGGTCTTCGAGATCTGCTCGACGATGCGCGGGAAGGTTCGGATCTGCCGGCGAAGGCCGAAGATGATGACGCAGTCATCCTTGCGGATGCTGGCGACATGCTCGGCCAGGGTCTGGCCGGACTGGGGGATGTACGACGAGCTCTCCAGGATCTGCAGCGTTTGCCAATGCAGATAGGTGGCGAAGGACTGGCTGGTCCGGAACCCCATGATCCAGACCCGGTGCGCTGACAGCATCGCCTGGGCGACCGCATCGATTTCCGGAAGCGAGATCGTCTCGAAGGAGCGGTCGATATTGGCGTGTGCCTGGTGCAGATGCGCCTGCAGGATCTGGTCGGGCTCGTCGACCGGCGACACCACCCGAAACAGCGCCGCGCCCGACCTCTGCTCTGAGCGGACATGGCGGCGCGCCTCGTCATAGTTCGTGTATCCGAGCCGCTGGACGAAGCGCGACACGGTGGCGTTCGAGACGTTCGCGAGCCGCGCCAGCTCGGAGGCGGTGTAGCTCGCCAGTTCCCCCGGAAAGCTCAGTACGAAATTGGCCAGCCGACGCTCGGTCGGGTGCATCTGGTGCAACTCGCGGCGAATGCGCTGGAGGAAGGATTTGTCTTCGGCAGGCTTCACGTCTCGCCTCATGAAAGACGATTTTCACAGAAACTCGATTCGTCCTCTCATTTACGAAATCTCTCATTTTCGACGCAGTTGCAACCGTTGGTATTGGTTCTTTCCGCCAGAAAGTGAGATTTTCTGCGCAATTGGGCGTTCAGGTGAAGTGCCTTGTGGTTGAAAGAAATTTTTGTAGACGAGTTATATGAAAAGTGTTTTTCATAGCGCGTCGCAAGCAAAGGTGCGGCCGCGTCGAGAACGATAAGACGAAACGCCGCCGTTTCAGTGGCGGCACGACGTGGGGAGCTGCACCGGAGCCGATCTCGGGCCTTGCAGGCCAGTCTTGGCGATGGTCCTGCAAGGCACATCGCTATGGGAGGATAGCAGTGAGCACACCATTTTCGACGGCATCGACGATGTCGACCGCGGACGAGCGAACGGAGACCTTCCGGAAGATCCTGTTCCGCATCCTGCCGTTCGCCACCATCGTCTACATTCTGGCCTGGATCGACCGCGTCAACGTCGGTTTCGCCAAGCTCACCATGCTGAACGATCTCGGCTGGAGCGAGGCTGTCTACGGCGCCGGTGCCGGCATCTTCTTCCTGGGCTATTTCCTGTTCGAAGTCCCCAGCAACCTCGTCCTCGAAAGGATCGGCGCTCCCAAGACGATCATGCGGATCGCGGTGGGGTGGGGCGTCGCCTCCGTTCTCATGGCCTTCTGCACCGAGCCCTGGCACTTCTATGTGCTGCGCTTCTTCCAGGGCGCCTTCGAAGCCGGGCTTCATCCCGGGCTCATCCTCTATCTGACCTATTGGCTGCCGGCGGCCCGGCGTACCCGGGCGATCGCGATCATCATGTCCGCTTCTCCCATCGCCCTGTTGGTCGGCAGCCCCCTGGCAGCCTACATCATGACGGCTACGGGTGGGGTGATGGGGGCCAAGGACTGGCAGTGGCTGTTCATCATCGAGGGCGTCCCCTCGATCATCCTCGGCCTGATGGCGGTCTATGTCATGACCGACAAACCGAGCAATGCCGGCTGGCTCAGCGCCAGGGAGAAGGCTCACGTCACCTTCGAGCTGGAGCAGGAGGCCAGGAACAACAGCCATAGGGAGCATAACTTCTTCGCGCTGCTGCGCTCCGGCGCGATCTGGATCCTGATCCCGACGCTGTTCTGCATCATCGCCGGAAACGCGACCCTGTTCTTCTATGGCCCGAGCCTGATCACGGCGGCCGGCTTCACGGACATCAGGGTGGTCGGCTGGATCATGTCGGGCATCTTCCTGTTCGGCTGGCTCGGCATGATGGTGAACAGCTGGCTGTCGGGACGCCGCCAGGAATCGCGCTGGCATACGGCCTGCGCCGCGACCCTCGGCGCCTCGGGCCTGGTGCTCGCGGCGCTTGCCCAGGGGGCCGGAAGCCCGATCGGCGTGATCATCGCCCTGGCGCTCTCGGCCGCCGGAACCATGGGCTCGATCCCGGTGTTCTGGAACCTGCCGCCGCGCTTCATGTCGGGAACCGCGCTGGCCGCAGGCCTGGCGCTGATCAACTCGATCGCCAACCTCGCCGGCTATTTCGCCCCGCAGCTGCTGGGCGCGATCAAGACGGCGACGGGCGGCTATTCGACCGGCCTGTACATCATCGCCGGCGTCGAGATGATCGCCGTCGTGCTGATCCTCTTCTGCATCCGCAAGGAATCGGCCTCGGCCGCCGACGCCTTGCCGTCGCAGACCGGGTCGGCCGTGACGCCGTGACACCGGGCGTGATCGCGAAGGCGAGGCATCGCTGAGTGCCGCGCCGAACGGAGCCGGAAAGCCGATTGCCGCTCTCCGGCTCCGCTGCCCGAGCCATCTTTAATCGAGGAGACGAGATCTTGAGTTCCGTTCAAATGCCGTCCGGCGGCGAAACGCAGAAGCTTCCCGGCGAGACCTATTTCGATCGCTCGATGGATCTGCCGGATGTGCTGATCCGCGGGACCTCCGACATTCACATCCATAGCGGCCCCTGGCTGAAGTCCTGCCCCGGGCGGCTCGACCCGTTTCAGATCGCCGAGCAGGCCAAGGCGGCCGGCATGAAGGCCCTGATGTTCTATGACCACACCCTCGGCGTCAGCACCGGCACCGCCGAATTGGTGAGCCGGCAGGTTCCGGGGATCGAGATCTTCGGCGGGATCATCCTCACGTCGAATCTCGGCGGCCTGAATCCGCGCGCCGTCAAGACTGCTCTCTACTACGGAGCCGGCGCCAAATTCGTGCATTTCGGCGCGCACTGCACCCATTTCATGGCGAGCCATGAGGGCTCGTTCGTCGACGGCAAGCCGGTCCTGTTCAAGGACCGCTATCCGAAATTCGTCAAGGACGAGCTCTCGCGCGCGGTCCGCATTCCCTTGGACGGCCCGGTTCCCGACGAGCTGGCGGAAATCCTCCAGCTGATCGCCGATCATCCCCACGTCCACCTGAACACCGGCCATGTCTCGGCCGAGGAAACGATCCGGCTGGTCGACCTCGCCGTGCAGTTCGGCATCAGGAAGATCGTCGTCGCCCATCCCGCCCGCGTCAGGCTGACGACGGAGCAGCAGAAGCAGCTCGCAGCGAAGGGCGCCTTGCTTGAGGGCTGCGTCTCCGACTGGATGTTCCATCGCGGGCTGCCGCGGAGCAATTACTATGTCGAGCGCGAATGGCGCGATGAGATCGCCGGCATCGCCAGCTCGCCGGACGCATTCAGCGGCATCGTGCCCTGGGCGAGGCAGATGCGGGAGATCGGGCTCGAGCATTTCGTCGTCGGTACCGATTACGGCATCCGCTCGGGGCCGACGCCGGTCGAGGGCATGCGGATCCTGATCTCCTCGCTTCTCGATCTCGAGTTCACCTCGGAAGAAATCCACCGTCTCGTCAAAGGCAATGTCGAGAAGCTGCTCGACCTCTGACGGCATTGCGCCGCGCTGTCTGCGCATCATCCAGGATAGTGGCCGGGCGGTCGCGGCATCGCCGATCGGCCGCCCATGCCGCGAGCGAGGACCATCCCATGAGGCCGCTTCTACTGATCAACCCGAACACCAACAGCAAGACGACGCAGGAGATGGTCGAGATCGCGCAACGCTCGGCCGGCCCCGGCCAGCGCGTCGAAGGGGCGACGGCAGCGAGCGGCGCCTCGCTGATCTCGGATAGCGAGAAGCTATCGGCCAGCGCAGCGGAGGTGATCAGCCTGGCCGGGCAGGCGGATCCCGAGACCTATTCGGGCATCATCATCTCGGCTTTCGGCGACCCCGGGCTCGGGCATCTGCAGAAAAGCCTGTCCATCCCGGTCACCGGCATCGCTGAGGCCGGGATCATCGAGGCCGCCCGGGGCAGGCGGCGCTTCTCCATCGTGACCACGACGCCGGATCTGGTCACTGCGATCGGCAAGCTCGTCGAGAATTATGGCTACACCGATCAGTTCGCCGGCGTCCGGCTGACCAAAGGCGATGTCGACAGCGTCATGAGCCAGCCGGCCCTGCTGGAGGCGAGCCTTGCGCAGGCATGCCAGGTCGCAGTCCTGGAGGACGCAGCCGAGGCGATCATCATCGGCGGCGGGCCGCTCGCCGTGCACGCCGCCGCGTTGAGATCGCGCTTCTCCGTGCCGATCATCGAGCCGGTCCCCGCAGCCGTGCGTCTCGCCGTCGAGCGCGCGCGGGCCCTGCCTGTTTCAGGGCATCGCGTCGCCGGCATCGAGCAGCCGGCCGATCGGAACGCCGTCGTCTCTTTCGCCGGCGGGGCAGGAGCGAGGTGACGTCGAGCCCGGACGTCGTCGTCAGGCGTCCAGGCCGGCGAGCATCCGCGTCAGCGCCGCCGACGACATCGGCTTGGCGAGCGGGAAGGATTGCCCGGCCCAGAGCAGCGTGAAGTCGTCGCGGCCGGCCGCTTCCGCGGCGCTGCGCAGCGGTCCCAGCGCGGTGCCGGCGGTCGGGAAGGCCGGTGCGAGCTCCGAGATCGGGCCGAGCTCCGCCATGGCGCGGTTGACGATGCCGCGCGCCGGCCTGCCGGTGAACAGGTTGGTGAGCGCGGTCGGCCGCTCGCTCATGCCGAGCGCCTTGCGGTAGATCGGCGAGATCTTGGCCTCGGGCGTGAACAGATAGGCGGTGCCGACCTGGACGGCCGCCGCTCCCAGCGCGAAGGCCGCTTCCACCCCGCGCCGATCGGTGATGCCGCCAGCGGCGATCACTGGGACCGGGACGGCGTCGACCACCTGTGGCACCAGCGCGAAGGTGCCGACCTGCTCGGAGATCCGGTCGTTCAGGAAGATGCCGCGATGGCCGCCGGCTTCGGCACCCATGGCGATGACGGCATCGACACCATGCTCGGCCAGCCAGCGCGCCTCAGGCACGGTCGTGGCGGAGGCGATGATCTTGGCGCCGGTGCGCTTGACGCGGTCGAACAGCTCCGGCGCCGGCAGGCCGAAATGGAAGCTGACGATCTCGGGGCGATACTCCTCGACCACGCCTGCCAGGCCTGCGTCGAAGGGCGTGCGCCCGCTCGGCGTCTTCGGCATGTCCGGGTCGAGCCCGGCCTCGGCATAGTAGCCATCGAGGCGCTTCAGCCAGGCCGCCTGCCGGGCAGGATCGGCGGCCGGAGGCGTGTGGCAGAAGAAGTTGACGTTGATCGGCCGGCGTGTGCCGGCCCGCACCGTGTCGAACGCGGCGCGCAGGCCTGCCGCATCGTATTGCGCGCCGGCCAGTGAGCCCAGGCCACCGGTTTCACTCACGGCGATCACCATCTCGGGCGTGCTCGCAAGGGCCATCGGGCCCTGGATGATCGGCAGTTCGATGCCGAACAGATCGAGCAGCTGTGCTTGTGCCGTGCTGGTCATGGTCGTTCCTTGCGCGAGGCGGGCCGGTCGGCGCTAGAGTCCGGTTTGGCTCGCCGATTGCAAGGTGAAGCTCAGCGCATCCAGAGTGCAGGATTGGCCTGCCGCGGTCCCGGGCAGCGCCGCGGCCGCGGATCAGGCCGGCTTCTGCGGCAAAGCGAGGCTATAGCCGGCGGCCCGGCCGGGCTGCTCCTCGGCCGGTTGCTCTTCGACCTTGCGCAGCCTGGTGTCCCGGAGTTCATCGGCGGCTTCGAGGATCGGATAGGCGATCGAGGTGATGTGGCCGTGGATGCGCTTCAGGTCGCGCAGCACGTCGAGATGGATCGAGGAGGTCTCCAGCGACTCGGTCACTCCGCTGCGCAGGCGCTCGTAATGCTTCTCGGTCGCGATGCGCTCGGCGACGCGCATCGCGCTCTTCTCGTCGAAGAGCTGGCGGGCGAGGCCGATGTCGCGCGTGGCCAGCACGTTGAGCGCCAGCTGCAGGCTGTGGCTGACCCGCGCATGGAAATCGCGGATCTCGGCGAGGCCGTCCTCGGAGAAGCGATAGCGCTTGCGGATCTTCTTCTCGGCGAGCTCGCGCAGGTTCTTGTCGATGATGTCGCCGATATGCTCGAGATTGGTGGTCGCCGTGATGATCTCGAACAGGCGCCGGCTGTCCTCCTCGCCGAGCGGACGGCGCGAGAGCTTGACGAGATAAAGCTTGATCGCCTCGTGGATCGTGTCGACGCCGTCGTCCGCGGCCGCGATCTCGCGTGAGAGGGCGAGCTTGTCCTGCTCCAGCAGGACCTGCAGGTCCTTCAGCATGGCACCGACGCGGTCGCCGAGATGCAGCGTCTCGCGCATCGCGCTGGCAAGGGCTTCGGGCGGGCTGTCGAGCAGGCCGGGGTCGAGATAGAGCGGCCGGATGCGCTGCTCGGCTTCGGGCTTGGCCGGGGTCAGGCGCGTGACCAGCGCCGCGATCGGCTTGACGAAGGGCAGGAAGGCGATGGCGCCGATGATGTTCAGCGCCAGATGGATCTCGACCGCCAGGCGTGATGGGTCATGCGACAGCGCCGAGAACCAGCCGGAGAGCGGCTTGGCGAAGGGGATGACGACCAGCGCGATCAGGATGCGCGTCAAGAGGTTGGCGAGCGCGACGCGGCGCTGCACCACCGGTGCGCCGAGCTGGTCGAGCACCGGCACCAGCGCGTTGCCGAGATTGGCGCCGACGATCAGGATCAGCGCGGTCGGCGCCGGGAACAGCCCGCCGGCCCAGAACGAGGCGATCAGCAGGACGATGGCGAGGCTGGAATGGGTCAGCCAGGTCGCCGCGACGGTGATTCCGACGGCGAGCAGCGGCTCGCTCGCCAGCGCCTCGAACACCGAGCGGAACACGGGCGATTGCGCCAGCGGCGCCGAGGCAGTCTTGAGCTCGGCGAGCGAGAGCAGGATCAGGCCGATGCCGACGATCAGGCGCCCGATATTGCGGGCCCGGTTCATCGCCTCGTTGGCGAGATAGAGCGCGACGCCGACGGCAAGGCAGGCGCCCCAGAGCCAGCCGAGCTCGAAGGAGACCAGGAAGGCGGCGAGCGCCGTGCCGACATTGGCGCCGAGCAGCACGGCGAAGGCCATGGGCAGGCCGATCAGCGCCTGGCCGGCGAAGGAGGAGAGCAGTAGCGTCGTCGCCGTCGAGCTCTGCAGGATCAGCGTCACCACCGCCCCGCTCGCCATCGCCGAGACGCGATTGCCGGCGAAGCGGGCGAGGCCCTGCCGCAGCGAGGGACCGAAAGCCCGCGTCGCGCCCGTTCGCACCAGCCTGACCGCCCAGATCAGCAGCGCCACCGAACCGGCGAGGTGGATCAGGATGGCGGTGGTGCTCTCGGCGGTGGTCATCGTGGGAAGGGCGCTCCTTCAGGCGGGAATCGGAGAGGTCAAGCGGCGGATTATGACGCCAAATTCATTAGCCGTCTTATGAAATCGGCGGCGAAAAGGGTCGACTTTGGCATGCGTTCTGATCGGAATGGCGGGAATGGTCGATGGGCGACCGCACCTGTTCCAACGGCGACGGGCCGCAACGTCGGAACAGCCACCGGCAAACGCCAGCGAAGCGCGTCTTCTAGTCGGTCAGTGTGGAGGAATTGCGATCGGAGCGTGTTGCTCTGCCTGATCACCCTCGACCTGGTCGTCCCGGGCGCAGCGAAGCTAAGACCCGGGACCCATGCCTGGACCTCTTTCAGGAAAGCTCAGGCATGGATCCCGGATCGGCGCGGCCTCTGGCCGCTTGTCCGGGATGACCCGGATTAGGTGTTTTGTGGGTGCGTGCGCCTCAGAGACGCTCGACCGCCAGCGCGATGCCCTGGCCGCCGCCGATGCACATGGTGATCAGGCCGTAGCGACCGCCGGTGCGGCGCAGATGCGAGAGCGCCTTGACGATCAGGATCGCGCCGGTCGCGCCGACCGGGTGGCCGAGCGCGATCGCGCCGCCATCGGGATTGGTGCGGGCCGGATCGAGGCCGAGCTCGCGCGAGACGGCGAGCGCCTGCGCGGCGAAGGCCTCGTTCGATTCGACGACGGCGAAATCGCCGATCGACAGCCCGGTCCGCTTCAGCAGTGCCCGCACGGCCGGGATCGGGCCGATGCCCATCAGCCCCGGCTCGACGCCGGCATGGGCATAGCCGACGATGCGGGCGAGCGGCGTCATGCCGCCGGCCTTGGCGCGCCGCTCGGAGGCGAGGGCGATCGCCGCGGCGCCGTCATTGATGCCCGAAGCGTTGCCGGCGGTGACGCTGCCGCCCTTCTTGAACACCGTCGGCAGCTTGGCCAGACTCTCCGGCGTCGTCTCCGGCTTGGGGTATTCGTCGGTGGCGAAGGCAATTTGCGCGCGCCCCTTGGTCACCTCGATCGGCAGGATCTGGTCGGCGAAGCGGCCCTCGCTGATGGCGACGCCGGCCCGGCGCTGGCTCTCGGCGGCGAAGGCGTCCTGGTCGTCGCGCGAGATGCCGTATTTCTCGGCGACGTTCTCGGCTGTGATGCCCATGATGCCGTTGCCGAACGGGTCGGTCAGCACGCCGGTGAGGCCGTCGAGCATGGTGGTGTCGCCGAGGCGCTGGCCGAAGCGGGCGACGGTGAGGTGGTGCGGGGCGCGGCTCATCACCTCGGCGCCGCCGGCGAGCGCGGTCTCGGCGTCGCCGAGCATGATCGACTGGGCGGCGGAGACGATCGCCTGCACGCCCGAGCCGCAGAGCCGGTTCAGCGTCAGCGCCGGTGTCTCGACCGGGATGCCGGCCTCGACCGCCGCGACGCGGGCGAGATAGGCGTCCTGCGGACCGGTTGGGATGACGTTGCCGAAGACGATATGGCCGACCTCGCCGGGTTCGAGCTTCGCCCGCCGCAGTGCCTCTCCGGCGACGAGTCCGCCCAGCGCCGCGGGAGCATGGCCGGAAAGCGAGCCGCCGAAGCTGCCGATCGCGCTGCGGGCCGCGCCGACGATGACGACGGATTCGGTCATGACTGTTCTCCCGGGACGGATTTCGGTTGGGACTTGCCGGCGAGGGCGGCGCGCTCGGCCGCCATCGCCGTGATCAGGCGAGGATAGGCTTGCTGCATCGCATCGCGAAAGGCTTCGAACGGCATCTCGTCATGATCCCTGCGGTCGAGCACATAGTCCATGTGCTGGCGGCCTGCCGCGTCGAAGGGCTGGAAGATCGAATCCGTGCTGCCGTCGAAATCGAGTGGCTCGACCTCGAAGCGGGCGCAAAAGGCAAGGTCGAAGGCCGGCGTCGCTTTGACCCAGCGCCCTTCGAGATGGAGCAGCGTGTAGGCGTGCCAGCGGAAGACGTCGGTGCCCATCAGGTCGAGGATGCGCGGCGACGCCAGGTGGTTGCGCACATCGGCGAAGCCGACGCGGGCCGGAATGCCGCCGGCGCGGCAAACCGCGGCGAGCGTCACCGCCTTGGGCACGCAGAACGAGCCCTTCGCCTCCAGGCAGCGTGAGGCGACGAAGATGTCGCGCTCGATGCCGAAATAGCGCAGGTCGTAGGGGATCGCGTCGCGGACAGCGTAGTAGAGCCGCACGGCACGGTAGCGATCCGGGCTGCTGCCGGCATGCCGCTCGACGAAGGCGCGGATCGCCGGCGCATTGGCATCGATGAAGGGCGTCGCCTTCAACGCCCCGGCGAGCCTGTCGTCGCTCATCGCTCACACCTTTTCAAGCTGGTCGCACCGATGGCAGGCACGGGCGACCCCTCCCCCTTGCGGGGAGGGGCAGGGGTGGGGGGCGCAAAGGCGGAGCGCTTTGCCGTCCCTGGGTGCGATCGCCTGCTACGGGCTGTCGCTCGCCCGGTCGTTCGCCCCCCATCCCCATTCCCTTCCCCGCAAGGGGGAAGGGAGGCACTTTGGCCGGCAGCCGCTCGCTTGGAATGAACCGGACAGGCATGAGCCTACGCTCCGCTGCGCCGATGCTGCAGCCGCCAGGCGATCTGCGGCAGGCGGTCGGCGCCGAAGAAGCCCTCGCCGTCCAGCGTGACGAAGGGCACGCCGGTGATGTTGGCCGCGCAGGCTTCCTCGATCGCTTCGCCGAGGCGCTGGCGGCCCTCGGCCCCGTCGATCATGGCGCGGATCACCTCCGACGTCTCGCCTGCGAGGCAGGGCAAAGCGGCGAGCACGGCCGGGTCGGCGATGTTCTCGCCCTTCGCGAAGAAGGCTTCGAAGATCTCGCTCGCCAAGCGTAACCCGTCCTGCGGCCGCGTCGCGGTCCAGGCGTGGTAGAGCCGGCCGGCGAGATGGGCGGAGATCTGCAGCGGCTCAGGGACGCGGAAGGGCAGGCCGAAAAATTCGGCCGAGCGGGTCACGTCCTCAAGGAAATAACGGCGTCGCGCCGGCTTCTCCAGCGGGTTGACGACGCCCTGCTGCTTGAACACCGCCCAGAGCAAGATCGGCCGTAGCTCCAGCGTCCGGCCATGCTCTTCCGCCAGTCGCGCCAGCGGACGAAGCGCGAAATAGGAATAGGGCGAGGCGAAATCGAGATAGAGGCGCAGCGCTCCCGGCATCGGTCAGAACCTGAAGACGCCGTAGCCGGGCGGGCCGAGCGGGGCATTCAGCGAGGCCGAGATCGCCACGCCCAAGGCATTGCGGGTGTCGAGCGGGTCGATGATGCCGTCGTCCCAGAGCTCTGAGGTCGAGTAGTAAGCCGAGAGCTGCTCCTGATAGGCCTTGCGCGTCTCCTCCCAGAGCTGGTCGATCGCGCTCTGGTCGACCGTGCCGCCATTGCGCTTCATCTGGTTGGCCTTGACCTCGGCCAGCGTGTTCGCTGCCTGGTCGCCGCCCATCACGCCGATCTGGTGGTTCGGCCAGGAGAACAGGAAGCGCCCGTCGAAGGCGCGCCCGCACATGCCGTAATTGCCGGCGCCGAAGGAGCCGTTGCACATCACCGTGAATTTCGGCACCCGCGAGCAGCTCTGCGCCATGATCATCTTGGCGCCATCCTTGGTGATGCCGCGGCGCTCGTATTCGCGCCCGACCATGTAGCCGGTGATGTTCTGCAGGAAGACCAGCGGCGTGTTGTTCTGGTTGCAGAGCTCGATGAAGTGCGCGCCCTTGATCGAGGAATCATTGAAGAGCACGCCGTTATTGGCGAGAATCCCGACCTTGAAGCCCCAGATGTTGGCGAAGCCGCAGACCAGGGTGGTGCCGTAGTTCGGCTTGTATTCATGGAAGCGGCTGCCATCGACGATGCGGGCGATGATCTCGCGCATGTCGAAGGCCTTCTTGATGTCGTCGGGCACGATCCCGTAGATCTCGGCGGGATCGTAGAACGGCTCCTCCGGCGCCTCGCGCTGAGGCTCCCAGCGCGGCAGCCGGTCCCATTGCGCGACGATGTCGCGGCCGATCTCGATGGCGTGCTCCTCGCTGTCGGCGGGATAGTCGCAGGTACCGGAGACGCTGGTGTGCATCTCGGCGCCGCCAAGCTCCTCGACCGTGACGTCCTCGCCGGTCGCCGCCTTCACCAGAGGAGGGCCGCCGAGGAAAACCGCACCGGTGCCGCGCACGATGACGCTGTAGTCGGAAAGCCCCGGAATATAGGCGCCGCCGGCCGTGCAATGGCCGAAGACCAAGGCGAGCTGTTTCACGCCCATCTTCGACAGCATCGACTGATTGCGGAAGATCCGCCCGCCCATATAGCGATCCGGAAACAGCTCCGACTGGAGCTGCAGGAAGCCGCCGGCGGAATCGCAGAGATGGACGACCGGCAGCCGGTTCTCCATGGCGATGTCGAGGGCGCGGACGATCTTCTTGACCGTCAGGGGATACCAGGCGCCGCCCTTTACCGTCGGATCGTCGGCGCGGATCATCACCTCGCGGCCGGAGACTATGCCGATGCCGACGATCGAGCTGGCCGAGGGCGATTCCCCGCCATAGGCCATGTTGGCGGCGAGCGAGGACAGCTCCAGGAATGGCGTGCCGGGATCGAGCAGCATCTCGATGCGCTTGCGCTGCGGCATCTTCTGCTGCCTCGCCAGCCGGTCGAGGTCGCGCTGCGGGCGGGCGTGGCGCGCCGCCTCCTGCTTCGCCTTGAACTCGGCGACGAGGCGGCGGTTGTGCGCCTCGTTGCGGCGGAAATCGGCGGAGGCGGTGTTGATCGAGGATTGCAGTCTGGACATCGGGTCAGCCTTCCGCCGGAGCCGCGAGACGGGCGAGGACGGCGTCCTTGTCGAAGCCTTCGCCCTCGCGGGCCGCGATCTCGGCGATCTCGCCGTCGCGCGGCGCATCGAGTTTCATCTGCAGCTTCATGCTTTCGATGGTGACGACGGTCTCGCCGCGCTGGACCTTGTCGCCGACGCGCTTGTGGACCACGACGACGGTGCCCGGCATCGGTGCACGCACGACATTGGCGCCGCCACCGGCGGCGGAGGCTTCCGCTGCGGCGTCGCGCCGGCGCAATGCGAAGCTGCGCCCACCCAGCCGGATGATCGCGCCATCGGCGCTGCCGGCGCGGGCGAAGGCGACCGGCTCGCCGTCCAGCGAGAGCGAGCGACTGCCGTCACCGGCTTCGTCGAGGTTTTCCACGACATGGCGGCGGCCATCGACCGAGAGGACGAGATGCGGCTGGCGCGCCAGGATGGTGACGTGGTGGAGGGTGCCGTCGAGATCGAGCTTGAGGACCACCGTCAGTTCCTCCAGTGCCCGATCGAGGCGTGCGGTTCGGGCACGCCGAGGATGAGATCGCGGAAATCGCGCAGGCCGAGCGCGGCGGCGATCAGGACCTTGTCGCGCGTCGCCGCATCCGGCTCATCGGCGGCGAGCGCCGCCTTGTGCTGGCTGACGAAGCCGGTGTGCAATTCGCCGGCGGCGAAGGCGGGGTGGCCGAGGGCGCGGGCGAGGTAGTCGATATTGGTCTTGACCCCGAGTAAGGCGAGATCGTGCAGCGCCGTGATGGCGCGCCGGGTCGCGGCGGCCCGATCCGGCCCATGGGCGACGAGCTTGGCCAGCATCGGGTCGAAATCGGCGGTGACGCGCTGGCCGCGGTCGAGCGCATTCTCGAAGCGCAGGTATGCCGCCTGCGGCGCGTCGAGATGCAGGATCGTGCCGGTTTCCGGCAGGAAGTCGTGCTCGGGATCCTCGGCGCAGATCCGGCACTCGATCGCGTGGCCGTTCACCGTGATCGCGTCCTGCGCAAAGGGCAGGTCCTGCCCGGTGGCGATCTCGATCTGCAGTCTGACGAGATCGAGCCCGGTGATCATCTCGGTGACCGGGTGCTCGACCTGCAGGCGCGTGTTCATCTCCAGGAAGAAGAAGCGGCCATCGGCACCGAGGATGTACTCGACCGTGCCGGCATTGCGGTAGTTCGCCGCCGCGGCGAGCTTGACCGCCGAGGCGCAGATCTCGTCGCGTAAGGCCGCTGGCAGGTTCGCGGCCGGTGCTTCCTCGATGATCTTCTGGAAGCGGCGCTGCACCGAGCATTCGCGCTCGAACAGATGGATCGCGCCGCCCTTGCCGTCGCCGAAGACCTGCACCTCGATATGGCGGGGCCTCTCGACGAAGAGCTCGGCATAGACGCGCCCGTCGCCGAAATAGCGCTGGGCTTCGCTCGCGGCGAGACGCGCCGCGTCCTCCAGCTCATCGGCGGAGCGGACGATGCTCATGCCCTTGCCGCCGCCGCCCGCCGCCGCCTTGATCAGCAGCGGGAAGCCGATCGCCGTCGCCTGCCGTGTGAACTCGGCGAGGTCGTCGGTCGGCATCACCGAGGGCGCGACCGGGACGCCATGGTCGGCCGCGAACTGGCGCGCCGAGATCTTGTCGCCCATCAGCGCGATCGTGTCGGCGTCGGGACCGATGAAGGTCAGGCCGGCCTCGGCGACGGCGCGGGCGAAGCGGGCATTCTCGGAGAGGAAGCCATAGCCGGGATGGATCGCATCGGCCCCGACGGCGCGGGCGGCGTCGACGATCTGGGCGATGTCGAGATGGGCCGCGACCGGCGTCTCGCCGGAAATCTCGATCGCCTGGTCCGCCTCGCGCACATGCCGGGCGCGGCCCTCGACCGGGTGGTGGATCGCGACCGAGGCGATGCCCATCTCGCGCAAGGTCCGGATCACCCGGCAGGCGATCTCGCCGCGATTGGCGATCAGGACTTTTCGGAACGGCGGGTTGTCGTCCGGAGCCGTCATCATGCGTCGCTCTTGGTCTTGAAGCCGTGGAGGGGGCCGCCGGGCGCAAGCCAGGCGGCGGGCACCGGCACCGGCAGGCTCATCAGCACCTGCGCCATCGCCTTGCCCTGCGGGTCATGGCGCAGCGAGGCGATGCCGCCACCGCCGAGCGCGCGATGCATGACGAGGTTGAAGCTGGCGAGGCCCGGCCAGTCGAAGCGCTCGACCTTGCCCTGGACATGGTGGGCGAAGTGCCGGCTGACCGCCTCCGGCGTCAGCGCGCGCCTGAGCCAGGGCAGGAAGGCGGCATCGCGCGCGATCACGCCGATATTGGCGATGTCGCCCTTGTCGCCACTGCGGCCGAAGGCGAGGGCGACGAGCGGGACGGCAACCGTCTCGCCAGTAGCCTCCACGACATCCGCGGCTGTGCTGGTGGGCGAGGGCGCGTTGGTGGCCACCGCTGGGACATGCGCCGGCACCGGTAGGCTCGTCTCGCCGAGGCTGATGGTCGGCTGCAGTTCGGCTTTGTCGATCAGGAAGGAGAACAGCCTGATCACCGGCTGCGGCTCGGGTCGGCCGCCGGCGAAGCCGGTCAGGCTCTGCGCCATCGCGGTCGCGGCCGGATAGATCTCGCGTGCGAAGATCTGCAGCGCCTCCTTGCTCGGATGGCGCACGCCGATCTTGAGCACGACCTCGCGTGCCGCCCGCGCCCTGCTTCCGGCGCCATAGCTCGCTTCGGCGCCGAGCGTTTCGACCGAGGTTTCTGCGAACTCGGAAAAGCCGGCCTCGCGGATCAATCGTCCGCAGCGGGTGAGGATCGCCCTGGCGACCGCTTCGGCGCGCTCGGCCGCCTCGTCGCCGACGATCATCATCGTTGCCGTGCAGCGATAGCCGTCGGCATAGGTGGCGCTGACCTTGTAGCTGGCCGAGGGGGCATGCCCGCGCGCGCCGGAAACCCGGACGCGATCGGGGCCGGAGGCCTCCAGCTGCACCTGCGACCAGTCGCAAGCGACATCCGGCAGCATGTAGGCGGCGGGGTCGCCGACCTCGTAGACGATCTGCTCGGCGATGGTCGCCGGGCTGACGCGCCCGCCGGTGCCCTCGGGCTTACCGATCTCGAAGCTTCCATCGGCGCGGCAATCGGCGAAGGGAAAGCCCATATCGACCCAATCTGCGGCGACCTCGCGCCAGTCGGTGACGATGCCGCCGGTCGCCTGCGCGCCACATTCGAGGATGTGGCCGGCGAGGCTGCCGGCCGAGAGGCGGTCATAGTCCTCCGGCGTCCAGCCGAATTCATGGATCAGCGGGCCGAGCACCACGGCCGAGTCGACGCAGCGCCCGGTCACCACGACATCGGCGCCGGCTGCGAGTGCGGCTGCGATCGGGAAGGCGCCGAGATAGGCGTTGATGCTGGCGGTCCGCTCGGGGAAGGGCGCGCCGGAGAACATCTCGGTGATGCCGGCGGCGCGCAGGCGCTCGGCCTCGCCCAAGAGGTCGTCGCCGGTGACGACCGCGACCTTGAGCTCGACGCCGACCTCCTTGAAGGCGGCGAGCAGCGCGTCGCGGCAGGCTTCCGGATTGACCCCGCCGGCATTGGTGACGACGCGGATGCGCTTCTCCGCGATCTCGCGGGCGAGCGGCTTCATCACCAGCGAGACGAAGTCGGTGGCATAGCCGAGCGCCGGGTTCTTCGCCTTCATCCGGGCGAGGATCGACATGGTGATCTCGGCCAGATAGTCGAGCACGAGATAGTCGATGCCGCCCTGCCGGACGAGCTGGCGCGGCCCTTCCGGGCTGTCGCCCCAGAAGCCGGCGCCGCAGCCGATGCGGATGCTCTCGCGCATTGTCGCCCCCATGGCGCTCACCGCCCGGTCCAGGCCGGTGGACGCTTTTCGGCAAAGGCGGCGAAGCCCTCGCGCGCATCCTCGGTGCGGGCCATGTTGGCGAGCATGAACTGGGCGTATTCGAGCGCCGCGTCGGTCGACATCTCCCTGATCTTGGCGAGGCTCTGCTTGCCCAGGCGAATGCCGGTCGGCGACTTGTCGACGAGCCGGCCGACCAGCCAGTTCGTCTTGGCATCGAGCTCGCTCGCCGGCACGGCGTAGTTGACGATCGCGCCGGCCTCGGGATCGCCCGCCCGAATGGTCTCGCCGGTGAGGCAGAGCTCCATCAGCCTGCGATAGGGCAGGACCCGCATCAGATAGGGCAGGATCATCATCGGGAAGAGCCCGACCTTGACCTCGGTCACCCCGAGCTGAACGTCGTCGCGCGCCACCACGAGATCGCAGGCGCAGACCAGCCCGAAGCCGCCGGCCAGCGCATGGCCGTTGACCCGCGCCACCAGCGGCAGCCTGCAGGCATCCATCCGGCGCAGCAGCCGGGCGACGTAATGGCGGGGATCGGCCGCCTCGATGGTGAAGGGCGTTCCGTCCGCATTCGGCTTGAGATCGCCGCCGGCGCAGAAGGCCTTGTCGCCGGCCCCGGTCAGGATGACCGCGCGCACCTCGGGATCGGCCTCGGCCTGGTCGAGCGCGGCGACGATGCCATCGGCGACCGCCTCGTTCAGGGCGTTGCGACGACTCTCGCGATTGATCGTGACGACCAGCGCCGCGCCTTCGCGTCGGGTGAGGACCTCTTCGCTCACGATTCCATCCCTGCGTGGCTCGCTGAGGGAGCCTTCGCCAGATAAATGATTTCAATTCATTTGAGGTGTCAATAGCCGTTCCGCGCTTGAAGCGCAGGAACTGTTGCGCAAACGGATTATTCGATTTTGCCGCATCCGACTACGTTGACAGCCGGGATCGCCACTGATGAAATGTGCTCAATAAGCTCGACGAGCCAAATGGCGATGCCCGCACCGCTGCGTGACGGGGCGAGGGAGGAGACCGACGTGAATGCCGTGACCGGTAGCAACCACGCCCACGCCTTCGGCCTCGACGAGGAGCAGAACGCCATCCTCGACGGCGCCGATCGCTATGCCCGCGCCGAGCTCTATCCGCTGTCGCAGCGCATGGACGACGAGGAGTGGTGGCCGGACGAAGCTTTTCGCCAGATCGGCGTCAATGGTTTCCTCGGCGCGACGATCCCCGAGCAATATGGCGGGGCGGGGCTCGACCTGCTTCAGGCCGGGCTGGTCCTGCAGGGCTTCAGTCGCTGGAACCACGCCATGGCGCTCTCGGTCGTCGCCCATGACAACCTCTGCGCCAACAACATCTACCGCAACGGCAATGAGGAGCAGCGGCGCAAATACCTGCCCGATCTCTGCTCCGGCAAGGCGATCGGCGCGCTCGGCCTGACCGAGCCGGGCGCGGGTTCGGATGCGCTCGGTTCCATGCGCACCACCGCCCGCCGCGACGGCGATCACTACGTCCTCAACGGCAGCAAGATCTACATCACCAACGGCCCGGTCGCCGACGTGCTGCTGGTCTACGCCAAGACCGACAAGGAGCGCGGCGCCCACGGCATCTCCGCCTTCATCGTCGAGAAGGGCTATCCCGGCTTCAAGGTGGCGCAGAAGCTGGTGAAGATGGGCTATCGCGGCAGCCAGACGGCGGAATTGCTGTTCGAGGATTGCCGCGTCCCGGCCGCCAACCTCGTCGGCGCCGAGAACCAGGGCGTCGCCATCGTGATGAGCGGGCTCGATCTCGAACGCGCGATGATCTCGCCGCTCTGCCTCGGCGTCGCCGAGCGGGCGCTCGAGCTCTCGATCGACTACGCCAAGACGCGCAAGCAATTCGGCAAGCCGATCGGCGCCTTCCAGATGGTCCAGTCGATGCTGGCCGAGATGTATGTGCTGGTCGAGACCATGCGCAGCTTCAGCTATCGCACGCTGGCCGAGGCGGCGCCGCTCGAGGTCGGCGGCGGCGGGCGCGGCGACATCCACTGCCTGACTGCGGCTTCGGTGATGTATGCGGCGCAGGCCTGCCACGACGTTCTCGACAAGGCCGTGCAGGTTCATGGCGGCGCCGGCTATATCTGGGAATCCGAGATCAACCGGCTCTTCCGCAGCACCAAGCTGCTGGAGATCGGCGCCGGCACCACCGAGGTGCGCAAGATGATCATCGCAGGCGAATTGCTGAAGGGGATGGAGCGCCATGGCTGAAGCCGATGCCGGCCAACTCGGGCTGGAGGATGCCGACCTCGCCGCGCTGCCGACGGTCTACGCGGCGGACGCTTTCGCCGGCAAAACCGTCCTGATCTCCGGTGGCGCCGGTGGCATCGGCCGCGCTACCGCCTGGCTGCTCGGCCGGATCGGTGCGCAGGTGATCATCGCCGGGCGCGACGAGGGCAGGCTGGAGGCGGCGGCCGAGGCGATGCGCGCCGCCGGACTGAAGGCTGCTGGCAAGACGGTGAATGTGCGCGATCCCGCGACGATCACGGCGCTGCACGACTGGATCGCCGACGAGTTCGGCGGCATCGACATCCTCGTCAACAGCGCTGGTGGCCAGTTCCCGCAGGCGGCGATCGATTTCTCGATGAAGGGCTGGAACGCCGTCGTCGACACCAACCTCAACGGCACCTGGTACATGATGCAGGAGGCCGCGCGTCGCTGGCGCGACGCGAAGCGGCCAGGCAGCATCGTCTCGATCGTGGTGGTGACGCGCCAGGGCCTGCACGGCGTCGCCCATACCATCGCGGCGCGCGCCGGCGTGGTCGGCCTGACCCAGGCGCTGGCGGTCGAATGGGCGCCGCTCGGTATCCGGGTGAACTGCATCGCGCCTGGCGCGATCGAGACGCCGGGCTGGCGCGTCTATGCTCCCGAGCAGATCAAGGCCTATCCGCGCTCCAATCCGATGATGCGCACCGCGACGACCTGGGAGGTCGCCGAGGCTTGCGCCTATCTCTGCGGCCCGGCGGCTGCCTATGTCACCGGCGAGGTGCTCAACGTCGCTGGCGGCGCGCAGCTCTGGGGCGAGACCTGGACGATCCCGCGCCCGGCCTTCTTCGATGGCCCGGGCAGCACTGGCGGGTAGGTGATGATCTCAGCGCGGCCGAGCGGAAGCGGGCTTCGCCGGGATGATTCCGGCGGCAGCCTCGAGCCGGGCCGTCGCCGTCTCCAGCCGGGCGACCACGCTTTCCATCGGGGACGCCGGCTCATCGCCAAGCCCCAGGCCATGATGGACCAGGTTGGTGATCGCATCAGCCATCTCGGCCGGGTCGAAATCGCCTTCGCCACGCAGGAAGGCCCAGGTGCGATGCTCGATGCAGCCGAAGACAAGGTCGCGCACCAGGCTCGGCGAGGTCTCGGGCCGCAGCTCGCCAGCCGCAATGCCGGCTTTGACCACATCGACCAGGCGATTGGTGTAGGCGCGGTTGAGCTCGAACAGATGCGAGCCGCGATAGTCGGGCGCCGGCCGGATCTCCTGGAACATCAGCCGCGACAGCGCCGGATCGCGATGGATCGAGGTCAGGTGCGTGTAGACGATGAAGCGGATCTGGTTCCAGCTGCCGCGCACCGCGGCGAACTGCTCGGCGTCGTCGCGCAGCATCTCCTCGAACCAGTGCTCGACGACCTTGACCAGCAGTTCGCGCTTGTTGGCGAAGAAGCGGTAGATGCTGCCCTCGACCACGCCGGCGCGCAGCGCGATGTCGGTGATCAGCGCGTCATTGTAGCCCTTCTCGACGAAGACCTGTTTGGCAGCGGCCATGATGTCGGAGATGCGCCGCTCGGGCGGGAGCCGGTTGACCTGGCGCTTCAGGGCAGTGCGGGGCGGCATCGATGATCCTTGCTGAGACGAAGCGGCTGCGCGCTGGCGGGGCTCGTAGAACCGGTCGAGGGTGTTGCGCAAGGCCGGGCCGGCGCTACGCTAATAAATATCATTCATCACTATCGCGCCGCAAGCAGGAACGCGAGGTACGCCGGAAGGCCGGTTGGGGCATCGTCGGCGGAGATCAGGTTCGGGCGACGATGCCGCGTTCTGTCGGCTGCGGCGCTCGCCGAGGACTTGATAAGTCGCATTCATTGATTCTGTGCCGCGCTGTCCTGCGTTGCGGCCGGATATCGCATCGCTAGGGGAGGGATCCTTGCCGCTGCCTGCCGCTTTTGCCGGACGCCTGCGCGTTCCCGTCATCGCCGCACCGATGTTCCTGATCTCGGGGCCGGATCTCGTCGTCTCCTGCTGCCGCAACGGCGTCGTCGGCAGCTTTCCGGCGCTCAACCAGCGGACCACGGCTGGTTTCGCCGATTGGCTCGACGAGATCGCCGGGCGGCTGGATGGTGCGGACGAGGCTGCGCCCTTCGGCGTCAACCTGGTGGTCCACCGCAGCAACCCGCGGCTGGAGGACGATCTTGCCGTCGTCATCGAGCGCAAGGTCCCGCTGGTCATCACTTCGCTCGGTCTCAATCGCGACCTGATCAAGGTCGTGCACGGCTATGGCGGATTGGTCTTCCACGACGTGATCAATCTCGCCTTCGCCGCCAAGGCGGCCGAGGCCGGAGTCGATGGGCTGATCGCCGTCTCGGCCGGTGCCGGCGGCCATGCCGGACCGCTCAATCCCTTTGCGGCATTGGCCGATATCCGCCGCATCTTCGACGGCACGCTCGTGCTCGGCGGAGCGCTGAGCAATGGCGCGCAGATTGCGGCTGCCCGGATGGCGGGTGCTGACATGGCCTATCTCGGCACGCGCTTCATGGCGACGCAGGAGAGCATGGCGCCGCAGGCGCTGCGCGCGATGCTGCTCGATTCGTCCGCCGCCGATATCGTCTATACCCCGGCGATCAGCGGCGTACATGGCAATTTCCTGAGGCCGAGCATCCTGGCGGCGGGGCGCGATCCCGACGATCTCAGCAAGCCGGCGAGCTATGATTTCGGCACGACGGAAGCCAAGGCCTGGCGCGATATCTGGGCGGCCGGGCAGGGCGTCGGCGCGATCGATGACCTGCCTGTCGCGGCCGATCTCTGCCGGCGATTGGCCGATGAATACGAAGCGGCGCTGGCTGATGCCGCGCGCCTGTCGTGCCGGGCTGATGCCGGGTTGGTGGGCTGAGTTGCATTCATTGAGTTGTTCGATGGGGACGGGTGTCAATGGTGGCGTGCTGGCCGGCGCGAATGGGGTACTCCCGGCGTACTCGTGCGAAAATTCGCAGCTGCCGACAGGGTGGAATCCGGTTGTCCGGAGAGTTGACAGTAAGAGATGAATTCTATTCATTAGCTGTATCGAGCTGACGCCTATTGAGCCAATAAGCCAGCGCAGCCGGGGAGGATGCCGTGGGAGTCAACGCCGTACGCGCGGCGGCGCCGCATGCGCGCCGGGCGCCCGCAGATATCGCGGTTGGGGTCGCCGATTGCGGCCTTCCGGCCGACCGTTGCGGGTGTCTCGAATGAATGAGGTTCAATACCGCCCCGCCGCGAGTGTCGCAGGCGCGCCCGTCGCGCTGTCCTGCACCGGCATCGAGCGCGTCTTCGGTGGCCTCCGGGCGCTGAAGGGCGTCTCGCTCGACGTTCGCCAGGGCGAGATTCTCGGCCTCGTCGGCCCGAACGGCTCCGGCAAGACCACCATGGTCAACGTGATCACCGGCTTCTACCCGCCCAATGCCGGCAAGGTCAGCCTGTTCGGCGAGGACATCACCGCGCTGAAGCCGCATCGCGTCGCCGCCCGCGGCGTCGCCCGCACCTTCCAGAACCTCGCTCTGTTCAAGGGCATGAGCGTCCTCGACAACATCCTGATCGGCCGCCACACCCACATGAAGCCGAGCGCGCTCGGGGCGCTGTTCTACTGGTGGTGGGCGGAGCGCGAGGAATTGGCGCACCGGCGCGTCGTCGAAGAGATGATCGAGTTCATGCAGCTCCAGGACATCCGCGACGAGCCGGTCGAGGTGATCCCGCTCGGCCTGCAGAAGCGCGTCGAGCTGGCGCGCGCGCTCGTCGCCGAGCCGCGCCTGCTGATCCTGGACGAGCCCATGGCCGGCATGAACCAGGAGGAGAAGGAATATATCGCCCGCTTCATCCTCGATGCGCGCGAGGCGCACGGCGTCACCACCCTGATCATCGAGCACCACATGGATGTGGTCACCTCGATCTGCGACCGCGTCGTGGTGCTGAGCTATGGCGAGGTGATCTCCGAGGGCGAGCCGCAGGCGGCGATCTCGCATCCGAGCGTGGTCAGCGCCTATCTCGGCGAGCGCGCCGCCAAGCGCCATCAGGCCGGGAGCACGGCATGACGGTGGCTTCGGGCAAGATCGGGGAGGGCGCCCATTGGCCGGTCGCCGCCAATGGCGAACCGGCGACGCTGATCGCGGCGCTCGCCCGCAACGCCGCCGAGTTCGGCGACCGCGTCGCCTTCCGCGAGCGGCGCTACGGCATCTGGCAGGAACAGAACTGGCGCGAGGTCCTCGCGGAGATCGCCGCCATGGCGGCCGGCCTGGAAGATGCCGGGCTGGTCGCCGGCGCCGCGATGACCGTGATCGGCGACAACCGGCCGCGGCTCTACTACGCCATGCTCGCCGCCAACATGCTGCGCGCCTTCCCCTCGCCGGTCTTTCCGGACGTGCCGCTGGAGGAGCTGATCGTCGCGACCCGGCATGGTGCGCCGCCTGTCGGCATCGCCGAGGATCAGGAGCAGGTCGACAAGCTGCTGCAGCTCCGCGACGCGACCGGGCGCGTCGCGACCATCCTCTATGACGACGAGCGCGGTCTCGACGGCTACGATCTGCCCGGGCTGATGTCGCTCGATACGCTGGTGGCGAAGGGGCGCGAGCGGCTGTCCCGCGAGCCTGATCTCATCCGGCGCTTCGTCGACGGGCCGCAGGCCGACGATATCTCGGTGCTGCTGCACTCTTCCGGTACGACCGGCCTGCCGAAGGGCATCCCGCTGCGCCATCGCAACGTCACCAGCGGCCTGCTCAATGCTGGCGCCAGCGGCTATTTCCACAAGCACGAGGAACTCTACGCCTATCTGCCCACCGCCTGGGTCGGTGACTTCGTCTTCACACTGGGCGCCGGCATGATGATGGCGGCGACGATCAACATTCCCGAGCGCCAGGAGACCGTGCTGCGCGACCTGCGCGAGGTCTCGCCGACCTTCTATCTCGCTGCCCCGCGCGCCTGGGACCAGATGCTGACCCGCGTCCAGGTTGGCATGAAGAACTCGACGCCGTTCAAGCGCTGGCTGTTCGAGACCATGATGGAGCGCGCCGTTGGCTTCGAGCGCAAACGCCTGTCAGGCGGTTCGCTGACGCTGACGGAGAAGCTGCTCGACGCGGTTGGCAACGTGCTGGTCTATGCGCCTTTGCGCGACCATCTCGGGCTCGGGCGGGCCGAGCGCGCCTTCACCGGCGGCGAGGCGCTGGGGGAGGACACCTTTCTGTTCTTCCGGGCGCTCGGTATCCGGCTGAAGCAGTTCTACGGCCAGACCGAGACCTGTGCGCTGACGGCGGCGCAGACCGAGGGGCAGGTGAAGCTCCATACGGTCGGCAAGCCGATGGTAGGCAGCGAGATCCGCATCGACGAGAGCGGCGAGATCCTGGTACGCTCCACCTCGGTGGTCGACGGCTACTATGACGACCCCGACAGCAGCGCCAAGGCGCTGGTCGACGGCTGGCTGCACACCGGCGATGCCGGTCGCATCGACGAGGATGGCGAACTCGTCGTGCTCGGCCGCGTCAGCGAGGTCGTGCGCACCGCGTCCGGCGAGCGCTATATTCCGAACTTCATCGAGAACCGGCTGAAGTTCAGCCCCTATATCCGCAATGTCGCGGTGATCGGCGCCGGGCGCGACCAGCTCACCGCGATCGTCTGCATCGATTTCGACGCGGTCGGCCACTGGGCCGAGGAGCGCGGCATCTCCTACACCTCCTATGCCGAGCTTTCGCAGAAGCCGGAGGTGCAGGGGCTGATCGGGCAGGTGGTCAAGCACGTCAACGGCACGCAGCCGGAGGGCCTGCGCGTGCGGCGCTTCTCCAATCTGCACAAGGATTTCGACGCCGACGACGGCGAGATCACCCGCACCCGCAAGCTGCGCCGCAACACCATCGAGACGACCTACGCCTCGCTGATCGAGGCACTTTACAGCGGGGCGACCGAGACCGTGTTCGACGCCACCATCGCCTATGAGAACGGGGAGCGCGGCGTGATCCGGCGGACGCTCAAGATCAGTGAGGTCGTCGCCTGATGGACTGGATCCTGCTCGCGGAACTCTCGGCCAACGGCGTCTTTGTCGGTCTGATGTACGCGCTGGTCTCGCTCGGCATCGTGCTGATCTACAAGACCTCCGGCACCGCCAATCTCGCCCAGGGCGCGATCGCCATGACCGGCGGCTATGTCACCTGGGCGCTCGCCACCCTCGTCGACCTGCCGATCTGGCTGGCGATCCCCGCTGCGCTCGTCGGCATGTTCGGCTTCGGCCTCCTGATGGAGCGCGTCGCTCTGCGCCGGATGATCGGCCAGCCGGTGATCATGACGATCATGCTGACGCTCGGCGTCGAGATCATGCTGCGCGGGCTCCTGCCCGGCGTCTTCGGCGCGGCGGTGAAGCGTCTCGACATCGGCATGCCGCAGCAGCCGCTCTTCGTCGGCGAACTCCTGCTCAATCGTTCGACGATGATCGGCGGCTCGATCTCGCTGCTGCTGATCCTGCTCTCGCTCGCCTTCTTCAACTCGCGCTTCGGCGTGGTGATGCGCGCCGTCGCCGACGACCAGACGGCGTCCTGGTCGGTCGGCATCAGGGTCGAGCGAGCGATCGCCGTGGCCTGGGGCCTCGCTGCCGTCTCCGCCACCGCCGCCGGCGTGCTCTGGGGCAGCACCCAGGGCATCGACTGGTCGCTCTCGCTGCTGCTGATCAAGGCGCTCGCTATCGCTATCCTCGGCGGCCTCGACTCGATCCCGGGCGTGCTCGTCGCCGGCGTCATCGTCGGCGTCGCCGAGAGCCTTGCCACGGGCGTGCTCGACCCGCTGGTCGGCGGCGGCTCGCGCGACGTGGTCGCCGCCGTGATCATCCTGGTGACGCTGCTGCTCAAGCCGCACGGCCTGTTCGGCCGCCACCATATCGAGAGGGTCTGACGCCGTGTTCTATCGTCGCGCCGGCATCCGCCACACGCGCTATCAGGACGAGCGCCAGCTGTTCCCGCTCGGCTTCGACCGTGGCCTGATCATCACGGTCATCGCCATCCTGCTGGCGGCGCCCTTCATCTTCGACCGGCTCTATGTCTCCGGCTATCTGCTGCCCTGGCTGATCTGGACCTCGGCGGCGCTCGGCCTGAACCTCTTGATGGGCTGGTCCGGCCAGATCCATCTCGGCTATGGCGCGGTGATGGGCATCGGCGCCTATGGCTCGGTCCACCTCGTGCGCCTCGGCGTGCCGCTCGAGATCGCCATGATCGCCGGCGGCCTGCTCAGCGCCACCATCGGCACGATGTTCGGCGGCGCGGCCCTGCGCATGAAGGGCATCTACCTCGCCATGGCGACGCTCGCCATGCAGTACGTCGTCGATTTCGTCATCTCGCATTCCTCGGTGATCAGCGGAGGCTCGCTCGCGACGCTGCAGGTGCCGCCGGTGCGCTTCCTCGGCATCCCGCTGCAAGGCGACTTGCCGACCTATTACCTCGCCTTCGGCGTCTGCTTCGTCATCACCCTGTTCATGCTGAACGTCCGCCGCACCAGCTTCGGCCGGGCGCTGGCAGCGCTGCGCGAGAAGGACTACGCCGCGCAGATCCTCGGCATCTCGACCTTCCGCTACAAGCTGCTCGCCTTCTGGGTCTCGTCCTTCATCGGTGGTGTCGTCGGCTCTGTGCTGGCGGTGACCTATCTCAGGGCGATCTCGCCAGACCAGTTCCATATCGAGCTCTCGATCCAGATCCTGGCGATGATCATCGTCGGCGGCCTCGGCAGCGTGCTCGGCCCGTTCTTCGGCACGGCGCTGATCCTGTTCGCGCCGATCGTGCTCAACAACCTGCTCGGGGCCGCCGCCGGGACGCTCGGCTGGTCCTTGCCGATCGACCTGCGCGCCCATCTGCCGCTGATGGCCTATGGCGCCCTGGTGATCGGCTTCCTGCTCTACGAGCCGCTCGGCCTCGCCAAGATCTACGCCAATTTCCGCAATTACTTGCTCGTCTGGCCGTTCCGCCATGCCCAGCGGTGACGGTGTCTCGAACAACAAGAGGGCTGGAGGAAACAGGATGTCGCTCGATCGCCGTTCGTTCATCGCCGGCTCGGCTGCGCTCGCCGCGCCGCTTGCCCTGCCGGTCCGCGTCTTCGCCCAGGAGAAGATCGTCCGCTTCTCGCTGCCGCAGGACTTCACCCGCATCTACACCTTCGTCACCTCGGAATATAACCAGGGCCAGCGCGACTACTTCACCCTGGTGAACGATCGCGGCGGCGTCGCCGGCTACAAGATCGTCGCTGATATCACCGACCACGCCAACGACCTGCCGCGCGCGATCGAGGCCTATGAGCGCGGCAAGCGCGAGGGCGCGGTGCTGATCGACCCGCTCTCGACCCCGGTGGCGCGCGCCCTCGTGCCCCGCGCGCTCGAGGATAAGATCAACATGATCACCGCCTATTCCGGCCGCAGCGACGCGGCCGACGGCAGTGCTTTTCCTTACGTGCTGCCGCTCTCGATCAACTACTGGACCCAGGCCGGCCTGATCATCGAGCAGTTCAAGAAGACCGAGAAGGGCAGCCTCAAGGGCAAGAAGATCGTCTTCGTCCACATCGACACGCCCTTTGGCAAGGAGCCGCTGCCGATCCTCAACGTGCTCGCCAAGAAGGAAGGCTACGAGCTCACCGCCTTCCCCTATACGCCGCCGGGCAACGACCAGTCGGCGATCTGGCCGCAGGTGCGCCGCGCGCGGCCCGATTTCGTGATCTTCTGGGGCGCCGGCGTCGGCCAGACCGTGGCGCTGACCGAGGCGATCCGCAACGGCCTGCCGATGGACCGGGTCTCCGGCAGCGTCTGGCTCTCCGAATCCGACATGGACGTGGTCGGGCGCGAGGCGGCCAAGGGCGTGATGAAGGTCGAACCCTGCGTCGGCGGCCGCGAGCCCAAGATCATCAAGGACATCCTCGCCGACGTCGTCGGCAAGGGGAAGGGCGCCGGCCCCGAGAACAAGGTCGGCACCGCCTACTACAATTACGGTGTCCAGATGGCGACGCTGATGGTCGAGGGCGTGCGCAAGGCCGCCGAGAAGGCGCCGAACGGCCCGGTCACCGGCCCCTGGCTCAACGAGGGCCTGCGCTCGATCACCAACTTCACCGCCGACGGCCTGCTGCCGCCGACCACGATCACCAAGGATGACCACCAGGGCGGCGGCATGGGCCGGATCGCGCGCTGGGACGGCGCCAAGTTCGTGCCGATCACTGACTGGTTCTCCGCCAACCAGGACGTGGTCTGGGAGGAAATCCGCAAGAACTCGGACGAGTTCAAGAAGACCGGGAAATGACGAGGTCCGGGCGGCGCATCTCTGACGCGCCGCCCGCCATTGCTGGATCGGGCCGATGACGCTGCTGGCGCTGAACAATATCGAGATCGTCTACGATCAGGTCTTCCTCGCCGTGCGCGGCGTCTCGATCGAGGTGCCCGAAAAAGGGCTCGTCGCCGTGCTCGGCGCCAATGGCGCCGGCAAGAGCACGGTGTTGAAGTCGATCTCGGGCCTGCTCAAGCCTGAGCGCGGCGCCGTCACCCGCGGCGAGATCAGCTTCGACGGCCGCTCGATCCTGCAAGTCGATCCGCCTGAGCGCGTCCGCCTCGGCATCGTCCATGTGCTGGAGGGGCGGCGCGTCTTCGGCCATCTGACGCCGAAGGAAAATCTGATCGCGGCGGCGACGATGCATCGCGAGCGCGGCCATGTCACGGCGCTGATCGACCGGATGTTCGAGACCTTCCCGCGTCTCGCCCAGCGCGCCAAGGCCGAGGCCGGCTATCTCTCCGGCGGCGAGCAGCAGATGCTGGCGATCGCCCGCGCCCTGATGACCGAGCCGCGGCTGCTGATGCTCGACGAGCCGAGCCTTGGCCTTGCGCCCTTCCTCGTCGACGAGATCTTCGACATCGTCCGGCGCGTCAACGAGCGCGACGGCGTCGCCGTATTGCTGGTCGAGCAGAACGCCACCGCGGCGCTGGAGATCGCCCAATACGGCTATCTGATCGAGAATGGCCGTATCCTGATGAGCGGCGAGGCGGCGGTGCTGAGCGCCAATCCCGACGTCGCCGACGCCTATCTCGGCGGTCACCAGAAGGTCGACTACCACGCGGTCAAGCACTACCGGCGCCGCAAGCGCTGGCTGGCTTGAGAGAGTAGCATGGCCAAGCATTACGACCGCCTGGAAACCCGCGCGCCCGCGCGCCGCGAGGCCGATCTGTTCCGGCGCCTGCCGCAGGTGGTTGCGGCAGCGCAACGGCTGCCGGCCTGGCGCAAGCGTCTGCGCGGCATCGATGCCGAGGCGGTGGCCGACCGGGCGGCGCTCGCCAAACTATCGGTGCTGCGCAAATCCGACCTGCCGGCGACCCAGCGCGGAAAGCCGCCCTTCGGTGGTTTGCTGCCCGGCCGGCCCGGCGATTATCGCCGCCTGATGATGTCGCCGGGGCCGATCTTCGAGCCCGAGGGCCATGACGACGATCCCTGGCGAGTCGCCCGCGCGCTCGCGGCGGCCGGAGCCGGCAGGCGCGATGTCGTGCTCAACACCTTCTCCTATCATCTGACGCCCGGCGCCTGGTGCTTCGATGCCGGGGCGCGCGTGCTCGGCTGCGCCGTGATCCCGGCCGGGCCGGGCAACAGCGACGCCCAGCTCGATTTGATCGAGGCCTATCGCCCGACGCTCTATGCCGGCGTTCCCGATTTCCTGAAGATCCTGCTCGACCTCGGCGCGACGCGCGGGCACGATCTCTCCTCGCTGAAGCGAGCGGTGGTCTCCGGCGCGGCCTTTCCGCCCTCGCTGCAGGCCGAGTTCCGCGCGCGCGGCATCGACGCCTATCAGTGCTACGCCACGGCCGAATGCGGCATCATCGCCTATGAGACGCCGGCGCGCGAAGGCCTCGTCCTCAACGAGGACATCATCGTCGAGATCCTGCGGCCCGGCACCGGCCAGCCGGTGGCGGAAGGGGAGGTCGGCGAGATCGCGGTGACCATCCTCGATCCGAAGAAGCCGCTGATCCGCTTCGCCGTCGGCGATCTCACCGCGGTGCTGCCCGGGTGCTCGCCCTGCGGGCGTACCAACCAGCGCATTCGCGGCTGGCTCGGCCGGGCCGACCAGTCGGCCAAGGTCAAGGGCATGTTCGTCCGGCCCGAGCAGGTCGCAGCCGTCGCGGCGCGCCATCCCGAGCTCGGCCGCTGCCGGCTGGTGGTGATGCGGTCCGGAGAGACCGATGCGATGTGCTTCAAAGCCGAGGTTAATGCGCCGGGGACGGGGCTGGCCGAGGCGGTGAAGGCCTCGGTGCGCGACGTCTTCAAGCTGAGCGGCATGGTCGAGCTGGTGGCGCCGGGCACCTTGCCCAACGACGGCAAGGTCATCGACGATATGAGGGCGCCGGGCTGAGGCTCGTGGCGCAGATGGAATGAGGACGGGACTATGAGCGATCCGGCGGGCGAGGTGGTGATCACGCAGCGGCAGGGCCCGATCCTGACCGTGACCATGAACCGCCCCAAGGTGCTCAACGTCCTCGACGAGGCGATGGCCGATGCGCTGGTAGGGGCTTTCTCCGGGCTGGCCGCCGATCAGACGATCCGCGCCGTCATTCTGGCCGGAGCAGGGCGCTCGTTCATGGCGGGCGGCGATCTCGCCCGCTTCCAGGCCGACCTTCCCGGCGCGCCGCAGACCGCGACAAAGCTGATCGACCGCTTCCACACGCTGATGCGCCTGATCAAGGCGATGCCGCAGCCGGTCATCGCGGCGGTGCAGGGCCCCGTTGCCGGCGGCGGCGTCGGGCTCGCGCTCGCCTGTGACCTCGTGGTGGCGGCAGAGGATGCCAGCTTCCTCTCGGCCTATACCAAGCTCGGCACCAATCCCGATGGCGGCACCACCTGGACGCTGACGCAATTGCTCGGCCCGCGCCGGGCGCTGGAATTCGTGCTGCTCAACGAGGCAGTGAATGCGCAGACCGCGCTTCAGCTCGGCCTGGTCAATCGCGTCGTGCTGAATAGCGAGCTGATGGAGACCGCCCGCGCCATTGCGGAAAAACTCGCCCGCGGCAGCGTCGGCGCGCAAGGGGCGAGCAAGGCGCTGGTCCAGGCCGCGACACATGGCTCCTTCGATGGGCAGCTCGACCTGGAGAAGCAGAACTTCGTCGCCAATGCCGGCACGGCGGATTTCCGCGAGGGCATTGCCGCCTTCTTCGAGCGCCGGCCGCCCAAATTCTAGCTGCGCGGCACACGCCAGGCGGCAACCAGCCCGGCGATGAGCACCACCAGCAACAGGCCGTGGAAGGCCTTGTCCGCCAATGTCTGCGGCCCGACGCCGGCGGCGATGGTGAATAGGCCGACCAGCGTGCCGAGCAGCGCGAAACCCTGCACCACGAGGGCAGCCCTGCGCGCCGCCGCCGGGCGCAGCAGGCAGATGACCAGACCGAGCGCCAGTACGGCTCCGATCACGCCTTCGGCCGTTCTGGCTTGGGCATGCTCGTAGCCGCCGATCAGCACGCCGGCATGGACCAGCGAAGCCCCGGCGAAGAGCAGGACCTCGACGGTCAGGACCGTGGCCAGCGTCGCGTGAGGCTTCATCGCGCGCCTCCGTCAGCCTTGGCGCGCAGGCCGATCCGGTCGAGGACGCCGAGCAATGTGGCCTTCCGATCATCGGCCGGTTCCAGCGTCCGCCATGCGACGAAGCCGTCCGGGCGAACCAGAACGGCGCCCTGGCTACCGATGCCGTAGCTGCTGAGAGGACCCTCCGCGTCAGGGCCCCAGCTCGCCAGCGGCAGATCGCACTCGGCTCGGATCGCCTCAGCCGCCGCGTGCCAGGCCGGATCGCAGCTGAGCAGGACGAAATCCCGGCCAAAAAGGTCGAGCAGCGAAAGCGCCTGGCCCTGATGCTCGATCTGATGATGCGGCGCCCGCGTTCCCGGCCGCCCCGATAGGGTTGCGAACGCTTCGAAGGGTGCTTCGGGCGGCGCACCGTCGCGAAGGATGGCGCCGGCATCGTAGCGTTGGCCGAAGATGACGTCGTAATCGGCGACGATCGGCGGCGGCTTCGGCAGGCGCCCGGCCGGGTCGCGGAACCAGGACTGGAGCCGGGCGAGCGCCTGCGCCAGCGTGGCTGCGATCACCGGGCGGCGTTCCAGGTCGTAGCTGTCGAGCAATTCCGGCCGCGCCTTACCATGCATGACCAGAGCGAGCTTCCAGGCGAGGTTGTGCGCATCATGGATGCCGGAATTGCCGCCGAAAGCGCCGGTCGGCGGCATCAGATGCGCCGCGTCGCCGATCAGGAAGCAGCGGCCTTCGCGAAAGCGCTCGGCGATCTGGGCGGCCAGCGCCCAGGGGCGCGCATCGACCAGTTCCGCCTTGACCTTCGGGCGCCCGGCGCCCTGAGTGACCAGCTCGCGGCAGCGCTGCGCGTCGAAGTCCTCCGACTTGTCGCCATTCTCGGGAAAATACTGCAGCGCCAGAAGCCAGCGCCCTTCGCGGCGTGGGGTTAGCGTGGCGTTGAGGTCGGTGACGAAGCAGGAGGTGAAGCGCTTGCCATTGAGGGTCGGCGGCAGGTCGGTGTCGAAGATCAGGTTCATCCAGTGTTGCAGCACGCCAGGACCGCTCACGCCGATACCGAGACGCTGGCGCAGCGAGCCGCCGGCGCCGTCCGCGACGATCAGATAATCGGCGGCGACGGTCTCCTCGGCTCCGCTGGCCCGGTCGCGAATCCGGGCGCGGACCTGGCGCTCGTCCTGCTCGAAGGTCTCGAACTCGGTGTTGAAGCGCATGGTCGCGCCGAGCCGCTCGGCATGGCGCCGCAGGATCGGCTCCAGCACGTTCTGGTCGCAGGTCGCAGGCTGGGTCGGGCTATAGGGCGTGGCGTCGGGCCAGCCGATCTCGCTCCATTGCACCTCCGGATCGGCCAGGTTTCTCGCCCGGGCGATGCCGCCGCCTTGCTGGTCTCCGGTGCGCCGGGCGCGGATCTCAGCTTCCAGCCCGAGGCTGCGGAAGATCTCCATGCTGCGTGGCGAGATCCCGGTGAACTTGTACTGGATCGAGGTTTCGGCATGGCGCTCGACAACCATGCAGTCGATGCGATGGTGGGCGAGCAACGCGGCGGCCGCGAGTCCATTCAGGCCGCCACCGACAATGAGAACTCCGGTGCTGGTGCTCATGATGGTTTCCTCTGGAATGACACAGCCTTCGCGATCTACGGCAGGAACGCGACGGCTCCTGCGGCAGCGCGAGGCCGGCGCATAGGAATTAATTTGATAAGTCAAAATATTTGATCTATAAAACCATGTCAAGACACCAAGGTCCTGAGCGGATGACACCAGATGCAATGACGCCATTTCCCGAAGACCCGGCCGCCGGGGCCGCCGAGGCCTGGCGGCTGATGTTCGGCTTCCTGATGCGCTCGGCGCCCGAGCGACTGCAGGCTCAGCAGGAGCGGGGGCTGACGCCGAACGATGCCCGCGCGCTGTCCTCGCTCATCGCCGACGACAAGCCGATGGGGGCTTTGGCGAAGGAGTGGACCTGCGATCCCTCGACTGCGACCTGGCTGGTCGACCGGCTGGAGCGGGCGGGCCTGGCCGAGCGCGTTGCCTCGGCTGCCGACCG
Organism: Allobosea sp.; assembly: GCA_024231975.1. Taxonomy (GTDB): domain Bacteria; phylum Pseudomonadota; class Alphaproteobacteria; order Rhizobiales; family Beijerinckiaceae; genus Allobosea. The sequence goes on from JAAEQB010000111.1 coordinate 79,723, forward strand.
GCGCGTGAAGCTTGTCCGGGCGACGCCGAAGGGCAGGGCGATCATGCAGGAGCTGATGGCGGCTTATCACCGTCCGCCGGCCGAGCTCGTCCGGCTGGCGCAAGGGGATCTGGCCGAGCTCACCCGCATTCTGAGGATCCTGCAACCGGACGAGGCATGACCGTCGCCGGATGCCCATGCGACGCGTTCTTGGGCCCGCTGCACTCGCGCTACTGACGCCCACGGGCGCAATCCCGGCATAGTGCGGCTGAAACGTCGCCCGGGAGATGCCGACGCATGACAACCCCTATCCTGATCGGTGCCCTGGTGCCGCTGTCACCGCCCGGCTGGGTCGAGGCTGGCCGGCATCTGCTTGCCGGGCTCGAGCTCGCCGTCACCGACGTCAATGATGCCGGCGGTATCGAGGGAAGGCCGCTCGAGCTGCTGGTTCGAGACACTGCGGCAGACCCGCAGAGGGCGGTGGCCGCAGTCGATGAACTGGCCGGTCTGGGTGTCGTCGCGCTGGCGGGCGAATATCACAGCGTCGTCGCCCGCGCCGCCGCGGCCAGGGCCGATGCGCTGCGGCTGCCGTTCCTCTGCGCCTCGGCGGTTCTTGATACGCTGACCGAGCAGCCGACGGATTGGGTCGCGCGCATCGCTCCGGCGCAATCCCGCGGCTGGCGGCTCTATGCCGATGTCCTGCTCGATGCGGGCCATCGGCGGATCGCCGTGGCAACCGTGCCGAGCGTCTACTGGGCCTCCGGAACGCGTATCTTGCAGGACTACGTCATGCTGCATGGCGGCAGCGTCATCGAGTTCGAGATGAACTCGCTCACGCCTGCCGCGCTCTGTGACGAACTCGCCGGCAAGGACGTCACGGCCCTGTTTCTGCTGGTCGGCCATCCCGAGCCGGCGGTCTCGATCGTCAAGGCGGTCCGCAGCGATCCGCGCCTTGGCGGCGTCCTGATTGGCGCGCCGGCCGGGCCGCCGGAGCTGCCTGAATGGCTGGCCTTGCTGGGCGAGGACGGCGCCGCGATCCCGTTCCTGCGCTATCTGCCGGAGCAGCTTCCACCGCTCGGTGTGCGAGTCGAGGCCGCCCTGCGCCGGCAGCTGGCTCAAGCACCATCCTTCGTCGCCCTCGAGGGCTACGACACGATTGCCGTGCTTGCCGAGATGCTGAGAATTCACGGCGCGGATCGCCTGCGCCTGGCGCACGCTTGGCCGGAGGTGTCAGTCGAAGGCACACGCGGGCCGATCCGCTTCTCGCGCGTGCCGGGCATCGGCGTCTGGCAATGGGCCTGGCCGCCGATCCAGGTAGTTGATCGCGATCCGGCAGCGCCCGAGCGCTTCAGGGTCCTGCGCGCCGGCTGAGAACCTGCCCAGCCGGCCGGGTCATCTGTCCTCAGCCGGTCTTGGCCTGGTTGAAGTCCGAGATGCCACCATGCGCGGCCGACCACTTGGCCGGCTCGTTCAGGAAGCGCTCGACCTCGTCCAGCACCTTCGGCTCGAAATGGCCGCTCGCCTTGGCGACCTTGAGCACGTCCCACCACGTCGTGAGGTAGTGCAGGCCGACGCCGATCTCCTTCATCATCTCGCGCCCCTGCGGGAAGATGTCGTAGTAGAACAGCACGAAGCAGTGATCGACCTTGGCGCCGGCGTCGCGCAGCGCCTTGCAGAAATTGACCTTGCTGCCGCCATCGGTGGCGAGGTCCTCGACCAGCAGGGTGCGCGCCCCCTCGACGACTTCGCCCTCGATCTGAGCATTACGGCCGAAGCCCTTGGGCTTCTTGCGGACATACTGCATCGGCAGCGCCAGCCGGTCGGAGATCCAGGCGGCGAAGGGAATGCCGGCCGTCTCGCCACCGGCGACGATGTCGATCGATTCATAGCCGATGTCGCGCACGATCGTCGTCGCCGCGAAGTCGATCAGCGAGGAGCGCAAACGCGGGAACGAGATGATCTTGCGGCAGTCGATATAGACCGGGCTCGCCCAGCCCGAGGTGAAGATGAAGGGCTTGTCGCTGTAGAAGTGGACCGCCTTGATTTCGAGCAGCATCTTGGCCGCTTCGAGCGCGATGGTCTCCCGGTCGGCCGGCATGTAAAGATTCGACATGGTCTCGTTCTCCAGGGCCAGCGCGCGCCATCCTTCGCCGTTTGCAGGCGTGTGCGCGGCTCGGGTCAAATTCGCAAACGGCCCCTTCTCGACAGGTTGCCGGTGAAGGTCAATCCCCGCCATGCGCTGTCCCCGGCATGATTGCATGGAGATGCTCGCATGGCCCGGGCAAGGCGGTTATGGAAAGGCCAGCCCCGCGGTGGATTCGCTCGGGGGGCAGGTGAGCACAGGGGCAGGTCATGAGCGTCACGGAACTCTTCGGCAGCACGGAAGCCAAGGCAGCCGGAACCTTCGAGACCCTGACGATCCGCCGCCCTGACGACTGGCACGTGCATCTGCGCGACGGCGCCATGCTGAAGGCGGTGCTGCCCTTCACCGCTGCCCAGTTCAGGCGCGGCATCATTATGCCGAACCTGGTGCCGCCGGTGACCTCGGTTGACGCGGCCTCAGCCTATCGCGAACGCATCCTGGCGGCGCGGCCGGAGGGCAACGACTTCACGCCGCTGATGACCTGCTATCTCACCGACTCGACCGATCCGGACGAAATCGAGCGCGGTTTCCGCGAGGGCGTCTGGGCCGCGGCCAAGCTCTACCCCTCGGGCGCGACGACCAACTCCCATCACGGCGTCACCAGTATCCCGAAGCTCGCGCCGGTGCTGGAGCGGATGGAAAAGATCGGCATGCCGGTCCTCGTCCATGGCGAGGCGACCGACCCGGCCGTCGACATCTTCGACCGCGAGGCCGTGTTCATGGAAACCGAGATGCTGCCGCTGCTCGGGCGGCATCAGGGCCTCAAGGTCGTGGTCGAGCACGTCACCACCGCCGAGACGGTCGAATTGGTGCGCGCCCATGCCGGCCGGGCGGCAGGCACCGTCACCCCGCATCACCTGATCATCAACCGCACCTCGATCTTCCAGGGCGGCCTCAGGCCGCATCTCTATTGCCTGCCGGTCGCCAAGCGCGAGCGCCATCGTCTGGCCCTGCGGAAGGCCGTGACCTCAGGCGACGGCAATTTCTTCATCGGCACCGATACGGCTCCGCATCTGCGTAGCGCCAAGCAGGCCGAATGCTGCTCGGCCGGCGTCTTCGGCGGCGCCACCGCCTTGCAGACCTATATCCAGGTCTTCGACGAGGAGGGTGCGCTCCCCCATTTCGAGGCCTTCGCCTCGGAGAACGGCGCGCGCTTCTATGGCCTGCCGCTGAACGAAGGCACGATCACGCTGGAGAAGCGGCCCTGCCGGGTCTCGCCGACGGTGGCGGTCGGCGAGGAAGACGTCGTTATCTTCCGCGGCGGCGAGGAGCTGCCCTGGTCGCTCGGCGAGGTGAGGGGCTGAACTAAGCTCAGCCCGCCGCAGCCGGCTCGATCAGCTTGGCGATGTTGAGCAACTGCCGGTCCCGTCCGGCGACTGCGCTCAGCATCAATCCACCCGAGAGCTTGTCGCCGAGCGGCATCGGCAGCGAGATCGAGCACAGGTCGAACAGATTGCCGAAGGCCGGGTTGCGCAGGATCAGTCGGTTCGCGTTGAAGAAGGCCTCGTCACCGGCCTCCATTGCCGCGATTGTCGGCGCCTCGATCGGCACGGTCGGTGCCAGGAAGCCGTCGAGCCCGTCGAGCTGGGCTTTGAGCTTGGCAATCAGCGCCCGGCGTTTCTCCATGGCGATGATGTAGTCGGCTGCCTTGCAAGGCACGCCGATGGCGATACGGGCGGCGACGCGCCGGTCATAGGAATCAGCCTTGCTGGCCAAGAGGTCGCGATGTACCGCCGCGGCCTCGACCGTGACGAGTGGCACCGGGCAGATCGCGAACATCTCCTGCCAGAGCCCGTCGAGATCGACCGGCTCGACCGCGATACCGAGGCGCGTCACGCGCTCGATTGCCGCCTCATAGGCCTTGGTGACGGAGGGGGCGGCCTCGGCCAGGAAGCCGCCGCGCGCCACGCCGAGGCGGATGCGGCCGGGCGAGATACCGTCCGCCAGATCGAACGGCCGGTCGGCCAGCACCGAGAGCAGGCGTGCGCAGCCGGCGACGTCCTTGGCCAGCGGGCCGATCGAATCGAGGCTCGGGGCAAGCGGGAAGCAGCCCTCGTCGGGCACCGTCTTGTGCGTCGGCTTCATGCCGGCGATGCCGTTGAACGCTGCGGGGATGCGGCAGGAGCCGCCGGTATCGGTGCCGACGGTCAGCTCCGAGGAGCCCTCCGCCACCGAGACCGCCGCGCCCGAGGAGGAGCCGCCGGGGATGCGTGCTTTGTCGACGGCGCTGCCCGGTGTGCCGAAGGTGGTGTTGAGGCCGATGCCCGAGAAGGCGAACTCGGTCATGTTGGTCTTGCCGATGATCACCGCGCCGGCCCGGCGCAGACGCGCCACCGAGGGGGCGTCCTGCGTAGCCGCTGGCGCGCCTTTGAGCGCGCTGGAGCCGGCCCAGGTCGTCACGCCCTTCACATCGAGCAGGTCCTTGACCGAGACGATCGTGCCGTCGAGCGCGCTCAGCTGCAGCCCGGCCTCGCGGCGACGGTCGGCGGCGTCGGCTTCGGCGCGGGCCGTCTCGGTGAGGAGCCTGGTGAAGACCGGGGCGCCGTCGCCGATGCCGGTGAGGGTGGCTTCGAGCTTGTCGCGAACGCTGCGGGACATCGGGCGGACCTGGCTGCTGGAGGACGCGCGGCGAAAAGCCGGCGCCTCTGGTTAGGCCAGTTCGTCATCCGATGGAACCGCCGGCCCGTCATCCCGGCCTTGCGTGGCTAGGCGGCTTGTTCCGGCCGATGAGCGAGTGCCTCCGCGGCCACGCCGCCGGGGCAGGGCAGCAGCGGCTTGCCCTGCAGCAACGCGTTCCGCGCGAACAATTCGGCCAGCCAGTCGACGAAGACGCGGACCTTGTTCGAGAGATGCCGGTTCGGCGGGTAGATGATGTGCAGCGGCTTCGGCTTGGTGCACCAGTCGGTCAGGACCGGCACGAGCCGGCCAGAGGCGATGTGCGCCATCGCCATGAAGGTCGGCACCTGCATGACGCCCAGCCCCGCCAGCCCGGCGGCGACATAGCCGGTTCCGTCGTTCAGGGAGACGACATAGTCGCCCTGGATCTCGATCGTCTCCTTCGGGCTGGCGAAGGTGAAGGGCATGATGCGGCTGGTGCCGGCCCGGCGGTAGCCGATGGCGAGATGGCCATCCTCGAGATCGCGCGGGTGCTGCGGTGTGCCGTGCTTGGCGAGATAGCCCGGCGTCGCGCAGGTGATCAGCATCATCTCGCCGATACGGCGGGCGATCAGGCTCTGGTCGTCGATCGCGCCGGCACGGATGGCGAGGTCGAGATTTTCGCCGATCAGGTCGGCGGGTCGATCGGACAGGCCCATGTCGATCTGGATCTCGGGATAGCGCGCAAGGAAGCCGGGCAGGGCAGGCAGGATGATGTCGGTGGCGAAGGAGGCGCTGACATCGACGCGTAGCCGCCCGCTCGGCCGGGCCTGCGACGATGTCATGCTCTGGTCGAGCTCGTCGATCTCGCCGAGCACGCGCAGTGCCCGCTCGTAATAGGCGGCACCGTCCATCGTCACGGTGACGCGGCGTGTCGTGCGGTTGAGCAATTGCGCGTGCAGATGCCCTTCGAGCTGCTGGATCAGCTTCGTCACGGTCGGCTTCGGCAGGTCGAGCAGCTCCGCCGCGCGGGTGAAGGTGCCGACTTCGACGACGCGCACGAAGGCGCGCATGGCGTTGAGCTGATCCATATCGAGGCTCCGGATGTCCGTCGATTGTTTCCATATGGAAATAATGTAGGAGCAGATCGGCGGTTTATTAAGCTGGGAGCATCACCTAAATCGTGATGCACCGCAACATTCACCGGCCGTCCCCGCCATGCTCGCCCCGTCAACCTCCGAAAGCCGCTATCGCCGCGCCGTGTTCTGGCGCGAGCAGGGCGTCCAGGTTGGGCGCGACAAGCTCGCTGGCCGGCTCTACGCCCCGGCATCGGTGCCGGACGAGGCCGGCCTCGTCGTCCATCTCCATGGCGGCACCTTCGACAGCGGCTCGCTCGCCTCCGGCGAAGCGGTCGCGACCACCCTGGCCGAAGCCGGCTCGATCGTGATCTCGCTGCCTTACCCGCTCGCGCCCGCCAATCCGTTTCCGCAGGCGCTTGAAGCCTCCTATGCGGCGCTCGAGAAGATCGCCCGCGACAAGGCGCGCTGGGTCGGCAAGACCGCGCCGCTCTATGTGGCGGGCGAGGAGGCTGGCGGCAATCTCGCCGCGGCGCTCGCCATGATGGCGCGCGACCGGCACGGGCCGGCGCTCGCCGGTCAGATCCTGTTCTCGCCGATGCTCGATTCCTGCCTCGGCACCTATTCCTTCCGCAATGCCGACGCCGGTCCGGTCGGCTGCCGCTGGGCCGATGGCTGGCACGCCTATCTCGGCTCGCCCGAGAAGGCGGCGCATCCTTACGCTGCCCCGGTCAATGCCGTCAGGCTGACCGGGCTCGCCCCGGCCCTGATTTTCACCGCCGAGGACGATCTGCTCCGCGACGAGAGCATCAATTACGCCCACCGGCTGAAGGCGGCCGGCGTCGACACCACCATCCGCGTCGTCGGCGGTCCGAGCCGCTGGCCGGACGCCTTCGCCGAAGGCCCCTGCGACGGCACCTGCCTGTGCGCGGCCTGTCACCACGTCAGCGAGTTCTTCACTGCGACTGCGCCGTCCTAGCGACCGCATCGCCCCCGCTCTTTCAATCTCTCTCAACGAAGGACTAGACCCATGATTCTGGGAACGATCCGTCATGCCCTGTTGGGCGTTGCTGTTACCGCCGGCGTCTCGCTCGCGGCGCTCGCCGTCGCCGTCCACGGCTCGAACACGGCGCAGGGCGACACCGCCCCCGCTGCGCCGGCCGCGACGCCGGTTTCGGTCGCGACAGTCGAGCAGCGCGAGCTGGTCAGCTGGGCCGAATTCTCCGGCCGGCTCGAGGCGATCGAGCGCGTCGAGATCCGCTCGCGCGTCTCCGGCGTGGTCGAGCAGGTGCACTTCGCGCAGGGCGCGCTGGTCAAGCAGGGCGACCTGCTCGTCAGTATCGACCAGGCGCCGTACCAGGCCGAATTCGAGCGCGCCCAGGCGCAGTTGCTTGCCGCCGAGGCGCGCGTCGCGCTCGCCGCCAACGAGCATGAGCGCGGCCAGAAGCTGATGTCGACGCAGAACGTCTCGCAGCGCGATCTCGACGCCAGGCTGAATGCCCTGCGCGAGGCGCAGGCGAACGAGCGCGCCGCCCGCGCGGCGCTGCAGTCGGCGCGGCTGAACCTCGACTACACCCAGATCCGCGCTCCGATCGGTGGCCGTATCGGCCGGCTGGAAGTCACCGTCGGCAACCTCGTCGCTGCCGGCGCCAATGCGCCGCTGCTGACGACGCTGGTCTCGGTCGACCCGGTCTATGCCGGCTTCAACGCCGATGAGGGCTCGCTGCTGAAAGCGCTGGCGACCCTGCCGGCCGAACCCGGCAAGCCGCGCGACCTGAAGCGGATCCCGGTGCAGATGACCACCGCGACGAACGAGGGCGCGCCGATCTCCGGCTACCTCAACTTCGTCGACAACGGCATCGACGCCGCGACTGGCACGGTCCGCGTCCGGGCGATCTTCGACAATAAGGACGGCGCGCTGATGCCCGGCCAGTTCGTGCGCCTGCGCATGGGCCAGGCAAAGTCCGAGCCAGCCCTCGTCATCAACGAGCGCGCCGTCGGCACCGACCAGAACAAGAAGTTCGTCTTCGTCATCGGCAAGGACCACAAGGCCGTCTGGCGCGAGGTCACCCTCGGTACGGCTGCCGAGGGGCTGCGCATCGTCACCAGCGGGCTGGAGGCCGGCGAGCAGATCGTCGTCAACGGCCTGCAGCGCATCCGTCCGGGCGCGACTGTCGCGCCCGAGCAGGTGCCGATGGCCGAGCGCTCCGAATTGAAGAAGCTCAAGACCGAGCTCGCGCAGCGCTAAAGCGCGAGCCTTCCAGTTTCCCGCCCCGCCGGCCGCTTCGGGACCGGCGGGGCCGCCGCCTTGAAGGGGCACCCAAATGAACCTCTCGAAGTTCTTCATCGACCGGCCGATCTTCGCCGGTGTCCTCTCCGTCCTGATCTTCCTCGCCGGCCTGCTGGCGCTGCGCGCCCTGCCGATCTCGGAATATCCCGAGGTCGTGCCGCCGACCGTGGTGGTGCGCGCGCAATATCCCGGCGCCAATCCGCGCGTCATCGCCGAGACTGTTGCGACGCCGATCGAGGAGCAGATCAACGGCGTCGAGGGCATGCTCTACATGTCGAGCCAGGCGACGACCGACGGCGTGATGACGCTGAACGTCACCTTCAAGCTCGGCACCGACCCGGACAAGGCCCAGCAGCTGGTCCAGAACCGCGTCTCCCAGGCCGAGCCGCGCCTGCCGGAGGAGGTGCGCCGCCTCGGCGTCACCACCATCAAGAGCTCGCCGGACCTGACGATGGTGGTGCACATCACCTCGCCGAACGGCCGCTACGACATGACCTATCTGCGCAACTACGCCGTCCTCAACGTCAAGGACCGGCTGGCGCGCATCGACGGCGTCGGCCAGGTCCAGCTCTTCGGCTCGGGCGACTATTCGATGCGCGTCTGGCTCGATCCGCAGAAGGTCGCCGAGCACGGCCTCTCGCCCTCCGACATCGTCCGCGAGATCCGCGCCCAGAACGTCCAGGCTGCGGCCGGCGTCATCGGCGCCTCGCCGAGCGGGCCGGGGCTCGACCTGCAGCTTTCCGTCAATGCGCAAGGCCGCCTCGCCAGCGAGGAGGAGTTCGGCGAGATCATCGTCAAGACCGCTGCGAGCGGCGCGGTCGTGCGTCTGAAGGACGTCTCCCGCATCGAACTGGGGGCCGCCGAATACGCACTGCGCTCGCTGCTCAACGGCAAGTCGGCCGTCGCCGTACCGGTCTTCCAGGCGCCGAATTCGAACGCCATCGCGATCGCCGACCGCGTCCAGGAGACGATGCGCGAGATCAAGCAGAACATGCCCGAGGGCGTGGACTACTCGATCGTCTACGACACCACCCAGTTCGTGCGCGCCTCGATCAAGGCGGTGATCTCGACGCTGCTCGAGGCGATCGCGCTGGTCGTGCTCGTCGTCATCGTCTTCCTGCAGACCTGGCGCGCCTCGATCATCCCGCTGGTCGCCGTGCCGATCTCGGTCGTCGGCACCTTCGCGGTGATGTATCTCTTCGGCTTTTCGATCAACGCGCTCTCGCTGTTCGGCCTCGTGCTGGCGATCGGCATCGTCGTCGACGACGCTATCGTCGTGGTCGAGAATGTCGAGCGCAACATCGAGAACGGCCTCAGCCCACGCGAAGCGACCTACAAGGCGATGCGCGAGGTTTCCGGCCCGATCATCGCGATCGCGCTCGTCCTCGTCGCGGTCTTCGTGCCGCTCGCCTTCATCAGCGGCCTGACCGGCCAGTTCTACCGCCAGTTCGCGCTCACCATCGCGATCTCGACGGTGATCTCGGCGATCAACTCGCTGACACTGTCGCCGGCGCTCGCCGCCCTGCTGCTGCGCGGCCACGATGCCCCGAAGGACGCGCTGACCCGCGTCATGGACAAGCTGTTCGGCTGGTTCTTCCGCGGCTTCAACCGCTTCTTCAACCGCTCCTCGCAGGCCTATGGCGGCGGCGTCACCCGCATCCTCGGCCGCAAGACCGTGATGCTCGTCGTTTATGCCGGCCTCGTCGGCCTGACCGTCATGCTCTTCCAGAAGGTGCCGTCGGGCTTCGTGCCGGGCCAGGACAAGCAGTACCTCGTCGGCTTCGCCCAGCTCCCCGACGCGGCGACGCTCGACCGCACCGAGGACGTCATCCGCAAGATGGACGAAATCGCCCTGAAGCATCCCGGCGTCGAGAACGCGATCTCCTTCCCCGGCCTGTCGATCAACGGCTTCACCAACTCGTCCAACGCCGGCATCGTCTTCGTCGGCCTGAAGCCCTTCGACCAGCGCAAGGACCCTTCGCTCTCGGGTAACGCCATCGCCATGCAGCTCAACAAGGAGTTCGCCGGCATCAAGGAGGCGTTCATCGCGATGTTCCCGCCGCCGCCCGTCCAGGGCCTCGGCACCATCGGCGGCTTCAAGCTGCAGATCGAGGACCGCGCCGGCCTCGGCTACAAGGCGCTCGACGAGGCGACCAAGGCCTTCATGGCCAAGGCCGCGACGGCGCCCGAGCTCGCCGGCATGTTCTCGAGCTTCCAGGTCAACGTGCCCCAGCTCTATGCCGACATCGACCGCACCAAGGCGCGCCAGCTCGGCGTTCCCGTCACCGATGTCTTCGAGACGCTGCAGATCTATCTGGGCTCGTCCTATGTGAACGACTTCAACAAGTTCGGCCGCACCTACACGGTGCGCGTCCAGGCCGATGCGCCCTACCGCGCCTATCAGGAAGACATCGGCAAGCTCAAGGTCCGCTCGAATTCGGGCGAGATGGTGCCGCTCTCGGCCGTGCTCAACGTGCGCACCGACGCCGGCCCCGAACGTGCCATGCGCTATAACGGCTTCCTCAGCGCCGACATCAATGCCGGCCCTGCCCCCGGCTTCTCCTCGGGCCAGGCGCAGGACGCCGTCACCCGCATCGCCAACGAGACCCTGCCCAAGGGCTTCGCCTTCGAATGGACCGAGCTGACCTATCAGGAGATCCTGGCCGGCAATTCCGCCATCCTGGTCTTTCCGGTCGCGATCCTGCTCGTCTTCCTGGTGCTGGCGGCGCAGTATGAGAGCCTGACCCTGCCGGTCGCGATCCTGCTGATCATCCCGATGGGCCTGCTCGCGGCGATGGCCGGCGTCTGGTGGAGCGGTGGCGACAACAACGTCTTCACCCAGATCGGCCTCGTCGTCCTGGTCGGACTATCGGCCAAGAACGCCATCCTGATCGTCGAATTCGCGCGCGAGCTCGAATTCGAGGGCCGCACGCCGGTCGAGGCCGCGATCGAGGCCAGCCGCCTGCGCCTGCGGCCGATCCTGATGACCTCGCTCGCCTTCGTCATGGGCGTGGTGCCGCTGGTGCTCTCGACCGGGGCGGGCGCCGAGATGCGCCAGGCCATGGGCATCGCGGTCTTCGCCGGCATGATCGGCGTCACCGCCTTCGGCATCTTCCTGACGCCGGTCTTCTACGTGCTGATGCGGAAGTTGTCGGGCAACAAGCCGCTGCGCCAGCATGGGGTGGAGGGGAAGGAGCACTTCGCCGAGGCGGCATGAAGACCGGTTAGCGAGGTTGCCGGACGCTGCGGTTTCGCCGCCTTGATGCAGCTTAGCGCCCCGCCATGACCACCTCATGGCGGGGCTATTTCGCTTTTGGCGTCCTGCTCCAGGTTACCAGCGATCATGACGCCGGTAATAGCCATGCCGCGGCGGCGGAGCATAGGGGCGGCCATAGCCGGGATGGCCATAACCGCGCCTGCGGTCGTGCCAGCGCTGCTGGCGCGTCGCATCCTGCATCATCATCAGGCGACGGCGCTTGGCGTCGGTCATCGTGAAAGCGGCAAGCCGTTCGTCGAGCTTTGCGGCAAGGCTCGCCGGGACGGCTTCGCTCGCCTCGGCGCCCAACGTGAGTGCCGGGGTAAACAGCGCGGCGCCGAGCATGACGGCGGCTGCGATCGACAATCGGTTCATAGGCGATCTCCAGTTTTCGGGTTGGGTTGCTTCGAAGAGCGATGTCGTCGTCAGGCGCGCCCGGTCTCAAGCCCGGTGCAGTGGGCTGCGAAGGCCCACATGTCGGCGGCCTCGGCGATGACCTTGTCCAGCGGCTTGCCGGCGCCGTGGCCGGCGCGGGTTTCGACCCGCAGCAGGCGCGGCTTGGAGCCGATTTGGGCGGCCTGGATCGCGGCGGCGTATTTGAAGCTGTGGCCGGGCACGACGCGGTCGTCGGCATCGGCGGTGGTGACGAGGATGGCGGGGTAGGGCTTGCCGGCCGCGATATTGTGGCAGGGCGAGAGGCGCAGGAGGTTCTCGAATGCCGCCTCGTCCTCCGGGTTGCCGTAATCATAGGTCCAGAAGCTGCCGCCGGTGAAATGATGGAAGCGCAGCAGGTCCATCACGCCGACGCCGGGCAGGGCGGCGGCGAAAAGGTCCGGCCGCTGGTTCGTCACCGTGCCGACGAGCAGGCCGCCGTTCGATTCGCCCTGGATCGCGATGCCGTCGGGGCTGGCGATGCCATGGTCGCGCAGGAACTCGGCCGCGGCGATGAAGTCGTCATAGGAGTTCTGCTTGTTGGCGAGGCGGCCGGCATCGTGCCAGGCCCGGCCATATTCGCCGCCGCCGCGGATATTGGCGATCGCCAATGTCCCACCCTGTACCACCCAGGCCAGCTGCGTCGCCGCGTAATACGGCGTCAGGCTGATGCCGTAGCCGCCATAGCCGTAAAGCAGCGTCGGCGCTGGCGCCTGCACGCCTTTGCGGCGGATGACGAAGACCGGGACTTTCGTGCCGTCCTTCGAGGCATAGAAGTGCTGCTCGACCGCGATCTCGCCGAGATCGAAGCCGGTGCTGGGCTGCGACCAGACGCTGCGCTTTCGTGTCGACACCTCGTAGCGGAAGATCGTCAGCGGCGCGTTGAAGCTGGTATAGGCGAGGAACGCCTCGTCATCCGCCATCGTGCCGCGAATGCCGGCGCTGCCGATGCCGGGAAGCTCGATCGTGCCGTCCGGCGTGCCGTCGAGCTTGTGCTGCTGCAGCTTGGTCCTGGCATCGACCAGATAGGAGATGATGAGGCGCCCGCCGATGAGCCAGGCGTGCTCGAGCGTTGCCTCGTCCTCGCCGACGATCTCGCGCGGCTGCGGGGCTGCCTGCGTCAGGTCGAAGGTCACGAGCCGGCGGCGCGGCGCTCCCTCGCTGGTCGCGACGAACAGCGTGGTGCCGTCATTGCCGAAAGCCGACCATTCGGCGCTGAAATCGGCGCCGATCACGGGGCGGACCGCCCAACCGGCCGTCGTCAGGTCGACCACGCTCAGCATCGTCATCGACGATCCCGGCGTCGAGTGGATGATCAGATAGCGCCCGTCCTCGGTCACCCCGGCCAGATGCAGCAGATGGGGGATATCCGGCGTCGCATGGACGAGCCTGTCGTCTGCCTGCGCCGTGCCGAGTCGGTGGAAGTAGATGGCATGATTGGCGACATTGGCCTGCGATTGCGTGCCGAGCTCCGGCTCCGGATAGCGCGAGTAGAAGAAGCCGGAGCCGTCCTTTGCCCAGGCGATGTTGCCGAAGCGCACCCAGTTGACCTCGTCGTCCAAAGTCTCGCCGGTGACGACGTCGAGCACCCTGATCTCGCGCCAGTCGATGCCGCCGCGCTGCACGCCATAGGCGATATGGGCGCCGTCATGCGAGGCGTCCCATTCGGCGATGGCGTCGGCGCCGTCCTCCGACCAGTCGTTTGGGTCGAGCAGCAGCCGATCAGGCCCGTCGACGCCATCCCGGACATGCAGCGTCGCCTGCTTCTTCAGGCCCTGCCGCATTGTGTAGAAATAGCAGCTGCCACGCTTCAGCGGCACGCCGGCCTGCTCGTAATCGAACAGCTCCGTGATCTGCCGGCGGAACGCCGCCTGAGCGGGCAGGGCGTCGAGATAACGGCGCGCCATCGCGTTCTGCTCCTGCGCCCATCCGGCCACCTCGCCATCGCGGCGTGGGTCGCTCTCCAGCCAGCGATAGGGGTCGGCGATCTCGTGCCCGAACCGGCTCTCGCTCACATCGACGCGGCGCGTCTGCGGATAGGTGAGTGGCATCGTTGTCTCGCTGGGGTTCATGTGCGCTCACCTCGTGGGCAATTAAGGTCGGGAAGCGATATCGATATTTGTCACTTAGTGACATATAAAATGTCTGTAAGCGACGAAATTATGACGACTTGAATGACTCTGGTTTCGGGAGCACATGAAGAGGATGAGCAGGAGCCTCGCCCGAGAGAACACCCGGCTGGAGCTGTCCAGGCATGCGGCGCGGCTGTTCCTGGAGCAGGGCGTCGCCGACACCAGCGGCGATGATATCGCCGCTGCGGCGGGCGTCGCGACGCGCACGCTCTGGCGGCACTTTCGCTCCAAGGAGAGCGCGGTCGAGCCGCTCTTCGCGCATTCCTCGCTACGATTCTCCGCGATCCTGCGGCGCTGGCCTCGGGATGTCGCGATCGAGGACCTGTTCCATTCGACCCTCGGCCCGGACAAGATGGCGCCGCAGGATCTCGCCGACGACATCCTTGTCGTGAGACTCCTGGCCAGGCTTCCAGAGGAGCCGGCGCTGCGAGCCGCTTGGCTGATGTCCTGTCACGTCGGCGAAGAGCAACTGATCGAGCTCATCGCCGAGCGCCTCGATCGTTCCCAGGGTGACTTCGACGTCCGCCTCTGCGCAGCGACCGTGATGGCGGCGATCCGGATCGTCGACGAGACCGTCAGCCTGGCCGCGGTGAAATACGGGCTGAAGACGACCACGGCGGAGATCAACGAGCACCTCGCCCAGGCGATCCGGAAGGCCGCTACGCTGCCATTCTGCGATCCGGTCACGCCACGGATCTGGCCTGACGGCAAGGTCATGCCCGCCTCAGCTTAATCGGCGACGGTCTCTCGCACCCTTCGCCCAAGGCCGCACCGCGTCCGCACCCCGTCGCGCCTTCGTGCATGGCGGGGCTCTCGTTGTCCGCGCTACAACGGCACATCGCTACGGCCCTGTAACACCGGGCGGTGACGCGGAGGGAAGGGGACCTGCCGGTCCGGTGCGGGATGATGCGGATGCTCGGGCGCGACTTCGACAGCGACGACGCGCAGCGGCTGCGAGGCTGCGCAGCCTCTCCGGCGGCGGCGCTGAGGCCCGAGCGCGGCGGGAGGGCAGCCGGCATCGCATCGAGACAGGCAAAGGCCATCGCGGCAGGCGCCCTGATCGCCGGTGCGTTCGCCTGCGCCGCGTCTTCGGCCGCCTCGGCGCGGGAGATGCGCCTTCGCTACGATGTCACGGTGCTGGGCGGGGTCACGCTCGGCGAGATCGAGGTGACCTCGCTGCTCGACCGCGCCGGCTACCGCATCGAGATCCGCACGCGCCCCTACCGGGCAGCCCAACTCGTCGGGGCGGCCGAGCAATCCGGCAAGGTGGAAGGCCGCTGGGGCCGCAGCGGCCCCGAGCCGCGGCTCTATCAGGCGAACGGCTCATGGCGGGGCCGGGCCTACGTCAGCGAGATGCACTATCCGCGCGGCGTGCCGACGATCCGGCGGCAGGAACCGTCGAACGAGGATCGCGAGGCCGTCCCGCCCGAACTGATCCGCGGCACGGTCGACTCGCTCTCCGGCCTCGCCGGGATGCTTCGGAAGGTGGCGGAGAGTGAAAGCTGCGACGGCTCGACGGCGATCTATGACGGCCGCCGCCGCTCGGTCGCCGTCATGACCTCCTCGGCCAAGGTGCAGGTCAGCGACCAGGGGCCGCTGAACGGTCGCGGGCTGACCTGCGGCTTCACCGTCCGGACCATCGCCGGCTTCCGGCATGACGACGACCGCGAGGCGGCGATGCGGCCCCTGAAGGGCTCGGTCCTGATCGCGCTGCGCGAGGGCGGCGAGTTTCCCGTGCCGGTGCGCTTCGAGGTCGAGACGCGCTGGTTCGGCACGGTCGCGGTCCAACTCGCCGGACCGCCTGTCGCGGCCGATTGAGAGGTCGCGCTCGGTCGGCGCAAGCACCCCGAACAGATGCAGGGCGGCCCACCGCAAACGGGCGCAGTGCCAGCCGATGTTTTCGGGCTAGGCTGAGGCCATGGCGGCCCTGCGAGGGCAGGGCGGCCGGCCGACAGCCTGGAGGAGTGCTCGCGATGGAACTGCGCTGCGTCGATTGCGCGACGGCCTATCCGCCGGTGCTGCTCTATCGCTGCAAGGCCTGCGGCGGCATTCTGGAGACCGTCGGTGACGATGATACGCCGTCCGTCTCGCTCGGCGAGAGCGTCACGCCGCTGCTGCGGGCCCGCCGGATCGAGGCCTCGCTGCCCGGCTTCTCCGGCGAGATCTGGCTGAAGGACGAGACCCGCAACCCGTCCGGCTCGTTCAAGGATCGCCTCGTTGCCGCCGCCATGGGCCGGGCACTCGCGCTCGGCATCGGCAAGGTCGTCTGCGCCTCATCGGGCAATGCCGGGGCCGCAACCGCCGCCTATGCGGCGCGCGCCGGCATCCCGGCCGTGATCATCGTGCCGGCCCATACCCCGCTGGGCAAGGTGACGCAGATCGCGGCCCATGGCGCGATCCTGCTGCTGGTCGAAGGGCATTACAGCCGCTCATACGATCTCGCGCTTGCCCTCGCCGAGCGGCATGGCTTCGCCAACCTGACCACCACCTTTATCAACCCCTATGCCGTCGCCGGCCTCACCGCGGTCGGCACCGAGCTGGTCGAGCAGTTCGGCGGCGCGCCGAGCCATGTGCTGGTGCCGACCGGCAGCGGTCCGCTGGTCAAGGGCGTCTGGCAGGGCATCGCCGCTGCCGGTGGGACGACCAGATTGATCGCCGTGCAGGCAGAGGGCTGCGCACCGATCGTGCAGGCCTTCGAGACTGGCGCCAGCGAAGTGACCGCCTGGGGCGCGCCGCAGACCATCGCCTCCGGCATCAGCGACCCGCTGATCGGTTATGAGCGCGACGGCACCTATACGCTGAAGCTGGTCCGCGAGAGCGGCGGGCGGGCGATCGCGGTCGGCGACGACGAATTGCGCGAGGCGATGCGGCTGCTCGCCCGCAGCGAAGGCCTCTATGCCGAGCCGACCGGTGCGAGCCCGATCGCGGCGCTGCCGCGCCTGCTGGCGCAGGGCGCCCTGCCGCCCGGTTCGCGCGTCGTCTGCATGGTGACGGGGCACGGCTTCAAGGACGGCAAGGCCTATCAGGAGATGCCGGTGCGCACTCACAAGGTCGCTGATCCCGCCGATATCGCCGCGGTCGCCGGGCTCTGCGAAGCGGCGCTGGCAGCCGCCTGAGGACCTCCGCGGTTCCGTAGAGGCAGCGCGAATTATCTGGCTTTGCATCCGGCACTTTTCTTGCGACGCTCGTCCTGCTGCAGGCCGAACGCTGCAGGGCATGTGGATCAAAAGAGGGGAGTTCGTGATGGGCATTCATGACGACGAAACTTTCGACGGCGCCACTCCCCCCAAGGACGAGGGCCTGACGCTGGAGCGCCGCAGCCTGTTCGGCCTCGGTCTCGCCGGCGCCGCGATCGGCGCGGCGGCAAGCGGGCTGCTCACCCCTGCCTCGGCCCAGGCCCAGACGGTGGCCAAGAGCAAGCTCTACGCCGTCAAGGAACGCGGCAAGCTGATCGTCGGCACCGGCAGCACCAACCCGCCCTGGCACTTCCAGGATGCCAGCGGCAAGCTCGTCGGCATGGATATCGACCTCGCCCGGCTGCTCGCCAAGGGCCTGTTCGACGACTACGAGAAGGTCGAGTTCGTGCTGCAGGGCTCCGACGCCCGCATCCCGAGCCTGGTCACCGACAAGGTCGACATCGTCGTGCAATGGATGACGGTGACGCCGGGCCGGGCCCAGCAGGTCGACTTCACCATTCCGTATTATCGCGAGGGCGTCGGCCTGCTGATGCTGGCCCGCGGCGGCAAGTACAAGAACTATGACGAGCTGAAGGCTGCCGGCAAGGAGGTCGCCGTCGGCGGCATGCAGAATGTCTTCCTCGAGGAGTGGATCCACAAGGCGCTGCCGGGCGCCAAGGTCGATGCCTTCGACAGCCCGGATTCGGCGATGCAGGCGCTGAACGCCCGGCGCATCGACGCCTCGATGCAGGATCAGTCGGCGATGCGCTGGCTGATGCAGCAGGCGCCCGGCCGCTTCGTCGATTCCGGTTTCGGCTGGATGCCGAACTCCTATGCCTCGGCGGTGAAGCCCGGCGACCCGACCTGGCTGAACTGGGTCAACACCGCCTACAAGGAGGCGATGATGGGCGTCGATTTCGACTATTTCGCCGCCTCCTACAAGAAGTGGTTCGGCATCGAGCTGCCGATCCCGAAGGTCGGCTTCCCGCAGGAATTCGCCTGATCCCGCATTCGCCTGATCGCAACGTGGCGATGGCGGGCCGCAGCAGCGGCCCGCCGCTTTCGGGACCTTCGCGACAGACATGATCGATTATCATTTCGACTGGCCCGTCATCGCGCGGAACTGGGACAAGCTCGTCGACGCCCTTATGCTGGGCCTCTGGCTGGCGGTGATCTCGCTGGCGATCGGCTGCGTCATCGGCATCGTCACCGCCTATGCCCGGCTCTCCGGCAAGAAATGGCTCTCCATCCCGGTCTGGGCCTATGTCGAGTTCATCCGCTGCACGCCGCTGCTGCTGCTGATCTTCTTCCTCTATTTCGGCCTGCCGGAATTCGACGTCACGTTCCTCAACAAGACCCAGAGCTTTGTGCTCTCGCTCTCGCTCTATGCCGGCGCCTACATGTCCGAGGTCTTCCGCGCCGGCCTTTCCTCTATCCCGAAGCAATATGTCGAGGCAGCCAAGGCGATCGGCCTGCGACCCTGGCAGCGCCAGGCCTATGTCGTGCTGCCGGTGATGTTTCGCATCACGCTGCCGGCGGTCAGCAACAACCTGATCTCGCTGTTCAAGGACACCTCGCTCGCGGCCGCGATCGCCGTGCCGGAGCTGACCTTCGTCGCCCGGCAGATCAACGCCAACACCTTCCGGGTCATGGAGGTCTGGCTCACCGCGAGCGCGCTCTATCTCGTCACCGCCTATCTCATCGCGTTCGTGCTGCGCCTGGTCGAGCGCCGCTACGCCTCGATCCGCTAGGGGGCGCCTGATGGATTTCTCGATGGCTCCCGGCACCTTCCTGTTCGAGGCCTGGCAGGCCCGCGCCTCGCTGCTCTCCGGGCTCGGCGTGACCATGTTGAGCTCGGTGCTGAGCATCGTCATGGCGACGGTCTGCGGCATCCTGATGGGGGTCGCGCTCTCCTATGGCTGGTGGTGGCTGAGGCTGCTGGCCCGGCTCTATGTCGACCTGATGCGCGGCATCCCGGTGCTGGTGCTGATCCTGTTCACCTATTACGGGCTGGCCCTGTTCGGCGTGAACATCGCCGCCTTCTGGGCCGGCGTGATCGCGCTCGGCGCCTTCGCCACCGCCCATGTCGCCGAGAATTTCCGCGGCGCGGTCGAATCCGTGCCGGCGGGGCAGATGGAGGCCGCCAAGGCCATCGGCCTGACCTTCGGCAAGCGATTGTACTATGTGATCCTGCCGCAGGCTTTCCGCCGCATGCTGCCGCCCTGGGTCAATACCGGTCTTGAAATCGTCAAGGGAACGACGCTGCTTTCGATCATCGGCGTCGTCGAATTGTTGCTGGCAGCCCAGCAGCAGATGGCGCGCAACTACATGATCATCGAGTTCTACCTGCTGACGGTGGTCCTCTATCTGATCATCAACTTCACGCTGGCGCAGCTCGGCGCGCTGCTGGAACGCAAGACCTCCTATCTGCGGTACTAGAGCCACTCCAGCAAAAGTGGGTAGCGGTTTTGCGTCCGGAGCTGCTCTGAAAACTTGGAACGGGAAGCGACTGCCGATGACCGAGACTGCCCTGCTTCAGGCCACCAATGTCCGCAAGCATTTCGGCAAGATCGAAGTGCTGAAGGGCATCGACCTCACCGTCAGGCAGGGGCAGGTCGTCTCGCTGATCGGCGCCTCCGGCTCGGGCAAGACCACCTTCCTGCGCTGCGTCAACCTGCTGGAGGAGCATGATGGCGGCGAGATCCTGCTCGACGGCGATCCGATCGGCTACCGGATGGTGGGCGAGACCCGCAAGCGTTTGAGCGAGACGAAGATCTCGGCCCAGCGCGCCCGCATCGGCATGGTCTTCCAGCAGTTCAACCTGTTCCCGCATCTGACCGCCGGGCAGAACGTCATGCTCGGCCTGACCAAGGTGCAGGGCAAGAGCGCGGCCGAGGCGCGGGAGATCGCCGATCATTGGCTCGGCCGCGTCGGCCTCGCGGAGCGTCGCGACCATTATCCCTACCAGCTCTCGGGCGGCCAGCAGCAGCGCGTCGCGATCGCGCGCGCCGTCGCCATGCAGCCGCGCCTGCTGCTGTTCGACGAGGTGACCTCGGCGCTCGATCCGGAGCTGGTGGCCGAGGTGCTCGGCGTGATGCAGTCTCTGGCTGAATCCGGCATGACCATGCTGCTCGTCAGCCACGAGATGCTCTTCGTCCGCGAGGTTTCGCACCATGTGCTGTTCCTCGACCAGGGCCGGGTCGCGCAGGCGGGGGCGCCTTCCGAAGTCTTCGACAATCCCGAGAGCGAGCGCCTGCGCAGTTTCCTCGGCCGCTTCCACGGCATTTTCAGCCGCTGACCTGGCCTGCTGGAATGACGGCATGGGCCCGGTTGGCCGAGCTCAGGATTCGGTTGGCTTTACCCAGGGCCGCACCACGCCCTGCTCGGCGAAGGTGCTACGGTTGCTCTCCTTGCGCTTCTTGATCTCGGCGCGCGCGATGGTGCGCAGATGGACCTCGTCCGGCCCGTCGATGAAGCGCAGGGCTCGGCCCCAGGAGTAGATGAAGGCGAGCGGCGTGTCGTTCGAGAGCCCGCCGGCGCCGAAGACCTGCATCGCCCGGTCGGCGATCTTGGTCTGCAGCCGCGTCGCCGCGACCTTGATCGCCGAGACCTCAGTGCGCGCGGCCTTGTTGCCATGCTTGTCCATCATCCAGGCGGCGCGCAGACAGAGCAGGCGGGCCTGGTCGATCTCCATGCGCCCTTCGGCGATCCAGTCCTGGACATTGGCGTAATCGGCAAGGTTGCGGCCGAAGGCCTTTCGCTCCAGCGCGCGCTCGACCATCAGTTCGAGCGCGACCTCGCATTGCCCGATGGTGCGCATGCAATGATGGATGCGCCCCGGCCCGAGCCGCGCCTGCGCCAGCGCGAAGCCCGCGCCTTCCTCGCCGAGCAGGTTCGCGGCCGGCACGCGGACATTGCTGAAGTCGGTCTCGGTGTGGCCCTCGATCGAATAATGGTTCAGCAGCGGCAGGTTGCGCATCACCGTCAGCCCCAGCGAATCCATCGGCACGATGATCATGCTGTGGCGCTTGTGCGGATCGGCTTCGGGCCGCGGATCGGACAGGCCCATGACGATGCAGAATGTGACGTTGGGGTGCAGCGCCCCGGTTGTCCACCATTTGCGGCCGTTGACGACGTAATGGTCGCCGTCGCGGATGATGGTGGTCTGCAGATTGGTCGGGTCGGAGGAGGCGACGCCCGGCTCGGTGATGCCGACGCAGGAGCGGATTTCGCCGGCGAGCAGCGGGTTCAGCCAGCGTTCGCGCTGCTCAGGCGTCGCGAACATGTGCAGGATTTCCATGTTGCCGGTGTCGGGGGCGTTGCAGTTGAACACCTCCGAGGACCAGTAGATCCGGCCCATGATCTCGGCGAGCGGGGCATATTCGAGATTGGTCAGCCGCGTGCCGGGCTCGCCTTCCTTCAGCGCCGGCAGGAAGAGGTTCCACAGCCCTTCGTTCTTTGCCTTGGCCTTGAGGCCGTCGACCAGCGCGGTGGGATAGCTGTTGGCCTCGACCTCATGCTTCCAGGCGGCATCGGCCGGCTGGACATGCGCGTCCATGAAAGCCTGCAGCTTGGCGCGCAGCTCCTCGACCCTGGTCGAATAGGCGAAATCCATGGTGCTCTCTCCTCGAACCTAAGGCGTCATGCTCGGGCTTGACCCGAGCATCTCAGGCCGGAAGAGGCTCCCATCAGCGCCCTCTCGTCCGGAGATTCTCGGGTCTGCGCTTCGCTTCGCCCGAGAATGACGGCAAGTCGCAATCCTCACGCCGCGCCCTTCACCAACGCTTCCGCCCGCTCGGCGAAACTCTCCGCCATCGCGCCGACCGCGCCGGCGTTCTCGGCGGCGGCATTTCCCGTCTTCGCCCGCGCCGCGATGCCGTCGAGGATGACGGCGAAGCGGAACAGCGAGAAGGCGATATGGAAGCGGCCCGGCCCCTCAATACGCCCGGCGGCGGCACAATAGCGGGCGATGTACTCGTTCTGCGTCGGTATGCCGAGCGCCTCGCGATCGAGCCCGACGATGCCGGCATACATGGAAGGCGTCGAATGCCAGGGCAGGCAGGAGAAGGCGACGTCGGAGAGTGGGTGGCCGAGCGTCGAGAGCTCCCAGTCGAGCACGGCGACGATCCTTGGCTCGTTCGGCGCGAACATCAGGTTGCCCAGCCGGAAATCGCCGTGGACGATGGTCGTGTCCGGCGTCTCGTCGAGATGGCTGCCGAGCCAGTCGATCAGCCGGTCGATCGCCGGGATCTCGCGCGTCCTCGTCTCGCGCCATTGCCGGCCCCAGCGGGCGAGCTGGCGGGCATAGTAGTTGCCGGGCTTGCCGAAATCGCCGAGCCCGGCGCCCCGCCAGTCGAAGCCGTGCAGCGCTGCCAGTGCCTCGGCCATGGCGAAATACATAGCGCGCCGGTCCTCAGTCGCGACGCCAGGCAGGGCGGTGTCGTGGAAGACGCGGCCCTCCAGCCGCTCCATCAGGTAGAAAGGCGTGCCGACGACGTCGTCTGCTTCATGCAGTAGCAGTACCGGTGGCACTGGCACGGCCGAGCCGGCTAGCGCACGCAAGATGCGATATTCGCGCTCGACCGCATGGGCCGAGGGCAGCAGCGGCCCCGGCGGCTTCTTGCGCAGGACGAACCGCGTGCCGGCATCCGCATAGGAGACGAAGAAGGTCGGGTTCGACTGGCCGCCGCTGATCCGCTCGATCACCATGCGGCCCTCAGTGCCGCCGGGCAGGGCGGTGCGCAGGAATGCGTCCAAGCGGGCGGGATCGAATTCGGGCGGGGCGGAAGAGGCAGCCGGCATGGCCGGCATATTCGGAAGGAGAGGCGGGGAGGTCAACGCGGTTGGCACATGGCGGATACACTCAAACCGGGACGTCGTCCTTAAGCAGCGCCTCAATGTCGCGGCCGCGCTGGAAAACCCGCAGGATCGCCACGTCATTGCCCAGGACAGTGAAAGCGATAGTCGCTTGCTTGCGGTAGCCGATCAGCCTCAAACCCGGACGCAAATCGTCACGACGGACGCCCCGTTCGGGAAAAAGCCCGAAAGTCGAGGCAGTAGGCATAGAGGCGGGCGACATAGTCGCGTGCAATCCGCTGGCCACCCCGCGGCGCGATGTAGTCGTAGATGCTTTGAAGGTCTGCGATCGCTTGCCTGGAGAAGCTGATCCGAACGTTCATGCGCCGGACTTGCGGCTGCCGATATGCGCTTCGATCTGGGCCCAGGCCTCTTCGGCCGATACGGCCTTGCTCGGGTCGGCAGCAATCTCGTCATAGATCGGCAGGACCTCCTCACGCAGCCAATTATCGACCGCCTGGTCGCGGGCAGCAAGCACGCGCAAACCGTCGCGGACGACCTCGCTTTCGCTGGCATATTCGCCCGAGGCAACCTTAGATTTCACCATCTGCGCCATTTCATGCGGCAGCGTGATGCTGAGAGATTGGGTCGTGCGCATGAGCACCTCCGATCGGCTTCGATCCTAGCACGATTTAATCCTGCTCGCGATCCTTCTCCTCCGCACCGCCTTTCACCCGGACCACCGAGACCGAGCACAGCGCTTCCGCCACGACCTTGGTCGAGACGCTACCGAGATGGCGGCGCACCGCCGAGGAGGAGCGGGCGCCGAGCACGATATGGTCGATATCGTTGTGCTCGGCATAGCGCAGGATCGCGTCGGCGGCGCTGACCGCCTCGATGACATGGTAGCTGACCCGGTCTTCCGGCAGATGCAGCGGCCGCGCCCAGTCCTTCAGCGCCACCAGCCGGCCGATATAGAGCGAGCGCCCCTCGGCATCGACGGTCTTGGTCTCGCCGATGATCTCGGTTTTCAGTACCGTCAGGCAGGCCAGCGAGGAATCCGGCCGGGCGGCCAGCAACCGGCTCGTTTCGGCTAGGATCGCCGCCGCGAGCGCGTCCGGTCCCTCTGCGAGGTCGACCGCTGTCAGCACGAGCGAGGGGCCGGCCTTGCGTCGCGCCACCGTCGGAGCGCCGGTGACGTCGGCTTCGTCGCGCTTCTGGAACAGGTCGACCAGCCGCTTGCCGAGGCTGCGCTCCCCAGCGGTCGGGCGCTTGCGCGCGATGGTGACCTGCTCGGGATGGCGCAGGTCGAAGGCGAGCTTGGTGGCATCGGCATAGCGCCGGCCGCGATCGACCTCGAGGCAACGGGAGATGATCGCTTCGAGCCAGGCCGGTACCTGCTCATTGACGGCGCGCAGGGGCTTCGGCGCGTGATAGAGCCGCCGCTTCATGCCGGGCACGGTCTTCGGCCGCCCGAACGGCTCTTCGCCGGAGGCCATCTGGTAGAGCAGGCAGCCGAGCGCGAAGAGATCGCTCGCCGGGTCGGAACGCTCGCCCAGCACCTGCTCGGGCGCCATATAGGCCGCTGTCCCCATCGGCTCTGAGCTCTCCTCGCCGAGCAGGTCCGGCAACTCGGCATGGCGGGCGAGGCCGAAATCGAGCAGCACCGCGCCCTTCTCGGTCAGGATCACGTTCTCGGGCTTGAGGTCGAGATGGACGACGTTCTGCCGGTGCAGATCGGCCAGCGCCGTCGCGATCGCGATGCCGATGCGCTGGACCTCGGCGAAGGGCAGGGGCGCCTGCTTGATCCGATCGGCCAGGTTCTCGCCGGCGACGAAGCCCATCGCGATGAAAGGAATGCGGCAGAGCTCGCCCGAAGCGACGAAGCGCGGCACATGCGGCCCCGACAGGCGCTTGTGGATCAGCACCTCGGTCTCGTAGCCGACGATGGCCGAGACATCGGCGCCGGGGTCGAGCACCGGGATCTTGACGACGAGCGGGCCGGGATGATCCGGATGGCTGGCGTGCCAGAGGCTCGCCATGCCACCGGCTTTCAGCCGCTCGCCGAGCGTAAAGTCGTCGATGACCGAGCCGGTGTGAGGCCGTTCCATCCCGTCCCCCTATCTGCCGATCTGCAGGCGCAGGCCGAGCCAGTCCGGCAGGCCGGCCGCCTTGATCTTCCGTGCGGTGTCCTGCGTGTCATAGGGCACGCGGACCATGGTCACCTCGCGCGCGCCCATATCCAGCAGGGCGAAGCACGCCGCCGGGTCGCCGTCACGCGGCTGGCCGACGGCGCCGACCACGACGACATGGCGATGCACGGCCGAGAGCGGAGCCGGAACATTGCGCAGCGGGATGAAGGCCACCGGCTCGCGTCCGGCCCTGGCGTAGAAGATCGTCGGCAGATGGGTGTGGCCGCAGACCACCGTCGCGGCATCGGTCGCCGCAAGGCAGGCCTCGGCGCTGCGCAGATCGCGGACATAGTGCCAGGCGGCGGGGTCGCGGGCGCTGGCATGGACGAAGAGCACGCCGTCGAGCTCCGCCGTCAGCGGCAGGTCGGCGAGGAAGGCGCTCTGCTCGGCGTTGAGCTGCGCCCTGGTCCACAGCGCTGCTTCGTGCGCGTTCGGCGTCATGCCGGAGGGGCCGTGCACAGCGGCTTCGTCATGGTTGCCGCGGATCGCGATCGCGCCGGCCGCGACGAGCTCGCGCGCCGCATCGACGCAGAAGCCGGGTTCGGGGCCGTAGCCGACGATGTCGCCGAGCAGCACCAGCCGGTCCGGCGCGAGCCGGCGCACCGCTTCCAGCACCGCCTCGAACGCCTCGCGGTTGGCATGGATGTCGGAGAGGATGGCAACGCGCATTCAGTGTCCGGCCCGAATCCGGGAAGGCCGCATGGTTGCAGCGCCGCCGCCGGCTTGGCCAGCGCGCCTTTCGGCTCAGGCGGCCGCTCGCGGGTTGATCGTGCGGAAAACGGCTGCGATATTGCCCGAACCATGATGATGTTCGCCGTCTTCGATCTCGCCTGACCTGCCTGCGGTCCCGACGCGCGTCTCGCGCTCCGGCACCGCAAACGGACGCGCCTTGCGTCCGAAGGTCCCTTGCCAGCCTGCCCGCGTGGCGGGCGCTTCGGCTGGCCGATAGCGAAAGACTCATCTCAATGGCTCACCCTGAGTTCGGTGCGCGCGTCTTCGACGACGCGCAGATCACCCATTTCATCGAGCGCGGCTTCGTCCGGCTCGATCATGCTTTTTCGCCTGTACTCGCCGAGGAGGCCCGCGCCATCCTCTGGCGCGACCTTCGTTGCAATCCCGGCGATCCCTCAAGCTGGACCAAGCCGGTGATCCGGCTCGGCATGTACACCGATGCGCCCTTCGTCGCGGCAGCGAACACGCCACGCCTGCACGGCGCCTTCGACCAGCTCACCGGCACCGGGCGCTGGCTGCCCTGCCGCGCCATGGGCACCTTCCCGGTGCGCTTTCCGTCGCCGGAGGATCCGGGCGACGCCGGCTGGCATGTCGATGTCAGCTTCGGCTTCGACGATCCGGATTTCATGAACTGGCGGGTCAACCTCGCCTCGAAGGGCAGGGCGCTGCTGATGCTCTTCCTGTTCTCGGATGTCGGTGAGGACGATGCGCCGACCCGCATTAGAGTGGCGTCGCACCAGGATATCGCCCGCCAGCTCGCGCCAGCGGGTGAGGCCGGCCTGTCGCTTGGCGAACTGGCCGCCGGCGGCTTCGCCGGCAGTGCCGGACGAGAGGAGGTTCTGGCGATAGGGCAGGCCGGCACGATCTATCTCTGTCATCCCTTCCTGGTGCATTCGGCGCAGCCGCATCGCGGCAAGACGCCGCGCTTCATGGCGCAGCCGCCTCTGCTACCGCGTGAGCCGCTCCGCCTCGATCGGCCAGACGGCGCCTATTCGCCCGTGGAGGTCGCGATCCAGCAGGCGCTTTGACCCCTGTGCCATTTCGCCCGGGGCTCGTCCCCGGGCGAAGTGGTGACAAGCCGCTGCCGGGGAGGCTACGGTTGCGGCTCATGCACCGCCCAGTGGAGAGAAGCCTTGGACGCCGTGCCGAGAGACGAGGTCGCCCAGACGGAGCAGGCTGCCTCGTCAGAGCCGCAGAAGCAGCCGCCGCGCGAGATCGAGCTGAAGCTGGCCGCTTCGCCCGAAGCTCTGGAGGCGCTGCGCGGTGCCGAGCTGATCGCGCGTCATGCCCGCAACCAGGGTGTCACCCGCCGGCTCGATGCCATCTATTACGACACGCCCGACCGCTTGCTCGACCGCAATGGCTTGTCGCTGCGGGTGCGCCGCAGCGGCAAGCGCCATGTCCAGACGCTGAAGCGCTCGGCGTCGGGCGATCCGCTGGCGCGCGACGAATGGGAGGTCGCGCTGCCGGACGGTGCACTCGACCTGTCGCTGCTGCCGCTGGCCGAAATCGGCGAGCCCTTGGCGAGCCTGTCCGCCGGCCAGCTCGCCCCGGTCTTCGCCACGCGCATCAGGCGACGTGTCCGCCGGCTCGACTATGCCGGCGCGCTGATCGAGATCGCTTTCGACGACGGCACGATCGAGGCCGGTGAGAACAGCGTGCCGGTCAACGAGATCGAGCTTGAGCTCAAGGACGGCGAGGCGGCAGCGCTCTACGAGCTGGGTCTGGCGATGCTGGATGTTGCGCCGCTGCAGGTCGCGACGCAGAGCAAGTCGGCGCGCGGCTATGGTCTTGCCTTTTCCCGCCTGCCGCGGGCGGTCAAGGCCAAGCCGATCGAGCTGGCTGCACATGACAATGCCGACGCCGCGATCGCTGCGATCCTCGGAAACACCTACCAGCAGCTGCTCGGCAACCTCGCGCCCGTGACTGCCCAGTCCGGGCCGGAGGGCGTCCACCAGATGCGCGTGTCGCTCCGCCGCCTGCGCTCGGCGCTGTCGGTGCTGAAGCGCGAGGTCGCATCGCCCGCATTTGAGCCGATCGGGCGAGAAGCGAAGCGTCTCGGCCATGTGCTGGGCCCCGCCCGCAACTGGGACGTCTTCATCACTCAGACCGTACCGGAGATCGAGGCAGACGGGCTCAGCGGTGCCGGGCTGCCGGCGCTGCGCAAGGCGGCCGAGCCGTTCCAGGCCAGGAGTTACGAGGCGGTGCAGGAGCGGGTGGCCAACCCGCAGACCAGCCGGTTCCTGCTGTCCTTCGGCGCCCTGATCGAGCGCCGCGGCTGGCGCAGCGGCCTTCCCAGCGAGGCCATGGCGGTGCTGGCCGAGTCGGCCGACGATTTTGCCGGCCGGGTACTGGCGCATACCCATCGCAAGGCGCTGAAGCGTGGCCGCGGTTTCGGCCATCTTCATCCCGAGGCTCGCCATCAGTTGCGGCTGGCGCTGAAGAAGCTGCGCTACACCGCCGAATTCTTCCTGCCGCTCTACGAGGGTTCGGCGGCGCGCAAATATCTCGGCCGCTTATCGCGCTTGCAGGAGGCCCTCGGCCTCGCCAACGACGCGGCGACGACGCAGCATCTCCTCGCCGAGCTGCGTGGTGGCAAGGCACCGGGGGCGGAGCTGCATTTCGCCGCCGGCGCAATCCACGGCTGGCAATCCCGCCACACCATCGAATCCGGCCGCAAGCTCAAGAAGCGCTGGCGGAGATTCGAGGCGGCGAACCCGTTCTGGAGCTAGGCCGCACGGGCGTCGCCGCGCGCTTCTGATCGCGCGGCGAGTGGACCAGGTTTCGGCCCGATCAGCTTGTCTTCCTGGTCACGATCGTCAGCTCGCCCTCGTTGCTCACCTGGGCCAGAACGACGTCACGCGTCGAGAAGCCCTTGGCCTCGACGGCGGATTTGACGGCGGGGGCCTTCTCGATTGCCTGGCGCAGCTTTTCGAGCTCGTCGGCGGTGCGCGTCGCCACCAGCTGGTTTACCTGCGCCTTGCTGGCCTCGGGCAGCTCGTCTATCTCGACGACCTTGACCGAGGTGATCGTCGGGGCGCCTGCGGGAGCTTCCTGCGACGAGGCGGGCGGCTTGGCCGAGGGGCGCTCCGTCGACGGCGCCTGGGCAGAGGCGGCGCCGGCTAGGATCGTGGCAGCGCTGGCAACGGCGATTGTGATCATACGCATGGCGTGTCCTTCCATCGGTTGCTGGAAGGAGGATTGGACACCAGCGATGGGACGAGAGGCTGGACGCGGTCAGGTCATTTCATGACAATCCGGCGGCGCGAACAGGGCAGCGCCGCCGAAATCTCGCCGCGTTCTCAGGCGGCGTCGAGCCCGTAGAGAGAGTGCAGGGTGCGGACCGCGAGCTCGGTATAGGCGGCGTCGATCAGCACCGAGAACTTGATCTCGGAGGTGGTGATGGCGCGGATGTTGATGCCCTTCTCGGCCAGCGCCCGGAAGGCGCGCGCCGCGACGCCGGCATGGCTGCGCATGCCGACGCCGATCGCCGAGATTTTCACCACGTCGGTCGCGCCCTGGATGTCCTGGTAGGCGATCGCCTCGTGCTTCGATTCGAGCAGGCCCTTGGCGCGCTCGTAATCGGCGGTCGGCACGGTGAAGGTGATGTCGGTGGTCGCCTGGTCGTCGGAGACGACCTGGATGATCATGTCGACATTGATGTTGGCGTCGGCCAGCGGCCCGAAGATCGCCGCGGCGACGCCGGGCTTGTCGGCCACGCGCCGGAGCGTGATCTGGGCTTCGTCGCGCGAGAACGCGATGCCGGTGACGATCTGCTGTTCCACGATGTCGTCCTCGTCGCAGATGAGGGTGCCTGGATTGGGATTTTCTGGGTCGTCGAAGGAGGAGCGTACATAGGTCGGCACGCGCTGGACCATGGCGATCTCGACCGAGCGCACCTGCAGCACCTTCGAGCCGAGAGAGGCCATCTCCAGCATCTCTTCGAACGAGACCTTGTCCATCCGCCTCGCCTTCGGGACGATGCGCGGATCGGTGGTGTAGACGCCGTCGACATCGGTGTAGATGTCGCAGCGATCGGCCTTCAGGCCCGCGGCGAGCGCCACCGCGCTGGTGTCCGAGCCGCCGCGGCCGAGCGTGACGATGCGGTGGCTGCGTGGGTTGATGCCCTGGAAGCCGGAGCAGACCGCGATCTCGCGGTTGCGATCGAAGCCGGCGAGGATGCCGGCGCCGTCGACGCCCTCGATCCTTGCCGAGCCATGCGCGTCCGAGCCGTAGAGCGGGATCTGCCAGCCCTGCCAGGAGCGCGCCGGCAGGCCCATCTCCTGCAGCACGATCGCCATCAGGCCCGAGGTGACCTGCTCGCCCGAGGCGACGACGGTGTCGTATTCGGCCTGATCGTAGACGGACGAGGCCTCCTTGCACCAGGCGACGAGCTCGTTGGTCTTGCCGGACATCGCCGAGACCACGACCGCGACCTGGTTGCCGGCGTCGAATTCACGTTTGACGTGGCGGGCCGCGTTCTTGATGCGCTCGACAGTGGCGACCGATGTGCCGCCGAACTTCATCACCAGACGGGCCATGACGTCTAAAGGCTCTCTAATCTGCGCCCGGCCGAGCCGGGACGAAACGTCCCCTCGCACCTAGCGAAGGGCGGGTGTAGATGACGGGCAGCGCGGAAAGTGTCAATGCAGCCACCGCCCGCACGGGCATAAACAGGGTATCAAAGGCGATGACGGCAGCGGCACGCGAAGGCTCCACCATCGATCCGGCCGAGGTCGCGCGTTTCGACGCGCTGGCCAGGAGCTGGTGGGACCCGAAAGGGCCGATGGCGGTGCTGCACAAGTTCAATCCGGTGCGCCTCGCCTTCATTCGTGACCTCGCCTGCGAGCGCTTCGGTCGCGATCCGAAGTCGCTTCAAGCCCTGAAGGATTTGAGCGTCGTCGACATCGGTTGCGGCGGTGGCGTGCTCTCCGAGCCGCTGGCGCGCCTGGGTGCTGACGTGACGGGGCTCGACCCGGCGACGACCAACATCGCCGTGGCGCGCGCCCATGCTGAAAAGGCTGGCATCGCGGTCGACTATCGCGAGGAGACGATCGAGGCGGTGGTCGCGTCCGGCGCGCGCTTCGACATCGTGCTCGCCATGGAGGTGGTCGAGCATGTCGCCGATGTCGAGGCCTTCGTCGCCTCCTGCTGCGCGGCGGTGAAGCCGGGCGGGCTGCTCGTCATGGCGACGCTGAACCGCACCCTGAAATCCTATGCGCTCGCCATCGTCGGCGCCGAATACATCCTGCGCTGGCTGCCGCGCGGCACGCATGACTGGGAGAAGTTCGTGACGCCGGACGAGCTGGAAGCGGCGATCGAGACCGGCGGGCTCTCGGTCTTCGCCCGCGAGGGCGTCGCCTACAATCCGCTCGCCGATCGCTGGTCGCCCTCGCGCGATCTCGGCGTCAACTACATGCTGGCGGCGAGCCGGGCGGCCTGATCGCTGTCAGGCGGCGAGCTTGGCGTCGAGCGCGGCGAGGTCGTCGACGAACCAGAGCGCCTGGCCCTGGTTGCTCTCGTAGACGAAGTCGCGCAGCGCCTTGCTCTGTGCGCACTCGGCGCTGATGTCGCCGATGATGGCGAGACGCACACGGTAGTTGACGAATTTCTGCGCGACCTCGCCGGCAAGCCGCGTCGCGAGCTGGAAGAAGGCGGGATCGAGCCGCGCAACCGGGATCGCCACCATCGTCGCCTCCGCCGCCCAGGCGGCGCCGAGGAAGTCGTTGATGTCGCGCTCGGCGGCGAGAGGCGGGCCGTCCTCGGCGCAGACCAGTACGGTCGTGCCGTGAAGCTCTCGAATCCTATCCATGGCGGCGATATCGTCGCTCCTTCGGCATCAGACAAGCGGCGAGGGAACTTTCCGCCTTTTCCTCTTGTTTTTTGCGGTGCGGCATAATTCGATAGGCGTATGGCGCAGCGCAGCAAGGGTCTGCATGATGCCGGCAACGCCACCGGAACGAGGCGTGGCGACAAGGGAGAGATCAGATGGCACAGCTGCAACCCGTCGCGAAGCCCGCGTTGAAGGATCTCTACGAGCTCGGCGAATTGCCGCCGCTCGGCCATGTCCCGGCCAACATGTATGCTTGGACGATCCGCCGCGAACGCCACGGCCCGCCGCAGGACAGCTTCAAGGTCGAGGTCGTGCCGACCTGGTCGATCGGCGAAGAAGAGGTGCTGCTCCTCGTGATGGCCGGCGGCGTCAACTACAACGGCATCTGGGCCGGGCTCGGTCAGCCGATCTCGCCCTTCGACGTGCATAAGGGCCAGCTTCACATCGCCGGCTCCGATGCTTCCGGCATCGTCTGGGCTGTCGGCTCCAAGGTGAAGCGCTGGAAGGTCGGCGACGAGGTCATCGTCCATTGCAACCAGGATGACGGCGACGACGAGGAGTGCAATGGCGGCGACCCGATGTTCTCGTCGTCCCAGCGCATCTGGGGCTACGAGACGCCGGACGGTTCTTTCGCCCAGTTCTGCCGGGTGCAGTCGCGCCAGCTGATGCTGAAGCCGAAGCACCTCTCCTGGGAGGAATCGGCCTGCTACACGCTGACGCTGGCGACCGCCTATCGCATGCTGTTCAGCCACGCCCCGCACACGATCAAGCCGGGTGACAACGTGCTGATCTGGGGCGCCTCGGGCGGCCTCGGCGTCTTCGGCGTGCAGCTCTGCGCGGCCTCGGGCGCCAATGCGATCGGCGTCATCTCGGACGAGAGCAAGCGCGACTATGTCCTCGGCCTCGGCGCCAAGGGCGTGATCAACCGCAAGGAGTTCAAGTGCTGGGGCCAGATGCCCACGGTGAACTCGCCTGAATATGCCGAGTGGACCAAGGAAGCCCGCAAGTTCGGCAAGGCGATCTGGGACATCACCGGCAAGAAGGATGTCGACATCGTCTTTGAGCATCCGGGCGAGGCAACCTTCCCGGTCTCCTGCCTCGTCGCCAAGCGCGGCGGCATGGTGGTGTTCTGCGCGGGCACCTCCGGCTTCAACATCACCTTCGATGCCCGCTATGTCTGGATGCGGCAGAAGCGCGTGCAGGGCTCGCATTTCGCCCATCTCAAGCAGGCGAGCGCCGCCAACCAGTTCGTCATCGACCGCCGTGTCGACCCCTGCATGTCCGAGGTCTTCCCCTGGGACAAGATCCCGCTCGCCCATCACAAGATGTGGAAGAACGAGCACGCGCCGGGCAATATGGCGGTGCTGGTTTACGCCCCGCGCACGGGCCTGCGTACCTATGAGGACGTGGTCGAGGCGCTGGAGGGCTGAGCAGCCCGCTTCGAGCCTCTCCTGTACCGCCAACTCGCCTTGCCGGGGCTTCGCAAACTGCCAGGACCCCGGAAAGGCGCCGATAACCTCTCATAGTCCGCTCAGCACGTCCCCGCTCGACTTCTCCGGCGCCCGGTGCAGCGCGATCGCGGCGTTGAGCTCGGCGCCGTACAGGAAGACCGCGGCCAGCCAATAGAGAAAGACGAGCGCGATCATCGCGGTGGCAAGGCCGGCATAGGTGGTGACATAGGCGCCGGCGAAGGAATCGAGATACCAGCCGAAGCCAACGCCGCCGATCAGCCAGACCACCAGCGTCATCAGGATGCCGGGCCACATCGCTCGGATATGCGGAGCGCGGGCCGGCAGCAGCTTGTGCGCGACGCTGAGCGCCAGCACGACCAGCACGGTCGCGCCCGCAATGCGCAGGAAGGCGAGCAGGAAGCCGAGTGGGGCAAGCGCCGGCGCAAAGCCGACGATGCCGCGCCAGATCAGGGGGCCGAGCACGACCAGCAGCGAGAAGGCGAGCATGAAGATCGCACCGCCGACGACATAGACGATCGATTCCAGCCGCGTGCGCCACCAGCTGCGCCATTCATAGGCCTCATAGGCGCGGTTGAGCCCGATCCTGACGGCCTCCACCCCCGACGACGAAAAATACAGCGCCAGGACCGCGCCGAGCGTCAGCGCGTCCTTGCGTACCGCGGTCAGCACTGAGCGGACCTCGCGCGCGATCGGCTCCGCCACCTCGCGTGGCCAGGCTTCCAGCAGCAATTGCGCCGCTTCGTCGGCGGCCGCCTGCGAGCCGAAGAAGCCGCCCAGCGCCGTGATCAGGATCAGGAACGGGAAGAGCGACATCAGCACCGAGAGCGCGATGTGGCTGGCGATCGCCCAACCGTCATGGGCGATGAAGCGCTCGAAGGCGAGGGCAGGGACGGAACGTAGCGACATGCGGGTCTCTGGCGACGGCGCGATCTTTGGTGGTTCGCCGCGGCGGTGGCAAGTGCGCGGAACATGCCGCTACGGCGTCCGCATGCGGCGACAACTGCCGCTATCCGGCCTATCAGGCCCGTAGAAGGCCTGCGCCATGTTCGATTCTCCGCTCTTCCTGCGTCTGTCGCCGGCGCTGTTCGTCTTCCTCTGGTCGAGCGGCTGGATCGTCGCCGGCTATTCGGCCCGCTATTCCGACGCACTGACCTTCCTCTCGGTCCGCTTCGGCTGCGCCGGCCTCGCGCTCGCGGTGCTCGCCTTCGTGCTCGGTGCGCCCTGGCCGAAGACGCGACGCGCTCTTTTCAATTGCGTCGTCGCCGGCATCCTGCTGCACGCCATCTATCTCGGCGGCGTCTGGTGGGCGGTGCGCCATGGCCTGCCGGCCGGCGTTTCCGGCCTGATCGCCGGCCTGCAGCCCGTGCTGACCGCGTTGTTCGCGCCCTTGATCATGCGCGAGAGCATCTCGCCGATCCGCTGGTTCGGCATCGTCTTCGGCTTCGTCGGCATCGCGCTGGTACTGGAGCCGAAGCTGGTCGGCGTCGCGCCCGAGGCATTGCATGCCGTCGCGCTGCCGATCATCGTCAACGTCGTCGGCATGTTCTCCGTCACGCTCGGCTCCTTCTGGCAGAAGGCTCGCATCGTCGAGGGCGACCTGCGCACGGTGACGGCGGTGCAGTATATCGCCGCCTTCCTGTTCACGCTGCCCTTCGCTTTCATGCTCGAACCGATGCGGATCGAGTGGAACCTGACCATGGGGCTGGTGCTGGCCTGGTCGGTGCTGGCGCTCTCGCTCGGCGGGATCGGACTCTATCTCGTGATGATCCGCCGCGGCCAGGTCTCGCGCATCGCGACCTTCCTTTATCTGGTGCCGCCGGCTGTGGCGGTCGAGGCCTGGATCCTCTTCGGCGAGACGCTGACCGTAGTCCAGCTCGTCGGCATGGCGGTCGCCGTGCTCGGCGTCGTGCTCGCCAGCCGGAAATAGTCCTTGGCCCGATCCTGGGTTCCCGCAAGCCGGTCGATGCTGTAGCCAGAGAGCATGAGGCGGCAGGAACCTGCCTGCTGGCGACAGGGACGAGACGACCATGGCTGTGACGACCGAGACTCTTGCTGGCGCCTTCATCGCCGCCCGCCGCGGCCACAAGCTGGTCGACATCGCGACCCTGCCGGTCCCCGCCGATGTCGATGCCGGCTTCGCCGCGCAGGCCGAGGTCAACAAGGGCATGGGCTATCCGCTCGCCGGCTGGAAGGTCTCGCTCGGCGAAGGCGGCCGGCCCATGGCCGGGCTGATGCAGGGCCCTTATCTCAAATCCGGCGACACCTATCGCGGCGTGCACGGCGCCGAATTGCGCGTCGAGATCGAGCTTGCCATCCGGCTCGGCCGCGACATGCCGCTGCGGCCCGGCCAGCCCTATACCCGCGATGAGCTGATCGACCATTGCGACGCTGCCCTGGTCGGCATCGAGATCGTCGAGAGCCGCATCGCCGACTGGACCAATGTGCCGTTCCCGCTCTGGCTCGCCGACGCGATGGGCCATGGCGGCTATCTGCTCGGCCCCGAGGTCCCCTTCAGCATCTTCGACGACGTCTCGGCCCTGAATTGCACGGTCGAGCTCGACGGCGACGTGCTCTATGACCGCCAGGCCCTGCATGCCAATGGCGATCCGCTGGTCACCGCGCTCGCCTGGGCCAACCGCCCGGTCGAGGGGCCGCTCGGCCCGTTGAAGGCCGGCCAGATCATCACCACCGGCAGCCTCTGCGGCGGCGTGCTGGCGCCGACGGTCGGCCCCGTGATCGCCCGGCTCGATCCGGTCACCGCGATCTCGTTCGCGCTGGCGGAACAGGGCGATTGAGCAGGGCGGGATCGGTTCGCCATCATCAAGCAAAGCGCGGATGGCGAACGATTCGTTCAGATTTTCGGTTGACGGTAGCCTGATCCCGAGCGTCGAATTGTGATCAATCGGAGGCGCGATCACAAAATCAACGCATTCGCTGCGTTCTAGTTCGGTTGCGTTGGAGGTTTGATGCGGTCATGGCGAAGGGGCAGGATCGGCATTGCCGGCGGAGGCTTGGTTGCTTTCGCGGCGATGCTTGCCGGTGAGATTTCGCCGGCCCGCGCCTTTGACCTGTCTTCGCTCGACGTCTTCAACCTCTTCGGCAGCAAGGACAAGCCGCCGCCGGTCAGCGAGACGACGCTGCCCTATGAATTGAAGTTCGAGCTCGGCGACGTGCCCGATGCCAGCGCGCTGAAGCGCAGCATGCAGGACGCCTCGCTGCTCTATCGCCTGCGCGAGGATGCGCCGCCCGACGGCGAGACGCTGGCCCGCCGCGCCGCCGCCGACATCAATCCGCTGATCGATGCGCTCTGGGCCCAGGGCTATTTCAACGCGCAGGTCGCGATCGCGGTCGACGGCGTCGCGGTGACGCAGGCCGGCGAGCCGCCGCCGGGGCTTGCGCCCGCGGCCGAGCGCTACCGCAATCGCGCGCCGGCGCCGATCGTCGTCACCGTCGATCCAGGGCCGCAATTCTCGCTGCGCAATATCGATATCGTGGCGAGCGGACGCCGCGATCCGTCGACGGTGATTTCCGACCCCGGCAAGGTCTCGGGCCTCGTGCCCGGCGCGCCGGCGCTCTCCTCCTCGGTCCGGGCGGCGCAGGTCGCGCTGGTCGATTACTGGCGTGGCAAGTCCCGCCCGCTCGCGCGCGTCGTCGAGGTCCGCCCGGTCGTCGACCATGCCGCCAAGACCATGGACGTCTCGCTCCTCGTCGATCCCGGCCCGGTGGCCGGCTTCGGCGACGTCTCTATCACCGAGACCGGCGACATCCCGCCCGAGGTGATCCGCTCCTTCATCTATCTGGAGCCGGGCGAGCCCTATTCGCCCAAGGCGCTGGCCGACACGCGCAAGTCGATCGCGACGATTCCCGCCGTAGGCTCGATCCGCATCCGCGAAGCCAAGGGGCTGGATCAGGCCGGCAACCTGCCGATCTTCGTCGAGGTCAACGAGCGGCCCAAGCACCTGCTCGGTTTCTCCGCCCGCTATTCGACGATCGACGGCCCGGCGGTGAAGACCTATTGGGAGCACCGCAATCTCTTCGGCGGCGCCGAGCGCCTGCGGCTTGAGGCCTCCGTCTTCTTCGCCCCACGCATCGACGGCACCAAGGTCCAGCGCTTCGGCGATTTCGAGCCGACCGATCTCGGCGCCCGCTTCTCGGCGAGCTTCCTGAAGCCGGCGCTCGGCGGCAGCCGCAACGACTTGCTGATCGATGCGACCGGGGTGCGCGAGCGCGTCGGCACCAACCGTTATGGCGGCTACACCGCGCGCTACGCCAATATCACCACCGCGATCCGCCATCGCTTCAGCGACGTCTTCTCGATCCAGGCTGGCATCGAGGCCGAGCGCGGCCAGACCAGCGACGTGCTCGGCCAGGTCGACTACACGCTGATTGGCGTGCCGCTGTCGCTGCGCTACGATTCAACCGACAATCAGCTCGATCCGACGCGCGGCATCAGGGCCGTGGCTTCGGTCACGCCCTATGCCGCCTTCGGCGACAACGCTGCGCCTTTCGTCCAGAGCAAGGCCTCGATCTCCGGCTATTACGCGCTCGACGAGGATGCCCGCTATGTCCTCGCCGGCCGGATCGGGCTGGGTTCGATCGTCGGCGCCGACCTCGACGAGGTCCCGGCGACCCGGCGCTTCTATGCCGGTGGCGGCGGCTCGGTGCGCGGCTATGCCTATCGCACCCTCTCGCCGCTCGGCCCGCTCAATCACCTGACTGGCGGGCGCAGCCTGTTCGAGGCCTCGGTCGAGGCGCGCATCAAGGTCACCAACACCATCGGCATCGTGCCCTTCTTCGACGCCGGCATGGCGTTCGCATCGGAATTCCCGAACTTCAAGGAGAAGATCCAGTACGCCGCCGGTCTCGGCCTGCGCTACTACACGCCGATCGGGCCGATCCGGCTCGATGTCGCCGCGCCGCTCAACCCGCGCAAGGGCGACAAGCCCGTCGCGCTCTATATCAGCATCGGACAGGCGTTCTGATGGGCGCGCTCCGCACCTCACGACTGCTCGCCGGCCTGGGGGCTCTGGTCATCGCCGCGGCCGTGGTCGTCTTCACCGGTCTTGGCGGCTTCGCCCAGAACGCCGGCGAGCGCGGCGTGCTGGCCGACCTGATCTCTAAGGCGCTCTCGACCGACGGCAGCCAGGTCTCGATCGGCGCCGTCGACGGCGCGCTCTCCTCGGACGCTTCCATCCGCGATATCGTCATTTCCGATCGCGACGGGCCCTGGCTCAGGCTCGATCGCGCCCGGCTGGTCTGGACCCGCTCGGCGCTGCTGCTGCGCCGGCTCGAGGTCAACCGGCTCGAGATCGGGAAGCTCGAGATCCTGCGCAAGCCTGTGCCGGAGCCGGGCGCTCCGCCGCCGGCCGACAATTCGCCGATCCTGCCCGAATTGCCGCTCAAGGTGATCGTCGAGGCGTTCCAGCTCGGCGAGCTGGCGCTCGGCCCGACCGTGATCGGCGCGCCGGCCCGGCTGTCGGCGACGGGCGCGGCCCGCCTCGGGCCGCCCAATGAGGGCCTCGATTTCCGGCTCGCCGGGCGCCGGCTCGACATGGGCGGCACGCTCGACGTCACCCTGCGCTTCGTGCCGCAATCGACGCAGCTCCAGCTCGCGGTCAAGCTCGACGAGCCGGCCGGCGGCCTGATCTCGACCATCGCCGACCTGCCGGACCGGCCGCCGGTCAAGCTCGACCTCACCGGTGACGGTCCGCTCGACCGCTTCCGGGCGACGCTCGCCTTCGCTGCCGGCCCGACCATCGGTGCCAGCGGCACCGCCGATCTCACCCGCCAGGGCGCGGGGCGGCGGCTCCTGCTCGCACTCGATTCGCGCATTGCCGGCCTGATGCCGCCGCCGGTCGCGCCGGTCTTCGAGGGCTCGACCCGGCTCGACGGCACTGTCGGGCTGGCCGATGACGGCGCCGTCTCGGTCGACCAGATGGCGCTGGTCTCGGCGCTGGCGCGGCTCGACGTGAACGGCCTCTACGGCGCCGACAAGAACCTCGACTTCAAGATCACCGCCGCCGCGCGCCCCAATGCGGAAGGGCGCACCGTCGCCTCCGGCGCCGAGATCGCCAAGCTCGCCTTCGACGCGACGATCAACGGGCCGGCGGCCGGCCCGCGCGTCAAAGCGAGCCTGCAGGCGGAAGGCGCGAGCGTCCCGGCCGGCAAACTCGGCAAGCTCGACTTCAGCTTCACGGCGACGCCGACCGGCGCGCTGAATGATCCGGCGACGCGCACCGTGCTGGTCTCCGATGGCGAGGCGTCCGGCGTCGCGCTCGCCGATCCCGGCCTGGCGCGCTTCATCGGCGATCGCCTGCGCTTCACCCTGCGCGGCACGGCCTCCGAAGGCGGGGGCGGTGAGTTCGAGACATTGAAGCTTAGTTTCGGCGGGGCCGAGCTCGGTTATGCCGGCCGCCTCGATCCGGCTCGCATCCTCGGCAAGGTGCAGGCACGGCTGCCGGATCTCTCCCGCCTCAGCACGCTCGCCGGCCGTTCGCTCAAGGGCGCGGCCAATGTCAGCGCCGATGTCGATGCCGAGCCGAAGAAGAAACTCTATGCCGTCAAGCTCGATGGCGGCGCCGAGTCGCTGACGCTCGGCCAGGAGGCGCTCGACCGCCTGCTCGCCGGCAAGCTCTCGCTCGGTGGCGAGGTCCGGGTGCCCGGCAGTGGCGGCCTCGTCGTCAACGGCCTGCGCGTCACCGGAATCCATGTCGCGGCGACCGCGGACGGCGCGCTCGGCGCACAGGGTTCGAACCTGAAGGCCAACATCGCGATTCCCGATCTGCGCCGGGCCGATCCGAAACTCTCGGGGCAGGGCGCGTTCGACGCGACGCTGACCGGGCCGCTCGACAAGCTCGACGCGACGCTGAAAGCCGGCATCAGCAATGCCACCGCGCTCGGCCGGCCAGTGCCGCGCCTGGCGCTCGACGCGACCTTGCGCGATCTGCAGGGAGCGCTCTCGGGCGACGCCAGGCTCTCCGGCGAGGTCGATGGCAGGCCGGCGACGGGCGCCTTGAGATTCGCCAAGCGCGATCCCGGCGGCTGGGCGCTGCCGCAGCTCGACATCGCCATCGGCTCGGTCGCGCTGAATGGCGCTCTCGATCTCGACGCCTCCAATCTGGCCGAGGGCAACCTCAAGCTCGCGGCCCGCAATCTCGACGATCTCTCGGCCTTGGCGCTCGCCAAGCTCGGCGGCCGGATCGAGGCTGACGTGAAGCTGGCGCGCCCGACCGGTGGCCAGAATCTCGATCTGAAGGCCAGCGCGCAGAAGCTTGTCGCGCCTAGCGTTTCGCTCGATCGGCTCGATGCCGACATCGCCATCGTCGACGCGCTGCGCAAGCCGCTGATCAACGGGATGGTCCAGGTCGATCGCGCCGTCATCGCCGGCGAACCGGTGAGCGCGATCCGCCTCGTCTCCAAGGGTGGGGCCGACGCCAGCGACATCAGCCTCGATGCCACCGCGCGCGGCTTCTCGCTCGCCTCGAAGGGCCGGCTTTCGGTTGCCGATCCCCTGCGCTTCGACCTCGCCAGCTTCACCGCGACCCGCGACGGCCGCAAGATCGCGCTCGCCAAGCCGGCGAGCTTCACCGCGATCGATGGCGGTGTTTCCATCCGCGATCTCGCCATCGCGCTCGATGGCGGCCGGATCACGCTCGATGGCCAGGCCGGCAAGGCGCTCGATCTGCGCTTTGCCGCGCAGAACGTGCCGCTGTCGGCCGCGCGCCTGGCGTCGCCGACGCTCGACCTCTCCGGCACGCTCGATGCGGAAGCCAAGATCAAGGGCACGCCCGAGGCGCCGACCGGTCCCTGGCGCGTACGCATCGCCCGCCTCGTCGCGCCGCAGACGCGCTCCGCCGGACTGCCGCCGATCGAGATTTCGGGGCAGGGCGCGCTCGATGGCCGTCACACCAGCCTGGATGCCAGCCTCAACGCCGGCCGCTTCGTCAGCCTGACCGCCAAGGGCAGGGCGCCGCTCGGCGGCGAGGGTGCGCTCGATCTTTCTATCCAGGGTCGCGCCGATGCGGCGCTCGCAAATGCCCAGCTTGCCGCCGACGGCCGGCGCCTGACCGGCCAGCTCACGCTCGACCTGCGCGCCGGCGGCACGCTCGCCGCGCCGCGCCTGTCAGGTGGTGCGACGCTCTCCGGCGGCAGCTTCAGCGATGCTCTCCAGGGCGTGAAACTGACCGGGCTCGAGGCCCGCGTCGCGGCCAACGGGCCCGAGCTCGTCATCGAACGCTTCGCGGCGCAGACGCCGGGTGGCGGCACGCTCTCGGCCCGCGGCAACGTCAAGCTCGATCCGCAGGCCGGTTTCCCCGGTACGATTCGC
Organism: Allobosea sp.; assembly: GCA_024231975.1. Lineage (GTDB taxonomy): Bacteria > Pseudomonadota > Alphaproteobacteria > Rhizobiales > Beijerinckiaceae > Allobosea. The sequence continues at coordinate 121,153 of JAAEQB010000111.1, forward strand.
ATCGAAGGCCGGCGCGCCCAGCTCGTCGACAGCGGGTTGGTCCGGGCGGTCACCGATCTCAATCTCGACCTTGCCGGCCCGCTGGCGCAGCGGCCGCGCATCGCCGGGCGCGTCGATGTCGTCACCATCGAGGTCGCGGTTCCCGATCGCCTGCCGTCTAGCGCGCGGCCGATCGACGGCATTCGCCATGTCAACGCCAAGGGCCAGGCGGCCGCCCGCCTCGCCGCCGAGCGCCGGGCCCGTGCCGTCGCGAATCGCAAAGGCGCCCGCGCGCCGGCCTTCGACGCCGTGCTCGACATCACCGTTTCGGCGCCGGGACGCGTCTTCATCCGCGGGCGCGGCATCGATGCCGAGCTCGGCGGCGACCTGCGCGTCGGCGGCACCTCCGGCGCGCCGCAGCTGACCGGCGGCTTCGATCTCCGGCGCGGCCGACTCAATCTCGCCAGCCAGCGCCTCGATTTCAGCAAGGGGCGCGTCACCTTCTCCGGCGATGTCATGCCGACGCTCGACTTCGTCGCCGAGACCCGCGCCGCCGACGTCACCGCGCGCATCATCGTCTCCGGCGAGGCCTCGGCGCCCGAGTTCACCTTCACCTCCTCGCCCGAGCTGCCGCCGGACGAGGTGCTCTCGCGTCTGCTCTTCGCGCGCGCCTCCGGCTCGCTCTCGCCCTTCCAGGCGCTGCAGCTTGCCCAGACCGCGGCCCAGTTCTCCGGCGCCGGTGGCGACGATGTCTTCGAACGCATCCGCCGTTCGCTCGGTGTCGACAACCTCGACGTCCAGATGGGCCCGGGTGGGCCGACGGTCGGCGTCTCCCGTTCGATCTCCGACAACATCACCCTCGGCGTGAAGGCAGGCGCCAAGCCGGAGGACAGCGGCGTCTCGGTCGGCATCGACGTGACCCGCCGCCTGAAGCTCCAGGCCGAGACCAATGCCGACGGCAGTGCCGCGGTCGGTGTCGGCGCCGAGTGGGAATACTGAAGTCCCGCATTCGCTCCGGCGCGCGCCGGAGCCTCCTTCTTCATTCTGGACAAGCGGCGAAGCCGCACGGCTCCGAAATCCATCGTAGAGCGCAGCGCCCTGCGATGGATTCCGGCGCTCCGCTTCGCCGCAGCCGGAATGACGGCGACCTTTCAGGCAGACGTCGTGTTCCTGGGTTTCGGGCTCAGGCCTTCGGCCTGTCCCGGAATGACGGTGAGATTCGTTCCGGTACGCGGCGCCGTCCGGCGACTCAGGGGCAGGCCCGGACGCACGAGATTCGCTGCCGAGGCGGCCCAGGAAGCTCGCAAACGGCCCTGTTCGGTTAACGCTCTCTTAAGTTCGCCGGTCAAAGCGTGGCTCGGTTGCAACACCAGGGGGTAAAGCGGGTCCTTGGCGGGGACTGTGGCGTGATCGTGGTTGATCGGAGGCCGGGCATTCGTAATGGTGACTGTGCGGCGGGACGTTCCCGGTCGCTGTTTTTCGTCTTCGCCTCCGAACGGTTCGGGGACGCGGGCGAAAGACCGGGATAGGCGGGTTCGCCGGACAGGTCTCCTGGGGCCACCGGTTAGAAATGCGCCGAAGCCCGAGGGTCTCGAAACTCTTTTGGAGGTAATCAAATGAAGCTCGTTAAGAGCCTCCTCCTCGGTTCCGCCGCCGGCATCGCCGCGGTTGCCGGGGCTCAGGCCGCCGACCTTCCTTCGCGGAAGGCCGCTCCGGTCGAGTACGTTCGCGTTTGCTCCGCCTACGGCGCGGGCTTCTTCTACATCCCGGGCACCGACACCTGCCTGCGCGTCGGTGGTCGTGTCCGTGCTGAGTACACGGTCGGCACCCGCTACGGCAGCAGCCAGGATGCCTACGGCACCCGCGCCCGCGGTCGCCTGAACGTCGACGCCCGCACCGCGACCGCCTACGGCACGCTGCGTACGTTCTTCCGCTACGAGCTGACCAACAGCTCGGGCTTCTATGCCGGCACCATCGGCGGCAACCAGGGCATCATCGCCCCGGGTCAGGCTCGTAACGGCGCCGCCGGCGCTGGCACGGCTTCGCTCGTCGACCTGGCCTTCGTCCAGTTCGGTCCGATCACCGCCGGTCGCGCTCAGTCGTTCTTCGACTTCTACGCGAACGACCTGACCTTCTCGACCTTCCGTACGGCTGACTCGCGCCTCAACCTGTTGGCCTACACCGCCACCTTCGGTTCGGGCTTCTCGGCCACGGTCTCGTTGGAAGATCGCAACACCGGTACCGGCCAGCGTGAAAACGGCGCCTTCGGTCGCTTCACCGGCGCTGGTCTGGCTCTCGCCGGTCAGGACTTCCCGGATGTCGTCGCCTCGCTGCGCGTCGATCAGGGCTGGGGCTCCGCTCAGCTGTCGGGTGCTCTCACCCAGCGTAAGGTCCTCTCGACCGTCGACGGTCTCGGCAACATCGTCCAGAACAGCGCGGACGAGTACGGCTGGGCCATCCAGGGTGGTGTGAAGATCAACCTGCCGATGCTTGCGGCTGGCGATCACATCTTCCTGCAGGCCGCCTATGCTGACGGCGCTCTCGGCTACCTCGGCTGGGGTGGTCAGTACGGTTCGGGCCGCCTTGCCTCCTCGGTCGCTGGCAACCAGCTCGTGATCGGCGACATCGGCGTGACCGCGCTGGGCAACACCAAGAACTCGACCGGCTGGTCGGTCGTGGCCGCCCTGCGTCACTTCTGGACCCCGACCCTGCGTTCGGAGCTGGTCGCTTCGTACTCGGAGCTGAAGCTGGGCTACACCCAGGCTGCTGGCTTCTACGCTGCTGGCGCCCCGGTTCGCTCGCTTGATCCGAAGGAGCTCATCGTTGCTGGTAACCTGATCTGGTCGCCGGTTTCGGGTCTCGATATCGGTGTCGAAGTGCTCTACACCCGCACCGAGCTCGCCTCGCGCGTTCTGCCGGTCGACAACAACGGCGCTCGCGTCGCTGGCTTCGGCATCAAGAACGACGACGCTTGGGCTGGTCGCCTCCGCATCCAGCGCGACTTCTGATCGATCGTCTGATCGTTCAAGGGAAGCCCCGGGGAAACCCGGGGCTTCTTTCGTTTTGGGGCTGAGCCTCACAGCGCGGAAACCCGATCTGATCGTCACAAGGGCAGACGGTCCCTTGCTTGACTCAAGGATGCGATGGGGCGTGATTGGAATGGGTTGCAGGCGTCGGGATTCGATGCGGGCGGCCCTTGGACGAGGCGGGGATTTCGGCATGGCGCGGCAGGCCGGTTGGCTCTGGGGGCTTGTTCCGCTGTCCTTGGCCTGGGCGGCCGCCAATGCGTTGAACATCGAGCCGGTCCGCCGCGACATTGAGGCGAGGGCACTCGCAGCGAGCGCAGTGGCGGGATCCGCATCGGGAGCGCGCGGCGTCTCGGTGCGCGTCAGCGGGCGCGACGTCTATCTCGACGGCGAGGCCGTCACGGCCGATGGCGCCAGCAAGGCGCTGGCTCAGCTCCAATCGGAATTCGGCGTCCGGCGCGTGCTCGGCGGGCTGACGCAGGTCATCGCCCAGAAACCCTATAGCTGGTCGGCGATGCGGCAGGGCAGCGTCGTGACGCTGTCCGGCTTCGTGCCCGACGAGGCGGCCGCCATGGCGACGCTGTCCGCGGCGCGGGCACTGGCACCGGATCTGAAGATCGACGACCAGCAGAAGGTCGCTTTCGGCGCTCCGGTCGGTTTCGCCGAGCTCGCGGCCGCATTGATGCGCGATCTTGGCCGGCTCTCCGCCGGCAAGGTCGCCCTCGACGATGCCCGTTATTGCGTCGAAGGGACTGCCGCGACGCCAGAGAGCTTCCAGGCCTTGCGCGAGGCCGCTGCGGCCACCGCTCCGAAGGGCTTCACGCGCGTCGACTGCATGCTCGCTCCGGCGACGGTGAGCCCCTATCGCTGGAGCGCTGAGAAGAGCGCATCCGGCACGATCACGGTCAGCGGCTATTACCCGTCCGATGCGATGCGTCGCGAGATCAATGCGCTGCTCGGCCGGGCTTTCCCTTCGGGTGCTGCGGTGAGCGATCGCATGCTGCTGGCGGCCGGCGGGCCGCCCGCCTTCGCGACCAGGGTGACGCGCGCCATCGCCGATCTCGCGCGCCTGCGCAGCGGCAAGGCCGAAATCGACGGCGACGCCTATCGCATTTCCGGGCAGGGGCCGGAAAGCTATGAGGCCTGCGAGGCACTGAAGCTGAACATCGCGCAGGGCGACGGTCCCGATTCGGTCGCGCTCGCCAGCATCGCCTGCCCACCGCCTCCGCCACCGGCACCCAGGAGCGAGCCGGTGCCCGCTCCAACGACCGATGCGTCGCCGACACCGAACGTTCCGACACCAAGCGCGCCTGCACCGGCCAGCCAGCCTTCGGCCCCGATCGCTCCGGTCCCAGCCGCGCCGAGCCCGGCTGCAACCACCGAGCCGCAGCCTGTCGCACCGCGGCCGCTGCAATGGCGCGCCGAGAAGTCCGAAAGCGGCATCGTCCTGTCAGGCGCCGCGCCCGACGCCGCGGCCAAGGCGGCTGTGCTCGCGGCGGCGCGTGCGGCTCTGTCCGGCGGCGAGGTCGTCGACCGGACGGTGATCGAGGCGAGCCCGCGCGGCGGTCCCGATTATGGTGAGGCGACGCGCTTTGCCCTCGGTCTCCTCGGCAAGATGGCACAAGGCAGCGTCTCGCTGGCCGGATCGGCGCTCAGCCTCACCGGCACGGCGGCGGACAAGGCCGGCTGGCAGGTTTTGGAGAATGCGCTGAAGGCTAAGGCGCTGCCGGCGGGGATCTCGCTCTCGGGCCGGCCGGCGCTCACCTTGCGCAGCTATGGCTTCAGCGCCTCGATCGACAAGTCCGGTGGCTATCTCAACGGCTACCTGCCCGATGCCGCGGCCAAGGACGCCATCGCGGCCTTGATCGAGGCGTCGCCCTTGCGCGGGCGTGTCAGCGACGAGACCGAAATCCTGCCGGCGGCGCCGACCGGCTTCGGGGTCGCGGCGCGCGGCGTGGTCCAGGATCTGCTGCGGCTCGACCTGGGCTCGGCCAGCGTGGTCGATCGCGAGGTCACTGTGCGCGGGCTGACCTGCCGCGCGCTGATCCGTGACGAGGTCGCGACCAATCTGGCCAGCGGCCTGCCGGACGGCTTTTCCGGCAAGGCCGAGATCGGCATGCGCCAGACCGGCTGCGTCATCGATCCGCCGAGCACCTGCCAGAACGAGCTCGATGCGCTGACCCAGCGCTATTACGTGATGTTCGGCCAGGGCACCGCGGTCGTCACCCTCGATCCGGTGACCGAACGGGCCATGACCGAAGCGGCCGCTATCCTCAAGCAATGCCCGGTCTCGCGCGTCACCATCGAGGGCCATGCCAATCTCGACGGCGAGCGCAGCGGCTTCAACAATCTCGATTTGTCGAACCGCCGGGCGCTGCGCGTCCGCGAGGAGCTGATCCGCCGCGGCATCGGCCCCACCCAGCTCGAGGTCAAGGGCTACGGCACCGATCGGCCGCTGGTCGCCCATGGCGATCCCGAAGCGCGGGTGAAGAACCGCCGCGTCCAGTTTACCGTGGCGAAGTAAGGAGGGAGCGATGCTCTATCTCGCGACCCAGTTCGCCTGGTTTCTCCTCGCCGCCTTCGCGATGGGCCTGGTCTTCGGCTGGCTGACTGGCCGCGGCGGCCCGCGCGGCTTCGCCAGCGGGCCGATCGCCGGCCTCGCCATGCTCTGGGCCGCGCTGGCGGCGCTGGTCTGGCTCCGGCTGGTCAACGACCAGGCGGCGTTCTGGATCGAGACGGCGCTGCTCTATCTGCTCGCCTATGCCGCTGGCTGCCTGATCGGCAGCCTGTTCGCAGGTGAAGGCGAGGCGCTGCCAGCGCTTGCCGCGCCGGCGCCGCGCCTTGCCTTGCCGCAGCCGGCTCCGGCGCTCCCGGCACCGGCTGCGCAGGCAAAAACCAGCGAAGCAGAGGCCAACGAACCGGCCCCGATGCCGAAGGTCGAAGGCGAGGACGCCATCGCCGGCAGGCGCCCCGCCGGCTTCACCGCTGCTCGCGGCGGGCAGGCGGACGATCTCAAGCTGATCAAGGGGATCGGCCCGCAGAACGAGACACGCCTGCATGCGCTCGGCATCTGGCATTTCAGTCAGATCGCCGGCTGGACGCCTGAAAACGTCGAATGGGTCGGCACCTATCTCGCCTTTCCCGGTCGAATCGAGCGCGAGGACTGGGTGGCTCAGGCCGCCGCGCTGGCGCGAACCGCAACCACGGTCGAGCCGGTGACGGCGGCTCCGCTCTCCGGTGCAGCGCTCGAAGGCAAGCGACCGGGTAACCTCCTGCCGGGCGCGCGCGGCGGCAAGCCGGACGACCTCGGGCTGATCGACGGCATCGGCCCGGCGATCGCCGCGGCGCTGAACACGCTCGGCATCTGGCATTTCGATCAGATCACCGCGCTGGGACCGGACGAATTGCGCTTCCTCGCCCATCACACCGGCTTTCCCGGCCGCGATGTTGCGGAACAATGGCAAGCCGAGGCGAAGATCCTCGCCAGCGGCGGCGAGACCGAGCACTCGCGGGCGGTCAAGGCGAAGAAGCGCAAGAGGAAGCGCTGAACGGCTAGGCTGCCTGCTTCTCCGCCTTCGCGATCAGCTTGCCGATGCGGCGGACCATGTCCTTGCTGCCGAGCAGAGGGGCATGGCCCTGGCCCGGCGCCGTGAAGGTCTCGCAATGCGGATGGCGCTGCCCCATCTCCGCCAGCGTCTTCTCGGCCAGGAGATCGGAGTTCTCGCCGCGGATCGCCAGCACCGGGACATGGTTCAGCGCCGCGAAATAGGGCCAGAGCTCCGGCAATGGCGCCTCGAGGTCGAGCTCCTCCAGCGTCTTCAGCAGGCGCGGATCATAGTCCGGCACCAGCGCGCCATTGCGCTCGGTCCAGGTCCGGCGCGCCATGATCTCCCATTCAGCCTCGCCGAAGAGCGGGAATTGCTGGTCGGAGAGCCGCTTCAGGATCTCGGCGCCTTCGGCGAAGCTGCGCGGCGTCGGCAGTTTGCCGACATAGCCGCGGATGCGCAGCAACCCGCGCGCATCGATCACCGGCCCGACATCGTTGAGAACGACGCCGCGAATTGCGGTCGGCCGTGCAGCGCCGAGCGCCATGGTCAGGAGCCCGCCGCGCGAGGTGCCGACGAGGACGGCCTCCTCGACACCGGTCGCCGCCAGAACCTGCATGAGATCGTCGAGCTCGACGCGGATGTCGTAGTCGTGCCAGTCCTTGGCGTAGTCGGAACGGCCGCGGCCGCGATAGTCGAGCGCCAGCACCCGCCGGGGACCTTCCTCCGCGAGGGCCAGGGCGAGCTCGTGGAAATCGGCCGAGGTGCGGGCGAGGCCCGGCAGGCACACGATCGGCAGGTTCGGCGCCGCCTGTGGCCCGTATTCGCGGACATGCAGCCTCAGCCCGTCACGGGCGCTGATGAAGTGGGAGCGGAAGCCGGTATCGGAGTTCATGCGAGGGAGACTCGGGGTAGGGCGGGCTCTTTGCACCTAATCATGGCCGTGCCGGGGGCGGAAGCCGACAGACGGCGGGGCCCTACGACGCACCCCAACCCTTCAGCTTGGCGATGCAGCGGTTGAACACCGCGAGTTCCTCCTGAGTCAGGGCGGAAACGAAATCACGCTCCATCACCTCGCCGAGCCGGTCCGCCTCCTGCCGGACGCTCTCGCCCTTCGCCGTTAGGCGCAGCGCCACGCGCCGCGCATCGGCGCTTTCGAGGTCGCGCCGGACATAGCCCTCGGCGATGAGCTTGCGCAGATGCTTCGACACCAGCGTCTGCTCGATGAAGCTGGCCTCCGACAGCGCCTTGGACGACAGGCGGGGCTGGTCGCCGATCGTCCTGATCACGCGCAGCTCGCGAATGTTCAGGCCGAGCTTCTCCTTGTAGACCTGCGAGGCTTTCGCCATCGCGGTCTGGTTGACCTGGTCGATCCGGAAGGTCAGGAACGGTTCGGGCAGGTCGATGCTCCTTGTGGCAGGCTGATGACCGTCCTACCCGACTTCGCGGCCTTAGCTCAACGCCGGGCCTCGCCGCGATCGGCCTGCCAGAGCGCGAGCAGCGCCAGGGCCGTGCAGGCGATGAGGTAGTAGGAGGGCACCAGATCGGAGCCCGTCTTCGCCACCAGCCAGGTCAGGGTGAACGGCGCGAGCCCGCCGAACAGCAGCACTACCATATTGTAGGCGATTGACATGCCGGTCGAGCGGACGGTGGTCGGGAACATCCCGGCCAGCAGCCCCGGCGTCGGCGCCCAGATCGCCGCGATCGGCAGGGCGCAGATCGCCTGCACGATCAGCAGCCGCTCGAAGCTCGGCACCGTCACGACATAGGACAGCAGCGGATAGGACAGCAGCGCGAAACCAAGCATGCCGCAGAGCCAGACACGGCGCGGGTTCCAGCGATCGGCGAGCTGGCCCATGATCGGCACGAAGATGAAGAGCAGGATGCCGCCGATCAGCGAGCTCAGCATCGCGCTGGTGAAGGGCAGCTTCAATTGCCGCACGACATAGCCGGGCAGGAAGATGAACCAGACATAGTTCGAGGCGGTGCCGGGGATCATGATGGCGCAGCTGCGCAGCAGGGCGCTGCGATGCTCGGCCAGCACGGTCAGGAACGGGGTCTGCTTGACCTTCGGGCCGCTATCCTTCTCGTATTCCGGCGATTCATCGACGAAGCGGCGGATATAGAAACCGAGCGGCGTGATCAGCGAGCCCAGCAGGAAGGGGATGCGCCAGCCCCAGTCCTGCAGCGTTTCGGGCGTCATCAACGTCGAGAGAGCATAGCCGGAGAAGGCCGCGAGCGCGAGCGCCAGCGCCTGCGAGCACATCTGGAAGCTGCCATAGAGCATCTTCTTCCGCGGCGGAGCGTATTCGACCAGCATGGCGGTCGCGCTGGCGAATTCGGCGCCGACCGAGATGCCTTGCAGGATGCGCGCGACGATGACCAGGATCGGCGCCAGCATGCCGATCGTGGCATAGCTCGGCGTCAGGCCGATCAGCACGGTCGAGAATCCCATGATCAGGATCATCACCGTCAGGATCGGCTTGCGGCCGAAACGGTCGGCATAGGTCGATAGCAGCACGCCGCCGACCGGCCGGACCAGGAAGGAAATCGCGAAGGTCGCCGCCGTCAGCAGCGCCGAGACCAGCGGGTCCGAGCTCGGGAAGAAGACCTGCGCGATGATCGTCGAGAAGAAGCCGTAGACCAGGAAGTCGTACCATTCGAGCCCGTTGCCGATCACCGAGGAGATGACGGCGCGCCGGATCATCGAAGGCGAGCGCGGCTGGGCGGATTCGATCGTGGCGGCGGTCATGCGCTCGCCCCTTCCATGGTCTGGCGCGCGGCGATGCGGGCAAGGATGCTGGCGCCGACCGGCAGCAGGCGGTCGTCGAAATCGAAGGTCGGGTGGTGGCACATCGCCCCGGGCTGGCCGAGGAAGATGTAGGCGCCCGGCCACTGGTCGAGCATCAGCGCGAAATCGTCGGAGAAGGGCAGGGGCTTCAGGTCGGTCCGGACATTGCCGGCGCCGAGCACCTCGCCAGCGGCAGCCGCAGCGGCCGCAGCCGCGCGCGGATCGTTAACGCAGGGCAGGCAGCTGGCTTTCTGGGTGCAGGCGATCCTGCAGCCCGACATCAACGCGAAGCCCTGGCAGATCGCGTCGAGCTTTTTCAGGATCAGCGCCTCGACCGCCGGGTCATAGGTGCGGATCGTGCCGGAAAGCTCGGCCGAGGCCGGGATGATGTTCGGCGCCGTGCCGGCCGTGAGCCGCCCGAGGCTGATCACCGCCGGCGCCAGCGGGTCGACATGCCGGCCGACGATCGAGGAGATCTCGGTCGCGAGCCTGGCCGCGACCTGCAGCGGGTCGATCGTGGTGTGGGGGGCCGCGCCATGGCCGCCGACGCCGGCGATCCTGATCTCGAAGGCGGCGATGCCGGCGAGTGTCGGGCCGGGACGGACCGCAGCCGTGCCCTCGGCATAGAGCGGGATGGTGTGGAGCGCATAGACCTCCGAGCAGGGGAAGCGCTCGAACAGCCCGTCTTCGATCATACGCTTGGCGCCGAGCCCGACCTCCTCGGCCGGCTGGAAGATCAGGTGGACCTTGCCGCGCTTGGGCGGGTTGGCGGCGAGGTGCCGGGCTGCGCCCAGCAGCATCACCGTGTGCCCGTCATGGCCGCAGCCATGGAAGCGGCCGGGCGCGGTCGAGCGATAGTCGGCCCCGGTCTCCTCGTCCATCGGCAGGGCGTCCATGTCGGCCCGCAGGCCGATGGTCGGGCCGGGGGCGGCGCCTTCGATCACGCCGACGAGGCCGGTGCCGCCGAGGCCGCGATGTACGGTGACGCCGAACGAGGCCAGCGTCTCAGCCACGAAGGCCGAGGTCCTGACTTCCTCGAAAGCGGTTTCGGGATGGGCGTGAAGGTCGCGGCGCCAGGCCTGCAAAGTCGGCGCATGCGCGGCAATGTCCGGCAGCATCTGAACTCCTCCCTTGTGCGTTTGGAGGGGCAGATAATTGAAAGTTTCAAATATTGCAAATGGCAGGGATGATTGTTGCGGGGGAGAGAACCCGTAACGCAGCGAAGCGCAAGGGGCGGGTCAGTAGGCGGAGTATGATGGAACAGGCACGGGAAACCCCTCCCCCTTGTGGGGAGGGGCAGGGGTGGGCGGAAAGTCAGAGCTCTACCCAGCTTATTGGGTGAAACCGCCCCATACAGATCGGACTTACACCCAGCCGTTCGCCCCCCATCCCATACCCTTCCCCGCAAGGGGGAAGGGAGGAGCCAAGGGAATCGGCCTGTCGCTAAAGAGAGAAGGCGAGAGGAAAAGCCCTCAATCCTTCTTGCCGCCCCGTTTCAGATCGTAGTCGATCATATAGGCGGTGCGCTGGTTGAGGCGCTGGCGGTAGACCTGCAGGTTCTCCATCACCCGCTGCACATAGTTGCGCGTCTCGGTGAAGGAGATGCGTTCGACCCAGTCGACCGCGTCGACCTCGGGCAGGCGCGGATCGCCATAGGCCGCGATCCACTTCTTCACATTGCCGGAGCCGGCATTATAGGCGGCGAAGGTCAGGATGTAGGAGCCGCGCCAGTCGCCGAGCAGGTCGTTGAGATGGGCGGCGCCCATCTTGGCCGAATAGAGCGGGTCCTTGGTCAGCTTGTCGAGCTCGAACGGCAGTTGCGCCCGCCGCGCCGTCTCGCGCGCCGTCGCCGGCATCATCTGCATCAGGCCGAGCGCGCCGGCATGCGAGACCGCGGCCGGATCGAAGGCGCTCTCCTGCCGGGCGATGGCGTGGACGATGGCGCGCTCCATCGGGTCGCCCACCGACGGGAACTCCGGCACGCCGAAGGTCGGGAAGGCGGCTTCGTCGAGCGGGAAGCCGCGCTGCAGCGCGAGCTTGCCGATGGTGAGCAGGGTCTTGGCGTCGCCGCGCTGGCGGGCGATATCGGCGATTGCTTCGAGCGCGGCGGCGTCGTGCAGGCGCTGCGACAGGTCGATCAGCAATTGCCCGGCAAGATCGGGCGCCTCGATCGCATAGAGCAGCTTGGCCGCCTTGAAGCCGGGCAGATGTGCCAGCGGCGCCGCGATGGTGCGCCGCACCGGCAGGTCGGTGAGGCCGAGCCGGGCGCGGGCGAGCTGGCCGTAATAGGTGATCGAGTGCTCGGCGGCGCGGGCGTAGAAGGCCTTCGCCTCGTCGGTCTTGCCGAGCGCGTCGGCGGCGCGGCCCTGCCAATACGTGGCGCGGGCCACCGAGATCGGCGTCTCCGCGATCTTGGCCGCTTCGGCGAAGTGCTTGCCCGCCCGCTCGGCGTCCTTCTCGAAACGCAGAGCGATCCAGCCGGCATGCCATTCGGCGTCGATGCGCTCGGCCGTGTCCTCGGCGCCATGGCCGGCGGCGACCGCATAGGCGCCCTTGGCGTCGCCCTCGTCGAGCAGCTTGCGGGCGATCAGCCGGCGCTCCTCCCACCAGCCATCGCCGTCGCCGAGCACGGCCGGGTCGCGCGGCACCTCGGCGATCGCCTTGGCGGCGTCGGCCGGCTTGCCGGAGCGGCGGGCCTGCTGCGCCTGCAGGAAGGCGAAGGAGATGTCCTTCTTGAGGGCCGCCGGTACGGCGTCGATCTGCTTCTGCGCGATCGGCCCCTTGGCCTTGGCGCTGGCGAGGCGGACCTTGGCCAGCGCGACATAGTCTTGCGAGACGCGGGCGGCGTTGCGCAGCGCCTCCTCGCTCTTGCCGGCGAAGAGATAGCGCTCGGTACGCAGGCGATGATCGGCCGTGGTGAGCTTTTCGCCGAAATTGTCGAGCACGATCTTCTCGAGCCCGGCGCCGAGATGGTCCTTCAGCCAGGTCCGGCGGGCGAGCGCCAGCGCCTCATCCGTCTTGCCCTCGGCGGCGAGGGCCCGTGCCAGCGCGACGCGCCCGGCCGGGCTGATCGGCTCGCGGCCATGGAAGAAGGCGCGGACGATCTCGGGTGAGCGCCGGTCGTTGACCAGCGCGGCTTCGGCCCGCCGGCGGAACGGCGTCGTGCCGGGGTAATTCGGGAAGGCGTCGAGGAATTCGGCGATGCGCTCGAAGCTGACGACATTCGACAGGCTGCGCAGCGCCACCCATTCCAGCATGCCGCGCACCGCCTTGTCGTCGATGCCGCGGGCGATGGCATCGCCTTCCTCAAGCTTGCCGGCGCGATAGGACGCGACCGCCTTCTTCAGCGGTTCGAGATCGATACGCTCCTCCGGCCGGGCGATCTCGGCTGGTGGAACGCGTGGTGCGGCCGGCTCGGTCTGCGGCGCGAGCGAGGCCGTCACGCCGACGTCGACGCTCGCAGGCCCGGTATCGTCGCTGGTATTGACGCGCGCCAGGCGCTCGACCTGCAATGGATGCGAGCCGTCAGGGCCCGCGGAGCAGGGTCCAACAGTCACCAGAATGAGCGTCAGGCCGGCTCCGAAGAACCGTCGGCCCGGCGATAGTGCCATATGAGGCATCCCCCCAAGCAAACCGGATCGTAGCAGTAGGCCATGCTCCCGCAGGGAGCTTTAGGAAGTCCTAACCATGCCGCCACGATTTTTGATGGGTTGCCGGCTTTGCGGACTGCAGCTGAAAGGCTATGTCTGTCGCCCGTTTCACGCTGAACTTTGTCGTTTTCAGGACCGTCCATGACCAAGCATGCGCCACTCACCGGTTCGATGCCCGCGCTGGTGACGCCGTTCAAGGGCGGAAAGATCGACGAGGCGACGTTGCGCGCTTTGGTCGACTGGCAGATCGAGAGCGGCTCGACTGCGCTGGTTCCGGTCGGCACCACCGGCGAGAGCCCGACGCTCAGCCACGACGAGCACGGTCACGTCACCGAGATCGTCATCGACCAGGCCAAGGGCCGGGTGCCGGTCATCGCCGGCGCCGGCTCGAACAACACCACCGAGGCGATCTCGCTGGCGAAGCATGCCGAGAAGGCCGGAGCGCACGCGGTGCTCGTGGTCACGCCCTATTACAACAAGCCGACGCAAGAAGGCATGTACCAGCACTTCAAGGCGGTGAACGATGCGATCGGCATCCCGATCATCATCTACAACATCCCGCCGCGCTCGGTGGTCGACATGTCGGTCGAGACGATGGCGCGGCTCTATGAGCTGAAGAACATCGCCGGTGTGAAGGATGCGACCGCCAATCTCGCCCGCGTCTCGCTGCAGCGCCATCTGCTCGGCCCTGACTTCATCCAGCTCTCGGGCGAGGACATGACCGCGCTGGCCTATATGGCCGCCGGCGGCCATGGCTGCATCTCGGTCGTCGCCAATGTCGCGCCGAAGCTCTGCGCCGATCTGATGACCTGCGCGCTCAAGGGCGACTATGCAGGCGCTTTGAAGCTCCAGGACCGGCTGGTGCCCCTGCATGACGCGATCTTCAAGGAGCCGGGCCTCGCCGGCGCCAAGCATGGTCTGAAGCGCCTCGGCCGGATCGAGGAAGAGGTCCGGCTGCCGCTGCTGCCGGTCACGCCGGCGACCGGCGAAGTCATCCGCAGCGCCATGGTTCACGCCGGGCTGCTGAATGCTTAAGTGAGGTAGCCGGCAATGCCGACTACCGGAGAGTTTCGATGAGCAAGCCAGATCCAGAGCGCTACAAGCTTGCGGCCGACAACCGCAAGGCGCGCTACAGCTATGCCATCACCGAGACCCTGGAAGCCGGCATCGCCCTGCAGGGCACCGAGATCAAGTCGCTGCGTGGCGGCAAGGCGACGATCGGCGAGAGCTATGCCGGGCCGATGGGCAACGAACTCTTCCTGTTCAACGCCCATATCCCGGAATATCTCGAGGCCAATCGCTTCAACCATGATGTCCGCCGACCGCGGAAGCTCCTGCTGCACCGCCGCCAGATCAACAAGCTGATGGGCGCGATCCAGCGCGAGGGCTTCACCGTCATCCCGCTCAAGGTCTACTTCAACGACAAGGGCCGGGCGAAGGTCGAGCTCGGCCTCGGCAAAGGCAAGAAGCTGCACGACAAGCGCGAGACCGAGAAGACCCGCGATTGGAACCGCGACAAAGCGCGCATCCTGAAGACCGGCGGGTGAGGGCGCTGGAGCATTTTCGAGCGAAGTGGATACCGGTTCGCGTGAAGAAAATGCGATAAAACAACAATCTAGAGCAATCCCACGATTCAGAGAATCGCGGAATTGCTCTAGCCCGCCACCGCTGTCAGCTGACTTCGCCGGACTCCACGAAGCCTCCATCCGGAGCCGAGTGAGGCAGGGACCAGCCGAAATAGACCTCGACCTCGACGATCTTGCCGCCTCGGATCGTCAGGATCTCGGTGTTGCGGAAGCCCTTGCCATTGAAGGCTTCGCCCTCATAGGTGACGAAGGCCGTCTCGCCGATCGCGATGACATGCTTGAACGTGCAGGCGCGGATGCGTTCGCTGTTCGGCCAGCAGCGCTCGAAATAGGTCTCGCGGTCGAGGCGATTGTCGAGCGGGCTGCTGAAATGGAAGTCCTCGGCGATGAGAGCTTCGAGCGCGGCTCGGTCCTTGTCGACATAGGCCTGGTAAGAGGCGCGCGCGATCTCGCTGACATCGTCCGCCATGGCCGCTCCTGGCTTTTCCCGCTGCAACCACAACGGGAAAAGCCGAGGAAGGTTCCGCTGGTCAGCCGGTCGCCTTCTTGAAGTTCTCGTTCGCCTTGTCCCAGTTCACGGTCTTCCACCAGGCGGCGAGGTATTCCGGCCGGCGGTTCTGATATTTCAGGTAGTAGGCGTGCTCCCAGACATCGACGCCGAGCACGGCCTTGGCGCCGAGTTCGAGCGGCGTGTCCTGGTTGGCCGTCGAGATGATCGCCAGCTTCTTGTCCTTGTCGACGACGAGCCAGGCCCAGCCCGAGCCGAAGCGCGTCGCGCCGGCCTGGTTGACCTTCTGCACCAGCTCCAGCATCGAGCCGAAGGCGCCCTCGATCGCACTCTTCAGTTCAGCGCCGGGCTGCTGCGCTCCGCCAGGTGTCATCAGCTCCCAGAAGAAGCTGTGATTCCAGTGGCCACCGACATTGTTGCGCACCGCGGTGCGGACATTGTCCGGGGCAACGCTGAGGTCGGCGAGCACCGTCTCGATCGGAGTGGTCTTCAACGCCTCCCATTGGCCGGCGGCGGCGTTGGCGCCGTTCACATAGGCCTGGTGGTGCAGCGAGTGGTGGATGCGCATGGTCTGCGCGTCGATGACCGGCTCCAGCGCCTCATAGGCGTAAGCCAACTTCGGCAGCGTGAAGACCGGCGGCGGAGCGGCCGGGGCCGGTGCGGTCTGCGCCAGCACCAGCGCCGGGCGGGCAATCACGAAGGCGGAACCGGCCACAAGGCCGGTGAGAAAGCTGCGGCGTTCCAAGGTGTGCCCTCCGAGTGTCGTTGCGGAAGCAGAGCTTGCGCGAGCCGCGGTCGCGGTCAAGTGCCCGCGGCCCAACCCCGCTGCTCCTCCAGGGACAACGCTAGAGAGTAGGGCAGGTTCAGCTTTCCGGCGTCTCGTCACCCTGGCGGATGCCGTAGCGGCGCTCAAGCCCCGGATTGGCTTGCCCTGGCGCACGGGCGGCCCGCTCGGCCGGGTCGCGCCCGACCTTCTGCATCAGGCTGGCGAGCTCGACGAACTCGTCGCATTGTCGGCGCAGATCATCGGCGACCATCGGCGGGTTGGTGTTGATGGTCGAGACCACCGAGACCTTGACGCCCTTGCGCTGCACTGCCTCGACCAGCGGGCGGAAGTCGCCATCGCCTGAGAACAGGTAGATATGGTCGAGATGGGGGGCGAGCTCGAGCATCTCGATGGCAAGCTCGATGTCCATGTTGCCCTTGACGCGCCGGCGGCCGGTAGCGTCTGTGAATTCCTTCGCCGCCTTGGTGATGACCCGGTAGCCGTTGTAGTCGAGCCAGTCGACCAGTGGCCTGATCGAGGTATATTCTTCGCTTTCTACCAATGTCGTGAAGTAGAAGGCTCGGATGAGATTGCCGCGGCCTTGGAATTCCTTGAGGAGGCGTCGGTAATCCATGTCGAAGCCGAGTTGCTTCGACGTCGCATAGAGATTGGCTCCGTCGATGAAGAGCGCGATGCGCGGTTCACCTGCCATGTAATGGCTCCTGGCTTAAATACGGTCGATCAATAAGAATCGGCGCGGATCAAGGTTGAATAATGTCAGGCTGGCGCTCCAAATCGAGCGCTCCTTCGGTGTTTATGTGGTGAAGGCGGCGTACCGCGCAAGATTGTGATTGCATTTTGCCATTTGCGCGTGCGGCGCACGCACTGTTCAGCTTTTTGGAAAGTCCAGGCCCATTTCGCGATAGCGTTCCGGATCGTCGCTCCAGTTTTCGCGGACCTTGACGAAGAGGAAGAGATGCACCTTCGCCTCGGCCGCTTCGGCGATCTCGACGCGCGCCTTCTGGCCGATCGCCTTGATCGTCTGGCCGCCTTCGCCGAGCACGATCTTCCGCTGGCCTTCGCGCTCGACATAGATCGTCTGCTCGATCCGGACCGAGCCGTCCGGGCGCTGCTGCCAGCTCTCGGTCTCGACGGTCGAGCGATAGGGCAATTCGTCGTGCAGGCGCTCGAAGATCTTCTCGCGGGTGATCTCGGCGGCGAGGAAGCGCAGCGGCGCATCCGAGATCTGATCCTCAGGATAGAGCCAGGGGCCGGGCTTCAGCCGGTTCTCCAACCAGTTCAGGATATCCTTGACGCCGTAGCCGGTGAGGGCCGCGACCATGAAGGTGGCCTCGAATTTGGCGCGCTCGTTCACCGCCGCGGTGATGGCAAGCAGCTTCTCCTTCGGGATCGTGTCGATCTTGTTGAGGATCAGGAACTTCGGCTGCCGGAGCTCGGAGAGCTTCTCCAGTAGCGCCGTGTTCTCCTCATGGTCGAAGCGGCCGACATCGATCAGCACGCCGATCAGGTCGGCATCGGTCGCTCCGCCCCAGGCGCTGGTCACCATGGCGCGGTCGAGCCGGCGCTTGGGCGCGAAGATGCCGGGCGTATCGACGAAGATGATCTGCGTCGGCCCCGACAGGGCGATGCCGCGCACCTGGGTGCGCGTCGTCTGCACCTTGCGCGAGACGATCGAGATCTTGGCGCCGACGAGCTGGTTGAGCAGCGTCGATTTGCCGGCATTGGGCGCGCCGATCAGCGCGACGAAGCCGCAGCGGGTCTGCTGGTCGCCTTCAGCCATGGTCGGCCTCCGCCCCTTCGTTCCACAATCCTTGCCGCCGCAGGAAGGCTTCGGCCGCCGCCTGCTCGGCCAACCGCTTCGAGCGGCCCTCAGCTTCGGCTTCCGTCAGTGAGCCGATCCGCACCGCGATCCGGAAGATCGGCGCGTGGTCCGGGCCGGAGCGGCCGCGCTCGGCATAGGTCGGGGTCGGATGGCCCTGGCCCTGCGCCCATTCCTGCAGCGCGGTCTTGGCGTCGCGCAGCGGCGTCACCGGCGTCAGC
This sequence comes from Allobosea sp., assembly GCA_024231975.1. Lineage (GTDB taxonomy): Bacteria > Pseudomonadota > Alphaproteobacteria > Rhizobiales > Beijerinckiaceae > Allobosea. The sequence goes on from JAAEQB010000111.1 coordinate 139,065, forward strand.
AGCCGCTCGCCGAAGCCAGCCTCGACCAGCTTGCGCGCCGCATCATAGCCGCCGTCGATGAAGACGGCTCCGATGATCGCCTCGCAGGCATCGGCCAGGATCGCCTTGTTCTTGCGCGCACCCGAAAGGATCTCGCCCTCGCCGAGCCGCAAATGCGGGCCGACGTCCCAGGCGGCCGCGACCGCGGCGCAGGTCTCCTTGCGCACGAGATCGGCGAGGCGGCGGGACATGTCGCCTTCCTCGGCCTGCGGATAGGTGGTGAACAGCATGTCGGCGACGGAGAGGCCGAGCACGCGGTCGCCGAGGAATTCGAGCCGCTGATAGCTCGCGAGCCGGCGCGGATCGGCGCTCATGTGAGTGAGCGCCGTCTCCAGCAAGGCCCGGTCGCGGAAGCGGTGGCCGAGCTTGTCCTCGAGCCGCGAGAGCTCGGGCAGCTTGCGGCTGCTATCGGTCGTCTTGCTCACTTGATCGTCGAGAACATGCGGTTCCAGCGCACCGTCCAGGGCCATTCCCAGATGCGCCAGGCCGACGCGCCCTCGTCGATCGAGAAGAAGATGATCTCGGCGCGGCCGACGAAGTTCTCGAACGGCACATAGCCGACGCTGCGGTCGCGCGAATCGAGCGAGTTGTCGCGATTGTCGCCCATCATGAAGAAATGGCCGGCCGGCACCGTGAACACCGGGGTGTTGTCGAAGGTGCCGGTGTCGCCTTCGCGCTCGATGATGTTGTGGCTGACCCCGTTCGGCAGGGTCTCGCGATACTGGATCGCGGGGGTGGCGCGGCCCCAGGCGTCGGTGGTGACGAAATCGGCGATCCGCTCGCGCTTCACCGGCGTGTTGTTGATGTGGAGGATGCCGTCGATCATCTGGATGCGGTCGCCCGGCAGGCCGATGACGCGCTTGATGTAGTCGGTCGAGCCGTCGCTCGGCAGCTTGAACACGGCGATATCGCCGCGCTTGGGCTCGGCAGCCCAGATCCGACCCTGGAACAGCGGCGGGCTGAACGGCATCGAATGCTTCGAATAGCCGTAGGTGTATTTCGAGACGAACAGATAGTCGCCGATCAGCAGCGTCGGGATCAGCGAGCCCGAGGGGATGTTGAAGGGCTGGAACAGCAGGGTGCGGATCACCAGGGCGATGAGCAGGGCCTGGACGACGACCTTGACCGTCTCGAGGATGCCGCCTTCGTCCTTGGTCTTGCTCTTGATCTCGGCGTCGTTCGCCACGCGCGGGCTCCTGCTGGCTGCGTTTCAAGTGCGCGGTCTAGCCGACTATCGTGCGTCGGACAACGAAGGCGCGATCTGGCAAGGCAATATGGGTGGGATGGACGGCCCTTGCACGGGCCGAAGGCACGCCGTGCCGATACTCCTATCGGCCGGCGCCGAAAAGCCCCGCATGGTGCCCGCAACGCAGGGCGCCCCTGCGAGCGTTGCGGAAGGCAGGTCCGGTCGCAAGGGCAGGGTGGTGGGAAAGCCGGCCTGCGCCGATGTTGCCGCGACCCTGCATCGGCGCGACTTGCCCTTACGTCTGCGCCAGATTGACGCTGGGTTGCGCCGCGATCACAGTCCTGTGATCGCAACCAAAGGGCGAATCGACATGAGCACGAGAAATTATGTCGCAGAGGTGATCGGTACCTTCTGGCTGACCTTCGCCGGCTGCGGCAGCGCCGTGATCGCGGCGGGCTTTCCGCAGGTCGGCATCGGGTTGCTTGGCGTTTCTCTGGCGTTCGGTTTGACTGTCGTCACCATGGCCTATTCGATCGGCCATATCTCCGGCTGCCATCTCAACCCGGCCGTCACGATCGGCCTCGCCGCCGGCGGGCGCTTCCCGGCCGGCCAGGTGGTGCCCTACATCGTCGCCCAGGTCGTCGGCGCCATCCTCGCCGCCACCGTGCTCTATTTCATCGCGGTCGGCGCGCCCGGCTTCGACCTCGCCAAGGGCTTTGCCTCCAATGGCTATGGCGAGCATTCGCCCGGCAAATACGGCCTGGCCTCGGCCTTCCTGACCGAGGTGGTGATGACCATGATGTTCCTGTTCATCATCATGGGCGCGACCCATGGCAAGGCGCCGGCCGGCTTCGCCCCGCTCGCCATCGGCCTCGGCCTCGCTCTGATCCATCTCGTCAGCATTCCGGTCACCAACACTTCGGTGAACCCGGCCCGCTCGACCGGCCCGGCGCTGTTCGTCGGCGGCTGGGCCCTGCAGCAGCTCTGGCTGTTCTGGGTGGCGCCGATCATCGGTGGCGTGCTCGGCGGCGTGATCTATCGCTGGCTGAGCGGCGAGTCGCAGGACCAGGTCACCGGCTGACGCAGGCTTCGCCGATTGCCATCGCTATCCGAGGCCAGGCCCGGTCGGGCCTGGCCTTCTTCATTGCGAACGCTTGCGATCCGCCCTGATCCTGGGGTGCGCAAGAGCGTCGGGGCTCCGGGTTGCTGCGGCGATGTAACAAACCGCGCGGGAAAGCGGTAATGACAGTGTTGAGGTGCACGTCGGGCGAGAGTAGGTGCTTGATCTGCGCGTATAAATCTATTACTTACCTTGCGTCGCTTGGCATGGTGCGGCTGGTCAGTAAATCGATCGAGTGAGAGGCGGTTGCGATGGCTGACAACAAGGCGGTTCCATCTGTTGTCGGTGTCGGTGAGTTGCTGCAGGCGATCGAGGCGATCGGCGCCCTTTGCGCGGCGGAAGTGCGCCCGCAGGAGGATGTTGCTAAGCTGCAGAAAGCATTCGGAAAAGCTGCCAAGGTGACGGCGACACCGGTCTCCCCGACCAGTGTGATCGTGGGCAAGGTCGTTGGAGTGAGGATAGGACCCGACGCGGACTATGGTCGGGCCCTCACGATAATTTTCGATCCGCCGATGGGGAGCGGACCGAAGACGTGCCCGCATTGCTCCAAGCCTATTCCCTGAGGGAGCGCGGGACGCTCAGGGACCGGCAAGGATTCTGGAAAATTGCCGGCAGATCGAACGATCGACTGGGCGCCTAGGGGCGGAGCGGGACGATGGCAGCTGTCTATTACGAAGTCGAATTCGATGGGGCCAGCGGCGCCCTGCTGTTGAAGCAGATCTCTAGCACCCCTCTGCCGCCGGAGGCCGTCGAGCTCGGCAAGCGTTTTCGCGCGCTGTTCGACAGGATTCGCCTGCGGGTACCTCCGACGCCTGGTCGTGCGACCTATCTCGGCAATCTGGTCGTCGAGGTCAGGGCGGCGCTCGAGGATGGCGATCTCCCGCGCGGCGAGAATGCATTGGCCGAATTTGCGCAGCACGACCTCAGCATCCGCTACTTCAGGGCATCTATCGACGCGAATGGCGATGTGCACGTCTCCGCGACGCCTTGGCTCGAAGTACCGATGCCGCCCGAAGTCCGCAGTTTTCTTGACCGGATCGAGAATGCCTGCCGAAAGATCGGCTTGCTTGTGACCAAGGTTGATGTGCGGGCACGTCACTTCGCGGCGCTGCAAAGCCATGCCAGGCACGGCCTTGAAGAAGGTCAGATCGGCAATGCCACGCTGGCTCTGAGCCATTTCGAGGCGCAGTTCGTGGCGGAGGAAGGGCCGGCGATCCGCAAGAACCATCTGACCGCCACGCTGTCGACCGCCCTGGGTATCCTTGGTGGTCTCGGCGCGCTCGGGCTGCTGTTGTGGCTGGCACAAGCCTATTTCCCGAATCCGACTCTGCTTGTCCTCTCCAACCTGCTCGTGAAGCCGGTTCTGCCCCTTGCGGTTGGCATTTGCCTTGGCGTCGTATTCTTCGCTTTCATCCGCAATCTGGCACTGACCTTCGACAGCCTCGGCAATTTCGATGCGGCTCATCTATCGCCCTGGCTGCGTTTCACGCTCGTCGGCGTGATTACAGCCCTGCTCTGCATCTTGATGAGTGCCGGCCTCATCAAACTAGAGATCAACGATCTGAAGCTGTATGAGTATCTGACGAACAACTATGCGGCGCTGATTGTTGGCATTCTCTGCGGCTACAGCGACACTGCGATCACGCAATTGCTGACCGGCGTGCTCGACCGCAAGCCGGCCCCCTGAGCGGTCGCTTGGGCTCAGGGTTGTTTGCGCCGCGCCTCGATCACCACAAAGGCCTGGGCCAGGGGCGGATCGTCGGTCAGCGAGACATGCACGACCGCCTCATGGCCCGGCGGCACCATCTCGGCAAGCCGCGCCGCAGCGCCGCCCGTGAGCCGCATGGTCGGCCGCCCGCTCGGCAAGTTGACCACCTCCATGTCGCGCCAGAACACGCCGGAGCGGATGCCGGTGCCGAGCGCCTTCGAGCAGGCTTCCTTGGCGGCGAAGCGGCGGGCATAGGATGCGGCGCGCGTGGCGCGGCGATCGGATTTCGCCTGCTCGCCCTCGGTGAAGATCCGCTGCGTGAAGCGCTCGCCGAAGCGGGCGAGCGAATTCTCGATGCGGCGGATGTCGCAGAGATCGGAGCCGATGCCGAGGATCATTCCAGCGGTCTAGAGCATCGGACCGAAAAGTGGAAACCACTTTTCGGACCAATCCGATGCCAAAACAATGAGCTAGATCGGACTGCCCGGCCGGAAGGTGGCGGGGTGATCTAGCCGGCGCGGCCTTCGTCCATCGCTCGCCGCATCACGGCGATCGCCGTCTCCAGCCCGACGAAGATCGCTTCGCCGATCAGGAAGTGGCCGATGTTGAATTCGACGAAGGCTGCAACGCCGGCGAGCTTGCGCGCGGTGTCGTAGTCGAGCCCGTGGCCGGCATGGACCTCGAGGCCGAGCGAGGCGGCGAAGGCCGCGCCATGGGCGAGCCGCTGGAATTCCGCTTCGGCCTTGTCGGCATGGCCGTCGGCGACGGCATGGCACCAGGTGCCGGTATGGAGTTCGACGACCGGCGCGCCGAGCTTGGCCGCCATGGCGATCGGCGCCTCGTCCGCCTCGATGAACAGCGAGACGCGGCAGCCCGCAGCCCTCAGCCGTGCGATCGGGGCGGCCAGCGCCTGCGCCTGGCCGACCACGTCGAGCCCGCCCTCGGTGGTGCGCTCTTCGCGCTTCTCGGGCACGAGGCAGGCGGCATGCGGCTTGAACCGCTCGGCGAGGCCGATCATCTCCGCCGTGGCGGCCAGCTCGAAATTGAGCGGCTTGGACAATTCGGTCGCCAGCCTTGCCATGTCGGCGTCGCGGATATGGCGCCGGTCTTCGCGCAAATGGGCGGTGATGCCGTCGGCGCCGGCGGCCACCGCGAGAAGGGCGGCGCGCACCGGATCGGGCAGGGCGCCGCCGCGTGCATTCCGCACTGTGGCGACATGGTCGATGTTCACGCCCAGGCGCAAGCGGTTCTCAGTCATCGTCGCCCCTCCGTTACCTGCCGTCTACGCCGCAGCCGGCGACGGTTCAAGGCAAGCAATGTGATCGACACTGTTAGCGTTCTTGATCAATCGATGCGCGCAATGCGTGTGCGCCAGGAAAATGCACGAAATCTGCGGCGTGACTGTTGTTAAGCCCTGGAAACTAGCCTCCGAAATCTCCCCGAGGCGTTTTCCGACCTGTCATGCAGCTTCCCGCGAACCATCGGCAGTTCGAGAGCGAAATCACCGCCGATCGGCGTGATCCGAACCAGCCGGCTGACCGTGCGCTTGGCCGCGTGATCGCCTGCTCCGGCTCGCGCGCCACCATCGCGGCGAGCGCATCCGGGGGAACGCTTGACGGCTGCGCCATCGGCCGCCTGCTCTCGATCAATCTCGGCAGGAGCCGGATCGTCGGGCTGGTCTATGAGATGCGTGCGCTGGACCGGGCCTGGAACGAGGCGGGGCCGAATTCCATCGCCGTCGAGGTCGAGCTGCTCGGCGAGGTCGCCGACGGCGAGAACGGCACCGCTCGCTTCGACAGCGGCATCACCACCTATCCGCCGATCGGCGCGCTGGCGCATCGCATCCGCTCGCGCGACCTGGAGCACATCCACGATCTCGGCCAGCGCAAGGGCGTTGCCCTGGGCTGCCTGACCCAGGATGCCAGCGTGTCGGCGAGCGTCGACATCGAGCGCCTGCTGTCGCGGCATTTCGCCGTGCTCGGCACCACCGGCGTCGGCAAGTCGAGCGCCGTCGCGCTGATCTTGCGCAAGGCTGTCGAGGCGAAACCCAATCTGCGAATCCTGATCCTCGATCCGCATAACGAATACGCCCATGCCTTCCCCGAGAACTGCGCCCGGATCGATGCGAGCATGCTGGACCTGCCGTTCTGGCTGTTCCGCTTCGAGGAGTTCGCCGACATCGTCTTCCGCGGCCGCCCGCCGCTGGAGGACGAGGCCGAGATCCTGCGCGAGGTCATCGCTGTCGCCCGCAGCCGCTACCGCGTCGTCTCTCCCCATGACATGGCGCGCGATCTCGGCAGCAGCGTGCTGAAGCGGCCGCTCGATCCCGGCGCGCGCAAGCCGGGCGAAAGCAGCGGATCGGCCGAACTTGCTGCGCCCTATCGCCTTGCCGACCTTTTCGCGGCGATCGACGAGCTGATCGGCCTGCACGAGCTGCGCTATCCGCGCACGACGCTGCGTGCCCTCCGGGTGCGGCTGGAGACGCTGCACGGTGATCCGCGCTACGGCTTCCTCTTCGCCCATGCCAACAGCATGGAGACGATCGCCCCGGTGATCAGCCAGGTCTTCCGCGTGCCGCATCGGGGCCGGCCGATCACCGTCTTCCAGCTCGCCGGCCTACCATCGGAAGTGGTCAACGCGGTCGCGTCCAGCCTGGCGCGGCTCGCCTTCGACCTCGCCATGGCGAGCCGCGGCAGCTACGAGATCCTGCTGCTCTGCGAGGAGGCGCATCGCTATGTGCCGCAGGACCAGGCGCTCGGCTTCGCCCCGACGCGCCAGGCCATCGCCCGCATCGCCAAGGAGGGGCGCAAATACGGCGCCTATCTCGGCATCGTCACCCAGCGTCCCGGCGAGCTCGACCCGACCATCCTGTCGCAATGCTCCACCGTTTTCGCCATGCGCCTCGGCAATGATCGCGACCAGGAGATCATCCGCGCCGCGATCGCCGACGCCTCGGCCAGCACCATCGCCTTCCTGTCCTCGATCGGCAATCGCGAGGCGATCGCCTTCGGCGAGGCGGTGGCGACGACGATGCGCATGCGTTTCCTGGAGCAGCGGCCGGAGGAACTGCCGGCGATGGCGGGCAGGACGCCGGCGCAGGCCGAGCAACGCGAGCCGCTGGTCGAAGAGCTCGTCGCCCGCATGCGGGGGCTTTGACGGCAGGAGCGGGCCGCTCCATCACATCGTTGTCGCTGCGCGCCCGTCAGGCCAGCGCCGGCTCGCGGTCCGCGGTTTCGACGAGGCTCTGCGCGAGCTCCCCGGCCAGATTGTCGACGGCAGTCTCTGCCGCCGCGATCGAGGCCCGCAGGCGTTCGTCGCCGAATTCGTCGTACTCGATGGCGATCGAATGCGTCTGCGTCAGGCCGACATAGGCCATCGGCACGCTCAATCCGCGCTCGACCAGGTTGATGGCCTCCAGCCGACCGCCGGGATCATAGCCATAGTCGCCACGCGAGGAGAGGATGACGAGGCGCTTGCCTGGCGGCAGCATCGGCCAATAGGGCTCGCCTTGCCGGCTGCGGTCGAAGCCGAAGGTGACGCCGACGCGCACGACATTGTCGACCCAGGCCTTGAGCTGGGCGGGCAGGCCGAAATTGTACATCGGCGCCCCGATTACGATCAGGTCGGCACGCAGAAGCTCCTGCACCAGCACATCGCTCTCGGCGAGCTGCGCCCGTGCTGCCTCGTCCCGGCGCTCGGGCCGGGTGAAGGCCGCCGTGATCCAGTCGCCGCTGACGGGCGAGGGCGGCTGCTGGCCGACATCGCGATAGGTCACGCTGTCCTGCGGCCGTGTCTCCTGCCAGCGCTCGATGAAGCGGCGGGTCAGGCGGCGCGTATGCGAGCCGCGCGGGTCGATGCCGGAGATGCCGGGGCGGGCACTGGCGTCGATCTGGAGGATGTTGAGGGGCTGCATAACGATCTCCATGAAGCCGAGTAGCTCATGCGAAGCTCTCGCTTTCCTTCAGATAGGTCGCTAGGTGTCGGGATAACAAAGGCGAATTCCTCAGCCGATAGATGAGGCAGTTTCATCCATGGCCAATCGCAGGCTCCCGCCGCTGGCCGCGCTGCGTGCGTTCGAGGCGGCAGCGCGTCATCTGAGCTTCCGCAAGGCGGCCGACGAGCTGGCCGTGACGCCGACCGCGATCAGCCATCAATTGCGGTTGCTGGAGGCGACGCTCGGCCTGCCGCTGTTCGAGCGACATGTCCGGCGGGTCTCGCTGACGCCGGCCGGCGCGCAGCTCTATCCCGTGCTCAGGGATGGCCTGGACAGTTTCGCACGCGCCATCGCCGCGCTGTCTCCACAGCCCGTGCGCAACGCGGTGACGGTCAGCGCAACGACGCTCTTCACCGCCCGCCGGCTGATTCCGGCACTGGGCTCGTTCCAGGTGCAGTGGCCGCAATTCGCGCTGCGGCTGCACGCGTCCGATGACGCTGTCGATCTGGCCAGCGGTGCGGCCGACATCGCCGTGCGTTACGGGGCAGGGCCGTTCGCGGGTCTCACGTCCGAGGTGCTGTGCCAGGATCGCTTTGGCGTCGTCTGCAGTCCTTCACTCGGCCTGAGAGATGCAAGGGATCTCACCGCGGCGACGCTGATCCATTCGGAATGGCGGCGCCGGGACCTGCAGCCTGACTGGCAGCGCTGGCAGGCCCTGGCGCAGGTGCCGGGCCTGAATGTGGGTGCCGGCCTGCGCATCACCGACGAAAGCCATGCCATTCAGGCCGCGGTTGCCGGGCAGGGCGTCGTCATCGCCAGCCTGCTCATGGTCGAGGACGAATTGGCGCGCGGTGTCCTCGTCCATCCGTTCGGCCCGGTGATCGAGGGGCACCATTATCATTTGGTCGCAACCGCGGAGAACATGGCCAGCGCCGATGTCCAGGCCGTCCGGCAGTGGTTGAAGGCGGCGGCGCCGCCGTGATCGCCGGCGCCGCCCGCAGGCCGGTTCAAAACCTTGCATCTCAAGCGCTCAGGCTGTATGAGCGCCGCTCAACCTTTCCATCGCATCGCGCAAGATCAGAAGGAGCCGCGAATGGCTCGCGTCACCGTTGAGGATTGCATCGACAAGGTCGAGAACCGCTTCGAGCTGGTTCTGCTCGCGAGCCATCGCGCCCGCATGATCGCTTCGGGCTCCTCGATCCTCGTCCAGCGCGACAACGACAAGAACCCGGTCGTCGCGCTGCGCGAGATCGCCGACGAGAAGCTCACCCCCGAGGATCTCAAGGAAGACCTGATCCACTCGCTGCAGAAGCATGTCGAGGTCGACGAGCCGGAGGCCGACACCGTGCCGCTGCTGACCTCGCAGTCGCATGTCGCCACCCCCGATTCGGAGGTTCAGTTCGACCGGATGAGCGAGGACGACCTGCTGCGTGGCCTCGACGGGCTCGTCCCGCCGACCGAGAGCGCCGACGACGAGGACTGAGCTGTCGGAAAGCGTTGACGATATCTGCTAAAGCCCGGCCCTGCCGGGCTTTTTTCATGCCCGTCCTGTGCGAATTCGCCTTGCCGTACGCTGCTGCCATCGTCGATATTGAAACGAATCCAGCTGAACTGAGCGGTGGAGTTGCGCCCGCATGGGCATGATGCGGCAATATGAGCTTGTCGACCGGGTCAAGCGCTACAACCCGAATACCGACGAGGAGCTGCTCAACCGCGCCTATGTCTACGCCATGCGTGCGCATGGCACGCAGAAGCGCGCCTCTGGCGATCCGTTCTTCGCCCATCCGCTCGAAGTCGCGGCGATCCTGACCGAGCTCAAGCTCGACGACGCCACCATCGTCGCCGCCGTGCTGCATGATACGGTCGAGGACACCGAGGCGACGCTGGAGGAGATCGAGACCCTGTTCGGGCCCGATATCCGCCGCCTCGTCGACGGCCTGACCAAGATCAAGAAGCTCGACCTCGTCTCGAAGAAGGCAGCGCAGGGCGAGAACTTCCGCAAGCTCCTGCTTGCCATCGTCGACGACATCCGCGTGCTCCTGGTGAAGCTCGCCGACCGGCTGCACAACATGCGCACGCTGCATTATGTGCCGCCGGAGAAGCGCCTGCGCATCGCCGAGGAGACGATCGAGATCTATGCGCCGCTCGCTGGCCGCATGGGCATGCAGGAACTGCGCGAGGAGTTGGAGGAGCTCGCCTTCCGCCATATCAAGCCGGAAGCGCACGCCACCATCACCAAGCGGCTGGAGGAGGTGACCCAGCGCGAGGGCAAGGTCATCGGCGAGATCGAAAGCGATCTCAAGGCCAAGCTCGCCGAGCGCGGCATCGAGGCGCAGGTCTATGGCCGGCGCAAGCGGCCCTATTCGATCTGGAAGAAGATGGAACGCAAATCCGTCTCCTTCGAGCAGCTCTCCGACATCTTCGGCTTCCGCGTCATCGTCGACAAGCCGGAGGACTGCTACCGCGTGCTCGGCATCGTCCATATGACCTGGCCGATGGTTCCGGGCCGCTACAAGGACTACATCTCGACGCCGAAGCAGAACGACTATCGCTCGCTGCACACCACGGTCGTCGGACCCGGCCGCCAGCGCGTCGAGCTGCAGATCCGTACCGACGGCATGGACCGCGTCGCCGAATTCGGCATCGCCGCCCATGCCCGCTACAAGGATGGCCGCACGGCCGGCGTCGTCGCGGCAGCCGACGAGAGCCGCGCCTATCAATGGCTGCGCCGCACCGTCGACCTGCTGGCCGAGGGTGACAATCCCGAGGAGTTCCTCGAGCACACTAAGCTCGAGCTTTTCCACGACCAGGTCTTCTGCTTCACGCCCAAGGGCCGCCTGATCGCGCTGCCGCGCGGGGCGACGCCGATCGATTTCGCCTATGCCGTCCACACCGATGTCGGCAACACCGCCGTCGGCGCCAAGATCAACGGCCGGATCGCGCCGCTGCTGACCGAGCTGCAGAACGGCGACGAGGTCGAGATCACCCGCGCCGAAGGGCAGGCTCCGCCGGCTGCGTGGGAATCGCTGGTGGTGACCGGCAAGGCCCGTGCTGCCATCCGCCGCGCCACCCGCGTCGCCGTGCGCCGGCAATATGCCGGCCTGGGCCGCCAGATCCTCGAACGCGCCTTCATGCGGGCCGAACGTCCGTTCTCCGACGACAAGCTCAAGGCTGCGCTGAAGCGCCTCGCCCGCACGGCGGTCGACGACGTGCTGGCGGCGGTCGGGCGCGGCGAGATGTTCTCCGGCGACGTGGTCCGGGCGGTCTACCCCGATCTCGAACCGGAGAAGCGCGGCGCCACCGGCGACGCCAAGGCCAAGCCCTCCGGCAAGGGCTGGTTCGAATTGCGCCAGGGCGAGAACCTCAAGTTCAAGCTGCCGAACGAGACGCCGGGCAGCGACGCGATTCCGATCCGCGGCCTCGGCGGTGACCTGCCGGTCCGTTTCGCGCCGGGCGGCGGCGCCGTGCCGGGCGATCGCATCGTCGGCATCCTGACGCCGGGCGAGGCGGTGACGATCTACCCGATCCAGTCGCCCTCGCTCGCCGCCTTCGACAATGAGCCGGAGCGCTGGCTCGACGTGCGCTGGGACCTCGACGACAAGCGCCCGCAACGCTTCCCGGCGCGCATCCAGCTCAACTCGATCAATGAGCCCGGCTCGCTTGCCCAGATCACCACCACGATCGCCGAGCATGACGGCAATATCGATGCGGTCTCGATGGTGCGCCCGACGCCGGACTTCACCGACGTCACCATCGACCTGACGGTGTGGGACCTGAAGCATCTCAGCGCCATCATCAGCGAATTGCGCGAGAAGCGGGTGATCAGCCGGGTCGAGCGCGTGGTGGCGTAAGCACTCCCGTCATGGTCGGGCTTGTCCCGACCATCCACGTCTTCGTTCGCGCAGGGCGATGTTCAAGACGTGGATGCTCGCCACAAGGGCGAGCATGACGGTTGGGGACACGGCCTTCACCCCGCCCGGAACGCCGCCGCCAGCTCCCTGACGAAGGCGTTGGCGCGCGGCGTCGAGACATTGCTGCGCAGCACGACGTCGAAAGTATCGAGCGCCGGCAGTCCCCAGTCCGGGCCGAGATCGACCGCCCCGCGCGGCGCGATCCGCGCCGCCAGCGGCGAGACGCCGAGGCCGCCTTCGACTGCCGCCAACACCGCCGCCATGCCGCCGCCGATGAAGGCTTCGCGCCAGGGCAGGCCGGCGCTGTCGAGCGCATCCATGGCGTGGCGGCGCAGGCGGCATTCCGGCATCAGGCTGACCAGCGGCACCGGCCCGTCGGGCTTCACCAGCGAAGGCGCGCCGAACCAGCCGAAGGCGTCGCGCCGCAGCACCTCGCCGGTGCGTCCCGGCCCGAGCCGGCGGATCACCGCGACATCGAGTTCGCCGCGCTCGAAGGCCGTGTCGAGCGCCGCCGAGGGCTCGATCCGCAGGCCGATCACCAGCGAGGGGTCATGGCGAGCCAGCCGCGCCAGCAGGGCAGGGGCGTCGGCCCCGACAGCCTGCTCGCTGATTCCTATGCTGATGCGCTCCTGGACCTGCTGGAACGAGGTCCGCGCCCGCTCATGCGCCGCCATCAGTTCGCGCGCCGCCGGCAGGAAGCGCTCGCCCTCGGCGGTCAATCGCACCAGACGCGGATGCCGCTGCAGCAGCAATTGGCCGAGCACTTCCTCCAGCTTCTTGATGCGGGTCGAGACCAGCGACTGCGCCGTGCCGAGCGCCTCGGCGGCCCGGGTGAAGCTGCTGAACTCCGCCGCGCGCAGGAAGGCGGCGACGCCGTCGAGATCGAGTGTATTGCTCATGATAAATCTCATTTCGAGATTATTGATATCGTCAAAAATACGGTTTTCAGATTATCGTTTCAAGCCTAGCTTCAAGGCGTCGGCGGCAGAGACCGCCCCCGTCCTATGGAGCCTGTGATGCCTCTGATCCGGATTTCGATGCGCCGCGGCCGTCCTGCCTCGCACCCCGCCGCCATCGTCGACGGCGTCTATCGCGCCCTGCGTGCGACCTATGAGGTGCCGGAGAACGACCTCTTCGCGGTGGTGCACCAGCACGAGGCCGAGGAGTTCATCTTCGACAACAACTATTTCGGCTTCAACCGCAGCGACGCTCTGGTGATCATCCAGCTGACCGTCGCCAATACCCGCGGCGTCACCCAGAAGAAGGCGCTCTACGCCGCCATCGCCGAGAACCTGCAGAAGGAGCCGGGCCTGAAGCCCGACGACATCTTCATCAACCTCGTCGAGGTCAAGCGCGAGGACTGGTCCTTCGGGGGAGGGATCGCGCAGTACGTGGTGTGACGTTTTCCAACACGGGTCATCCCGGACAAGCGGCGAAGCCGCGCCGATCCGGGATCCATTCCGGAGCCTTTCCGAAAGAGGTTCAGGAATGGGTCCCGGGTCTTCGCTTCGCTGCGCCCGGGACGACTCGCGTCATTTGACCTGGGTGTGAGCGGCACCCTAACTCTCTCCGCATGGAATGGAGCGACGAGGGCACGATCATCGGCGTCCGGCGGCACGGCGAGAGCGCCGTGATCCTGGAGGTGATGACGCGTGACCATGGCCGCCATCTCGGTCTCGTGCGCGGCGGCCGCTCCAGCAAGCAGCAGCCGGTGCTGCAGCCCGGCAACCTCGTCTCGCTGACCTGGCGGGCCCGGCTCGACGAGCATCTCGGCGAGTACAAGGTCGAGCTCCTGACCTCGCATGCAGCGAGGCTGATGGCCCAGCCGGTCGCGCTCTACGGGCTCGCCAATGTCGCCGGGCTGCTGCGCCTGCTGCCGGAGCGCGATCCGCACCCCGGTCTCTATGAGGGCCTCTCGGTGCTGCTCGCCCATCTCGACGAGATCGCGATCGCGCCGGCGCTGATGGTGCGCTTCGAGCTCGCCATGCTCTCCGAGCTCGGCTACGGGCTCGCGCTCGAACGCTGCGCGGTCACCGGCCTGCGCGAGGACCTGACCCATGTCTCGCCGAAATCGGGCAAGGCGGTCAGCCGCAAGGCAGCCGAGCCCTATCTCGACCGGCTCCTCGGCCTGCCGGCCTTCCTGAGCGAGGGGCAGGGCGCTCGCCGGCCGGCGCCGGCCGAGATCGCCGCCGGCTTTGCCCTGACCGGGTTCTTCCTGCGGCGCGACCTCTACGCGCCGCGCGGCTTGCAGGAGCCGCCCGAGCGGGCGCGGCTACTGGAGCTTGCGGCGAGAATCCACTGATTTCCGCTGGTTTTCGGGCTGCGGCGCTTTGCGTCGCTTGCATCGCGGCTACATCGTTGCATCAAGTGATTCGGGCCCTTATTCCCTCGTCCTTGCGAGGTATGGACCGGTGTCGGCCCTTCAGCTGGGCCGCGTGTCGAACTAGGTTGGTAGAACATGGGCAAACCCGTCGAGCCGCCTCCGGAGGAGGAAGCCGAACGCGTCGATCTGAAGAGCGCGCTCGAAGAGCGCTATCTCGCCTATGCGCTTTCGACGATCATGCATCGCGCCCTGCCGGATGCGCGCGACGGGCTGAAGCCCGTCCATCGCCGCATCCTGCACGCCATGCGCCTGCTCCGGCTCGATCCCGGCCAGGTCCACAAGAAGTGCGCCCGCATCGTCGGCGACGTCATCGGTAAGTTCCACCCGCATGGCGACCAGTCGGTCTACGACGCGCTGGTGCGCCTGGCGCAGGACTTCGCCCAGCGCTATCCGCTCGTCGACGGCCAGGGCAATTTCGGCAATATCGACGGCGATAACGCCGCCGCCTACCGCTACACCGAAGCGCGCATGACCGAGGTCGCGCGCCTTCTGCTCGACGGGATCGAGGAGGACGCGGTCGATTTCCGCGAGACCTACAACGGCGAGGACGAGGAGCCGATGGTGCTCCCGGCGGCCTTCCCGAACCTGCTCGCCAACGGCTCGCAGGGCATCGCGGTCGGCATGGCGACCTCGATCCCGCCGCATAATGCCGCCGAGCTTTGCGACGCGGCGCTCTACCTGATCCAGCACCCGGACACGACGTCCGAGCAGTTGATGACCTTCGTGCCGGGGCCCGATTTCCCGACCGGCGGCATCATCGTCGAGTCTCGCTCCTCAATGATCGAGACCTACCGCACCGGCCGCGGCGCCTTCCGCACGCGAGCACGCTGGCATGTCGAGGATCAGGGCCGCGGCACCTGGTTCGCTGTCGTCACCGAAATTCCCTATGGAGTCTCGAAGGGCCGGCTGATCGAGAAGATCGCCGAGCTGCTCAACGAGCGGAAGCTGCCGCTGGTCGCGGACTTGCGCGACGAATCCGCGGAAGACATCCGCGTCGTCATCGAGCCGCGCGCCCGCAATGTCGACGCCAATCTGATGATGGAATCGCTCTTCAGGCTCTCCGAGCTGGAAGCGCGCATTCCGATGAACATGAACGTGCTGACCGGCGGCGTGGTGCCGCGCGTGCTCAGCCTTGCGGAAGCGCTGCGCGCCTGGCTCGACCATCGCCGCGAGGTCTTGCAGCGTCGCTCGCGCTTCCGCCTCGGCCAGATCGAGAAGCGCCTCGAAATCCTCGCCGGCCTGCTGATCGTCTATCTCGATCTCGACCGGGTGATCAAAATCATCCGCGAGGAGGACGAGCCCAAGATCGAGCTGATGAAGGCCTTCGAGCTCAACGAGGTCCAGGCCAACGCCATCCTCGACACCCGCTTGCGCGCCTTGCGCAAACTCGAGGAAATGCAGCTCAAGACCGAGTTCGAGGAGCTGACTCAGGAAAAGGGCCAGATCGAGGGCCTGCTCGCCTCTGAGGCGCAGCAGTGGAAGACCATCTCCTGGGACATCCGCGAGGTGAAGAAGCTGTTCGGCCCGGAGACGGCGATCGGCAAGCGCCGCACGACCTTCGCCGACATGCCCGACACCGCCGATATCGACCTGACCCAGGCCATGGTCGAGCGCGAGCCGGTGACGGTGGTGATCTCGAAGAAGGGCTGGATTCGGGCGCTCAAGGGCCATGTCCAGGACCTCTCGACCTTGTCCTTCAAGGGCGATGACGGCCTGCACACGGCCTTTTTCAGCGAGACCACCGCCAAGATCCTGGTGATGGCGACCAATGGCAAGGTCTTCACGTTGGAGGCTTCGAAGCTGCCCGGCGGGCGCGGCTTCGGCGATCCGATCCGGTTGATGATCGAGCTGGAAGAGAGCGCCGACATCGTCGCGGCCTTTCCCTACAGAGCCGGCTTGAAGCTGCTGGTGGCGACGACCGAGGGGCGTGGTTTCGTCGTGCCGACCGATGACGTCGTCGCCAACACCCGCAAGGGCAAGCAGGTGCTGAACGTCGACGCGCCGGTCGCGGCGATGCTGGCGGTGCCGGCCGAGGGCGATCATGTCGCGATCATCGGCCAGAACCGCAAGCTGCTCTGCTTCCCGATCTCCGAGGTCGCCGAGATGAGCCGCGGCAAGGGCGTCAAGCTGCAGCGCTACAAGGATGGCGGCCTGTCCGACGCCAAGACCTTCAAGCTGGAGGACGGGCTGACCTGGCTCGACACGTCCGGCCGGACCTGGACGGTGGCGCAGGCCGAACTGCTCGAATGGCTCGGGCATCGCGCCGAGGCCGGCCGCCTGCCGCCCAAGGGCTTCCCGAAGAACAACAAGTTCGGGGGATAAAGGACAAGCGTCATGCTCGGGCTTGACCCGAGCATCTCGGACCGGAGGAGGCGCCGATCGGAGCCCTCTCGTCATGAGATTCTCGGGTTTGCGCTTCGCTACGCCCGAGAATGACACTGTTTCAAAGACTTATGCCCGCAGCTTGAATCAAGCCCGCAGCGCCTTGAATCGCGTCCTCAGCGGATCGCGGACCCGACCACTCCGACTTCAAGCCCGAGCGTGATGTTGTTGGTCACGGCCCATTCGATGCCGGCGCGCGCTTCTGGCCTGACGGCGATGTCGGAGCGCGAGAACGGCGCCGAGAACTGCGTCGCGCCATAGCGGAAGGTGTCGTTGGCCGCGGCTAGCCCGACCGTGGTGTAGAGCAGCACGTCGGGCGTCGCGAACACGCCGGCCTTGAGCTGGAAGATGCCGGCGATGTCGCGGGTGTAGCTCGCGCGGTTGAAGCCGGGATTGGCGTAGCCACCGAAGGCAGGCGCGAATTCGAGCGCACCGGAGACGCCGTAGACGAAGTCGCCGTCGCGCCACATCTTGCCGGCTTCCAGCCCGATCACAGGGCCGGCAGACGTTCCGAAATGCTTCGAGCTGGTGACCTGGAAGCCGCTCGAGATGCGGGCATAGGAGCCTTCCCATTTGACGCCGCCGGGCGACAGGGTCGGCTGTGACCAGGCGAAGGAGGGCAGGATGCCGAAGCCTGAGAGCGGCAGGAAGGCCTGGGCCTGCGCCGGGGCGCCGGTCGCCAGCAGCGCGGCCAGGGCAGCGCCGGCTGAAAGAAACGTCGTGCGGGCGGTACCGATGGCCGGGATCATGCTCATGACATAGCAGGTGAGGGTGGGATTGTCGCGCTTTTGTGGCGCGACATCCGGTCGTCAGCCCAGCTTGGTCTTGAGGCGCAGGAACCGCATCGTCCGCTCGGCGGTGGCCGTGTCGAGCTCTTCATAGGCCTTGAGATCGTCCTCGATGTCCTTGGCCTTGAAATAGAGCCGGCGCCCGCGCAACTGCAGGATGGCGTTGAAGCTGTCCTTGCCGAGACCGAGCATGCGCGCCACCACGGCGATGCCGCTGACGTCGCGCTGCATCAGCACGCGCAGGGCCTGCTCGTTGGTGATGTCGGCGCTGATGGCGATCACCTGGGCGAGGTGGAAGGCGCGATCCTCCTCCGCCAGCATGTCGACGACTTCGCCGAGGCTGCGCGTGCCGGCCTGGAGATCGGCGATCAGCAGCCGGACCTCGCGGCGCTGCTGGCGCGCCTGCCGCGCCATCGCCGCGCCCTGGTGCGAACCGGTCTCGGTGGCAGGATCGGACATCTGCTCGACGATCCGCAGCACCCGTTCGGCCCGCTGCGGCGACAGGTCGGAGCGGCGCGACAGCGCCTCGCTGACCGCCGCATCGTCGCCGCCGCGCTGCAGCAGCCGGTCGAAGCCGCGATCCGAGAATTGCGCGCCCTCATTGCCCGAAACGGTACGCAGCACGGCGCTGTCGCCACGCTCGACCAGGATATCGGTGACCCCTTCCGACAGGCGGGCGCGTTCGGCGATCGCGGCGAGATGCGCCTGCGTCTGGCTGATCGCGATGGCCGCGAGGTCGGTGTCGGTCAGGACCGGGGAGAGCTTGAGCACGAGCCGCGCAACGCCGGCATCGGCATCGTTCGCCAGCGATACGGCGACCGGCCGCGGCAGGCTGCCCGTGGCGGCGACCGAGTCGGCGTATTCGCGGCGGCCATCCGTATCGAGATGCGGCAGCGAGCGCAGGGCGATGTCGCCGTAATGGTCCTTCGATTCCTCGCTCGGATCGGAATCGAGCAGGAAAAGGTCGGTCACTGCGTTGAGGAGCTTGCGCCGGGAATCGGACGACATCTCCGCCGGCATGCGGGTGAGGGTCTGCAGCATGGATTCTTCCACAGGGCTCCGGCGGCATTCTGACGCCAGTCCGCGCAGCCTGCCGCAGCGCCGTTTGATTTAGTCTTAAGCCGAGCGAAGAATTTCTGGTATTTCCAAGCAATATTTGCAATCTATAGGTGTATAATTTAGATAAATTCGTACAGGTTGTATAATCGGCTGGCGCTGGCGCTGCAGGCCTATGGTGTTGGGAAGAAGTTGCTCGGCAGGTTGCCGGGGCGCGTTGTCGACTCGGTCCGCACCGGCTCTCTCGCTCCGGTCCCATAGCCCCTGTCGAAGGCGGTGCCGTCCTGCTCGTTGCAGGTCGGCCGCTGCGGGTTCTTGGCGATGGCCGCCGATTTGGGGAAGGCAGTGTTCTCGACCGCGTCGGTGGTTGGCTGGCCGATATCGATGCGCGAGGTCACCATGCTGATGGTCGGCTTCGCGGTCGGCGTGGTCCAGCCGAGCGTGCCATGCCAGATGATGTGCCAGCCGATCCGCGCCAGATGATGCACCGTCGAGCCGCGTTCCCGTGCGACGAAATAGGCGATGAAGCCTTCGTCGCGCCGTGCCGTGTGGAGGAAGTTCGGCGCAGGCACCTTGCTGTTGGTCTGGCGCAGGGGGAATGGGTTGTTGGGGTGGTCGCCGAGCTTGTAGGTCACCAGGAAGCCCTTGGTGCCGGTGGTCTGGTCGGTGATGACCTGATTGCTCGGGTCGAAGATCATCTCGTCGACGGTCGGCAGGTCGCCGTCGCCGTCCAGCGACGGATTGGTGCCGAAGGCGGATTTGAGGTTGACGACGATGCTGCCTTCATTGGCCATCCGCCCGGCATAGTGCGCCTCGTAGACGACGATGTCGGCGACGAGGATCATCCCGAATTCCCAGTTGGTCGTCAGGTCGATCTTGTCCTGCTGGTTGGCGGGATCGCCCGACATCAGCACGCTGCCCGTGCAGGTGATCATCGGGCCGGTGTGGCCGGGATGCCCAGCCGGATCGTCGGCCGCGGCGCGGCGAGCGTTGGTCGTGCAGTGCAGCAAAGCGTGCTCGGTGCCGACATGGATGTCGGTACGTGAGCCGCCCTTGCTGGCGGTGATCGTGGCGGTGCCGGGAGCGATCGCGACAACCATGGCTTCTCCTGCGGTTATCCGGCTGTCTGATGTCTTCGGGCGGGGCGTCGATCTAGCGAACCGCTGCGCTGTGCGTGCGCGCCTTGGCGGCTTCGGCGCGCCGGTTGAGGGCGCTCACCGCGATGATGGCGCGCTCCAGCGCCGCCAAGGTCAGCGGCCCGACGATGGCGTCGGCGACGAGTCCATTGGCCGTCTGGAAACTGCGCACCCGGTTCGCCGTTTCCGGGCCGAAGATGCCGTCGGGCAGGGTGCGGCCCTGGCCGGTCGAGTTCGGCATCGCCATGCCGAGATCGATCAGAGCGAGCTGGATGATGGCGACGGCATCGCCGCGCTCGCCCTGCTTCAGCGGCGGCGCGTTCTCGGCGGCCTTCCTGAGCCGGTCATTCTTCGAAAAGCGCGGCGAGCTGAGCGGCATGGTCTTCGATCCTGCCCGTCCCCCATGACCCAAGGTTAGTTCGGGCCCGGAGGAGGGGTCAAGGACCGCGCAAGGCTCTCTCGGTTTACGCCGCCGGCAGGCAGGCCGGGCCGAGCGGCTCGAAGCTCTTGTAGGTCAGGATGAACTCCTGATGGCCGAGCTCTTCCGACTTGGTCCGTCCACCCTGCGCCAGCGAGACGACGAGATTGCGGATCTCCGTGCCGACCTCGTCGAGGCTGGCCCGGCCTTCGAGGATGCGGCCGGCATCGACGTCCATGTCGTCGCTCATCCGGCGATAGGTCTCCGGATTGGCGCAGATCTTCACCACCGGCGAGATCGCCGAGCCGACGACCGAGCCGCGCCCGGTGACGAAGAGCACGCAATGCGCGCCGCAGGCGATCAGTTCGGCGATCTCGGCATTGTCGTTGATGTTGGGGAAGCCGAAGCGGACCTCGCCATCCGGCACGACGTCGAGCAGATAGAGCCCGCCGCGCGGCGGCACGTCGCCGGGCTTGAGCAGCCCCGAGATCGGCGATGCCCCGGACTTGGCATAGGCGCCCATCGACTTCTCCTCGATGGTCGAGAGCCCGCCCTCGGCATTGCCGGCGGCGAAGGAGCCGTAGCCGAGCGTCGCGTAATAGCGCGCCGCCTTGGCCACCGATTTCTCCAGCTCGACGCCGAGCTCGGGCGTGATCGCGCGCGCCGCCATGATGTGCTCGCAGCCGATCAGCTCGCCGGTCTCCTCGAAGATGCAGGAGGCGCCCTCGGCGATGAGCTGGTCGAAGGCGCGGCCGGCCGCCGGGTTGCCGGTGATGCCGGAGGTGCCGTCCGAGCCGCCGCAGACGGTGCCGATCACCAGCTCGCTGACCTGCATCGGCACGGTCTCGGCGGCGTCGAGCGCGATGCGCTGCTCCTCCACCCAGGCGCGGCCTTCCTTGATCGAGGCGCGCGTGCCGCCGGTGCCCTGGATCACGATGGTCTTCACCGGCCGGCCGGTGGCGCGTACCACCCGCTCCAGCGCGTATTTGTTGAAGCTCTCGCAGCCGAGCGAGACCAAGAGCACCGCTCCGACATTGGGATGGGTGCAGAGCTGCTCCATCATCCGCTCGGCGTAAGGGTTGGGGTAGCAGCCCGGGAAGCCGATGGCGTGGACCTCGTGCTCGCGCCAGGGCAGGGCGATCTCGCGCGCGACATGGTGGGCGCACTCGACCAGATAGGCGACGGCGACGACGTTGCGGATGCCCTTGCGGCCGTCGCTGCGGAGGTAGCCCCTGAGCTCGCTCATTGTGCCGCTCCCGCCTTGCGCTCGTCCTCGAGATGATAGGTCGGCGTGTAGTCGCTCTTCATGTTCTGGACATGGACATGGTGGCCGGCCGCGATGGCGATCGTCGCCACGCCGATCGGCGCGCCGTATTTCAGGATCTTCTCGCCGGGCGCGATGGCGCGCCGGGCGATCTTGTGGGCGAGCGCGATGTCGCGGTCGATCACCGCCGGACCCGTGCCGGTCTCGATGGTCTCGCCCGCCGGCAGGCGGGTGCGCGCGACGAAGACGTTGTCGCGCGGGTCGAGCAGGATCAGGCGGGGATCGTGCTGGGGCATCAGAACTTGCCGAATTGCAGATAGGCCTGCTGGGGATCGGTGCCGGCGAGGATGGCGGTGCGGACCTTGTTCTCGGCCGAGATCGCCGTCTCGGACTTCTCCAGCACTTCCTCGATGATCTCCACGGGAATGCGAACGACACCGTCGCGGTCGGCGAGGATGTAGTCGCCCGGCCGGATCCAGACCTCGCCGATCTTGATCGGCTCGTCGACCGCCTTGGGCAGCCAGACGCCGACGATGTCGCGCGGCGTATAGGCCTTGAAATAGGCCTGGAAGCCCATCTCGACCATGAATTCGGTGTCGCGGGACAGGCCGTCGATGACGCAGCCGCGCACGCCCTTGTTCTTCAGCGTCTCGGCCGAGAGCTCGCCCATCAGCGCGACCTCCTCGGTGTTGGGCTGGCAGACCCAGACATGGCCGGGCTTGGCGGCGGAGAGCAGGCCGGTCCAGCCGAGCAGGGTCTCGTGTGCGTCGAACTCGCCGGTCTTGCCCTCGACGGTGAAGGCCGGGCCGGCCAGCTTCACGCCGGGCAGCAGCGGGCGCAGCGCCGGCGGCAAGGTGAAGTCCTTCAGGCCCATGGCGCGCATCGTGTCGTGGATGATGCCGGTGTAGCAGCGTTCGAGGCGCTCGGTCAGCGTATCCGTCATGGTTCCTCCGGTAACGGCCGCTCCGGCGGCCTTGGGAGCACCTTGCGCAGAGGGGCGCGCGCCCGGCAAGTGCGGATTTTGCAGCGCTGGCGTGCGTATTAAACGATTTAAATTGCCGAAATTGGCTATTTTCTCGTTCTGATTGTGTTGGCGGAACGGCATGCGCGATCGCGCGAGGCAGCCTCAGCCCACCCGTTCCCAACCCTGCGGCATCAGGCGCTCCTGCGGCAGGAAGCGGGCCTTGTAGGCCATTTTGGGCGAGCCCTCGACCCAGTAGCCGAGATAGACATAGGGCAGGCCGAGCTTGCGGGCGCGCTCGACATGCTCGAGCACCATGAAGGTGCCGAGCGAGCGCGCTTCGAGCGCGGGGTCGTAGACCGAATAGACCATGGAGAGCCCGTCGCTCAGCCGGTCGGTGAGGGCGAAGGCGAAGAGGTCGCCCTGGCCGCGGCCGGTGAAGCCGCTATCGGGGCCGCGCCTGCGGTATTCGATCAGGCTG
Source organism: Allobosea sp. (assembly GCA_024231975.1). Taxonomy (GTDB): domain Bacteria; phylum Pseudomonadota; class Alphaproteobacteria; order Rhizobiales; family Beijerinckiaceae; genus Allobosea. The sequence continues at coordinate 161,832 of JAAEQB010000111.1, forward strand.
GTCTCGACATGGGTGTCCTCGACCATCATGGCGAAGTCGAGCGCCGACATCGTCGCCATGCCGCCTTCGGGATGGCGATCATCGAGATAGCCGCGGAACAGCGAATAGTGCTCCGAGCGCGGCTGCGGCGGCAGCGCCTCGCCGATCAGGTCGCTGTTGTGTGAGAGGATCTTGCGGAAGGTGCGCGACGGCCGGAAATCGGCGACGACGATCCTGACCGAGATGCAGGCCCGGCAGGTCTCGCAGGCTGGGCGGTAGGCGATGCTCTGCGAGCGCCGGAAGCCGCCTTGCGAGAGCACGTCGTTGAGGTCGCGCGCCCGCGCACCGACGAGGTGCGTGAACACCTTGCGCTCCTCGCGGCCCGGCAGATAGGGGCAGGGCGTCGGCGAGGTCAGGTAGAATTGCGGGGCATCCCGCAAAGGACGTGTCACGTGAGGCAGGCTCCGGAACCGCCGAATTCAACCTGAGTTTAGCAGTCGGCGCGGCGGCAACAAGCGGCAAGCCTGCGGCGGCCGCACCGCATGGGATAACCTTGGCGTCGGTGCTAGTCTGCTGGCGCGAAAAGGCCGGGAAGCCCCCGGAAACAGGGGGATGCGATGCAGACCGAAACGGTCGCGTTGACCCGTGAGAAGGAAACCCTGCTGATCACGCTCTGGGCCAAGGCCGGCGAGAGCCTGCTGCCGGATTCCCTGCTCAGGGACCGTTTCGCCGCCGAGGCCGCGGCGCGGCTCGACTATGATTTCGCCAGGCTCAAGGTCGATCGCGATTTGATGGTCGGGCTCGCCATGCGCGCCCATACGCTCGACGGCTGGACGCGCGAGTTTCTCGCAAGCCGTGGCGATGCCATCGTCCTGCATCTCGGCTGCGGACTCGACAGCCGTATCTTCCGGATCGACCCGCCGGCTGGCATCGACTGGTACGATGTCGATTACCCGGAGGTGATCGCGCTCCGCAAAAAGCTCTATCCGGAGCGCGACGGTTATCACCTGCTCGGCAGTTCGGTGACCGAACTGGGTTGGCTCGACGGCGTGCCGCGGGATCGCCCGGCGATGATCGTGGCCGAGGGGCTGCTGCCCTACCTACCCGAGGAGGAAGTGCCGCTGCTGCTGGAGCGATTGGTACGGCACTTCCCCGCGGGCGAGATCGTCTTCGACGCCTATAGTCCGCTCGGCCTCAAGCTGATCGCCCTGCAGCCCTCGATCAAGGCGACCGGCGCGGTGCTGCACTGGTCACTCGCCGATCCCGCTGAGCTTGAACGGCAGGTACCGGGCCTTGAACTGGTCACCGAGCTCACGGCCTATGACCCTGACGGCTACGACCCGGCCCAGATTGCCCGGATGTCCTGGCCGGCGCGCTTTGCGATGCAGTTCTTCTCGCTGATCCCGCCGCTGGCACGTATCGGGCTGTTGCTGCGGTACCGCTTTTGAAATGTGTCGATTGGTTGACACCCTCCAGCCCTCATCCTGAGGAGCGCTCTGCAAGAGCGCGTCTCGAAGGATGCTCCAGCTGGTTCCCGAGCCTCCTGAAGCATCCTTCGAGACGCCGCTGACGCGGCTCCTCAGGATGAGGGCTTGGGTGGGGGAGCGCCGGGTGGGTGAGCGCGCGCCTCAGGCGCGCACGACCACCAGCCCGGTCAGGATGTCGTGACCGAGGCGTCGGTCCTCGCGCACCAGCCCGCAGGCGACATCGAGGAACCAGAGGCCGACCGTGCCGGCGGCGACATAGAAGAACAGTGCGTGCACCGCAGCCGCCAGCGCATCGGGCCGGCCGCCCGAAGCTGTCTCGACCCGAAGACCGGCCATGCGCATGCCGAGCGTCGCCTGCTTGCGCCCGCCGATGGTGATGGCGGCATAGCCGAGCGCGACTGCGATCGTCGCGCCGCCCATCAGCAGCCAGGTCAGGCCGAAGGTGACGATGCCCAGGATCGCGAGCAGGAACCAGACCATGCTGCCGAGGATGAACAGCACGACGACGTCGCCGATCCAGGCGAACAGGCGCGAGCCGAGCACGCCGCGCGTATCCTGCAGCGGCCGGTCCTCCAGCGCGACGATCGGCGGCTGGCGATAGGACGGGTTCGACATCGACGTTGAATTCCTCATTGCTCAGGGGCCGAGATGGCCCACCAAGCAATAATGTTTGATCAGCCAGCCGGTTCCGCAAGGCCATTGGTGAAGAGCCGCGCCGTTTTGGCGCGAATGGGCCAAGCGTCGGCGATAACAAACCTTGCTAAAGCCTGTGGTCGATCCCACACTCGAACGATCGGAGATCGGCCATGAACATCAACGTATCGCTGCCGGAGGAACTGCTCCGCTTCATCAAGGCGAAGGTGGAGACCGGCCGCTATACCTCCTCTAGTGAGGTCGTGCGGGAGGCGCTGCGCCTGCTCGAAAAGCATGACGAGCAGGAGGCCGAGAAGCTGCGCTGGCTGCAGCAGGCCTGGAAGGAGGGCGTCGAAAGCGGCGATGGTGGCGAGCTTGATCTGGCCGCCATCAAGGCTGAAGGTCGTCGGCGCCTCTCTGCGAAAGTCTGAAATCGCATGAGCTTCGTCCACTATAGCAAGCGGGCGAAACAGGATCTTCTCGACATCTGGCTCTGGATCGCCCGCGACAATGCCGGGCTCGCCGATGCAGTTCTCGATTGCATCGAGCGGCGCGCAAACAAGTTATCGCAGCATCGCGAGATCGGCGCCGCTCGGCCCGAGATCGGCGAGGGCGCGCGCGGCCTCGTCGTCGAACGTTGGCTCGTGCTCTATCGCCTAGTCGACAGTGGCGTCCAAATCGTCCGCATCGTGGACGGCACGCGGGACCTCGGCCGCCTCGGCTGGCCGGAATGAGCCGGCCCCATCAGCCAGCCGGTCCCGCAAGGCCGCGGGGGTAAATCCGCCTGGGCGCGAAGCCTTCCTGCCGCAGTGCTTCCTCGATCGCGGCGGTGTGCGCTTCGTCGCGGGTCTCGATGGTGACGTCGAGCATCACGCCCTTGGCCGGCACGTCGAGGAAGAGCCGGCCATGGCTGACTTCGAGGATGTTGGCGCCGAGCGTGCCGAACAGGCTCGCGACCTTGCCGAGCAGTCCCGGCCGGTCGCTGGCGGTGAGGCGGAAGGCGGCGATGCGCTGCTCGCGTTCGAGCTCGCGCACCATGATCGCTGCGAGCAGGCGCGCATCGATATTGCCGCCGGAGAGCACGAGCCCGACCTTGCGGCCGCGGTAGCGCTCCGGCTGCTTAAGCATCGCGGCAAGGCCGGCGGCGCCGGCGCCTTCGGCGAGCGTGTGCTGTAATGTCGCGCAGGCGTTGACGGCGCGCTCGATCAGGTCCTCGCCGACGAGGACGATGTCGGAGACCAGCGCCTTCACCACCGGCAGGGTCTGTGCGCCGACGGTCTTGACCGCGATGCCCTCAGCCAGCGTCGCTCCGCCGATCGGCAGGTCGGCGCCATCCACGGCATTGTGGAAGGAGGGGTACAGCGCCGCCTCGACGCCGGTCATCTCGATCGACGGCTTCAGCGCCTTGGCGGCGATGGCGTTGCCGGCCATCAGCCCACCGCCGCCGAGCGGGATCAGCAGGGTGTCGAGTTCGGGCAGCTCGTGCAGCATCTCCAGCGCGACGGTGCCCTGGCCAGCCATCACCGCGGCGTCGTCGTAAGGGTGGACGAAGACGAGGCTCTTTTCGGCAGCGATCTCGCGCGCCTTTTGCGTGGATTCGTAGAGCGTCTCGCCGAACAGTACGACCTCGGCGCCATGGGCGCGGGTGTTCTCGACCTTCACCAGCGGCGTCGTCTCCGGCATGACAATGGTCGCAGGGATGCCGAACCGCCTGGCGTGATAGGCGACCGCCTGGGCATGGTTGCCAGCCGACATGGCGATGACGCCGCGGCGCCTCTCGTCTTCGCTCAGGCTGAGCAGCTTGTTGACCGCGCCGCGCTCCTTGAAGGAGGCCGTCGCCTGCATGTTCTCGTGCTTGACGAAGACCTCTGCGCCGGTCAGCGCCGACAGGCGCGGCGCCGGCATCAGCGGCGTCTTCAGCACATGGCCTGCGATGGTCTGCGCAGCCGCCTCGATATCGGCGAAGCTGATCGCGAAGCCGCTGCCCATCCGTCACCCCGTAGTATCGTTTTTCAGACCTGGCGCGGCGTCAGCGCGCCGTCGCCGAAGAAGCCGCCGGGGCGCAGGATCAGCGTCACGGCGAGCAAGCTATAGACCGCGATGTCGCGCTGTTCGAGCGGCATCGTCGCTGACCACAGCACCTCGAAGGCGGCGATGGCGAGGCCGCCCAGGCAGGCACCGGGCACCGAGCCGATGCCGCCGAGCACGGCCGCGACCAGCGCCTTGAGGCCGAGCGTGAAGCCGCCGGAAAAGCCCATGCCGCCATAGATCACCGTGACGATGACGCCGGCCGCGCCACAGATGGCGCAGGCGATGATCAGCGCCCGATCGTGCACCGCGCCGGGATCGATCCCGAACAGCGAGGCGGTCTTGGCATCGTCGGAGACCGCGCGCCAGGCCCGGCCATAGGACGAGCGGGCGAGATAGAGGATGAGGCAGGTCGCGGCCGAGAAGCCGAGCCCCGCCATGGCGAGCGAGACCGGCGTCGCGGTGACGATGAACTGCTCGGCCCGCACCAGCGGCAGCGGCTCGTTGAACACCGGCGGCAGCCAGCGCAATTCGGCGCCCTGCGCGAGGCGTAGGTACTCGGATAACGCGATGGCGAGCCCGATCGTCGCGATCAGCACCTGCTGGCCATTGCTCTTGTCGAGATGGCGCAGCACGAAGCGGCCCATGGCGAAGCCGTGCAGTGCGCTGACGGCGATCGCGACGGCGAAGGCGATGAACAGGCCCGAGACTGGCGTCGAGACCGAAAGCGACAGGGTCAGCGCCACGCCGACCACCGCGGCGAGTGCTCCCAGCGCCGAGAACTCGCCGAAGGTCAAGAGGATGCGGCCGTTGAGCCCGTAGATCAGGGCATAGGCGCTGGCGAGCAGCGCGTAGATCGCGGCCGAGGGCAGGGCGGCCAGGCCCTGCTGCAGGCCATAGGCAAGGCCGGGTGGCACGGTGATGAGGTCGGCGCCGGGCGACATGCCGGGATCGACCGGCGGTTCGGCCTTGTATTCGAGATAGAAGCGCCGCAGCAGCAGGAAGCTGGCGTCGGTCATCGGCACGCCGTCTGAGGCGAGGCCCGCCAGCGCGCCGCGTTGCAGCGTGGTGCCTTCACCGGCGAAGATGCAGTCGATCGTGCGCCGCCGTGGCTGCTCGTCCGGCGCCTGCGCCCGGTAGACGATGCGCAGGATGTCGGCGCGCGGGCCGCTGCCGGTGCCCTCGATGGTGATGACGGTATCGGTCGGGTTCAGTGCCGGGATCGCCAGCCGGCAGGCGCGAATCTGATCGGTGTCGAAGCGCCCGCAGGAGGCGAGCGCGAGGCAGAGCAGAATCGACGTGAGCAGGGCGCGCATCGCGGCGCACGCTAGCGCGAGAACCGAGGCGTTGGAACTCGTTGCGATGCTGCCTGCATGCGCAATCACGGGGCTTGATAAATCGGGAAGGCCGCGCACATCCGATCGGGCCGGCAACGCGACAGGACGATGGTCATGCAGCAGGACGAGATCTGGGGCACTGAGGCGGCCAGGACCTATGACACGCCGGGGACCGGGATGTTCTCGCCGGAGGTGCTGGAGCCGGCGGTCGAACGACTGGCGCAGCTGGCGGAGGGTGGCAGGGCGCTCGAATTCGCGATCGGGACTGGCCGCGTCGCCGTGCCGCTCAGCCAGCGGAACGTGCCGGTGGCGGGCATCGAGTTCTCAGCCGCGATGATCGCCGAGCTGCGGACCAAGGTCGATGAAGCGACGATCCCCGTCGTTCTCGGCGACATGGCCACCGCGACCGTTCCCGGCAGCTATTCGCTCGTCTACCTCGTCTACAACACAATCTCGAACCTGCTGACGCAAGCGCAGCAGGTCGCCTGCTTCCGCAATGCGGCGCGCCATCTCTCGCCGGGAGGCCGTTTCGTGATCGAGCTCTGGGTGCCGGAATTGCGCAAGCTGCCGCCCGGGCAGCAGGCGGTCGTCTGGCAATCGGAGGCAGGCTATATCGCCCTCGATACCTATGACGTGCTGAACCAACGGCTGGTTTCGCACCATGTCCGGTTCGGGGAGGGCAAGCGGGCCGAGCTGTTTCGCTCGCCCCACCGCTACATCTGGCCGGCGGAGCTCGACCTGATGGCGCAGCTGGCCGGCTTCGAGCTCGAAAGCCGGCATGCGGACTGGAGCGGGGCGCCCTTCACGGCGGAGTCGCGCTCGCACGTCTCCGTCTATCGCCTGCCGGGCTAGCTCAGCCGCGTTCCTTCAACATCCTGGCGACTTTCGGCGCGAAATAGGTCAGCACGCCATCGGCGCCGGCGCGCTTGAAGGAGAGCAGGCTCTCCAGCATCGCCTTGTCGCCGTCGAGCCAGCCATTGTTGGCGGCCGCCATGATCATCGCGTACTCGCCGGAGACCTGGTAGGCGAAGGTCGGCACCGAGAAGGTGTCCTTCACTCGCGCGATCACGTCGAGATAGGGCAGGCCGGGCTTGACCATCACCATGTCGGCGCCCTCTTCGAGATCGAGCGCCACCTCGGCGATCGCCTCGTCGGTATTGGCCGGGTCCATCTGATAGGTGCGCTTGTCGCCGATCAGCGTGGCGTTGGTGCCGATCGCGTCGCGGAACGGGCCGTAATAGGCCGAGGCATACTTGGCCGAATAGGCCATGATCTGCACGTCCTCATGGCCGCTGGCGTCGAGCGCGCCGCGGATCGCGCCGACGCGCCCGTCCATCATGTCGGAGGGGGCGATCACGTCGGCACCGGCGTCGGCGAGAGCCAGCGCCTGCCGGACGAGGATGCCGACGCTGGCATCGTTCAGGATGCGCTCGCCATCCATCACGCCGTCATGGCCATGCGAGGTGTAGGGGTCGAGCGCCGCGTCGCAGATGATGCCGATCTCCGGCACCGCCGCCTTGATCGCGCGGACCGCCCGGCACATCAGGTTGCGGCTGTTGAGCGCTTCCGAGCCGGTCTCGTCGCGCAAGCTCCTGTCGACATAGGGGAAGGGCGCGATCGCCGGGACGCCGAGCTTCGCGGCGGCCTCGGCCTGGCGCACCGCCTCGTCGATGTTGAGCCGGTCGACACCCGGCATCCAGGCGACGGGAGAGACGGCTTCCGCGGAATCGATCAGGAAGATCGGCCAGATCAGGTCGTCCGTACTGAGGCGGTTCTCACGCACCAGCCGGCGCGACCATTCGGCCTTGCGGTTGCGGCGCATGCGCCGGGTCAGGCCGAGCGAATCCGCAGCGGTGGTTGCGGCCTGCGGCGTGGAGAGGGGCTGTACCCGGGAAGTCATCGACGCCTCCGCCGTGAATGCGATAATGGATTGTCGGCGATCCCTTAGCACATGAGCTCTCCCTCAAAACAGGAGCGATGGTCGCAGCCGCGAGAGCGGGCCAGAGCAGCGCAAGCCTGCCCGGAACGGGTGATCCTGCGGTCACGGAGGGGAGCGATGCGGCCGGAACTCTTTGCTGTCGCCATGCTGGTGGGAGCACTCGCCGTTTCAGCCGCGCGAGCCGAGGTGACGCGCCGCGATGCGATCGAAGCGCAGACCGCGACCGCGCTCGCCTCCGCCGACTATGCCGAGCGGCATTGCCCGTCCCTGCGCGTCGGTCAGGACAAGCTCGACAGGAATCTGCGCGAGATCAAAGGCACGCTCGCCGGCCTGCGCGCCACCGAGAGCTATGCCGAGCAGGTCGCGGCGCTGGCCTCGATCGAGCAGAGCCATGGCCGAGCGATGGTCTGCGTCGTCCTGCCCAAGGCTCATGGCGGCTATGGCCGCGGCATCGTCACCGTGCGCTAAAGTCCGGACGGGACCGGGCCGGCGCTCGCGTTGACAAGCCGGGGTCCGCCTTCCAGAACCGCCTGACGGACCGGGGTCGAGGCGGACATGGCGCAGGATCAGGACATCATCTGTGAAATCCGCGGCAGTGCCGGCTTCGTCCTGCTCAACCGCCCGAAGGCGCTGAACGCGCTCAATCTTCCCATGGTGCGCGAGCTGACCAAGGCGCTCGACGCCTGGGAACACGATCCAGCCGTGACGCGCATCGTCGTCACCGGAGCCGGCGAGAAGGCCTTCTGCGCCGGCGGCGATATCCGCAGCCTGCACGATCTCGGCAAGGCCGGGCAGTACGACGAGATGCTGACCTTCTGGCGCGAGGAATACATCCTCAACGCCCGCATCCAGAGCTATCCCAAGCCTTATGTCGCACTCGTCGACGGCATCGTGATGGGCGGCGGCGTCGGCCTCTCCCTGCATGGCAACCACCGCGTCGCCGGCGAGCGCTGGCTCTTTGCCATGCCCGAGGTCGGCATCGGCTTCTTCCCAGATGTCGGCGCGACCTATGCCTTGCCGCGCCTGCCGGACCATGCCGGCATCTATCTCGCCTTGACCGGCGATCGTGTCGGCCAGGCCGATGCGCTGGCGCTCGGGCTGGCGACGCATGCGGTTCCCTCCGCGCGCATGGCGGGGCTTGCCGAGGCGCTGACCGGCTCAGAGCCCGTCGACGCCACGATCGCCCGTTTTGCCGCCGATCCAGGGCCGGGCAAGCTCGCGCCGGAGCGTGCGACCATCGCGCATTGCTTCGGCGCGGCGACGCTGTCGGACGTGCTCGGCCGGCTCGACGCCAAGGCGGCTGCGGGCGACACCTTCGCCGCCAAGACGCTCGCCACCATCCGGGCGAAGTCGCCGACCAGCATCGCCATCGCCTTCGAGCAGATGCGCCGCGGTGCTTCGCTCGGTTTCGCGGAGGCAATGCAGCTCGAGTTCCGCATCGTCTCGCGCATTCCGCACGGCCACGATTTCTACGAGGGGGTGCGCGCCGTGGTGATCGACAAGGACCAGGCGCCGTCCTGGCAGCCACGGACGCTGGAGGAGCTCGATCCGGCGGCGGTGGCAGCCTACTTCGCCCCGCTCAGCGCGGCCGAGCTGGCGCTGGGCAGCTGAGATGACGGTGCGCGACGGCGAAGTTCTGCGCGGCCCGGGCCAGCCGGGCGAGGCGAAGCGCCGGGTCCGCTGGCGCCTGCTGCTGGTCTGGCTGCTGCGCCTGCTCTCGGTGGTCTGGATCGGCAAGGGCCTGATGCACTGGATGACCATCCTCGGCCTCGGCCTGGTCTTCGAGCCCGGCCCCGCCTTCGAGACGCGCCCGCTGACCTTCCAGGCGATCACCGTCTATTTCGCGGTCTTCGATCTCGTCGCCGGCGTCGGCCTCTGGCTGACCGCGACCTGGGGCGGCGTGCTCTGGCTGCTCGCCGCCGTCAGCCAGTTGCTGCTCGGCTTCTTCTTCCCGCGCTGGCTGACGGTTTCGCCTGCCTTGATCGGCACCTATGTCGCGCTGATGCTGGCCTATTTCCTCGCCACCTGGGCGGCGGAAAACCAGGACGGCTGAGGCCTCCGGCCTGTCTCGAATGCAGCGGGCGATGGTAAGAATCGCTTTAGCTTAAGAGACTTGCGGTTCATTTTGGATTCACCCAAATGGGTAAATCCCTGATTCATCCTGATATTTAAACTCGTTTTCATCCGCCCCGCCTATGGTGTCTCTCAGAAGCGGACCGGGAGACAAATCCTGGCCGGTAATCAACAGGCGGGATATTACCATGAAGAGCAATGTAAAGACTGTGGAGCCGGTTGCGTCCGAAGGTGTTGAGCTCAAGGTGAAGCCGCTTTATCTTGAGTCTCTCACCTTGGTCGAGCGGCTGCATCGCCGGCTGCTCGACGTGATCAAGGACGAGTTCGAGCGCCGCAACCGCGACGACGTCAACAGCGTGCAGGCGCTGCTCCTCTACAATATCGGCGACGCCGAGCTCTCGGCCAGCGAGCTGCGCACCCGCGGCTACTATCTCGGCTCGAACGTCTCCTACAACGTCAAGAAGCTGGTCGAGCTCGGCTTCCTGCACCATGCCCGTTCGCGGATCGACCGCCGCTCGGTGCGCATCAGCCTGACCGACAAGGGCCGCGAGGTGCACAACATCGTCAAGGGCGTCTACGACAAGCATGTCCGTACGGTCGAGCAGATCGGCGGCATCGCGGCCGACGATTTCGAGCGGATGAACAACGCCCTGCTGCGCCTCGAGCGCTTCTGGACCGACCAGATCCGCTACAAGCTCTGAGGGGCGGGGCTCCTGGCCCTGTCTCGAACGGATACCCCGCAGCGCACTCCGGCCACTCGGCCGGGGCGCGTGCGCCTGTTTCTTTCCGGCAACAGCGATTTACCTTCGGCCACGGCGATCAAACCCGCGTGAGCGTGGCGCATCCCCGCCCTAAAAATGCCGCGCTCATCATGAGCTGTTAACTGTGGTAAGGGATCGTCCCCAGCGACCGACCGTGGCTCATGCCCGGCCGAAGGGGCGGGTCGCGTCCCGCTCCGATGATACTGAGAAGTCCAAGGGGTACGATCGATGCCGAATATCCGCCTGACCCGCCGCGAGACGGTTCTGGCCATGCTCTCGACTGCTGCCGCCGGCGTCAGCCTGCCGGCTTTTGCCCAGCAGGCCGAGTGGCGCCAGAGCTATGATGCCGGCGCGCGCAATGCCGTCCAGCGTTCCTCGACGCCGATGCTCTCGCCGGCCGCTTTGGCCGCGACCGAGCAGGCCGTCGAAGCTTATCGGGGGCTCGCTGCGCGCGGCGGCTGGCCGACACTGCAGGTCAGCGAGCGGCTTTCCGTCGGCTCGCGCGGTCCGAGCGTGGTGGCGCTGCGCCAGCGGCTGATCATCACCGGCGATCTCGACGCCTCCGCTGGCGACAGCAACATCTACGATTCCTATGTCGAGGGCGGCGTGCGCCGCTTCCAGTCGCGCATGGGCCTGTCGACCACCGGCAGCATCAACCGCGCGACGCTGGCTGCGCTCAACGTGCCGGTCGACCGGCGCATCCGCCAGCTCGAGACCAATATCGTGCGCCTACGCACCTGGTCGGGCAATCTCGGCAACCGCTATGTCGTGGCGAACATCCCGGCCGCTGCGGTCGAGACGGTCGAGAACGGCCATGTCGCGACCCGTCACGCGGCCGGCGTCGGCAAGATCGACCGTCAGTCGCCGCTGCTGCAGACCAAGATTCCCGAGGTCAACTTCAACCCGACCTGGACGGTTCCGGCTTCGATCATCCGCAAGGATCTGATCCCGAAGATGCAGAAGGAGCCGAGCTACCTGACCGAGAACAAGATCCGCATCATCGGTCCCAATGGCGAGATTCCGCCCGATCGCGTCAACTGGCGCTCGGACGAGGCGACCCGCTACACCTTCCGCCAGGATCCGGGCGGCGAGTTCAACTCGCTCGGCTTCGTGCGCATCAACATCCCGAGCCCGCACGGCGTCTACATGCACGACACGCCGTCGAAGGGCATCTTCGGCGACGACTATCGCTTCGTCTCCTCGGGCTGCATCCGCGTCCAGAACGTGCGCGACTACATCGCCTTCCTGCTCAAGGAGACGCCCGGCTGGGATCGCGCCAAGATCGACGAGACCATCGCCTCGGGCGAGCGCGTCAACGCCCGCATCGCCAATCCGGTGCCGTGCTACTGGGTCTACGTCACCGCCTGGGCTACGCCCGATGGCGGCGTGCAGTTCCGCGACGACATCTACAACAAGGACGGCCTCGGCCCGGCGGCGGTCGCCGCCCTGCAGGGCGACCAGGACATCTGAGCCCGGCCTCGGCCAAGGTCTGCGTCATTGTGAGCTCCCGGCGAAGGCCGGGAGCTTTTTTGCTTTGTGCGGCAGGTCATTGCAGCCCGCCTTGGGCCTGTCGCTTGACCTTCGTGACGGTATCGAGGATCGCCACCGCCCGCCGCAGCGCGGCATAGGTCGGGTCGGGCCTTGCCCCAGGCTTGAGCAGGTCGGTGGCGGCGAGGTGAATGCGTTCGAAATAGGGGGCGAGCTCCCCTGAGGACGCGCCGGCCCGCTTCGCGATCTGCGCGAGCGCCTTGGCTGTCTGTTGGGAGGGCCATTTCTGAAAGTCGGATGCGAGCTGCTTGATCGAGGCGATGGAATGATCGGCAGTCGGCATCTGAAGGCTCCGGCCGCGCCCCGAAGCGGAGGACGCCCCCTGTCAATGCGCCAGCACCGAATGCGTTCCCGCTCCGTTGTGATCTCCTGAGGGGGGCGGTAGCCCCGATATCAGCCTGCCTTTGCTGCCTCGGCGAGATTGGCGGCGACGCAGCTCGCGAAGGCTCCCGTTCCGAGCGGGCCGCCGAGATCGCGCGTGCGCAGCTCCGGCGTCTTGATCGTCAGGTCGATCGCCCGCTCGATTGCCTGCGCGGCCTGCAGCAGGGCAGGGGCCTGCCGCCGCTCGCCGAGCCAGGCGAGCAGCATCGCCGCCGAGCCGATCAGCGAGGCGGGATTGGCGAGGTCGCGTCCGGCGATATCGGGCGCCGAGCCGTGCTGCGCTTGCGCCACCGCGTGATGCTCGCCGGCATTGAGAGAGGCGGCGAGGCCGAGGCTGCCGGAGATCTCGGAGGCCTGGTCCGAGAGGATGTCGCCGAACATGTTGGTGGTGACGATCACGTCGAAGACGCTGGCGTCGCGTACCAGGAGCGCGGCCATCGCATCGATGATCTTCTCTTCATATTCGACATCCGGATAGCGTTCGGCCACGGCGCGCACGCATTCCAGGAAGAGCCCGTCGGAGATGCGCAGGACATTGGCCTTGTGCACGGCCGTGACCTTGTGCCGGCGCTGGCGGGCCAGCGCGAAGGCGCTCTCGGCGATGCGCAGGGAGGCTTGTCGCGTCACCTTGCGGAACGACATGGCGAGGTCCGGCGTCGGCATGATCTCGCCTGGACCGAGATGCATCGAGCGGTCGGAGTAGAAGCCTTCGGTGTTCTCGCGCACCATGACGAGGTCGAGGGGCTTGCCGCAGCGTGGCGCAAAACCCTCGCGCGAGCGGGCCGGGCGGATATTGGCGTAGAGGTCGAGCCGCTTGCGCAACTGGCCGGACGGGTTGAGCCCGCCCTTCTCGGCCGGCGGATACTCGTTGTGCGAAACCGGGCCGAGAATGACGCCGTCCGTCCGCCTTGCAGCTTCCAGCACCGTCTCGGGAAAGGTCGTGCCCTGGTTCTTCAGCGCGGCGAAACCGATCTCCGCCCGCTCATAGACAAGCCCGAAACCGAAGAGCTTGCTCGCCGCGTCGAGCACCTTGCAGGTCGCTGCCGCGATCTCGGGGCCGATGCCGTCCCCTTCGAGGACGAGCAGGCGCAAGGCAGGGGATGTCGCGTCGGTCATGGTCGGTAGCGGTCCGTGAATAATGGAAGGTGATGGAGCGGGAGGGCACCTTATTCGATCTTGATGTCGGCCTGGGCGACCACCTTCGACCACTTCTCGCGCTCGGCCTTGACGAAGGCGGCGAACTCGGCCGGCGTGTTGCCGATCGGTTGGGCGCCTTCCAGTTCGAGATTCTTGCGCACCTCCGGCAGGTTGATGATGGTCGCGACCTCGCTGCGCAGCTTGTCGATGATCGCCTGCGGCGTGCCCTTGCGCACGAAGACGCCATACCAGCCGCTCGCCTCGTAGCCGGGCACGCCGGCCTCCGCCAGCGTCGGCACTTGCGGCAGGGCCGGGGCCCGCTCGGCAGTGGTGACGGCGAGCGCCTTGAGGCCGCCACCGTTCACATGGCCGATCGCCGACGGCAGCGTCGCGAACATCATCGGGATATGCCCGCCGATGAGGTCGTTCAGCGCCGGCCCGGCACCGCGATAGGGCGCGTGCTTCAGCTTGACGCTCGCCATCAGCTCGAACAGCGCGGTGGCGATGTGGTTGGCCGAGCCGTGCCCGGCGGTGCCGTAGGTCAGCCCGTCCGGCTGGGCCTTGGCGAGCGCGATCAGCTCGGCGACCGAGTTGGCCTTGACCGATGGATGGACCAGCAGGAGCAGCGGCGCCTTGGCGATCAGCGTTACCGGCTCCAGCACCTCGGCCGGGTCATGCTTCAGATTCTTGAACAGGCTCGGATTGACCGCCATCGGGCCGATATTGCTGATCAGAACGGTGTAGCCGTCGGCAGGAGCCTGCGCCGCCGCGGTGGTGCCGAGATTGCCGCCTGCGCCGGCGCGGTTCTCGACCACGACGCCGACCCCGAGCCGATCCTGCAGCTTCTGCGCCACCGCCCGCGCGATCACGTCGGTGCCGCCGCCCGCGGCATAGGGCACGAGCATGGTGATCGGCTTGCTCGGCCAGTCCTGCGCCTTGGCGGCGAGGGTCGGCAGCGCGGCGAGCACGGCTGCGAGCAGGAGCGTTGGAAACCGGCGCGACATGAAGCCTCCCATGCTGTTTTCATTTTCGGTATACTGAAGTATGCTGAGGGCGAGCGATGAGGGCAAGCGTTGATTTCGCAGCGGGGGCGGGCGATCACCGCAGCCGGCATGGTGAAGCAGGAGAGGGCGCGGTTTGACGGTGTTCGCGGATGTCCAGCCGGTGCGCTCGCTCGCGGGCCAGGCCTATGCGCGCCTGCGCGAGGCGATCGATGCCGGCGAGCTCAGGCCCGGCATGCGCCTGCGCGAGGAGGATCTCGCCGTTCGCCTGGAAATGAGCCGCACGCCTTTGCGGGAGGCGGTGCGCCGGCTCGAGGCCGAGGGCTTCTTCACCCGCGATTCGCGCACGCTCGTGGTGGCGACGCTCGATCATCAGGCCGTGTCGGAGCTCTATGCCATGCGTGAGGTCCTGGAGGGCACAGTCGCCGCCTTCGCCGCACGCCATGCCTCGGAGGGCGAGGTCGCCCTGCTGCGTGACCTGCACGCGATCGAGGCCGGGCTGCTGGCCAGCCCACAGCAACTCGCCCGCCACAATGAACGCTTCCATTCGGCGCTCTATGGCGCGGCCCATAACCGCTATCTGCTGAAGGCCCTGAGCGCCCTGCGCGACGCCCGCGCGCTGCTCGGTTCCTCGACATTGCTGGATGCTGACCGGGCGGCGCAGGCCCATGCCGAGCACGATGCCATCGTCAGCGCGATCGAAGCCCGCGATCCCGCCAAGGCGGAGGCTGCGGCGCGCGATCACATCAGGGCCGCCGGCCGCGAGCGGCTGCGGCGGCTGGTGCAGGCGGGCTGACCCGCCTGCGGCCGACTCGGCTCAGGCCAGATTGTCGGCGATCAGGAAGCCGAGCAGCGAGATGCACGCCATCACGATCGAGATTTCCAGAAGACTGAAGCCCATTGCCGCCTCCACCGCTGGAGGGGCAACGCAGCTCGCTCGCCATGGTTCCGCCGCAGCTGCGACGATTCTGTGATCGTGCTGCTCAGTGCGCCCGTTTCCGGGAGGTCGCGGCCGGCGCAGGCTCCTCCGCCGTCGCCAGATGGCGCCCGGCGAGATGGAGCACGACATAGCCGATCACGGCCGAGAGGGCGGAGCCGGCGAGCACGCCGATCTTGGTCGCTGCGGCCAATGCCGGAGTCTTCTCGAAGGCGAGCGCTCCGATGAACAGGCTCATGGTGAAGCCGATGCCGCAGAGCAGCGAGATGCCGTAGAGCTGCGCCCAATTCGCCTTGGCCGGCATGGTGCCGAGGCGCAGCCGGACCGCGAGCCAGGCGAAGCCGAAGACGCCGATCTGCTTCCCGAGGAAGAGCCCGAGCATGATGCCGAGCGGCACCGGCGTCAGCAGCAGCGAGGGCGACATGCCGGCGATCGAGACGCCGGCATTGGCGAAGCCGAAGACAGGCACGATGACATAGGACGACCAGGGATGGAGCCGATGCTCCAGCGTGTGCAGCGGCGAATGCTCGGGTTCGTCGCTTTCAGTGCCATGGCCGCCGAGCGGAATGGTCAGGGCCAGCGCGACGCCGGCCAGCGTCGCGTGGATGCCTGACTTCAGTACGAAGAACCAGAGCGCCGCGCCGATGACGAGATAGAGCGGCAGCAAGCGGACGCCGCGCAGGTTGAGCGCGATCAGGATCGCGAGGCAGGCGCCGGCCCCGGCCAGCATCGGCAGCGAGAGATTGCCCGAATAGAACAGGGCGATGATCAGGATCGCACCGAGATCGTCGAGAATGGCGAGCGCGGTCAGGAAGATCTTGAGCGAGACCGGCACGCGCGAGCCGAGGATCGCGAGCACGCCGAGCGCGAAGGCGATGTCGGTGGCGGCGGGGATCGCCCAGCCGCGCAGCGCCTGCGCATCGCTCCAGGCGAGCGCGGCATAGATCAAGGCGGGCGCGATCATGCCGCCGAGCGCGGCCAGCGCCGGCAAGGCGCGCCGGCTCCAGGTCGCGAGCTGGCCTTCGATGAACTCGCGCTTGATCTCCAGTCCGACGACCAGGAAGAACACCGCCATCAGCGCGTCGTTGATCCAGTGCAGGACGGAGAGGCCGGCGATCTTGGCGTCCAGCAGCTCGAAATAGACGGGGCCGAGCGCCGAATTGGCGATGATCAGCGCCAGCGCCGCGGAGAAGACCAGCAGCACGCCGGCCGCGGCTCCGCTTTCGAGGAAGGCGTGCAGAGGCGAGCGGCGCTTGGGCGGCCAATCCGGGTGGTGAGCCTCGCTGTCGTCCGTCCGCTGCGCCACATCGGCCTCCTTCCGCCGGCTTCCATTCCGCCGGTTTGCTGCGACACCTCGATGTCGTTTCGATTGCAGCCGAGGATCGCGCCAAATGGCGAGTCGGCCTTCCCAGGTTGTGAATAAAGCAGAATGCGCGTGAAGCGGCACTCCATATCGCCGCACTATCGCCGGCGCAGCCAGCGGGCGCCGCCAGCCAGCGTGGCCGTGGCGGTCATGATCGCGAGCAGCGTAGCCGTTCCGCCGAACAGGCTGCCATAGCCGAGCCCGGCGATCACGGGTGTGCTGACCAGCGGCGAGCAGAACTGGCCGATGAAGATCGAGGCGGTGAGGATGCCGCCGGCCAGCCCGCGCTTCGATGTCGGTGCGAGGTTGAGGGCGAGGGCGACGAAGCTCGGCGAGACCAGCGCATAGCCGGCACCGATCGCCGCAACCGCGACGAAGATCGCGGGGGTGGTCGCGGCCAGCAGCAGGATGAGGAAGCCCAGCGCCATCGCGCCATAACCGAGCGCGAAGATGCCGGCATAGCCGGCGGCGCGCTGGATGCGCGGGTAGAGCAGGGCAAAACCGCCGCCCGACAGCATCAGCACTCCGAGTGCCGAGCCGGTCATGATCGCGCTGTCATAGCCTCGCGCATCGAGGAAGAAAGAGAGCTGCGTCGGCATGATGAAGAAGATCATGTTGGTCACGCCTTGGAGCAGGACCAGCAAGGCGAGGGGCAATCGCCAGGGGCGAAGATCGTTGCTCGCGCTCGACAGCTTCGAGCCACTTCCCGGCGACAGGCGCGGCGGATCGACGATGACCAGCCACATCAGCGGCAGGAAGGCGGCGGCGAGGCCGTAGATCGCGAAGGGCAGGCGGGGCGAGAGCGTCGCCACCCAGCCGGCGGTCAGGATGAAGACGAGGCCGCCGAGATTGCGCGCCGAGATCTGCAGGCCGGTCAGGGCATTGCGGTCGTCGCCGGTGAAATAGTCGCCGACCAGTGCCGTCTGCGCTGTCATGATCAGGGCAACCGCTACCCCCAATACGAGCCGGCTGGCGAAGATCGTCGGCAGGTCGGGCAGGACGAGCCCGGCGCAGCCCGAGATGACGAAGAGGACGACGCCGAAGAGCAGCAGACTTCGCCGTCCGATCCGGTCGGCTGCGATCCCAGCGAGCGGGGCAACGATGGCAACGCTGAGTGAGGGCGCCGGCACCAGAAGCCGCGTCAGCAGCGCTGCGTTCGGATCGCCGGCGAACAGGCGTTCCAGCCCGGGCAGGGCCGGGGCGATCGTTGCGTTCGCCATGGTGGTGAGTGATGCCGCCATCAGCAGTGCGATGGCGCGCCGGTCTTGCCAGACCGGAATTTGCCTTGGAACGAGAACAGCTTCCATGATGATCCTCTTGCCGAAATGATGAGCTCGGCAGAGCGTACGAATTCAAGTCGACTTGAGGTCAAGCATGGCTGTTCTCGATATCGGCGAGGTCGCCGAGCGCTCGGGCGTCGCGCCCTCGACCCTGCGCTATTACGAGGAGATCGGCCTGATCGCATCGCTCTGGCGGCGGGGCCTCAGGCGGCAGTTCGATGCCGATGTGCTGCTGAAGCTGTCGCTCATCGCCATGGGCAAGGCCGCCGGCTTCTCGCTGGAGGAGATCGCCGGCATGTTCGGCCGCGACGGCAGGCCCGACATCCCGCGCGACCAGCTTCGCACCAGAGCGGATGAACTGCAGCGCCAGATGGTCGAATTGCGCACGCTGCGCGACATCCTGCGCCATGTCGCCGATTGTCCGGCGCCGAGCCATCTGGAGTGCCCGACCTTCCGCAAGCTGATGCAGGCTGCGTCACGCAGAAGGCTGGGCTACCGCCCCTCCGTCCGGCGTTCGGGCGCGCGCCGGGCAGCTCCTTAGCCGCGTCCATCTATCGCTTGGACAGCCTCACTCTGCGTGATAGGGACCGCGCGGGGATCGGCCGCGATCGGCCGCCGCATTTTCAGGAGCCGGACATGACCGACGCCGCGCGCGACAAGCACCTCTCCAACTCCTTCTTCGGCGCCGGCCTTGCCGATGTCGATCCGGAGATCGCCCGCGCCATCGAGCTCGAGCTTGGTCGTCAGCGCGACGAGATCGAGCTGATCGCTTCGGAAAACATTGTCTCGCAGGCCGTGCTCGAAGCGCAGGGCTCGGTGATGACCAACAAATACGCCGAAGGCTATCCGGGGCGGCGTTATTATGGTGGCTGCCAGTTTGTCGACATCGCCGAGAAGCTCGCGATCGAGCGCGCCTGCCGCCTGTTCGACTGCCAGTTCGCCAATGTCCAGCCGAACTCGGGCTCGCAGGCCAATCAGGCCGTCTTCATGGCGCTGATGCAGCCGGGCGACACCTTCATGGGCCTCGACCTCGCCGCCGGCGGCCATCTCACCCACGGCGCCCCGGTCAACCAGTCGGGCAAGTGGTTCAAGGTCGTGCCCTATGGCGTCTGCGTCGTCGACCAGATCATCGACTATGACGCGATGGAGCGCCTCGCCATCGAGAACAAGCCGAAGATCATCGTCGCCGGCGGCTCGGCCTATGCCCGCCATTGGGATTTCGCCCGCTTCCGCGAGATCGCCGACAAGGTCGGCGCCTATTTCATGGTCGACATCGCCCATTTCGCCGGGCTCGTCGCTGGCGGCGCCCATCCCTCGCCGTTCCCGCACGCCCATGTCGTCACCACCACCACCCACAAGACCCTGCGCGGCCCGCGCGGCGGCATGGTGCTGACCAATGACGAGGCGATCGCCAAGAAGATCAACTCGGCGGTGTTCCCGGGCCTGCAGGGTGGGCCGCTGATGCACGTCATCGCCGCCAAGGCGGTCTCGTTCCACGAGGCGCTGCAGCCGGAGTTCAAGAGCTACGCCCACGCCGTCGTCGCCAACGCCAAGGCGCTGGCCGAGACCCTGAAGTCGAAGGGCTTCGATCTCGTCACCGGCGGCACCGACAACCACCTGATGCTGGTCGACCTGCGTTCGAAGAAGGTCACCGGCAAGGCGGCCGAGGCCGCGCTCGGCCGCGCCCACATCACCTGCAACAAGAACGGCATCCCCTTCGATCCGGAAAAGCCGATGGTCACCTCCGGCATTCGTTTGGGCACGCCGGCTGCGACCTCGCGCGGCTTCGGCGTCGCCGAGTTCAAGAAGGTCGGCGAGCTGATCGCCGAGGTGCTGGACGGTCTCGCCGCCAATGGCGAGGAGGGCAATGCCGCGGTCGAGCAGGCGGTCAAGGCCAAGGCTCACGAGCTGACCGTGCGCTTCCCGATCTACTGAGCGGGAAGCGGCCGGGACCTCTTTTACGGGAAGGTCCCGGTCAGCTTGATCATGAACAGGTTCTCCGGGCCGCCGGGCGCATCGCCCCGGTTGGTCCGGCTGAGCTCGGCGTTGAGGTCGAGCCCCTTGGTGATCTTGTAGCCGGCCGAGGCGCTGCCGCCGAACTGGCCGTCCTTGACCTGCGCCGCGACCGAGACGTTGAAACGGTCATCGGTCGCGCTCAGCTTGAGATTGAGGTCGACGGTCGGCTTGGCGACGTCCTTCTTGACGATGCCGCTGAGTTCGAACGAGCCATATTGCACCATGACCTCGCCCTCGACCTTCTCGATCGCGGCCGACTTCGTCACGACCTGAAGCGAAAGATCGAGCTTCAGCCGCTCCCATTTCAGCTTGCCGGTCAGTTTGGCGCCGACCAGCTCGGCCGTCGGGTCGAAGACGATGCCGCCGATGCCGAGCTTCAGCGCGCCGAGCTTGACGACCTCGAATTTGAGCTTCTCCAGCTGCTGCAGGCCGAGCGTCACCGCGCCGTTGTTCGGCTTGGTGACGAACAGGGCGGCACCCGCGCCGAGCGCCAGCGCCGCGCCGACGACGTAGACGATACCCTTGTGCTGGTCGACCCAGACGCCGAGCGCCGAGGAGCTCGCCGCCTGCTTGAAGGCGTCGACCTGCTTCTCCAGAGCCTTGTAATTCGATGACTTCTTGATCTGCTTGAAATATTCTTCCGCTGCCTTCGACAGGACATCGTCGCCGATCGAGCGCAGCTTCTGGATGTCTTCGGACGAGAGCTGGGTCGTCTGGCTCTTCAGCTTGGCGTTCGCGAAGCTCAGCAAACCCTTCTGTGCCGTCGACAGGACGACCGGGCTCTTAAGGATCTCGGCGAGGCGTTCGGGAGATCTCTGGATCTCGCTGTCGAGAAGATCGAAGGCCAGGACGACCAGGCCGCCGAAGGCGTCGCCGACACTATCATTGGACATCTGCGAAACTCCGATTGTCAGGCGATGGGGATCGGCAGGCAGGCGCAGGCGGGTCGCGGGACGATAGCTTGCCATGGGAAGGCAGATCGTCCGGCGTCATTCTGGCGAGGGCTGCGTTCCAATGCCGGAGCGTCATGCGGTCTCGTGCTTGCTCCCTTGCCGGCGGCTGGTCGTTTTTCGCTGGCCTGCGACGGCATGGCTGGGGCAATGAAGGGCCGCGGGCGCTATCGTCCCTCAAGTCAACCTCGAGGCCCCATTCATGCGCTGTCCCTATTGCGGCTCGCTCGATACCCAGGTGAAGGATTCGCGGCCGACCGACGACCACGCCTCGATCCGGCGCCGGCGCGTCTGCCCCGATTGCGGCGGCCGCTTCACCACCTTCGAGCGCGTGCAGCTGCGCGAGCTCACCGTGGTCAAGCGCTCGGGCCGGCGCACCGCCTTCGACCGCGACAAGCTGCAGACCTCGATCGAGGTTGCGCTGCGCAAGCGCCCGGTCGCGCCCGAGCGGATCGAGCGCATGGTCAATGGCATCGTCCGCCAGCTCGAAAGCTCCGGCGAGGGCGAGATCCAGAGCTCGGCCATCGGCGAACTGGTGATGGAGGGGCTGAAATCGCTCGACGACGTCGCCTATGTCCGCTTCGCCTCGGTCTACCGGAATTTCCGCGAGGCCCGTGATTTCGAGGAGCTGCTCGGCCAGCTCGGCGGCGACGAGATCGAGCCCGCGACCAAGCCGGCGCCCGCTCGCGACGATGCCTGATCAGGACGCGATCGACCGCGCCTTCATGGCGCGGGCCCTGGAGCTCGGCGCGCGCGGGCTCGGCCAGACCTGGCCCAATCCGAGCGTCGGCGCCGTGGTCGTGCGCGACGGGCCCGACGGTCGCGTGGTCGTCGGCGAGGGCCGCACGCAGCCGGGCGGCCGCCCGCATGCCGAAGCTATGGCCTTCGAGCAGGCCGGCGCGGCCGCGAGCGGCGGCACGCTCTACGTCACGCTGGAGCCCTGCTCGCATCGCACGATCCGTGGCGGCACGCCTTGCGTCGAGCGCACCTTGCTCGCCGGCGTCAGGCGCGTCGTCTCGGCCATGGCCGATCCCAATCCGCAGATCGCCGGTCTCAGCCATGCCCTGCTGCGCATGGCGGGCGTCGAGGTCACGGTCGGCGTGCTCGAAGACCAGGCGCAGCGCAGCCATCGCGGCCATGTCCTGCGGGTGACGGAAGGCCGGCCGATGGTGACCTTCAAGGTCGCGCGCACCGCTGACGGCTTCGCCGGCGGGGCAGGGGGCGCGCGCCTCGCCATCTCATGCCCTGAATCCGGCGAATGGGTGCACCGCCTGCGCGCCAGCCATGATGCGATCATGCTCGGCATCGGCAGCGTCCTCGCCGACGACCCGCTGCTGACCGTGCGCCTGCCCGGACTCGAAATCCGCTCGCCGATCCGCGTCGTGCTCGATTCCTCGCTCCGCCTGCCGCTGGCCGCGAAGCTGGTGCAGGGAGCGGCGACCGTGCCGCTCTGGGTGATCGCCGCCGAGGATGCGCCGGTCGCGGCCGAGGAGAATCTTGTCGCTGCCGGCGTCGAGGTCATGCGCGTCTCCCGCAGCGCCGATGGTCATCTCGATCTGCTGGAAGCGCTGCGCCTGCTGGCGACGCGCGGCATCACCCGCGTCTTCTCGGAAGGCGGCCCGACGATCGGCGAGCAACTGGCGTTGCAGGGCCTCGCCGACGAGGTCATCGTCTCGACCTCGCCGAAGCCGCTCGGTGCCGAGGGCGTCGTCGCCGTCAGGCCGGGACTTGCGGCGCTGCTCGCCGATCCCGAAATCTACGCCGTCACGCAAGCCGGGCAGGTCGGCTGCGATAGTTTCGAAGTGTTCACGAGGACCGCCTGATGTTCACCGGCATCGTCACCGCCATCGGCACCGTCACCCGCGCCGAGACCAAGGGCCCGAGCCTGAAGCAGTTCGACTTGTCCTGTCCTTGGGAAGCGACCGGCATCGAGCTCGGTGCATCGATCTGCTGCGCCGGCGTCTGTCTGACTGTGACCGCCTTGAAGCCGCGCGAGGACGGCGAGGCAGGCTGCATCTTCCAGGTCGAGACCGCGGCCGAGACCCTGGCGAAGACCAGGGTCGCCGAATGGGCTCCCGGTACGAAGATCAACCTCGAACGCTCCCTGAAGATGGGCGATGAGCTCGGCGGCCATCTCGTTACCGGCCATGTCGACGGCGTCGGCACCATCCTGAAGATCGACGAGATCGCGCCCGATCCGAGCGAGCCCTGGGGCGCGACGGCGCGCTTCCATATCCGCGCGCCGCAAGGGCTCGCGCGTTTCATCGCCGCCAAGGGCTCGATCTGCCTCGACGGGACATCGCTGACCGTCAACACCGTCGAGGACGACGTCTTCACCGTGCTGCTGATCCCGCACTCCTTCAGCGTCACCACCTGGGGTGAGCGCCGCAAGGGGGACGGCGTTCATGTCGAGGTCGATCTGATGGCGCGGTATGCCGCGCGGCTTGCGGAGGCGCGCCCGGGCGGCTAACCAGCGTCCTCAATCCCAGACGAGGAATTTCATCATGGCCGGATCCCGGCAATCTTCGGCTGCCTCAGCCGCTCCACTCGACGATGCCCGCGTGCTCGTCGTCGAGGCCCGCTTCTACGACGGCCTGGCCGACGAACTGCTCGCCGGCGCGACCGCCGTGCTCGAGAAGGCCGGCTGCCGCGTCGACGTCGTCACCGTGCCCGGCGCGCTCGAAATCCCCTCCGCCATCGTCATCGGCCTGCGCGCCGCCGACGAGGCCGTCGACCCCTATGAGGCCGTCGTCGCGCTCGGCACCGTCATCCGCGGCGAGACCGGCCATTACGACATCGTCGCCGGCGAGAGCTCGCGCGCGCTGATGGACCTGTCGGTCGCTTTCGCCCTGCCGCTCGGCAACGGCATCCTCACCGTCGAGAACGAGGCGCAGGCCTGGGCCCGCGCTAACCGCAGCGAGATGGACAAGGGCGGCGGCGCAGCGGAAGCTGCACTCGCGGTGCTGCGTTACAAGCGCTCGCTGGCGGAGGAGTCGAAATGAGCCGATCCGAGATGCGCCGCGGCGCGCGGCTCTCGGCCGTGCAGGCGCTCTACGAGATGGAGGTCGGCGGACGCGGCGTGGTCGAGGCCATGGCCGAGTTCGAGGCGTTCTGGATCGGCAAGGAAGTCGAGGATATCGAGCTCCCCAAGGCCGAGATCGCCTTCTTCCGCGATCTGCTCGGTGGCGTCGTTCGTGAGCAGCGTCTGGTCGACCGTTCCGTCGACGAGCTTCTGGCCTCCGGCTGGCCACTGAAGCGCGTCGAGGCGGTGGTGCGTGCCATCCTGCGCGCGGGCGCCTATGAGCTCGCCTTCCGCAAGGATGTGCCGGCCCGCGCCGTAATCTCGGAATATGTCGCGGTCGCCCGCTCCTTCTACGAGGGCGAGGAGGTCGGCATGGTCAACGCGGTCCTCGACAGGATGGCCCGCGATGTCCGCGCCGAGGAATTCGACGCTCCGGCGGCGTGAGCGGCGCCGTGGCCGGCACCCAATCCCCCGGCGAATTCGAGCTGATCGCCCGCTATTTCGCGCCGATCGCCGGCCGCGCCGGGCTCGGTCTGCTCGACGATGCCGCCCTGCTGCGCCCGGCGCGTGGCTATGAAGTCGTGGTCACGGCCGATGCGCTTGTCGCCGGCGTGCATTTCTTCGCCGACGACCCGCCGGTCTCGATCGGGCGCAAGGCGCTCGCCGTCAATCTGTCGGATCTCGCCGCCAAGGGCGCTAGGCCCGATGGCTTCGTCCTGACGCTCGCTCTGCCCAAGGGCTGGACGGAAGGATGGCTCGCCGGGTTCGCCGAGGGGCTCGGTGCCATGGCGGGTGAAGGCGGCTGCCCGCTGATAGGCGGCGACACCGTCTCGACCACCGGCCCGCTGACGCTCTCGATTACCGCCTTCGGCAGCGTGCCCGCCGGCCGCATGGTGCTGCGTTCCGGTGCCAAGCCGGGCGACATTGTCGCCGTCACCGGCACGATCGGCGATGGCGCGCTCGGCCTGAAGGCGCATGGTCCGGATCGCCCCGCCTGGGTCGGCAGGCTCTCGGAAAACGACCGCGTCTTCCTCGCCGGCCGCTATCTGCATCCGCAGCCACGGACCGCGCTCGCCGCCGCGCTGCAGGCGCACGCCTCGGCCGCGATGGACATCTCCGATGGCCTGGTCGGCGACCTTGCCAAGCTGCTGGCGGCGTCGAAGGTGGGGGCTGAGATCGACCTCGACGCCGTGCCGCTCTCGCTCGCGGCCCGCACTGCTGTCATGGCCGATCCCGCATTGGCGGAACTGGCCTGGACTGGCGGCGACGACTACGAAATTCTCTGTACGATCCCGGAAGGAGAATTTCCTTCTATGATTGCTGCTGCCGAGGTGGCGGGACTTCCTCTCGCACGCATCGGGCGGGTCACCGCCGAGGCGGGGAGCGTGCGCTATACCGAAGCGGGCCGGCCGCGAACCTTCGCACGCGGCTCCTTCGCTCATTTTTAGAAGGCGGCCGCGCGGCCGCGAAGGGCGGCTGCGATGAACCAGCATGTTCCGGTGATGGATGGCGACACGCTCGCCAGGCGCAATGCGCTGGTGCTGGCCGGCGCCCAGGCGCTCGGCGGCGCGAGCCCCGCGATCGTCATTTCGCTCGGCGGCATCGTCGGCTCGCAACTGGTCGCGAACCAGGCCTTCGCCACCGTCCCGGTCAGCCTGATGCAGCTCGGGCTTGCCTGCGGCGTCATCCCGGCGGCGTTCCTGATGCGCCGGCTCGGCCGCCGCAACGGCTATGTCGTCGGCGCAATGATCGGCGCCACCGGCGCCAGTATCGCTGCGGCCGGTGCGGCCGAGCGGTTGTTCTGGCTGTTCTGCCTGGGCACCTTCCTGTGCGGGCTCTACAGCTCCTATGTCCAGAGCTACCGCTTCGCCGCCGCTGATACGGCGAGCGAGGCGTTCAGGCCGCGCGCCATCTCCTGGGTGATGATCGGCGGACTGGTCGCCGGTGTGATCGGCCCGCAATCGGTCTATTGGACGCGCGACCTGACGCCGGCCGCGCCCTTCGCCGCGAGCTTCCTGGCGCAGGGCGTACTCGCGCTGCTGGCTATCGGCGTCGTGCTAGCGCTGCGCGCGCCGCCGGTGAAGGAGGCGAAGTCGGGCGGCGGCCGGCCGCTCCCCGAGATCATGCGCCAGCCCAAGTTCATCGCCTCGGTGATCGCGGCGCTCGTCGCCTACGGGCTGATGAGTTTCGTCATGACCGCCGCTCCGATCGCCATGGTCGCCTGCGGCCACAGCGTCGGTGAGGCTGCGCTCGGCATCCAATGGCATGTGCTCGCCATGTATGGACCGAGCTTCCTGACCGGCCGCCTGATCGCGCGCTTCGGCAAGGAGAAGGTCACCGCCTTTGGCCTGCTGCTGACCGCGCTCGCGGCCGTGGTCGGGCTCAGCGGCCTCAGTGTCGCGCATTTCTGGATCACGCTGATCCTGCTCGGAATCGGCTGGAATTTCGGCTTCATCGGCGCGACCGCATTGGTGACGGACTGCTACCGGCCGGAAGAACGGGTCAAAGTCCAGGCTGCCAACGACTTCCTCGTCTTCGGCTCGGTCGCGATCGCCTCCTTTTCGTCCGGCGGCCTGCTCAGTGCCGGTGGCTGGACCAGCGTCAACTGGCTGGTCTTCCCCCCGGTCGCGATCGCTTTGGCGCTGGTTGCCTGGCAGGCGATGGGCAAGCGGGCGGCGGCGGGCGCTGGCTGACCCTTAGCCGGGCCAGCCCTCCTTCGGCCAGTCGCGGGAGCTGTGGATCACGCGCAGTACGACGAGCCTGTCGCCGTCGATGGTATAGGCGATGATCCAGGGCAATCCGGACACCGTCTTCTCATAGGTGCCGGCAACGCGTCCCGGCCGCCCGATCGGCCGCCCCGCCAGCAGGCGCGCAGCGCGATCGACCGCCGCGGCGACCCGCCGGGCGGCGGTCTGATCGTCAATCGCGATCCGCGCGATGGCGGCTTCGAAATCGTCGAGCGCCGCAGCCGACCAGAGAAGCGAGCGCATCAACGCGCGCCGGTGCCGGCCTTGTCGATGCTGCGGGCTATCATCGCCATCGCGTCGTCATGCTCGACCAGTCGGCCGGCTTTCAAGTCGTCGAGGCCCTGCTCGATCCCTTCGACGATCGCCGCTTCGCGCGCGACATAGGCCGCGATCGCTTCCCCGGCGAGGAAGGAGGGTGTGCGGCGTGTCGCTTGTGCCAGCCGGCCGAGCTTGTCCTTGACCTCTTCCGGCAGCCGGATCGTCATGGTCGTTGTCGCCATCACAGCCTCCATCCGTGTGCACACGGTACACGTTGTGTGCGCTTGTGTCAGCGGCAAGGCGCGGCAGCCTGACATCCCTCAAAAATTGTCAGCCGACCCGTTTGCGATTCTGGCGGAAACTGGGCAACAATCCCACTCGACACTGGTGATCGGCGCTGCAGGCCTGATTCTTTGTGAGGCCGACGGCGCCGTTCCTTGCGTTCAAAGAACCGGAAAACCGGCTCCGTCGGGGTGTCCTGCCCCGGATGACGAAATCTCAGGGATAGGAAATTCGATGTCGGCCTTGCTCATCATCATTGTCTTGAGTGCGTTATCAATCGTCTACGGCTTATGGGCCTATGGCGACGTGATGAAACGCGATGCCGGCAACCAGCGCATGCAGGAGATTTCCGGCGCGGTGGCGGAAGGCGCGCAGGCCTATCTCAAGCGCCAGTACATGACGATCGGCGTGGTCGGCGTCGTACTCTTCCTCGGCCTGACCTGGTTGCTCGGCGCCTATGTCGGCATCGGCTTCCTGATCGGCGCCGTGCTCTCGGGCGTCGCCGGCTTCATCGGCATGAACGTCTCGGTCCGCTCGAACGTGCGTACCGCCCAGGCGGCGATGCAGTCGCTCGGCCAGGGCCTCGATGTCGCCTTCAAGGCGGGCGCGGTCACCGGCATGCTGGTCGCCGGCCTCGCTCTGCTCGGGGTCGCCTGCTATTACGGCTTCCTCACCGGTATGAAGGGCTTCGAGCCCTCGAGCCGCACCGTCATCGACTCGCTCGTCGCGCTCGGCTTCGGTGCTTCGCTGATCTCGATCTTCGCCCGACTCGGCGGCGGTATCTTCACCAAGGGCGCCGATGTCGGCGCCGACCTCGTCGGCAAGGTCGAGGCCGGCATTCCCGAGGACGATCCGCGCAACCCGGCCACGATCGCCGACAATGTCGGCGACAATGTCGGCGACTGCGCCGGCATGGCCGCCGACCTGTTCGAGACCTATGCGGTCACGCTGGTCGCGACCATGGTGCTCGCCGCGATCTTCTTCGCCGGCCAGCCGGCGCTGAAGGTGATGATGCTCTACCCGATGGCGATCGGCGCGGCCTGCGTTGTCACCTCGATCATCGGCACTTTCTTCGTCAAGCTCGGCGCCAACCAGTCGATCATGGGCGCGCTCTACAAGGGCTTCATCGCCGCCGGCGTGCTCTCCGTCGGCGCGATCGCCGCGGTCACCCATGTGATGTTCGGCGGCTTCGCCACCTCGTTCACGACCGGGCAGGGCGTGAGCTTTACCTCGGGCGGGCTGTTCGGCTGCGCGCTGGTCGGCCTCGCCGTGACGCTGCTGATCGTCGTCATCACCGAATACTACACCGGCACCGGCAAGCGCCCGGTCGTCTCGATCGCCCAGGCCTCGGTCACCGGCCACGGCACCAACGTCATCCAGGGCCTCGCGGTCTCGCTGGAATCGACGGCGCTGCCGACCATCGTGATCATCGCCGGCATCATCGTCGCCTACGGCCTCGCCGGCCTGTTCGGCATCGCCATCGCCACCACTGCCATGCTGGCGCTGGCCGGCGTCGTCGTCGCGCTCGACGCCTTCGGCCCGGTCACCGACAATGCCGGCGGCATCGCCGAGATGGCCGGCCTGCCCAAGGAAGTCCGCCACTCCACCGACGCGCTCGACGCGGTCGGCAACACCACCAAGGCGATCACCAAGGGCTATGCGATCGGCTCGGCCGGCCTCGGCGCGCTGGTGCTCTTCGCCGCCTACACCTCGGACCTCAACTTCTTCGTGGCCGAGGCCAACAAGGCGGGCTCGACGACGTTCCAGTACTTCAAGGGCGTCACCGTCGACTTCACCCTGTCGAACCCCTACGTCGTCGTCGGCCTCCTGCTCGGCGGCCTCATCCCCTTCCTGTTCGGCGGCATGAGCATGACCGCCGTCGGCAAGGCGGCGGGCTCGGTGGTCGAAGAAGTCCGCCGGCAGTTCAAGGAAAAGCCCGGCATCATGGAAGGCAAGGACCGGCCCGATTACGGTCGCGCCGTCGACATGCTGACCAAGGCGGCGATCAAGGAGATGATCGTGCCCTCGCTGCTGCCGGTGCTGGCGCCGATCGTGACCTTCTTCGTCATCAACGCCATCGCCGGCAAGAACCAGGCCTTCGCCGCGGTCGGCGCCATGCTGATGGGCGTGATCGTCACCGGCATCTTCGTCGCCATCTCGATGACCTCGGGCGGCGGCGCCTGGGACAACGCCAAGAAGAGCTTCGAGGACGGCTTCGTCGACAAGGACGGCGTGCGCCATCTCAAGGGCTCGGAGGCGCACAAGGCCTCGGTCACCGGCGACACCGTCGGCGACCCCTACAAGGACACGGCGGGCCCCGCCGTGAACCCCGCGATCAAGATCACCAACATCATCGCGCTGCTGCTGCTCGCCATCCTGGCGCATAGCTGAGCTGCAGATCGCCTGAACAGGAGTTGGCCCCGCGGAGCGATCCGCGGGGTTTTTCGTTGGGGTGCAAGGAGGTTGCGGCCAGCGGCGGAATCAGATTGCCAGGCGGTTGAATCGATCTGCGAGCCTACGGTCGGGGCCGTAGCGTTCGTGCGCGACGGGGCAGTCTTCGCCTGTCATGGTCCGGCCATCCGAGGAGAGCTCGATGACCACTTCAGCCGCTTCAACCGCCACGAGATCCGGCCACCTGGCCGACATCGCCTCGCTGCTCGTGCTGGCGACGCTCTGGGGCGGCTCCTACAGCTTCATCAAGCTTGGGGTCGAGACGATCCCGCCGATCACGTTGATCGCGGCGCGCACGCTGATCGCCGGCGCGCTCCTCCTCGTCGTCATCCGCTGGCGCGGCCTCGGCCTGCCGCGCGATCCCGTGATCTGGCGGCGCTTCCTGATCCAGGCTTGCCTCAACAGTGCCGTGCCGTTCACGCTGATCGCCTGGGCCGAGACCAGCGTCGACGCCGGCCTCGCCGTGATCCTCAATGCCGGCTCGCCGATCTTCGCCTTCCTGCTCAGCCTCCTGCTCTTCCGCTCGGAGGCGGCTTCCGGCCGCAAGCTCTTCGGCGTCGTCGCCGGGCTGCTGGGCGTCTGCCTCATCGTCGGGGTCGAGGCCCTGTCGGGCTTCGGCCGCGAGCTCTGGGCGCAGCTCGCTCTGGTCGCGGCGGCGGCCTGCTATGGCGGCGCGGCGCTGTTCGGCCGCAATTTCAAGGGGCTCGACCCGATCATGCCGGCTTGCGGCTCGCTGATCTGTGGCGCCGTGATCCTGATCCCTTTCAGCCTGATCATCGACCGGCCCTGGACGCTCGCGCCTTCGGCAACGTCGATCCAGGCGCTGCTGGCGCTGTCGGTGTTCTCGACGGCGCTCGCCTTCATCCTCTATTTCCGGCTGATCGACCGGATCGGCACGGTCGGGACGACCTCGGTCGCCTACCTGCGGGTGCCGACCGGCGTCGCCATCGGCGTCCTCTTCCTCGGGGAGCGCCTGAACCCGACCGCCTGGGCCGGGCTCGCTCTGGTCATCCTTGGCGTGTTCGCGATGACGCTGCCGGGAGGGAAACCGAAAGCCGCTTGACGTCACGGGCCTCGCTGCGAGCTGTATTGGCCGCCAGAATAGGCGTCGTTAGATTGGTAAACAATCCGTTGCTGCGGCGGATTTTAATATAGGGAAATAGCTTGTCGCGGCAGGTATCGCATTACTGTTTTGCTCCATTGGCGCTCTCCCGCCGGGAGTGAATAAACGCTTCATTATCCAGCCGAAGCGACTTGCGGATTCTGGATAGATGTTTCGAGTTGGCAGCTTTCAAATAGCCCGTGAGTTGAAAGCTGGGAGGCGCCGGCGTGCGTGTCGTGTCTTGTATCGTGGCGGAGCACAATCTGTGGCTCGTCTTGCTCGCGGCCGTCGTCTGCGTCTGCGGTGCTGCGGTGACGTTCCGATTGTTCGCCCAGGCGCAGGACCGCGATGGGCTGCAACGGGCCGGGTGGGTTTTCCTCGCTGCGCTGGCGTCAGGCTCCTCGGTCTGGTGCACGCATTTCATTGCGATGCTCGCCTATGACGCGCCGGCGCAGGTCTCCTTCGATCCGGTCCTGACCATGGTTTCGCTGTTCGTCGCGATCATCGGATGCGCCTTCGGGATCTGGATCTCGCAACTGCGCGGCATTCCGGCCGCGGCCGAGTTCGGCGGAGGCTGCGTCGGTCTGGCGATCGCGGCGATGCACTATACCGGCATGGCCGCTTATCATGTCGACGGGATCGTCGCATGGGAGCTCGGCTATGTGCTGGCATCGATCGCCTTGTCGGTCGTCATCGGTGCGCTGGCGTTCGGGCAGGCGGTACGCCCGCCGTCGCGCTGGTCCGCCTGGCTGACCCTGGCGTTCTTCGTGCTGGCGGTCGTCTCGTTGCATTTTACGGCGATGACGGCCGTGTCGGTGACGCCGCTTGCGCGCTATCCTGCCGGCGCGGATTCGGTCGCTCTGCATGCCATGGCGATCGCGGCGGCCGGGGTCGGCATGCTGATCGCCGCTGCCGGCGTCGTTAGCTATCTGATCGACGCTCAGGCGGCGCGCCAATCCTTTGCCCAACTGCGGCACCTGGCCTTGAACGACACATTGACCGGCCTGCCCAATCGGGTCGGCGGCCATGAACGGCTCGAGCATGAGCTGAAGCGGGCCCGGATAACCGGCATCGGTCTGGCGGTCGTTGGCATCGATCTCAACCGCTTCAAGGAGATCAACGACCTACGTGGGCACAAGGCGGGCGACGAAGCCCTGAGGATCGTCGGGCAGAGACTGGCCGAGGCGATCACGGACGGAGAATGCGTCGCCCGTCTCGGCGGTGACGAGTTCATGGCGATCAAGCCCTTCGTCGACCAGAACCAATTGCGGGACCTCGTGGGCCGCCTCGAGACGGCATTGTTCCAGCCGCTGCGGATCGATGATTTCGAGACGACGGCGGGCGCTAGCCTCGGCGTCGCGGTCTATCCGGAAGATGGTGAGACGCTGGAGGAGCTGATCGGCAATGCCGACCTCGCCATGTACCGGGCCAAGGCCGATCTGACGCGCGCGGTCTGCTATTACGAGCCGATGATGGACGAGGCGTCCCGGAAGCGGCAGGCCCTGTCGCGAGACCTCTCGCACGCCATCGAGCTCGACCAGTTCGAGCTGTATTATCAGGTCCAGAAGTCGGTCGCGACCGGCGTCGTGGGCGGCTACGAGGCTCTGATCCGCTGGAATCACCCGGAGCTGGGTATGGTCTCGCCTGCGACCTTCATTCCGATCGCGGAAGAGACCGGCCTCATCCTCGCCATCGGCGAATGGGTTCTGCGAACCGCCTGCCGCGATGCGGCCTCCTGGCGCAGGCAATACAAGGTCGCGGTCAACCTCTCGCCGGTGCAGTTCGCGCACTGCGATCTGGCGAGGCTGGTGAAGGAGGCGCTCGCCGAGAGCGGTCTGGCGCCGGGCCGGCTCGAGCTCGAGATCACGGAGACGACCATCATCGCCGACAAGGACCGGGCTCTGCGCGTGCTACGGCAGGTTCGCGAGCTCGGCGTCACCATCGCGATCGACGATTTCGGAACCGGTTATTCGTCGCTCGATACGCTGCGCACCTTCCCGTTCGACAAGATCAAGCTCGACCGCTCCTTCATGCGGGAGGTCGAGAGCAGCACCCAGGCGAAAATGATCGTCCGTGCTGTCCTGGCACTCGGCAAGAGCCTGGAGATCCCGGTTCTGGCGGAGGGCGTGGAGACGGCCCGGCAGCTCGAAATCCTGCAGGACGAAGGCTGCGACGAGGCACAGGGCTATTATCTGGGCGTGCCCAGGCGCCTGAGGAGGGTGACCGAGGTGAAGAAGGAATTGCTGGCGGCGTGATCGCATCGCCGCTGCCGGACTCCTGTGGACAGCTCCTCACCAGGTGCAGGCGATAGAGAAAGAGCCCTGCGGCACCACCGCAGGGCTCTCGTGTCGTGCGTAGAGAGGCGCCTGCTCAGGTGCCGAAAGGCGTGAACTTGGTGACGCCCTTGAACAGGTTGCGCAGGAAGCTCTGCTCCTCGCCGCCCGTCGAGGTGGTCCGGCTGATGAAGTCGAAGATCACGCCGTCCTGCAGGCCGTAATTGGCGATGCGCTCGACCTTGAAGCCCTTGTTGAAATAGATCACCAGCACCCTCTGGTCGATGACGGTGAAATCCTGGAACTGGAAGCGCCGCCGCACCGTCTGGCTGATGTAGTAGAAGGTGCGGTTGCCGACGGTCGAGGTCGTCGAGGGCGTGCCGAGCGTGGTCAGCACCGTCTGCACGTCCATGCCGACCTTCACCTTGGCGATCAGTTCGTCGTCCATGACGAAGCCGCGGGTGAACTCCTCGTTGAGGCCGGCAGAGGTCGGGGTGCGGAAGCCGAGATTGGTGGCGGTGCCGCAGCCGGCCAGCGGCAGCGCGGCGGCCAGCGAGCCGATCAGGACGGTACGGCGGGTCGGAGCAGTCATGCGTGGCGGATCCGAAGGGGAGGCGCGCGGAGCTGCCGCGCTTGTCAGGGTGGGTGCGCTTGGCGTAACGCCCGAGCATGGCTTTGGCAAGGCAAGTCACTTTTTAGACAAGCAAGTTGGAAAAGCGGGGTAGGGGCTGTGATCTTCGGCCTGTTCGGCAGGAAGCGGGCGCGCATGGCGCCGGTCAACGCGTTGCTCGAGCGCATCGTCGACGCGTCGCGTGAGCCTGCCTTGTATCTGCAGGGCGGCGTGCCCGATGATTTCGAGGGGCGTTTCGAGGCGCTGACGCTGCATCTCTTCCTGGTGCTCCGGCGGCTGCGCGACTTGCCGGCCCCGGCGGGGGATGTGGCGCAGGACCTGATCGACGCCAGCTTCGCCTATCTCGAGCTCGGTTTTCGCCAGGGCGGCATCAGCGATGTCGCCGTGCCCAAGCGGATGAAGAAGATCGGCCGCAGCTTCTATGGCCGGCTCAGTGGCTATGAGGAGGCGCTTGCCGCCAACGAGCCCAGCGCCTTCGAAGCCGCGCTTGCCCGCAATATCGCTCCTCAGGTCGATGCCTCTGGGCTGGCCCGCCATCTCAAGGCCGGGGCCGCCGTCTTGGCCACGCGCTCGCTCGACGATATCCTTGCCGCCGATCCCTTGTTCCCGCCTTTCTCAGGCAGCCTCCAAGCATGACCGTTTCCCCTCAGGACAAGTTGCCCCTTCACCATCCGATTCGCGTCGAGAGCATCACCTTGCGCCCGGTCCCGGTCGTGGTCGCGCCGGAGCAGGACGCTCTTCCCGCCATCGCGGCCTATCTCGGCGTCGTCTCGGTCGAGGCGCTGAAGGCGAGCTACTCGCTCTCGCGCAATGGCGAGCGGGTCAAGCTCGAAGGGATGATCAAGGCGGGCCTGCACCAGAATTGCGTCGTCAGCCTCGATGCCTTCCCGGTCGAGCTCAACGTGCCGGTCAAGCTCGATTTCGCGCCGGAGGCCGAGATCGCCGCCATGGCCAAGCCGTCCGAGGATGACGAGATCGACATCGAGGTGCTGCTCAACGAGGAGGAGCCGCCCGAGCCGATCATCGACGGCATGATCGATCTGGGGACGGTGACGCTCGAATTCCTGGCTCTGGCGCTCGATCCCTATCCGCGCAAGCCGGGCGTGGCGTTCAGCGAGCCGGCGCCCGAGACGCCGGCCGAATCGCCTTTCGCCGCGCTGTTGCAGCTGAAGCGCGAGCAATGACCGGCAGAAACCTCCGCGCTTTCCCTTGCGGCGAGCGGCCAACCCGCTATTGTCCGCCGCCGCCCGGCCGCCCCGGCAGGGGGCGCAGCCCCTGGAAATGACCACCACCGCATGACACGCCCGGTTACAATCGCGCTCGACGCCATGGGCGGGGATCACGGCCCGTCCGTGGTCATCCCGGGCGCCGCGCTTACGCTCGAACGCCGCCCGGACGCCAAGTTCGTGATCTTCGGCAACGAGGGCGAGGTCATGCCGCTGCTCGATGCGCATCCGCAGCTGAAGGCCGTCACCACCTTCCATCACACCGAGGTCTCGGTGAAGATGGACGACAAGCCGAGCCAGGCCCTGCGCTATGGCCGCTACAAGTCGTCGATGTGGCGGGCCATCGACGCCACCAAGACCGGCGAGGCCGACGTCACGATCTCTGCCGGCAACACCGGCGCTCTGATGGCGATGTCGAAGTTCTGCCTGAAGTCGATGCCGCAGGTCGATCGCCCGGCGATCGCCTGCCTGTGGCCGACGGTCCGCGGCGAGAGCGTCGTGCTCGATGTCGGCGCCACCATCGGCGCCGATGCCCAGCACCTGGTCGACCTTGCCGTGATGGGGGCCGCCATGGCCCGCGTCGTCCTCGACCTCGACCGGCCGAGCGTCGGCCTGCTCAATGTCGGCGTCGAGGAGATCAAGGGCGTCGAGGCGGTCAAGGAAGCCGGTCGCATCCTGCGCGAGAGCGCGCTGCCGCATCTCGATTATCGCGGCTTCGTCGAAGGCGACGATCTCGGCAAGGGCACGGTCGACGTCGTCGTCACCGAGGGCTTCACCGGCAATATAGCGCTCAAGACGGCCGAGGGCACGGCCAAGCAGATCGGCGAATACTTACGCGCCGCGATGGGCCGTTCGCTGATGTCGAAAATCGGCTATCTTTTCGCCCGTGGCGCCTTTGCGGCGCTGAAGGACAAGATGGACCCGCGCAAGGTCAATGGTGGCGTCTTTCTTGGCCTGGAGGGCATCGTGATCAAGAGCCATGGCGGCACGGATGCCGTCGGGTTCGCCAGCGCGACCGAACTCGGCTACGAGATGGCGCGCGAGAATCTGATGGCGAAGGTGCGCGAGATGGTCGCCGCGACGGCGCGGCCCAGCGCGGCACCGGCAAGCCCGCAAGTCGCCGTCGGCGAGTAGGGAAGAGAAACGTCCTTGTCCAGAATGCGATCCGTCCTGCGCGGCTGCGGCTCCTATCTGCCGGCGCGCATCATGACCAACGCCGAATTGGCGGCGAAGGTCGACACCAGCGACGAGTGGATCGTCCAGCGCACCGGTATTCATGCCCGCCACATCGCCGCCGATGACGAGACCACCGGCACGCTCGGACTGAAGGCGGCGCAGGCTGCGCTCGCCGATGCCGGCATCCCGGCGAGCGAGGTCGACCTCATCATCGTCGCCACTGCGACGCCCGACCACACCTTCCCGGCCACCGCGACCCATATCCAGGCCGAACTCGGCATCACTCAAGGCGCTGCCTTCGACCTGCAGGCCGTCTGTTCCGGCTTCGTCTTCGCGCTCGCCACCGCCGACAAGTTCCTGACCAGCGGCGCGGCCAAGACTGCCATCGTCATCGGCGCCGAGACCTTCTCGCGCATCCTCGACTGGGAGGACCGCGCCACCTGCGTGCTGTTCGGCGACGGCGCCGGTGCCGTCGTGCTCCGGGCCGAGGAAGGCACCGGCACGCTCGCCGATCGCGGTGTGCTGACGACCCATGTCCGCTCCGATGGCCGCTACGCCAACAAGCTCTATGTCGATGGCGGGCCGGGCTCGACCAAGACCGTGGGCTTCCTGCGCATGGAGGGCCGCGAGGTCTTCAAGCATGCCGTGGTCAACCTCGCCGACACGGTGCGTCACACTTTCGAGGAGACCGGGCTCAGTGGCGCCGACATCGACTGGTTCGTGCCGCACCAGGCCAACCGCCGCATCATCGACGCCACCGCGCACAAGCTCGGCATCAGCGAGGACCGGGTCGTGGTCACCGTCGGCCAGCACGGCAACACCTCGGCCGCCTCGATCCCGCTCGCTTTGGCTGAGGCCCATATGGACGGGCGCATCAAGCCCGGCCAGCTCGTCCTGATCGAGGCGATGGGCGGCGGCTTCACCTGGGGGTCGGCGCTGATCCGCTGGTAGTGGCTCGGTTCGGCCATCCAAGCTAAGCACTTTGGATTTATGACATTTTCTTAGCGGTCGTCAGCGCGGATTTTCCGCGTTTTTCAACCTGCGCGGGTGCTCCGAGGATTGACCGCGGTCGCCTCGCCGCCTAGCGTCCGCCTCCGGTGGGGCTAGGGTTAACGGGGACGCCGCTGCTGGAAGAAACGCCTTGGAGGAATTAATGGCGGGGCAAACGATTACGCGGGCTGATCTGTGCGAGGCCGTGTACCAGAAGATCGGCCTGTCGCGGACGGAGTCGTCAAAGCTGGTCGAGGCGGTGCTCGATGAGATCTGCGACGCGGTGGCACGTGGGGAAAACGTCAAACTGTCCTCGTTTGGCTCGTTCGTGGTGCGCGACAAAGGCGAGCGAATCGGGCGTAATCCGAAAACCGGCGTCGAGGTCCCGATCGAGCCGCGTCGCGTGATGGTGTTCAAGCCGTCCAATGTGATGAAGGCGCGGATCAACGGACTGAACGGTGTAGGTGAGGAAGAGTGACTCTGGAGTTCCACGACGGCGGATTCGAGGCCGAATTGGATAACAAGAGCCCAGACGCATTCAGAACCATCAGCGAGGTCGCAGACGACCTCGACATTCCCCAGCATGTCCTGCGTTTCTGGGAAACGCGCTTCTCCCAGATCAAGCCACTGAAGCGCGGCGGCGGCCGGCGCTACTATCGGCCTGACGACGTCGCCCTGCTCAAGGGCATCCGCCGTCTGCTCTACGGCGAGGGCTACACGATCAAGGGCCTGCAGCGCATCCTGAAGGAGCAGGGGCCGCGTTATGTCCAGGCGATCGGCCGCGGCGCCGAGATCGTCGGCGGCAATCCCGCCGCCCGGCCCCCTGCGGCTCCGCCACGCGCCGAGCCGATTCCGGCGGTCCAGCCGGGGCAGCATCATCAGCCCGCTCCTGCAATGGAGCCGGGTTTCGCGGCGAAGGCGCTCCTGTCCTCTCTGCCACGCTCGGCCCAGCCGCTGGTCGGCGCCGACGACCTCGCTTTCCTGAAGGCGACGCTCTCCGAGCTGATCGAATGCCGCCGCCTGCTGCACGGTGCACTGGCCGGTGCGACCGCCGGCGAGGACGGTTGAGCGCGCCACGCGCTTGAACCTTCGCATTCGGCTCGCTAGATCAGCCGGCGAGGACGACCTCCGCGGGCTTGCGGCCTGCGTTTCCCAATAGGCGTGGACGACCCCGCCCTTCCAAAAGGAGGGCCGCCATGGCCTGGACCTATCTCTTCTTTGCCGGTCTGTTCGAAATCGGCTGGGCCATCGGGCTGAAATACACGCACGGCTTCAGCCGGCTTGTCCCGACCGTGCTGACGGTCGGCAGCATGGCGGTGAGCCTCGGGCTGCTCGGTCTTGCGCTGAAGAGCCTGCCGCTCGGCACGGCCTATGCGATCTGGACCGGCATCGGCACGATCGGCACGGCCATCCTCGGCATCGTTCTGTTCGGCGAGCCGGCGACGGCGCTGCGCCTGGCCTGCGTCGGCCTGATCGTCGCCGGCATCGTCGGGTTGAAGCTTGTCTCCTGAACGAACCGGGCAGGCCGGACCGGCGGCATCTCAGCGCCGCCGGAATGCCTCGGGCCAGAGGCCGTTGCGCTCCAGCAGGACGACCACGACGATGACGGCGAGCGTCACCACGATGGTCATCAGCTTGGCGTCCCAAGGGACGCGGCGGCCAATCAGCCAGATCAGTGCGAGGCCGGCGACAAGGGGGATGAGCAGCTCCATGGCGTCATCCTAGAGCGGGATCGGCTCCAGCTTCAACGGTCGGCTCCATCGCTGCTGGGCTGCCCTCCATCAGGGGCCGCAGCTTTGCCAGCTCCTGCGCCATGAAGTCGAGGAAAAGACGGACACGCGGCGAATGGCGCAGGTCAGGATGGGTCAGCAGCCAGAGATCGGCGGCATAGCCGGTCTGCGGCAGCGCCAGCCGGACCAGCGCCGGGCGCTTGTCGGCGATGAAGCAGGGCAGGAAGCCGATGCCGATGCCGGCCTCGACGGCTTCCGCGAGGCCAAGCACGGTGTTGAGCTTGTAGACGGTCTGGTCGGCCGGGATGTGCTTCTGCCGGTACTGAACCACCTTGAAATTGCTGAACTGGTCCCCGAGCGAAATCCAGCGCTGCTGCGTGAGCTCGGATTGGTCGGCCGGGGCCCCTTCCGGGAAATCGATCGCCCGTCCGTAGAGTGCCCAGCCGATCTGTGCGACCCGGCGGCCAACCAGATTCTCCGGCGGATTATCGGTGGCGCGGATCGCGACATCGGCGTCGCGCTTGCTGAGATTGAGGGCCTGGTTGCCGAGCAGCACGTCGAGCTTGATGTCCGGGCATTGCCGCATGAAGGCGG
Organism: Allobosea sp.; assembly: GCA_024231975.1. GTDB lineage: Bacteria > Pseudomonadota > Alphaproteobacteria > Rhizobiales > Beijerinckiaceae > Allobosea. The sequence goes on from JAAEQB010000111.1 coordinate 201,164, forward strand.
CGAAAAGCGGCGTCAGCAATTCCACCAGCAGCGAGTCGTTGGTGGTGACGCGCAGCTCGCCGGCCGGCAGGATCTCGCGGCCGGCCAGGCGCCGGGTGAAGCCGGCGATGTCGGTCTCCAGCCGCTCGGCGAGGACCGCCATCTCCTCGCCCGCGGGGGTCGGCACATAGCCGGAGCGGTGCCGCTCGAACAGGCGCGTGCCCAGATTCTCCTCGATCTGGCCGAGGCGGCGGAAGACGGTGGAATGGTTGAGCCCGATCAGCTCGGCGGCGGCGGGCAGGCTGCGCGCTTCGGCGATGGCCTTGATCAGCCGGAAATCGTCCCAGGCGATGGAAGAGGCGGCATGCGGCAAGCGGGCGGCTCCGGCGAAGTCAGCTCCCAGATACATGGTACGGGCGACAGGTTGCAGCAACCTGTCGCCCGTTCTGTTTGGCAATGGGATGATGCTCAGGCCAAAGCGGGCTTGGCATTGACCGGCACGCCGGCCGGGCGCAGCGCCAGCGCGCCGTCGCCGATCAAGGCATGGGCGAAAGCGGCCAGGGCGAGGAAGGCGGGATATTCCCAGCCGCCGTTCGGCGCGTTGAAGACCCAGCCATTGGGGGCGTGGACAAAGAGCGCGCCGAGCAGGACCGGCAGCAGCAGGACCGAGACATAGCGGCCATAGAAGCCGGTGAGGATGGCAAGCCCGCCGATCAGCTCCGCCAGGATGATCGGCCAGGCGAGGAAGCTCGGCAGGCCGACCTGGCCGAGGAAGCCGGCGAAGCCGGGAACGGTGAAGACGGCAAGCTTCAGATAGGCGTGGGCGATGAACATCACGCCGAGCGCGACGCGCAGGGCAAGGGCGCCATAGGGGGCGAAACGATTGTCGATCATGGTCTTTCTCCGAAGGACCGGTTTGGTCTGCGGCAGAGAATGATGATTTCGATTTGGCAATTCAAATTGGCAATTTCAGAGAATTACATTGCTATTGTGCAATGTTTGTGCCCTGGCATTTTGCCGGACCGCAATCATCTTCAGGGCCAACGAGGGCAGCCTCCTGCAGCCCGGAGGACAATCATCATGCAGATCAACGGCATCCACCACGTCACCGCAATCGCCGGGCCGGCGCGCCGCAATCTCGACTTCTACAGCCGCGTTCTCGGCCTGCGCCTGGTCAAGAAAACCGTGAATTTCGACGATCCGACCACCTGGCACATCTATTTCGGCGATGCCGATGGCAATCCGGGCACGATCCTGACCTTCTTCCCCTGGGAGCACGTCGCGCCCGGCCGGCTCGGCGTCGGCGAGACGGAGGTGACCAGCTTCCGCATCCCGGCGGCGGCGGTAGGCTACTGGACGCATCGCCTCATCGCCAACGGCGTGGCTCACGATGCCCCGCAGAAGCGCTTCGGCGAGACCGTGCTGAGCTTCCGCGATCCGGACGGCATGCGGCTCGCGCTGGTCGCCGTCCCGGGCGCCGAGAGCGAACCGGCCTTCGACAAGGGCGAGGTGCCCGTCGAGTCCGCCGTCCGCGGCTTCCACGGTGTCACCCTGCTGCTCGACAAGACGGAGACGACCGCCGCGATCCTGCGCGATGTGTTCGGCTTCGTCGAGGCCGGCCGCGAGGGCAACACTGTCCGCATGCGGGCCGAAGGCACCGCCCATGGCGGCGTCGTCGACCTGCGTGCAGCCGGCGGCTTCCTGCCGGCCCGGATGGGCGCGGGCTCGGTGCATCACATCGCCTTCCGCGCCGGCGACGACGCGGAGCAGGCCCGCATGGTGAAGACGCTGTCCGAGACTTTCGGCCTGCGCCCCACCGAGCAGAGGGATCGGGATTATTTCCGCTCCGTCTACTTTCGCGAGCCTGGCGGCGTGCTGTTCGAGATCGCCACCGACGCGCCCGGCTTCGCCATCGACGAGCCGGCCGAGGGCCTCGGCAGCGCGCTCAAGCTGCCGGCGCAGTACGAGCCGCGCCGCGCCGAGATCGAAGCCGTGCTGCCGGCACTGGCCTGAATGTCAAAAAGCGCTCCGCCTTCGGGCGGGGCGCCCTTCACCGAACATCCTGAAAGGAGGCCGTGTCATGAGCGCGTCCGAAACCTTCATCCATCGCTTCGAGCCGGCGATCGTGCCGGGCCGGGCGCCGCTCCTTCTGCTGCACGGCACCGGCGGCGACGAAAACGACCTGCTGCCACTGGGGCGCACCGTCGCGCCGGGGGCTGCGCTGCTCTCGCCGCGTGGTCGCACCCTCGAGGCTGGCATGCCGCGCTTCTTCCGCCGCCTGGCCGAGGGCGTCTTCGACGAGGACGACCTCACCCGGCGCACCCATGAGCTCGCCGATTTCGTCGAGCAGGCACGGGCGGAATACGGGCTGCCGGCGCCGATCGCACTCGGCTTCTCCAACGGCGCCAACATCGCCGCCGCGATGTTGCTGCTGCGACCGGAGGTGCTGTCGGGAGCGGTGCTGCTGCGGGCGATGTCGCCCTTCGAAAAGCCGCCGGCGGCGGCTCTGGACGGCAAGCCCGTGCTGATCGTTTCCGGCAGCTTCGATCCGATCATCCCGGAGAATAATGCGGCGCGCCTGGCGGCGACGCTCACCGGGGCAGGGGCTGCGGTCGCGCATCGCAGCCTGCCGACCGGTCATGGCCTGTCGCAGGCCGATCTGGGGCTGGTGCGGGATTGGCTGGCGCAGCGCCCCGCGCTCGCGGCTTGAGGCGGGCTCAGGCTCCGGGCCTGATGTGCTTGCTGAGATAGCACGTCAGGCCGAGCCCGCCGAGCATGACCGAGATCATATAGGGGCCGAACAGGCAGGCGACGAACACGGCCGCGATGAAGCCGAGCATCAGGCTGTTGCGCCAGTCCAGGGTCATGACGGGGCCTCCACGAATCGGTGCCAGTATCATGAAGATAACCTTCACCCTGTGAACCGCATTTGAACAGAATACCTTAACGAGTTCTTACCGTTGCGGGGACTTCCTCAGACGGGCGCCCGAGCGGCTTCGGTGAGGCTGGTGCTGGCGCTTCGGGCACGGAAACAGTGAAGCGGCGACACTGTTTCCGTGCCTGGGCCGTTCTCGCGCGTTGACTTCCCTTGACGGTTTTCCGCTTCGCCGGGAGAATCGGGAACATGGTTGGTCGGCTGAACGATGGATTGGCCGTGGCGCGGGGCTCCGCTCCGGCGCGCCGGAGGTCGATGGTCAGGCGGAGGCGGCCATGACCAATATCCTCCTCATCGCCGGGATCATCGCGACACTGGCCGCCTCGATCTGGCTCGCGCTGGAAGGCAGCGCGGCCCTGGCCTTGCCATTGGTGATCGTCTTCGCCGGGCTGGTGCGCACCCTGGTCCGCCGCACGGGACGCAGGGGCATCACGCCGCCCGCGCACGACGACCGGCTGCTGTGAATCCAGCGTGGCGAACCGGCAATTGCCGCGTTGCATCGCGGCCGCGTGCACTCTATAAGCCGACGCGTCGGAGCGTAGCGCAGCCCGGTTAGCGCACTTGTCTGGGGGACAAGGGGTCGGAGGTTCGAATCCTCTCGCTCCGACCATTCTCTTCTTTGAACTCTGTTTTACGAAGGGCGGCTCGGCCGCCCGCTTTGGTATGTCCTGGACGAAATCGGCTCAGGGACCGCCAACCAGCGCATGTCCGCTAGCTTTCCGATGAGCGGCCGCGTGCCGTCCCGGCCAGCCAGAATCAGACTCGTCCTGCTGCTCCTCGCCTTTGCGTTCTCCGCATGTGCGCGGGAAGGCGCGCGCCCTGGGACTTGCCATGCTCACAAGGTCACCAATGGCGAGCTGACGGAGTGCGGGTGACCTGCACGCTGTGAGGTTGCCAGAGGCATTCGCGGCGGGGCGGCCGGTCGACCTGCCGATAAGTCGCGGTGAAAAGACACCCCCGCCGCCGGCGCGAGCCGGCCGATCTCTCAAGCTGTTAGGCGTGTGTAAGCGCGGGCCGGTCAAATACCTCTCATCAAGCCGGGCGAAGAAGCCACCGGCCGGACGCTGAGAGGAAACTCGATCATGACCAGTACCAGCAGTAACGCTTTCGACATCGCCTGCGACACCTCGGTTGCCTTGACCGATGCCGAACTCGACGCCGTGTCCGGCACCGGTGTCGGCCAGAAGATCTTCGGTATCGCGCTGACGGCCGCTGGCGTCCTGACCACCGTGGCGGGCGTGGCCGGTCGGCAATGGGGTGTCGCCGGCCGCGGCACCAACATGATCCTCGACGGGATCGGCAATATCGAAGCCGCTTGAGCGCATGGCCGCAAAAGAAGGCCGCCGTCTCTTTCGGAGAGGCGGCCAGTTCAACACAAGGGATTAAATCACACCGCTGCCGATCGTCGTTGCGATGACGGGGATCATTCCAATCCCTTCCTCACGCGCTGATGTTCCCGGTAGAGTGATTGGTGCCGGCGACGACGAGGTTCCCACTCCCATTCCCAAGCGAGAAATTGCCGGAATAGGAGATCCGGTCGGTATTGCCGTCGAGGCTGATGCCGACCGAGCTGCCACTTCCGAGAACGACGTTCCCGTTGCAGGTCGACTGGCCACAATAGGCGGCTGTCGCAGCGGTGAAACGGATCCCGTAGGTCGCCGCCGCATTGATGGTGTTACCGATGCAGCTGTTGTAGAGGCAGGAGAAGCCGACATGTTGGAACAGGATACCGATGACGCCGCCGTAGATATTGTTCGCGGAGACGTTGATGAATTGTCCGTCGAGGATCCAAATCCCCGTCGAGACATTATAGAAGGTATTGCCGACAACGGCGCAGTACTGAATCTGGTACCCATTGCCTGCAGATACGAGGATTGCCGCAGCGTTGCTGGCCAGGCCCTCGAACGTGTTGCCGCTGACGACGCTATTGTACATCGCCCCGGCGATAGCGACGCCTTGCCCCATGGTGCCAGAAATCCGGTTGCCATGAATGACGGTGTTTCGGATCGTCCCCGCGGTCGAGCCGTTGCAGTTGATGCCGTATTGCGCGTAGCCACCGCCGCGAACGATATTGTTCGAGATGTTGTTGTCGCGGGCCGTCCCGGTCGCGGCAACCAGGTAGAAGGGGCGGTTGCGGACACCGACGACCGAGTTGCCAAGAATGTTGGCGCCGTCCGTGTTCTGGCACATGATGCCGATGTAGTATCGGCCGTTGACCTTGACGCCTTCGACGACGCAGTCGGTCGACCCAAATACGGTGATGGCGCTCGCGCTGGTGGTTGCCCAGACGCCGATCCAGTTCGCCCAGGTACTGCCGATATTGGGGCCTTTGACGTCGACAACATTGACCGTCAACGACGTGCCGGAATAGGCCGTTACTTTGGCGATCAGGTAATGGCGGGTATCTCCGGCAGGCGTGAGCTCGATATCGCTGTTGACTGCCCAGTTCATCCCTGTGGGAACGGTGAAGGTCTTCGATCCGAGCGATACCGTGTTGGAGGTGGTTGAGGTGAAACCGGCCGTGGTGTCGATGGTGATGCCGCGGATCGTGACCCGGTTCTTGTTGAGTACCAGGAAGAGTTCGGCAGATACGTCCTTCGTCCGCCGGAACACGGCATCGGACGGCCCCTCGACGAGAACGCCGCTGTCCGGCAGCAGGCTGCCGGTGGGTACGACATATGTGCCGCTATTGGCGCGGGCCGGCACGTTGAAAGCTGAGGCATAGTCGAGCCAAGCCTGCAGCGCGACCGTGTCGTCGGTCACGCCGTCGCCCTTGGCGCCGAGTTGTAGCGACTGGACCCCGCCCGGAGCCCACAGCGACCACCAACGCGAATCCGCCGTCTGGATGTGCCATGGCTTGGCAGGCGAGGGCGAAGAAACCTCGACATAGTCCGAAGGCGGCCCATCATTGACGGTCGTATATCCGTAAACAGTGAATTGCTTCGTCGCAGGCGGGATGGTGGCTGCGATTGCGTCTGCGCGCGTGTCGAAACTGATCGTCATTCTTGTCCTCCCGGGTTGGCCAAACACAGCGATGCGCTCGGGTCGCCGTTGTAAGGCCTCCCGGAACAGCGGGGATTGATTGCCGGGAAATCCCCGCGGTCGGGTGCTGACCGCGGGCCGCCGCGCTGCCTGCCCTGCCGCCGTTGAGCTCGCCTGCGGCGCGACGGCTCGCCTCGGCGCTGTCCCGTTTCGGAGCGCTGGGCTCTTTCGCTCGTTAACCTTCCCTTAAGGCTTCGATTGCGCGGCCCCTGCTGCGGGCGCAGGGTCGGTGCCTCACAGCAGGAAACGGGACATATCGTCATGTCGATGGCGTTGAGCGATCGTCGCTCGCTGCGGCCGCAGGATGTCGCCGCCGCGGGCAAGGGCTCGATGGAGAGCTTTTTCGCCGGGCTCCAGCCCGATTGGCACTCCGATTGGGCCTGGGATCATTACGAGGCGACGATCCTGGCGCTGATGCACCAGTTCGGGCTGAAGCGGCTCTGCGAGATCGGCGGCGGCCGCGACCCGCTCTTCGGCACCGAGGATGCACGCCGCCACGGCCTCGACCTCATCGTCAACGACATCGATGCGGGCGAACTCGCGCTGACGCCGAAAGGGCTGCGCACCGCCCGCTTCGACATCGCCGGCGATCTTTCAGAGCCGGATGCCGCCCGCGGCGGCTACGACATGATGATCTCGCGCATGGTGTTCGAGCATGTCCATGACGTCGAGCGCGCCTGGAGCAACATCCATGCCTTGCTGGCGCCCGGTGGTATCGGGCTCGCCTTCGTGCCGACCTTGTGGGCGCCGGTCTTCGCGCTCAACCACGTCCTGCCGAAGAAGGTCTCGCACGCCATCGTGCAGGCGCTGTTTCCCGCACGCCGCGCCGACGGCGACGACCCGGTCTTCCCGGCATTCTACGACTGGTGCCGCGGCAGTCGCGCCCGCCTGGAGCCGATGCTGCAGCGGGCCGGCTTCCGTGATGTCCACGTCCAGCCGTTCTGGGGCAGCGGCTATTTCGCGCGCATGCCGGGCCTGCGCGGCCTCGATGCGGCCTTCAACCGGCTCGCGGCCAGGGCCGATTGGCGCTTCGTGACGACCTATGCCTACGTCGTGGTGCGCAAGGAGCGCTGAGCCTCTCCGGTCGGCACCGGCAGGGCCGCCAGGCCCCAGATCAGGCCGAGCATCAGGTAGAAGTGGCGCCAGTGGTCGGTATCGATCTGCAGTCCCTGCAGGATCGTGACGAACAGAGCCGACCAGATCACGATCGCATGGCCCTGCCAGGGCGTGCGGCGGAAGACGGCGCGCCAGCCGGCGATGCAGGTCGCGACCGTCAGCGCCAGATAGGTGATGCCGCCGAGCCAGCCATAGGAGGCGAAGGCGTTGATGTAGACGTTGTGCGGGTCTTCCGGAAAGGTAAAGCGGAAGCGCAGCGGCCCGAACCCGTTCGGTAGGTCGAGCAGCAGCGGCAGCGAACGCAGCTGGCTGCCGAAGCGGCCGGTGACGCCCTGGTCGTAGTCCTGGTCCAGGCTGGCGCGGATCTCGAACACGCTGCGGATGTTCTCGAAGGAGAGCGCGATCAGCAGGGCCACGACCACCAGCACCAGCATGACCAGCGTCAGGAAGACGATGCGGGCCCGCTGCGAGGTGCTGCTCGAGGTCAGGAAGGTCAGGCTCGTCATCATCAGGGTCGCCGCGACGAGATTGCCCCAGGCGCCGCGCGAGAAGGTGAGGAACAGCGCCAGAAGCGGCACGCTCATCAGCAGGAAGCCCTTCGCCAACCCGATGCGGCCGGTGAGGATGGCATGCAGCAGATAGGTCAGCGGCAGCACGAGGAAGGGGCCGAGCACGTTCGGGTCCTTGAAGGTGCCCGATGCCCGGGAGGCGTAGGTGAACACGCCGGAGAGCCCGCCGACGTCGAAATAGCCGAGGATGGCGGCAAGGCCCGCGCACCAGGCGGCGAACAGATAGCCCTTGCGCAGCGTCTCCAGCCGGCCGAGCGGATCCTCCGCCATGATCGCGGCGAAGAAGATCGCGGTCAGCATCAGATAGACCGAGACGGCGGTGAAACGGACGGAGGCCGGCTCGTCCATCCAGGGGATCAGCGCGATCACGCCGCCGATATTGTAGACGAGCAGCAGCACCGCCATGGGCAGCAGCTTCTGTGAGAAGCGAATGCCGGTGATCGCGAAGACGAGCAGCGTGATCGGGAAGACGAATTCGTAAGGCGAGGGCTCGATCAGGGCGAGGAAGCTCACCGCCATCAGCAGCCACAGCGTGCCGCGCTTGATCGCGGCATAGGAGACGGTCAGCCCCCTGCGCCGGGCCTGGCCGTCCGGTTCCTGCGCCAGCGCGCTCAATAGGCGTTCTCGTTCTTGGTCATCAGCGAGAACGGCGTCTTGATCAGGATGTAGAGGTCGAGCAGCACCGACCAGTTCTCGATGTAGTAGAGGTCATGCTCGACGCGGCGCTGGATCTTGTCCTCGGTGTCGGTCTCGCCGCGCCAGCCATGGACCTGAGCCCAGCCGGTGATGCCGGGCTTGACCTTGTGGCGGGCGAAATAGCCGTCGACGACCTGCTCATAGGCGCGGTTCGAGGCGGTGGCGTGGATGGCGTGCGGGCGGGGCCCGACCAGCGAGAGATTGCCCTTGAACACGACGTTGAGCAGCTGCGGCAATTCGTCGATCGAGGTCTTGCGGATGAAGCGGCCGACGCGAGTGACGCGCGGATCGTCCTTGGTGACCTGCTTGGCGGCGGCAAAATCGCTCATCTCGTGATAGAGCGAGCGGAACTTCAGCACCTCGATCATCTCGTTGTTGAAGCCGTAGCGCTTCTGCCGGAACAGGATCGGGCCCTTCGAGCCGAGCTTCACCGCGATTGCGGTCGCGATCATCAACGGCGACAGGGCAATCAGCGCCAGCGTGCCGACGATCTTGTCGAACACCCATTTGACGACGATGTCCCAGTCGGCGATCGGCCGGTCGAACACGTCGAGCACGGGGACCGCACCGATATAGGAATAGGAGCGCGGCCGGAAGCGCAGCTTCGACATATGGGCCGAGAGCCGGATGTCGATCGGCAGCACCCAGAGCTTGCGCAGCATGGCGAGCAGCCGCGCCTCGGCCGAGATCGGCAGGGTGAAGATCACGAGATCGAGCTTGGTGCGGCGCGCGAACTCGACGAGGTCGTCGATCGTGCCGAGCTTGGGGTAGCCGGCGACGAGGTCGGGCGAGCGTTCGTCGTTGCGATCGTCGAAGACGCCGCAGACGCGCAGCCCCGTGTCGCGCTGCGCCTCCAGCGCCTTGATCAGTTCCTCGCCGGCGGGGCCACCGCCGACGATCGCGGTGCGGCGCTCCAGCCGGCCCATCCGGGTGAGCCTGAGGACGACCAGCGAGGCCGTCAGCCGCTCGGCCAGCAGAAGCGCGAGGCCGACCGCATAGAAGGCGGCGAGCCAGACGCGCGAGACCTGGTCGCCAATCTTGAGGAAGAAGAAGCCGGCCAGCGCCAGGAGGAACAGGATCGTCCAGCCGGCTGTGACCCGCACCGCCATGCTGATGAAGTTGCGCAGCGCGCCGACATGATAGAGGTGCAGCGCCTGGAAGACGGCGAGCGCGCCGACCGCCACCAGCGGCACGGTGATCTGGTAGGGCAGGGCGTAGTCGACCTTGCCGGCGACGTAGAACGCGAAGACCAGGCCGCCGACGCCGAGGATCACCAGCATGTCGGCGAGGCGTACCAGCCCCTCGATCAGCACCGGCGACAGCGTCTGCTTGACCGGCATCGCAGCGATGCGCTCGGCCAGCGGGTGGAAGGTCCGCGTGCCGTCGGAAGAGGCACCGCCCGTCGGGGAGGGGCCGGTTGAATCCGCCTTGATCAGGTCGCGAACGTCGAAAGCGCCCATCTCGTCCAGTCCTCGCGCGCGGCGCCTACCACGCAGGCCGCGCTGAAAGCCCCCGTGACCTAGCGCAAATTGCTCTCGGAAGACTTAATCGGACTCTGCGGAAGCGATCGGGATTTGAAGCGATTTGGGCTCATCGAAGACGGTCTGAAACCGCATCCTCGAGGCATCTTTTTTCAGGCGTACGGAAAGGTCGATTTTCGCTCGGGCCTTCAAGGTATTAGCGGATGGTTTCGATGGTCGGGAAAGGGTGTCTGGAGTGCTGAAAAGGGTGTTTGAGTTGACAAAAAGCATAGATTCAGGCATTTAAGTCCCCGATGAGTGTCTGAGAAGCACATATTTCATTGACCTTGCCCACGGGTATTTCCGGTGATTTGGGCTTGGGCGTGTGCTGGCCTTCGGCGAAAGCCTGAGCGCTCCCTTCATCTCGAACATCGTCTTTTGAACGCCAACGATGCGCACCCCGCAGACGCCGCACCCGCGCCGCCTGCGCCCTGGGCCAGCGCCCCTGTGTGACTTATGTCTTTTCATTGGTTGATCCTGCTCGCGGCCATCGCCGTGGAGCTGCTTGCGACGTCGGCTCTGAAGGCCTTCGTCGCGGGCCCGGTCCTCGTGGCGGTGCTCCCGCTCGTGCTGATCGGATTGTCCTTCGCCCTGCTCAGCGTCGCCTTGCGGGTCATCCCCATGGCCGTCGCCTACGCGGTCTGGGAAGGCCTCGGCATCGTCGGCATCGCCCTGATCGGCCATGCCTTCTTCGCCGAGCATCTGACGGTCCCGCGTATCCTGGCGCTGGCCCTGATCATCGGTGGCATCGTGCTGCTGGAACGCGGCGTCGGTCACGACGCCGACGATATGGCCCTTGAGGAGGATGAGCGGAGGCTGGTGTGACCTTCGCTGCCTCCGCGCAGACCTTTGCGCTCGCCTGGCTGGCGCTGGCCGTCGCCCTAGAGGTGATCGGCACCAGCCTGCTCAAGATCTCGGACGGGCTGAAGCGCCGGCTCGTCGGCGCCCTCGGCGTGCTCTGCGTCGTCGGCGCCTTCGCCGCCCTGGCGCAGGCGATCCGCGGCATGGACCTCTCGGTCGCCTACGCCGTCTGGGGCGGCGTCGGCCTCGTGCTGACCGCCGTGGTCGGCGCGCTCGCCTTCGGCCAGCGCATCCGCCCGGCCGGCTGGCTCGGGATCGCGCTGGTCATCGCCGGCGTGGTCGCGCTCAAGCTCTTCTGACCCTAAGGCGTCGGCTCAGTTCAGGAACGGGTTCTTCCACCCGCCCTGCTGGGCTGGCGCCTTGGCCGGAAAGACCTCGGCGAGATAGTCCAGCACCTTGCCGCGCTCCTCCGAAGGGAGGGCCGGCATGTTGTGCTTCGTGACCATCCAGTCGAGCGTCTCGCTCCATTTCTCGCGGCTCAATCCCTGGGCTGCGACCAGCTTGAAGTTGTGGCAGGCGACGCAGGCATAGAAGGCCTCGTCGCGGTTCGGCCCGGCCGGAAACATCTCCGGCGTCTCCTCGGACGGAGCAGGGGCCTGCGCCTGCGCCGCCGGCATGGCGAGCAGCAGGCCCGCGCCGAGCATGAGCCCGGCGCGGCGGATGCGTGCGATCATGGCGTTCACCCGACCAGCACCGCGACCCGGTGCATCGGATTGGCGCCATAGCCCTGCGGGTTCCAGCCGCCGGCGACATGCGGCTGCGCCCGGCCCTTGCTGTCGGTGGCGCGGACCCAGAGCTCGTAATAGCCGTCCGAGGGCAGTTCGACCTCGGCCGTCCAGCGCCGCCAGTCATAGCGGTTCTTCGGCTCGGCCGCCTTGGCCGGCTGCCAGGTCGCGCCGAAATCGATCGAGACATCGACGCGCGAGACGCCCTCATGCCCGTCCCAGGCGGCGCCGCGCAGAGCGAGCTTGCGCGTGCCGGTCGCCAGGCGCGTGCCGTTGGCGGGATTGGTGATAATGCCGCGCACCGGCATGTCGGTCATGGTGCGCATGTTTGAATCGTCGGTCTTGCCGCCGGGGATCATCGGCTTGATCGCGACGGAGTAGGAGGTGCCGCCCATGCCCTGGCCGTCATGCACCTTGTCGCGGATGGCGATCCGCTTCAGCCATTTATGCGAGACCGAGGCCGGGAAGCCGGGGATGATCGCCCTGAGCGGTCCACCATGGATCGCCGGCAGCGGCTGGCCGTTCATCGCCCAGACCAGGAGCGCATGCGGCTCCAGCGCTGCCGCGATCGGCACGCCGCGCGAGATCGCATCCTTTGTCGCATCGCCTGAGAGGTGCTGGTCGGCACCGAAATTGCCGGTGTGGACAGCGGTCGATTTCAGGCCGGCGCTCTGCAGCACGTCGGCGAGCGGCACGCCGGTCCATTCGGCGCAACCGGCGCCGCCATTGGTCCACTGGTTGCCGCGCGCCTGCGGCTGGAAGAAGGAGCGGCCATTGCCACCGCATTCCAGCACCATGCGGAAGGTCTTGTGCGTGAATTTTTGCTTGAGCTCGCCGAGCTTGATCTTCAGCGGCGTGTTGACCTCGCCGTCGATGGTCAATTCCCAGGCGTCGCCCTCGGTGAAGGGCTCCGGCGTCTGGCCGTTGTTGCGGACGTAGAATTTCTCGATCGGCGTGGTGTCGTCGTCGAGCATGTGCTCCGGCGTCTCGGCGACGAGCGGCCGGTCGCCGAGCAGGATCAGGCCTTTGGCCTTGCCGGGGAAGTCGAGCAGTTGCGGGCCCTTCGGCGCGGCGGCTGCCGGGGCGGCGGATAGAGCGGGCGAGGCGGGCGGCGGCGCGCCTTGCGCCAGCGCGGCGGGGATCAGCCCGGCCGGCATCTGGTCCGAGAACGGGATCGCGCCACCAACGGCGGCCCCCATGGCCGCGAGGCCGGCGCCGCCGAGGAAGCCGCGGCGCGAGGAACCGGTGCGGCGGCCGAAGGCGAGCGCGTCGCCGCGCTCCGGATCGTCGCCATAAAGTTCGGCCAGAGACCTTTCCTGCTTTGCCATCATGTCCTCCCTCGCGGCGGCGCCATTACGCCGGCGTTCAGGAACAAGACGCGCGAACCCGCCGGGTCATTCCATCCGGTCGAGACAAATTTTAGGCGAGGCAGGGCTGGGCGCTGCGCCAGTCGTTCAGCAGGGCGGTGCGCATCGGCGCGACTCTGTCCGCAGGCTCGCTCGTCAGGGCCCTGAGGAAACCGGCGATCATCTCGAAGCGCGCCGGCGGCATCCCGGTCGCGATCAGGAGATAGCCGTGCCCGCCGGCGCTCCAGCCTGCCAGCGTCCCGGTCGACTGGTCAGATGAAGGTGCCGATTCCGTGTGCGGGCTGACATGCAGGCTGAGCCGGCAACCACGCAGGCCGACGAAGCCGACCCGGACCTGTCCGGTCGCCGAGGTGGCCTGCCAGACCGGCTGCAATCCGAGCCGGGCAAGCTCGCTGGAGACGGGGCCCGCTGCGGCCGGCGCGATCGTCACCACAGGCTGAGGGGATGTCGTCGCAAACTGCTCATGCGCCGCCAGGGACGCAGCGAGGAAGCTTTCGGAGGCATCCTGCCGCAGCAGCATCGGTGCCAGCGCGACGGCCGCGGTGACGAGGAGCACGGCGGCGATCGCTGCGACCCGTCGCCAGCCTTGGCGCGACGGTGCCGGCAACGAGGGCAGGGGCGGCGTATCGCCAGCCGGCAGCGCCTGCAGCTCCTGTTTCAGCCTGACGATACCGCGCAGCCTTTCCGCCGCCTCCGGCGAGCCTGCCAACTGCTCGGCCATGGCGCGCTGCTGGGCCGGGGCCAGCTCGCCATCGGCGAAGGCGTTCAACCTCTCCCAGTCCGGCCGGGGGGATTGATCAGCCCGCGGCATGGCGGGCCGGGAGCACGCGGATATTGGCTCCCCCTATGATCGTGAGCAGCATGGCCCGGGCGCGCGACAGGCGGCTCATGACGGTGCCGGCCGGCACGCCGATCAGCGCCGCCGCCTCCGCATAGCTGAAGCCGTCGAGATCGACCAAGACCACCACCTCCTTCATCGCGACAGGCAGCTGTTCCAGCGCCTGCCGCACCGTGATCGCGCTGAGCGCGCGCTCGTCGAAACGCCAATCGGCCGGCTCGGGCGCCGGCGTGCCCTGTTCGCGCTGCTGCCGGCGTCCCTGGTCGATCAGCAGGTTGCGCAGGATGCTGTAGAGCCAGCGGCGATAGGCGGGATCGTCCGTCGGCTCGCTCCTGGCCGTGAGAACCCGCAAAGCGGCTTCCTGCGCGGCATCGGCGGCCCGCTCCCGGTCGCGCGTCAGCGCGCAGGCATAGCGGAACAGCCGCGCCCATTCGCGTTCGAGCCGCGCGCGGCGCGCGCTCGCCTTGCGTTCGTCGCGCCACATGCTCGCGCCATCCGAACCGGTTCATGCCGCGAGCGGACGAGGCCAACGCCGGGCCGCCGCGACGCCGGCGAGCATAGGCGAGGATTCGCGAAAGCGGAACCGTGGCTGGCCGAGGTGGTCCGGCTGGTCAGCCGGCGCGCTTGCCGAGCGCGGCCCGATAGGCGCCGAGGACGCCGTCGATCATCGCGTTCAGGCAGAAATTGGCCCTGACATGCGAAGCGAGGTCGGCCGCCTCAGCCAGCCGCTCGGCGGCCGGCGTGGCCAGGGTCTTGCGGATGGCGCCCGCCAGGATGGTCGGCTCGTTGGCGGGGATCAGGCGGCCGGCGTGCCGGGGGCCATAGATCTCCTTGATGCCGCCGACATCGGTCGCGATCAGCGGCTGGGCCGCCGCCGCCGCTTCCAAAATCACATAGGGCAGCGATTCCGCCCGCGACGGGATCACCATGACATGCGCCTTGGCGAGCGCGGCGCGGATCGGTCCGGGCGGTTCGAACACGCATTGGCTCGCGACGCCCTGGTCGACGGTCATCTGCCGCAGCAGCGCTTCGTCGGGGCCGGAGCCGACGATCAGCATGCGCGGCGTCAGCCCGTCGCGGCGTTTCAGCAACGCGAGTGCCTCGATCAGCGTGTCGACACCCTTGGCCGAGCGCAATTCGCCGAGATAGACGAGGTCGAATTCGGCATGGGCATGGTCGATCGGCTCGAACTCGGCCTCCGAGATGCCGTTCAGGACGATGCGGTGATCGGTGCGCGGCTTGTGCCCGATATGGGCCTCGAAGCGCCCGGCGATGAAGGCGCTCTCGAACAGGAACATGTCGGTCGCCGGTTCGAGCAGGCGCTCGATCGTCATGTAGAGGCGGTGCTCGGCGCTGCCGGGCTTGTAGTTGAAGCTGCCGCCATGCGGCGTGTAGGCGGTGACGTAGCGCCGACCGGGCGAGACCAGGGCGGGGAGGCGCGCATAGACGCCGCCCTTGGAGCCGTGCGCATGCACGATCTGCGGCGCGATCCGCTTGCGGGTCGAGACCGCCGAAGCTTGCGCGCGCATGTCGGTCAGGCTCGGATAGCGCGACATCGGCACGCGGGTGACGCCGAGCGAAAGCTGCGGTCCGAGCTCGGCGAAGACCTGGTCGGCGCGTGGCCCGCCAGTGGTCGAGTCGCAGAAGATGCCGACGTCATGGCCGCGTTCGATCTGGCCGCGGGCGAGGTCGAGCACATGGCGGAACAGCCCGCCGAGCGGCGCGCGGAAGACATGCAGGATCTTGAGGGGCGCGGAGCCGGCCTCGACGGGCATGGTGGCGATATCCCGGGAGGTGCCGCTCAGAACCAGCGTTCCTTGATCACGATCGTGTCGCCGGGTCGGACCGGATAGGTGATCGGCACCGTGCCGGTGACGAGCTGGCCGTCCATCAGGCGGGTGACCTCGGCATAATTGCGCTGGCCGCGCGGCGTGAATCCGCCGGCGATCGCCACCGCGGTCTGCACCGTCATGCCGTTGACGAAGGGGAACTGGCCGGAGTTGGTGACCTCGCCGAGCACGAAGAACGGCCGGTAGGCATCGACCTCGACCGAGACCTTGGGTTCGCGCAGATAGCCGGCGCGCAGGCGCGCCTCGATCGCGCGCTCGAGCTGCTGCGTCGAGCGCCCCTGCGCCTCGACAGCGCCGATCAGCGGCATCGAGATGCGGCCGGAGCCGTCGACGGCATAGATGTTCGAGAGATTGTCCTGGCCGAAGACGATGACGCGCAGCTTGTCGCCGCTGGCGAGCTGGTAGGGGGCGGTCCGCTCGACGGCGAATTCAGGCGCTTCGATGCGCGGCGCGCAGCCGGCCACTGCGAGCGCAGCGGCAAGCGCCAGACAGACGGGATGTCTACTCATCATCACCGGCGAACCCTTCAGAATCTGCCCGTAGGGTTAGGCCAGCATGGTTAATAAAAGCTGAGCGCCGGGTTGCGGGGTACATCCGGGCGTTGTGGCGCCTTAACCCGGCACTAACCTTAATGCGCTCAGATGAGGCTGCGTGCTCTCCAAGGGGCACAAGAGTTCTGCGTGAATGGAAGCCTCATGACCGCTCGCTACGACTCCGTTGCAGCCGCCGGCGAGAGCCGCTCCGACCTGCTCGACCTGCCGGCCCTCTGGGCCGCGATCAAGGCGAAGAAGTTCTGGATCATCGGGCCGACGCTGGCCGCGCTCGGGCTGTCCTTCGTCGCGGTCAACGTCATTCCGCCGCGCTATACCGGTCAGGCGCAATTGCTGCTGCAGAGCCGCGACAGCTATTTCACGCGGCCGGGCCAGTCGGAGGTCGCTGGCCAGCAATTCGATCCGGAAGCCGTGCAGAGCCAGGTCCAGGTCGTGCTGTCGCGCGACCTGGCGCGCGAGGCGATCAAGCGCATCGGGCTGGTCGGCAATCCCGAATTCGATTCCGGCGCCGGCGCGCTCGGCGCACTGAGGAAGATCGGCGTCCTGGTCGGGATCGGCGCCCATCCGGCCGACCGCTCGCCGGAGGAACGGGTGCTGGAGGCCTATTACGACCGGCTCCTGGTCTTCCCGGTCGGTCGTTCGCGCATCGTCGCAGTCGAGTTCACCTCGCGCGATCCCGCGCTCGCAGCCCGGGCCGCCAACGAGATCGCCGCCGTCTATCTCGAAATGGAGGAGGCAGCCAAGCAGGACACCGCCCGCAGCGCCTCGTCCTGGCTCTCGACCATGATCGACCCGCTGCGCAAGAAGCTGGCGGAGTCGGAGGCCAAGGTTGAGAATTTTCGCTCCCGCCATGGCCTGCTCGTCGGCACCAACAACACCACCATCACCGCCCAGCAGCTCGCCGACCTGTCGACGCAGCTCTCCAATGCGCGCAACCAGCAGGCCGAGGCGCAGGCCAAGGCCTCGATCATCCGTGACGCCATCAAGAGCGGCCGCACCTTCGAGATCCCGGACGTCGCCAACAACGAGCTCGTCCGCCGGCTGATCGAGCAGCGCGTCAACCTGCGCGCGCAGATCGCGCTCGAATCGCGCAACCTCCTGTCGGAGCATCCGCGCATCAAGGAGCTGAACGCTCAGCTCGCCGATCTAGAAGGCCAGATCCGCGCCGCCGCCGAGCGCGCCGTGCGCACGCTGGAGAACGAGGCCAAGATCGCCGGCCAGCGCGTCGAGAGCGTCACCGCCGCGCTCGACGGCCAGAAGAAGACCGTCTCCGGCGCCAATGATGACGAGGTCCAGCTGCGCGCGCTCGAGCGCGAGGCGCGCACCCAGCGCGAACAGCTCGAGCAGTACATGCTGCGCTATCGCGAGGCGCTCGCCCGCGATGCGCAGAATGCGGCGCCGGCCGATGCCCGCATCATCTCGCGCGCCATCGAGCCGACCACGCCGTCCTTCCCGAAGAAGCTGCCGACCATGGTCGTCGCGACGCTGGCGACCTTTCTGGTCGCGCTGGCCGCGGTGGTCTCGCGCGAGCTCCTGAACGGCGGTGCCTCGACCCCGGCGCAGGACGCGCCCCGCCGCAAGGGGCCGAATCGCGGCGAGCCGGGCTTCGGTGCGCCGAAGGACGAGGAGGAGGATCGGGAGGAGGGCGAGTCCAAGGCGCCGCCGCCGCGCCGCGAGCGCATCGCCGGCCTCCTGACCCATGGCGGACGCGTCGGCCAGCTCCATCTCGACCTCGCCGACCCCGAGGCGGCCGCTGCCGATCTTTCGGCCTGCGTCAACAAGCCGAGCGAAGGCCATGCGCCGCTCGTCGTGGTGCTCGACGGGGCCGAGCCGGGCGAAGCCGCGCCGCGGGCACTGGCGCAGCTCCTCTCCGAACGCAGCCGCTGCATCCTGATCGACCTCGCCAGCGACGACCGCGGCCAGGCCGGCTTCTCCGAGCTGCTCGCCGGCGAGGCGATGTTCTCCGACATCATCACGCGCGAGCCGGATTCGCGTCTTCACGAGATCGCGCCGGGCCGGGCCGGGCGCGCGGCGGTGCTCGCGGCATCCGACATCGTCGACGTGGCGCTCGACGCGCTCTGCGAGACCTATGACTGGGTGCTGGTCGCCGCCGTTTCGACGGACGATGCCGAGGCGCTCGCGCCGCTGCTCGGCCGCGCGCAAGGCGCGTTGGTCATGGCCGGCCATGTCGGCAACGGCCATGCGGTCGAGGCTGCCTATCGCCTCACCGACCTGACCGGAGCCCCGATCGCGCTCGTGATGGTCGAGGCGCCGGAGACCGTCCAGATCGCCATGCCGGACAAGGAGCCGGTGCCGGCCTGAGCATCGGCTCAATCCGAGGCTCTGACGAAGATGCTGCAGACTACCAGAGGTTCTTGCCGTCGATCACGGTGACCGGGACGGCGGTGAGGTCGAAATCATCGAGCACGCGCGCGTTCACCGCGACCTTCGGATTGTCGAAATCAGGCTCGCCGCTCGACCAGTCCGGCGATTCCGTGAAGGTCGTGCAGCCGCAGCTGCTGCAGAAGTGATGGGCCACCATTCGGCGCTGCCAGCGATAGGTCGCAAGGGTCTCGCGCGGCGTCAACAGCCGGAACTGGGCCGGCTTGTGGTAGCTCCAGAGCGCGCCGCGCTTCGAGCAGATCGAGCAGGTGCAGGCGGTGACCTCGGTGACCGACTCCAGGACCTCGAATTTCGTTGCGCCGCAATGGCAGCTGCCGCTGATGACCGTCATGTCGCCCGCTCCATGAGATGTCGCGGCGACATCAAACCCGGTTGCCTGTCAGCATTGTGTCAGCAGCGGCCTACTCGTCCGTCTCCGCCGGCGTGCGGGCCGCAGCGGCACCGATGTCGCCAGCTGGCACCTGCAAGCGGGGCGACGCTTTCCATGAGGTCGGCGCCCCAAGGCAATCCAGTCAGCTTCGCGTCAGCTTGGCGGGCTAGCCTGTCTCTCAAGCGCCCGCAAGTGCGCAGGGAAACGGAACAAGGGAGGGGCCCATGCTGGCCTCGTTCGACGCTGCGATCGCGGCACTGCGCCTCGTTGTTGAGGGCGTGACGCGGCAATATGGGCTGCCTCACATCATCGAGAACACAAGGCGGCGCACCTCGTTCGACGTCGATCCGTCTGTCTCGCCAATCCTGGAAAGCCTTGGCCGCGTCTGCTTGCTCGACTGGTCGCGCATAGCGCTGATCGGAAGGCGCGGCCTTGCCTGCCACATCTAGGAACTCCCGCCGGCGACGGCGCTCGTCGCTCGGCTGTTCATCGCTGGCCTACCACTCACCGACATGGAGGAGACATGATGCGCCGCTTGAAATCCGCCTGTGCCCTTTCAGCATTTTGCCTCCTGGCTGCACCAGCCATGGCGCTCGACGGCTGGCATCTTCAGGATACCGTGAAGATACCGGGGAAGGGCTCAGCGTGGGATTATCTCGCGCTCGATGGGACCCACAACCACCTCTTCATCGGTCATCGGAAGGAGGGGCTGCAGGTCTTCGACCTCGCGACCAAGACAGTCGTCAAGACTATCGCCGGCACTGAAAGCGCCTCGTCGAACGGCGCGACTCTCGCCCCGGAATTTGATCTCGGAATTTCCAACAACGAGAATGGAACGATCATACCGTTCAAGCTGTCGACGCTCGAAGCAGGCGAGCCGATCAAGCTCGGCGAGGAACTCGACACCAGCCACTATGATCCCGCCAGCAAGCGTATCGTCGTGAACATGGCCTCGGGCGCGGACGGGACCGACCTCGTCGTGCTCGAAGCGCCGTCGCTGAAGCAGGTAGGCATCATCAAGGTTCCGACCAAGAAGCCCGAGCATGCCGAAGCCGACGGCGCCGGGAATTTCTATCTCGCCGCGCGCGATACCGAGATGGTCTATCGCCTCGACACCAAGAGCCTCGCCGTCACGGCGTCGTGGCCGACCCCGGGCTGCGGCCAGACCAACAGCGTCGCGCTGGATGCGGCAAACAAGCGCCTGATGCTCGGCTGCCGTGGCAATGCCTCCACGAAGCCGTCCTTCGCCGTGATGAACGTCGAGACAGGCGCGATCGTCTTTTCCGCCGAGGTGGGAGGTGGCAATGACGGCGTGGCCTTCGATGCTCAGCTCAAGCGCATCTTCCTCACCAACGGCGTCAATGCCGTGATGAACATCTTCGAGCAGAAGGACGCTGACCACTACGCGCAGGTCGAAGCGCTGGGCACGCAGGCCGGCGTGCGCTCGCTCGCGCTCGATCCGAAGACGAAGACGATCTATTCGGTGACCGCCGAGGGAACTGCAGATTATAGCAAGAAGATCACGACGAGTGTCTCGCCTTACTATGCGAACACGTTCTTTCCCGATACCTTTGCCGTACTCACCTATGGCAAGAAATAGCGGATGCTTCGCGCCTGAACGCATTCGACATGGCTCCCGCATCGGAACACCGATGCGGGAAAGGGCGGGCGAGGGCCGCTGTTCTCTCGTTTCGGCAAGGCATCGGGCACGGCAAGCTCAGCCGGCACGTCCGACGGCATGCTAATCCTCACCGTCGGCTTGCGGGCGCCGCCGCTTCAGCAGGCCGAGGACACGCTGCGCCATCTTCAACGCCAGCGGCGAGGCCTTGATCCGCCGCTTCAATGCGCGCTTGGCCTGGCTGTAATGGGCGTAAGCCCGGCCTCTTGCCGTCAGCGGGAAGAAGGTGTCGACGAGCTCGTCGCTGTCGTCGCAGATCGTCGTCTTGTAGCGGGCCTCGCCGACGCCGAGATCGAACATGGTGAGGCCGGCCTGGCATTTGTGTTTGATCAGCTCGACCAGCAGGATCTCGCCAGGGCTTGTCCGCGCCGTTTCGGAGAGAAGGTCGAAGGAGGTCGCCATGCCGGAGAAGCGCTTGCCCTGCACGGCGCCGACATAGGTCGCGACCGAACGGCCTGAGAGGTCGAGCGAATAGAGCTCGATCGCCGGCTGCCGGCCGGGTTGTCCGATCGCCCCCTCGCGCAGGAAGCTGCGGATTGCTGGAGCCGCGAACGGATTCGGCACACCCATCTGGGCGAAGCGAGCGGCCTTCTGCGCCAGGAAGGCGTCGAGGATGCGCTCGATCTCGGCCTCGCTGCGGGCCCGGAGCAATTCGGACGGGCCGTATTCGGCGAAGCGGTTGCGCTTCGTCGTCATCTTCTTGCGGGCATGCTTGCTCATCGAGCGCCGAAGCGTGCCCTCGCCATCGCCTGGCGTGAGGGCGAGCTTGTAGGCTCGGCTCGGGCTCTGCCCGGCGGCGAGCATGGCCGCTGGGTTGGCGATGCCCTGCCAGGTGGTCGGCTGGTTGATCAGGAACAGCGCGTCGATGCTGCCGATCGCCGCGCCGATCTCCTGCAGCAGCTGCTGGGCAGCCGTCGCATCCAGCGCCTCGGCAAAGCCGGGCCGGTAGATCGCCATGTGATAATTGGCGTGCTTGCCGCCGATGAACTCGGCAAAACGCGTGCCCAGGCGCCGGGTGATCACCAGCGGGAACAGTGCGAGCAGGTCGCCCTGGCTGTCCTCGATCCGGACGAAGCGGAACTCCATACCTTCCGCCCGGCCGATCGTCGCGGCGAAGGGCCGGACCCAGTCATAAGCCTGATAGGGCGTCACCAGCGCATCGGCTTCCAGCGCGCGCCAATCGGCTTCGAGCGCGGCGAGATCGCTGCCAGCCTGGACTCTGGACCACGGACGCGCCTCCGCCTCCCGCCGCGAGGCAGGCGTGGCGGGGGGGCTGGACGCGCGGTCGGCGACGACGGACATGCCGTCTTCCTTAACCCCGCATTGTGAACGGACCTGCCACTGTCGCGGACGTTGCAAGACAGCTTCGCCGAACAGCGTTAGCGAAGGGTTGAATCGATCTCTCGGAGACGCCGGGCATGAGCCTGCGCCACAAGGCTTTTTCGGCCGCCTTCGCGGCCATCGCGGCGACTGGCGCCGATCGCTGGGGCAGGGGGCTCGCGCAAGGCAAGGGCGCGATCCTGACGCTGCACCATGTCCGCCCCACGACATCGGGCAGCTTCCGTCCGAACGGGCTGCTCGAGATCACGCCGGAGTTTCTCGACCGGGCGCTGACCCTGATCCGGGCTGAAGGCTACGACATCGTCTCGCTCGACGAGGCGCTGGTTCGGCTGGCCGATCCGAGGCCCGGCCGCTTCTTCGTCGCGCTCACCTTCGACGACGGCTATCGCGACAATCTCGACCATGCCTGGCCGGTGCTGGCGAAGCATCAGGCGCCCTGGACGCTCTATGTCGTACGCGGCTTCGCGGAGCGCACGGCGCGGCTCTGGTGGCTGGAGCTGGAGGAGGCGATCCGGGCGCTGCCGCGCATCTCGGTCGAGCTTCCTGATGGCCGTTTCGACGCTTCAAGCGGAACGGAGGCGGAGAAGCAGAAGGCGTTCGAGCGCCTCTACTGGCGTCTGCGCAAAGGCCCGGAAGCGATTCTGCTCTCGGCGATTTCCGATCTCGCGCGGCAAGCCGGCATCGATCCCGTCGCACTGGTCGAGCGCGAATGTCTGCCGCTGGAAACACTGCGCTCGCTCGCCGGGGCGCCCGGCGTGACCATCGGCGCGCATACGCTGAGCCATCCGATGCTGGCCAAGCATCCGCAGGAGGAGGCACGTAGCGAGATCGCCGAGAGCAAGGCCTGGCTGGAAGAGGCGCTGGGCCTGCCGGTCCGCCACTTCGCCTACCCGGTCGGTGATCCCGGCTCCGCCGGGCCGCGCGAATTCGCCCTGGCGAAGGAAGCGGGCTTCGCCAGCGCAGTGACGACCCGGCCGGGCCATCTCTTCGCGGGCCATGCCGAGCATTTGCATGCGCTGCCGCGCGTCTCTCTTAATGGCCTGCACCAGAGTGACGCCGCGCTGAAAGCGCTGCTGTCGGGGTTGCCGTTCCTGCTGTGGAATCGGGGGCGGAAGGTGAGCGTCGGTTAGCGCGGGATCCCCTCTCCCGAATGGGAGAGGGGTAGGGGGTGAGGGACCGCCGCTGATTGTTCGGGCGGGTGGCCGCGGCTGCGCCTTCTGCGGGTAGGGCAGGCCCTCATCCGGCGCTCCGCGCCACCTTCTCCCATCCGGGAGAAGGAAAACGGCGTCGAGCCGGGTGGAGCCATACTCAAAGCTCGTCCCGATCCAATCAGCGGATCGGCGGGGCGTAGTGCAGGCCGCCTTGCTTCCACGACGCGTTCAAGCCGCGCTCGATCTTCAGTGGGCTGTCCTTGCCGATATTGCGGTCGAAGACCTCGTCATAGGCGCCGACCTTGCGGATGATGTTGAGCGCCCAGTCCTTGGACAATCCGAGCGACTCGCCGATCGCGCCTTCGCGGCCGAGCAGGCGCAGGACATTGGGATCCTTCGTCGTGGCCGCGGCCTGCTCGACCGTACCCGATGTCAGCCCGAATTCCTCGGCCGCGTGCATCGCATAGGCCGACCATCTGACGATATTGTACCAGGGGTCGTCGCCCTGGCGGACTGCGGCGCCGAGCGGCTCCTTCGAGAGCGTATCGGGCAGCACGGTGTGCTTCTGCGGCTCCGTCAGTTTCGAGCGGAAGGCGTAGAGCACCGAGCGATCCGAGCTGAAGGCATCGCAGCGCCCCGCTTGATAGCCCTGCAGCGCCTCCTCCTGCGAGGCGAAGGCGACGATCTCGTTCTTCAGATTGTTCGAGCGGAAGAAGTCGGTGAGGTTGAGCTCGGTCGTCGAGCCCTGATTGGTGCAGAGCGTCGCGCCGTTCAATTCCTTGCCGGACTTGACCTCGCCCGAGCGGACCATGATCCCCTGGCCGTCATAATAGGTCACGGCGGCGAACAGGATGCCGTTCGTGGTCTCGCGCCCCATCGTCCAGGTCGTCGTGTTGAAGAGGATATCGACCTCGCCGGACTGCAGCGCGGTGAAGCGAGCTGCGGCCGGGAGCGGCACGATCATCACCTTCTCGGGATCGCCGAACACCGCCGTCGCCACTGCGCGGCAGAAATCGACGTCGAGGCCGCGATGGCGGCCGGTCGCGTCGGCCATCGAGAAGCCGGGTGTGCCCATGGTCGAGCTGCATTTGAGGACGCCGCGCTGCCTCACGGTGTCGAGCGTGCCGGCCTGCGCCAGGCCCCCGCTGAGAACAAGCGCCAGAGAACCCAGCCGCAACAACATCTTCATGACCCATCCCCCAACTCATCCGCGACACGCGTCGCGCCGGTCGACCTGTTCGATCGCGGCGAAACGCTATTGCGGCCGCTGAGAGAGAGGCGCTCTAATTTGGTGGTCCAGCCGCAAGTTTCTTAAGTTCGGCGAGCCCAAAATGCAGGAAACCACAAAGCGGCGTCGCGAGTGCCGGCGTGGAGGAGGGGTGGTCAGGCCTCGTCCTTGCGCTCCATCCACTTGATCAGTGGCAGCAGCGGCAGCACCCAGATCAGTCCGAGCACGATATAGGCGATGGTCTGAACCGGCTTCGAGGCTTCGGTGATCCGCCCCTGCGCCAGTGCCATCGCGACGAGCGCGTAGACGCAGACGAAGACGATCATCACGACCGTGCCGATGAGCTTGCGATGGGTCTGCCTCATGGCGATCTTCAGTCCGGGCTGCGGCATTGCGGGCGTTGTTCGGGTCTCAAGGGCGGACTATCTGTCACCCGCCGCCGCGCTTGTGAAGCGTATTCAAGCCTTCTCCCTGCGACCCGAGGTCCCGCCGCCGTGACGATCGCGCTCGATCAGCCTGCCGTTCCGGCCGTAACAGGCCATGCCGGCATCCGCCGCTGGCTCTGGGCCGTCGCCTTCCTGGTCTTCGCCATGGTCGTGGTCGGTGGCGCAACAAGGCTGACCGGCTCCGGCCTCTCGATCACCGAATGGCGGCCGGTCACCGGCGCGATCCCGCCGCTTTCCGATGCCGCCTGGGCGCTCGAATTCGAGAAGTATCGCCTCAGCCCGCAGTTCCAACTGCTGAATTCCGGCATGGAGCTCGCCGACTTCAAGTTCATCTACTGGTGGGAATGGGGCCACCGCCAGCTCGGCCGCTTCATCGGACTGCTCTACCTCGCCGGCTTCTTCGTCGTCCTGCTGCGGCGGCTGATGCCGTGGTGCGAAACCGCGATCCTGTTCGGCATGGGCTTGCTGCTCGGCCTGCAGGGCACGATCGGCTGGATCATGGTCGCCTCCGGCCTGGAGCCCGGCATGATCGCGGTCGCGCCCGTGAAGCTGACCTTGCATCTGACCTTCGCCGGCTTCTTCTTTGCCAGTGTGATCGCCTTCGCCACCTGGCTGACGCCGCTGCGCCGCACCGAGCCGATGCGGGGCAGGGCGGCCGCCTGGCTCCTGCTGCTCTTGCTTTTCGTGCAGATCGCGCTCGGCGGGCTCGTCGCCGGTTCCAAGGCCGGCTTCACCTTCAACACCTGGCCGCTGATGGACGGGGGGCTGGCGCCCTCCGCCTCGACGCTGTTCGCCGGCACGCCTCTCTGGGAGAACTTCGTCGACAACGTCGCGCTGGTGCAGTTCAACCATCGCATCGGCGCCTACATCCTGTTCGCCTTCGCGCTCTGGCAGATGCTGAGCCTGCGCCGCGCCGCGCCGGGCTCCGGTGCGGCCAAGCGCGCGACCGCTATTGCCGGGCTCGTGCTGGCGCAGTCCGCGCTCGGCATCGTGACGCTGCTGCTGGTCGTGCCGCTCTGGGCCGGCCTCGCCCATCAGGCGCTCGGCTTCACCGTGCTGGCGATGGGCGTGGTGCATCTGACGCGCACGCAGCAGGCGGTGCGGGGGTAGCGCGAAGGGCGCTCCGCACTTTGTCATTCCGGGTTCACGCCTGCGTCGTGTCCCGGAATGACGAGGTCGAGCATCTTCCAAAGCAAAAGGCGCCGTTTCCGGCGCCTTCATCATTCCGGGGATGCCGATCTCGATCAGGCCAGCGCCTGATCGAGATCCGCGATCAGATCCTCGACATCCTCGATGCCGATCGACAGGCGCACCACCTCCGGGCCGGCGCCCGACGCCGTCTTCTGCGCGTCCGAGAGCTGGCGGTGGGTGGTCGAGGCCGGGTGGATCACCAGCGAGCGCGTGTCGCCGATATTGGCGAGATGCGAGAACAGCGAGAGCTTCGAGACCAGCTGGATGCCGGCGTCGTAGCCGCCCTTGAGGCCGAAGGTGAAGACCGCGCCGGCGCCCTTGGGGCAATAGCGCTGGGCGAGGGCGTGGTATTTGTTGTCGGCCAGGCCGGCATAGTTCACCCATTCGACCGCCGGGTGCTTGGCAAGATGGGTCGCGACCTTCAGCGTGTTCTCGCAATGGCGCTGCATGCGCAGCGGCAGCGTCTCGATGCCGGTCAGGATCATGAAGGCGTTGAAGGGCGACAGCGCCGGGCCCATGTCGCGCAGGCCGAGCACGCGGGTCGCGATCGCGAAGGCGAAGTTGCCGAAGGTCTCGCCCAGCACCATGCCGTTATATTCCGGCCGCGGCTTGGACAACATCGGATAGCGCTCGTCGCCGACCCAGTTGAACGAGCCGCCATCGACGATCAGGCCGCCGATCGAGTTGCCGTGGCCGCCCAAAAACTTGGTGGCCGAATGCACGACGATGTCGGCGCCGTGCTCGAACGGGCGGATCAGATAGGGGCTCGCCATCGTGTTGTCGACGATCAGTGGGATGTTGTGCTTCTTCGCGATCTTCGAGATGCCCTCGATGTCGACGATGACGCCGCCGGGATTGGCGATGGATTCGATGAAGATCGCCTTGGTCTTCGGCGTCACAGCCGCGGCGAAGGCCTCCAGATCGTCGGAATCGGCCCAGATCACGTTCCAGCCGAAGTTCTTGTAGGAATGGTTGAACTGGTTGATCGAGCCGCCATAGAGCTTCCTGGCGGCGACGAACTCGTCGCCCGGCTGCAGCAAAGCGTGGAAGCACAGGAACTCGGCGGCATGGCCCGAGGCCACTGCGAGCGCAGCGGTGCCGCCTTCCAGCGCCGCGACGCGCTCTTCCAGCACCGCGTTCGTGGGGTTGCCGATGCGGGTATAGATGTTGCCGAAGGCCTGCAGACCGAACAGCGAGGCGGCGTGGTCGACGTCGTCGAAGACGAAGCTCGTCGTCTGGTAGATCGGCGTGGCGCGCGCGCCGGTGGCTGCGTCGGGAGCGGCGCCGGCATGGACGGCGAGCGTATGGAAACCCGGTGCGCGATCGGTCATGGCGTGCTCCCTCGGAAACTCTGATTTCGGACGACTTGTTCGATTTAACGAACGCTTTGCGGGGCGTCAATTCAGCGTGGTGGCCTCAGCTCCGGCCCGACGTGCTCCGGCCGCACGCCCATGCCGACCATGCGCGCCGGCAGCCGGCGCAGCAGCGGGAAATGTTGCAGCAACCTGAGCGGCCAGGGTGGCGCGATCGGCTTGTCGGCTGCCAGCAGCGGCGTGATCACCCGGTTCTGGATCGCGATCTGGGCAGCTTGCGTGACTTTGGCCGGCCATTCGCGCCGCTTCTGCACGGTGGCGAGATCGGCATCCGTCAACGCTTTCTCACGTAGCGGCTTGGCCAGCAGGTTGGCGGTGGCGACCGCGTCCTGGATCGCCAGGTTGATGCCGACGCCGCCGATCGGCGACATCGCGTGGGCGGCATCGCCGATGCAGAGGAGGCCCGGCCGCCACCAGCGCTCCAGCCGGTCGACCGCGACCGAGAGCAGCTTGATGTCGTCCCAGGAGGCGAGTTCACCGCTGCGATCGGCCAGCTCCGGCGCGAGCGTGAGGAACCCGGCCTTGAAGGCATCGAGCCCGGCTGCTTGCAATCTTTCGAGCGAGCCCTTCGGGATGATGAAGGCGCATTGCCAGTAGTCGCCGCGATTGAGCCGGATGAAGAAGCGCCCGGCGGCGACCTGCCCGAAGGCCTGCGCCGGCTCGTCCGGCCGGCGGCTCAAGCGGAACCAGAGCACATCCATCGGCGCGCCGAGTTCGGTGACGGTGAAGCCCGCGGGGCCGCGGACATCGGACCGCCGCCCGTCCGCCGCGACGACGAGATCGGCACGAATCTCCAGCGGGCCATCGGGCCCCTCCGCGGTCAGGCCGGCGACGCGCCCGTTCTCCTCGACGAGCCCGGTGGCTTTCGTCTGCATCAGCAGCCGGAAATTCGGATAGGCCCGGCCGTGATCGGCGAGGAAATCGAGAAAATCCCATTGCGGCATGAAGGCGATGAACGGCGCCTTGACCGGCAGGTGGCTGAAATCGGCGACGGTGATGTCCTCAGCTCCGAAGCGGGCGACGATGTCGTCCTCCCGGACATGCGGCAGCTTGAGGAAATCATCGAGCAGGCCGAGCTCGTGCATCACCTCCATGGTCGAGGGATGGATGGTGTCGCCGCGGAAGTCGCGCAGGAAATCGGCATGCTTCTCCAGCACGATCACAGCGACCCCGGCGCGCGCCAGCAGGAAGCCGAGCATCATCCCGGCCGGGCCGCCGCCGGCGATGCAGCAGGTCGTGCTTTCCCGGCGCATGCCTCTCCTCCGCTTATTCGGCCAGCTTGATCCCGGTCTTCGCCACCAGCTCGGTCAGGATCGCACGGTCACGGGCCATGAAGGTGCCGGTCTCCTGCGGGCTCCAGGCGACGGGCTCGATCACCAGCTCGCGATAGCGCGCGACGAGCTCGGCATCGGCCATCGCCACGTTGATTGCCGTGTTGAGGACGTGCAGCGTGCCCGGCTCGATGCCGGCCGGCGCGACGATCGAGGCCCAGCCGGGATAGATCAGATTAACGCCCTGTTCTTTCAGCGTCGGCAGGTCGGGCAATTGCGGCTGGCGCGCATCGGTGGTGACGGCGAGCGCCTTCACCTTGCCGCCCTGGATGCTGCCGAGGCTGGCGGCGAGGCTGTCGATCATGACATGGACCTGGCCCGACATCAGGTCGGCCGCGGCGAGCCCGGCGCCGCGATAGGGCACATGCGCCAGCTTGAGCCCGGCCGCCTGCATGATCATCTCGAAGACGAGGTGATTGGTGCCGCCGATCCCGGCCGAGGCGAAGTTGAGCTGCCCGGGCCGCTGCCTGGCATATGTGAGAAACTCGGCGAGCGAATTGACCGGCAAGGTGGGCGAGGCGTTCAGCACCAGCGGAAACAGGCCGAGCATGCCGACCGGCGCGAAATCATAGGCAACGTCATAGGGCAGCTTCTGGCCGAGCGCCGGGGCGGCTGCGAAGCTCGCCGCGGTCGCGACCAGCAGCGTGTGCCCGTCGGCCGGCGCCTTGACCACGGCCTGCCCGGCGACGATGCCGTTGGCGCCCGGCCGGTTGTCGATGATCACCGACTGGCCGAGCTGCCGCGCCAGGGTCTCGCCGAGCCGGCGCGCCGCGATATCGGTGCCGCCCGCCGGCGCGAAGGGCACGACGAGCTGGATCGGCCGGTCGGGGAAGGCGGCGCGGGCGCTGCCGCTGCCGAGCGCGCTGGCGAGTCCGGCCAGCAGGACGGTGCGGCGATCGAGAGGGGGCATCGGCCTTCTCCGGCGTGAGCGGGAGCGGCGAGATTAGCGATCGCGCGCCGCCGGGGAAGGGGCCTTACGTCCCCGGCCGGTTGATCGTCAGTTTCTGGAAGCCCTTGCCGGCCAGCACCGGCTTCTTCGCCGAGAGGATGCGCGAATTGATGCCCTGCCAGCCGATCTCGCCGGAGAGCCGGCCATATTCGATCTTCGGGCAGCGGTTCATGATCACCGTGACACCCATGGCTTCTGCTTTGGCCGCAGCCTCGTCATTGCGCACCGAGAGCTGCATCCAGATCACCTTGGGCAGCGGGCTCAAGCCGAGCGCCTCGTCGGTGATCGGGCCGGCGGCTTCCGAGTTGCGGAAGATCTCGACCATGTCGACCGGCTGCGGGATCTCCTTCAGCGAGCCGTAGACGGTCTTGCCCAGCAAAGTCTGGCCGGCGAGGCCGGGATTGACCGGGATCACGTCATAGCCGCGGTCGAGCAGGTATTTGGTGACGATCCAGCTCGGACGGGCCTCGTTGGCGGAGGCGCCGACCAGCGCGACGGTCTTCACCTCGCGCAGGATGCGGCGAATGAGCGCATCGTCGTAAGCATCGTGATTCACGGAGTCAAAATCCCAGCGAATTGAACGAATTACCAGCTTTCCCTGAATCAATCGCGAAGCTGTGCGGAGGTCCGGAACTTAGCGTCGGCAAGCTGGTTCCCCATCTTGAAGAATGCGGGGCAAATCCCGCTCTTCAGCACCAAGGAGGGCCTGCCATGTGCGACTACAGTCTGCACCATGTTATGTCGACTCCTGCCAAGGTCGGCGATGTCTTGAAGACCACCAGCTTCCTCGGATCGAGCACCAGGGGCTTCTGCGCCGCTGGTGAGCCGAATGTCGCGGTTTGCGTGATGCCCGGCACGGAACTGGCGTTCTCGGCCGAGATCGAATGCGACAGGGCGATCGGCTTCCTGCCGCATCGCCGGCTCGGGGCAACCCTGGCGCGCTTCCGCCAGGTCGATCTCGACAAGCCCTACGCCCATCACGACGCGATCGAACTGCCGAATGGGCGGATCGAACTGCTGACAAACCTCTCGCAGGGCCAGACCGCGACCGTGCTGCAATTGCCAGCGGACGAGCAGGCGCAGCGGGCTGCGTCCGTCGAAGCCGAGCCTGCACCGGCAAGGCATGAGCCGATCCCTCTCTTCGGCATCTGATCCGGCGGCAAGAGGCGGCTAGGCGTTCATTTTCTCGGGCGGGCTCGTCATCGCTCCGCGAGCCTGCCCGGGCCGTGAGAGGTATAGCTGGTGCGATGGACGGGATTGACTTAAGGTAAGTTTATCCAATACCTTCAATACACCCCAAGGTTGGTGTTTTGGAGGGGAATGTGGCCATTTCGCTCGATTCGCTGGACGAAGCATTCCGCGTCAAGGTCGAAGCTTTACTCGAAAGCTGCCTTAAGGATGGCGTAGTCATGCGGCCGTATTTCGGCCTGCGCAAGCCCGAGGAACAAGCCAGGCTATGGCGCCAGTCGCGGGCGATCGAGGAGATCCAGGCGGCAGAGCAGCGGTTGAGGCAATCCGGCGCCCCATTCCTCGCCGATGTGCTGGTCAGTGTCGGACCCCAGCATGGCCCTCATGTGACGAATGCGTTGCCCGGCCTCAGCTGGCATCAATGGGGCGAAGCCGTGGATTGCTTCTGGGCACTGAACGGGCAGGCCGAGTGGTCTCCCACCAAGATCGTCGACGGCATCAACGGCTATCGCTTCTATGCCAATCGCGCCAAGAACATGGGCCTGGAAGCGGGCGGGCTGTGGCCGTCGTTCAAGGATTGGCCGCATGTCCAGTTGCGTGCGGCCGGTTCGCCGGTTTCTGCCGGCATGTCGATGGCTGAGATCGATACCCAGATGAAGCAGCGGTTCGGGTAGTTCCGTCCGCTATTCGGTCCAGATCGGTGCCCGCTTCTCCATGAAGGCGCCGATGCCTTCCTCTGCATCGCGCGCCAGCATGTTCTCGACCATCACCGCCGAGGCGTGGTCATAGGCCGCCTTCAGCCCCATCTCGCGCTGCTCGTAGAAGGCGCGTTTGCCGACCTTGACCGTCGCCGCCGATTTCGAGGCGATGATCGCGGCGAGCCGCTTGGCTTCGTCAAGCGCTTTGCCTGCCGGAACGGCGCGGTTGACGAGGCCCATGCGAGCCGCCTCCTGCGCCGGCACCATCTCGCCGAGCAGCAGCATCTCCATCGCATGCTTGGCCGAGAGATTGCGCGAGAGCGCCACCATCGGCGTCGAGCAGAACAGGCCGATATGGACGCCCGGCGTGCAGAAGCGCGCGGCTTCGCCGGCGACGGCGAGATCGCAGCTCGCGACGAGCTGGCAGCCGGCGGCTGTCGCCGTGCCTTCGACGGCGGCGATCACGGGCTGGGGCAGGGCGGTGATCTGCTGCATCATGCCTGAGCAGCGTCCGAGGATATCGGCGAAATAGGCGCGGCCGCGGTCGGAAT
This sequence comes from Allobosea sp., assembly GCA_024231975.1. Classification (GTDB taxonomy): domain Bacteria; phylum Pseudomonadota; class Alphaproteobacteria; order Rhizobiales; family Beijerinckiaceae; genus Allobosea. Next base: position 233,111 of record JAAEQB010000111.1, read on the forward strand.
CGGCCCGGCGCGCACTCATCTCCTTGAGGTCGTGCCCGGCCGAGAACACGGGGCCGGCGGCCGCCAGCACCACGGCGCGGATACTGCGGTCGCTCGCGATCGCTGCGAGCGTCTCCGACAGGGCGGCGAGCATCGCCTCGCTCAGCGGATTGCGCGCTTCGGGCCGGTTGAGGGTCAGGGTCGCGATGCCGTCGGCATCCTCGCGCAGCAGAATCTGCGCTCTGGCATGGGCGTTCATGGCGATCGGCCTTTCGCTGTTTGTCCTATTGTCGGAAGGCCGGGCGCGTGCTGCAAGGGGACTGACGTCCGATCAGACCTTGGCTTTCCGCACGATGACGACCCGCATGAGCGCCGCCGAGATCGAGGCCTATCTCGATCAGGTCTTCCCGCAGCTCCACTATGGCGGCCGCACCTATTTCGTCGAGGAAGTCGGCCCCCTCACGGCCCGCATGCGCTGCGACTATCATGAGAAGCATCTGCGGCCGGGTGGCACCATCTCCGGCCCGACCATGATGGCGCTCGCCGATCTTGCGCTCTACGTCGCGATCCTCGCCCAGATCGGCCCGGTCGCGCTCGCGGTGACGACGAGCCTCAACTACAATTTCCTGCGAAAGCCGGGGCAGGCGGCGCTGATCGGCGAGGCGAAGCTGCTCAAGCTCGGCAAGCGCCTCGCTGTCGGTGAGGTCTGCCTTTATTCGCAGGGCGACGCCGAGATGGTCTGCCATGCCACGGGGACCTATTCGATCCCGGCTGAGAGATAATTGCGGTATCTGGATACCGTTTGATGCATTGCGCTGAAAACAATGCGTTTTTCAACAAGATCGGGTATTTTCTCCGCTTGACATCGCTTGGGTAGCCGCCTATCCAGCGCCCACACCGCCGCCGGCCTGCCGGCGGCTTGTCCTTTTTTCAAGCAGCCGAAGGGTGCCGCGATGAAGACCATCTCGCTCAAGCCCGCCGATGTCGAGAAGAAGTGGGTTGTGATCGACGCCTCCGGGCTCGTCGTCGGCCGTCTCGCCTCCCTGGTGGCGATGCGTCTGCGCGGCAAGCACAAGGCCGCCTACACCCCGCATGTCGACTGCGGCGACAACATCATCGTCATCAACGCCGAGAAGGTGGTGCTGACCGGTCGCAAGCGCGACCAGAAGGTCTACTACCACCACACCGGTTTCCCGGGTGGCATCAAGGAGCGTTCCGCCAAGTTCCTGCTGGATGGCCGCTTCCCCGAGCGCGTCGTCGAGAAGGCTGTCGAGCGCATGCTGCCGCGCGGCCCGCTCTTCCGCCAGATCCTCGGCAATCTGCGCGTTTACAAGGGCTCGGAGCATCCGCACGCCGCCCAGTCGCCTGAGGCGCTCGACGTCGCGGCGCTCAACCGCAAGAACGCGAGGGTCTGACCATGGCTGAGGTTCTCCAGTCTCTCGAGCAGCTCGGTCAGGTCGCCAAGGGCGTCCAGCCCGAGGCTCCCGTCCACGTCAAGAAGGTCGACGCGCAGGGCCGCGCCTATGCCACCGGCAAGCGCAAGAACGCCATCGCCCGTGTCTGGATCAAGCCGGGCTCCGGCAAGATCACGGTCAACACCCGTGACCAGGAAGTCTACTTCGCCCGTCCGGTGCTGCGCCTGATCCTGCAGCAGCCCCTGATGCTGGTCGATCGCATGACCCAGTACGACGTCGTCGTCACGGTCAAGGGCGGCGGCCTCTCCGGCCAGGCCGGCGCGGTCCGTCACGGCATCTCCAAGGCGCTGACCCACTATGAGCCGGAGCTGCGCAGCCCGCTCAAGAAGGAAGGCTTCCTGACCCGCGACTCGCGCGTGGTCGAGCGCAAGAAGTTCGGCAAGGCCAAGGCCCGCCGCAGCTTCCAGTTCTCGAAGCGCTGATCGGCATCAAAACCGATTGTTTGCAGGGGTTGGCAGAAATGCCAACCCCTTTTTTTATTGAAGAATTGCCGTTAGCGCTTTGTTTTTCTTGAGAGGTCGGCGAGCCACGCTTCCTGGTCTGGCCTATCGATGAGATGATCCTGATGCCGGCTGAGATCGCGTGAGCCTGCCCTGACACCGGTGTTCGCGACGAAAGGGCTCACCCTTCGGCTGATGCTGATGCCGTCGCCTGCGCGATCGCCAGGAAGCGGCGCAGGACCGGCGTCTCACGCTCGAGCGACCAGGCCGCGACGAGCTCGGCGACCGGGGCGTCCTTGTCCCGCAGCGGCCGGTAGACCACGCCTTCGAGATCGAGCCGCGAGACCGACTGCGGCACCAGCGCGACCCCGATGCCGCCGCCGACCAGCCCGATGATGGTGTGGAGCTGGTTGACCTCCTGCGCGACCTCGGGCTCGAAGCCCGCACGTCTGAAGGCGGCGCGGAAACGGCCCTCGACATAGCGCCGCTTGCGCGCCGGCGTGACGATGAAGCGCTCGTGGCGCAGCGCCGACAGGGCGACGGCTTCCTGCTGCGCCAGCGGATGGCCTGCCGGCAGGGCGACGAGATAGTGCTCCCGCAGCAATGGCAGCCTGCCGAAGGTGGGCTCGTTGAACATCGGCCTGAGCAGGCCGACATCGATCCGGCCCGAGCGCAATGCCTCGACCTGCTCTTCGGTGACCATCTCCTGCAGAACGAGGGAGACCTCCGGCAATTCGCGGCTGAGCCGGGAGACCAGCCGCGGCAGCACGTTGAAGGGCGAGGCTTCGACGAAGCCGATGGTCAGGCGGCCGATCTGGCCTTTAGCTGCCCGCCGGGCGCCCATGGTCGCCAGCTCGAACTGGCGCAGGATCGCGAGCGCATCGGTGAGGAAGGCGCGACCGGCATCGGTCAGGGAGACGCGGCGCTTGGTCCGCTCGAACAGCCTGACCGCGAGCGTTTCCTCCAGCCTGGCGATCTGCTGGCTGAGCGCCGGCTGGGTCACGCCGAGGCGTCCCGCCGCCCGGACGAAATGGAGTTCCTCCGCCAGGGTGACGAAGGAGAACAGCTGTCTCTGGTCCATGCGATCTCCGGAGAAAATCACTTATAAGCAAAACTAATTTCTCGATGGCTTTCCAGTCGCGGATTTTCAGGTTCGAGCGGGCGGAAGCAATGCCTGCCTTGCGGGAGGATCGAGCGATGACCGGTCGGGATGGTGCAGACGGCTTGAGGCGCGGCATGCTGGTCGCGGCGCTTCTGGCGGCAGCCGGACTTTGGGCTGTGCCGGCGGCAGCGCAGTCGCCCTGGCCGAGCAAGCCGATCCGGCTTGTCGTGCCCTATCCGGCCGGCGGCAATGTCGACCTGCTCGGCCGGCTGATCGGTCCCAAGCTCAGCGAGGCGCTGGGCCAGCCGGTGGTGATCGACAACAAGCCCGGCGCCGCCGGCGCGATCGGCACGGCCGATGCTGCCCATGCCGAGCCTGACGGCCACACGCTGCTGATTGGCGACATCGCCACCCACGCCATCAATCCGGCGCTGCAGGACAAGCTCTCCTACCGGCCGATGGAGGATTTCACGCCGGTGATCCGGCTGACCTCGGTCTCGCTGCTGCTGGTGGTCAATCCCAAGGGACCGGCCAAGGACCTCGCCGAGCTCGTCGCCTTCGGTAAGGCCAATCCGGACAAGCTGACCTATGCCTCGGCGGGCCTCGGCACGCCGCAGCATCTCGCCTTCGAGTTGTTGAAGGCGAAGACCGGGATGCTGGGCACGCATGTGCCCTATCGCGGCTCGGCTCCGGCGATCAACGACCTCGTCGCCGGCCATGTCACGGCGATGATCGACGGCACCGCCGTGCCGATGGCGCGCGAGGGCGCGCTGCGAGCGCTCGGCGTCACCGGGCCGAAGCGCTCGGCGGCGCTGCGGGATGTACCGACGATCGCCGAGGCGGGCGCGCCGGGCTACGAATTCGCCTCCTGGCACGGCCTGTTCGCGCCGGCCAGGACACCGGCGGCGATCGTCGAGCGGCTCAACGCCGAGCTCAACAAGGTCGTCGCCGATCCGGCGGTGCGCGAGCGCATGGCGGCGCTGAACATCGATCTCGTCGGCGGCACGCCAGCCGCCTTCGCCGATTTCATCAAGGCCGAGGCCGGCAAGATCGCGGAGCTGGTCCGTATCTCCGGCGCCAAGGCGAACTGAGGGCAGGACGATGCCGGACGCAGCCGCCGACCGATACGAGGACCTCGCCGGCGAGGTCGTTCCGCCGGTGCACGCCGCGGCGGAGGTGCCTCGGCGCAACCACGTCCTGTTCGTGACGGTCGACCAATGGCCGGCGCGGCTGCTCGGCATCGCCGGCCATCCGGTGGTGGAGACCCCGACGCTCGACCAGATCGCCCGCGTCGGCACGCGCTACACCAACGCCTATGCCGAGTGCCCGATCTGCATCCCGGCGCGGCGCTCGATGATGACCGGCACCAGCCCGCGCGGCCATGGCGACCGCGAGTTCCAGCCGGCCCTGCCGATGCCGGCGCATCTGCCGACCCTGGCGCAGAGCTTTCGCGACGCCGGCTACCAGACCGCGGCGATCGGCAAGCTGCATGTCTATCCGCAGCGCAATCGCATCGGCTTCGAGGAGGCGCTGCTGGCGGAGGAGGGGCGCGGCCATCTCGGCGGCGTCGACGACTACGAGCTCTTCCTCGCCGATCGCGGCTATCCCGGCCAGCAGTTCATGCACGGCATGAGCAACAACGAATATGGCTGGCGCAGCTGGCATCTGCCGGAGGAGCTGCACGTCACCAACTGGACGACCTGGGCGGCGGCGCGGACGATCAAGCGGCGCGACCCGACGCGGCCCGGCTTCTGGCACGTCTCCTATACCCATCCGCATCCGCCGCTGGTGCCGCTGGCGAGCTATTTCGAGCGCTATCGGGCGCGCGAGGTCGACGCACCGCGCATGGCCGACTGGGCGAAGGATCCGGAGGCGCTGCCCTATGCGGTGCGCGTCGCCTGGAATTACTGGGAGCAATTGCCGCCGGCGCAGCTCGCCGATACGCGCCGCGCCGTCTATGCGCTCTGCACCCATATCGACCATCAATTGCGCATCCTGATCGGCACGCTGCGCGAGGAAGGGCTGCTCGACGACACCGTCATCCTGATCTGCGGCGACCATGGCGACATGCTCGGCGACAATGGCCTCTATGCGAAGCGGCTGATGTATGAGGGCTCGGCTGCCGTGCCGATGCTGCTGGCCGGCCCGACCGGCGATGGCCGGGTCGGTGTCGGCGCGACCGATCGCCGCCTGGTCGGCCTGCAGGACATCATGCCGACGCTGCTCGACCTCTGCGGCGTGCCGGTGCCGGGAAGCTGCGAGGGGCTGTCCATGGTGGGCGAGCGCCGCCGCGAAATCCTCTATGGAGAATCGCTCGTCGGCGCCAAGGCGACCCGTATGGTCCATGACGGCCGCTACAAGCTGATCTGGTATCCCGCCGGCAATCGCCTGCAGCTCTTCGACCTCGAGCGCGATCCGCATGAGGAGCGCGATCTCGTTGCCGATCCCGCCCATGCCGAGACCAGGGAACGGCTCAGCCGCGCCCTTGCCGGCCAGCTCTATGGCGGCGACAAGGCCTGGCTGCGCGACGGCGCGCTCGTGGGGATGGAGGAGCCGGCTTTGTCCTCCGCGCCAAATCGCGGGCTCTCGGGGCAGCGCGGCCTGCATTACCCGCCGATCCCGCTCACCGATCCCGCCAAGGCCGTCGGCTCGGGCTGATCATAGGCCGTCGGGTGGCTCGCCGTTCTCGCTTCGTGTTGCGGTGTGGCTTGTTGCGCTTATCTTCGAGCAATGCACCCGATCGCCTTCGACAATTCCTATGCGCGGCTGCCGCCGCGCTTCTATGCCGCCGTTGCGCCGACTATCGTCGCCGCGCCCCGGTTGATCCGATTGAACGCGCCGCTCGCAGCGGAACTCGGACTGGACCTGGACTGGCTCAAGGGCCCGGAGGGCGTGGCGATGCTGTCCGGCAATGGCTTGCCGGCGGGTGCTGCTTCGATCGCGACCGCCTATGCCGGCCACCAGTTCGGCGGCTTCAGCCCCCAGCTCGGCGACGGGCGCGCGATCCTGCTCGGCGAGCTCGTCGATCGGCATGGCCGGCGGCGGGATCTCCAGCTCAAGGGCGCGGGCCCGACGCCGTTTTCGCGTCGCGGCGATGGTCGGGCGGCGCTGGGGCCGGTGCTGCGCGAATACATCGTCAGCGAGGCGATGGCGGCCCTGGGCATCCCGACGACGCGCGCGCTTGCCGCAGTGCTGACCGGAGAGGTGGTGAGGCGCGAGACGCTGCTGCCCGGCGCGATCCTGACCCGCGTCGCCTCCAGCCATATCCGCATCGGCACCTTCCAGTTCTTCGCCGCCCGCGGTGATGTCGAGGCCTTGCGCCTGCTCGCCGACCACGTGATCGCACGGCACTATCCGGCCTGCACCGGCGATGGTCGCTATCTCGCTTTGTTCGAGGCCGTGATCTCAGCGCAGGCGGCGCTCATCGCGCAATGGATGACGATCGGCTTCATCCACGGCGTGATGAACACCGACAATATGTCGATTGCCGGCGAAACCATCGACTACGGGCCCTGTGCCTTCATGGACGTCTATCATCCAACGACGGTGTTCAGCTCGATCGACGAGCGCGGGCGCTATGCCTTCGGCAACCAGCCCCCGATCGCCCGCTGGAATCTGGCGCGCTTCGCCGAGACGCTGCTGCCGCTGTTGGCCGACGACGCCGACGAGGCCGTATCGATCGCGCAGGAGGCGCTCGGCCGGTTCGACCCGCAGTTCCAGGAAAACCTGATCGCAGGGTTCCGCCGGAAGCTCGGCCTCGCCACGCAGGAGGCGGAGGATGTCGAGCTCATCAAGGCGCTGCTCGAGACGATGCAGCGCGGTGAGGCGGATTTCACCCTGGTCTTCCGGCGCCTGAGCGAGGCGGCCGGGCAGGCAGAGGGCGCAGAGGCCTGTCGCAGCCTCTTCGCCGATCCGACCGAGTTCGACGCCTGGGAGGTCCGCTGGCGCCAGCGCCTGCTGCGGGAGCCTGCGTCGGCGCAAGCGCGCCAGGAGACGATACTGCGCGCCAACCCGCTGTTCATCCCGCGAAACCACTTGGTCGAAGCGGCGATCGAGGCTGCTGTCGAGCGCGACGATCTCGGCCCGTTCGAGACCCTGCTGGGCGTCCTCGCCAATCCCTTCGAGGCCCAGCCGGGGCGTGAAGACCATGCACGCCCGCCGGCTGCGCATGAGCGCGTGCTGGCGACGTTCTGCGGGACCTAGAGCGTCCCGGCTGCGCCGTCGGTGCTTGTCGAGGATGACGGCGCGGTTCCGTGAGCCCCGCCGTCGGTCACGTCGATGTCGATGGCGAAGATGCGGCTGCTGCCCGGCTTGAGCTGGGGCGAGGGGGCATTGCGCCCGTCGTCTAGGCGCCCGATCGAGCAGGGTTCTATCGACATCACGCCGGCGCCCGCCCGCAGATCGCGCCAGAGCTGCAGCCAGGGCAATTCGACGGTGTTCCAGCGAAAGGCGATGGTCGCAGCCTGGCCATGCACGCTGCAGCTCGCCTGCGCGCTTGTCGCAGGATGCAACGAGGCCGGCACCATCGCGCTCTCCGGCATGGATAGCGATCCCGCCAGGCGCTCGCCGTCGAGCTCGATCGTGCTGCCCTGGATCATCGGATAGCCGAGATTGAAGTGGTAGAGCGCCATGATCGGGGCGGGCTCGGCGCCGATCACCGTTACCTGGTCGCGAAGGCTGAGCGAGTTGCCGCCGATCGGCGCCTCGATCCGACGATGCAGGCGATAGCCGAAGCCGCCATGGGCCCAGCAGAGCGCCTCGCCCTCGCAGAAGAGCATTGGCGCGCTAGCCTCCCAGTCCTCGCCATAGGCGATCAGCCGCGCCGGCGTGAACGGGGCCGAGCCGTGCAGCGGCCGTCCATCGGCGGGCTGGCGGATATGGTCGAAGCCGCAGGTATTGAGGAAGCCGCCGAAGGCCGTGCTGAACCGGCGCTCCCTGTCGACCGGGCCGGCATCGGGCCGGCGCAGGCCGGCGGGGCTCTGCCAGCCGAGTTGGACGCCGCGCCAGGACAGGGTCGCGATGTCCATCAGCCGCCCGACCGTCACCCAGAAATCGAGCCCGCCGCCGGTCGAGAAGGCCAGGGTCTCGATGCCGGCCTCCGGCCCGTCGCAGAGGACGATGCGGCGCACGCTGGCGAACTGCCTGGGATCGGCAGCGAGATGGCGCGGGAAGGTCGCCGGCTTGCGCATCGTCAGCCGGCCGCGTCCGGGTCAAGATCGATGCGGGTGAAAGCCTCAGGCGGTGCGCCATTCGCCATCATCAGGCGTCGCATCAGCGCCGTGAGCCGCGCCTCGGCCTCCGCATCGCTCAACGGCGCCTCCTGGCCGGGGTCGATCTTGAGGTCGTAGAGGCGCGTCTCGGATTCCAGCAGCCCGCCCGGGCCGTAGTTGTTGTACATCGGCGAGCGTTCGATCACCGGCACCTTCAAGAGGTTCGCGCCCTTGGTGAAGCCGAGCGGCGGCGAGATCGTCGCGCCCGCCAGCTCCTCCGTCGAGAAGGGCGAGAAGATGTGCGTCGGCATCAGCGTGTACTGGTAGAGTTCCTGCTTCGACAGGTCCTCCGGGAAGCGGTGATAGGTGTAGCGTCCGTCGGCCACGTTCACCGCCCCGCCGAAATAGCCGAACAGCAAACCGTCGCGCAGCGCGGTGCCATCCGCCATCCGGCAGAGCGAGATGCCTTCGTTCTCGGCCGGGGGCGTAGCGCCGAACAGGTCGAGGAATGTCGGCGCGAGGTCGATCGACTGGGTCAGGGCCTGCGAGCGCGTGCCGGCGCGCTCGGGATGGCGGGGATCGTGCAGGAAGAGCGGGATATGCGCGACCTCCTCATAGAGGTTCATCCGGTTCTTGGCCCAGAAGTCATGCTCGCCGAGCAGGAAGCCGTGATCGGTGGTGACGACGAGCGCAGTGTCCTTCCACATGTCGTTGGCGTCGAACCAGTCGAGCAACTTGCCGAGCAGGTCGTCGCACATCGCCACGACGGCGTAATAGTTGGCGCGCAGTTCCTCGCATTCCGCCGGCAACTCGTCGACGCGGCCATAGCGCGGCCAGTCGCGGATCGGGCCGTTCCAGCCGGTGTCGAAGGCTTCTTTGAAGCGGGCTGGGGCGGTGAAGGGCTCATGAGGATCGAAGGTCTCGATCTGCAGCAGCCAGTTGTCGGCGTCCTTGTTGCGCTCGAGGAAGTCGAAGCCCTCAGCGAAGCAGCGCACCGAGGGAAAGTCCTCCTCGGCCTTGATGAACTCGCGGTTGATGATGTTCTGGCCGAAATAGCTGCGGCGCGCGTCGCTGAACTGGCGCGCATGGTATTTCTCGCGCAGCCGCTCCCAATGCGGCTGCACCATCGCCTTCCAGCGATCGCCCTCCTGCCCGCGCACGAACTCGTAGGAATCGTAGCGGTTGTGATAGGTCGCCCCGCCATCCTCCCAATAGTGGAAGTGGTCGGTGATCAGATGGCTGTAGGTCCCGGTCTCCTTGTGCAGGATTTCCGGGAAGGCGTTGTCGAAGGGTTCGAGCGGGCCCCAGCTGCGGTGCAGGAAGGTGAGCCGCCCCGTCAGCATGTCGCGCCGCGCCGGCATGCAGGGCAGGCTGCCGACATAGTGCTGGTCGAAACTGACCGACCGGCGCGCCAGCCTGTCGAAATTCGGCGTCGGCACGCGCTGGCCGCCATAGCAGCCGAGCATGTGGCGGTTCAGCGAATCGAAGAGGACGAATACGGCCTTCACAGTGGTCTCCCGGCTGGGGCTCGCTGGCAGGGTGCTATTTCACGGCGCCCTGGGTGAGGCCTTTGACGATGTAGCGTTGGGCGAAGAGCATCACGATCAGGGCGGGCAGCATGGCAAGGCCGGCGCTGGCCGCCATCTGCGTGTACTGGATCTCGAATTCCTGGGCGAATTTGGCGATCGCGACGGGAACGGTCGCGGTCTGCTTCATGGTCAGTGCGAGGGAGACCGCAAACTCGTTCCAGGAGAAGACGAAGGTCAGGACGGAAGTCGCCGCGAGCCCGGGCGCGATCACCGGCAGCACGACGTTCCAGAGCAGGACCGGCGTGGTCGCGCCGTCCATCAGCGCGGCTTCTTCGAGTTCCTTCGGCACCTCGCGCACGAAGACGCTCATCAGCCAGATCGCCATCGGCAGGTTGAGGGTCGCATGCGCCAGGATCAGGCCGGTGAAGCTGTTCTCCAGGCCGACGCTGCGCAGCATCGTGAACCAGGCGCTGGCGAGCGCGACCGGCGGGATCATGTGGAAGATCAGCGTCCAGGCCAGGAAGACCTGCACGACCCAGCGCCGCCAGCGCGTCCGATTGAGCGAGAAGGCGGCCAGCGTCGCCGCGCCGACGCAGAGCAGGGTGCTCGCCACGCCGACGATGATCGAGTTGCGGTAATTGACCAGGAATTCCGAGGTCTTGGAGAACAGCACCTCGTGGAAATTGAACAGGACCGGCGAGAAGGTCACCTCTCCCATCAGCAGCGAGATCTGGGTGCGGAAGCCGGCGGCCACCGTCCAGATCACTGGGACCAGCACGATCGCAGCGCAGATCAACAAGGCGGCGTGGATCGACCAGCCGGATGAGGCGCGTACCGATCGGCCGCTCATGCCCGGCTCTCCGAGCGCCGGCGCGCCGACAGCGCGACCACGAGCAGCAGGCAGACCAGGAAGATCACCGTGACCGACATCGCCGAGCCGTAGCCCGCCTTATCCTCGGTGAAGAAGCGCTGGTAGAGCGTGAAGCTGATGACCTCCGTCGCCGTGCCCGGCCCGCCCTTGGTCAGGAGATAGACCTCGTCGAAGACCTTGAAGGCGAGGACGAGGCGGAAGGCGAAGGTGACGATGATGGTCGGCACCATCAGCGGCAAGGTGACGTAGAGCAACTCCTGCCAGGCGTTGGCGCCGTCAATCTTGGTCGCTTCATAGACGTCCTGCGGCAGGGATTCGAGCCCGGCCAGGAAGAGCAGGAAGCAGAACGGCGTCCAGTGCCAGATATCGACCATGATCACCGAGAGCAGGGCGATCCGGCCATCGCCGAGCCAGTCGACGGGCCCGAGCCCGACAAGGCCGAGAATCTGGTTGGCCAGCCCGAAATCGAAGTTGAGCATCAGCTTCCAGATCGCGCCGATGACGATGCCGGGGATCAGGATCGGCAGGATGAAGATGGTCCGATAGAGCACGCGGGCGCGGCTGACCTTGCTGACCAGCAGCGCGAGCGCGAAGCCGAGCAGCATCTGCCCGGTCACCGCCCCGAGCGCGAACAGGCCGGTGTTCCAGAGACCGGCGCCGAACAGCGCATCGCTGAACAAGGCGCGATAATGGTCGAGCCCTGCCCAGCTGCGCACCGCCCGGCCCTCGGCCCAGGCGACGTTCTGGAAGCTGGTCAGGATGAGCCCGACGAGCGGGATGATGCTGAGCGCCAGCAGCAGCACCAGGGCAGGGGCAAGCGTCAGCCAGCGCCAGAGACGCTGGTCGGCACTCTCCATCTGCCCGGCGATGTCCCGTGCATCGCCCTTTGCCGCGGCTCCCGCCATGCCCCGTCCTCCTCGCCGCCAGGATGTCACTTGAGCGGCTGGAGCCCGCCGGTCTTGTAGGAGTACTTCTCCATGATCTTATGGATTTCGGCGGACATGCCGTTGAGGGCGTCGACGCTGGTGATCTCGCCGGCCACGGCCCGGTTGAGCCCGATCTCGAGCACGGCGATGACGTCGTTGGCCTCGGGGAACTGGTAGATGTTGACCGCATGCGGCAGCGCCTGAGCGAGCGGCTTCATCCAGCGGTATTTGCGCTCCTCGGCGATCGGATCCTTGTAGACGGCTGCGTGCACCGGGATGCCGCCGGCCTTCGCCGTCTCCATCTGGGCGTCCTTGGTCTGGAACCAGCGCAGGAATTCGACCGCCGCGCGCTTGCGGTCATCCGGGACGTTGCGCGAGATGCCGGCGAGCCAATGCCCAAGGCCCGGCGCGGTCGGCAATCCCGGCTGCGAGGGCGGCGGCGCGAACTCGATCTTGTCGACGACAGCCGACTTGTTGGGGTCGTCCATCTGCGACCAGGCGGCGATCACCATCATGATATGCGCGGCATGGCCGGTCACCATCGCCTGGATCACCTCGGCCTGGTCGGAGGCGGCCGTCTTGGGGTGGCCGACGGTGCGCGCCAGCCGGATGTAATAGTCGAGCGCCGCACGCCCCTCGGGCGAGTTCAGCGTCACCGAGTAATCACCGGCCGACTGGTCCTTGAAGATGCCGCCGCCGAAACCGTAGAGGTAGGGGTAGAAGTCGTAGGCGACGGTATGCGGCCCGCGCGCGCCGCGCTGGACGATGCCGTACATGCCCGGCGGCTTGTGGAACTTGGCCGAATTCGCCTCGAGCTCGGCGAAGGTCTTCGGCGCCGACAGCCCGGCCTGCTTGTAGAGGTCGCCGCGATAATAGAGCAGAGGGATCAGCGGCGAGACCGGCAGCGACATCAGCTTGCCGTCGGCCGTCACCGTCTTCTTTTGCGCATTGTAGTAGATGGTGTCGCCGAGCGTGTAGATCTCCGGATCGAGCTTGAAGCCCGGGTCGATGTCGGTGATCGCATCGAGGAACCCGCCGGCATACATCTCGGTGAACCAGCCCGAGTTCATGATCAGGATGTCGTACTGGCCGCGCTGCGCGCGCACCGAGTTGCGCTGCTTCTCCAGTGAGCCGGCAAAGGGATTGACGTCGAGCTCGACCTTGTTGCCGGTCGCCGCCTCATAGGCCTCGACCGTGCGGCGGAAGCTGGCGAACCAGGGCGATTGGTTCACCACGATGGTGATCGGCGCGAGGCCCTTGGCGTAGAGCGGGCGGATGCCGCCGGTGCCGAGCGCAGCGCCGAGGCCGGTGGCGCCCATCCCCTTCAGGAGATCGCGTCGCGGCAAGCGAAAGTCGAAGCTCATGTCATCCTCCCTGCGAAACCGTTCCACGTCAGTCTGCCGTCAGCTTAACTGTCTTCCCGCATTCGCGCGCCCTCAGCGGCAGAATATCGGGCTGGCCCAGGCCCACTGGCCGTTGGCCTGGCGCATCCGAACATAAACCCAGTCTCCCGACCGCAGCGGCTCGAGCGCGATCCGGCCCTGCCATTGCCACTGATGCGGACGGGGCAGCGGAAAGAGCCTGAAGGCCGGGCTGTCGATCGGGCCGAGATTGGCCGCGAGCGCCCCGCCGAGCAGGCGCTCTGCCGTCGCCTCGAAACGCTGGCCGTTGGCGTCGAGCACGAAGCGGGCATCGCTGCCGAGCCGCACGCGCGCCGCGATCGCCTGCATCGCCGGCGTCATGTTGTTCGGGTTCGACGAGGCGGTGATCGAGAAGCCGATCCGGTTTCCGTCGAGCGAGACCTCGTCCTCATCCTGCCCGTCGGCGTCGCCTTCGAGCGGTGAGACGATCTCGTTGCCGCGCAGGCGCGGCTCGACCGAGAGGATCTCGCCGCCCTCGACCCGCACCGACCCGCTCCAATGGTGCTGCTTGCCGCGCGCGCCCCAGCCCAGCTCCAGCACGATGATCGTCTCCAGACCGGCGCTGTCGCCATCGATCGGAGATGGCTCGACCTCCGGCACCACGCGCCGCACCAGCGCGCCGTTCCGGATGACGTCGATATAATCGATATGGCCGGGCGCGACGGCTTCGAGGTGGAGATTGGACTCCGCGCCGGCCTCGACCTCGCTGCCTGGCATCGCCCCGCCCAGGGTGAAGAACAGATGGGCGTTGTCGCCGGTCAGCGCGCCGGTGCGGCGCTGCATGATCGCGTCCCAGAGCGCGCCGCGATCATTGCTGCCGGCATAGACCACGGAGCGGCCATGCCCGTAGGAGCCGGGATAGCCGCTATGGTGGTCGGTATTGCCGAGGAAGCCGAAGCGGTGCCCGAGATCAAGGCCGTGCCGCACGGTCGAATGGCCGTCGCTCGGCCCCATCGAATGCAGGAAGGGCCGGTCCATGATCGAGGTCTCGGAGCAGCCATGCATGGAAACGATCTCCAGCACCGGCGACAGCTCCGGATCGAGCGAGGCCCAGTTGATGCCGCGGGCGCCGAGCCGGTAGCCGATATGATGCGGGAAGGCGAAGGCGCCCGCGCCGGCCTCTGCCCGCAGCATCGGCTTCAGCTCCGTCGGGCTGTCGGCCTTGAGGATCGGGCGCGGCGTCAGATCGCGATAGATGATCGTGTAGTCGCCATGCGCGAAGGAATGGATCTCGTAGCCGGGGAATACGGTGAAGCGGCCGGGCTCGTCGGCGGCGGCGAGCGTGGCGAAATGGCCCGGCCAGAGCCTGTCCAGACGGGCGAAGCCCTTGACGTGGAAATCGACGATATGGGCGACGCTGGCATCGTCGATAGGCATGTCCGGCCAATAGGCATGGCCGGTGACCGAGACGAAATCGAGCTGCCGGCGTGCGCGCTTCAGCGCCTGTTCGAGGCTGCCATGGCCGTATGAGATGCCACAGTGATTGTGCAGGTCGCCGTAAAACGGCCTGACCCCAGCCTTCGAGGCCAGGGGTGACAGCCTTTCCGGAAGGCGCTCGCCAAGCATGCCGTTCCCACCCGCTTATTGGTCTTTCTGGCGGGCACGCTAGCGCGGTCCAATATATATTGCAATGTACCTCTGACGCGATCTCGTCAGGACCGCTTCGGCTGCGCCGTGCTGCCCCGCACGACCTGGTCGCAATGCAGATAGACGATCTGCGGCGAGAGCTGTGGCTGCTCGATCCGCCGCCGGATAGTCTCCACCAGCTTCTCGGCCGCCTTCCGCTGCGAGCTGCCCGCGATGGTCATGACGCCGAGATGCTCGCTCGGGACGTCGCGATGGCCGAGCACGACGACGCTCAGATCGTTCGGCCAGTCGATACCGAGCCGCTGCAGACCCTGGGTGACGCCGAGCGTATCGGAAATGCCGAGCGTCAGCAGCGCCGTGAATGGCAGCCGGCCATCCACGGACAGGAGCGGCTGCAACGTATCAGCGACGGCGTCGAGCACGCTGTGGCTGGGGTGCTGGACCCGTTCGAGCACGATCGGCGGATGAAAGCTGAAGCGGCCCCGCTCGATCGCTGCATGACGCCCGAAGGCGCGGCGCGCCGCCAGGATCGGCTGGGCCATGGTGTTGATCGAGATGAGGCCGAAGGAGCGGTGCCCGAGATTGACGAGCTGGCGCAGCGCCATTTCCAGCGCGTCCTCCCAATCCGTGCCGATGCGATCGATATCGACGCCGGAGACGGTATGGCCGTCGACGACCAGCGCCTTCGCCTTCTGCTGCAGCAAATGCAGCAGGCGGATCGGGATGCTCTCATAATGCGACTGCAGCACGACCGCGTCGAAATTCGGGATCGAATTGAGGATTTCGAGCAGGTGGTCGGTGTGGTGGTAGGAGATCTGCACTACCTTGGCGTCCTGCCGCGACATCTCCTCGACGATGTAGTTCTGCACCAGCGCGCAGCGCTCGTTCATGCTGGCGTTCGACAGGATGAGAAGGCTGTCGAGCCCGGTCTCGCGATGGCTCTCGCCGGCGCGGGCCGCACCGCCGCGGGTGACATAGGTGCCGCGCCCGACCTGCGACACCAGCAGGCCTTCGCCCTTCAAATGATCGAGCGCTTCCTGGACGGTCGCCTGACTGACCTGATGCTTCTTCATCAGGTCCCGCACGGTGGGCAGGCGGGCGCCGTCATCGAGCTGCTCGATCATCTCGGAGAGCGTCTTCAGGACGATGTTCGCCGATCCGTTGCGCATGGGTTCCTCTCGACAGCCTCCCGATGCGACAGCGCCGAAGCGTCCTGGCCGCATACAATCGCCACCAGCGCGCTGCAACCGGAGATACCGATCTCGACTCGCTGACGGCATTATATGCACTGAAATACAAATTGCACTTTACAATTTGCCTTCTTGCATTAGCCTGACCTCAGGGCCGGCTCCAAGACCGGGGGAGGAGTGTCGATGAGCTGCGCCGGCAATGTCTCGATATGCGAGCCGGACGCGACGCCTCGGGCAGGCCATCCGTCTCGGCCGCCCTTCATCCGGATCGAGGCCGTGCACAAGGCCTTCGCCGCGCGCCAGGGCGGCGAGCTCACGGTCCTCGACAGCATCGACCTCGACATCGCCGAGAACGAGTTCGTCTCCCTGATCGGCCGCAGCGGCTGCGGCAAGACCACGCTGCTCAACATCATCGCCGGTCTGGACGCCGCGACCTCCGGCCGGATCGCGATCGGCGAGCGGCCGGTGACCGGCGCCGGCCAGGGGCAGGGTGTCGTGTTCCAGCAGCATGCGCTGTTTCCCTGGCTCACCGCACTCGGTAATGTCTCCTTCGGCTTCCGCAAGGCCGGCCTGCCGCGCGAGGAGCGCCGCGAGCGCAGCCTCGAATTGCTGCGTCTCGTCGGACTGGAGGCTGCCGCGAACAAGTATCCGCGCGAGATGTCGGGGGGCATGCAGCAGCGCGTGTCGATCGCCCGCGCGCTCGCGCTTGATCCGCAGATCCTGCTGATGGACGAGCCCTTCGGCGCCCTCGACGAACTGACCCGCATCGAGTTGCAGCAGGAGCTGCTGCGCATCTGGCAGGCGCGGCGCAAGACCGTGGTCTTCGTGACCCATTCGATCGACGAAGCCCTGATGCTGTCGGACCGGATCGTGCTGCTCGCGCCCAATCCCGGGCGGATCCAGCGGATCTTCGAGGTGCCGATGCCGCGGCCCCGCTCGCGCACCCAGCCGGGCTTCAATGCGCTCTATGACGAGATCTGGAGCGAATTGTCGTCATGAACGCCCGGCTCGCCCGCGCCGCCGGTTCGCTCGCGGTCATCGCCGTGCTGCTCGCGGCCTGGGAGCTCGCCGTCGGCCATGGTCTGCTCAAGGCCTATCAGTTCCCGCCGCCGAGCAAGATCGCCCGCGGCTTCGTCGAATTGTCGCTCACCGGCTTTCCCACTGGCGTCTCGCTCTGGACCCATGCCGGCGTGACGATCTGGCGCGTGCTGCAAGGCTATGTCGCGGCCATCCTGCTCGCCGTGCCGCTCGGCCTGCTGATCGGCGCCCTGCCGGTGCTCGACAAGCTGAGCGCCCCACTCATCGTGTTCTGCCGCTCGGTCGCGACGCTGAGCCTGCTGCCACTCGTCATCGTCTGGTTCGGGGCGGGCGAGCTGACCAAGGTCGTGCTGATCGGCTATGGCTGCTTCTGGACCATGCTGTCCAACGTCATCGCCGGCGTCCGCTATGTCGATCCGGTGCTGGTGAGGGCGGCGCGCTCCTTTGGGCTGCAGGGGCCGGAACTCTATCGCGAAGTCGTGCTGCCGGCGGCGCTGCCGCGCATCTTCGCCGGCGCCCGCATGGCCCTCGGCGTCGGCTTCATGGTCATCGTCGGCGCAGAGATGATCGGTACGATCCAGGGGCTCGGTGCCCTGATCATGGAGGCCCGCACCTTCTATCGCAGCGAGATCACAATCGTCGGCATGCTGGTGATCGGCCTGCTCGGCTTCCTGATCTCCAGCGGGCTCGCCGGGCTCGAGCGGCTTCTGATGCCCTGGGCCGGCAATCTCGATCAGGTGCGGCGATGAGCGCGGGCAGCCTTCGCAGCAACGATCTCGCGCTCGGCGTCATCGGCACGCTGGCGGTGATCCTGCTCTGGGAAACCTCGGTGCGCACGGGGCTGATCGATCCGGCGGTGTTTCCGAGCCCCTCGCTCGCCATCGCCGCCGCCACCGAACGCCTGACGGCACGCCAGCTCGGCGAGAACTTGTCCTGGAGCCTGGCGCGGGTCTTCTCCGGCTTTGCCCTCGGAGCGCTCGCGGGCGTCGTGGTCGGCGTCCTCGCCGGCTGGTATCGCCGCTTCGGCCTGCTGGTCAGTCCACTGGTCGAGTTGCTGCGGCCGATCCCGCCGCTCGCCTGGATTCCGCTGGCGATCATCTGGTTCGGCCTCGGCGAGCCCTCGAAGTTCTTCATCATCTTCCTCGGCGCCTTCTTCCCGGTCGTCACCGCCGCCTATCAGGGCACGCGCGGCGTCGACCCGATGCTGCTGCGCGCCGGCCAGACCTTGGGGCTTTCAGGCGTGCCGCTGCTCCTGCGCGTCGCCATTCCTGCGGCCGCGCCCGATCTGGCGACCGGCCTGCGCATCGGCTGGGGTCTGAGCTTCGGCGTGCTCGTCGCCGCCGAGCTGATCGCGGCCGACAGGGGCCTCGGCTACATGATCATCGCCGAGCGCAATGCCGGCGGCTCGGTCGGCGTCATCATCGTCGGCATCCTTTTGATCGGCGCACTCAATCTGCTGACCGACGCGGCCATCGGCGTGGCGATCCGGCATTGGGTCGGCCGCTGGCACGGCAGCTAGAGGCGACTATCCAACCAAAAAAGGGGAGGTTCACATGACGGCATATTCGACGCATTTGCGCAGCGCGGCGCTCGCCGGGTTGCTGGCATTCGCCGGCCTGCTGCCGGCGGCGGCGCAGAAGCTCGAGACCGACAAGCTCTCGATCAGCATCGGACCGGACCTGCCCTTCCTCGTCCACATCGTCGCGAAGGAGAAGGGCTGGTTCGCCGAGGCCGGCTTCAAGACCGTCGAGTTCAAGACCTTCGCCTCCGGCAATCTCGCCGGCGAAGCCTTGCTCGCCGATCAGGTCCAGCTCTGGACGCCCGGCAACCTGCCGCCGGTCTCGATGGCACATAACGGCGTGCCGGTCGTCATCCTCGGCACCAATGCCGTCAGCCACGGGCTGGAGAAGATCGTCGTGCGCAAGGATGCCGGGGTCGAAAACCCGGAGGACCTCTACAAGGTCAAGCTCGGCCTGCTGGTGAGCTCGACCTCCGGTGCGTTGCTCGACAATGTCGCCAAGCGCTACGGGCTGGATGCGAGCAAGATCAAGACCGTCAACCTCGCGCCGCCGGAAGCGATGGCGGCGATGGCCAGCAACGAGATCCAGGGCATGGTATTCTGGGAGCCGTTCCCGTACCGCGCCGTCAAGGAGCAGGGCGCCCGGATCGTCCATAGCGGCACGACCAGCTATTTCGCCAAGAACAAGGGCGAGGCCGCGCCCGTCTCCAACAACCGCACGATCTGGGTCGCCTCGCAGGACTGGGTGCGCAAGAACCCGAATGCGGCGAACGCGCTGGTCAAGGTGCTGCTCAAGGCGCAGGCCTATGTCGCCGACCCCGCCAACAAGGCGGAGGTGATCAAGATCTTCTCGGATGTCCAGAAGCAGCCGGCCGAGATGAACGAGGCGCTGCTCGCCGATTACAGCTTCAGCTCGAAAGTGGATCAGGCCTATGTCGAAGACATGGCGGCGATCGTCGGCTTTCTGAAGGCGACCAACCGCATCCCGGGCCAGCCCATCGATGCGCTGACCTATACCTACACCGCCCCGCTGACGGCGGTGGATCCGGCTCTGGTCGCGGTCGAGGGCCGATGGAAGCCCTGATCGCCGGATGGGGCGGCCTTCCTCTGGAGGCCGCCTCGCTCACCACCTCCGAACCGACGTCCTTGCGCGAGGCATCATGAGCCGCTCCCCGTCGGACAAGGTCGCTGTCGCGCTGATCGGCGCAGGCTTCATCGCCGACTACCATGTCGGCGGCCTGCGGGCTGCAGACGGGGCGCAGATCGCGGCCCTCGTCGGGCGGCGACGCGAAGCTGCCGAGATCCGCGCCGCCGCACTCGGCATCGCCCGCGTCGAGGCCGATTACCGGACGGTGCTCGATGATCCCGCGATCGACGCCGTCGTCATCGCCTCGCCCGACAGCACCCATGAGCGCATCGCCATCGATGCGCTCGCCGCCGGCAAGGCGGTGCTGCTGCAGAAGCCGATGGCGCTCGACAGCAGGCAATGCCGCGCCATCCTGGCGGCCGCGGCGCAAGCCTCGGCACCGCTGAGCGTCAGCTTCATGCATCGCTACTTTCCGGAGGTGCTCTGGCTGCGCGAGCAACTGGCGAGCGGCAGGCTCGGCAGGGTGCATTCGCTGCGGCTGCGCAACGCCACCCCCGGAGCCGACTGGGCCGAGTGGTTCTTCCGGCCCGGCGAGGTCTCGGGCGGGGTCGTGATGCAGCTCGGCGTGCACGGGATCGACCTCTGCCGCCATTTGTTCGGCGAGATCGGCGATGTCGAGGCACGCGCACGGACCGCGCGACCGGAACGGCGATTGGCCGATGGCCGCACCGTTCGCACCGAGCTGGAGGACACCGTCGCCGCGACCTATGGCCTCGCGGACGGCGCGATCGCCAGCCATGAGATGAGCTATACCGAGCGCGCCGGCTGCGACCGTTTCCGGCTCGAACTCTACACCGATGCCGGCACGGTCTTCCTGCGCACGGAACGGGGGCCTGCCGCGCTCTTCGCGCCCGATCTGACCGGCGAGAAGGCCTGGGTCGTCCCGCCGCTGCTCGATGCCCCGCTCGGGCAAGCCCATCATCGCCACTGGCTCGACGTTGTGCGCGGCCTCGCGCCGGCTGACGGCACTGCCGAGGCCGGCCTGCGCTCGGTCGAGATCGCCGAGGCGATCTATCAGGCGGCACGGACCGGGCAGCGCATGCCGGCCGCGCCCATAGCATCAATGGAGCCGAGATGAGCCTGCGGATCGCGCTCCTGGGGGTCGCTCACTATCATGCCAATTTCTGGACGAAGGCCTTCCTGGCCAGCGAGGGCGTCACGGTCGCCGGCGCCTACGATGCCGAGCCCAGGCGCCTTGAAGCCTTTGCCAACCAGCACGGTATCGCGGCCATTGCCGATCTCGCCACACTGCTCTCGGGCAGCGATGCGGTGGCGATCTGCTCGGAGACCGTGAACCACCCCGAGCTCGTGCGGGCCGCGGCGGAAAGGGGGCTGCCGGTTCTCTGCGAGAAGCCGCTCGGCGCCACCATGGCGCAGTGCGATGCCATCGCCGCGATCGTGGCGGAGAGCGGCATCCACTTCATGCAGAGTTTCCCGAAGCGCTTCGATCCGGTGAACCACGAGATCGCCGATCTGCTGCGCGAGGGCTCCGTCGGGCGCGTCACGCTGGTGCGCGTCCGGCATGGGCACAGCCACGGCTTCGACCCGAATTTCCAGAAGGCCTGGTTCGTCGATCCCGGGCAGTCGGGCGGTGGCACCTTGCTCGACGAGGGCGTGCACGCCGCCGATTTCCTGCACTGGCTGTTCGGAATGCCGGTCAGCGCCTTCGCGACGACCTCGTCCGACACCTTCGGCCTGCCGGTCGAGGACACTGCCGCGGCGGTCTTCCGCTACGCGGATGGGATGATCGCCGAGGTCACGACGAGCTGGGCTTTCGCCGCCGCCGACACCTCGATCGAGATCTACGGCACGGAGGGCACGATCCTGCTCGGCGGCGTCGACATCGCCTCGCGCCCGACACGCGAGAGCGAGTTCCTCAGGGTGTTTCGTCGCGAGGCGGGGGGCGGCAGCTGGGCCTCGTCGCCGACGGTGCCGCATTTCAAGACCGGCGTCTTCCACGAACACGTCGCCTGGGCCTTCGTCAAAGCCCTCAGGGAGGGCGGGCCCATGCCGGTCACGCTGGACGATGGCCGCCAGGCCTTCGCGATGATCGACGCGGCCTATCGCTCGGTCCGCTCCGGCCGTGCCGAGCCGATCAGGATGTGACCGGAAAGACGAGACTCTATTCCGATCCCTGACTGTCGGCGAAGGTTTCGGCCTGCATGGCCGCGGCGCGCCAATCGAGCTCGCCGCCGAAGAGCTCCGCCGCCAGGCCGGAGTCGAGCGCACTGTAATGGGGGCGGACGACCGAGGAGCCGAGATCGCTCATCGGGACAGGGACCAGTTCGGGCGTCCGCCGTCCGGCAAGGCGAAGCGCGTCGAAGGCGGTGGCGACCCAGTCGGCCCGCGACACGGCCGGCGAACCGGCGAGGTGGAGCAGGCGAGGGACGGGTTGCCTCGTTGCCAAGCGCCCGGCCAGATCCAGAAGCCGCCCGGCGAGCGGGAAAATCGGCGTCGGCGAGCCGATCTGGTCGCGGGCGATCCTGACGCTGCCGTCCTGCCCGCGCAGGAGATGGGCGATGAAGTCCTTGCCGTCGCCGAACAGCCAGGCCACCCGGGCAATGCAGACCTCCCCGCCGGCGGCGAGGACCTGCCGCTCGGCTTCGGCCTTGAGCTCGCCGTACAGGTTGACCGGCGACACCGGATCGGCTTCGCGCCACGGGCGGCGCGCCGGGGCGCCGAAGACGTAGTCCGTCGAGATGTGGATGAACGGTGTTCCGGCCTGAGCGCAGACGCGGGCCATCTGGGCGGGCGCCAGCGCGTTGACGGCCCGGGCCCGCTCCGGCGAACGTTCGCAAGCCTCGAGACCGGCGATCGCTGCCGCGTTGATGACGACCTCCGGTTTCAGCCTGGCGAGCGCGGTTTGAAAGGCGGTGGCCTCCGAGATGTCGAGCTCGGCGCGGGAGAGGGCCTGCACGCGGTCTCCGCCGACGCGCGCCAGCACCTGAGCGAGGCGGCCGCTCCCGCCGCTGACGAGAACCCGAACATGTGGCTGTGGCTCTTCGATCATCGACTCGTCGGCAGGCGGCCTGTCCACGCGTATCAGCTATTGGCGATCGGGTCGAACGGCCTGCTACCCGCCGTCAGCGCGCATCGTGGAAGATGATGCCGACGGTGTAGCGCATGCCGGAGCGGACGCGGCTGACGCCGTGGCGCAGGTTGACGCGATAGTTGCCCTTCGAGCCCTGTACCGGCCGGTTATGGACCGCGAAGGCGACCGCATCGCCCTGGCGCAACGGCACGACCTCGACGCGGCTCTGCATGCGCGGCCGTTGCTCGGTCAGGGCGAATTCGCCGCCGGTGAAATCGCGGCCGGGCTCGGAGAGCAGGATCGCCACCTGGATCGGAAAGGCGAGATCGCCGTAGAGGTCCTGGTGCAGGCAGTTGAAGTCGCCCGGCACGTATTGCAGCAGCAGCGGCGTCGGGCGCGCCTGGCCAGCCTCGCGGCATTGCTGCAGGAACGCGGCATGCGCGTCGGGATAGCGCTCGTCGATCCCCATGCGGACGTTCCACGCATTCGCGACGCTGGCGAGATGCGGGTAGAGCGCCGTCCGCAGGCCACCGATCGGGTCGGGAAGGGGATACTTGAAATAGCGATACTCGCCCTTGCCGAAGCCGTGCCGCGCCATGACGATATGGCTGCGGAAATGGCTCTCGTCGGGATAGAGTTCCGCGACCCCGCGGCACTCCTCAGGCGTGAGCAATCCGGGGAGGACGGCGCAACCGAAGCCGTCGAGCTCGCCGGCGAGCGCCGTCCAGTCATAGGCGGCGACCCGCGTCTCTGCGGAGGTGCCCGCGGAGGCGCGGGGGAGCGTGGCGATCTTCGTATTCATGCTGCGGCTTCCTTCTGAATGAGCGCGCGCTTGCGTTCGATGCCCCAGCGATAGCCGGCGAGGCCGCCGTCGCTGCGGACGATGCAATGGCAGGGAATGGCCAGCGCGATCGGGTTTGTGGCGCAGGCGCTGCCGACGGCGCGCGGGCTGATCCAGCGGGCGAGCTCGCGATAGCTCATGGTCCGGCTCATTGGGATCGCCCGCAGTGTCTCCCAGGCGCGACGCCGGAACGGCGTACCGCGCATGTCGAGCGCGAGGTCAAGTCCCGCGGTCGGGTTGTCGATGAAACGGCGGACCTTGGCCAGATCGGCCCGGATCGCCGCATCGCTGGCAACGAGTGCCGCCTGCGGGAAGCGGCTGGCGAGATCCTCAGCCAGTTCCTCGGAGCTGTCGCCGAGCAGGATCGCGCAGACGCCCCTGGCGCTGCGGGCGATCAGCACATGACCGAGCGCGGAATTGGCGGTGGCAAAGAGAAGGATGTCGACGGGCTTCGCTTCAGGAGCCATCCGTATCATCTCCGGGGCGACCATGAGGTTCATCGTCGTGCTCCCTGTTCCGTCCTCATGATCGAAAACTAGAGGGAGCAGCGCGTGCGCGAACTCCGATCCTTGCTGCCAAATCGGAATGCTGCCGGAGTGGTCCGGGACGACGAAATCGGCGATGCGTGTCTGACGCTGCTCACCGCACGATGTCAGCGCGGTCCGTCGCGATATCTCCAGGGTTCCGACTATGAGTCTGAGCTGTGCGGTCCGCTCAGGAAGGAAGGCTTCCTGCCTCGTGACGCGCGGGGGTGAGCGCGAGACGTTCGGCAAGGCCCGTCTCAGCCGGCCTCACATTCCGCAGGATGTTCGGACCAGAAGCGTGAACGGATCGATCTGGAATTCTTCTTCCAGTGATTCCCCGAACAGTCTCAGCCACTTCTCCTGCAGTTCAAAAGCCTTGGCCTCGCGCGCTGCGTCGCATTCGAATCTTGCCTGGTGCGCCTCCTGAAAATGATGAACCAGTTCGTGAACCAGGACAGACAGATCCGCTGCCGTCGCGCCGCTCCATGTGTCTCTCAGATAGATGATGTTCTCGCGCGCATCGTAGATCGAAACGATATTCGGCCGGCCTTGCTGCTGCATTATTTCGGACGCGTACTGCTTGAACCGTAGCACGGTCACTTGGTCTGCCGGTTTGAAGACAAGCCTCGGCAACGAGGTAGGCACCGGCTGCCCCAGCTTCGCGCCGACCCAGATCGCGAGGGCTTCCAGCAGCGGCCCTCCCGGATCGGGCTGCCTCTCACCGATGACGATTTCGAAGCCCGAGCCGAGGCGCAGGCGTTCGATCATCTCGTCGCGGGGCCGAGCTTCGAGAGGCAAAGATGACACGAGCGCGGCAGCACCCGCGATCAGACAGCGTCCGATAGCTTCCATGGCATTCGTCCAGAGCAAATGCCGTCAATTGCAATACTGACCGTTGGCATCACCGCGTATGCTTCACGGGGATTGCCTGTTCCGCAGGGTAACACATCCGGAAGGCGGTCCCTACCGACTTGCCTGCTCCTGATGTGTCATCCTTCAGCTATGGCGTGTACCTGACGGCTAGCGGGCCGGATCAGGCATGGTCTTCCAGCCAGGCGACGAGCTCGGCCCGCTGTGGATGCGGCTTGCCGGCGGTTGGGAACAGCATGCTCAGACGGTCGTCGCTCGGGAGTTCCTCCGCGAAGGGCGCAACCAGCCGCCCATCCTTGAGATAGGGCGCTACCAGGCTCCGGCGGCCGATCAGGATGCCGGCGCCGCCGAGCGCGGCATCGAGCGCCAGCGCATAGAGCGAGTAGGACGGTCCGCGGCCGGCATCGATCCCGCTGGCGCCGGTATGGCGCAGCCAGCGCGCCCAGTCGCCACGCCAGACGGCATCATGCAGCAGAATCCGGCCGGCGAGATCGCCTGGGGCTCGCAGCTCGCGGGCGAGCGACGGGGCGCAGACCGGGAACAGGCTGTCCTCGCCGAGCGCGAGCGCGTTGGCCGGCGGCCTGGCGAGGTAGAACAGCGCCAGATCGAAACTCTCGTGCCGGCCTGCCGGTGGTTCCTCCATCGCGCTGATCGAGACGGCGAGGCCGGGAAGGGCCTGCTGCAGCGCCGGCAGGCGCGGCGATAGCCAGAGCTGGGCAATGCAGGGCAGGGCAGCGATGGCGAGCGCCCGCCCGGCATGACTCGCCTTGAGCTCCTGCACGGTCAAGGCGAGCGCATCGAAGGCGGCGCTGAGCCGGGGACGCGCGTCCTGGGCGGCCTCGGTCAGCGCGACGCCCTGCGGCAACCGCCGGAACAGCGTCAGGCCGAGAAAGGCTTCAAGATGCCGAACCTGCTGGGCGATGGCGCCTTGCGTCACCCCGATCTCCTCGGCCGCCCGCGAGAAGCTGCCGAGCCGCGCCGCGGCCTCGAAGGCACGTAGCGCATTGAGCGGCGGCAAGGGCGGGCGGGGCGGTCTGACGGGCATGGGCGGCACGAGGTTTCAGGCCTAGATTTTCTAGCCCTGCCGGCGACGATAACTGGTTTGCACAAGCGTCTGCAAATCGCTGCAATGGCCTGACGAAACAAGGCTCGGCGAGGGATGGCGATGACGGTGAAACTGGCGCGGCGTGGCTGGGTGCCGGCGGCGAGCGAGGATTATGTGCTGCGGATCGCCGGCGAGGTCGCCGGCCAGGATCGGGCGGCGCGCGAGGCGAGGCTCGCCAGCCTCGTCGCCGAGAACCGCACCATCCACGAGCGCGATTGCATCAACCTCAACCCGGCGACCAATGTGATGAACCCGCGCGCCGAGGCGGTGCTGGGGCAGGGGCTGGGGACGCGGCCCTCGCTCGGCTATCCCGGCGACAAATACGAGATGGGGCTCGAGGCGATCGAGCAGATCGAGGTGATGGCGGCCGAGCTCGCGGCGCAGGTTTTTGGCGCGAGCTATGCCGAGATTCGCGTGCCTTCCGGTGCGATCGCCAATCTCTATGTCTTCATGGCGGCGGCCAGGCCCGGCGACATCGTGATTGCGCCACCGCCGGCGATCGGCGGCCATGTCACCCATCACGGCGCCGGTGCTGCCGGGCTCTACGGCGTCGTTACCCATCCGGCCCCGATCGATGCCACCGGCTATACGGTCGATGTCGATAAGCTGCGCCAGGACGCTCTGCGGCTGCGGCCAAAGGTCATCAGCATCGGCGGCAGCCTCAACCTGTTCCCGCATCCGATCCGGCAGATCCGCGCCATCGCCGACGAGGTCGGCGCGATCGTGCTGTTCGACGCCGCCCATCTCTCCGGCATGATCGCGGGGCATGGCTGGCAGCAGCCGCTGGAGGAGGGCGCTCACGTCATGACGATGAGCACCTATAAGAGCCTGGGCGGTCCGCCCTCCGGCCTGATCGTCACCAACGATGCTGGCTTCGCCGAGAAGCTCGACGCCATCGCCTATCCCGGCCTCACCGCCAATTTCGACGCGGCCAAGTCGGCAGCGCTGGCGATCACCATGATGGACTGGCAGGAATTCGGCCGCGACTACGCGGCGATGATGGCGGCGACGGCGAAGGCGCTCGCCGAGGCGCTGGCGGAACGGCAGGTGCCGGTCTTCGCGCGCGATCGCGGCATGACGATCTCGCACCAGTTCGCGATCGAGGCCGCTCCTTATGGCGGCGGGCAGGCGGCGGCGAAGCGGCTGCGCGCCGTCAACATCCTGAGCTGCGGCATCGGCCTGCCGATCGCGGAGGTCGCGGGAGACGTCAATGGCCTCCGGCTCGGCACGCCCGAGATCGTCCGCTTCGGCATGAAGCCTGAGCACATGCCCGAACTCGCCGGCTACATCGCTGACGGGTTGTCGGGCGCCCGTCCGGACGAGGCGATCGCCCGCGACGTCACGGGCTTCCGCCGGAGGTTCGGCAGGCTGCACTATGTGAGGTGAGGTGCATGCGCGGATGAAGGGCGCGGGGATCCCCTCTCCCATTCGGGAGAGGGGATCCCCGCGCACTACGTCTCAGCCATACCGCGCCAGCATCTCCTCCTTCAGTGCCTCTTCCCCGATCACCTGCGCCGCACCGAGCCAGGCTGTCTCGATCTCGCCCGCCGCAGTCCGGACGAGCTTCACCGGTTCGCCCGGGCTGGCGAAGGCCGAGGCCTTGACGATCCGGCCCTGGTCCTCGCCCTCCAGTGCGATCTCACCAGCGTCGAAGAACGGGTTGAACAGCGCCGGATTGGCCATCAGCACCTTGCCGTCGACCGGGACGAGGTCGCCGGCGCCCCAGATCGTCCAGAGGCGCTTGCGCCAGCGCTGCGTCGCCGGCGTCGGCGCGCCATAGTCGGCGAATGTCCGGAAAATCTGGATCACGCCGTCGAGCCAGGGATGGGCGAGGCCGTCGATGGCGTTGGTCAGCACCGAGACGGTGAGGCCCTGTTCCGGCACGGTGACGGTGCGGGTGAGGAAGCCCTGGAAGCCGCCGGAATGGCCGACCCAGTCCCAGCCATCGCCGCCGCCGGAAATGGTGCCGAGGCCATAGTGGCGGCCGAGGTTGCTCTCGGCGTCGGGCCAGAGCCGGCGCGTCATCTCGCGGCGGCTCAGCGGCGACAGGACGCTGCGTTCGGCCTTCGGCGAGAGCTGGGCGATATAGCGGGCGATGTCGGCCGCGGTCGCGACGAAACCGGCGGCGGAGACCATGGCGTTGCCGGGATTGTCGGCCGGGATCACCACGCGCCGGCCGAGCGGCAGCGTGCCGCTGTGGCCCTTTGCCATCGGCCCGGTCCAGAGCGTGATGTCAGGCCTGGTCTCTTTCAGCCCGGCAGGCGCGACGATCTCGCGGGCGATCCAGTCGGCATAAGGCTCGCGGGTCACCGCTTCGATGACGAGACCGAGCAGGCCGAAGCCATGATTGGAGTATTTCAGGCGCTGCGAGGCCGGGAAGACTGGCGGTCTGGCGAGGTCGGCAAGCAGCTCGTCTTTCCGAGCATAGGGCTTGCGATCGAAGAACTGGCCGCAATCGATGCCGTCGCGCAGGAGCCCGGCGCTGTTGGAGAGAAGCTGCGTCAGCGTCACCGCCGCGACCTCGGGATGCAGGCCGTCGACATAGGCGCCAGCCCTGTCGTCGAGCCGCAGGCGGTCCTGTTCGGCCAAGCGTAACGTGCCTGCCGCGGTGAAGCTCTTCGAATGCGAGGCGATCCGGAAGCCGTGGCGCGGCGTCAGCGCTTCGCCGGTTGAAAGGTCGGCGCTGCCGAAGGCGGCCTCCAGCACGATCTCGCCACCGTCAGCGATCGCGACTGCGCAGCCGGGTTGGTCATGGAAACGGCGCTGGAATTCGAGCCAGCTTGCGACATAGTCGAGCGCTGCGGGCAGCCAGGGCTTCATTGGGCAATCCATCCTCAAGCAGGTGGGCCGCGCAGCTTGGCACGGGCAATGATCCTGCGTCAGCGCAGGAAAGCGGCGCGGCCATGCGTTGTGGCCGGATCGCCTTCGTCCTTGCCCTCGCGGCCTACGCGTGGCATCCGTCCGCGCAACGCATAAGGATCGTCACCGTGGACAAGACCGAACTCGCCAAGCTCGAAGCGTATCTGCGCCGCACCTTCGCCAACCACAACATCAGCGTGCGCGCGCGGTTGAAGAAGACCGATTCGGCCGAGGTCTATCTCGCCGACGAGTTCATCGGCATCATCCATGTCGACGACGAGGACGGCGACCGCTCGTTCAACTTCACCATGGCGATCCTCGACGTCGATCTCGAGGACTGAGGCAGGGCCTCCGCCCTCAGCGCATCAGCCCGTCGATCGTGCGGCGCACGCCGCCGAGCATGATCTGCCAGTCGGCGACGATCGCGCGCGGGAAGCGGATGTTCACGTCGACGCCGCGATGGCGGAAGGTCACGCGGCAGGGCTCGTCGAGGCCGCTCTGGGCGGTCTCGACCGGGCAGCGTGCCGCAAAGCCGCGCCCGTCCGGCACCGAGACATAGAGCTCGTCGCCCTCATAGGGCGAGCCCTTGCGGAAGCCCCGCACAACCAGCCCGCCGGGATTGGACCAGACCGTCGGCGTCAGGAAGCGGGCATAGGTCGAGAGCTGCGTCGCCGGCTCGTTGACCTTGTCCGGCGGGCTCAAGGTCACCAGCAGGCGGTGCCTGGTGTCGGGCGTCACCGGCCCGAGGCTCGGCCAGTCCAGGCGCAGGCGCGC
Source organism: Allobosea sp. (assembly GCA_024231975.1). GTDB lineage: Bacteria > Pseudomonadota > Alphaproteobacteria > Rhizobiales > Beijerinckiaceae > Allobosea. The sequence goes on from JAAEQB010000111.1 coordinate 262,549, forward strand.
CATGCCGACGAGGCGCCCATCCTCGCCATCGGCACCCGTCAGGTTCTCCGGGATCGCCAGTACGACCTCGCCGACCCGCGACGCCTGGAGATCGGTGCCGGCGTCGGGGTGAGGACGGGTGACGAGCAGCGCAAGCCCGGTACCGGCCAGCCCGAGCACGACGATCGCGGCCGCGAGCCGCAGCAGGGCCCGGTCGCCGCGTGGCAGCGCCGGCGCAGGGCGGCGCCTGAGATGGTTGCGGATCAGAGCTGCGACATCGGTCGCGTTTGCGAGCGGCTGGGTCGGGTCGGGCGCGTAGAGGCTCATCGGATTCATCTCCGGGGCCGACGCGCGGCCCTGTCAGGAAACTGAAACAGAGCCGCCTTAACGCCCCGTAAACCATGTCGGGACCGGCGTGGTTAACCAAAGGTTAAAGCTCTGCTTCCGCGTTGAACGACCTTGCGCCATGGTTGGGCCGCATCCACTGGAAGCCGCGCTCGTGACGCTCGAACCCTCCGCCATCGAGGCCTTGAAATCGCTGGTCCTCGGCTTCGCCTTCGCCGGCCTGCTGGCCAGCGCTTTCGAATTGTTCACGCAGAAGCGCGCCGGTTTCGAGCTGTTGCAGAGCGGCGGCGTCGGCGCCGTGGCGAGCGTGCCGGTGGTGGTGTTCAGCGCCCCCTTCCTGATTCTGCGCAACACCGTGCGCGGCCGGCGGATCGAAGGGCGGCCCTTCTTCTTCGTGATGGCGGCGAGCATGATCGCCTCGCTCTGGAGCCTGATCAGCGGCCGGGTCGTGCTCGACCTGCTGATGATGCTCGGAGCCGCTTGACGGCGAGGGCGCCGGCCCTGCAATCCTCCCGGGGAAACACGGAAGGATACGCCATGCCGCTCTATTCGCTTGACGGGACCGCACCCGATACGCCGCCAGAAGGGCAGTGGTGGCTCGCGCCCGACGCCCATGTCATCGGCCGGGTCCGGTTGGCGAAGGATGTCGGGATCTGGTTCGGCTCGGTGCTGCGCGGCGACAATGAGTGGATCGAGATCGGCGAGGCCACGAACATCCAGGAAGGCTGCGTGCTCCACACCGACATGGGCGCGCCGCTCAAGGTCGGTGCCGGCTGCACCATCGGCCACCGCGCCATCCTGCATGGCTGCACCATCGGTGAGAACAGCCTGATCGGCATGGGCGCGACCGTGCTCAACCATGTCAAGATCGGCCGCAACTGCCTGGTCGGCGCCAATGCGCTGGTGACCGAGGGCAAGGAATTCCCGGACAATTCGTTGATCGTCGGCTCGCCGGCCCGTGCGCTCCGCACCCTGGACGAGGCGGCGGCCGCAGGCCTGCGCGCCGCTGCCGTCGGCTATTCCGAGCGCTGGAAGCAGTTCGCCAATGGCATGAAACGGATCGACTGAACCTCGGTCGGCGTCTTCCAGCGCCTCGCTATATTTCCTCGTCATTGCGGAGTTGTCCTGCTCCGCAGCTTGTCCGGAATGACGATCGCGCAGAATCGAGAAGGCCAAAAAGAAGCGGGCCGGCTCCCGGGGAAGGAGCCGGCCCTGGACGTGCCCGGTCGGGGACGGGTGGGTGGGGACGTGACCGGACTCGTCGTCTGGTGGCGAAGCCCGTCTAGACTTCGCCGGTCTGGTATTCGCGCCGGGTTTCGTCCCCGCCCGGCGCGTTGTCTTGTTCAGCGCAGCGATGCCACCGTCGAGGTCGAGAGGCCGCCGAGCGAGGCCCAGCCGGTGCGGGCCTGGGATTCACGCTTGACGTAGGTGTAGCCGGTCTGGCTCCACGGCAGGATCGCGTTGCGCTTGTTGTCGAGGATGAAGTCGCCGCGGTCGGTGCGGATCATCAGCACGGCGTGGCCGGCATTCTCCTCGTCGATAACCACGGTGACACGCATGGCCCGGCGCGGCAGGCCGGCCTCGGCCAGACGCTGGCGCTTCAGCAGGACATAATCCTCGCAATCGCCCTTGCCGTCGGTCGGAATGTCCCAGCGGTCGACCACGCCCCAATGGTCCTGGTCGGTGATGGCCTCGATGTCGCGGTTGGCCTTGACGTTGGCGGCGACGATCAGCTTCCAGGTCTTGGCTGTCAGCTCGATCTGCTCGGCCTCGCGGGTGTCGACGGCGCATTCGCTCGGCATGCGCTTGCAGAAGTCGACCCAGGCGTACGGCGCCCGGGCGTCGCCGCCGGCAACGATCGGCGCGCTGGCGACCGGCAGGCCGCTGGTCTGCTGCGCCTCGGCACCGGTCACGCCGGCGAGGGTGATGATGGTAGCAGCGGCCAGGCCGCGAAATCCCCGAAAACCCGAAAACATGTCGTCCCCTTTCCTGTCCCGGGAACGACCATGCTCTTGGGCTGTAGAGATCGCTTGAAATGAAAGCGGACAATTTTACTGAAATCGAGCCTATTGAAGATCAAAGTACTTACGAACAATCAGGTATAAAACGAAGAGTAAGAATTTTCAGCGCTTGCCTCAGAAATTCTTAACTATGGGTCTCCTTAACCATTCAGTCTCTTAACCATGAGGTCGAGACCGTCAATCCCGTGTTAAGGGTTGCCGCGCCGGGCGGGCAAGGCAGGGGCATTCCCTTTCCCGGTTGGGGGACGGCAGGGGATGGAGACCACCATTGTCCGTTAGGGAGAGGTTGCTGCCACTGCGCCTCATAGGGCGGGGCCGGCCTTCATCCGCGCCGATCTCCCACGGGCGAGGAGAGGGCTCAGCGAATACCTTTTCTGCCGAAGATTTCTGCAGCCGGGAAATGCATGGCGAGTGCTGCCTGGCCCTTATCGGGGCCGGCGCAGCACCGCTCGATTGCTTGAAGGCTCAGCCGAAAGGAAGAAGCGCGTGCGCGCCTTCAGAGCTCGAGATTCTCGTCGAGCGCGTCGGCCGAGAGCGGCATGCGGAACTGGGCGGCGTAGCCGCCGTCGAAGCGGCGCACGATCATCGCCGCGGTGCCGCCGAGCCGGATCGCCGTGCCCATCTCGAACGGGTGGTCGCTGGCGAAGGCAGCGCCCGACAGCGAGATGTCGATCAGCCGCACGGCGTGTTCGCTGCCGTCTTCCAGGGTGATGATGCAGCGCGGGTTGCGCGGCACGATGCGCTCATGGCGCCGGTCCTCGGGCAGGCCGAGCTCGTCGCGATTGGCGAGCCAGGTCAGCTGCGCGGTGAACTTCTCGCGCTTGCGGCTGGTCGCGGTGATGGTCATCGCGAAGCCGGCGGGCGTGGTGCGCACCGCCGTACCTTCGATTCGGCCGAGGTGCTCCAGGTAGACGATGACGCGATCGCCGACCATCGGCTTGGCCGGCGCGACCATGTGCAGGCCGCCCGGCGAGATGTCGGTGGTCTGGCAGGGATATTCCATGCGATTGGGCAGCATGTAGCGTCCGAGCAGGACGACTTTCATGCGCTGATGCCGCCGGCGCTCGACCGGGACCGAGCCCGTCTTCGGATTTTGGGGCGCCGTGAGCATTGCAAACTCTGTTTCTACCAGAGCAATGCTACCGGCTTGCGGGTTAAGAGGTGGTTAGAGCGTTCTCATACACGTCCACCGGGCAGAAGCATCAGCTTCGGCCGCTTGTCCTGGGCTGCGGCTTCGGTCGGGCGCTGCGTGCGCGCATCCGGCCAGATCATCCTCAGCGAGATCATCCGCATCGAATCGAGCGTGTCGAGCCCGAGCCATTCCGGCGAAAGGGCCGGGGACAGGGCGCCGAGGATGCGGGCATGGGTGCGCCCGCGATAGCGCAGCGGCAGCAGCAGCAGTTCGAGATGGACGCTCGCGCCGTTCTGCGTCTGGGCCGAGAGCCCGGCGACGGCGCCCGCCGTCTCGTCCATCACCGTCTGGACCAGCCGGCGCATGTCGCCCTGCGCCTCGACATCGGGCCAGAGCGCGGCGAAGGCGCGTCCCCGCAATTCGCGGCCGAACAGGGCGCAGAGTCGCGTTCCCGCCAGGCGGAAGACCGGGCCGATCGGCTCGTTCTCCAGCACGAAGGTATCTGCCAGCGCATGCCGCAGCGCGCCCGGCTCGATCTCGCCCCGCTCAGGAGCGCTCCGTTCGCCGCGCAACGTGTCCCAGTAGTCGAAAACCAGGCGGGTGCTCGGATTCTTCATGTCGTGTCCAGTCCGGTCTGCGCTGTCCCTGATCGTGCGAATGCGTGTCAAATCGGATCGCTTTCGTTCGAGGTGGGGACTGTCGGGCCCTTGCGAATCGGCAGGACGCAGCCCGCATGCCGTCTTGCCACGCGACCCGGACAGGGGGAGGCGGCAGGGGCGGTTAAGGTTAATCAGGTGTTAAGCTTGTGGAAGATCCCTAAAATGCCGCATAAATCGGTCGTCGAATTCAAGCGGGCGCGCAGCGCCCGGGCTTAGCGGAAATGGCGGGGGCGCGGGGGCGTGACCGGCCGGGGAGGAGAGGGGAGAGCGACCGCTCTCCCCTTTTCTGTTGCCTGCCGCAGGCCCATGCGCCAGTGAGGCAAGATGTCGGCGAACCCAGACGATCCCCATGGCCCGCCAGCGCGCGAGCCGGTCTTCAACCTGCCCGGCGCCGTCGTCTGGCTGATTGCGGCCTTGGCGCTGATCCAGGGCGCGCGCGAACTGCTCAGCGAGCGCGACGATTTCCTGCTCGTCTCCTGGCTGTCCTTCGTGCCGGCGCGCCTGACGCTCTGGTTCGCGCCGGACCGCCTGGAGGAGATCGCCCGTTCGCTCGGCACCTCCGGCACGCCCGATTTCGTCCAGCGCCTGCAACTGGTGCGCCTGCTGCTGGCCGATGGCAGCGGCCAGCCCTGGACCCTGCTGAGCTATGGGCTGCTGCACGGCTCCTGGCTGCATCTGGTCTCGAACGTCGTCTGGCTCGCGGCTTTCGGCAGTCCGGTCGCGCGCCGGCTCGGGGGCGGGCGCTTCCTGCTGCTGATGGCGCTGTCCACCATCGCCGGCGCCTTGCTGCACTGGTGGTCGCGCGAGCTCGACGTGCTGCCGCTGGTCGGTGCCTCGGCCGGTGTTTCCGGGGCAACGGCGGCGGCGATCCGCTTCGTCTTCTCGCCGGGGGTGCATTTCGGCGGGCTCGGCCATGACGAGGTGGTGCGTGCGATTCCGGCTGAGCCCCTCGGCGGTCTCTGGCGCAATTCGCGGGCCATGCTGTTCGTTGTGATCTGGTTCGTCACCAACATCATCTTCGGTGCCGGCCTGGTGCCGATCCTCGGCGAGGAGACCAGCATCGCCTGGGAAGCGCATATCGGCGGCTTCCTCGCCGGGCTCCTGCTGTTCCCGCTGCTCGATCGCGGGCCGGTCCGGCGCTAGGCATCACGGGAAGGCGCAACCGGAGCGCGCAGGCTTCGTCCAGCAATCGCCTTGCCGTCGCCTCAGAGTTCGCTCACATTGAAATCAGTCCAGCGTGATGCCGCGTCTCGGAGGGCAACGCTCCGTCCGAACCGGCGTTGCGATCGTCGAACCCATCAACGAGCGCCGGTCAACGGTGCCGCTACCGTCGGAGGAGAAGTCGATGAACGTCGTTCATATTCTCGGCAACAAGGGCGCGGAGGTGGTCTCGGTGCAGCCGCATCGGACGCTCGGCGAGGCGGCGCGGACCCTGGCCGAGAAGCGGATCGGCGCGGTGGTCGTGACCGGTGCCGATGGCGGCCTGCTCGGCATCCTGTCGGAGCGCGACATCATCAAGGCCCTGGGCACGGATGGTGCTGCCGCGCTGGAAACGCCGGTATCGCGCGCCATGACCGCCAAGGTCGTGACCTGCCGGCCTGACACCAGCGTAGACGATCTGATGGAAATCATGACCTCGGGCCGCTTCCGGCATGTGCCGGTGGTCGATGGCGGCCGGATCGCCGGGATCGTCTCGATCGGTGACGTGGTCAAGCATCGCGTCGCCGAGATTGAGGCCGAGAGCCGGGCGATGCGCGACTATATCGCGATGGCGTAAGGCTCCGAGCCGCGACCTGCCGCCTAGTTCAGCGGCAGGTGATTGGCCGCGACGATCGCGGCGATCTCGTCCAACGCGCGTTCTGCCGCCTGCCGGCCGAGCGCGATCGCCTCGTCGGCGCGGTGGAAGTCGAACAGGCCGACGCGGCCGAGCTTGGGGCCGATCATCACGTCGGGCGGATCGCCGGCAAGGCGCGAGCGCGAAATCCGATCCTGGGTGATGTTGAAGGCGTCGATCATCACACCGGCGAGGCCAGGCTGCTGCTCGTGATTGGCCTTGCCGACGATGCCGCGCATGCGCTCGCGCACGCTGCCGAACCAGCCTGTCGCCGGGCGATGCTCGGGCGCCGGCTCAGGGTCCGGATCGGCGCCGTAGGACTGGATCACCGTGCCGCGACCGGTCATGTCGCTGTTCAGGTTGACGCAGAGCACGACGTCGGCGCCGAGCGCCCGCGCCACCGTGACCGGCACCGGATTGACCAGCGCCCCGTCCATCAGCCAGCGGCCGCCAAGCTTCACCGGGTCGAACACGCCAGGCAGCGCATAGGAGGCGCGCAGCGCATCGACCAGGGAGCCCCGGGTCAGCCAGATCTCATGGCCGGTGCCAAGCTCGGTCGCCACGGCGGCATAGGTCTGCTTGAGGTCGCCGATCTGCAGACCGGCGAGGTCGCGTTCGAGCAGGCGCTTCAGCCGGCCACCGGAGATCAGCCCGGCCCCGCCGAGATGGAAGTCCATCAGCCCGACGACGCGGCGCTTGGTCAGGCCGAGCGCGAATTCGCGCAATTGCCCGAGCTTGTCGGCGGCGTAGCAGCCGCCAACCACTGCGCCGATCGAGGTGCCGGCGATCACTTCGGGTGCGTAGCCGGCCTCGGTGAGGACATCGAGGACACCGATATGGGCCCAGCCGCGCGCGGCGCCGCCGCCGAGGGCCAGGCCGATCCGCGGCCGGCTGAGGCGCGGGACGGGTTCGGAAACGAGATCGTTCATCGCAGCTCCGCCGCCGCCCAATCCAAAGGCCCGTCTGGCGATGTTCTCCAGTCTCATCGGCGCGATCCCTCCGCGGGAGAGTCAGGATCGCGCGAGCCGATGAGCGAAAGATGAACGGCGCCGGGACCCTAGGCGGCTATCAGTCGCTTTTGAAGGAAACATGAAAGCTTGGTGAAAGGATTGCCAACGAAGCAGGCGGTCCCGGTTCAGAAGGCCAGTGGTCCGTCCGCAGCGGTGCCGACCGGCTTAACCCGATAGAAGCAGCTATGGCGGCCGGTGTGGCAGCAACCGCCGTCGCCGCCGACATTGACCTTGATCCAGATCGCGTCCTGGTCGCAGTCGACGCGCATCTCGACGATGCTCTGCAACTGGCCGGAGGTCTCGCCCTTGCGCCAGAGCGCCTGGCGCGAGCGCGACCAGTACCAGGCCTCGCTTGTCTCGATGCTCAGGCGCAGCGATTCGGCGTTCATATGCGCGACCATCAGCACGTCGCCGGTCGCAGCGTCGGTGGTGACACAGGTGACGAGCCCGTCGCGATCGAATTTGGGGGCGAGGACCGTGCCCTCTTCGATCTCGGCCTTGGCTGAAAGGGTGGGGAAGGCAGTCATGGGAGGATCCTGGGGGATAGTTCGCGCTATATAGCGGCGGCGAGGCCAGCCGTCATTGCGAGCGACGCGAAGCAATCCAGGGGCCGTCGAGCGAACCGTCCTGGATTGCTTCGTCGCTTGCGCTCCTCGCAATGACGGTTGGTGCTAGAGCCCCGGCGACTTCACCATGGTGAAGAAGCGCACCTGCTCGGCGGGGTCGCGGAAGCGGCCGGTATACTGCGTCGTCATCGTCGACGAGCCCTGCTTCTGCACGCCCCGCATCGACATGCACATGTGCTCGGCCTCGACCAGGACGGCGACGCCGCCGGGCTTCAGCGTCCGCTCGATCGCCTGGGCGATCTGGGCCGTCATCGTCTCCTGCGTCTGCAGCCGGCGCGCATAGACCTCGACGACGCGGGCGAGCTTCGACAGGCCGACCACGCCACCGTTCGGATAGTAGCCGATATGGACCTTGCCGACGAAGGGCACCATGTGGTGCTCGCAATGCGAATAGAACGGGATGTCACGGACGAGGACCATGTCCTTGTAGCCGTCGACCTCCTCGAAAACGCGCTCGAGCATGTCGTGCGCGTCCTCGCGATAGCCCTTGTAGAATTCGCGATAGGCCTTGGCGACGCGCTGCGGCGTATCGAGCAGGCCCTCCCGCGACGGATCGTCGCCGGCCCAGCGGATCAGCGTGCGCACGGCCTCCTCGGCCTCGACCTGCGTCGGCTGCTTGACGATGAACTTGTCTGCGGAGGGGCTGCGCGCCCGCTCTACGGACAGGGACTTAACCACATTATCCATGTGGAGCCTCCCGTTTCGGTTTGCGCTGGCCTCACGACCAGCAGGTCAGACAAGTTCGCCCGCTCGTCCAGCGACATGACACGCTCTCCCTAAGAGCGCATCGGCACTCTATATTGGTTGCGAAAGCCGGCAACTCCAGACCCCGGCTGGGGCAACCCATGCTGAACGACGTCTACAACAAGCGAATCCTGGAATTGGCAGGAAACATCCCGCTGCTCGAGCGCCTGCCGGCGCCCGATGCGACGGCTACGGCCCATTCGCGCCTGTGCGGCTCGACGGTCACCATCGACCTGACCATGGACGAGGATGTCGTCACCGGCTTCGGCCATGATGTCCGCGCCTGCGCCCTCGGTCAGGCCTCGTCCTCGATCATGGCGCGCCACGTCGTCGGCTCGACTGCCGCCGAGCTGCGCGATGTCCGTGAGCAGGCGCGCGCGATCCTGAAGGAGGGCGCGCAGCCGCCTGACGGCAAATGGGCGGACCTCTCGGTGCTCGTTCCGGTCCGCGACTTCAAGGCGCGTCACGCCTCGACCATGCTGACCTTCGACGCTGTGGTCGACGCGATCGGCCAGATCGAGGCGAAGCGGCGCGAGACGATTGCGGGTTGAGGGTTACTTCAGCCCGAAGGCCTGCCGGATCTCCGGCTTGGTCTCGTCATAGCGGACCCGGAAGGTCTTATCGGCCAGCAGCGCCTTGGCGACGACGCGGCCGATCTTATCGCCGGCTTCCAGGTCGCTCGGATAGTGGAAGCCGCAGACGAGGCGGCTCTCGCCATAGCTCTTGACCCGCTCCTCGAACTTGTCGGCGAGTTCGGGCACGGCGTCGGAGAGCAGGGTGGCGTACAACGCCGCGGTCGCAGCATGGGCCGAGGGGAAGGAGGTGCCCTCCGGCCGCCCGCCGGGGCAGGGCTTGACCCGGACCTTGTTCCACATCTGGAATGGCCTGATGCGGCTGGTCAGGCGGTTGACGCTCTTCAAGAGGATGGCGAGCTCGATCTGCGCCTCGCGCATCAGCAGGCGCGTCTCGCGATGGGTGCCGTCGATATAGTTGTGGTCCAGGCCCTTCAGGAAGGCATTGAGCGTCTGGTACTGGTCGGCGATCGCCTGCTTCTCGCGCTCCGGCGTGCGGGCCGAGGAGATGGTGAGCACCTTCTCGAACTCGGCGCGATGCTCCGGCGAGTTCTGCGCCGGCGGCAGGCCCATCACCTTGGCGACGTCGATTTTGGCGGCGTCGAGCCAGATCAGATAAGGTCGCTGCTGCGCCGCCGCCGGTGTGGCGAGGGCGAGCGCGAGCAGCGGCCCGCAGAGGGCGGTAGCGGAGGCGAGGAAACGTGCGCGCATCATGACCGGGATCTGGGAAGACGGGATCGAAAAGGGGCGATGGAAAATTGGCTGGAGGGAGTCGGCGAGGTTTGCCTGAGTCATACTTGCCTAAACATGCTGAAAAAAGCCTTTCTTGGCGACGTAGCGTCGCGCTTGCACCACGCCGGGGGGCGCATCTGCTGATCCGCGGCTACCAGCTCAGCCTGTCCCTGTTGATCGGCCGGCAGTGTCGGCACTGGCCGTCCTGCTCGGAATACACCGACGAGGCGATCCAGCGGCACGGGCTCTGGGCCGGCGGCTGGGTCGGCTTTGCCCGCATCTGCCGCTGCACGCCGCTCGGCACCTCTGGCATCGACATCGTCTGCGAGGAGCTGCCGCCGGAGGGGGCCTGGTACAAGCCCTGGGCCTATGGCCGCTGGCGCGGTGTCAACGATCCGGCATCTTGACCGGCGCGCTCACGGGCTGCTCGGCGATCGTCCTCTGCTCGGGCGCGGAGAGAGGTTCGTTGAGCCAGTTCCGAGCCTTGAGCAGCGACTGGCAGTTGCGCCGGTGGTAGGTCTGCCGGTCGAGGTATTCCTGGACCGGTTTCGACAGCCACCAGCTCATCGAGACCTCCTTCAGCACCGTCGCTCGGTTCGGCACGGCTGGCGGAGGCGCTCCCTCGGCCGGGGCTTTCGCGCCGGAGGCGAGTTCCGTCGTCGGGCTGGTCCGCTCGAAGCATTTCGGCGTCTCGCTGCCGGGCGGCACGTAGTCGAAGCCCGTCAGCCTGTCGACCACCGCGAACTTGTCCTGCGTCGGGGCCGAGGGTTCGCCGAAGACGAGGAAGTCGGCGACATTGTCCTTGCCGACCACGCCTGCGAGCGTGGCGAGGGCATAGGAGCCGCGCGCCCCGCGGGTCGACAGCACTGTGTTCACCGGCGCCATCAGCAGGGGCATCAGCGAATCGTCGCGTGGAGGAGGACGTTGGTCGCGCTCCGGATCGGCGGTCAGGTCGACCGGATCATTGGCGATGTGGATCACGACGGGCGCGAGTCCGAAACGCTTCAGCGCATCTGCGATCTCCGCGGTGGTCGTTGCCCCGTCATTCTCGAAATAGCCGCCGTCGACAGCGCGGAGCGTGACGTCGCAGCCATCGGCGAAGCGCCCGGCCGGCGAGATGATCGGAAAGCGCGCGCTGTTGAGGGCGGCGCTGGCGAGGGTGAGGTCGAGACCGTTGCCGCGTGCGATGGCGCAACTCGGCCTTGGCGAGGTCAATTCGCCAAGGAAGCGTGACGCTTCGAAGGCGTCGACGAACAGTGTCGGCCGATCGAGCTTGATCTGGGTGGCCGGCTCCAGCTGATTGGCGAGCTGGCTGGCGAGAACCCGCTTGCCGGTTTCCTCCGAGGTCGCATTGAGCACGAGGAGCGGCAGCCAGTTGCCGTCCTTGCGCGCGCCTTGGCCGAACCGGCTGAACGACTGGGCGAGATCGCCCCGGGCCGGCAGCGTCTGCGCGCCTTGCACCGCTGCGACGACATTGTCCTGATAGTGGTTGATCCAGCTGTTCTCGAGAATGGCGGCGCGATCGAGGAAATGGCCGTTGGGCCAGAACCGGCCGAGCAACGGCTCTAGGAACAGGAATGGTTCGCTGGTCACCAGCGCGAGCACGGTCGGCGAGAGGAAGTCCTCGCCTGCGAGCACCTGGAGGCAATCACGCCATTTGCTCTCGTTCGGTGACTTGAAGAAATGCGCCGGGCTCTTGTCGATGCAGGGCGGCGACAAGGCCGGAGACTTCGGATCCCGGCGCGCATCGCTCATCGCGGCGACCGCCTGGATCGCCCCGAGGGAGCCGCCAGACACGCCCGAAATCGCAAAGATCCGCTGCGCCAGCAAAGGCACGGTGGCATCCGGCTTTTCGCAGGTGCGGCCGGGCTGCCGGCAGGGGTTGTCGAGCAACTCGCCGAGGATCGTCGCAGCGAAGAAGGCAGCGCGCGAGGCGCCGCCCGCGATCGTCACCAGAACCGGGCGCGGGCAGGTGCCGCCGGCCACGCAATTCGCCTGTTTCCACGCTGCGACGGCCTCGCCGAGCTCCATGGCCGGCTGCGGTTCCTGCTTGGCGCGCGAGACGAGATTCGAATGGCCGCAGGAATTGGCGGCCAGGAGCCAGGCGACCAGAATCAGCACGGTGAAGGGAAAGCGGGTCCTCTGGCTCGCCATCCCGATCTGCGTGAAGACCGGAATCCAGGCGCCGAGCAGGATGGGAACGAGATAGACGCCGGAGACGACCGCCAGCAGGCGATCGCCAAAGGCTGCGACTGCCCCGAGCATCAACAGGCCGAGTGCAAGCCAGACGGAGGCGTGCAGACTCACCGCCTCGCGCCAGTTGCTCCCGCCTTCTCCATCCCTCGTCCTCTTCTCCCGGAAATGCGCCTCGGTTTTCGCGATGTCCCGGATATTCCGGCCCCACAGAAAGAGATGGGCCGCGATGCCGCAGGCGAGGGCGACATAGAAACCCGCCGAGCCGCTGCGGAGAATGCCGGCGGATAAGGCCAGGGAGCCGACGCCGTCGCTAGGCAGATCGGCCAGCGCCGCCTCATAGCCGCGCCAGACCGCGAAGAAGGTCAGCAGCGCGAGCGCATAGGGCACGACGACGACGAAGGCGCGGAAGCGGCGATCGTAGATCGCCATGTCGCGCGGCGTGAGGTCCCGGGACGGGCCGATCAGCCAGGCGCTTTCGCCGAGCAGGTGCTCCGCAGAGGCCTGGACGGCGCTGCTCCAGGCGATGATGTGGATGAGGAAATAGACCAGCCAGCGGAAGAGCATCTCCCAGAAGCGGGGATAGTCGGTTCCCGGCCCGAACGCCGGCCCCTGGAAGACCAGGAAGAGGTCGCGTGCTTGCGGAACCTTGGTCAGCAGCAGGTAGCCGAGCAGGACCGAGATCGCGGCCACGCGGCAGGCGTAGATCACCCGCAGCAGGTCGCCGATCCAGTTGAAGGGCCACGATTCCACGTCTCGCAGGACGGGCGCCGCGGCGTCCGGTGACATCGCTGGCTGCATGGCTGTCGAACCGATTGCGGAGATCGGAGGTCGATTGCGTAACCTATCGTCAGTCTAGCCATGGTTGCAAGCGGCGAGGCCGCGATCTGCAATCCCGCGATTGCCTGCGTCCTCCCGCTCGTATACGCCTCCCCGGCGCGTCCGATCCGGCTGCCGGTCGCGCCCCTCAAAGGCAGCCGGCCTTGACTTACGGGGCTCGTATCCCCGAGTGAGCAGGAGCCGATCGATGACGATCTCCCTGACATTTCCCGATGGCGCGCAGCGCGAATTTCCTTCCGGCATCACCGGCAAGGAGCTTGCCGGCGGCATTTCCCCCTCTCTGCTGAAGCGCACCGTCGCGATGGCGCTCGACGGCACGATCGTCGACCTCGGCGACCCGATCACAGCGGACGCGAAGATCGAGTTCCTCAACCGCGAGGACCCACGAGCGCTGGAGCTGATCCGGCACGACACCGCTCACGTCCTCGCCGAAGCCGTGCAGGAACTCTTCCCCGGCACGCAGGTGACGATCGGTCCGGTCATCGAGAACGGCTTCTTCTACGATTTCGCCCGCAACGAGCCCTTCACCCCGGAGGACTTCCCGGCGATCGAGAAGAAGATGCGCGAGATCATCGCGCGCGACAAACCCTTCACCAAGGAGGTCTGGAGCCGCGACAAGGCCAAGGACTTCTTCGCCAACAAGGGCGAGGCCTACAAGGTCGAGCTGGTCGATGCGATTCCCGCCGACCAGACGCTGAAGATGTATGCGCAGGGCGACTGGATCGACCTCTGCCGCGGCCCGCACATGACCTCGGTCGGCAAGGTCGGCAACGCCTTCAAGCTGATGAAGACGGCCGGCGCCTATTGGCGCGGCGACAGCAACAACGCGATGCTGACCCGCATCTACGGCACGGCCTTCGCCCGGCAGGAGGAGCTCGACGCCTACCTCAAGCAGCTCGAGGAAGCCGAGAAGCGCGACCATCGCCGCCTCGGCCGCGAGATGGACCTGTTCCATTTCCAGGAGGAGGGGCCGGGCGTCGTCTTCTGGCACTCAAAGGGCTGGCGGCTGTTCCAGGAGGTGCTGACCTATATGCGCCGGCGGCTCGCCGTCGACTATGAGGAGGTCAACGCCCCGCAGGTGCTCGACAAGTCGCTCTGGGAGACCTCGGGGCACTGGGGCTGGTACCAGGACAACATGTTCGCGGTGAAGTCGGCCTCGGCCTTCGAGAACCCGAACGACCAGGAGCGCGACCACAAGGTCTTCGCCCTGAAGCCGATGAACTGCCCGGGCCATGTCCAGATCTTCAAGCACGGGCTGAAGAGCTATCGCGACCTGCCGATCCGGCTGGCCGAGTTCGGCAATGTCCATCGCTACGAGCCGTCGGGGGCGCTGCACGGGCTGATGCGCGTGCGCGGCTTCACCCAGGACGATGCCCACATCTTCTGCACCGAGGAGCAGCTCGCCGCCGAGTGCATGAAGATCAACGACCTGATCCTCTCGGTCTACGAGGATTTCGGCTTCACCGAGGAGCTGGTCATCAAGCTCTCGACGCGGCCGGAGAAGCGCGTCGGCTCCGATGCGGTCTGGGACCATGCCGAAGACGTCATGACCAATGTGCTGGAGAGGATCGCGAGGCAGTCCGGCAACCGGATCAAGACCGAGATCAATCCGGGCGAGGGCGCCTTCTACGGGCCGAAGTTCGAATACGTCCTGCGCGATGCCATCGGCCGCGACTGGCAATGCGGCACGACGCAGGTCGACTTCAACCTGCCGGAGCGCTTCGGCGCCTTCTATATCGGCTCGGACGGCGAGAAGAAGCAGCCGGTCATGGTCCATCGCGCTATCTGCGGCTCGCTGGAGCGCTTCGTCGGCATCCTGATCGAGCACCATGCCGGGCATTTCCCGCTCTGGCTGGCGCCCGAGCAGATCATCGTCGCGCCGATCACCTCGGAAGCCGACGCCTATGGCGAGGAAGTCACCATGGCGCTGCTCTCGGCCGGCCTGCGCGCCCGCGCCGACCTGCGCAACGAGAAGATCAGCTACAAGGTGCGCGAGCACTCGCTGGCCAAGGTCCCGGTCATCCTCGCCGTCGGCAAGCGCGAGGCCGAGGAGAAGACCGTGACCGTCCGTCGTCTCGGCAGCCAGGCCCAGACGGTGATGAGCCTCGACGCCGTGGTCGCGGCGCTGGTCGAAGAGGCGACGCCGCCTGATCTCGCCCGCAAGAGGAAGGTCAAGGCGGCCTGAAGCAGCCATCTCGCCAAAACCCGTCAGCCCGTGCCAAATAGGCGCGCATGCTGACGGGTTCCTATCGCAAGCGGCTTGAAGCCGATCTCGGTCGCTGGGTGGGCGAGGGGCTGGTCAGTCCCGAAAGCGCCGCCACCATCCGCCGTTCGCTGGCGCAGGAGGGTGGCGGCTTCAAGCTGCCGGCCTTGATCGGCCTGTTCGGCGGCCTGCTGATCGCCTCCAGCGTTTCCGCCTTCGTCGCGGCGAACTGGGAGGAAATCCCCAGGGTCGCCAAGCTCGTCATGATCCTGCTCGGCCTTGCCGGCGCGCTCGGTATCTCGGCGCGTCTGGAAAGCCGGGGCTCGACTGGCGGCGCCGATGCGGCCGCGACCTGTGGCACACTGATCTTCGCGGCCGGCGTCGCACTCGTCGGCCAGATGTATCATCTGCCGACCGACTGGCCGGGCGGGGCGCTCTTGGTCGCGCTCGGCGCGCTGATCGTCGCCTTCCTGCTGCGCTCGAACGGTGCGCTCGTCATCGCGATCGTCGGAATCGGCTGCTGGGCCGGCGGTCGCTGGGATGAGGGCGAGAGCCGGGCCCATCTGCTGTTCTGGCTGCCTTTCCTGCCGGCGCTTTGGCTGGCCGCGACCCGGCACAACCGCCTCGTCCACCATGTCGCGGCGCTGGCGCTGCTCGGCTGGTTCGCGACGCTACCGGGCCAGCCGGCCTTCCTGCGTTTCGACTATGGCCTGCTCGCCTACGGCCTCGCCGTCTCTGCGCTGTTCGTCGCGCTCGGCGCGCTGGCGCTCGACCGCGGCGGTCCGGGCCTGCTCACCGCCTTCCTGCCCTGGGGGCTGATCGGGCTGATCCTCTCGCTCAATGTCGAGCTGATCCGCATCCTCGAGCCGAGCGAGGCGAAGGCGGGCACGGCTCATTCGCTGAACTATTTCGCCTATGCGCTGGCGCTGCCGGCGGTGGTCGGCCTCGGTCTGCTGGCGCGTGAGCGCCGCTTCGCCTGGCCGCTGGCGGCGGCGCTGGTCATGTCGCTCTTGGTGCCGGTACTGTTCTGGAGCGGCGGCGCGGTCAGCATGGCCGGCAAGATCGTTGTCGCGGCGTTGATCCTATCGATCGCGATCGGCATCGTCGTCGCCGGTGCGGGCGGCGGCGTCCGCCGGCTGAGCATCGCCGGCTCGCTGCTGTTCGCCATCGCGATCGTGACCTTGCTCTGGCAGACCATCGGCACCTTGCTCGACCAGTCGCTGTTCTTCCTGGTCGGCGGCGCGGCCCTCATCGCCATCGCCAGCGGGATGCGCCGGCTCCTCGCCAAGTTCAGCAAGCCGACGGAGGCCGCGCCGTGATCCGCCTGCCGTCTGCCGACGCCTTTCTCGGGCGCGTCTCGCCGCTCTGGCGCGGGCTCGCCGCCATCGTCCTGCTCTGCGGGCTGATCCTGGCCCTGGTCGAGTCGCGTGCGAGCATCCTGCGCTCCGGCACGGAGATCAGGCTGGCGACCGCGCCACTCGACCCGCGCGACCTCTTCCGCGGCGACTATGTCATCCTCAGCTACAAGATCAGCACGCTCGAACCTGCCAAACTCGACGGCGACAAGAGCTTCGAGCGCAACCAGACGGTGTTCGTCCGCCTCGCGCCCGGTGCCGACGGGCTTGCCGAGGCGAAGGGCGTCTATCTCGCCCGCCCGCCTGCTCCTGCGGGCGGGGCGGTGCTCGAAGGCAAGGTGGTTTCGACGGCCGCCTGTGCGGTCAACGCGAACGGCGACCAGGACTGCAATGTCGGTCGCAGTGCCATCCGCGTCGAGTACGGACTTGAAAGCTATTTCGTGCCTGAAGGCACCGGCCGCGCCATCGAGACGACCGAGCGCAAGCGGCTGGAGATCGTCGCGGCCGTGTCGAGCTCCGGACAGGCGGCGATCAAGCGCCTGCTGATCGACGGCAAGCTCGTCCATCAGGAGCCGCCTTACTGAGCTGGGCCGCTGCACAAGGCTGATCGCTTATGCTCCTCCCTTCCCCCTTGCGGGGAAGGGTATGGGGATGGGGGGCGAGCGATTGGGTGCAAGGTCGATTGTAGGAGCGGATTGGGGTCGACTGGCCAAGATCGAGTTCTGACTTTTCGCCCCCCACTCCTTCCCCTCCCCACAAGGGGGAGGGGTTTCTCGCGCCCTCCTGTCCTACCTGCACCCGCGCCACACTGACGCAGCGCTTCCGTGCCGACGCGGCATGCTCTAGAGCATCAGCCGATTCCACAACGGATCGGCTTGAGCGATGTACGACATCAGATGGATTCGCGAGAACGCTGAGGCGTTCGATCGGGGCTTGCAACGGCGCGGGCTTGAGAAACTGTCGTCGTCGCTGCTGGCGCTCGATGATCAGCGCCGCGCCGCCATCGGCAAGTCGCAGGCCGCGCAGGAGCGCCGCAACGCCCTCTCCAAGGAGATCGGCAAGGCGATGGGCCAGAAGGACCTGGCCCTCGCCGAGCAGCTCAAGGCCGAGGTCGCCTCGCTCAAGGAGCAGGTGCCGGCGCTGGAGGCCGAGGAGAAGGCTGCGGTCGAGGCGCTGAACGCCCAGCTCGCCGCGATCCCGAACACGCCGCTCGATGAGGTGCCGGAGGGAGCCGACGAGCACGGCAATGTTCTGCTGCATGCCCATGGCGTGAAGCCGGAGGAGCGCGGGCTGCTCACGGGCGTCAACGACCCCAAGGAGCACTTCGAGCTCGGCGAGGCGCTCGGCCAGATGGATTTCGAGACGGCCGCGAAGCTCTCCGGCTCGCGCTTCGTTGTGCTGGAGCGGCAGATCGCCAGGCTGTCGCGCGCCATCGGGCAGTTCATGCTCGACACGCACACGGAGGAGCACGGCTATACCGAGGTCAATCCGCCCCTGCTGGTGCGGGACGCGGCGGTCTACGGGGTCGGTCAGCTGCCGAAATTCGAGGAAGACCTGTTCCGGACCAACACGGGCCACTGGCTGATCTCGACCTCCGAGGTGACGCTGACGAATTTCGTCGCGGAGATGATCGTCTCTGAAGAGGAGCTGCCGCGTCGCTATACCGCGCTGACCCCCTGTTTCCGCTCCGAAGCCGGATCGGCCGGCCGCGACACCCGCGGCATGCTGCGCCAGCATCAGTTCGAGAAGGTCGAGCTCGTCTCGATCACCGCGCCGGAAAAATCGCGCGAGGAGCATGAGCGCATGCTGTCTTGCGCCGAGAACGTGCTGAAGAAGCTCGACCTGCATTATCGCGTCATGACGCTGTGCACCGGCGACATGGGCTTCGCCTCGCAGAAGACCTACGACATCGAGGTCTGGCTGCCCGGCCAGAAGACCTATCGCGAGATCTCGTCCTGCTCGGTCTGCGGCGATTTCCAGGCGCGGCGGATGAACGCCCGCTACAAGACCAAGGACGGCAAGGGCCCGTTCTTCGTCCACACCCTCAACGGCTCGGGCACGGCGGTCGGCCGCGCGCTGATCGCGGTGATGGAGAACTACCAGAACGCCGACGGCTCGATCACCGTGCCCGACGTGCTGGTTCCCTATATGCGCGGGGTCACCCGCATCGAGAAGGTGGCCTGATCCCATGCGCATCCTGGTGACCAATGACGACGGCATCCATGCCGAGGGCCTCGCCGTCCTCGAGCAGATCGCCAAGCAGCTCTCCGACGACGTCTGGGTCGTCGCGCCCGAGACCGACCAGTCGGGCGTGGCGCATTCGCTGTCGCTGTCGAACCCGCTGCGCCTGCGCCAGATCGAGGAGAAGCGCTTCGCCGTGCAGGGCACGCCGACCGATTGCGTGATCATGGCGGTGCGCTCGGTCATGGCCGAGATGAAGCCCGATCTCGTGCTCTCCGGCGTCAATCGCGGGCAGAACGTCGCTGAGGACGTGACCTATTCCGGCACCATCGCCGCGGCGATGGAAGGCACGCTGCTCGGCATTCCCTCGATCGCGGTGAGCCAGGCCTATATGGCGGGCGACCGCACCAAGATCATCTGGGACTGCGCCCTGCAGCATGCGCCCGGCATCATCCGCCGCCTGCTTGAGGAAGGGATTCCCGACGGCATCCTGTTCAATCTCAACTTCCCGAACGTGGCGCCGAGCGAGGTCGCGGGTGTCGCAGTGACGGCGCAGGGCCGGCGCGACCAGGAGCTGATGCGGCTGGAGCCGCGGCGCGACGGGCGCGGCAATCCCTATTACTGGATCGCCTTCCAGCGTTCGAAGCACGAGCCGGCCAACGGCACCGACCTGCGCGCGCTCGCCGAGCATAAGATCTCGGTGACGCCGCTCGAGCTCGACCTGACGCATGAGCCGACGATGACGCGCTTCGCGCGCGTGTTCGCCTGAAAGCGGCAGGGATGATCGAGGAAGGCGCCAGCAGCGAGAGCGAGCGCACGGTCGCCTTCCTGTTGTCGCTGCGCGCGCGCGGCGTGCGCGACCTCGCCTTGCTCCGCGCGATGGAGCGCGTGCCGCGCGAGCATTTCGCCCCCTCGCGCTTCGCCGATCTCGCCCGGCAGGACGTCTCGGTGCCGCTCCCCTGCGGCCAGACCATGACCGCGCCGCATACGGTCGCAGCGCTGGTCGGCGCGCTCGAGATGAAGCCGGGTTGCCGAGTGCTCGAGGTCGGTTCCGGTTCCGGCTATGTTGCGGCGCTGCTCGCAGCGATGGGCGGCAAGGTCGTTTCGCTGGAGCGCTACCGCACGCTCGCGCTCGCCGCGCATGAGCGCCTGACCGGCGGCGGCTTCGCGCAATTGGTTGAATTGCGCCATGCCGACGGCTTCCAGCCCGACCGTACGCTCGGCCGCTTCGAGCGCATCCTGGTCAACGGCGTGATGCAGACGGTGCCGGAGGCGCTGCTCGCCCGGCTGGAGACCGGCGGACGACTGGTCGGAGCGCTGCGCGTCGAGGGGGCAGGGCGGCTCGTCATCGTCACGCGCAGCGAGGACGGCTTCGACCATGCGCTCGGCGGGGTCGTCCGCATCCCGCCGCTGGCGCCGGGGCTGTCGCAGGCGCTGTAGGCGATTGCTCCCGCCGTCATGTTCGGGCTTGAGCCGCGTGCACTGGGATCTTCAAGCAGGGCAATGACCGAGGTGGCATCCGCGGGGAACCCTTCTCCCGTGTGGGAGAAGGGTAGGGATGAGGGCGTGCCCTAACTCATTGAGGTCGCAGCGGCGCCGCCTCGTTTCAACGATCAGCGGCGGTCCCTCACCCCTACTCCTTGTGTGTAGAAGAGGTATGAGCCTTGATGCTGGGGCTCGCGGGGTCTCTGCGGCGAGCCCGCCCCTACCCGTGGTGGCCAAGACCGTGGGAGAGCCGAGGGCCGCCGCGGA
The DNA here is from genome assembly GCA_024231975.1 of Allobosea sp. Lineage (GTDB taxonomy): Bacteria > Pseudomonadota > Alphaproteobacteria > Rhizobiales > Beijerinckiaceae > Allobosea. Next base: position 282,727 of record JAAEQB010000111.1, read on the forward strand.
GCGTCATTCACGCCCGGACAGTCGCGGGGGCCGCGCAGCGAGCCCGCACCGGCAAGGCAGGGCCTGGCGCATGACCCGGATCGAGCACTATGTCGGCATCGACGTCTCGAAGGCGCGGCTGGACGTCCATATCCGACCGGAGGGCGAGACGCTCGCCGTCGCCAATGACGAGGCCGGCATCGCGGCACTGTGTGCCCGCCTGCGGCAGGCGCCCGGGCCGCGCCTGGCGGTGCTGGAGGCAACCGGCGCCTTGCAGGAGCGGGCCGCCGCCGCCCTGTGCGCGGCCGACATCTTCGTCGCGGTCGTCAATCCGCGCCAGGTGCGCGACTTCGCCAGGGCGACCGGCCGGCTGGCCAAGACCGATCGCCTCGACGCAGCCGTCATCGCCGCCTTCGCCGAGGCGGTGAAGCCTGAGCCGCGCCCCTTGCCCGACGCGGCACGCAAAGCTCTGATCGACCAGGTCACGCGGCGACGCCAGCTCGTCGAGATGCGGGCCAGCGAGAAGATCCGGCGCAGCCAGATCGCGCCGAAGCTGCGTCCCTCGCTGGAGGCCCACATCGCCTTCCTCGACAAGGAGATCGCCGCGCTCGACGACGAGATCGGCACGAGCCTGCGTCACTCGCCAGCCTGGCGGAGCGAGGATGATCTCCTCGCCTCGGTCCCGGGCGTCGGCCCGGTCCTGCGCGCCGCCCTGATCGCCAAGCTGCCCGAACTCGGCCAGCTCACCCGCCGCCAGATCGCCGCCCTCGTCGGCGTCGCCCCGATCAACCGGGACAGCGGCCAGATGCGCGGCAGGCGCGTCATCGCCGGCGGCCGCGCCGAGCTGCGCACCCTGCTCTACATGGCTGCGCTGACCGCCATCCGCTGCAATCCCATGCTCAAGGCCTTCAACGCACGCCTGCGCGCCGCCGGAAAACCGTCCAAGCTCGCCATCACAGCCTGCATGCGCAAGCTCATCACCATCCTCAACGCAATCATCCGAACCAAATCACCATGGAGATGCGCTTGACCACACAGTCGCTCTCCC
>JAAEQB010000112.1 GCA_024231975.1 Allobosea sp.
CCGTCGTGGCCGGTGTTGGCCGCGACCAGGATGTCCACCATCTCGCCGCCGCGCGCCTCGCCGAGAATAATGCGCTCCGGCCGCATGCGGAGCGTGTCCCTGACCAGGTCGCGCATGGTGATGGCTTGCACGCCCTCGGCCTCTTTGCGCGTGATGAGCTGCACCCAGTCGTGGACGTGGGCCAGGCTCAACTCGGGTGTGTCCTCGACCGTCACCACGCGATCCATGTCTGGCATCGCGCTGCTCAAGGCTTGCAAGAACGTGGTCTTGCCACTGCCGGTCCCGCCGGCGATGGCGATGTTGAGCTTGGCTTGGACGGCGGCCCGCAGGAAATTGGCCATCGCGGGCGAAATGGTATTCAACTTTACCAGGGCCTCCAGGTCCCTGGCCACAGGCCGGAAGCGCCGGATGGTGGCCACGGCCGCCTCGATGTTGGCCACTATCGGCGGCATTGCGACGAAAAGCCGCGAGCCGTCCGGCAGCCGGGCGTCCTGGTGCGGGGTCTTTGGCGTGACGGGATAGCCGTTTCCGGCCTCGATCTTGCGATTCAGAAAATTGCGCAGGACCTCGGCGCTGCGGAAGGTCTCTGGAGCGCGCTCCTTGCGCCCGCCGGCATAGATGACGAAAATCCTGTCGGGGCCGTTGATGATGATCTCTTCGACCTGGTCGTCGGCCATATAGGCGGCCAGGGGGCCCCAGCCCAGGATGTCGTCCACGATGCGGCCGGCCAGGGCCTCCGGCTCGCCGTCCAGGAGGGCGACGGCCGTCTGGTTGTA
>JAAEQB010000113.1 GCA_024231975.1 Allobosea sp.
CCGTCGCCAGCCGGCCGCTCAAGTCGTAGAGCTCCTTGACCGCGCTCTCGCGCGCGATCCCGATCTCGCGGCGGGCGCGTTCGAGCATGCTGGCGGCCTCGGCCCGGGCCTCCTCCTCGATGCGCCGGTGCAGGACCTCGGCATCCCGGCGCCCCTCGTCGACAATCGCGGTGGCCTCGGCGCGCACCTTGATCAGCTCTTTCTTGGAGGCCGCGAGGTTCTCCTCGGCCTTCTTTTGCTTGAGGTCAGCCTTCTTCAGGGAGTCGCTGATGAAATCCTCGCGCTTCTTCAGGTTGTCGAGCAACGGCCGCCAGGCAAAGACCCGGAGGACGACGAGGACCAGGCCGAAGATCACCACGGTCCAGACGATGTTGCCGACGTCGCCGGCGAAGATGCTGTTCTGGCTTTGGCCTGCGTCCGCATGGGTCGCAGCGAACGCCGGAGCCGCATGGCCGAACAGCCACAGCGCGGCGCCAAGGAGCGTGGCGTAGAAACCTCGATGTCTGTTCTCGTTCATTCGTACGCTCGCCGGGTTGGAGAATCTCTTCGGATGTCCGCCGGAACCGCCCCGGAGGCGGCGCCGGCGAATCGTCTCATACACGGGACGGGGGCGTCATCCTAGCGCCACCCCCGCTGCGGATCAGCCGCCGAGAACCGCCAACAGACCGACCACCACGCCGAACAGCAGGCCGGCCTCGATCATGGCCGCCGTGATCAGCATGGCCGCGGAGATCTGCCCGGCCATCTCCGGCTGGCGCGCCATCGACTCGACGGCGCTGCCGCCGATGCGGCCGATCCCGGCACCGCCGCCCATGACCACCAGGCCGGCACCGAGGGCGCCGCCCAACTTGCCGGCGCCGGCGTCGGTGAGAAGCGAGCCCTCGCCCTCGGCGAAGACC
>JAAEQB010000114.1 GCA_024231975.1 Allobosea sp.
CAGCTGGTTCGGTTTGAGCAGGAGCCGAACAACGCGAAGATCCTGGATAACATCTTCCGGCTCGTGCACACCATCAAGGGCACCTGCGGCTTTCTGGGACTGCCGCGGCTGGAAGCCCTGGCCCATGCCGGCGAGACCCTGATGGGCAAGTTCCGCGACGGCATGCCGGTGACGGCCGAAGCGGTGACGCTGATCCTGTCCTCGATCGATCGCATCAAGGAGATTCTGGCGGGGCTGGAGGCGACGGAAGCCGAGCCGGAGGGCAACGACCGCGATCTGATCGACCAGTTGGAAGCCATGGTCGAGCGCGGCATGGCGGCGATGTCAGCGTCGACGCAGTCGATCGCGGCAGGCTCGGCTCTGCCGATGCCGGCGGCCGGAGCAGCCGCTGCCCCTGCCGAGGCCGCTGCCCCCGTGGTGGCCTCGCCGCCGACTGCGCCCGCGGCACCCAGCGAGCCCAAGATGACCCAGGGTTCGCTGGTCGATCAGACCCTGGAACGCGCGCTGCGTCCGGGCGAGGTGTCGCTCGATGAACTCGAGCGCGCCTTCCGCGAGACCGCCGTTGAGGAAGCGCCCGCCGCGGCCGTGGCCAAGCCGGCCGCGCCGGTTGCCGCTGCTGCCGAAGCCGAGGCGCCGAAGAAGCCGGCAAAACGCGCCGCCGCCACCGAGGCCCCCGACATGGCCGAGGGCGACAAGATCGCCAACCAGTCGATCCGGGTCAATGTCGACACCCTCGAACACCTCATGACCATGGTCTCCGAGCTGGTCTTGACCCGCAACCAGCTGCTCGAGATCTCCCGGCGCAACGAGGACACCGAGTTCAAGGTGCCGCTGCAGCGGCTGTCCAACGTCACCGCCGAGCTGCAGGAAGGCGTCATGAAGACGCGCATGCAGCCGATCGGCAACGCCTGGCAGAAACTGCCCCGGATCGTGCGCGACCTCTCGGGCGAACTCGGCAAGCAGATTGAGCTGGAGATGCACGGCGCCGACACCGAGCTCGACCGCCAGGTGCTCGACCTCATCAAGGATCCCCTGACCCACATGGTCCGCAACTCCGCCGACCATGGCCTGGAGACCCCGGCCGAGCGCGTGGCCGCCGGCAAACCCGAGCAGGGCACCATTCGCCTGTCCGCCTATCACGAGGGCGGCCACATCATCATCTGCATCGCCGACAACGGGCGAGGGCTCAACACCGAGAAGATCAAGGCCAAGGCGGTCTCTTCAGGTCTCGTCACCGAGGCGGAACTGGAGAAGATGACGGAAGCCCAGATCCACAAGTTCATCTTCGCCCCCGGTTTCTCCACCGCCGCCGCCGTCACCTCGGTCTCCGGCCGCGGCGTGGGCATGGACGTGGTGCGCACCAATATCGACCAGATCGGCGGCACCATCGACATCAAGAGCGTCGCTGGCGAGGGCTCTTCGGTCACCATCAAGATCCCGCTGACGCTCGCCATCGTCTCGGCCCTGATCGTGGAAGCCGGCGGCGACCGCTTTGCCATCCCGCAATTGAGTGTGGTGGAACTGGTGCGGGCGCGGGCCAACTCGGAACACCGCATCGAGCGCATCAAGGACACCGCCGTGCTCAGGCTGCGCAACAAGCTGTTGCCGCTGATCCACCTGAAGAAGCTGCTGAAGATCGACGACGGCGCCACCTCTGATCCCGAGAACGGCTTCATTGTGGTCACGCAAGTGGGCAGCCAGACCTTCGGCATCGTGGTCGACGGCGTGTTCCACACCGAAGAAATCGTCGTCAAGCCGATGTCGACCAAGCTGCGGCACATCGACATGTTCTCCGGCAACACCATCCTGGGCGATGGCGCCGTCATCATGATCATCGACCCCAACGGCATTGCCAAGGCGCTCGGCGCGGCCGGCAACGCCTCCCATGAGATGGCCGAAGACAATGCCGCCGGCCACGTCACCTCGGGCGAGCAGCTGACCTCGCTGCTCGTGTTCCGCGCCGGCACCGACCAGCCCAAGGCGGTTCCGCTCGGCCTCGTCACCCGCCTCGAAGAGATCGCCACCGACAAGATCGAGCTCAGCAACGGCCGCTACATGGTGCAGTACCGCGAGCAGCTGATGCCGCTGGTGCAGATGGCCGGCGTCGCGGTGCAGAGCTCCGGCTCGCAGCCGATCCTGGTGTTCGCCGACGACGGCCGCTCCATGGGCCTTGTGGTCGACGAGATCATCGACATCGTCGAGGAGCGCCTCAACATCGAGGTCGCCGGCTCCCAGGACGGCATCCTCGGCTCGGCCGTGATCAAGGGCCAGGCCACCGAGGTGATCGACGTCGGCCACTTCCTGCCCATGGCCTTTGCCGACTGGTTCTCGCGCAAGGAGATGCGCCCCTCCGCGGCCTCGCAGTCGGTGCTGCTGGTCGACGACTCAGCCTTCTTCCGCAACATGCTGGCCCCGGTGCTGAAAGCCGCCGGCTACAAGGTGCGCACCGCCCCCAACGCCCAGGAAGCCCTTGCGGCGCTGCGCTCGGGCCAGGGCTTTGACGTCGTTTTGACCGACATCGAGATGCCCGACATGAACGGCTTTGAGTTCGCCGAAGTGATCCGCGCCGACCACAATCTCGACCAGATGCCGATCATCGCGCTGTCGGCGATGGTCTCGCCGGCCGCGATCGAGCGCGGCCGCCAGGCCGGCTTCCACGACTATGTCGCCAAGTTCGACCGCCCCGGCCTGATCGCGGCGCTGAAGGAACAGACCGCCGAAGTGAAGCGGGCGGCGTGAGGGAAGAAATGCAGATGACCAGCAAGACCGAGACCGTCGAGGGCGCTGTCGCCGAATACGTCACCGCCGTGATCGGCGGCCAGCTGTTCGGCCTGCCGATCTCGCGGGTGCAGGACGTGTTCATGCCGGAGCGGCTGACCCGGGTTCCCTTGTCCTCGCAGGAGATCGCCGGCGTGCTCAATTTGCGCGGCCGCATCGTCACCGTGGTCGACATGCGCGCCCGCCTCGGCCTGCCGCGGAACGACGAAGGCAAGCCGCCGATGGCGGTCGGCGTCGACCTGCGCGGCGAATCCTATGGCCTCCTGATCGACACCATCGGCGAGGTGCTGCGCCTGCCCGATGCCAGCCGCGAGGAAAACCCGGTCAACCTCGATCCCCGCATGGCCAAGCTTGCCGGCGGCGTCCACCGCCTCGACGGCCAGCTCATGGTCGTCCTCGATGTCGATCGCGTCCTCGAACTCGCGCCG
>JAAEQB010000115.1 GCA_024231975.1 Allobosea sp.
CTGCCAGGTACTGGATCGGCTGGCGGCCATGGCGGCGTTGTAGAGCAGGCGGCGCATCTCGGAATCGCCCTTCTTGCTGAGCACCCCGCGTCCGCGCTGAGTGCCCGATTGGCGCACGGTCACATCCAGGCCCAGGAAGGCGATGAAGGCATCGGCCCGGCCGAATGGGGCGCGGTGGAAGGTGGCGCACAGGCCGGCGGCGGTGAGTGCGCCGATGCCTTCAACCTTCAGGATGCGCCGGTACGGGTCGCCCCAGCCGCTGGCGCCGATCAGCGCGGCGATGCGTTGTTCCAGCCGTTTGATCAGCGCCTGGATCCGCTCGGTAACAGCCCGCACCTCGCGGGCGAAGCCGGGGAGTTCCTCCATGGACTGACGGATACGTCCGAGGCTGCGCACAAGGGTGGCGCGACGGCGCAACAGTGCGCGCAGTTCGGTCACCGCGCGGGGCGGCAGCGAGAACGGGCGCAGACGCGCCCCTTCGTGGGCGAGATAGCGGGCGATCAGGCCCGCGTCATGCCGGTCGGTCTTGGCGCGCTGGCCCAGCGTGTCGCGGTATCTGGACAGCGAGTAGCCGTCGATCAGATACACCTGATGGCCGGCGC
>JAAEQB010000116.1 GCA_024231975.1 Allobosea sp.
ACCGCGAGGCATTGGTGGCGGAGGCCGGCCTCGACTGGCGCATCTCCTCCGCGACGGCCCTCGGCCTGACCTACTCCGCGGCGATCGGCGAGCGCTCCAGAGACCACGCCCTCAAGGGCAAGGTCGAGATGAGGTTCTGAGGAGGAACAAGCCAACTCCGGGAGGCCTCCCGGACATTCGGCACCTGCCAAGCAACAAAAAAGCCCGGCCAGACGGCCGGGCTTCTGCTTTCCGAACGGCGCTCAGCCGCTTACGCGGCCATCGCCTTGCGCAGGTTGTCGCTGACCTTGTCGAGGAAGCCGGTGGTCGAGAGGAACTTCTGGTCGGGGCCGACCAGCAGCGCCAGGTCCTTGGTCATGTCGCCGGCCTCAACGGTGTCGACCGTGACCTTCTCCAGCAGGGTCGCGAACTTGGCGAGCTCGGCATTGTTGTCGAGCTTGGCGCGGTGGGCGAGACCACGGGTCCAGGCGAAGATCGAGGCGATCGAGTTGGTCGAGGTCTCCTTGCCCTTCTGATGCTCGCGGTAGTGGCGGGTCACCGTGCCGTGGGCTGCCTCAGCCTCGACGGTCTTGCCGTCCGGCGTCATCAGCACCGAGGTCATCAGGCCGAGCGAGCCGAAGCCCTGCGCCACCGTGTCGGACTGCACGTCGCCATCATAGTTCTTGCAGGCCCAGACATAGCCGCCCGACCACTTCATCGCCGACGCCACCATGTCGTCGATCAGGCGGTGCTCATAGGTGATGCCGAGCTTGTCGAATTCCGCCTTGAACTCGGCGTCGAAGATCTCCTGGAAGATGTCCTTGAAGCGCCCGTCATAGGTCTTGAGGATGGTGTTCTTGGTCGAGAGATAGACCGGGTACTTGCGCATTAGGCCGTAGTTCAGCGATGCCCGGGCGAAATCACGGATCGAGTCATCGAGATTGTACATCGCCATGGCGACGCCGGCGTCGGGGGCCTTGAAGACCTCCTTCTCGATGACGTTGCCGTCCTCGCCGACGAACTTGATCGAGAGCGTGCCCTTGCCGGGGAACTTGAAGTCGGTGGCGCGATACTGGTCGCCATAGGCATGGCGGCCGATGACGATCGGCTGGGTCCAGCCCGGCACCAATCTTGGCACATTTCGGCAGATGATCGGCTCGCGGAAGATCACGCCGCCGAGGATGTTGCGGATCGTGCCGTTGGGGCTCTTCCACATCGACTTGAGGTTGAATTCCTTCACGCGCCCCTCGTCGGGCGTGATGGTCGCGCACTTGACCGCGACGCCATGCTTCTTGGTGGCGTTGGCGGCGTCGATCGTGACCTGATCGTCGGTGGCGTCGCGGTTCTGGACCGAGAGATCGAAATAGTCGAGCTCGAGGTCGAGATACGGGAAGATCAGCTTGTCCTTGATATGCTGCCAGATGATGCGGGTCATCTCGTCGCCGTCCATGTCGACGACCGGGTTGGCGACCTTGATCTTGCTCATGTGATGCGACCCCTGCTCTGGTCAGTCTGGAACGATTGCAGGCAGCAGCTGAGCGCCACCACCGGCCCGCGCGCTTCCTAGCGGGTTCCGGCCCAAGGGGGAAGCCGGCCTTTTGTGCAAGGCGCGACCTGTGGCCGGCGAGTTCACGCCCCCCGACGCAGGGCGCCCTGCCGGCTAACGCAGTTGGCAAGCCTGCGAACCGATTTAGATTGGAGCCATGACAAGCTCCTCATCCCCGTTCGCCCTCGTCACCGGCGGCACCCGCGGCATCGGCGCCGGCGCAGCGCTCGCACTGGCCCAAGCCGGTTACCAAGTCCTCGCAACCGGCCTCACCGATGACGAGGTCGCGGCGACGCCCGCCCACGCAGCGATCCGCCATACCCGGCTCGACGTCACCAGCGATGCGCAGGTCGCGGCGATCGTCGCTGCTTGCGAGCACATCGATGCCCTCGTCAACTGCGCCGGCATGATCCAGCGCGGCGGCAAGGAGTTCGAGATCGAGGCCTTCCGGCTGACTGTCGAGGTCAATCTCACCGGCTCGATGCGCATGTGCCTGGCGGCGAAGGAGAAGCTCGCCCAGGCGCAGGGCGCGATCGTCAACACCGCCTCGATGCTGACCTTCCATGGCTCGGCCTATGCGCCGGGCTATTCCGCCTCGAAGGGCGGCGTCGGCCAGCTCACCAAGTCGCTCGCCGCCGCCTGGGCTCAGGACGGCATCCGCGTCAACGCGGTCGCGCCCGGCTGGATCGCGACCGAACTGACCAGGCCGCTGGTCGAGGATGCCACCCGCTCCGCCCCGATCCTGTCGCGCACGCCGATGAACCGCTGGGGCGAGCCGGGCGATGTCGGCGGCGCCGTCCTGTTCCTGCTCTCGGACGCCGCCCGCTTCATCACCGGCGCGATCCTGCCGGTCGATGGCGGCTATCTCGCAGTCTGAAAGACCGGGAAATATCAATGATCTGGCAGCGTTTCCTGAATCGATCGCCCAGCCAGCTGAATCAAGAACTCAACCGGAGGAACGTCGATGAACAAGGTCAGCCCGGTCCCAGTCCAGGTCAGCACCGAGGAGCGCTGGACCCCCTATCGGCATCCGCAGCCCAAGGATTCCCCGCCCGAGTTGATCGTGCCGAATGTCATCCCCGAGGATGAGCGCGTCTGGGTCCCGGTCGACGACAATGTCTGGTTCCGTCCGCTCTGCCTCTCGGTGACGCGCGGCTACTGGATGAACCTGCTGCGCGTGCGCCGCGCCGGCGTGCTCTCGCGCCATCGCCACCCCCAGCCGGTGCATGGCTATGTGCTGAAGGGCAAATGGCGCTATCTCGAACATGACTGGACCGCGACCGAGGGCTCCTATGTCTACGAGGCGCCCGGCGAGACCCACACGCTGGTGGTCGATCCCGATGTCGAGGAGATGATCACCATGTTCCAGGTCAACGGCGCGATGATCTATGTCGACCCCGACGGCAAATGCCTCGGCTATGACGACGTCTTCACCCGGCTCGACAAATGCCGGGCGCATTACGCCACCAATGGGCTCGGCGCGGATTACGCCGACCAGTTCATCCGTTGATCGGAAACAACGGCGATTGGCCTCAGCGGTCGATCACTGCTCCGGTCAGGAGCCGATCGCGGAGGAACAGCGCGCCCTTCCCGCTGAAGACGGCAGCCGCAGCCTTGCCGCCGGCGAGCTGCCAGCGCAGCCAAGCGGTGACATAGGGCAGGAAGGCGCCGACGCCGCTCCGGCAGCCAATGGCGAAGGGCTGGCAGCCCGGCTGACCCTGGATGTCGTTGTGGTCGGCGCCGGCGACCGCGGCCTTCGCCCGCAGGCGCCCGGCCGGCACCTCGCTGAAATAGCCGTCGATCATCTCGGGCGACGAGAGCGGATCCTTCTCGCCGGAGAGGAACAGGATCGACTGCTTTTCGCGCAGTCCTGTCGGGATCGCCGCGCAGTGCTCCCTGTTGCACAGGCGCCGCCCGGGCAGGTCGATCAGCACGGTGGTGCCGATCCCGGAGGATGGCGCGGCAGCCGCGTTGAAGGCGCCCGAAGCGCCCTGCGAATGCCCGATCGCGGCGATGCGCCTGACGTCCGCCAGCGATCCGAACTCGCTTTTCGCCAGCAGAGCGAGGGCGTCGAGCAGGGTCTCGCCGGCGCCGACGCTGGAATCGCGCGTCGCGACGACGATCATCCCCCAGGACGCCAGATGCCGCAGCAGGAAGGTGTATTTGTCCGGCTTCGCCCAGGTGCCGTTGCCCCAGGTCACGACAGGAAAGATCTCGCCGGCCCGCCTCGCACGCGGCAGGTAGACCTCGACGCCATTGCCCTTGCTGTCGCAGCACAGCGGCTTTTCGATCGTGCGGACTTCGTAAGGGCCGGGATTCCCGAAGCGCTCGAGACCGCGGCCCTGAGCCAGGGCCGGGCCGAATGCCAGGGCAGCGAGAAGCGCCCCCAGCCACGCCATGACGAGCAGGTGGGCTCGGCGCCGGCCGATCCAGACGAGATCCATAGGCTGCAACTCCGACGTGCTGGAACGCCCCGGCAAACGCGGAGATGCATGACTGCGTTTCGGCTTTATGGAATGGCTCGCCCCTTACCCTCGGCGCAAGATTGCGTCGGCCGCAAATGGCACGGAGGTGAGCCGATGAATGAGATCAGGGTTCTGGGAATCGATCTTGGCAAAGACGTTTGCAGCGTGGTCGGTTTCGACAG
>JAAEQB010000117.1 GCA_024231975.1 Allobosea sp.
CTGCCAGGCGGCCGATCCGCGAGGCCTGATCCGCCTGCCGGCGCCGGGCGAGGACCACCCGGCCGAGCACGTGCCGGAAGACGTTTACCACACCGTGGTCAACGGCTCGATCGACGATGCCGTCCTTACCGAGCTCTTCGGCCTCGAGGTCGCCCACTCCGCCGCGGCGGAGAGCCTGCGGCGGCGGGTCGCCGAGCTCGAAGTCCGACTTCAGACGGGCAAGGCTGCTGAGGGCGATGCGGCCGAGCTGGCCGAGCTGCGCCGGCGTCTGCCCCACAGCCCGGCAGGCGACGTCGAGCAGGTGCTGCGCCGGCTGGAAGGGGAGCGATGAAGCGCATCATGCGCCGGCCCCTGAGCAGCCGGGCGCGTCGCTTTCTGCGCGCGCGTACGGAGACGGTCACCGCCAGCGGTGATCCCAAAGCCGAGGCCCGGCGCCTTTGGCGCCTCAAGAAAAACCGTGCCTTCGAGGAGATCCGCCAACAGCTGCGCGCCATGGCGACGGGTCTGGATCGCTGCATGTACTGTGAAGACAACGAAGGCACCGACATCGATCACTTCTGGCCCCAG
>JAAEQB010000118.1 GCA_024231975.1 Allobosea sp.
TCCCCTTGCGGGAGAAGGTGGCTCGGCGAAGCCGAGACGGATGAGGGGTCGCACAGGTCTTGAAAACTCCGGGAAACGCCGCGCTGGACATACGACCAGCGTCGCACGACCCCTCACCCCAACCCTCTCCCGCAAGGGGAGAGGGGGTAGGTCGCGCCCGGCAGCTATGGGTCGACCCCGAACATGATGACGACCGACGTTAAAGGGCAGGCCGCGATGGCGCAGCAGACCACAGTGGCGGGGGCCGATACCGACCGGCTGCACGAGCTCTCGGGCGCGACCGGTGCGCCGGTCGAGAACGAGGCGCTCGACAATTTCGAGCACGGTTTTCCACCCGGCTTCGGCCCTGGCAGATGGGGCTTGCTCGCCTATGCCGTCGCGCTCGCCTTCGCCTCCTTCCAGATCCTGATCTCGGCCTGGCACTTCCTGCCGAGCCAGGCGGTGCGCGGCGTCCATGTCGGCTTCCTGCTGCTGCTCTCCTTCGGCCTCGTCGCCAATTTCAAGGCGAAGACGGAGGTCGGACGCTGGCTCGGCTGGGCGATCGGCCTCGTCGGCTTCCTGGTCGGCCTCTACCAGCTGATCTTCTATGCCGACCTGATCGCGCGCGACGGCGACCCGACCACGCTCGACCTCGTCGTCGGCTCGGCGCTCGCCATCCTCGTCTTCGAGGCCGCCAGGCGCCTGATGGGCAACGCCCTGCCGATCATGTGCGGCGTCTGCCTGCTCTACTGGTTCTTCGGGCAGTACCTGCCGGCGCCGTTCAACCATCGCGGCTATGGCTTCGACCAGATCATCGGCCACCTCTCCTTCGGCACCGAGGGGCTCTACGGCGTGCCGACCTATGTCTCGGCCACCTACATCTTCCTGTTCATCGTCTTCGGCGCCTTCCTCGAGAAAGCCGGGATGATCCATCTCTTCAACGATGTCTCGCTCGGCCTGTTCGGCGGGGCGCGCGGCGGCCCGGCCAAGGTCGCGGTGTTCTCGTCGGGCCTGATGGGGATGATCTCGGGCTCCGGCGTCGCCAATGTCGTCACCGTCGGCCAGTTCACCATTCCGCTGATGATCAAGTTCGGCTACCGGCGCGCCTTCGCCGCCGGCGTCGAGGCCACCGCCTCGATGGGCGGCCAGATCATGCCGCCGGTGATGGGCGCCGCCGCCTTCATCATGGCCGAGACGCTCGGCGTCGACTATTCCGAGATCGTCAAGGCGGCCGCGATCCCGGCGGTGCTCTATTTCGCCTCGGCCTTCTGGATGGTGCATCTGGAAGCCGGCAAATACGGGCTCAAGGGCATCGAGCGCGCCATGCTGCCGAGCCCGCTCCGGGCGCTGCGCGAACGCTGGTACCTGGCATTGCCGCTCGCCGTGCTGGTCTTCATGCTGTTCCACGGCTTCACGCCGCTGTTCGCCGGCACGATCGGGCTGGCGCTCACCGTCGGCCTGCTGCTCGGCGCGGGCATCGCGCTCGGCTTCAAGACGATGACGCTGCGCGTGATCTTCTGGATCGGCCTCGGCCTGATCGCCGGGGCGCTGCTGCGCGAGGGCATGGACGTCCGGATCGTCGCCGGCCTGATCCTGGCGCTCGTCCTGCTCAACGCGCTCACCCTCGGCGGCCGGGCGACGCTCGCGATCTGCCGCAACGCCCTCGCCGACGCCGCCAAGACGGCGCTGCCGGTCGGCATCGCCTGCGCCATTGTCGGCACCATCATCGGCCTGATGACGCAGACCGGCATCGGCACCACCTTCGGCGCCTGGATCATCGGCCTCGGCAAGCACAGCCTGTTCCTGGCGCTGATCCTGACCATGGTGCTCTCGATCCTGCTCGGCACCGGCATCCCGACGATCCCGACCTACATCATCGTCGCGGCGCTGGCCGCCCCTGCGCTGGAGAAGCTCGGGGTGCCGCTGATCGTCAGCCACATGTTCGCCTTCTACTACGGCATCATGGCCGACCTCTCGCCGCCGGTAGCGCTCGCCGCGCTGGCGGCCGCGCCGATCGCCAGGGAAAACCCCGACAAGATCGGCTGGGAGGCGATGCGCGTCGCGCTCGCCGGCTATGTCATCCCCTTCATCGCCGTCTATTCGCCGGCGCTGATGCTGCAGCCGGGCGATCCGATGTCGAACCTGATCGGCTTCTGGCCGTCCGTGGTCTATGCGGTGATCAAGGCGAGCATCGCCATCGGTCTGTTCGGCATGGTCGCGATCGGCTTCCTGTTCGGACGGCTCACCCTGTTCGAGCGCGTCGCAGCCTTCGGCGCCGCAGTGATGCTGTTCGGCGAGTTCCCCTATAGCGACCCGCTCGGCTATGTGCTGACGGCCGCGCTCGTCGCTCGCCATTGGTGGGCCAGTCGTGGGGCGGCAGCGACCAAGGCCGCATGATCTGCCTTGCCGCCGGCGCATTGCTGATCCCGCTCGGCGCGAGCGAGATCACGCTGTCCTGGCGGCATTCTGTGCAGAAATCGCTGTGGGAAGAACTCTGGCAGCAAGGCCCCGATGGCCTCGTCCTGGCCGAAGCGCGCATCCAGGGCTCCGGCGCCGGCATGGACCCGCCTGATGGCGCCAAGCTAGTAGACGGGTTCTGGCGCTGGAAGCCGAACCTGCCCGCGCTGCCAGAAGTCGTGATGCGCCGTTCCGGCGCGACCGCCGACTGGCGAGTCTGCGTGGAGAGCCGCTGCCGGGCGCTCGACGAATTGCTGCCGGCCGAAGCCGATCCGGTCCTGATGAAGCCCTGTGGCTGAGTCTCAGCTGCGGTGGGTCAGGCGCTCGATCTTCACGACCCGGCGCATGAAGTTCACCAGCCCATAGGCGGCGAGCACCGAGAACAGGCCCATCAGCACATAGGCGACGACATGGCCAAGCTCGAACAGGCCGGCGAGCGCCCAGCCGGACGCGAGCGCGACGCCAAAGATCTCGACCGCGATCAGGATGGCGAGTGAGACCACCATGATCACGTTGCGCCAGTTGGTGCGGCCAGCCGCCATGCTTTTACCCTCGGAACCCATGCAAGGACCGCCTAGCCTAGGCGGCGCCGGCATGCAACAAAATCGCGCCTACCGGCATATGGTCCCGCCTGCCTGAATGAAAAGAACCTGATGCCCGATTCTCCGGTTTTCGCCTCCGCGGCCGTCGCTGCCCCTCATCGTCTCGCATCCGAAGCCGGGCGCGCCATCCTCGCCGAAGGCGGCAACGCGATAGAGGCGATGGTCGCCATGGCCGCGACGATCGCGGTCGTCTATCCCCATATGAACGCGATCGGCGGCGACGGCTTCTGGCTGGTGCACGAGCCCGGTGGCAAGGTCCACGCGATCGAGGCCTGCGGCCCGGCGGGGAGCCTCGCGACGATCGAGCGCTATCGCGAGAAAGGCCATGACGTGCTCCCCGCGCGTGGCCCGGACGCGGCGATCACGGTTGCCGGCGCGATCGGCGGCTGGCAGGCGGCGCTTAGCGTGTCGACCAGCCTCGGCGGCAAACTACCGCTGAAGGACCTGCTGACCGACGCGATCCGCCACTGCAGCGAGGGCTACGACATCTCGGAGTCGGAGCTGCGCACATGGCCGCAGGAAGTCGATGCGGTGAAGGCAGCGCCGGGCTTCAGCGAGTTCTTCTGGCCGGGCGGCGAACGGCCCAAGGCCGGCGGCCGGCGCAAGCCCGCAGCGCTCGGCGCGACGCTGGAGCAACTCGCCCATGCCGGGCTCGAGGATTTCTATCGCGGCGACATCGGCCGCGAGATCGCCGAGGATCTCGGCCGCCTCGGCGCGCCGATCACCCGTGCCGATCTCGAAGCTTTTCGCGCCCGCACCGTGCAGGCGCTGTCGCTGAAGCTGCCGGGACTGACCGTCTACAATTTCCCGCCGCCGACGCAGGGGCTGACCGCCCTGATGATCCTCGGCATCTTCGAGAAGCTCGGCGTCACCCGGCCGGAAAGCTTCGACCACCATCACGGCCTGGTCGAGGCGGTGAAGCAGGCGCTCGCCATCCGCGACAAGGTCGTCACCGACCCCGCCTTCATGACCATCGACCCGGCGAGCCTGCTCACCGAGACCGCGCTGGAGCGCGAAGCTGCGAAGATCGACCGCAAGCGCGCCGCGAGCTGGCCGTTCCGGCCCGGCGAGGGCGACACGATCTGGATGGGCGCGATCGACGGCTCCGGCCTCGCCGTCTCCTATATCCAATCGCTTTACTGGGAGTACGGCTCCGGCTGCATCCTGCCAAAGACCGGCGTCAACTGGCAGAACCGTGGCGTCTCGTTCTCACTGGATGCGAAGGCGCTCAACCCGCTGGCGCCCGGCCGTAAGCCCTTCCATACGCTCAATCCGCCGCTCGCCCGCTTCGACGATGGCCGGATCATGAGCTATGGCGCGATGGGCGGCGACGGCCAGCCGCAATTCCAGGCGCAGATCTTGTCGCGCTATCGCTTCGGTCAGGGTGTCGCCGATGCCGTCGACGCGCCGCGCTGGCTCTTCGGCCGCACCTGGGGCGCCGGCTCGATCTCGCTCAAGCTGGAGAACCGCTTCGACCCGATGCTGCTGGCCAGGCTGACAGCCGCAGGTCATCCGGTCGAGGAATACAGCGAGGCCTATTCCGACCAGTTCGGCCATGCCGGCATGCTGGTGAAGCACCAGAAGGGCCATGTCGAAGCGACGCATGACCCGCGCTCGGACGGCGACGCCCGCGGCATCTGATTGGGATCTTGGGGGAGATCTGAGACGACCATGATCGAGAACGACCCGTACCGCTGCTTCGTGCCCTATCCCGACGCGCCGGTGAAGCATGCCTCCTCCGGCCCGCTCTCCGGACTGACGCTCGCGGTCAAGGACCTCTACGACATCAAGGGCTACCCGACCGGAGCGGGCTCGCCGACCGTGCTGGCGCTGTCGGGGATCAAGACCAAGACGGCACCGATCGTGAAGGCCTTCCTGGAGGCCGGCGCCCGCTTCGTCGGCAAGACCCATACCGACGAGTTCGCCTTCTCGCTCAACGGCAAGAACGCCCATTTCGGCTCGCCTGTGAATCCCGCAGCACCTGACCGCATCACCGGCGGCTCGTCCTCCGGCTCGATGGCGGCTGTCGCCGGACGGCTCGCCGATATCGGCCTCGGCTCCGATACCGGCGGCTCAGTCAGGGCGCCGGCGAGCTATGGCGGCCTGTTCGGCATCCGCCCGACACATGGCAGGCTTTCGCTGAAGCGCGCCTGGCCGCTGGCGGAGAGCCTCGACACCGCCGGCTTCTTCGCCCGGGATGGCGAGGTCTTCGCCCGCGCCGCCAATGCCGTCCTCGGCAAGGACAAGCTGGTGCTGCCGGAGACGCCGCGCCTCCTCCTCGCCGACGACCTCTTCGCCCAGGCCGTGCCCGAGGCTGAGCGCATCCTGCGCAATGTCGTGCAGCGCGTCGTGCCGATCCTCGGCCAGCCCGAGACCGTGCGCGCGGTCAGCGACATGGACGCACTCTACTGGGCCTTCCGCTGGATCCAGGGCCGCGAGGCCTGGGAATCCGACGGCAGGATGATCGAACGCCATGTCCCGCCGCTCGGGCCCGGCGTCGCCGAGCGCTTCGCCTTCGGCAAGGCAGTCAGCGATGCGGAGGTGGCGCGCGGCGACAGCGTGCGCAAGGCGTTCCGCGCGAAGCTCGCCAAGCTGCTCGGCAAGGACGGCGTGCTGATGCTGCCGACGGTGCCCGATGTCGCGCCGCTGGTCAGCGCCGGTGAGCCCGAGCTCGAGGATTTCCGCAACCGTGCCTTGCGTCTGCTCTGCCTTGCAGGGCTCTCCGGCTTCCCGCAGATTTCGATCCCGGTCGCCCATCGCGACGACGCCCCGCTGGGCTTGTCGGTGATCGGGCCGAAGGGCTCCGACGCATCGCTCGTCGCCTTCGCCGTGAGGTTCGAGCGGGCGGCGCGGATCAGGCTGGCATGACGAGGAGGGCACGATGAGCGGCCACGACCATCACCACCATCATGACCATGACCACGACAATCATTTCACGCCGATCGAAGCGCGGGTGAAGGCGCTGGAATCGCTGATGGTCGAGAAGGGCTATGTCGACCCCAGCGCGCTCGACGCGATCATCGACACCTACGAGACCAAGATCGGCCCGCGCAACGGCGCCCGCGTCGTCGCCAAGGCCTGGAGCGATCCGGCCTATGCCGCGCGCCTGAAGGCCGACGGCACGGCCGCCGTCGCCGAGCTCGGCTATGGCGGGCGCGGCGGCGAGCACATCGTCGCCTGCTTCAACACGCCCGAGGAGCACAACCTGATCGTCTGCACCTTGTGCTCCTGCTATCCGTGGCCGGTGCTCGGTCTGCCGCCGGTGTGGTACAAATCGCCGCCCTATCGCGCCAAGGCGGTGATCGACCCACGTGGCACGCTCGCCGATTTCGGCGTGACGCTGCCCGAGGGCCAACGCATTCGCGTCTGGGATTCGACCGCGGAGACGCGGTTCATTGTCATCCCGATGCGACCGGAGGGCACCGACGGCTGGAGCGAGGACGAGCTGGCATCGATCGTCAGCCGCGACTCGATGATCGGCGTCGGCCTGCCCTCCCCGGAGGACCGGCCATGAACAGCGCCCATGATCTCGGCGGCCAGATGGGCTTCGGCCCGGTCGTGCCCGAGAAGGACGAGCCGATCTTCCACGCCGATTGGGAGAAGAAGGTGCTGGCGATCAACGTCGCCGCCGGCGCGATGGGCGCCTGGACGATCGACGGCATCCGCCATGCGCGCGAGAGCCTGCCGCCAGCACAGTATTTGTCGTCGAGCTACTACCAGATCTGGCTGGCGGCGCTCGACAAGGTGCTGGTCCAGCACGGCTTCCTGAGCAAGGACGAGCTGGCCTCCGGCGTCGCCGGCAGCGCCCGCCGGGAGCCCAAGCGCGTTCTGAAGGGCGAGGAGGTCCCGACCGTCCTGCGCCGTGGCTTCCCCTATGAACGCGAGGCGGCTGCGCCGGCCCGCTTCAAGGTCGGCGACAAGGTCCGCACCATCGTGATGCACCCGCAGCACCATACCCGCCTGCCGCGCTATGCGAGAGGCAAGCAAGGCGTGATCGAGCTGGTCACCGGCTGCCATGTCTTCCCCGACACCGGCGCCCATGGCGCGCCCGAGACGGCGCAATGGCTCTACACCGTCGTTTTCACCGGCCCGGAGCTCTGGGGCCGCGACGCCGATCCGACAACGACCGTCAGCATCGAGGCCTGGGAGAGCTATCTTGAGCCGGCCTGACGCTGCCCTGGCCGACGCGCTCGCCGCCGGCACGCCGATCCCGCGCGATGCCGAGGGACCGGTCTTCGCCGAGCCCTGGCAGGCGCAGGCCTTCGCCCTCGTCGTCGCCCTGCAAAATCGCGGCATCTTCAGCGCCGACGAGTGGGCTCAGGCGCTCGGTGGCGAGATCCGCGAAGCCCTGGCCAATGGCGGCTGCCGCGACGGCTCCGACTATTACGAGCGCTGGTGCGAGGCGCTGGAACATCTCCTGATCGAGAAGGGCCTCGCCTCGCATGACGGCGTCGACGCCCGCGCCGCCGCCTGGGAGCGCGCCGCCGAGGCGACCCCGCACGGCAAGCCGATCCTCCTGGAGAACGACCCGCTGCGCTGAACGCCGCTTTGCATCCTCGTCACGAAGCGCAACTATGCCGGCAACGCCCGACCACAGGGCTGCCGCAGGAGGATCGCGATGAGGACCGCATTGATGGCGCTCGCAGCCACGGCGCTGGCGACGATGGCGCAGGCCGCCGATCCCGCGCTCAACACGCTGTTGCCGAAGCTGACGCGCGCGACGCAATGGACGCAAAAGGCGGCGATCGAACTGCAGTTCCCGACGCACCACCCACAAGGCATGGTCAAGATCGGCGATGCCTTCTTCATCTCCTCGGTCGAGATCCGGAAGCCGACGACGCGCTATACCGAGCCGAAGGACGGCTATGACCGCGACACCGGCGAAGGCACGGGCCACCTCTTCAAGGTCGATGCCCAGGGCAAGCTGCTGGCCGAGATCACGCTCGGCGAAGGCTCGATCTACCATCCCGGCGGCATCGACTTCGACGGCCGGGATCTCTGGATCCCCGTCGCCGAGTATCGGCCGAACAGCCAGTCGATCATCTACAAGGTCGATCCGCAGACGCTGAAGGCGACCGAGGTCTTCCGCTTCAAGGACCATGTCGGCGGCATCGTCCACAACACCGACGGCAAGTCGCTGCACGGCGTCAGCTGGGGCTCGCGCCGCTTCTACGCCTGGCCGCTCGGTGCCGACGGCAAGATCACCAATGCGACGGCTGCGCCGGAGAGCCTGCGCGTCGCCAATCCGGCGCTCTATATCGACTACCAGGACTGCCACTTCATCGGCATGAGCCGGATGCTCTGCTCCGGCCTCAACAATTACCGCGCCAGCAAGGACGGCCCGGTCTTCCGCCTCGGCGGCCTCGAGATCGTCGACCTCAAGGACAATCGCCCGGTCTTCCAGCTGCCGATCGAGCTCTGGTCGCCGTCGGGCCTGCCGATGACGCAGAACCCGTTCTGGGTCGAGCCGGCGGGTGACGGCGTGCGCGCCTATTTCATGCCGGATGACGACAAGTCGACGCTGTTCATCTACGAGGCCGCGGCGAACTAGCGCTCTTTCCGACGAGGGCGTGCTATCCCACCGGCCGCTCGTCGGCGATGACCTTGCCGTCGTTCGGCAGGGCACCGAGCGGCAGCACCTCGACGGCCCCCTTGAGCTTCGTCACCTGCTGCAGGGTCGATGACACCGCGTCGACGAAGCCCTTCGGCTCGGCATAGATCTCGGCTTTCAGCGTCATCGTGTCGAGCTCGTTGGCCCGGCCGATGACGAGGCGGAGCTTGGCGATCTCGGCGTGGCGGCGGGCGATCTCGGCGACCTGTTCTGGCCGCACGAACATGCCCTTGACCTTCGCCGTCTGGTCGGCGCGGCCGAGCCAGCCCTTGATCCGCTGGTTGGTACGCCCGCTGGCGCTGACCCCCGGCAGGACCGCGGTGAGGTCGCCGACGGCGAGGCGAATCTGCGGGTGATGCGGGTCGAGATTGGTGACGACGATCTCGCCGACCTCGCCCTCCGCGACCGGATCGCCGGTGCCGGGGCGGACGATCTCGACGATCAGGTTCTCGTTCAGCAGCATGCCGTCGCGCGCGCTGGTCTCATAGGCGATCAGGCCGATATCGGCGGTGGCGTAGAGCTGATAGGCGTCGATGCCGCGCTCGCGCACCCAGGCCTGCAGCGAGGGCGGGAAGGCCGCGCCCGAGACGATCGCCCGTTTCAGGCAGGAGGTGTCGACGCCGCGGCTGTCGGCTGCCTCGATCAGGAGCTTCAGGAAATCCGGCGTGCCGGTATAGGCGCTCGGCTGGTAGGCGCCGATCACCTCCATCTGCTGCTCGGTATTGCCGGGGCCCGCCGGGATGACGGCGCAGCCGATGGCGCGTGCGGCCGAATCCATGATGAAGCCGCCCGGCGTCAGATGGTAGCCGAAGGTGTTGAGCACGACGTCTCCCTTGCGGAAGCCGGCGGCGTAGAGGCCGCGGGCGGTGCCCCAGGGGTCGCTGCCGGTGCCCTCCGGCTCGAAGATCGGGCCGGGCGACGTGAAGAGCCGGCCGAAGGAGCCGAGCGGCGCACTGACGAGGCCTCCAAAAGGCGGAGTGTCCCGGTGCAGCGCCGGCAGGTCGGCCTTGCGCAGCACCGGCAGCTTGGCGAGGGCAGCGCGATCGGTGATGGCAGCGGGATCGACGCCCCTGAGATGCGCGGCATAGCCCGGTGTCGCCAGCGCAGCGGCAAGCACCGCCGGCAGCCGGCCGAAGAGATCGGCCTCGCGCCGCTCGGGCGGCCGGGTCTCGAGATCGTCGTAGTGCTCGCTCATCGCTCTTGCCCTTGGAAATGGTGCCCGGCCTATCGGCGCAGGATGCGAAGGAAATTGAGCAGTCCCATCAGGGAGGCCGCGACATAGGTCATCGCCGCGGCCCTCAGCACCCCGCGCGCCGCCGGCATGTCGTCCGGGTGCAGGTAGCCGTCCTGCTGGAGGATCGGCAGCGCCTTGCCGAAGCTGGCGTCGAACTCGACAGGCAGCGTCACGAGATGGACGACAAGCCCGATGCCGAGCAGCGCCAGAACAGCGGCGAACTGCGCGAAAAGCACACCCGGCGCCCGCACCAGGATCATCACCAGTGGTGCGGTGACGAGCACAACCATCGCGACCTTGTCGACCTTGCCCAGCAGCCGGGCGAGGCTGGTGCGGATATCGAAGAGACGGCTGCCCTGCGCATGCTGCAGCGCATGGGCTACCTCGTGGGTCGCGACGGCGACGGCGGTGATCGAGCGGCCGTCATGATTGCCGGGCGAGAGCCGTACGGCACGGGCGTCGGGATCGTAGTGATCGCCGGCGGCGGTGATCTCCACGGGGATTGTCTGCAGGCCGAAACGATCGAGCAGGTGGCGGGCAAGTTCGCCGCCGGTACCGGGAAGGTCTGGCCTGTCTGCGGCGTGCCTGTCCATTTCGTAGCGGACCCAGAATTGCGGACCGTAGATGACGGCGACGAGAAGGAGGGCGAGGACGATATAGAGCATGATCGGCTCCTGCCCGCCGATCCCGGCCGGACTATGACAGCCAGCGCTTGCGGCGCTTGTAGCTCTTGACCTCGCGGAAGGATTTCTTGTTGCCCTCGGCGACGCCCAGATAAAACTCCTTCACGTCCTCGTTCTCGCGCAGCATCTTCGCTTCGCCGTCCATGACGACGCGGCCGGTCTCCATGATGTAGCCATAGGTCGCGTAGCGCAGCGCCATGTTGGTGTTCTGCTCGGCGACGAGGAAGGAGACGTCCTCGCTGGCGTTGAGCTGGCGGACGATCTCGAAGATCTCCTCGACGATCTGCGGCGCCAGCCCCATGGAGGGCTCGTCGAGCAGGATCATCTTCGGCTTGCTCATCATGGCGCGTCCGATGGCGCACATCTGCTGCTCGCCGCCGGAGGTGTAGCCGGCCTGCGAGTTGCGGCGCTGCTTCAGCCTGGGGAAGAGCTCGTAGATCCGCTCGAGGTCGCGCTTGATCGCGGCATTGCCGTCGCGGCGGGTGAAGGCGCCGGTAAGCAGATTCTCTTCGATCGAGAGATGGCCGAAGCAGTGCCGGCCCTCCATCACCTGGATGCAGCCGCGGCGCACCAGCTCGTTCGGCGACATCCTGTCGACGCGCTCGCCGTCGAAGACGATCGAACCCTTGGTGACCTCGCCGCGCTCGGCCTTGAGCAGGTTCGAGATCGCCTTGAGTGTCGTGGTCTTGCCGGCGCCGTTTGCGCCGAGGATGGCGACGATGCCCTTGCGCGGCACGGTCAGCGAGACGCCCTTCAGCACCAGGATGACGTGATCGTAGATCACCTCGATATTGTTCAGCGACAGGATGGTGTCCGTCGCGGCGGCGGCGGTGGGCTTCTCGAGGGTGGCGGTCGACATCTTGCGCGCTCCTTCCTTCTCCCCTCGGGGGAGAAGGTGGCCCGGCGTCAGCCGGGTCGGATGAGGGACGGACGGATGAGGGTGGGTGCAGGACTTCCCTCATCCGTCTGCTTCGCAGACACCTTCTCCCCCGGAGGGGAGAAGGATTGGCGCTCGTCAGATCAGGACGACTTCTCGCAAGGCTCGGTGCGCTTGGGCCAGTTGCCGGCCTTCTCGACATAGTCCTTGGCGTTGGCCTCGATCAGCGGCCGGACCTCGTCCTTCATCGGCTCGATCCAGTCGCCCTTCTGGGTCCATTTGGTGCCGTCCCATTCGGCGACATAGGCCTTGTGATGGCCGGAGTGGTCGGTGCAGCTGACCTTCACCGGCGAGGCGAAGCCGGCCATGCCGATCTCCTTGAGCCGGGCCTCGTCGACGTTCAGGTTCTCGAGCCCGCGGCGCATGTCCTCGGGCGTGATCACCTTCTTGCCGGTCAGCTTCTGGGCGGTGCGGATCGCCTCGACCACGAGCATCGAATTGTAGACGCCGCGATTGTAGAGGTTCTCGCCGACCTTCTCCTTCGGCGTCGTGCTCTTGCCCTTCTCCACGACATGCTTGAGGATGTCCTGGATCACCGGGAAGTTCTGGCCGGCCGCGTTGAAGTTCAGCGAGCGGTAGCCCTTGGCTTCGGCGCCGCCGGCGCGGGCGTCGTCGTCACCGCCGGCCCACCAGACGCCGACCAGCTTGTTGATCGGGAAGTTGTTCTTGATCGCTTCCTTCACCGCGGTCGGGTTCATCGCGCCCCAGCCCTGGTTGTAGAGGAAGTCCGGCCGGTCGCGGCGGATCGAGAGCCAGAGCGAGCCCTGGTTCTGCATGTCTGCCGCGGCGACGGGATAGAGCTTGAGCTCGAAGCCGTACTTCTTGGCGAGGCTCTCGAGCACCGGGATCGGCTCCTTGCCGAAGGGCGCGTCGAGATGGATCAGGCCGAGCTTCTTGCCCTTGAGCTTGTCCATTCCGCCGAGCTCGTTCGCCATGTGCTTCACCATCACCGAGGCGCCGTCCCAATAGGTCAGCGGCGGGATGAAGACCCAGGGGAAGTTGGTGCCGTCGGCCGAGGCCGAGAGGCCGTAGGCCATCGACAGGATCGGCAGCTTGTCGACATGGGCGCGCGGGATCGCGGCCAGCGTCGCGCCGGTCGACCACGGGCTGTAGACGATGGTCTTCGACTTGACCTGCTCGTAGCACTCGATCGACTTCTTGGTGTCGTAGCCGGTCTCGCACTCCTCATAGATGATCTTGACGCCGTTCACGCCGCCGTCGCGCTCGTTGATCATCGAGATGTAGTCGCGCATGCCGTCGCCGATCGGGATGCCGGAGCCCGAGAACGGGCCGGTGCGATAGGCGTTGTTGGAGAAGTAGATCGTCTCCTGCGCATTGGCCGGGGCGGCGATCGCACCGGCGGCGAGAAGCGCGCCGAGCGCGACGCTCCTGATGATGCTGCTCGTTTTCATAGGCCTTCCTCCGTGGTTGCCGGGTCCGGCCGAGCCGTCCCGTCTTCGCTTGCCCGCCGCTTGAAGACCGCGGCAGGTCGTTGTCCTTGGGTCTCTCTCCCCGTCAGTAGGGGAAGGGCCACGTCCGCAATTTCTGCTTTCCGATCTGCCAGAGCCGGGCGAGGCCGTGCGGCTCGACGATCAGGAAGATGATGATCAGCGCGCCGACCAGCATGAAGGTGACGTGCTCGGCTGTGGCGCCGCCGATCGGCACGCCGAGCGCCGGCAGGCCGAACTTCAGCGCGGTCGGCAGGGCCGACAGGAAGGCCGCACCGAAGAAGGAGCCGATCAGTGAACCGAGGCCGCCGATGATCACCATGAACAGGATGGTGAAAGAGAGGCGGATGGTGAAGACATCGTTGGCCTCGCCGCCGCCATACCAGAGGAAGATCATCATCGCTCCGGCCACCCCCGCGAAATAGGAGGAGACGGCGAAGGCTGTGAGCTTGGCGTTGAGCAGCTTGATGCCCATCAGCTCGGCGGCGATGTCCATGTCGCGGACCGCCATCCAGGAGCGGCCGAGCTTGCCGTGGACGATGTTCGAGGCGAACCAGGTCAGCACGACGACGAGGCCGAGGCAGACGAAATAGCGCGTTTCGGGCGCCGCGGCCGCTCCGGTGATCGGCAGGCCGAAGAGAGTGCGCTGCGGCACCTCGATCGCGCCCGAGGCGTTGTAGTTGAACAGCCAGGGCACGCGCACGAAGGCCCATTGCAGGAAGAACTGCGCGGCGAGCGTGGCGACAGCGAGATAGAAGCCCTTGATCCTGAGCGAGGGCAGGCCGAACAGCACGCCGATCGCGGCCGAGAACAGGCCGGAGATCAGGATCAGGACGATGATGTTCACGCCCGGGAAGAAGGTGGTCAGCTTGTAGCAGGAATAGGCGCCGACACCCATGAAGGCGGCGGTGCCGAGCGAGATCAGCCCGGTATAGCCGGTGAGGATGTTGAGCCCGATCGCCGCCAGCGAGAGCACCAGGAACGGGATCATCACCGAGGCGATGAAGAAGTCGTTGCCGGTCAGCGGGATGCCGATGAAGGCGATCGCGAGGATGACGGCGATGCCGATCCGGTCCTGCCGAAGCGGGAACACGGCCATGTCGGCGGCGTAGGTGGATTTGTATTGGCCGGCTTCGCGGTAGAACACGGGTCAGCCTCTCAAATTCGCTCGATGATCTTGTCGCCGAACAGGCCCTGCGGTCGGAACAGCAGGAAGCCCAGCGCGATGAAATAGGCGAGCCAGCTCTCGATGCCGCCGCCGATCAGCGGGCCCCAATAGAACTCGCCGAGCTTCTCGCCGATGCCGATGATCAGCCCGCCGACGATGGCACCGGGGATCGAGGTGAAGCCGCCGAGGATCAGCACGGGCAACGCCTTCAGGGCGACGATCTCGAGCGCGAAGGAGACGTCGGAGCGCGCACCCCACATGATGCCGGTGATCAGCGCGACGATGCCGGCGGTGAACCAGACGATCACCCAGATCTGGTTGAGCGAGATGCCGACCGAGAGCGCCGCCTTGTGGCTGTCGGCGACGGCCCGCAGCGCACGGCCGATCCGGGTGTACTGGAAGAACAGCGCCAGCACGGCGATCATCAGCGAGGCGATGATGGCGGCGGCGATGTCGATCTTCTGCAGCGAGACGATGCCGCCGAGGATCTTCAGGTCGATCGCGCCCTTCGGCAGATAGAGCTGCTCGGCGATCATCTGCTTGGGATTGCCGCCGAAGATGGCCTCGCCGAAGCCGATCAGGAAATAGGTGATCCCGAAGGTCGCCATGAACAGGATGATGTCGGGCTGGTTGACCAGCGGGCGCAGCACGACGCGTTCGATCGTAACGGCGAGAGCGAACATCACGCCGAGCGTCAGGATCACGGCGAGGAAGGCCGGCACGCCCTTTTCATAGAGGCCGACCAGCGTCAGCGCAGCGAACACCACCATGATGCCCTGGGCAAAGTTGAAGACGCCCGAGGCCTTGAAGATCAGCACGAAGCCGAGCGCGATCAGCGCATAGAGCACGCCGGAGACCAGGCCCTCCCAGATCGTCTGGGCGAGCAGGTCGGGCGCCTGGACCATCTGGTTGAACGGATCGACGAAGATGGCGTGGATCGTGCCGGTCGGGTCGAGGCGCGCGCCGATCAGCGCGGCTGCGATGAGGCCGACCACGATGACGCCGGCCTTGATCCAGCCATTGGCGAGGAGATTGGGCGCGGGCTGCGCGGCGATGTCGCTCATGATCGGAAACCTTCCCGGAACTGCTCGGGCGAATGGGCTTGCCGCGCGCTATCCCCTTCCCCCCGCTTGCGGTGGGGAAGGGCTGGGGATGGGGGGGCGGAAAGCAAGGCTCGGGACTTCGTCCAGTCCAGCGCCGAGCGGGACTGCCCCCCACCCCGACCCTCCCCACCGCAAGCGGGGGGAGGGGGAAGGTCGCGGCTCATTGCATGCTGAATTGCGGCGGCCATCAGTGCGCCACTCCGAGATAGGCGTCGATCACGCGTTGGTCGGCCTTGACCTCGGCCGGGGTGCCGTCGGCGATCTTGCGGCCGTATTCGAGCACGACGACCCGGTCGGAGAGGTCCATGACCACGCCCATGTCGTGCTCGATCAACGCGATCGTGGTGCCGAACTGGTTGTTCACGTCGAGGATGAAGCGGCACATGTCCTCCTTCTCCTCGAGGTTCATGCCGGCCATCGGCTCGTCGAGCAGCAGCAGCTCCGGCTCCATCGCCAGCGCCCGGCCGAGCTCGACGCGCTTCTGCAGGCCGTAGGGCAACTTGCCGACCGGCAATTTGCGGATGTGCTGGATCTGCAGGAAGTCGATGATGTCCTCGACGACCTTGCGATGCTCGATCTCCTCGCTCATCGCCGGCCCATGCCGCAGCGCCTGCCAGAAGAAGCCCTTGCGCATCTTGAGGGTGCGCCCGGTCATGATGTTGTCGAGCGTCGACATGCCCTTGAACAAGGCGACGTTCTGGAAGGTGCGGGCGATGCCGGCCGCGGCGGCCTGATGCGGCCTGACCTTGGCGCGGCGCACGCCCTTGTAGGTGATGCGGCCTTCCTGCGGATGGTAGAATCCGTTGATGCAGTTCAGCATCGAGGTCTTGCCGGCGCCGTTGGGGCCGATGATGGCGCGGATCTCGCCCTTGCGGATGTCGAAGGAGACGTCGGTGATCGCCTTTACCCCGCCGAAGCGCAGCGAGACGTTCTCGACCGAGAGCAGCACCTCGCCCTTGTGCGTGACCGGCGTGCCGGTGACGGCCGTGGAATGCGCGTTCATGCCGCCTCCTTCGTCGCCGGAGCCGTAACTGGATAGACCTTCGCGTCGGCGACCTTGACCGTCGCCGAGATCACGCCTTTGCGGCCGTCCTCGAAGGTCACTTCCGTCGAGATGTCGGCTTGGGTCGAGCCATTGTACAAAGCCTCGACCAGCGGGGCGTAGCGCTCGGCGATGAAGCCGCGCCGGACCTTCTGGGTGCGGGTGAGCTCGCCATCGTCGGCGTCGAGCTCCTTGTGCAGGATCAGGAAGCGCTTGATCTGGGCGCCGCCCATCATCGGCTCGGCCGCGAGCGAGCGGTTCACGTCGTCGACATGCTTGGCCATCATCTCGTAGACCTGCGGATGGCCGGCGAGCTCCTGATAGGAGGCGTAGACGACGTTGTTGCGCTCGGCCCAGTTGCCGACAGCGGTGAGGTCGATGTTGAGCGCGACGGTGGCGTAGTCGCGGCCTTGGCCGAAGGCGACGACCTCCTTGATGTTCGGATAGAACTTCAGCTTGTTCTCGATGTATTTCGGCGGGAACAGCTCGCCGGAATTGAGCTTGCCGACATCCTTGGCGCGGTCGATGATCTTGAGGTGGCCGCTTTCGTCGAAGAAGCCTGCATCGCCCGAGCGGACATAGCCGTCCTCGGTCATCGTCTCGGCAGTCTTTTCCTCGTCCTTGTAGTAGCCGCGGAAGATCGAGGGCGAGCGGTAGAGCACCTCGCCATTGTCGGCGATGCGGATCTCGACCTGCGGCGCCGGCTTGCCGACGGTGTCGGCCTTGATCTCGCCGTCCGGCTGCATGGTGATGTAGACGCCGGCCTCGGTCTGTCCGTAGAGCTGCTTCAGGTTGACGCCGATCGAGCGGTAGAAGCGGAAGAGCTCGGGGCCGATCGCCTCACCGGCGGTGTAGCCGACCTTGATGTTGGTCAGGCCGAAGCGGTTGCGTAAGGGGGCATAGATGATGATGTCGCCGAGCTTGTAGAGCAGGCGGGCGGAGAGCGGCACGGGTTCGCCGTTCAGGATCTTCTCGCCATGCTGCTTCGCCACGCCGAGGAAGTAGTGGAAGATCTTCCGCATTAGCGGGCCGGCGTCCTCCATGCGCACCATGGTCAGGGTCAGCATGGTCTCGAAGACGCGCGGCGGCGCGAAGGCGTAGGTGGTGCCGATCTCGCGGCGGTCGTCGACGACGGTCTCGGGACCTTCCGGGCAGTTGACGCAGAAGCCGGCGATGATCGCCTGCGCATAGGAGAAGACATGGTCGCCGACCCAGGCGATCGGCAGATAGGCGATGATCTCGTCGTTCTCGTTCAACCCATCGAAGCTGCAGCCGATCTCGGCGGCGGTGATGACGTTCAAATGAGTGAGCATCACGCCCTTGGGCCGCCCGGTCGTGCCGGAGGTGTAGAGGATGATGGCGAGGTCGCCACTCGCGCCCTGTTCCATCTCGCGGTCATGCGCGGCTGAGACGGCGGCGTCCTTGAGCGCGGCGCGCCCGGCCTCGATGACGTTGCCGATATCGTGGAGCTTGGCATGGTCATAGTCGCGCAGGCCGCGCGGCTCGTCATAGAGCATGTGGCGTAAGGCCGGCAGGCGCTCGACGACCGACAAGACCTTGTCGACCTGCTCCTGGTCCTGCACGCAGGCGAAGACCGCACCGGCGTGGTCGAGCACATAGGCCATCTCGTCGGCGACGCTGTCGGCATAGACAGGCACGGGGATCGCGCCGAGCCATTGCGCCGCAGCCATCGACCAATAGAGGCGCGGCCGATTATAGCCGATGATCGCGACCTTCTCGCCGCGCTTCAGGCCGAGCTGCTCGAACCCCCTGGCATAGGCGCGGACCTGCTCGGCGACTTCCGCCCAGGTCCAGGACTGCCAGATGCCGAGGTCCTTGTGACGGAACGCGACACGCGCGCCGCGCTCCCGCGCATTGCGCAGCACGAGCTTGGGAAAGGTGTCCGCTGCATTGGCGGCTGCGCTTGCCACGATCGTATGTCTCCACCCTGTCGCCCCGTCTGTCGCGGGTTTGCCGGGGCCCATGGCCCTTGTGCGATCATGCAAGCTTTGCAGGTGGCTCGGCGCTGTGCAAGAAGCCACTTGACAGACAAGACGTGTTTGAGGCGCTATTGTCCCGCCGAGGTTCGACTTGGCCTTCAGCCCCGCGATCTGCCGGGCGGCACTTCCCGACATCGCAAGGCTCGCAGGCGCCTGGTTCCCACTGGGTTGGCGCAGTGTTTACGGCTGCGCGCTCAGGTCGGCGGCGCGGCGCGAGGACCGGCCGATGCGTGCTCTTGCCTTGATCACGATCGCAATGCTGCTCGCCGCGGGAGCGACGCAAACGCATGCGCATCGAGCGTTCGGCGGCTGGGACTACCCGTTCGAATGCTGCTCGGAGGCAGATTGCGCGCAGATCGATGTCAGCGAGGTGCAGGAAACCCCGTCCGGCTTCATCGTGACGATCAGGCCGGGGCGGCATCCGATGTGGGTGACGGAGCGCCGCCAAACAGTCGTGCTCGAAGTCCCCGATCAGAAGGCCCGGCTCTCGCCTGACGGGTTCTTCCATCTCTGCATGAACGATGCGGGGGAATTGCTGTGTTTCTTCTCGCCGGGAGGCGGATCGTAGGGTTGATGTCGGCTGCGCGGCGCAAGCGGCACTTGGCGGGAAGTCATGATTGCCCGGCCTCGCAGCGTCATGACACGCCGCCTATCCCCTCGAAGCTGATCGTATGCTGCAAAGGGTCGGCGGCTGTGAGGCGGACCCGGATCCTGTCGCCAGGCTTGCTGCCCTGCCCACGAACGCGCGCGATCACGGGCACATCGCAGAGCTGGATCCGCAGAGTGTGATCATCGGTGTCGGTCACGACAGCCTCGAAGGACTGCCCCTCGCGTCCCTGGAGCATCAGGGCTTCGGCGAGGCTGACCACGGCGCGCTCGATCTGCCCGTCGCGGGCGTCGGCCCGCCCCATTACCGCAGGAAGGGCCTCGAAGGCAGCCGTCACGGAAGCCGGGACCGCCTGCCCGTTCGCGATCGCAAGAGCGGCGCTGATCACATAGCGATCGGCGAGACGGCGCAACGGTGCGGTGGCATGCGCATAAGTCGCCGCCATCGGCGCGTGCCAGGGCACCATGCCCTCGCGATAGGGGACATAGCTTGCGCCTCCGCTGGCCCGGCGTACCGCCAGCATGAAGGCGGCATGGCTGCTGTCGGCGGGGTCGAGCGTCTTCTCGAATTCGGCGAGCGTTGCCTCGTCCCGCCAATCCAGTCCCAGGGCTCGTGCGCTTTGGCGCAAGCGCATGACGGCCTTCTGGTCAGGCTCGGGCATGACTCGAAACAGTCCCGTCCGGGCCGCCAGAAGCGCGTTCGCGATGGCGACATTGCTGGCCAGGGACAAGGCTGCGTTCTGGTTCTCGGCGAGCAGGCGCGGGCGGAAAAGCAGCTGGAAACCCCCGCCCTCCACGGGAGCGACCTCCTGCTCGGGCGGGTCCACGCGCGCTGCACCCCGTCGGTTCTCGGCGCTTTCGATGCGGCGTGCCAACTCGGCGAAATCGGGCGGCAGGTCTGTCTCGCTCACCGTTTCATAGGCGAGCTTGGCGGTACTGCGAACGATAGCACGCTCGGCACCGTCGAGATGGACATTCCCGTCGGGGTCTATTCTGGTCGTGAAGATCACCGCCGGCCTGGGACCCACGGGCAGGAGGCTGGCGGCCCCCTCGGCAAGGACCGGCGGATAGAGCGCGGCCTTGCCGTCGGGCAGATAGATCGTGCTGCCGCGTCGCCAGGCTTCCTGATCGATGGCGTCGCCATCATCCACGAACCAGGCGACATCGGCGATGGCGTAGTGGAGCAGCAGGTCCGCGCCGCTGCGCTCGATGGTGAAGGCCTGGTCGAGATCCGTCGACGTCGCGGGATCGAGCGTGACGAAGCGCAGATCGGTCCGATCGGCATGCTTGGTCGGCGCTCGTTGCGCCGCCGCCTCCGCCGCCGCAAGAACGTCTGGCGGAAAATGCTCGGGCACGCCGTATTGCCGGCGTATCGCCGTAAGCCCGTCGATCAGCGCATTGGTGGAGTCGATCAGCGTCTTCATTGTTGGCTATCGTGCCTCGCTGCCAGGGCCGCGTCGACCATGATTGCAGCGGCTGCGTCGGCCAGGTCGAAGCGCCGGCCGAAAGCAGATAGAGATCGGCTTGAACAATCGAGGCACAACCTACCCGATCGGCTGCGTCGCGCCCGGCCCGAGCGACCTTTGCACCATGACGCTGTCTGACCATTTGCCATGGCGATAGGCGACCCCCGGCAGCAGGCCGACACGAGCGAAGCCGAAGCGCTCATGCAAGGCAAGCGAGGCGGTATTCTCGGCGTCGATATAGCCGATCATCTGGCGAAAGCCGGCGGCGGCGCAGGCGTCGATCAGCGCCTGCATCAAGAGCCGCCCGATGCCGCGGCCGAGATGCTCGTGATGGACATAGATCGAGTGCTTGACCGTGAAGCGGTAGGCCGGCCGCTTGCGGAACAGCACGACATAGGCGTAGCCGACGACCTCGCCGCCGTGGCTTGCGACCAGATGCGGCAGCTTGCGGCTGCGCAGGTTCTTGCGCCGGTCCTTGAGATCGTCGGGCTGCGGCGTGCCGGTATCCTCCACGCTGGCCTCGATGCCATGGCGGATATGCCGGCGATAGATCGCCAGCATCGGCTCGACATCGTCGTCGCGGGAGGGGCGAATGATGATCGGTAGGTCGGTCTCCATGCGTCGTCGCGATCCTCAGCCCTGCGCCTGCTCGCTGACGACATAGGTGTGGAGCCGCACCCGTCCCTCGGCATCGGTCTCGCGGTAGAGTCCCTGGATCTCGACCTCGAAGCCGGGGAAGGCGTTGAAGCAGGCCTCGAACATCCTGAGATAGTCGATCATCGGCTTGGCCCGCTGCGTCAGGCGCTCGCCGGGGACGATGGTGGCGATGCCCGGCGGGTAGACGACGAAGGGCGTCGTCGCGATCCGCCCGGCGATGGCATCGATCGGCAGATAGTCGACATCGTTGCGCGTCAGGCAGCGTGCAGCATCATGCGGCGACATCGCCATCTCCGGCAGATGCGCGGACGAGAACTGCCGGGTCTGCAGGCCGCTGACGTCATGGTCGCGGAAGAACCGATGCATCTGCCCGCACAGGTCACGCAGGCGCACCCCGCCATAGCGGCCCGGCCGGCGGCGGTAGAATTCGGGGATCGCCTCTTCCAGCAGGGCGTTGTCGTCATGCAGCTTCTTGAAGGCGACGAGCCCGCTGATCAGCGTGCCGGCCTTGCTGGCCTCGACGCCCGGCGTCAGCAGGAAGAGCAGCGAGTTGAGATCGTTCTTCTCGGCGACGATCCGGTTCTCGCGCAGGAACTGGGCGACAACCGGCGCGGGGATGCCGTGCTCGGCATAAGCTCCGGTCTCGCGATCGAAACCGGGCGTCAGCAGGGTCAGCTTGTTGGGGTCGGTGATGGCGAAGCCCGGCTCCATCTGCGTGAAGCCATGCCAGCCGGCATCGGGCGCGAGCTGCCAGTAAGCCGGGTTGCTGGCGAGCTGGTCGGTCGCGACCATCTCCCAGGCAACGTCGTGGACGGCGCCTTCGCGCGAAGCGTCGGCAATGCTGACCCGGTCCGGCACGAAGGGCTCGAAGAACCAGCGCCGCTCCGGCCGGATCTCCTTCTCCTCGAATTCGCGCCGTACCGCCCGGATCTTCTTGCGCAGCTCGATGCCGAGCCGGATCGTGTCGTCCCAGAGCACCTCGCCGGAGCGGCCCTTCATCATCTGCGCGCCGACATCGAGCGAGGCGAACAGCGGATAGAACGGCGAGGTCGAGGCGTATTGCATGAAGCTCTCATTGAAGCGCCGGTGCTCGACCCGGCGCTTCTGGCCCTTGATGTGGCGGTCCTTGATATGGATCTGCGAGGCCTGGCTGAAGCTCGCGAGCTGCTTGTGGGTCGATTGCGTCGCGATGATGCCTGGCGAGTCCGGTCCGAGGCCCGTCAGCCCCATGGCGAAGCGCCCGGCATAGAGCGGGTGGAACTTCATGAAGCCGGCCCAGGCCTCGTCGAAGAGGATGTACTCGCAGAGATGGCCGATCTTATCGAGGATCATCTGGGCCGAGTGGATCGTGCCGTCATAGGTGCACTGTTCGACCACGGCGACACGGAACGGGCGCGGCTTTGTCCAGGCCTCGGGATCCTTGACCAGCGGGTTCAAACGGATGCACTCGCGCAGCGCCTCCTCATCGAAGCTCTCCCAGCGCATCGGGCCGATCAGGCCCCAGGCATTGCGGGCGGTCGGGATATAGACGGGGATGCCGCCGGCGATCAGCAGCGCGCCGTGATGGGCGGCCTTGTGATTGTTGCGGTCGAACAGGACGAGGTCGCCATCGGTGACCAGCGCGGCGAGCGCGACCTTGTTCGAGGTCGAGGTGCCGTTCAGGACGAAATAGGTCTTCTCCGCCCCGAAGATCTGGGCCGCTTCCTTCTGCGCCTTCAGGGCCGGACCCTCATGGGTCAGGAGGTCGCCGAGATCGAGCACGGAATTGTCGAGATCGTCGCGGAAGACCGCCTCGCCGAGATGTTCCATGAATACCCGCCCGATCGGGCTGCGGCTGTAGAACACGCCGCCATTGTGGCCCGGGCAGGTCCAGAGATGGTTGCCTTCCTCGGCATAGTCGACGAGCGCACCGAAGAACGGCGTCTTCAGCGTCTCGGCATATTGCTTGAGGCGGCTGATCAGGCTCTTGGCGATGAAGGGCGGGGTTTCCTCCGAGAGGAAGATGTAGCCGTCGATGAAGTCGAGCACCTCGACCGGCACGTCCTCGAAGCGCTTGCGGCGGATCAGCAGGATGATCGGGAAGTCGAGGCCTCGCCGGCGCATCAGGTTGATCAGCGCGGCGGTCTTGCCTTCCAGCCCCTTCTTGCCCCAGTCGACCACCATGCAGCCGATGGCGGCATCGGTCTGGACGGCGATCTCGGCATCCTCGAGCTTGCGCGCCTTGACGACCTCGAAGCCCGAGCGCTCGATCTCCTCGATGATCTGGTTGAAGCGGATGCCTTCGAGATCCTCGGCATCGAAGTTCGGCGTCGCGAACAGGAAGGTGAAGCGCCTGAAATAGTCCATGCCGGCTCCGCTCAGCGTGAACCGGCAGCATTGGGCGATTTATGCGACAATTCGGCGACCATGGAGCCGGCTAGGTTCGGACAGCATCGTCGTTCCATCCGCTGCCGCTTCCGGCGCGACCTCCGCCTCCTGTCGAGGAGGAGGTCGCGCTTGGCATGTTCGCCCCGAAGTGGCCGTGCGCGGACGCGATCAGATCTTCTGGAGCAGGAAGGCTTCGGCGAAGCTCAGCTCGACCATGTCGCCGCGCTTCAGTCCACCCAGCCGGCTCTGGATGTCGGGATCGGCCACGACATGAGTCCGCGGTCCGGCCGGGCCGACATAGCTGACGATGTTCGTCGCCGGATCGAAACTCTCGAACCTCGCCGTCACAGTCAGCGCCCGCACGACGAAGCGTTCCGGCAGGTTCTGGAAGGAAGAGTCGGCCGAGGCCTCGGTGTAGATGATCGCCGGCTTGGCGCCTTTGCGGGCCCGCTTGACGTCGAGGATCACGCCCTCGACGCGGCGAACCTCGACCCGGTCTCCGGGGCGGAGATTCTCCAGGCTACCGAACACCTCGGGCACCGCGACGGGCCATGTCTGACGGCCCTGCTTGACGACGACGCGGCGCCTGGCGGGGTCGACGGAGGCGACCTCGACCTCCAACCGCTCGATCTCGACCGGCCCGACGCCGGCGACGATGACCGTCTGGCTGGTGACCGTCGGAGTGGTGGCGCAGCCTGCCAGAGCGAATGAAACTGCGGCGATTGCACTGATTTTCTTCAACATTGGACGTCTCCCTTTCGAACGCTGTCCGGTCTGAGATCGACTGCCGGTTTTCGGGATTCGGTCTGAAGATCGAGAAAATTGCGAATGGATGACTTCGCGGGTCCAAGAATAAAGGCCAACTTCCGCCACACGACAATAGGTCGTCAGCAGACGAATTCGGGTGAGTGCTGCTCTCTACCTGTTTTGCCCTAGCCTTCGTAACGCGCCAGCCGCTCCAGATCGAGGATCGTCACCTCGTTATGGCCGACCTTGATGAAGCCGAGCTCGGCGAGCCTGGCGAGGCTCTGATTGGCCATCTGCCGGGAGATGCCGGCGAGCAGGCCGAGCTCTTCCTGCGAGATCGCCAACGTCCGGTCGTTGTTCGGATAGAGGATCGGGTTGAACAGCCAGGCGAGGTTGCGGGCGAGGCGGCCGGTCGCGCCCAGCATGCGGTCATATTCGGCGAGCCCGATGAATTGGGCGAGCCGCTCGTTGAACTGGTGGACCAGGAAGCGGTTGAAGGCGGCCGAGTGCTCGAACAGCCAGAGGAAGGTCTGGCGCCGCATCAGCGCGACCTTGCTCTCGCGCAGCGCGACGAGATCGTAGCGCCGCGCCTCGTTCTTGATGATCGTGCCCTCGCCGAACCAGGCGCCGCCGCGCAGGCCGGCGAGCGTCGCCGATTTGCCGCTGCGCGAGGTCGTGCTCATCTTGAGCAGCCCGTCGGCGACGCCGGTCCAGGATTCCAGCCGGTCGCCGACATGGCAGACATAGGCGCCCTTGCCATAGGTCTTGGTCGTGGTGCCGCGCCGCGCTTCCTCGAACTCCTCCGGCGTGAGGTCGTTCGACCAGGTCGCGATCCGGCGCAGCTCGTCCTCGGAAATCAAGATTCGCCGGCCCCTCGCATGCGCTCGTCACGCACTATGCGGCCCGGTTCATCGCAAACTCAAGTCAGACGGGCTGTCGTGCCGCCTGCGCCGATCCCCAGCTGCGCCGTGCGCCACTTCGGCGAGATGGTGCCTTCAGAACCTGATCGCGGCAGCTAGCGAGGCGAGCAGCAACGCGGCGAAGATCAGGTTGACGATGCGGTTGCTGCGGGGATCGCGGAACAGGCCGGTCAGGCCCGAACCGGCGAGCAGCCAGCCGATATTGACCGCGGCGATGACGAGCAGGAGCAGGCCGATCTTGAGACTCGCATCGACAGCCGGCTGCATCGGCAGCAGCACGAAGCCGGAGAACAAAGCTGCCATCGCCGCATAGCCCTTGGGATTGACCAGCGAGAGCGCGAAGCCAGCAGCGAAGGAGGGCGCGGCTGCATCGCCCTCCGCCTCGGCGAGCGGCGGTGCCGTCGCGATGCGGAAGGCGAGATAGAGGAAATAGAGCGCTGCCAGAATGGTGACGACCGGCGCCAGGCCGGGCAGTGCCAGGATGACTGCGACGACGCCGCTCGCGGTCAGCGCCATCACCGCGAGCATGCCGAGCGTGATGCCGGCGCCATAGGCGAGACCGCGACGCGTGCCGAAGGCGGCTCCGGTCGCGGTCAAGCTCAGCGTCGCCGGGCCGGGGCTGCCGGTGAGAGCGACGCCGGCGAGGAGAAAACCAGCCAACCCGTCCATGGTCCTTCTCCGCAGCTCTTGAGCGAGTGCGAAGGAAAGCGCGAAAGCCGCCGCCGGTCTTGAACGTTCGTGCGCTATTCGGCCGCCCGCGGCATCGCCAACGCCTCGGCCGAGCCATCGCGCAGGCGCTTCAGCAATTCCGCTTCCTCAGCCTTGGCAGCGATGAGGTGGCGCTCCTTGACGTGGCCGAAGCCGCGAATCTTTTCCGGGATCGCGGCGAGGGCGACGCAGAGCGCGTGGTTCTGCGGCGAGAGCTTGCCCAGGATCTCGGCGATCAGCGCTTCATAGTCAGCGATCAGCTTGCGCTCGGTCCTGCGCTCGGCGGTGTAGCCGAAGACGTCGAAGGCGGTGCCGCGCAGACCCTTGAGCTTCGCCAGCAGGCCGAAGGCACCCAGCATCCACGGGCCGAAGCTGATCTTGCGCGGCAGGCCGGTATTGGAATCGCGCTTGGCCAGCAGCGGCGGGGCGAGGTGGAATTCGAGGCGTAGCGGCTGGCCGGTGGCGCTGTCCTTCTCGAAAGTCGCGGCGAGCTGCTTGCGGAAGGCGCCGTCGCTGTAGAGCCGGGCGACTTCGTACTCGTCCTTGTAGGCCAGCAGCTTGAAGAGATAGCGGGCGACGGCTTCGGCCAAAGCGTTCTGGCCGGGAAGGATGCTCGCTTCCTTGGCGCGCACCTTTTCGACCAGCTCGCGATAGCGCGCCGCATAGGCGGCGTTCTGGTAGCCGGTGAGGAAGTCGACGCGGCGGGCGACGATCTCGTCGAGGCCCTCCGAGAGCTGGCGCGCCTCGGTCGGTGCCTTGGCCTCGGCGAGGGCGGAGCTGAGCGCGGCCGGATCATGCGCGGCGCGGCGGCCGAGCTCGAAGGCCTGCTTGTTCATCGCCACGGCTTCGCCGTTGAGCTCGATCGCCCGCAGCAGCGAGGCCCGCGACAGCGGCACGGCGCCGAACTGCCAGGCGTAGCCGAGCATGAACATGTTGGCGGCGATGGCATTGCCGAGAAAGGTGGTCGCTGCCGCCGTCGCATCGACGAGATGGGTCGCGTCGCGCCCGGCCGTGGAGACGATCGAACGCTTCAGACGCTCGGTCGGCAGCGAGAAATCGGCATTGCGGGTGAAATCGCCGGGCATGGATTCGGCGGTGTTGACGACCACGGCCGAGCGGCCCTGGCGGATGGCGCCCAGCACCTTCTTCGAGCCGGTGACGGTGAGGTCGCAGCCGAGCACGAGATCGGCCTGGCCGGCGGCGACGCGGATGGCGTGAATCTCCTCCGGCGTCGGGGCGAGGCGGACATGGCTGAACACCGCGCCGCCCTTCTGGGCGAGGCCGGCCATGTCGATCATGCCGCAGCCCTTGCCCTCGAGATGGGCTGCCATGCCGAGGATCGCGCCGATGGTGACGACACCGGTGCCGCCGACGCCGGTGACGACAACAGCGAAATTGCGGTCGAGCGCTGGGACCTTGGGCTCGGGCAGATCACTGGCGCCAAGAGCGGAGGCATCCATCGTACGTGGCTCCGCCTTCTTCGGCCGCGCACCATGCACGGTGACGAAGGAGGGACAAAAGCCCTTCACGCAGGAAAAGTCCTTGTTGCAGTTCGACTGGTCGATCTGGCGCTTGCGGCCGAATTCGGTCTCGAGCGGCTGCACCGAGACGCAGTTCGACTTCACCCCGCAATCGCCGCAGCCCTCGCAGACCAGCTCGTTGACCATGACGCGCTTGTCCGGGTCGGGATAGGCGCCGCGCTTGCGCCGGCGGCGCTTCTCGGTGGCGCAGGTCTGATCGTAGAGCAGCAGCGAGACGCCTGACGCAGTGGCAAGCTCGCGCTGGATGGCATCGAGATCGTCGCGATGGTGCAGGGTCGTGCCGGGAGGCCAGAGCGTGCCGGCCGGATATTTGTCGGGATCGTCGGAGACGACCGCGATGCGCGAGACGCCCTCGGCCGCGACCTGGCGCGCCATCTGGTCGGGCGAAAGATGCCCTTCCGCCTGCTGGCCGCCGGTCATCGCGACGGCGTCGTTGTAGAGCAGCTTGTAGGTGATGTTGACGCCCGAGGCGACGGCCCAGCGGATCGCGAGCGAGCCGGAATGAGTGTAGGTACCGTCGCCGAGATTCTGGAAGACGTGGCCGCGCTTCGAGAACGGCGCTTCGCCGACCCAGTTGGCGCCTTCGCCGCCCATCTGGGTGAAGCCGGTGGTGTCGCGGTCCATCCACTGCACCATGTAGTGGCAGCCGATGCCGGCATAGGCGCGCGAGCCCTCGGGCACGACGGTCGAGGAGTTGTGCGGGCAGCCCGAGCAGAAATAGGGCGTGCGCTTGGCGACCTCGATGGCCTCGGCGAGGCGGCCCTGCGCGGCGGCGATCTCTTCGAGGCGGGCGCGCAAAGTGGGATCATCGCGATACTGGAGCAGCCGGGCGCCGAGCGCGATGGCGATGTCGTTGGGATCGAGCGCGCCATGGACCGGGAAGAGCCACTCGCCCTGCTCGTCCTTCTTGCCGATCACCATGGGCTGGTGGGCGGTGCCGTATAGCTCCTCGCGCAGCTGCACCTCGATCAGCGAGCGCTTCTCCTCAACCACCATGACGAGGTCGAGGCCCTCGGCGAACGCCTTCAGCTCCTGCGGATCGAGCGGCCAGGGGCAGGCGATCTTGAACAGGCGGATGCCGAGATCATTGGCGCGGACCTCGTCGAGGCCGAGTTCCTCCAGCGCCTGGCGTACGTCGAGATAGGATTTGCCGACAGTGATGATGCCGATCCGCGGCGCCTTCCCGCCGGAGAGGATGGTCTGGTTGAGCTTGTTGGCGCGGAGGTAAGCGAGGATGGCGGCGCGCTTGTGCAGGTGCAGGCGCTTTTCCTGGTCGAGGAAGTCGAGCTCGCGGCGGATGCTGAGGCCGCCCGGCGGCATCACGAAATCATCCGGGATGGCGATGCTGACCCGATCGATCGAACCGTCGACCGAGGCGGTCGATTCGATGTTGTCCTTGACGCATTTCAGGCCGACCCAGACGCCGGCGAAGCGCGAGAGCGCAAAGCCGTGCAGGGAATAGTCCATGATCTCCTGGACGCCGGCCGGATTCAGGATCGGCATCATCCGGTCGACCAGCACGAACTCGGTCTGGTGGGCATTGGTCGAGCTCTCGGCGGTGTGGTCGTCGCCGAGCAGGCAGAGCACGCCGCCATGGCGCGAGGTGCCGGCCATGTTGCCGTGGCGGAAGACGTCACCGGTGCGGTCGACGCCCGGGCCCTTGCCGTACCAGAGCGAAAAGACGCCGTCATATTTGCCCTCGCCGGAGAGCTCGGCCTGCTGCGTGCCCCAGATCGCGGTGGCGGCGAGGTCCTCGTTGAGGCCGGGCTGGAAGACGATGTTGGCGGGCTTGAGCTGTTTGCCGGCGCGGGCGAGCTGCTGATCGAGCCCGCCGAGCGGCGAACCGCGATAGCCGGAGACGAAGCCGGCAGTGTTCAGGCCCGCGCGCCGGTCGCGCTCGTGCTGGACCAGCAGCATGCGGGCGATGGCCTGCGTCCCGGTGAGGAAGATCTGCTGCTTGGAAAGGTCGTATTTGTCGTCGAGCGCGACTGCTCTCAGCTCCGGCTCGTTCGCCGTGCTGTCCTGCGAAGTCTGCTGCGTACCGGCCATGGCCGACCTCCCGACGATCGCATATCCATCGACTATAGGGACCGGTAGCGCCGGTCTCCAATTCGTTATTACGTCAGCAAGGCTGTCATAACTGACGTGATATCGTCAAATCACTCTGGGGTGATTCCAGAGTGGCGATGCCGCCTGCGCCGCGATTTGGCCGCCTTTGCGGGCGATGCCGGCGGGGCTCTCGGCACGAGATTGCAAGGGTATGCGCGCAAGGCGCGTTTTTGTATGAAGGCTCGGCCGGATTCGCCGCAGATTCGAGGAAATTGCCGCGTGCCGCGATACTCGACGCTTCTGACGCTGTTCGCCGCGATTTCGGCCTGGCTCGGCTTTGCCTTGCCGGCGCTGGCGCATCCGCACGTCTTCGTGACCTCGCGTACCGAAATCCTTTATGACGCCAGCGGCGCGGTGAAGGCGCTGCGCCATCGTTGGAGCTTCGACGAGGCTTATTCGGCCTATATGGTCCAGGGCCTCGACAAGAACGGCGACGGCAAGATCACTCCGGACGAATTGACCGAGCTCGCCAAGGTCAACATGGAATCGCTGCCCGATGTCGGCTTCTTCACCATCGCCAAGGCGAACGGCAAGGTGCAGGAGTTCGGCACGCCGAGCGAGGCCTCGCTCGCCTACGAGAACAAGATCCTGACGCTGACCTATACGCTGCCGTTGAAGACACCGGCCACGGCCAATCGCTCCTTCGGCATCGAGGTCGGCGATCCCACCTATTTCGTCGCCTTCGAGATCGGCGAGGAGGCAGATGCGGTGGCGGCGCGCGATGCGCCCAAGGGCTGCATCGTTCGGATCATGCGCCCGCCCAAGCTCGACGCGGCGACGCAGCAGCGCCTGGCGCAGGAAGACATCACCGCGACTCCTGACATGAGCGCCTATCAGGTCACCACGCGGGCGCTGGTGGCATGTCCCTGAGCGCGCCCGCCGCGTCGGGCCTGCCGCTCTGGCCGCGCCGGCTGCTCGTCGCGCTGCTGGCGCTGGCTCTGGTCGCCGGTGCGCTCGGGCTGATCGCCTGGCTGACCAGCCTCTATTTCCCGCCGCCGCCTCCGCCGCCGCGCAACCCGTTCGGCACGGCGCTGCCGCGCGAGGCGCTGCCGGCGACGACCGGTATCGGCGCAGTCATTCTCGCCTGGCAGTCGAGCTTCTACCGCGAGCTGACGGCGACGCTGAAGGCGATCGCGCAATCGCCGGCGGCATTGCCCGGCCTGCTCGGGCTCGCCTTCGCCTATGGCGTCTTCCATGCCGCCGGGCCCGGCCATGGCA
The DNA here is from genome assembly GCA_024231975.1 of Allobosea sp. Taxonomy (GTDB): domain Bacteria; phylum Pseudomonadota; class Alphaproteobacteria; order Rhizobiales; family Beijerinckiaceae; genus Allobosea. Next base: position 30,604 of record JAAEQB010000118.1, read on the forward strand.
AGGCGGTGATCTCCGGTTACATCGTCGCCGACAACCGCAGCCTGAAGCGCGGATTGGCGCTCTCCTTCGCGGCGGCGCTGGTGCAGGCGCTGGTGGCGATCGGGCTGGTCGGCGCGCTGACGCTGGCGCTGAACGCGACGGCCAAGACCATGGCTTCGACCACCTGGGTGATCGAGCAGGGCAGCTTCGCATTGGTCGCGCTGGTCGGGCTCTATGTGCTCTGGCGCAAGGCAGGGAATCTCGTTGCGCTCGGCGGCGGTGCGGCGCATGACGCCGCAAGCTGCGACCATGTCCATATGCCCGGCGCCGAGGAGGTCTCGCGCCTGCGCTCATTCCGCGAGATGGCCGGTATCGTGCTGGCGGCGGGCCTGCGTCCCTGTGCCGGGGCGCTGATCATCCTCGTCTTCGCCAATGCGCAGGGCCTGCTCTGGGCCGGCATCGCCGCGACCTTCGCCATGGCGCTTGGCACGGCGCTGACCACCGGTGCGCTGGCGGCGCTGGCGGTGTTCTTCAAATTCGCGGCGTTACGCTTCGCCGGCGGCGGTTCGCTGAAAGGAGCCCGGATCATCGCCGGGCTCGAAGTGCTCGCGGCCGCCTTCGTCGCGGTGCTGGGCGCGGCGCTGTTCTTCGGCTTGTGGGCGGCCGGGCAGGGGAGTTGAGCTTCTCTTGGCCTTTGCAGCTCCTCGGCAAGGTCCGAGTTACGCCTCGTCCCTGCCTGAAAGGAGCGGAGATCCCGCACTCACCAATCGATCGGCTCCTCCCCCTTCGCCTTCAGCCAGTCATTCGCCTGGCTGAACGGCTTCGAGCCGAAGAAGCCGCGCCGCGCTGACAGCGGTGAAGGATGGGCGCTGGCGATGACGAGATGCCTGCTCTCGTCGATCAGGGCGCGCTTGGCCTGCGCCGGTAATCCCCAAAGCATGAACACGACATGCGGCCGCCGCTGCGAGACGGCAGCGAGGATCGCGTCCGTCACCGCCCGCCAGCCGAGCTTGAGATGCGAGCCGGCCTGCGTCGCGCCCTCGCGCACCGTCAGCGCGGTGTTGAGAAGCAGCACACCCTGCTTCGCCCAGTCGGAGAGATCGCCCCTGGCGGGCGCGGCGAGGCCAAGGTCCTCGGCCCGCTCCTTGTAGATATTGACCAGCGAGCGCGGCAGCGGCGTTGGCCCGACATAAGAGAAGGCGAGCCCGTTGGCATGGCCGGGCGTCGGATATGGGTCCTGGCCGAGGATGACGACACGCACCTGGTCGAGCGGCGTCAAGGCGAGCGCCGCCAGGAAGCGCTCCGGTGACGGAGCGACGACATGACCGGCAGCGCGCTCGGCATCGACGGCGGCGCAGGCACGTGCCACCGTCCCGTCGCGGAAGATGGACAGATCGCGCCAGGAAGCGGAAGCGGGCGCGACCAGGAAGGCGTCGAGCGCCGTGCTGAAACCGCTCACTTCAGCACGGCCCGCCCCTCGACCTTGGCCTCGACCATGCCGAGGCGGCGGATATAGACCATCACCTCGTTCGCCATCAGCTTGCCGTCGGTCAGGCCGATCAGCGTCTTGCCGCGGCCAAGCGCGGTGTAGCCGTCGCCGCCGGTCAGCATGAAATTGTTGGTGGCGACAGTGTACTTGCCGGCCGGATCGATCTCCTTGCCGTCGACCTTGACGGAGGTGACGCGCGAGCCCTGCGGCTGCTTGAGGTCGGCCTCGAAGGTGAGGCCCGACACCACCGGGAAGCGGCCGGAGCCCTGCGGCGCATCGCGCAGGCCGTTCTCGATCGCGTCCTTCACATCCTTGCCGGTGATCTCGACCATGGAGGTCGCATTGCCGAAGGGCAGTTCGCTCAGAACGTCGCGCCGGGTCAGCTTGTGGCCGACGGGGTATTGCTTGTTGGCGCGGATGCCGCCGGCATTGGTGATGGCGAGCTGCGCGCCCGTCGCCGCCTTGATCGCGTCGGCGATGAGGTTGCCGATCGCTGTCTCCTGGGTGCGGATCATGGCCGTGCGGGAATCGAGCGGGGCGGCCAGCGTCCCGATCTCGATATCGAGCTCCTTCGACAGCTCGGTCTCGTAGCCCTTGACGATGGCGGCGACCTCGGGGTCGGGCGTCGCGGCACGGCTGTCGTTGACGCGGAAGGTCGGCGTCCACTCGACCTTGCGATTGGCACCCTCGCCCGAAGCCTTGGCCGCGATGTCGATCGCGGTAACGTAATTGCCCTCTTCGTTCGACTCGACCATCACCACCTTGCCGTCATAGGCGATGGCGAGGTCATGGTCGTGGCCGGTGAGCACGATGTCGACCACGCGCGAGCGCACGATCTCGTAGTCCATCGCCCGGTCGGCATGCACCACCGCGACGAGGATGTCGGCGCCCTCCCCCTTCAGCTTGCGCGCTTCGCGCCGCAGCGCCTCCATGGTCGAGGAGAATTTCAGGTCGCCGGGATTGGAGAGCTGCGGCGTCGGGTCGAAGGTCGTGCCGATGACGCCGACCTTGATGCCGCCGAGCTCGAAGATCTGCGAGTCCTTGTGGCCCGGCAGCGGATTGCCGGCGGCATCGCGCAGATTGGCCGCGAAGGTCGGGTAGGTCTGGGCGGCGGCGAGCTTGAGATAATTCTCCTTGCCGAAGTCGAACTCGTGATTGCCGGGCACGAAGACGTCGATGCCCATCTTGTTCTGCATCGCGACGATATGGGCGCCCTGGTCGAAGCCCGACATCAGCGAGGGCGAGTAGCAGTCGCCGGCATGGCAGAACAGCACCGGCACGCCGCGCGCGCGCTCGGCCTTGGCGATGCCAGCGGCCCGGGCGAAGCCGCCTTTGCCCTTGTCGTCGCTCATCTTGTAGATGTCGTTGACCAGCAGCAGCGTGAAGCTCGCCGGCGGCGTCTGCGCCTTCGCGACCGGCGCGGTGGCGGCAAGGGCTGCGGGAGCGCCGAGAACGCGAAACGCGTGGCGGCGGGTCATCTTGGTCATCGGCGCGAACCCCTGCGGTTTTGATTTCGACAAAGACTAGCAAGAGCCTAGCCGGCTTGCGAGACCCCTGCTTCCGCAGTGTCGCACCCCGTACGGCCCGACTGGACGAAAACCGTAACTCGTCTAAATCACAGCCGAACGAAAGCGGATGTGATGAACCTCAAGCCGAGTTTGCCGCCCGACCACGCCACCATCAAAAGCGGCCGCATCGGCGTGCTCTTGATGAATCTCGGCACGCCCGAGGGCACGAGCTACAAGCCGATGCGGGCCTATCTCAAGGAATTCCTCTCCGACCGCCGCGTCATCGAGGAACCGCGCTGGAAATGGTGGCCGATCCTCAACCTGATCATCCTGTCGACGCGCCCCGGCCGCAAAGGCAAGGACTACGCGACGATCTGGAACAAGGAGCGCAATGAAGGCCCGCTCAAGACGATCACGCGCGCGCAGACCGAGAAGCTCGCCGAGCGGCTGGCGGGCGATACCGATGGCCGCATCACCGTCGACTGGGCGATGCGCTACGGCCTGCCGGATGTGAAGAGCCGCCTGAAGGCGCTGCTCGCGGAAGGCTGCGACCGCATCCTCCTGGTGCCGCTCTATCCGCAATATGCCGCACCGACCTCGGCGACCGCCTGCGACCAGGCCTTCCGCGCCCTGATGGAGATGCGCTGGCAGCCGACAGTGCGGGTCGCCCATCCCTATTATGCCGACCCCACCTATATCGACGCGCTCGCCGCCTCGATCCGAGCCTCGCTCGGCAAGCTCTCCTTCGAGCCCGAGGTGATCCTCTGCTCGCTGCACGGCATGCCGAAAGAATACCTACTCAAGGGCGATCCGTATTACTGCCAGTGCGCCGTCACCGCCCGGCTGCTGCGCGACAAGCTCGGCCTCTCGGAGGAGCGCTTCCGCCTGACCTTCCAGTCGCGCTTCGGGCCGGACGAGTGGCTGCAGCCCTATACCGACGAAACCGTGAAGGCGCTGGCGCAAGGCGGCACCAAGTCGCTGGCGATCGTCGCGCCCGGCTTCTCGGCCGATTGCCTGGAGACGTTGGAGGAACTCGACGGCGAGAACCGCGAGATCTTCCTGCACAATGGCGGCAAGGACTTCGCCTATCTGCCCTGCCTCAACGATTCCGAGGAGGGCATGCAGGTGATCGAGGCGGTGGTGCGCCGGGAGCTGATGGGCTGGGTGTGAGGTAGGGCGCTATCCCACCACGAAGCGCGTCACGCTCTCCACCACCTGCTTCGCCTGCAGGATGCGCCGGTGGCCGAGCCCGCTGGTCTCCTGCAGCGTCACGAACGGCCCGGCCGCCGCCAGCGCCTGCGCGTGGTGGAAGTCCAGCTCGCGATCCTGCCGGTCATGGATCACCAGGGTCGGCAGGCCGATCGCCTCCAATTGATCGCCGCCCTCGAAGGCCTCGACCGGATTGCCGGCGACACTGTGGATACGGCGCTCCAGCGCCGCCTGGCCGCGGCGCCCCAGCCCGATCGTCGCACCGAAATTGCGGGTGATCGTCGTCACCGAGGACGGTGCCGCGACCAGAGCGAGCCGGTTCGCCTTGACCCGCGGCTGGCCCGGCACGCTGCGGGCAAGGCCCGCCAATGTGATCGCCCCGCCGAAGGAGTGCGCCACGATTGCATGCACCGGCGCGAAGACGCGCGTCACGGCGGCGAGCGCTGCGACGCCGAGCGGAATGTTGAGCTCGGCCCCGGTCGAAGCACCATGCGCCGGCATGTCGAAGGCGACGACGCGAAAACCCTGCGCCAGCAAGGGCTGCACGAAAGCGGTCATGAACGCCGCCTCGCTGTTCCAGCCATGCAGCAGGATCACCGTCGGTGCCGGAGCATCGCCATCTTGCAAGCGAGGCTCAGGTTCGAACAGATAGGTGCTGACCGTCCCGCACGGGTAGGACACCGCCTGCCTGATCGCCGGCTCCAGCCGGGAACGGGCGGCGACGATCGCCTTGCCGGTCCGGCTCTGTGGTCCCGGCGGGCGCGGCGGGGTACAGAAGAGCTTGAAGGCGGCGCGCCCGGCCGTATGCGGGGCGATAAAACTGCCGATGCGGACGAGAGGACGAATGACGCGAAGCGCTGTGCCGGGCATGATCGGAAACCTTGTTCGTTCAGCCTTGAACAATTATGTTCAGCAATGAACAAAATGCAAGAGCCGATTTCCGCAACCGAGGCTGAGGGCTGGAGCACCGCGCGGCTGCCCTGGGATCTGCCGCGTTTCAAGAACTGGCTCGCGGTGGCGCGCATGCACCAGCTCTGGAAGAAGGTCTTCTCCGAGGCGCTGGCGCCGCTCGGCATCCAGCTCGCGCATTACGACGTGCTCGCCAACGTCTTCCGCACGCCCGGCCTGACCCAGCAGCAGCTCGCCGAGAAGCTTCTGGTCGGCCGCAGCGCCATGAGCATGCTCCTGCCCGAGCTTGAGCGGCGCGGCCTGATCGAGCGTCGCAACGACGAGGCCGACCGGCGCGTGCGCCGGCTCTGGCTGACGCAGGACGGCGAGGTCCTGACCCGCAAGGCGCTGGCGATCCACGCCGCCCGGATCGAGGCGATGATGGGCGTGCTCAGCGACGAGGAGTGCAACGCCGTCGGTACGATGATGTGGCGGGTCGTCGGCTATCTCGAAGGCAAGCCACCCCGCGAGCTGTCATCAGACGCTCGCAAAGGCACGCTTGAACCGAACGCCCCGACTGGGCCGGAGAGCTGAGATGAATCCTACTGGCTTCGACATCGTCGTCGTCGCGCTGGTCGCGCTGGTGATCCTGACGATCGCGCTCGGGGTGCGCACCATCCCGCAGGGCTACAATTACACGGTCGAGCGTTTCGGCCGCTATTCGCGCACGCTGGGAGCGGGCCTCGGGCTGATCGTGCCCTATATCGAGCGCATCGGCCACAAGGTGAATGTGATGGAGCAGGTGCTCGACATTCCCTCGCAGGAAGCGATCACCAAGGACAATGCCGGCGTGCGCATCGACGCCGCCGCCTTCTACCAGGTGCTCGACGCCGCCAGGGCCTGCTACGAGGTCTCCCATCTCGCCCAGGCGCTGATGGTCCTGACCATGACCAATATCCGCACCGTGGTCGGCTCGATGGACCTCGACCAGCTGCTCTCGCATCGCGACGAGATCAACGAGCGGCTGCTGCGGGTCATGGACGCCGCGGCCTCGCCCTGGGGCGTCAAGGTCACCCGTATCGAGATCCGGGACATCCTGCCGCCGGCCGACATCGCCGGCGCGATGAACCGGCAGATGAAGGCCGAGCGCGAGAAGCGCGCCGCCGTGCTCGAGGCCGAAGGCCAGCGCCAGGCCGAGATCCTGAAGGCCGAGGGTCAGAAGCAGTCGCAGATCCTCGCCGCCGAGGGCCGCAAGGAAGCGGCGCTGCGCGACGCCGAGGCGCGCGAGCGTCTGGCCCAGGCCGAAGCCAATGCGACCGCCATGGTCAGCGAGGCGATCAGCCGCGGCGACATCCAGGCCGCGAACTTCCTGATCGCCGAACGCTACACCGAGGCGCTGAAAGCGATGGCGAGCGCCCATAACAGCAAGGTGGTGATCGTCCCGATCGAGGCTGCGGCGCTGGCCGGCACCGTCGGCGGCATCGCTCAGCTGACCAAGGCCGTGTTCGGCGAGGATGCCGCGGCGAGCCGGCGCGCGGGCTCCGTGCCGACGGCCGGCCGCACGGAGGGCTGAGCATGCTCGACTGGTTCGCCTCCTTCGGCGGCTGGGGCTGGATCGTGATCGGGCTCGTCCTGGTCGGCGGCGAGATGCTGGCGCCGGGAGTCTTCCTGCTCTGGCTCGGGCTTGCCGCGCTATTGACCGGCGCCGTCGTCGGGCTGACCGGCCTCGCCTGGCAGGGCGCCTGGCTGGTCTTCGCGGGGCTCGCCGTCGCCTGCGTCCTCATCGGCCGCGCCGTCTCGCGCCACCGCAGCGAGGAGCCGGACATCGCGATGGGCCTGAACGATCGCGGCCGCCAGCTGATCGGCAAGGTCTTCAAGCTGGAGGCGACGATGACCGGTGGGGAAGGCCGCATCCGCGTCGGCGATTCCTCCTGGCGCGTCACCGGCCCGGAACTGCTCGCCGGCACCGAGATCCGCGTCGTGCGGGTCGACGGCGCGACGCTGGTGGTCGAGAAGGCCTGATTTTCGCCTTCCGCGTATTTTCCGCAAACCCCGCTGAAGGGCTTAACGGGCCGTTCACGCCGGCCATCGTCGTTCGTGGACCGTACCCGCCGGTTCCGTCATGACGGGCGCAGCGCCGCCCGATATCGGATCGCAGGCCGCGCGGAGGACACCGTCATGAGCATTGCGCACGGTCCGATCGACCTCGCCCTCGCCGCCTTGCTGTCGCTCCTGCTGGCGGCGATTGCGCTGAGCAGCGCCATCGCCTGAGGCGGGTTAAGCCCGGATTCATGCTGAATCCAGGGTTCACCATGCTGCTGAACCCTCGATTCACCGGCGGTCAGCCCAAATCCGCTCCCGGAACATTCCGTTTCTCAGGGAGAAGGCCATGGCTGGCCGGCACGGACCGATCGATTTCACCCTCGCGGCAGCGCTCTCGCTGCTGATGCTGCTCCTGGTGCGTCCTGCCCAGGCGCGAGAGGTCGTCGACTTCCCCGATTATCGCTACCAGCCCGGCACGATCCTGATCCGGACGGCCGAGCGCAAGCTCTACTACATCGCCGCGCCCGGCCAGGCGCTGCGCTACACCATCGCCGTCGGCAAGGCCGGCAAGCAGTGGCGCGGCGTCAAATATGTCGAGGAGCTCCAGGTCGATCCGGCCTGGAGCCCGCCAGCGGAAGTCAAGCGCGACAATCCGCGCCTGCCCGACGTGATCCCCGGCGGCGCCTCCAACAACCCGATGGGCGCGCGTGTCATCGGCCTCGGCCCGGGCGGGCAATACGCCATCCACGGCACCAATAACCCGCGCTCGGTCGGCACCGCCGCCTCCTATGGCTGTTTCCGCATGCACAACAGCGACGTGATCGATCTCTACGCCCGCGTCCGCATGGGCACGCCGGTGGTCGTGATGCCCTGACAGCTGAAGCGAGGGCCCAGATCCTGCGCTGCTCCCCTAGATCGCGACGGGCGACAGCAGCGGCTGGCCGGCGAAGAACGCTTCGAGATTGGCGAGCAGCAGCTCCTGCTGCGCGATCTGCGCCGATTCGGCGTTCGCCGCGATATGGGGCGTCAGCACCGCGTTCTCCAGCGCCTTGAGCCGATCCGGAACAAGAGGCTCGTGCTCGTAGACGTCAAGCGCCGCGCCCGCGATCCTGCCGTTCTCCAGGGCCTCGACCAGGGCTGCCTCATCGACGGCAATCCCGCGCGATATGTTGACGAGATGGCCCTGTGGACCAAGAGCGCGCAGGACCTCGGCGTCGATCGCATGACGCGTCTCGCTGCTCGCGCGGACCGAGACCATCAGGATATCAGCCCATTCGGCAAGGCCGAGCAGGCTGTCGTGATACTGATAGGGCAACTCCGGCCGCGGCGAGCGGTTGTGATAGCCGATCGTCATGTCGAAGGCCGCGGCACGCGTCGCAATGCGCTGGCCGATGGCGCCTAGCCCGAAAATTCCAAGCTTGCGCCCTGCCAAACCCGGCACATGCGCCATGCGCTCGATCGCATTGCCTTGCCAGCGGCCGGCCCGGAGGAAGCGTTCGGCGGCGCCGATCTGCCGGGCGCTCGCCAGCATCAACCCCACAGCGAATTCGGCGACGCTCGTCGCATTGGCGTCGGCGGCATTGCTGACCAGGATGCCACGCGCCTTGGCGGCGGCCCGCTCGATCCCTTCATTGCCCGTGCCGTAGCAGGCGATGAGACCGAGATTGGGCAAGGCTTCGATCAGGGCAGCGTCTGTTTTCAAGGAGCCGATCGTCAGGAGCACGCGCGCCGCTTCCGCCCCTGCGGGCAGCGCATCCGGCGCGGAATGGGACATCGGCCCCAGGACCTCGTACCGCTCCTCCAGGCGCGCGAGCAGGCGCGCCGGCATGCGTGGCGCCATCAGAATCGTCGGCTTCATGACTGAAAGACCTCCGAGGGAATGCTGCATCGCAGCACTTGCCAGCGCTGGCTTCAACAACCCTGGACGCCGGTCTGCCATATCGCGGATGCAACCCGGAAACGCAGAGGAATCGCTGGAGTTTTCGCGACTGCGCCTCTCGCCTGCGGCAAAAAAGCCGGATATCGTTTCCGAAGGCGTAACGCTGAGTCCAGCGCGCCTACGAACCGATATGTCTTCAGAGGGGTACCCGATGGATCATCTCGCCGACGTCAAGAAGTTCGCCAAGAAGCCTGTTAACGAGGCCGCCTTCGCCGGCATGAGCAAGGCCTATGCGCTGGTCATGAGCAAGCCCGACACCCGCTATGTCGCCTGCTCCGACCCAGCCGAACTCGACCGAGTCCGCGAGAACTTCCTGAAGAAGAAACTCGGCCTGAAGAGCGCCGACCTCGACGCCTCCATCAAGGCGACCTGCGATCATATGAAGGTGGACAAGACCAAGTCGCGCCTGACCTTCTACTATCTGCTGGCCGAACATTACGGCAAGCTCGACGCCTTCGTGAAATAAGCCTGAAGCCGAGCCTGAATTGATGGCGCCCCCCTCGGGCGCCATTCGTATTTTCAGGGCCGAGCCATCGGCTGTTCCCAGGGCGGCCCGAGCACCAGCGCCACATGGCCGTGCGGGCCGGTTGCCCGAGATCGCGATCCTGCGCTGCGCCCGGCGCCGCGCAGCTCAGTTCGAAAAGACCCGGTCGAGCGGCGGCAGAATGCGCAGCAGCTCGTCCTGCCGGTCCTGCAGGCTCGGCGGGAAGATCAGGCGCGTCCCCAGAGTCTCGCGGGTCTCGTCGATCAGGAAGCCCGGGCCGTCCGTCGCGATCTCGATCAGGATGCCGTCCGGACCGCGGAAATAGATCGACCGGAAGTAATGCCGATCCTTGGCCGGGCTCGCGACGATCCCGAAGGTCTCCTGCAGCTTGCCCGCCATCACAGCGAGATCGGCCTCGTCCCTGGCGCGGAATGCGACGTGATGGATCACGCCGGCCCCGAGCCTGGGGCGCGAGCGCCCGCCCCGCCGGTGCAGGCACAGCCGGCCGCCCGGGCCGCCATGCGCCGAGAAGACCAGCTGATCGCTCGCGCTCGCGACTTCGGCGAAACCCAGCACCTGCGTGAGAAGCCGCGCCATCAGCTCGGTGCCGCGCAGGCTCAAGGTCACGCCGTGGAGCGCGCGGACGGCGAAGGCCTCGGGGATGTCGGGCGGCGACCAGGTCGTCGTCCCGGGAGCAAGCTCCGAGCCGATGAGGGCGAGCGGTGTCCGGTCGGGATCCTCCAGCATCAACTTGGGGCACCCGTCCGAGGTGCGCGTCTGCCGGCAAGGCACCTTGCAGGCGGCGAGCCGCGCCTCCCACCAGCCGATCGCCTCCGGCGCCACCGCGAAGGAGACATATTCGGAGCTGCTGGAACGCCCGCTCGCGACCGCGCTCACCCAGGAGAAGAAGGACAAGCGGCTGCCGGGCGAACCCTCCTCGTCGCCATAGATCAGATGGTAGGCGCCGGGATCCTCATGGGTCACCGTCCGCTTCACCAGGCGCAGGCCGAGCACGCCCGTATAGAAGTCGAGATTGCATGACGCATTCGTGGCGATTGCGGTGACATGGTGCAGTCCACGCCCAGTCATCCTCGCGATCCTCCGCCTCGACGGTGTCGCCGATCAAACACGCGGGCGTGGCTGCAGTCTGTTCTGCCGCTAGCCCGAAAGGCGATTCCAGGGCATTTGCTGGGGAGCGTCTTGGACAAAGGCACGATCGTTTGCACCGGAGCGTCACGAAGCTCCGTTCGTGCCCGCATTCTAGTTCGAAAGACGGGAGCCGCTCAATCGGATGGCAGCACTCCAGGCCTCGCCGAGGGGTTGTTCGAAAACCGGTGGCGACAAGTCCCACCCCGGGGGCCTGCGCCTCAGAGCGGATGCGTCTGCGTCACATGGATCTCGAAGAAATCGGAGAAGGTCGCGACGCGCAGCGGCAGGCGCTCATAGGGCGGATAGTAGAGCGTCAGCCAGAGCTCCTCCGGCCGCCAGGCCTCAAGCACCGGCACCAGACGTCGCGAGGCCAGCGCGTCGGCGACGATGAAGCGCGGTAGCAGCGCGACGCCCTCACCATTGACGGCGAGCTCGGCCAGCAGGTCGCCGCTATCGGCCCGGAAGCGGCCGGCCGCCCGCACCAGGCTGCGCTCCACCCCGTGCCGCAGCTCCCAGCCCTCGCCGGCAGGCTCGCCGCCATAGGCGAGCAGCTCGTGCTCGGAGAGGTCGTCTGGGCTTTGCGGCGTGCCGCGCCCCAGCAGATAGGACGGCGCGGCGACCAGCAGCCGCGGCACCGGGCAGAGCTTGCGCCAGATCGTCGACTTGTCGGTCGGCATGCCCGAGACGCGAATGGCGAGATCGGCGCCGCCGTCGAGGATGTCGACGAAGGCATCGGTCAGGCTCAGCGCCACCCGGACGGAGGGATGGGCCAGCCCGAACTGCGTCAACACCGAGGGCAGCACCTTGAGCCCGAGCGAGAGCGGCGCCGCGATGCGCAGGGTGCCCGCGACCAGCCCATGGGTTTCACGGGTCTCCTGTATCGCCCGCGCCAGCCCGGCGGTGAGCGGGCGCACGCGCTCGGCATAGAGCGCCCCGGCCGCCGTCAGCGCTACCGTGCGCGTCGTGCGGATGAAGAGCTGCACGCCGAGCCGGGCCTCCAAGGCGGCGACAGCGCGCGTGGCAGCGCTCGGCGTCATGCCCAGAGCGGCCGCGGCCGCGGCGAAGCCGCGCTTGTCGGCCACTGCCAAGAAGACCCGGACCGCCTCCAGTTCGCCGATCACAGGCGCTCTCCATTATCGCGATAATCGCAATAATAAGCTGATGAATACAGCTATTCAAGCAATGGCTGGGTTGGCCCATCTTCCTGATCACGCCGGGCAGGAACCCTGGCGAAGACATTCGGAGACAGAGTCATGCTCAAGCAGATCAAGGGTCTTCACCACGTCACCTCGATGGCCGCGGACGCCCAGGTCAACAACAGCTTCTTCACGCACACGCTCGGCCTGCGCCGGGTCAAGAAGACCGTCAATTTCGACGCGCCGGACGTCTATCACCTCTATTACGGCGACGAGATCGGCACGCCCGGCACGGTGATGACCTATTTCCCCTTCCCGCACATCGCCAGGCGGCGGTCCGGCATCGGCGAGGTCGGCGAGACCCAGTTCGCCGTCGCCCCCGAGGCGCTCGCCTATTGGAAAGAGCGCCTCGACAAGGCTGGCGTCGCCGGGCTCGGCGAAACCGAGCTGTTCGGCGAGAAGCATCTGCGTTTCCAGGGGCCGGATGGCGACAGCTTCTCTCTGGTCGGCATCGCCGGCGACACGCGCGCGCCCTTCGCCGGTGGGCCGGTTCCCTCCGCCGAGGGCGTCCACGGCTTCCGCGGCGTGACCCTGCGGCTGCGCGACGAGGGGGCGACGGGCGAATTGCTGAAGTTCATGAACTACGAGGTGGTCGACAGGCAGGGTGCGGTGACGCGCTATGCCGTGCCCGGCGGCAACGGAGCCGACATCGTCGACGTCGAGACGCTGCCCGGTGGCGACAACGCCCGGCAGGGCGCCGGCTCGGTGCACCACGTCGCCTTCGCTGTCGCCGACAAGGCCGCGCAGGCCGAAGTCCGCAAGGCCCTGATGGACACCGGCTACCAGGTCACCCCGCAGATCGATCGCGACTACTTCTGGGCGATCTATTTCCGAGCTCCCGGCGGCGTGCTCTTCGAGATCGCCACCAACGAACCCGGCTTCACCCGGGACGAGGACACCGCCCATCTCGGCGAGGCGCTGAAGCTGCCGCACCAGCATGCCCATCTGCGTGCCCAGCTCGAGCGCATCCTGCCGCCGATCCAGAACTGAGCCGATCGTGCGACCCGTCCCCCTGCGGCGGGTCGCCCCGCAAGCCCGCAAGGAGATCGCGATGAGCACCCAGTCGCACGTGCCGTCAGACACGAATGCCTATCACCACTACGCCAAGCCGGCCGCACCCGGCGCGCCGCTGGTCTTCGCCTTCCACGGCACCGGCGGAGACGAGCGCCAGCTCTCCGGCCTCGTCTCGCAGATCGCTCCGCAGGCCGGGATCATCGCGCCGCGCGGCGACGTCTCCGAGCATGGCGCCGCCCGCTTCTTCCGCCGGACCGGCGAAGGCGTCTATGACATGGCCGACCTTGCCGAGCGCACGCGCAAGATGATCGGCTTCGTCCGCGCCCATCGCGCCGCCAATCCCGGCGCCAAGGTCTATGGAATCGGCTATTCCAACGGGGCGAACATCCTCGCCTCCGTGATCTTCGCCGCCCCGGAGCTGTTCGATCGTGTCGTGCTGATGCACCCGCTGATCCCGTTCGAACCGGCGCCGCAGCCGGGCCTGTCGACGGTCGAGGTGTTGATCACGGCGGGGCAGCGCGATCCGATCTCGCCCGCTGCGCTCACCGAGCAGCTCGAACGCTGGCTCACCAGCCAGGGCGCCGGGGTCGAGACGGTCTGGCACCCGGGCGGCCACGAGATGCGCGAGGCCGAAATCGTCGCTGCGGCGCGTTTCCTGTCCGCCTAGATCATCGCTACCGCGTCCGAACGTACGCGGTTCAGGAGGGCGGATACCCGCCCTCGCTGATCCGCAGATTCTTCTGATTGCGGCGCCAGGCGCCGGGGCTTGTCCCGGTGAGCTGCCGGAAGACCCGGGTGAAATGGCTCTGATCGCCGAAGCCGCACATCAGGGCGATATCAGACAAAGGAAGATGCTGCTGGGAGAGATGCTTCTTGGCCTCGGTTATCCTTAGCTGCATCAGATAGCGTTGCGGAGCGACCCCGGTGCTCTGGCGAAAGGCCCGGGCAAAATGGCTCGGCGTCAGCCGGCACTCGCTCGCCACCTGCGCGATCGTCAGATTAGACGCCAGGCGCATCGTCATGATCTCCCTGGCGCGGCGCAGCTGCCAGGCGGCGAGCTGCCCGAACCGGGCGGAGGGATCGGTTTCAAGCCCGCCATAGGCCTGTGCGAAATGGGTCAGCAGGCTGATCGCGATCTGGTCGATCAGCAGTTGGTTCGCGCCGGCCGAGAGCGAGGCGTGGAGCAGGGCATGCGACAGACCCCAGAGGACCTCGTCGCGCGCATCCTTCTCCCAGCGCAGGCTCGCAGCGACGCGGCCGCCATGCTGCGCGGCGATCGTCGCGACGGCGTCCGACGGAACATAGAACTGAAGTGCTTCGAACCGGCCCTTGAATTGCCATTGTGGCCCCTCGCGCAGGTCGACGACATTCACTGACCGGGCGAGGAAGGTGCCCGAACGTTGCCTTTCGCCGCCGCGCCAGCAGGCATGATCATCGAGGTCCTCGACCTGGTAGAGGATCGAGAAGGCACTCTCCTCGGGCGGGGGACCGGTGCGCTCCCGGAAGCGGCGCCCGCAGGAGAGCCGGGTCGCGGCCAGCCCGATCTGCCCGTCCAGGCGGAACTCGGAGAGCAGACCTGCTTCCATGCCGAAGTGATCGGCGGTGCGCTGGCCGTAAAACCCCTTTGAATCCAGCGCGGTCGAAAGCTCCATAGCGCCACTCCCGGCAGCCGCATCGCCCTTGCGTCGCAGCCGCTGCTCTGCAAATCCGATCGTCCGGGCGCGGCAACAGCCGGCCGCCCGGATCGTCGGCACATGATCATCATGCACGACCGGCAACAGGTAGGCGACCGTCGCCGCGCCTGCCAGGGTTCAGAGAGAGGCGCGACCGAGACGGCCGGGCATGCCGACCGGACTTACCCGACGTGGCTCAGTTTACCACCGTGGCGGGGTTCGGGCCGATGCGCTCGCCATGGGTGACCCGCTCGGCCGCGCCGTGGACCATGGTGTAGGCGTAGTCGACGCCCATGCCGTAGGCGCCGGAATGCTCCTTCACGATCGCCATGACGGCGTCGTAAGTGTCGCGATGGGCCCAGTCGCGCTGCCATTCGAGCAGGACCTGCTGCCAGGTCACCGGCACGCAGCCGGCCTGGACCATGCGGTCCATGGCGTATTTGTGCGCGTCGCTGGAGGTGCCGCCGGAAGCGTCCGCCACCATGTAGATCTCGTAGCCGCCCTCCAGCATGGCGCAGAGCGCGAAGGTGGTGTTGCAGACCTCGGTCCAGAGCCCGGAGACCACGACCTTCTTGCGGTTGTTGGCGGCGAGCGCGTCGCGGACGTTCTGGTCGTCCCAGGAGTTCATCGAGGTGCGCTCGAGGATCTTGTTCTCGGGGAAGACCGAGAGCAGCTCGGGATAGGTGTGGCCGGAGAAGCTCGTGGTCTCGACCGTGGTGATCGTGGTCGGGACGTTGAAGACCTTGGCGGCCTTGGCCAGGCCGACGACGTTGTTCTTCAGCACCTGCCGGTCGATCGACTGGACGCCGAACGCCATCTGCGGCTGCTGGTCGATGAAGATCATCTGGCAGTTCTTGGGCGTCAGGACTTGCTGATAGTTGGACATGATGGTCTCCGGATCGCGATCCGATGGTCAGAAGCGCCGGGCCGGCGCCAGGCATCAAGCAGCATTATCGCTGGCAGGATGATCTTCGGATTGTCGTTCTGCGGCGCTGGTTGACGATTTTCACGGTCATCCCCGGCGCTCAGAATGCGAGCGTCGCCCAGCCGGCGGTGAAGGAGCCGGAAACGCCGCCGGCCCTGCTGACGCGCTCGCCGGGCTCATAGGCGACATAGGTTCCGCCCAGCGTCAGATGCTCGGTCGGGCTCCATTCCAGCGTGGTCGAGAGTTGGTGCCCGAGATAGCGGCCGGCCCCGCCGGCCGTGCGCGCGACCGGGGTGATCGCCGGGCCGTAATAGGCATCGGCCTTTTCCTGCTTCCAGAGCGGGTTCCAGCCGACCGTCAGCTTGACCTTGGGCAGCAAGCTCAGCGTGATGTTGGGCTGGATGTTCATCAGGTTGGCCGGACCGACGAGATTGGCCTCGGAGAAGTAGGGCAGCCGCGGAAAGAGCGGGTTGAAGGTGCCGAGCTTGCCGTCGCCGAGATTGCGGTCACCGCTGAAGGCATCGGCGTTGAGGCCAAGGCGCGGCGCGAAGGGCAGGTCCGCGAAGCTGTAGCCGACCACGGCCGAGGCCATCCAGGCCTGGATGTCGGCGCGTCCGAAATCGCCGAACTGATAGGCGCCTTCGAGGTTCCAGTCGAAGCCGCCGGCCTTGCCGAACAGCCTGGCGCCGACGGTGTGGCGATGCTCGTCGGCCGTGCCTTGCGCGAAGCGGGCGTTCTCGCGGTTCAGGCCGAGATAATAGAGATCGGCCTTGAGGCCATGGGTGCCGGGAACCGGGCTTGTCCCGTACACGCCCCAGAACAGCTGGGCAGGGTCGGACTTGTCGTCGAATAGTCCCGCCAGCGGCACGACCGGCCGCACCAGGAAAGCGTCGATGCGGGTGTCGGGCGCGGCGATCCAGGCAGCGCGGACGCCGTCGAAGGCGCGCCTGATGTTCGGGCTGTCGCGCACCGAGATCAGGCGCGAGGAACCGAAGCTCATCTCCTGCCGCCCGCCGCGGACCATCAGGCTGCCGGCCGTGACCGGCAGGTTCAACTCGCCATAGCCCTGGCGCAGGTCGAGCCGATCGAGCTGCGTTCCCGGCGGCGTGCCGGCCCAGATCGGCGCCTGGCCGCTGACGACCTCGACGAAAGCGCGCAGATAGGGGCCGAGCCGCAGATCCGCCGACAGGAAGGAGCGGATCAGCAGGCCGTTATTGTGATCCGGCGCCGCCAGCCCGAAGACGGGATGGCGCGAGAACTCCGGGCGAATGCGGACCTGCCCGCCGAGGCTGAGCGTGACTGCGCCATCCGTCGTCAGAGGGATGTCCTTGAAGCGGTCGAACGGATCCTTCTCCGGCGTGCCGGCAGGCTTGTCGGCCTGCGCCACGGCGACGCCCGCCAGCGCCAGCCAGCACGCACCGGCCAGTGCGATCGAACGGCGCCGCATCACGATTCCATCTCCCGGCCAGAGGGAGCCGGATGAGGATGCAGCGGATCGACATGGAGGAAATGGCGCACCACCGGTCCGGCGTCCCCGACATGGAAGCGCCTGACCTCGCTCTGCAGGTCGGCATCGGCTTTCGAGACGCGGCGATGCTGGCGCAGGTGCTCGGCCCAGGACGAGACCATGAACCATTCGACCAGCTTGCCGGGATCGGCGGTATCCTCGGTGACGCCCCAGCCATAGGCGCCGTCGCGGCGCCGCTCGACCGAGAGCGCATTGATCGCGCGCAGGAAAGCTTCGCGATCAGCGGCCGGGACGCTGTACTCGATCAGGATCAGCACCGGCCCGCGGTCGTTCTCGATGGCGGCCGCCGTGAGCGGCTCAGGCCAATGGTTGGACGGAGCGAGATCGGCCTCGCCCGCCGGCAGCTTGATCCGGTGCATGACGAGGCCGGCGACGAGCAGCGCGCCGGCGCCGATCAGCAAGGTGCCGCGGATACCTGCGGCCTCAGCTACCGCGCCCCAGCCGAGGCTGCCGGCGGTCATCGCGCCGTTGAACACGGTGAGGTAGACGGCAAGCGCCCGCCCGCGCACCCAGTTCGGCAGGATCGCTTGGGCGACGCCGTTGAGCGTCGTCAGCGCGACGATCCAGGCCGCGCCGAGCAGCAGCAGGATGAGCAGCGCCAGTCCTTGCGGCGGGCCGAGCGTCAGCGCCGCCATCACCGCGGCGGTGACGACGGCCGAGAGCAGCAGGAGCCCGTCGGCGTCGAGCCGGGCGCGCAGGCGCGGCAGCAGCACGGCACCGCCGATCGCCCCGGCGCCGACCGCCCCGAGGAGGATGCCGTAGAACCCGGCGCCGCCGCCGAGCAGGTTGCGCGCGACCAGCGGCAGCAGCGCCCAGACGGCGCTGGCGCAGGCGAAGAAGATCGCGGCGCGCAGCAGCACGACATGCAACTCGCGGCTCGCCTTGGCGTAGCGCAAGCCGGCCCGGAAGGCGCCGGCGAAGCGCTCGCTCAGTGCATCGTCCGCCCCTTGCGGCCGCCGCCACCAGACCAGCGCGCCGATGACGATGACGTAGCTCAGCACATCCGCGCCATAGGTGAAGCCCGCGCCCAAAGCGGCGAGGATCAGGCCGCCCAGCGCCGGGCCGATGGCGCGCGAGATGTTG
Organism: Allobosea sp.; assembly: GCA_024231975.1. GTDB lineage: Bacteria > Pseudomonadota > Alphaproteobacteria > Rhizobiales > Beijerinckiaceae > Allobosea. The sequence continues at coordinate 48,711 of JAAEQB010000118.1, forward strand.
ATGCCGAGCGAGTTGAGCGCGACAGCGCTCTTTAGATCGGCCTTGCCGACCAGCTCGGGCACGATCGCCTGCCAGGTCGGGGCCATCAGCGCCGCGCCGACACCGCCGAGGAAGGTGAGACCGACCAAGGCGGGCACGCTGAGCTGGCCGGTGCTCGCCAGCGCCATCAGGGAAAGGCTGACGCAGCCGAGCAGGATCTGGATCGCGATCAGGAACTTGCGGCGGTCGAGGATGTCGGAGAGCACGCCGGCGGGGATCGCCAGCAGGAAGATCGGCAGCGTCGCCGCCGCCTGGACCAGCGCCACCGCGGCGGGCGCGCCGGAGAGGTCGGTCACCAGCCAGGCGCTGGCGACGTCGCGCATGAAGGAGCCGATATTGCCGATGATCGTCGCCGCCCAGAGCACGGCGAAGACCTTCTGGCGCAACGGCGCGAAGCTCGAAGCAGGCGGATGCGATGCAGCCTCGCTCATCGTTCCGTCTCCTTCGTCCGGGCGAGATCGTCGAGCGCGACCAGGACGAAGCCGCCGATCAGGCCGAGATGCTCGAAGAAGCTGTTCACCGCCATCATCCGCCCCTGTCCGGCCGGCATCTCCCAGAAGCGGATGGCGATGAAGGTCGCGGCCAGAGTGAAGCCGGCGAGCGCCAGCGCGGCCAGCCAGCGCCAGCGGCCGGTCAGGATCATCGCGGTCGCGCCGAGCTCGAAGACGATCACGCCGATCGCGAAGAGCGGCGCCGGCGTCAGGCTGAAATGGGTCATCTCCGCGAGCGCACCCTGAAAATCGAGGATCTTGGTCACCGGTCCCTGGATATAGGCGGCGCAGAGCAGGAGCAGCGCGAACCAGCGCAATGCTCCGGCGAGCGGCCCTGATGAACTGATCCCGGCCACGTCAGACCGCCCAGCAGGCGCAGCCGAGCGCGCCCCAGAAGCTCCTGAGGTCGGCGACCGGCAGCTTGCTCGACCAGGCCCCGGCATGGTCGTGGCCGTGGACGCCGCAGGAGCTGGCGCAGCCGCAATTGTTCAAGGCGGCGCGGCGCAGCGAGTTCTTGCCGGCTCCGTCGGGCTCGCCCCAGGCGCCATAGCCCTTGAAGGTGCGCACCGGCGACCAGTCCGGCATGGCCGGCGGCAGGGCGCTCTCGTCGGCGCTGGCGAAATCGCGGGCGCCATAGACGATCCTGCCGCCGACGACGGTGAGGTCGGCACTGATGAACGAAATCTCGTCCTCCGGGCAGGCGAAGAAATCGCGGTCGGGCACGATCAGGTCGGCGAACTGGCCGACCGCGATCCTGCCCTTCTTGCCCTCTTCGTTGGAGAACCAGGTGACGTTCTCGGTCCACATCCGCAGGGCCGTCTCGCGGTCGAGGCAGTTGCGCTCCGGCGTCAGGCGCAGGCCGCCGACGGTCTTGCCGGTGACCAGCCAGGACAGCGAGACCCATGGGTTGTACGAGGCGACGCGGGTCGCATCAGTGCCGGCCGAGGTCTTGACGCCCTTCTCCAGCAGGCGCGCCACCGGCGGGGTCGCTTCGGCGGCCGCGGCGCCATAGCGCTCGACGAAATACTCGCCCTGATAGGCCATGCGGTGCTGCACGGCGACGCCGCCGCCGAGCGCTGCGATCCGGTCGATCGAGCGCTCCGAGATCGTCTCGGCATGGTCGAAGAACCAGTTCAGGCCCTTGAGCGGAATGTCCTTGTCGACCTTCTCGAAGACGTCGAGGGCGCGCGTGATCGTCTCGTCATAGGTGGCGTGCAGGCGCCAGGGCCAGCGATTCTCGGCGAGGACGCGCACCACCCCTTCAAGATCGCCCTCCATCTCCGGCTGCATGTCGGGACGCGGCTCGCGGAAATCCTCGAAATCGGCGGCCGAGAAGACCAGCATCTCGCCGGCGCCGTTATGCCGGAAATAGTCGCTGCCCTGCTTGTACTTGGAGGTCTTCGTCCAGTTGAGGAAATCCTCCTTCTCCTGTTTCGGCTTCTGCGTGAACAGGTTGTAGGCGAGGCGGATGGTGAGCTGGCCGTCATCGGCGAGCTTCTGGATGACGGCGTAGTCGTCCGGGTAGTTCTGATAGCCGCCGCCGGCGTCGATCGCGCCGGTGACGCCGAGCCGGTTGAGCTCGCGCATGAAATGCCGGGTCGAGTTGATCTGATAGTCGAGGGGGAGCTTGGGCCCCTTGGCCAGCGTCGCATAGAGGATGTTGGCATTCGGCCGGGCGAGCAGAAGGCCGGTCGGGTTGCCGTTGGCGTCGCGGGTGATCTCGCCGCCGGGCGGCTGCGGCGTGTCCTTGCTGTAACCGACGGCGCGCAATGCGGCGGCGTTGAGCAAGGCCCGATCGTAGAGATGCAGGATGAAGACCGGCGTGTCGGGAGCGACGGCGTTGAGCTCATCGATCGTCGGCAGGCGCTTCTCGGCGAACTGGTGCTCGGTGAAGCCGCCGACGACGCGCACCCATTGCGGCGGCGGCGTCACCGCGACCTGGCGCTTGAGCATGTTCATCGCGTCGGCCAGCGAGCGCACGCCGTCCCAGCGCAGCTCCATGTTGAAGTTGAGGCCGCCGCGGATGATGTGGAGATGGTTGTCGATCAGGCCGGGCAGCGCGCTGCGGCCCTTGAGGTCCACCACCTTCGTCGCCGGCCCGGCATGGGCCATGACCTCGGCCTCAGTGCCGACGGCGAGGAACTTGCCGTCCTTGACCGCGACCGCGCTGGCAGTCGGCTTGCCGCGGTCGAGCGTGGCGAACCGGCCATTGCGAAAAATGAGATCCGCGGTCATCGCATTGCCTCCTGATGGCTGTGGCTGGCCCTGAGCCAGGGCTGAAGAAGCGAGACCCGGAAGGGCCAGGCCGCCTAGGATCGTACGCCGTGTCGGCATCAGCTGCGCTCCCTTTCCGCTTCCGTGATCGCCTCCGCCGGCGGCTTTCCGCCGCGGGGCAGATGGCCGAAGACATGCGGCTTCACGTGGTGCTCCCATGACTGCGCCGCCGGCTCCTTCGTCCAAAGGCCACGAAGGAGCGGGGGCAACTGCTCGCCGATCAGGATGCCGAGCAGGCCGATCAGCGCGACGATCGGCGGTGCCGGCGAGCGCACGCTGATCAAGCTGTAGATGACGCCGACCAGCAGGCCGGCGCCGAGCGACATGAGGTAGAGCTTCATTGCCGACCTTTCCGCCCGAAGCATGCAGTCCCGGAAGACAAATGCGCAGGCAGGCTGGCGTGTGGTCCGTTCGGTGTCTTGTCCGATTTATCGATTTCTTGCCGGAAATCGCGAGCCTGAGCGCGCGAGCTTTCCGGTGTCAGCAGCTGCTCGCGGGCACCGCCCTCAACGCCTCGCTCGCGTCGAGGCCCGGACGATGAGCTCGGCCGGCATCAGCGTCACCGTGGCTTCCGCATCGGGGTCGGACAGGCGCTGGAGCAGCCGCTGCGCCGCCGCCTCGCCCATCTGCGCATGGGCGATCCGCACCGTCGTCAGCGGCGGCGCGATCATGTCGACCAGCGGCATGTCGTTGTGGCCGACGATCGAGATGTCGCCCGGGCAGGACAGCCCCCGCCGCGCCAACTCCAGATAGGCGCCGAGCGCAAGCAGGTCGTTGCTCGCCGCGATCGCGGTCAGCTCCGGTGAGGCGTCGAGCAGCCTGGCGGTCGCCACCTGCCCTTCCGCGCGGCTATAGGCTCCGGCGACAGCGATCGCCGTCGGGTCGAGCCCTGCCGCCCGCATCGCAGCCTCGAAGCCCTGGCGCCGCAGCACGCCGGTCGAGAGCCCATCGGGGCCGGCCAGATGGCCGATCCGGCGATGGCCGAGGCCGACGAGATGCTCGACCGCGAGCCGCATGCCGCAGATGTCGTCCGAGACGACGCTCGAGGCCCGCGGCAGATCCTCGGCGCGGTTGACCAGCACGGTCGGCACGCCCGCGTCGAGGCAGACGCTCAGGACGGGATCGCTCCGCCGGGCAGTGGCGAGCACCAGCCCGTCGACGCGCCGCGCGATCAGCTCCTCGACGATCGCGGTCTGGCGCGGGGCGTCCGTGCCGCCATCGGCGACCAGCATCGAATAGCCGGCCTCGGCCAGCGCCGCGCCGACGCCATTCAGGATCGGCGCGAAGACCGGGTTGGCCAGATCGGGCAGCACCACGCCGACCAGACGCGAGCGCCCGGTGCGCAAGGAGGCCGCGATCGCGTCGCGGCGATAGCCCTGCCGCAGCGCCTCGGCCCGCACCTTCTCGACGACCTCAGGCGAGATCCGATGCGCCTGTGCCGGATCGAGGGCGCGCGCCGCCGTCGAGCGGTGCACGCCGGCCGCCTCGGCGATCGACTGCAGGGTCGCCGTGCGCGCCAGCGCTGATGCTGCTGATTTCATTACGATTCTCAAACCAGGATCGGCGGCCGCAACAAACCACGATTTGATCTGCTTGACAACGTGCAATCGATCGCATAACTCATCGTGCAATCGATCGCACAAAGAGGCGCAACGATGTGCACAACGACGTGCACCAGCAGCGTCGGAGGAAACGACAATGGCAGCCAAGGAAGCGGCCGTGGGAGCGGAGCAGGCGCTCCGCTCCCACATCATCGAAACTGAGGCAGCGGTGACGCCGGTCGTGCTCGACGCGATGTCGCGGGCCCCGAATGCGCGCCTGAGGGAGGTGATGGCCTCCTTTGTCCGCCACATGCACGCCTTCGCCCGTGAGGTCCGGCTGACCGAGGACGAGTTCGAGCTCGGCCTCGACGCGCTCAACCGCATCGGCCAGGCGACCAATGACAGCCACAACGAAGCGGTGCTGTTCTCCGACGTGATCGGCTTCTCGACGCTGGTCTGCCTGCTGAACAACGGTCAGAACGGCGCGACCGAGACCGCCGCCGCCCTGCTCGGCCCGTTCTGGCGGATTAACTCCCCGGCGACCGCCAATGGCGGCTCGATCATCCGCTCGCCGACGCCCGGCCCCGCGCTCTTCGCCAATTGCCGGTTCACCGATCCTGAGGGGCGCCCGCTCGCCGGCGTCGAGGTCGACATCTGGCAGGCTTCGCCGGTCGGGCTCTACGAGAACCAAGACCCCGACCAGGCCGAGATGAACCTGCGCGGCAAGTTCACCACCAGCGCCGAGGGCTGCATTTCGTTCCGCTCGGTCAAGCCGGCCGGCTATCCCGTGCCGACGGAGGGCCCGGCGGGCGAGCTGCTGCACGCCCAGCAACGCCACCCCTATCGGCCCGCCCACCTGCATTTCCTCGGCTACAAGCCGGGCTACAAGACGCTGATCACCCAGGTCTTCGTCGATGACGACCAGCATCTGGAAAGCGACGTCGTCTTCGGCGTGACCCGTCATCTCATCGGTGATTTCCGGCTGGGCGAAGGTCCCGCGCCGGAGCCCGATGTCGAGGGCCCCTGGTACCTGTTCGACTACGTCTTCGTGATGGAGCCCGGCGAAGCCAAGCTGCCGGTGCCGCCGATCCGCTGATCGCCCAGTTCCCGCTCTCACACCAGCTCAGACACAAGGGACAGCCATGTCTTCTCTCGCCCAGGCGGACGCCGCCACCGCCACCTCGCCCCGCAGCCGCTATCCGCGCTCCCTCGACGGCAAGGTCGCCCTCGTCGTCGGCGGCGCCGGCGCGATCGGCGCCGCCACCAGCCGCATGCTCGCCGCCGCCGGCGCGACCATCGCCGTCACTCATCTCGACACGGAGCGTGATACCCAAGCCGCCAGGGCGCTGATCGCCGAGCTCGGCCAGAGCCATGCCGCCTTCGACGCCGATGTCGCCGACACGCCCTCGCTGATCGCCCTGCGCGACCGGCTGCAGGCCCGTTACGGCCGGCTCGACATCCTGATCAATGCCGCCGGCTACACCAAGCCGGTGCCGCATGCCGATCTCGACGCGCTCACCGACGAGCTGATCGACCGGATGCTGCAGGTCAACTGGCGCGGCCAGTTCGCCACGATCCGCACCTTCGCGCCGATGCTGAAGGCCTCAGGCGACGGGTTGGTGGTCTCGATCTCCTCGATCGCCGCCTTCACCGCGGTCGGCTCCTCGATCGCCTATTGCGCCGCCAAGGCCGGCATCGACGTGATGACCAAGGCGCTGGCCCGCGTGCTGGCGCCGCAGGTCCGGGTGCTGGCGGTGTCGCCGGGCGTGGTCGACACGGAGTTCGTCCCCGGCCGCGGCGCCGACTTCAACGACAAGGTCAGCGCCTCGACACCGCTGAAGCGGATCGGCGCGGCCGACGACATCGCCGCCGCCATCACCGCCTGCGCCACCATGCTCGGCTACTCGACCGGACATATCGTTCAGGTCGATGGCGGCCGCGCGCTCTGACGGAGACAGGCACCATGCGCGCGCCACTGCCCAAGGTCTTCATCACCTGCGCAATCACCGGCAACCTGACCAAGCCGGAGCAGAGCCCGCATCTGCCGATCACGCCGCAGCAGATCGCCGAATCCGCGCTCGAAGCGGCGGAAGCCGGCGCCGCGATCGCCCATATCCATGTCCGCGATCCCGAGACCGGTCGCCCCTCCATGGAGCTGTCGCTCTATGAGGAGGTGGTCGCGCGCATCCGCGCCGGCAATCCCGAGCTGATCATTAACCTGACGACCGGGCCGGGCGGGCGCTTCGTCCCCGCGGAGCAGGACCCGAAGGTCGCCGGCCCCGGCACGACGCTGATGGCGCCGGAGCAGCGCGTCGCCCATGTCGCGGCGCTGCGGCCTGACATCTGCACGCTCGACCTCAACACCATGAACTCCGGCGGCGAGGTCGTGATCAACACGCCCGGCAATGTCCGCCGGATGGCCAAGGTGATCAGCGACGCCGGCGTGCGCCCCGAGATCGAGCTGTTCGACTCCGGCGACATCGCCCTGCTGAACGACCTGATCAGGGACGGTACGTTGCAGCCGCGGCCGCTCACCTCCTTCGTGATGGGCGTGCGCTACGGCTTCCAGCCTTCGCCCGAGACGGTGCTCTATGCCCGGAGCCTGCTGCCGGAGGGTGCGCTGTTCACCGCGATCGGCATCGGCCGCTCGGCCTTCCAGAGCGTGGCGCTGTCCTATCTCGCCGGCGGCCATGTCCGCGTCGGGCTGGAGGATGGCGTCTACATCGACCACGGCGTCCTCGCCCCCTCCAACGCCGCGCTGGTCGCGAAGGCCCGCCGCGTCGTCGAGAGCCTCGGCGGCGCGATCGCCACCCCCCAGGAAACCCGCGCCCTCATCGGTTTGCCCGACCGCGCCCTCGGCGCGAAACGGGTGGCCTGACCCCTCTCATCGGAAGCGAACCATCATGTCCCCTGGTATCGAAACCCTCATCCGCGAAGCCAAGGCTGCCCGTGTGCTGACCGTGCGCGGCCTGCGCCTCCATGCCAAGGCCGCGAGCTATGCCGAGATCGCGCTGCCGATCGAGGAGCGGCCCTTGCGCCCGCTCGCTGCCTATGAAGTGCTGGTCGAAATCCAGGCGGCGGCGGTCAACCCGTCCGACGCCAAGGCCGCGACCGGGCTGATGCCCTATGCCGTGTTCCCGCGCACCCCGGGCCGCGACTTCGCCGGCACGGTGGTCGCCGGCCCAGCCGCGCTGATCGGCAAGCAGGTCTTCGGCTCCTCCGGCGATCTCGGCATCCGCCAGGACGGCGCGCAGGCGAGCCATATGATCGTCGAGGCGCAGGCCGTGGTCGAGGTCCCGACCGGGGTCAGCGTCGAGGAGGCCGCCGGGATCGGCGTGCCCTTCGTCACGGCCTGGGAAGGCCTGCGCCGCGCCGGTTTGCCCAAGGCGGGCGAGACCGTGCTGATCCTCGGCCTCAACGGCAAGGTCGGCCAGGCGGCCGCGCAGATCGCGAGCTGGCGCGGCGCCAGGGTGATCGGCGTCACGCGCCGCGAGGAGCCTTATGCCGGCCATGCCAGCGCGCCGGTCGAGGTCATCTCCGCTGCCGACACCGACGTCCCGGCCCGGGTGCGCGAGCTGACTGGCGGCAAGGGGGCCGACATCGTCTTCAACACGGTCGGCGACCCATTCTACGAGATCGGCCAGAAATCGCTGGCGGCCGGCGGCCGGGCGATCTTCATCGCCGCGGTCGACCGCTTCGTCACCTTCGACATCCTCGCCTTCTACAAGGGCCGCCACACCTATGTCGGCATCGACACGATCGCGCTGAGCTCGACCCAGACCGGTGCGATCCTGCGCGATCTCACCCCGGGCTTCGCCGATGGCTTCCTGAAGCCCTTCCCGATCAAGCCGAGCGCGATCTATCCGCTCGCGGACGCCCATGCCGCCTACCAGGCCGTGATGGGATCCTCGCGCGACCGCATCGTGCTGGTCCCGGGAGCCTGACGAACATGCACATCGTCCGCTTCGACGAGGCTCCAGCCTATGACGCTCCCGGCCATGCGCTGATGCGCATGGTGCGCCTGCAGGGCCGCGAGGCCGGCCCGACCGACACGGTCTGGCTCGGCGTCTCGACCATCGCCCCAGGCGGCGGCACAACGCTCGACGCGTCCGGCGTCGAGAAGATCTATGTGGTCCTCGATGGCGAGGTCGCCCTATCCAATGGACAGGACGAGGTCAAGCTGAGGCGCTGGGATTCCTGCCGGATCGCGCCCGGCGAAGGACGCCAGCTCCGCAACGACACCGACCGGGAGGCTTCGATCCTGCTGATCATGCCGCTCCCGCCATCGCCGCCGGCCTGACGCCCGCGGCAGCAGACACCGACCGCCTACCCCCGAGAACCACACGAAACGCGGACGCGCCCCGTCCGCGACGGCGCCTTCATGCGCCGAGGGAGGATCACATGGCTGCAGCTCACCCGACATCCCGGCCGGCCAAACGCTGGTACAATATCCTCTATGTCCAGGTGCTGATCGCGATCGCCCTTGCGATCGTGCTCGGGCACTTCTGGCCGGCGATCGGCGTCGAGATGAAGCCGCTCGGCGACGGCTTCATCAAGCTGATCAAGATGGTGATCGCGCTGATCATCTTCTGCACCGTCGTCTCCGGCATCGCCGGCATGAACGACATGAAGAAGGTCGGCCGGGTCGGCGGCAAGGCGCTGCTCTATTTCGAGGTTGTCTCGACCTTGGCACTGGCGATCGGCCTCATCGTCGCCAATGTCGTCAGGCCCGGCGCCGGCTTCAACGCCCATCCGTCCGCGCTCGACGCCAAGGCGGTCCAGGCCTATGCCGGCAAGGCCGCCGAGCAGTCGGTCACCGAGTTCCTGCTCAACGTCATCCCCAACACCGTCGTCGACGCCTTCGCCAAAGGCGACATCCTGCCGGTGGTGCTGATCTCGATCCTGTTCGGCTATGTGCTCTCGCATCTCGGCGAGCGCGCGAGGCCGGTCCGCGACGTCATCGACGCCGGCGCGCATCTGGTCTTCGGCGCGATCAACGTGATCATGAAGCTCGCCCCGATCGGCGCCTTCGGCGCGATGGCCTTCACCATCGGCCGCTACGGCGTCGGCTCGCTCGGCCCGCTCGCCTTGCTGATCGCGACCTTCTACCTGACCAGCCTGATCTTCGTGCTCGGCGTGCTCGGGATCATCGCCCGCTGGGCCGGCTTCAGCATCCTGAAGTTCCTGGCCTACATCAAGGAAGAGATCCTGATCGTGCTCGGCACCTCCTCGTCGGACTCGGCGCTGCCGAGCCTGATGGAGAAGCTGGAGCGCGCCGGCTGCTCCAAGCCGGTGGTCGGGCTGGTCGTGCCGACCGGCTACGTCTTCAACACTGACGGCACCTCGATCTATATGACGCTGGCCGCGCTGTTCGTGGCTCAGGCCACCAACACCGACCTAAGCCTGCACCAGCAGCTCGCGATCTTCGCGGTTGCTATGCTGACCTCGAAAGGCGCCTCCGGCGTCACCGGTGCCTCCTTCATCGCGCTCGTCGGCACGCTCTCGGTCGTCCCGGCGATCCCGGTCGCCGGCATGGCGCTGATCCTCGGCATCGACCGCTTCATGAGCGAGGCGCGGGCGCTGGTGAACATGATCGGCAACGGCGTCGCGACGGTCGTGATGGCCCGCTGGGAGGGCGAGCTCGACCAGGCCAGGCTGGACGCCGCGCTGGCGGGAACCCCGCTCCCCCTCGCCGAGGACGAGCCCCTGGCACCAGCGGTGCTGCACCAGCCCGTCGGCATCGTGGCCCAGCCCGGCCAGGCGTGAATCGCCGAGGGGCAGACGACGCCTCGCCCCAAACAAGCGCCCATCAACAGGCTCGGACGACATCGTCCGGGCCGGTCGGCATTCTATCGGGAGAGGGGGCCGACGATGCCGTCAGCTCGTCGCGGGCTTGCCCCGGCGCGCGGTCAGCGCCCTGCAGTCCGCAAGACGAGGTCGAGCAGCGCCCCGCCGTTCAGGCCTTCGAGCATGCTGAAGTGATGCCCGGCGCAGATCAACGGCTCCGGCGCCTGCCAGGCTGCCGCCAGCCTCGCCGATTGGTGCTTGAACGCCTCGGTCTCTCCCTGCCCGACGGCGAAACCGAGGCGGGTGCCGGCGGGGCCGGGCTGGCCGAGGGGACTGAGCCGCATTGCCCGCTCGCCATCGTCGAGGCCGAGCAGGCGGCCAATTGGCAGATGGCCGAGCGGCTTGAGATCATAGAGTCCGGACAGCAGCAGCGCCGAAGCCACCGGCGGCGATGCCGGGTCGCATAATGCCATCGCCGCGAGGTGGCCACCGGCGGAGTGGCCGCTGATGTGCAGCTGCGTCGGATCGAGGCCAAGCGCATCGGCCTCGCGGACGAGGAAGTTCAGCGCGGCAACGGTCTGGGCGATGCTCACTTCGAGGGGCGTATCGGGCGCCAGCCCGTAATTCGGCTGGGCGACCGCGAACCCGACGTCGAGCAGCCCCTGCGAGAACTGTGCATGCTGGACTTTGTCCGAGGCCTGCCAATAGCCGCCATGGATGAAGACGAAGATCGGCGCACGCGCCACGCCGGCCGGGCGATAGAGATCGAGCGTCTCGAAGCGGCCCGGACCATAGGCAAGGTCGAGCCCGGTATGGCCGGCGCGGAAGGCGGCGCCATCCCTGCTCCATTGCCGGAACAGCGCGGTCATGTCGGCCTGCAGACGCGGGCTGTACTGCCGGCCCAGCTCACGTAGCGTGTAGCCTTCGACCGCGATGTCGGGCAGCGGCTGCGGCGTGGTGTGGCGGGCGCGAACGGTCAAGCCGGCTTCGTTTCCGGGCCGCAGCCGGATCGGCGGGCGGAAGCCGGCGAAGACCTCGCGATAGGCCAGCTCGACAGTGTGGCGCGAGAGATGAAAGGCTGCGGGATCGGCCGCCTCCCAATCCGTGCCGGTGAGGTGATGTGGGCCGCATCCAGCCGCGACCAGGCCGGCGAGAATCTCGCTCAGCGTGTCGCGCAAGGCCTCGACCGGGTCGGCCGCGAAGCTGCGCGCAACGATCTCGGTTTCAGACGCCGACATAGCGATGCACCAGTTCCGCATTGGCCGCGAGGTCGCTGCTGGAGCCAGACCAGACCGTGCGGCCCTTCTCGATGATGTAGTGCCGGTCGGCGAGGCGCTTGAGCACGGCGATGTTCTTGTCGATCAACAGGATCGACTGTCCCTGCCCCTTCAGCGCCTCGATGCAGCGCCAGATCTCGGCGCGGATCACCGGTGCCAGCCCCTCGGTCGCCTCGTCGAGGATCAGGAGCTTGGGATTGGTCATCAGCGCCCGGCCGACCGCCAGCATCTGCTGCTCGCCACCCGACAGGGTGCGGGCAGACTGGCCGGCGCGCTCCTGAAGGCGCGGGAACAGCGCGTAGACCCGTTCCAGCGTCCAGGGCGACGAACGCCCGAGCCGGTTGGCGGCGGTGGCGACCAGGTTCTCGCGCACACTGAGCGTCGGGAAAACCTGCCGGCCCTCCGGCACGAGCCCGATGCCGCAGCGGGCGATCGCCTCCGGCGTGTTGCCCCTGAGCTTGCGGCCGTCGAAGCTGATCTCGCCGCCCTTGGGCGCCAGCAGTCCCATCAGCGAGCGCACGGTCGTGGTCTTGCCCATGCCGTTGCGGCCGAGCAGGGTGACGACCTCGCCCTCGCCGATGTCGAGGCCGACATCGAACAGCACCTGGCTCGCGCCATAGGCCGATTGCAGGTTGCGCACGCTCAGCATCAGGCGTCTCCCTCGCCGAGATAGGCGGTACGCACATCGGCGTTGTCGCGGATCTCCTGCGCCGTCCCGGTCGCAATGATGCGGCCATAGACCAGCACCGAGATCCGGTCGGCGAGCGCGAAGACCGCATCCATGTCGTGCTCGACCAAGAGCATGGTGACGCGGCCTTTCAGGCCAGAGAGCATCGCGACCATCTGCTCGCTCTCGGCATGGCCGAGGCCCGCCATCGGCTCGTCGAGCAGGAGCAGGCGCGGCTCGCAAGCGAGCGCGATGGCGAATTCCAGCTGCTTCTGCTCGCCATGGGAGAGATCGGCGACCTTGACCTCGGCCCGATGGGCGAGCCCGGCGGCGGTCAGGTGCTCGCGGGCGCGCTGGCGCAGGCCCCTGTCGCGGCGGGCATCGGCGAAGAAGCGGAAGCTGTGCCCCTGCCGCGCCTGTACCGCGAGCGCGACATTGTCGAGCATGCTGAAATCCGGCAGCAGCTGGTTGATCTGGAAGGTGCGGGCAAGGCCGCGCTGGACGCGCTGCGGCGTGGCGAGTGCATCGATCGCCTCGCCCTCCAGCCTGATCTCGCCCTCGTCATGGCTGAGTTCGCCGAAAAGCTGGGTCAGCAAGGTTGTCTTGCCGGCGCCGTTCGGGCCGATCAAGGCGTGGATCTCGCCCTCGACGACATCGAGATCGACATTGTCGGTGGCGACGAGCCCGCCGAAGCGCTTGCGCAGGCCGCGGACACTGAGAAGCGGCTGGCTCATCGCTCGCTCCTGCCGAGGCCGAGGCGGCTGAACAGACCGTTGAGCCCGCCTTGCGTGAATAGGACGACGAGCAGCAGGATCGGCCCGAGGACAAGTTGCCAATGCTCGGTCCAGGAAGTCAGCACCGTCTCGAGGATGACGAGGGCGGCGGCGCCGAAGAGCGGGCCGAGCAGGGTGCCGACGCCGCCGAGGATGACCATGATCATCAGCTCGCCCGACTTGGTCCAGTGCAGCATGTCCGGACTGACGAAGCGCAGATAATTCGCCATCAGCGCGCCGGCGAGGCCGGTGCCCATGCCCGAAATCACAAAGGCGGCGAGCTTGTAGCGATAGGGCGCGATGCCGATCGCCGCCATCCGCCGCTCGTTCTGGCGGATGCCGGCGAGCACCATGCCGAAGCGCGAGCCGACGATGCGCCAGAGCGCGAGGAAAACCAGCGCCGCGACGGAAAGGCAGATGAAATAGAAGGTGATGTCGTCGCGGGTGTTGAGCCCGAAGAGCTCGTTGCGGCGGCGGATCGTCATGCCGTCATCGCCGCCATAAGCCTTGAGCGAGACGAACAGGAAGAACAGCATCTGCGCGAAGGCGAGCGTGATCATGATGAACTGCACGCCGCTGGTGCGTAAGGAAAGCGCGCCGATCAGCAGGGCGAGCAGCCCGCCGACCAGGATCGCCGCAGGGAGCGTGATCAGGAGCTGGCTCGTGCCCGGGATCAGGCCGAGGAAGAGGCTGTCGTCGACGTAAGTTCTGTAGAGGATACCGACGACATAGCCGCCGATCCCGAAGAAGGCGGCGTGGCCGAAGGACACCATCCCTCCGAAACCGAGCGCGAGGTTCAGGCTGGCGGCGGCGATCGCATAGATCAGTACGCGGGTCGCCAGCGGCACCAGAGCCGGCTGGCCGAGCGCCTGGACAAGGAAGGGCAAGGCGATGAGGCACAGTGCCAGCGCCAGCAGCATCAGCGCGCGGCCGGTGCTCGGCGTGTTGGAGCCGGTGTGGGTGATGGCGTCCTCAGACATTGGCGGGGAACAGTCCCTTGGGCCGCACCAGCAGCACCACGGCCATCAGCATGTAGATGCCCATCGAGGCGAGGCCGGCGCCGAGCGCATCGGCCTCCGAGCCGGTCATGACCTGGCGCAGCAGGCCGGGCAGGAAGGCGCGCAGCACGGTATCGACGAGGCCGACCAGCAGGGCGCCGAAGAAGGCGCCGCGGATCGAGCCGACGCCGCCGATCACCACGACGACGAAGGTCATGATCAGGATCTGCTCGCCCATGCCGACCTGAACGGCGAGGATCGGCCCGGCCATCAGCCCGGCGAGGCCGGCGAGCAGGGCCCCGAGCCCGAAGACGGCGGTGTAGAGCAGGCGGATATCGACGCCGAGCGCCCGGACCATCTCGCGATGGGTCGCGCCGGCCCGTACCAGCATGCCGATGCGGGTGCGGTTGATCAGGAGGTAGAGCCCGAGCGCGACGAGAAGGCCGACCGCGATGATGAGGAGGCGGTAGATCGGATAGCTCAGGCCGGGCAGCAGCTCGACCGAGCCGTTGAGCACCGATGGCACCGAGACGAAGAGCGGCTGGCGCCCGAACAGCAAGGTCACGCTCTGGTTGAAGATCAGGATCAGCGCGAAGGTCGCCAGCACTTGGTCGAGATGATCGCGGGCATAGAGCCGGCGCAGCACGAAGAGCTCCATCGCCATGCCGACCAGCGCAGCGGCCGCGAGGCCGGCGATGATGGCGATGATGACTGAGCCGGTCTGCGCCGCGGCGAAGGCGGCGGCATAGGCGCCGACCATGTAGAGCGAGCCATGGGCGAGGTTGATCACGCCCATGATGCCGAAGATCAGCGTCAGCCCGGCAGCGAGCAGGAACAGCATCACGCCGAACTGCAGGCCGTTGAGCAATTGTTCGAGAACGAGGGTCATTGCTGGTCACGTCCGGCTGGCGACGGGATGGGCAGGCAGCGGCCCATCCGGTCGATGCGGGAGCTTATCCGTGGCTCAGAGCTTGCAATCCTTGGCGTAAGCGTCGCCATGGTTGCTCAACACCTTGCCCGAGGTCTTCAGCACCGGCACACCATCCGCGCCCTTCTCGACCTTGAGCGCGTACCAATCCTGGACCGGATGCTGGTTTGGGCCGAACTTGAAGGCGCCGCGGACCGACTGGAAATCCGCCTTGGCCAGCGCCTTGCGCAGCGCCGGCACATCGGTCTTGCCGCCGGTCGCCTTCAGAGCCGAGGCGATGGCGAGCGCGGTGTCGTAGCCCTGGCTGGCATAGTAGGTCGGCACGCGGTTGTAGGCCTTGGTGAAGGCCTCGACGAAGGCCTTGTTCGAGGCGTTGTCGAAGTCGGTGTTCCAGTGCGCGGTCACGCTGAGGCCGAGCGCAGCGTCACCGACCGCCTTCAGCGTGGTCGCGTCGAGCGAGGGCTCGGCCAGCACCATCGGGGTTTTGCCGAGCAGGCCGGCCTGCTGATACTGGCGCAGGAAGGCGATGCCGAGCCCGCCCGGGTGGAACTGGAAGACGACGTCCGGATTGGCCGAGCGGATCTGCGCCATCTCGGGCGCGAAATCGGTCTGGTCGAGGCGGGTATAGACCTCGCCGACGACCTCGCCCTTGAACAGGCGCTTGAAGCCGGCGAGCGCGTCCTTGCCGGCCTGGTAGTTCGGGGCGAGGATGAAGGCCTTCTTGTAGCCGAGATTGGTGGCGTGCTGGCCGGCGCTCTCGTGCAGGCTGTCGTTCTGCCAGGAAACGACGAAATAGTTCTCGTTGCACTCCTTGCCGGCGAAGTTCGACGGTGCCGCATTGGGGCTGACATAGAGCGCCCCGGCATCGACGATATCGGGCACGGTCGCGCCGGCGACGTTCGAGAAGACGATGCCGGTCATGATCTTGATGCCGTCGGTCTTCAGCATCTTCTCGGCGATCTGCTTGCCCTGGCCGGGCTTCAGCGCATCGTCCTCGACGACGAGCTCGACCGGCGCGCCGCCGAGCTTGCCGCCATTCATGTCGATGGCGAGCTTGAAGGCGTCGCGGATGTCCTGGCCGAGATACCCGCCCGGCCCCGACAAAGTCGTGACCATGCCGATCTTGACCGGCGCCTGCTGGGCCAGCGCCGGCAAGGCGACGGCGGCGGCCAACATCACTCCCAGGCATACTGATTTATGGTGCTGCATGGTTCCCCTCCCTCCGATCATTTGCGTCGGACTATTCGAAATTATTTTAAGCTTAAAACAATCTTGGATCGACACGCAAGCGTGCGAAGGCGCCGGCGAGCCGGCGCCTCCGTCATCGCTCAGAGCGCGACCCAGCCGGCCGGTGGCTTCCGGCCGGGGTGGACGGCGCCGCATTGCTTGCAGGTGCGGGCCTTCTCGTCGGCGAAAAAGGCCTCGTAGAGCGGCGGCAGATCCTTCACGAGATCGCCGACCTTCAGCTCAATGCGATGCACCAGGCCGTTGCACTCGAAGCAGTACCATTCGAAGCCGTCGACCTGGTCGTCATGGCGCGCCGGCTCGACCACGAGCCCGATGGAGCCCTCCTGCGGGCGCTGCGGCGAGTGGCGCACATGCGGCGGCAGCAGGAAGACGTCGCCCTCGCGGATCGTGACGTCGTAATGCTTCCCGTCATCGACCAGCTTGAGCATCATGTCGCCCTTGAGCTGGTAGAAGAACTCCTCCACCGGGTCGTCATGGTAATCGGCGCGCTGGTTCGGGCCACCGACCACCATCACGGTCATCTGGCCATCGTCGAACACCTTCTTATTGCCGACCGGCGGCTTCAGCAGGTGCTCGTTCTCCGCGATCCACTTCTTGAAGTTGAAGGCCTTCAGCCGTCCTTCGGTCGCCATATCCGTCTCTCCCGGTTGTTCTCGTCCTGATCGTGTTTCAGCCAGCCTTCGCCAAAGGCCGGCCAGCGGCGAGCTTCAGACCGCAGCTCTCGAAGGCGGCCCGCGTCGCCGCCTTTTCGGCCTCGGTCAGCTCCAGCATTGGCGGCCGAACCCGTCCGCCGACCTGCCCGAGCAGCTCCTGCCAGTATTTCTGGTGCGCATGCGGCTTCTCGGCCGGCCGCGTCGTGCGCAGGGCCTCGCGCACCGGATTCAGGCTGTCCCTGACGGCATGGGCCTTCTCGACCTCGCCGGCGAAGGCGAGATCGGTGTAGTCGCGCATGCGCCGATCGACCGCCGTCTGGATCAGATAGGGCGGCGAGGAGCAGAGATAGACCTGCCAGCCGAGCTCGACGATGTTGTCGAGCCATTCCTCCTCGGAGGCGGTGCTGACCAGGATGCGGTCGCCGGCGAGCCGGGTCAGCTCGGCATACATGGCGCGCGGCACGCTGTACTTGATCGCGACGACGTTCTCGATGTCGGCGAGGCGGTTGCACAGCTGCGGGCTCATCAGATAGCCGGAGTCCGGATGGCTCCAGAGCGCGATGCCGATGTCGACCTTTTCGGCGATGGTCCGGTAGTACTCGTAGAGCGTCTCGTCCTGCGCCTTGAAGAAGTGCAGCAGCGGCGCGTGCACGACGATGTAGTCGGCGCCGACCTTCTGGGCGTGCCTGGCGAGGTCGATGACGACGTCCATGTTCTGGTCGGAGCAGGACATGATCGTCTGGCCGCGGCCGGCCGTCGCCTCGACCGCGAGCTCGAAGCTGCGCTTGCGCTCCTCGACCGACATCGCGAAGAACTCGCCCTGCTTGCCGGCGATGAACAGGCCGTCGATGCCGAGATCGTCGGTCCAGTGCCGGATGTTCTCGCGGAAGCCGTCCTCGTCGATGGCGAGCGACTGGGTGAAGGGCGTCAATGCCGCCGCCCAGATGCCCTTCATATTGGCGCGGGTGTAAGCCTTCGCGTCCTTTTTGGCGTATTTCATGCGGCTGTCTCCCTGTCGCCCACGGTCAGATCGCCATGCGGTGCGAGACGGTCTTGATGGTCGTGTAATGCGCCAAACCCTCGGCGCCGCCCTCGCGGCCATAGCCGCTGTCCTTGACTCCGCCGAAAGGCACCTCGGCGACCGAGGCTTCCAGCGTGTTGATCGAGACGTTGCCGGCCTCGATCTCGTCGGCGAGCCGGTCGGCCCGGCTGGCAGAATGGGTGAAGGCATAGGCGGCAAGGCCGAAAGGCAGGCCGTTCGCCTTGTCGATCGCGTCGTCCAGCGTCGAGACAGGATTGATCACCGCCAGCGGCCCGAAGGGCTCCTCGCGCATGACCCTGGCATCGTCAGGGACATCGGCGAGCACGGTCACCGGGAAGAAATAGCCGCGATTGCCGATGCGCTCGCCGCCGGCCAGCACCTTGGCGCCCTTGGCGCGGGCATCGGCCACCAATGTCTCCATCGCCTCAATGCGGCGGTGATTGGCGACCGGGCCCATCTGCGTTGCGGCATCGAGCCCGTTGCCGATCACGACCGAGCGCGCCTTCTCGGCAAAGGTCCTGGCGAAGGCCTCGTAGATCGGTTCCTGCACGAAGAAGCGCGTCGGGGAGGTGCAGACCTGGCCGGCATTGCGCGACTTGCGGATCGCCGAAGCCGTCGCCGCCGCGACCGGGTCGACATCGTCGCAGACGATCACGGGAGCATGGCCGCCGAGCTCCATCAGTACCGGCTTCATATGGTCGGCGGCGATCCGCGTCAGATGCTTGCCGACCGCGGTCGAGCCGGTAAAGGCGATCAGCCGGGTCTGCTCCTGCGGGATCAGATAGGAGGAGATGTCGGCCGGGATACCGAAAACGAGGTTGAACACGCCTGGCGGCAAACCGGCATCGTGCAAAGCGCGGGCGATGTGGAGCGCGCCGGCCGGCGTCTCTTCCGCCGCCTTCAGGATGATCGAGCAGCCTGCGGCGAGCGCCCCGGCGATCTTGCGCGCCGGCTGGCTCATCGGAAAATTCCAGGGCGAAAACGCCGCGACCATGCCGATCGGCTGGTGCATCACGACATATTTGATGCCGGGCTCGCTCGGGATGACGCGACCATAGGTGCGCTGGCCCTCGGCCGCGTCCCATTCGAAGAACTCGCAGCCGCGGATCACCTCGAGCTGCGCCTGGGCAAAGGGCTTGCCGTGCTCCAGCGTGATCGCATGGGCGATCTCGTCGATGCGGGCCCGCATCAGCGCGGCGGCTTTGAGCATGATCTCGCCACGGGCGCGCGGCGAAGTCCGGCTCCAGACCCTGAAGCCGTCCTTGGCTGCCGCCAGCGCATCGTCGAGATCAATGCGAGCAGCGACGGGGACGGCGCCGATCACATTCTCATCGGCCGGGTTGAGCACCGGCAGGCTGTCGGGGGTCTTGCGCCAGGCGCCGCCGATATAGAGCTGCAGGTCGGGATAGGCGGTCATGAAAAGCCTCGAACGGTGCGGCCAGCGGCGCGATGTCGAGGCATGATGGCCGTGGCCATGACCATATGTAATTCAGCTTATTTGTCTGAATTCAGATCATATGCTTATAAATCGCCATGGCGGTCACCTTGCGACAGATCCAGGCCTTCCTTGCCGTTGCCGAGCTCGGCACCTTCACCAAGGCGGCAGAGCGCCTGCGCATGGCGCAGCCGGCGCTGTCGCAATTGGTGCGCGAGCTGGAGCAGGCGCTCGGCATCCGCCTGTTCGACCGCACCACGCGGCGGGTCGAATTGACCGAAGGCGGCCGGGAGTTCCAGGGCGCATCGGCCAAGATCGTCCACGACCTCGATCTCGCCATCCAGAACGCCAACGACCTCGCCGAGCGCCGGCGCGGCAAGATCACCGTCGCCGCCCCGCCCTTGCTGGCAGCGGCGATCCTGCCCGAGGCGATTGCCGAGATGCGCGAGCGCTTCCCCGGCGTGCAGGTCGCGGTGCTCGATGCCCGCACCGACACGATCATCGAGGCCGTCAGGACGAGCCGGGCCGATTGCGGCCTCGGCACCTTCGCCGCGGTCGAGGACGGTATCGAGCGCATCCCTATGGCGCGCGACAACCTGATGCTGTTCTGCAGCCCCGGCAGCCGCTTCGCCGATACAAGCGTCGACTGGCGCGAGCTGCAAGGCGAGCCGCTAATCACGCTGACGCGCGACAGCGGCATCCGGCTGCTGGTCGAGGTCGCCTATGAGAGCGTCGGCATCCCGCTCGTCCCTGCCTATGAGGTCGCGCAGATCACGACCGCCCTGGCTCTGGTCGAAGCGCGTCTCGGTGTTGCGGTGCTGCCGACCTATGCGCGGGCGGCGGCGCCGCATCGCCGGGTCCTCGCCCGGCCGCTGGCGAATCCGGCGATCGCGCGCGACATCGTCATGATCAGACCGAGCGGCCGTTCGATCTCGCCGGCATTGGCGACGTTCGAGATCGTGCTGCGCCGCCATGTCCGCCGCCTGACGCCGGCTGACATCGACTGAGGACAGAGCGGCGTGGTCTCGCCGCCCTGTCACAACTCGATCAGGCCACGAGGAAGCCGGCGTCTACGGGATCCTCGCGGTTGATCGTCCAGCGCGCGGTACCGAGCAGGCCGGCGGTGCCCTTCACCGTCGGTCGCACGGCGCGGGTGCCGTTCAGGCTGGTCTCGCCGATCAAGCAGCCCTCGAAGGTGCCGGAGCCGAGCAGGCCTTCCGAGCGGATCGGCTGCTGCAGCTTCATCAGCCCGCGCGCCTCGTACATCGCCATCATCGCGCTGGTGCCGGTGCCGCCAGGCGAGCGGTCGAGCTGGCCGGCCGAGAAGACGTGGACGTTCTTGTAGAAGGCGCCCTCGATCGTCGGCTCGTGCCAGAAGGTGACGAAGTTGAAGTTGTTGATGTGGGCCGAGGCCGGGTGCTGGATCGCAACCTTCTGGCGGAGCTGCTCGCGGGCGATGATGCCGAGGCGCGAAAGCTCGGAGCCGTTCTCAGGCGAGATCCGGAGCGAGGTGCCGCGCAGGTCGATGATCCCGAAATAATTGCCGCCCCAGACGATGTCGGCCTTGAGCGAGCCGACGCCCGGCAGGTCGAACGGCACATCCTGCGCCGCGACATAGGCCGGCACGTTCTCGAAGCGCGTCCAGAGCACGTCGGGACCGTCATTGGCGACCTCGGCGGTGACCAGACCGGCGGTGGTTTCGAAACGAATGGTGGTGCGGCCGTTCTCGCCGCGCCGGACGAGGCCGAGCGCGACCATCGCCATGCCGACCGCGATCGTGCCGTGGCCGCACATGTGCGAGTACTGGGTACCGTCGATATAGATCAGGCCGGCATCGAACTCCGGGCTCGACGGCGGCGTCAGGAAGACACCGAACATGTCCTTGTGCCCGCGCGGCTCGCGCATCAGGGCGCAGCGCAGCCAGTCATAGTTCTCCTCGAGGAAGCGGCGCTTCTCCAGGATGCTCGATCCGGCCGGATACGGAATCCCGCTATGGATGATGCAGAGGGGCTCACCCTCGGTATGCGTGTAGACGACGTCGAAGACATTCTGCTGGCGCATGGTCGGCTCCTTGGGAAAACGATGGGTCGAGAAGGCTATCGGCGGCGCTCGGAGAGCACGTCGAGACCGATGGTGAGGTCGAGCAGCACGATGACGACGGCGGCGACGATGATGGTCAGGCCGGAGACCGCGGCGATCGTCGGGTCGATCGTGTACTGGACGTAGTTGAACAGCTTGACCGGGATCGTGGTCAGCTCGGCGGTCGTATTGAAGATGCTGAGCTCGACATTGATCCAGGAGGCGATGAAGGCGAAGATCGCGCCGCTAACGAGCCCGCTGCGGATTTGCGGCAGCGTCACCAGGACAAAGGTGGTCAGCGGCCGGGCGCCAAGATCGGCCGAGGCTTCCTCCAGGCTGCGCTGCTCGTCGCTGAGCTGCGGCAGCACCGCCCGCAGCACGAAGGGCATGATGATCACGACATGCCCGACCAGCAGCGCCGGGAAGCTGCGCACCAGCCCGATCGCGCTGCCGTACTGCAGGAGCGCCGCGCCGAGCACGACATGCGGCAGGATCAGCGGCGACATCAGCGTCTCCGCGAGCAGGCCGCGGCCGGTGAAGCGATAGCGGGCGATCGCGATCGCAGCCGGCACCGCCAGCACCACCGCGACAATCGTCGCCGCGACCGCGAGCAGCGTGCTGATCAGGAAGGCCGAGACATAGGAGGGATCGCCCAGCATCTTGCCGTACCAAGCGAGCGTGAGGCCCTGCGGCGGGAAGGCGAGGAAGCTGGTCGTGGTCAGCGACGCCCCGACGAGCACGACGAGCGGCAAAGCGAGATAGGCCAACGCGGCGAAGGAGACGATCCGGACGAGAGCTGACACCATCTCAGGCCCTCCTCGGCTCGCCGATGCGTCCGGCGATGGCGACGAGCGCCAGCGTCAGCACCAGCATGGTGATGCTGAGCGCGCCGCCATAGTTGAAGTCGAAGACCGAGCTGTATTGCTGGAAGATCAGCATCGAGAAGACAGTGATCCGCCCGCCGCTGAGCAGCGCCGGCGTCACATAGGCGCTGACGGCCAGCATGAAGACCATGACGGCGCCGGCCATCAGCCCGGGCAGGCTGAGCGGGAAGATGATCGTGCGGAAGGTGCCCGCCGGCGTCGCGCCGAGATCGGCGGAGGCGTGCTCCAGCGCGGGATCGACCTTGGCGAGCGCATTGCCGACGGCGAGCACGATGAAGGGCAGCAGGATATAGACGAGGCCGATCAGGATGCCGAGCTCGGTGCCGAGGAAGCGCATCGGCCGCTCGATCAGGCCGAGACCGATCAGGCCGTCATTGACCAGGCCGTTGCGGCCGAGCAGCACCATCCAGCCGAAGGAGCGGACGATATTGCTGGTGAACAGCGGTACGACCAGCAGGATCACGCAGAACCGGCGCCAGGGCCGCCATTGGACGATACGGACGAGATACCAGGCCAGCGGGTAGCCGATCAGGACGCAGACCAGCGTGGTCAGCGCGCCGATGCGGAAGGTCACCCAGAGCACGTCCCAGTGATAGGCGTCGGCGAGGATGCGGATGTAATGCGCAAAGGTCGGCTGGCCGGCCGGCGTGGTCAGGCTCGCGATCAGGACGACCGCCATCGGTGCCAGGAAGAAGGCGACGAAGAAGGCCGCCGGCAGGGCGCAGAGCAGCAGGACCGGGCGCAGTGCTCCGCTCATCAGGCATCCCCCGGCACGAGGCGGAGGTCCGCGAGGCGGATATTGGCGAGTACGGGGTGGCCCACACTCAACCCAGCCAGAGCGGACGGGGCGAGCCGGGCGGTCAGCATGGTACCGCCGACCTTAAGCGCGACCGAAGCGTGGCTGCCGACATGGACGATCTCGGAGACAACGCCAGGCAGAGCGAGACGCTCGGAGACAGGCTCGGTCGTGACGAGGATATCCTCCGGCCGCAGCACGCCGGTGAGTTCGCCCTGCGGTGCATCGGCACTGGGAAGGCTGATCGCGCCATCGAGAAGCGAGAAGCCGCCATCGCTGCGTCGTTCGATCGCGAGCAGGTTGGCATCGCCGATGAAATCGGCGGCAAAGCGGGTCGCCGGACGGGCATAGATGTCCTGGCCGCGGCCGATCTGCTCGATCCGGCCGCGATTCATCAGCACGATCCGGTCGGCCAGCGTCATCGCCTCCTCCTGATCGTGCGTCACGAACAGGAAGGCGATGCCGAGCCTATGCTGGATCTGCTTGAGCTCGCTCTGGACCTTCTTGCGCAGCTTCAGGTCGAGCGCGCTCAAGGGCTCGTCGAGCAGCAGTAGTTGCGGCCGATTGACGATGGCACGAGCGAGAGCAACGCGCTGCTGCTGGCCGCCGGAAAGCTGCACCGGCAGCCGATCACCAAAGCCGGCGAGGCCGACGAGCTCCAGCGCCTCGGCAGCGCGCTTGCCCGCCTCGTCCCTGGCGACGCCTTGCCGGCGTGGCCCATAGGCGACGTTCTCGGCGACGCTCATATGCGGGAAGAGCGCGTAGTTCTGGAAGACGGTGTTGAGCGGGCGCCGATAGGGCGGCAAACGCGTCACATCCTCGCCCGCCAGCCGGATCGTGCCGGCTTCGGGCGTCAGGAAGCCGGCGATGCAGCGCAGCAGCGTGGTCTTGCCGCAGCCCGAGGGCCCCAGCAGGGCGATGAACTCGCCCTGCTCGACGGCAAGCTCGATCGCCGTCAGCGCCGGCTGCCCGCCGAAATGCTTGGACAGGCCGTCTATGGCGAGGATGGGGCTCATGCTGCGGCTCGCGATGCTCGTTGCCATCAGCTCACTTGCGGGCGATCTGGCGATTCCACTCGTCGACGACGCGCGCGCGCAGGCCGTTGATCTCGGCCCAGTCGAACAATTGCAGGTTCTTGACCGAGCCGGTCTCGCCCCAGGGCAGCTTGCGGGCCGTCTCGGGCTTGACCGTGACGTTCTTCACGGAGGGGCCGAGATACAGCTTCTCGGCGAGGCAGCCGGAGGCTTCCGGCGCCAGCGCCTGGTTGATGAACTTCACCGCCGCGTCCTTCTTCGGCGTGCCCTTGACCAGATGCAGGCGGGCATCGGTCGCCCAGGCGCCTTCCTTCGGCACGACGAAGCCGATCGGCAGGCCCTTGTCGGCGAGATCCCAGGCGCCGACGTTGAAATGCGCGCCGATGATCGCCTCGCCGCTCTGATAGGCATTGGTCGCGGCACCCGAGGAATCGAAGAACAGCGCGGCCTTGAGCTCCTTGATCTTCTTGAAGGTCGGGGACAGGTCGCCGGCCGGATGGCCCCAGATCTTCGACAGGAACATCACGAAGGGCACGCCCGAGGAATTCGCCGGCGAGGGGATGGTGACGGCGTCCTCGAACTCCGGCTTCCAGAGGTCGTTCCAGGAGGTCGGCGCGGCCTTGACCTTCTGGGTGTTGTAGGTGAGCCCGAGCGAGTAATAGCCGGTGCCGACCGCATAGGTGGTCGCGCCGCTCTTGTAGATCGCTTCCGGCAGGGTGTTGGCGAGATTGGGGATCGCCGCCGGGTCGAGGTTATCGGTCACTTCGGCGGCGAGGGCGAGCTCGCTGATGCCGCCATCCATCCAGGCGACGTCGATCGTCGGAGCCGCCTTCTGCTGCTGGAGCTTCGCCAAAGTGACGGTCGAAGTGCCGATCTCGGCATTGACGGCGATGCCGGTCGCCTTGGTGAAGGGCTCGGCGACGCAGGCCTTGAAGGCGTCGCCCCAATTGCCGCCATACCAGGCGACGGTGATCGAGGAGGGCTGCTGCGCCAGCGCCGGGGCGGTGAGCAGGGTGGTGGCGAGCATGGCCGCGGCCAGCCGGATGGGTCGGGTCATCGTCGTTCTCCTCTGCCGAGCGTCTTTGCGCTTCTGTAGGGACATTGGCGCGCAGGCCGCAAAAGGCGCTAGAATGCGCCGGCCCAAAATTTGAATAATCACGACATGAGTACCGTCCAGCTCCATCAAGCCGCCAGCGACCGGTCGCAGCCCGCTGCGGCGCCTGTCTCGCGGCTGCGGATCGGCTTCCTGCTGCTCGACCAGTTCACGCTCGCCGCCTTCTCCGGGTTGATCGACGTGCTCAGGCTGGCGGCGGACCATGGCGGGCGCAGCCGCCAGCTGCATGCGAGCTGGACGGTGATGAGCCTCGATGGCGAGCCGCGGCGTTCGAGTTGCGGCGTCTCGGTCGCCCCCAATGCCGGCCTGCTCGACCCCGCGGGCTTCGACTATATCGCCGTCTGCGGCGGCAACGACTATCTCAACGACGCCCTGCCGGAGAGCCTGCTCGCCTATCTACGCCGGGCGGCTGCCTCCGGTGTGCGTCTCCTCGGCATCTGCACCGGCACCTTCGCCATCGCCCGGGCTGGCCTCGCCGGCCCGCGGCGGGTCTGCGTGCACTGGAACGTGCTCGACGCCTTCAAGGAGCGCTTCCCCAAGGTCGCGGCCGGGGTCGAGCGGCTCTTCATCGACGAGGGCGACCTGATCACCTGCGCCGGCTCGACCGCGGCGATCGATCTCGGCCTCTATCTCGTCGCCCGCCATTGCGGCCGCGACAAGGCCCAGCAGGCGATGCGGCACATGATGCTGCAGGACATGCGCCCGGCCGAGATGCCGCAGGCGCATTTCTATGCCGAGCTGGCGCCCAATCTCGATGTCCGGGTGCAGCAGGCCGCGCAGTTCATCGAGCAGCGGCTCGACAATCCCCCGCCGATCGCCGCGGTCGCGCGCTATGTCGGCGTCAGCCCGCGCCAGCTCGAGCGCCTGTTCGGCGCCTCTCTGGGCCAGAGCCCGGCTGCTTTCCAGCGCAAGCTCCGGCTCGACTATGCAAGATGGCTGATCCTGAACAGCAAGCGCTCGCTCACCGACATCGCCATGGGCGCTGGCTTTGCCGACAGCGCCCATCTCTCGCGCGATTTCAAGGCGGCTTTCGGCGAAACGCCGCGCTCTCTGCGGCAGAAGGCACAGTTCGGCTGAGCTGCCCCTTCAGAGGCAGGCGGCGATCGCTGCGAGCTGCGCGTCCAGCGCGGCGCCACGCGCCGGGAAGCGGCCTTCGAGCGCCGATGTGCCGATGGTGAACCCGGCGGCGCCGGCCAGCCGGACCGCCTCGATCTGCTCGGGCCGGTCGATCGAGCCTGCGACGATCACCGGCTTGTCCGTGGCCGCGCAGACGGCGGTCATCAGCGCGGGAACATCGACACCGGAGCGATAGGCGAGCAGATCGAGCCCGTCGACGCCATCCCGGCCCGCAAGGGCGCGAGCGCTGGCGGCGATCTCGTCGACCGAGCCGTTCAGCACGCTGGGATGCCCCGCGATCTCGCCCGGGAAGGGGTAGTAGCGGATGCCGCTGTCGCGCAGCAGCGGCAGGACATCGTCGACATGCGTCCCGCCCAGCAGATGGTCGACGCCGAGATCGAGGGCCGCGCGCACCGACATGATCTCGCTGGCGCGGTCGAGCGAGACGACTTCGAGATAGCTCGACGCACCGCCGGCCTTGATCAGGCGGCCGAGCTCCCTGAGCGCGGGAAACGGCAGCCCGACATCCTTGAAGCCGATATGGCGGACGCCGGCCGCGAGCGCGGTCGCGACATGGCCGGCGGCCTCCGGCACCGTCCGGTCATGGCGCGTCAGCATGAAGATGAAGTCGAGGTCAGCCATGACGTTGCCCCGGCTCGCGGTTCTGGACACCGCTTCGTCCAGCCTCAGCAAGGTCGGCGGCTACCGGCCGCCCGTCAACTCCATCGGCGGTTTTCGGCGAGCGCGTCCCTGCCGCGAGTACGTAACGGCAGGGACGACGAGACTGCTCTCGCTCAGGGCATGACCGGCGCGCGGTAGGTGAAGGTGTGCATCAGGGCGACTGCGAGCAGCATCACCACCGGGAAGTGGATGAAGAACTGCATCGAGGTGTAGCCGATCAGGTCCTTCGACTTCAGCTTGAGCACGCCGAGCAGCGGCAGCATCCAGAACGGATTGATGAAGTTCGGCAGGGTCTCGGCGATGTTGTAGACCATCACGGTCCAGCCGAGATGCGCGCCGATCTCGTTGGCGGCCTTCATGATGTAGGGCGCCTCGATGATCCACTTGCCGCCGGCCGAGGGAATGAAGAAGCCGAGGATCGCCGAATAGATGCCGACGATGAAGGAGAACACGCTGGCATCGCTGGCGAGGCTGACGAACCAGTGCGCGATCGTGTCGGAGAGCGTGACGCCCCCGGCCTTCACCCGCGTCAGCATGTAGGCGATGCCGCCATAGAACGGGAATTGCAGCAGCACGCCGGCGACGCTCGGCATCGCCTGCGAGAAGCTGACCAGGAAGCTGCGCGGCCGCCAGTGCAGCAGGGCGCCGACCAGCAGGAAGACGAAGTTGTAGGTGTTGAGGCCCGACATGGTGATCAGCGGGTTGCCGGACTTGAAGGTCTCGTAGAACCAGCCGGCCGCGAGCACGACGATCAGGATCGTCAGGAGCGGGCTGAATTCGAGATAGTCGCCCGGACGGGTCGGTTTCTGCTCGGCCCTGACGTCGGTCAGGTCGACGCCGAGATCGGCGGCGGTCTTGGCGGAGGCGTCGGACGGGGTGGTGAAATAGCAGATCGCTGCCGAGAGCAGCGTGCCGACCACGATCACCAGCAGGTTCTGCCAGGTCAGGATCGTCTCGTAGAAGCTGATCACGCCGGTGATCGGCATCAGCGAGGGCGGAATGCTCGCCGGGTTGGCCTGCAACTGCGCCGCCGAGGAGCTGATGCCGAGGGTGAAGCCGAAGCCGAGCCCGAGATAGCCGGCAGCACCCGCGGCGCGATAGTCGAGGCGGATGTCGCTGCGCCGCGCGATCTCACGCACCAGCAGGCCGGAGAAGATCAGGCTGACGCCCCAGTTGACCAGCGAAAGCAGGATGCTGACCACGCCGACGAAGACGACGGCGCCACGGCCGGTGCTCGGCACGGCGGCGGCGCGACGCATCAACGCCGCGACCGGCGGCGAGAGCGCCACGATGTAGCCGCCGATGGCGACCAGCGCCATCTGCATGGTGAAGGGAATGATGCTCCAGAAGCCCTCGCCGAAGGCGGTGCTGACCGCGACCGGCGAGCCACCATGGGCGATCGCCGCGAGCGCCACCGCCACGGTCGCCAGCAGGACGAAGATATAGGCGTCCGGGAACCAGCGCTCGGAAAAGGCCACCATGGTCTGCGACAGGCGCACGAGGGCGCCTTCACGCGGCGCGACCGCGCGTTCATTCAGGATCGTATCTGTCATTGTCCCCTCTTATGGCGGTTTGCCGCCGTTGGTCTGCTTCAGGCGTCGAGAACAAGGTCGCTGAGCGGCACCGCGCAGCAGGTCAGGCAATCGTCGGGCTCGCCGTCATAGGGCGTAAGATGGCTGGCCGTGCCGGCGACGACGCGCAGGCGGCAGCTCTCGCATTGGCCGCTGCGGCAGCCGCTCGGCAGCGCAAGTCCCGCCGCCTCGGCGGCATCGAGCAGGCTGCCTGATTGCGCCGACCAGTCGAAGGATCGCCCGCTCCGCTCCAGCACGATGCGGCGCGGCGCCAGATTTGAGGGGATCTCGATCTGCGAGACGAAGACCTCGCTGAAGACGTCGAAGCCCGGCAGGCCGATCCCGGCCAGGGCAGCCTTGGTGTCGGCGACGAAGCCGTCGGGCCCGCAGAGATAGGCCAGCGGCCGGCGGCTGCCAGGCCCGAGACCGAGCCTGGCGATGTCCGGCCGGCCGGCACGGTCATAGTCGCGGCCGAGCCGGTCCCGCGGCCGCGGGCGGGTGAAGGCCCGGATCAGCCGCAGCTGTGGGATTCTGACGGCCATCGTCCACAGCCAGTCGCCGAAGGGCTGCTCGGCCCCGTTGCGGCAGATGTAGACGAGCTCGACGGAGGGCGGACGCTGCTCCGGCGCTATCCGCGCGAGCGCAGCGAGATAGCCGACGAAAGGCGTGATGCCGACACCGGCCGCGACCAGGATCACCGGACGCTTGCCGGTCAAGGGCGGCGTGAATATCCCCGCCGGCGGCTGCAAGGTGACGATGCTGCCCGGCGCGAGCGCGTGCAGCCGCGTCGACATCCGGCCGGGCGGCATGCCTGCGCCGCCGGCCGCGATACGACGCACCGCGATCTCGTATTCAGTGGGGTTCTCGGTCGGGCCGGTCAGCGAATAGCTGCGTGACAATCCCGTTCCGGGCTCAGTCACCTGGACATGCTGGCCGGGCAGGAAGCCGGGTAGCGATCCACCGTCGACAGGCGCGAGGCCAAAGGCAAGGACATCCTCGGCCTCGCGCCGGTGCGAGCTCACGCGGAAGGCGCGCTCGCCCGTCCACCAGCCCTGCGAGGCGGCCTCGTCGCGGATGATCTCGCAGGCCACCGCCCTGAGCGGCACCGAGCCGCTGATCGGGTCGCGGTCGCGATCGAACAGGATCGCATTGATGTTGCGCGTCTCAGCTCCCGTCACCGTCCCGCCGGGACGTCCGAGCGGCGTGCACGCCTCCCACCAGCCGAACTCGGCGATCACGGTCCCGGCCGGCAGCGTCGGCTCCAGCTTGGCGCGCAGCTTCGCCTCGCCGTCGCGGGTGCGCACGACCACCCAGTCGCCGGCGACGATGCCGCGCGCCTGTGCGTCAGCCAGGCTGAGCTCGACCGAGGGATCGGGCGCCTTGCGCCTGAGCGAGGCGACATGGCGGTGCGAGCTATGGACGAACCAGCCGGACTTGGCGGTCGAGAGCAGCAGCGGCAATTCGGCCGGACGCCCCGCCGCGCTCGCCGGCTCGACATGGCAGGGGAGTGCCGGATGGCCGAGCGCCAGCAGTTGCTCGGAATAGATCTCGATCCGACGGCTCGCGGTCGGGAAGCCGGCGACGCCACCCTCCCCGCGAGGCGCGGCGTACTTGCGCTCCGGATTGGGCTGCGGCACGCGGATGCCGCCGGGCGCTTCCCGCAATTGCGCGACGCTCAGCCCGAGCGGTCCGAGCTGGTGGTTCCAGCCGGCCTCGATCGAGCCGCCGAAGAAGGCCTCGGCATGGCCGAGCCGGCAGGCCAGTGCGAGCGCGATGTCGTAATCAGCCCGGACATCGCCGCGCGGTGGCACCATGGCCTGGCGCAACTGGATGTGCTCGACCGCCGCCTGCGAGATCTCGAAGCCGAGCCTAAGCGCCTCGCGCTCCCAGGGCATGCTCGCAGGCAGGACGATGTCGGCCTGCTCGGCGGTCGGGTTCATGAACATGTCGACATGGACATGGAAGTCGAGCGCCTGCAGCGCCGCGCGATTGCGCCCGGAATCGCCCTGCGACACCACAAAATTGGTCCCGAAGCTCATCAGCGCGCGGACCCGGTAGGGCTCACCCTCCAGCACCGACCGGCAGAAGTCGCGGGCGGTGATCCAGCCCTTGGCCGGCGGCCCTAATGGCAATTCGGCGAGGCCAAGCGCCTTGCGGCGCTGCGCTTCCGGCAGCAGGGCATAGTCGTTCACCGCGCGGAAGGGCGGCGCGCTCGTCCAGACATTGCCGCCGATACGGTCGCTCGCACCGGTCAGCGCATAGAGCGTGCCGATGGCGCGCTCGATCATCGTCGCGTTGGAATGCTGGCCGACGCCGGTCCAGGAATGATAGGCGAGCCGCGGCGAGCCCTCGAACAGCACATAGAAGCGAGCGAGGTCGGCGGGGGCGAGACCTGTGATTTCGGCGACATGCTCGGGCGTAAAGGCGGCCGCCTCGCGAGCCAGGAGCCGCATCACGGTGGCGCAGGCGATCGTCCGGCCATCGGCGCCGCGCAGCGTCACCTCGCCGTCGAGGACGATGTCCTGCGGCCGCACCAGCGCCCCGCGCGTATCATAGGCCACAGCCGAACGGTCGGGGCGCAGCAGCACGAAGGCGTCGGTCGCGCCGTCCGTCCAGAGATCGCGGGCCCGAAGCAGGCGCCCGCTGGCGAGATCGACCAGCATCGGCGCGTTCGTCCATTGCCGGACGAAGGCATCGTCATAGCTGCGATTGATGAGGAGATGGCGGATCGCGCCCATGGCGAGCGCGCCGTCTGCCCCGGGGCGGATGCCGAGCCAGAGATCGGCGCTCTCGCCGGCGCCGCCGCGCTTGGGGTCGACCACCGCGACGGTCGCGCCGCGTTTGCGCGCCTGCGCGATCCGGGTCGCCTGCGCCAGCCAGGTCCGCGTCGGGTTGTGGCCCCAGAGCACGATGGCGTCGGCATTGTCGTAGTCGGCTGCGCCGATGCCGCGGCCATAGGTCAGCGCCTGGGCAAAGTCCTTGTGCCAGCCGCAGATCTCGACGGCGTAGATCAGGTTGGGACTGCCGAAGCAGCGGATGAAGCGCTCGACCCATTCGAAGCTGTCGACCATCGGCGTGCCGCTCGGCGTCGTGACTGCGAAGGCCACCGTCTCGGCCCCGGTCTCGCGCCGGATCGTGCCCAGCCGCTCGGCGATCGTATCGAGCGCCTCCGACCAGTCCATCTCGACCCAGTCCGGCGCTTCGGCACCGCGCGGCGTGGTGCGCTTCAATGGCTTCGTCAACCGCAGCGGGCTCCCGACCAGCTCGGGCGCCGCCCGCCCCTTGGCGCAGAGCGCCGCCCCGGTCGGGTGGGCGGGATTGGGCGCGACCGCGACGAGACGGCCGTCCAGCACATGGTTCAGCGAACCGCAGCGGGAGCGGCACAGGGTGCAATAGCCCTCTTTGATCTCGGTATTCCGCACATCGGACATAAGGTAGTGTATTACGCGTGACGCGCTACTTCAAGTCAGAGATGCGACTCGCCATATCCGGGTTGAACGTGGCAGAGAGCACCAACTATTCGGCGCAAGGTAGGAAACGGATGCTGCTGGTCTCAGGAGACGCCAATCTGCGCGAACAGGTCGTCGATCAGCTGCGGATCGCGATCGTTTCCGGCGAGATGCCGCCGGGCACGGTCTGTTCGGTACCCTCGCTGGCGCGCACGCTCGGCATCTCGACGACGCCGATCCGCGAGGCCCTGCTGCAGCTGACCTCGGACGGGCTGCTCCAGCCGATGCGCAATCGCGGCTTCCGGGTCGTGGATCCCTCGCTCGACGAGTTGCGCGGCATTTTCGAGGTGCGCATGCAGCTCGAAGCCTCCGCCTTCCGCAAGCTGGTCAGGATGGGAGCCGACGACCTCTCGGAACTCCAGGCGCAGGCCGACGCCATCGCCGAATCCGTCGAAACCGGAGACGTGCCGCGCTATCTTGCCGCCGACCGGGCCTTTCACGCGGAGTTGCTGGCGCTCGCCGGCAACGAGGTGCTGGCCGACATCGTGCTGCGCCTGCGCGACCGGATGCGGCTCTACGGGATCCGCTCGGCCCACGGCCTCGAGCGGCAGAGAGCGTCCGTGCCCGAACATTACCGCATTATCGAAGTCATCCGGCAGGGTCTGGAAGACGAAGCCGAGGCGCTGATGACCAGCCATGTCATGGCCTGGGAGCCGATCTTCACCGAGGCGATCGCCCAGAGAAACGCCAGCTCTGCTTAAATCGCGCTCCTCGCCGATCAGCGTCGCCTCTCCGCAAGACGAACCGGTGCCGTCCCGACGCATTGCGGCGGAACGACCAGCGGCTGCCCCGGAGCGCTCCTTCCGCCCTTTAGCGCCAGCAGGCAGACACAAAACTCTCCGCGAACCCTAGCCCCATCCGCCGCGACCGAAATGGCGACGGCGCTGCAGGTGGCCTGATCCAGCGGGTTGGCATCGGCGGGATCGGCACTGTGATCGTGGGCGCCCGTCCCCCCGTCCGCACTTCGCCTACGAGATCGCCTTCTTCGACAGCAGCGTCGGTCTTCGGAATCCAGCGGCGGCGGCGCCAAGATTGCAACGGGCCTCGCAGCTGGAGAATCGGTATGCGTCTCAGAATTCAACCTTAGATTGCCTTATATCTTCTCGGCCACCTGAAGTCTGTTGTTCGGCGCGCACTGCAACGCTCCCTTCAAGCCATCGCGGCTCCGGGGGAAGCATGCCAAGGACGAGGAAAGGGCCGGCCAATGAAAGCGCGAGGGCCTTTTTAAAGGCTTATCGGCAAGCGGCGGGCCTGACTCAAGAGCTTTTATCGGAGCGCATCGAAGTCAAGCAACAGCAAATTTCGAAATACGAAACGGGAAAGAATAAGATTCCGTTCGAACTCGTAGTGACGATTGAAGCGCTTTGGGGCGTGAGCGTTCGAAGCTTCATGCGTTCTGGAAGCGAGTCTACCGAACAAGGAACAGAAGGTTTTATGATGAAGGGGCAGGCCGGGTACCTGGTGGATCTGCCTATCGAGATCCAAGAGGATACCGACGGTCAACAAGGCGAACAGATGAAGCTTGATCTTAGCCCGATTGAAGACCCAGCAGACCGGCAGAAAGTCCGGGATTTATGCCAAACACTGCTAAGGAAACAGAATGGCGCCTAAAGCGCTTTCCGAGCGATCAAGATCGCAGAGATTCTAAAGGCGCGAGCTTTCGGCACAGCCCAATCGCTACGCGCCCTGTACTTCTTCGCTCGATTCAACAACAAAAGCCCCGCGTCGTTTGTGGCGCGGGGCTTTGTTGTATTGTGCGGATATTTGGTTGCGGGGGCACGCAACCACCGATACCGACATCCGTTAGAGGTGGCGATCTAACGTCTCCTGTAGAACTTCGACGCCCCCTTCTCCATGAACGAGTTCGAATCCTTTCGGGCGCGCCACTTCCGTTCAAAACTGCGAACACCCAGATTTCGCGCGGCAGTGCCCGCGATTGCCTGCTCCAGGGTGGCTTTATCCCCGATGATGCGGATGAGATCGTCATCGACTTCGACGCGATCGACGACGGACTGGATGTAGGCCTTGCGGAACGGGATGTCGCCGGTGGTGACGCTTTCGCGCATGAGGCGGCCGAACCGCTCGATGGCCTCTGGCTGCAGGGTGGTCGGCGGGGCGGCCTGCGCCTTGATTCGCTCGAGAGCAGCGGTGGCGCGATCGCGTTCCAGCTTGAGGGCGGCGATCCGCTCCTTCAGCAGCTCGTCGAGATCGGTCACGCCGTCCTCTGTCAATCGGCGTCTAAAAGGGACCCCTTATCGGCGTGCAATCGGGACCCCCTTGTGAGGTTCAGGATGGCGGTGACGAGCGCACCGTTTGCGGGGCTTGGGGCGTAGGGAGGGCGTAGCCCGACCGGAGGCGCAAGCCCCGCTTGGCGTTTTTGTTGGCGGGGTCAGCTGCGGTGTTTGAAGCGCCAACTGTCGTTGCCGGTCTCGACGATGTCGCAGTGGTGGGTGATGCGGTCGAGCAGCGCCGTTGTCATCTTGGGATCGCCGAACACGGTCGGCCATTCGCCGAAGGCGAGGTTGGTCGTGACGATGACCGAGGTGCGTTCGTAGAGCTTGCTGATCAGGTGGAACAGAAGTTGGCCGCCCGAGCGCGCGAACGGCAGGTAGCCGAGCTCGTCGAGCACGACGACGTCGAGGCGACAGAGCTGGGCGGCCAGCGCACCAGCCTTGCCCATGCGTGTTTCCTCCTCGAGGCGGTTCACCAGGTCGACGGTGTTGAAGTAGCGTCCCCGGGCGCCGGCGCGCACGACGTTGGCGATGATGGCGCTGGCCAGGTGGGTCTTGCCGGTGCCCGTCCCGCCGACCAGCACGATGTTGCGCCGGCTCGCCAGGAAGGAGCCGCTGTGCAGGGAGCGCACCAGCCCCTCGTTGATCGGCGTGTCGTCGAACACGAAGGCGTCGAGGTCCTTCACGGCAGGCAGCTTGGCGGCCGCCATCCGGTAGCGGATGGAGGCCGCATGGCGGTGGTTCGTCTCGGCGCGCAGCAGGTCGGTGAGGATCTCCATGGTCGTGCGCTTGCGCTGCAGGCCCGTGGTGACCGCCTCGTCGAACGCGCCGGCCATGCCCTTCAGGCCCAGGCCAGCCAGCGCCGCCATCATCTCATGCCGCTGCATGCAGGCCTCGCAAGCTGTCGTAGCGGTTGCAGTCGGCCTGAGGTGGATGCCGCAGCACCAGGTCGTCCGGCGTGACGATGCTCAGCGGTCGGGGCGGTTCGCGCCGGCGCGCCAGGATGTTGAGGATGACGTCGTCACTGACGGTCCCGGCGGCGAGCGCCTCGCGCGCGGCGACCTGGGACTGTCAGGGATTTTGTGTCTGGGGCCATAGTGACGCCGATGGAGGGCGCATATGGTCATCAAGAAGGACACTCTGGATCAGTTGCTTGCGGGGCGTGACCCGCGAGAGGTTTTTGCCAAGGATGGGCTTGTCGACGA
>JAAEQB010000119.1 GCA_024231975.1 Allobosea sp.
ATTTTGGGGCCGGAAATACCCGGCCATCGCCCTGGCCTGGCGCCGGAACTGGGATCGCGTCATCCCGTTTTTCGCGTTCCCCGAGGGCGTGCGGAAGATCATCTATACGACGAACGCGATCGAGGCCCTGAACGCCAAGCTCCGGCGCGCGGTCAAAATCCGGGGGCATTTCCCAACCGACGACGCTGCGACAAAGCTGATCTATCTCGTCTTGCGCGATGCGGCGGCCGAGTGGAAAATGGCCCCGCGCGAATGGGGCGAAGCAAAGTCCCAGTTCGCCATTTTGTTCGAGGACCGCTTCATCACACGGTGAAGCTCAAACCGCCCCGGACACAAAAATTCAGACAGTCCCCTGCGCAATGGCGCGCCGTTCCAGACGCCTTCTTTGAAAACCCGTCAGAGGGAACGGACGCGCCGCTTTCTGCGAGCCATCGTCAACGATTGACGCGCGCGGTCGAGCGCCCCGCGCTCGCCGGACCTTGCCGCCACCAATTAAAACGAGCCGCTTAATGCTTCACCCGAACCATATTTCAGGCGAATGGCTTCACTCCAGCGAAGCTGTCTCCAACATCAATCCGTCGAACACAGGTGACGTCATTGCCGATTACGCTCATGCCAGCGCAGATGACACGCGGCAGGCGATTGCGGCGGCATCTGCGGCACAGCCAGCCTGGTCGCGGTCGTCGATCCAGCTGCGCCACGATATCCTGAAGACGGTCGGCGACGAAATCCTCGCGCGCAAGAGCGAACTCGGAACGCTGCTCTCGCGAGAGGAGGGCAAGGTTCTGGCGGATGGCATCGGCGAGGTCGTGCGCGCTGGCCAGATCTTCCATTTCTTTGCCGGGGAGTGCCTGCGCCTGTCGGGAGAAAGGCTGGCATCGATCCGCCCCGGCGTCGAGGTCGAGATTACCCGTGAGCCGGTCGGTGTGGTCGGGCTGATTACGCCGTGGAACTTTCCAATCGCGATCCCGGCCTGGAAGATCGCCCCGGCACTCGCCTATGGCAACTGCGTGGTTTTCAAGCCGGCCGAGCTGGTGCCGGGATCTGCTCATGCGCTCGCCGACATCCTGGCACGAGCCGGCGTCCCCACCGGCGTCTTCAACCTTGTCATGGGATCGGGCTCCGTTGTCGGCGGCGCGATGCTCGCCAGCGATAAGGTCGATGCGATCTCGTTCACCGGCTCCGTCGCCACGGGGCGCAAGGTCGCGCAGGCATGTGTCGCATCCGACCGGATGAAGAAGATGCAGCTCGAAATGGGCGGCAAGAATCCGTTCATCGTGCTGGACGACGCCGATATCGAGACAGCCGTCGCCTGCGCGCTGAACAGCGCATTCTACCAGACCGGCCAGCGCTGCACAGCCTCGTCGCGCCTGATCGTTACGGAGGGCGTTCACGATCTCTTCGTGCAACGTCTGAGCGAGCGTGTGAGCGCACTGGTCGTCGATGACGCATTGAAGGCCGGAGCCGAGCTGGGTCCGGTCGTCGATCAACGGCAGCTCGAGCAGGATTTACGTTACATCCGCCTGGGTCAGGAAGAAGGCGCGCGACTCGTCTGTGGCGGCGACGTTCTGACCCGCGATACGCCGGGCTTCTATCTATCCCCGGCGCTTTTCACCGAGGTCGACCAGGGCATGGTGATTGCGCGGGAGGAAATCTTCGGACCCGTGGCGACGGTGACCCGCGTCAAGGATTATGACGCCGCGCTCGAAGTGGCCAACGACACGCAATTTGGACTCTCGGCCGGCATCTGCACGACCAGCCTCAAATATGCCAGCCATTTCAAGCGCAACGCTGAAGCAGGGACCGTAATGGTCAATCTGCCGACTGCTGGCACCGACTATCATGCGCCTTTCGGCGGTCGCAAAGGCTCGTCCTATGGGCCGCGCGAGAAGGGGCGATACGCGCAGGAATTCTTTACGACGGTAAAGACCGCCTACACGTTCCCTGGCTAGGGCGTTCCTCGCGGCAAGCGAAAGCCGCGGACGATCTCACCATCCAGCTGGATCGTGAGATCGTCCTCGGCGCCGCGTCTACGCTCGGCGCCTTCGCAGACGTGATCCGAATCTCGACCTTAATAGTTGCCAGCTAGATTCGCTACGTGGTCTTGCCCTGGAAGTGCTTGAGCCTCTTCCTCGATGATGGGCGTATCGAAATCGACTCCAATGTCATCGAGCGCTCGATCAGGCCCTTGGCGCTAAGCAAGAAGAACACCCTTTTCACCGGCTCTGACGGCAACACCGATCACGCGTCCTTCAGCAGCGTCTCCAGCTTTTCGATATAGGCCGGCGGGAGATTGTTGGCGCGCGCCCCCTTGAGCAGCGGCTCAACATAATGCGCTGGCGCCCCTGCCGGCCCCGACGGGTTGGGCATGTCGTAGGTCGTCGAGCGGACGACCTCGCCATTGGCCGTGTGAAGGACAATGGACTTGTGAGCCCAATGGCCCTTGTCGGTGCCCGCCGACTTGTCCATGGCCGCCATGTCGCTGTCGGAGAGCTCGTAATGAACGCCCCAGGTCTCGGCGCCCTTGGCGGGCACGAGCCGTGCGCCGTTATACGAGCCGTCCGTGGTCGTTCCGAAGGACAATTCGTAATCCTTCAGGCAGGCGATGCTGAGCGTCTTCGCCGACGGCGCGACGCCGTGGATCAAATCGATGTCCATTAGGTTGGCATAGGCGAAGTAATTCACTTCGATCTCCATTTCAGGGTTGGATTGCGTTCGGAGCTTGCAAATTCAGGGGCGCTGCATCCTCGAACCAAAGGATCTGGGAGGTCATCGCGCCCCCTCGGGTAGGGCTTCCCAGGTCTGCGGCAGCGCCGCGAGCGGGGCGAGCGCGTCGATCTCGGCGGCGCGATGACAACGAGCCTGCCGCCCGGCTCCGACGGCCGTGAGCGGCGGCGGCTCGGACCGGCACAGCGGCAGGGCGAAGGGACAGCGTGCGGCGAAACGACAGCCTGGCGGCGGGTCGACAAGATCGGGTGGGCCGCCGGGAATGGCGATCGGCTCGTCGCGGCTGCCGAGCCGCGGCAGCGCGTTCTTCAGGCCGAGCGTATAGGGATGGGCGGGCTTGCGGATGACATCCCGCGTCGGCCCGGTCTCGACGATCATGCCGGCATACATCACCGCGACGCGCTCGCAATTCTCGACGACCAAAGCGAGGTCGTGCGTCACCAAGAGCAGCGAGAAGCCGAGCCGCTGCTGGAGCTCGCGCAGGCTGCGGAAGATCTGGTCCTGGACGACGACGTCGAGCGCGGTCGTCGGTTCGTCGGCGAGGACGAGCGGCGGCTCCAGCGCCAAAGCCATGGCGATGATGGCGCGCTGGCGCATGCCGCCGGAGAACTGGTGGGGATAGTCTCGCGCCCGCTCCGGCGCGACGCCGACCATGGCAAGCAAATCTTGCGAGCGGCGCCAGGCCTCGGCGCGCGAGACATCGCGATGGGCGAGGATCGCCTCGGCGATCTGGTCGCCGACGCGCAGGACCGGATTGAGCGCATTGAGGGCGCTCTGCGTCACCATCGAGATGCCGGCCCAGCGCACGGCACGGCGCTGCTCCGAATTGGCGGTGACGAGGTCGCGCCTCTGAAAGGTAATGCTCCCGGCATCGATGCGGGCATTGCCCGGCATCACGCCCATCACGGCCTTGAGCAAGGTGCTCTTGCCGCAGCCGGACTCGCCGATCAGGCCGAGGTTTTCTCCCCGGCAGAGCTCCAGGTCGATGTCTGCGAGCGCACTGGCCGGCCCGCGCGGCGTGCCGTAACTCGCGAAAAGTCCGGCGATCGACAGAAGGGGAAGGGTTTTAATCGCCGGCATCGCGTCAGCCCGTGCTCAGGCGCGGATTGACGACCTGCTCATAGGCACGGCCGACGAAGTAGACCGCCGAGACCAGCACCATGATCGCGATGCCCGGCGGCACGACCCACCAGGGCGCGCGATACATCATCTGCGAGGCGTAGGCGTCGTAGACGATCGAGCCCCAGCTCACCACGGAAGGGTCGCCGAAGCCGAGGAAGCCGATGCTGGCCTCGGTGATGATCGCCCAGGCCAGCGCGAAGGCGACGCTGACCAGCGCGATCGGCATGATGTTGGGCGCGATCTCGCGGTAGATGATCGTCAGGTCGCTGGCGCCGGTGATCCTGGCGGCGGCGATGAAAGGCATCTCGCGCAGCGACAGCACCTGCGCACGCACCACCCGCGCCGTCGAGCGCCACATCACCAGCGTCATGGCGATCACCATCGTCGT
The DNA here is from genome assembly GCA_024231975.1 of Allobosea sp. Taxonomy (GTDB): domain Bacteria; phylum Pseudomonadota; class Alphaproteobacteria; order Rhizobiales; family Beijerinckiaceae; genus Allobosea. Next base: position 4,238 of record JAAEQB010000119.1, read on the forward strand.
CAGGCTGCGGCCGGTGAGCGAGAGCACGATGATGATGAAGGGCAGGAAGGGCAGGCCAAGGAACATGTCGGTCAGCCGCATCAGGAAGGAATCGATCCGGCCGCCGAAATAGCCGGAAATCAGGCCGATATTGACCCCGATCAGCACCGTGCCGAGCGCTGTCAGCCCGCCGACGAGCAATGCCGGGCGCGCCCCGACCAGCATCTGGCTGAGCACGTCGCGGCCGAGCAGGGTAGTGCCGAGCCAGTGCTGCCAGGAGGGCGGCGCAAGGCGCAGCAGCTTGCCGGCGGCGTCGTAATTGCGCGCCACCGGATCATAGGGCGCGATCGCGGGGCCGAGGATCGCGAGCGCCACGCAGATGCCAAGGATCACCAGGCCGGTGGGACCGAAGGGGCCGCGCCAGACCGCGCGGAAGAAGTCGAGGATGATGCTCGGCATGATCAGGCGTAGACGATGCGTGGATCGAGCAGACCGTAGAGCAGGTCCGCGATGAAGGTGCCGAACACGGTCAGCACGGCGATGAGCAGGAAGGCGGCCTGCGCGACGGGATAATCGGCGCGGCTGATCGCCTCGATCATCAGCAGGCCGAGCCCGGGCCAGGAGAACACCGTCTCGATCACCACCGAGCCGGCCACGGCCCAGCCGAGGATCATCGGCAGCGTCGTCGCCAGCGGCAGCAGCGCGTTGCGGGCGGCATGGCCGAAAAGGACGCGGCTCTCGCTCAGCCCCTTCATGCGGGCGAGCTCGATATAGTCCTCGCCGATCGTCGACAGCATGGTCGAGCGCATCAGCAGCAGCGGAAAGCAGAGCTGGTAGAGCGTGTTGACCAGGAAAGGCAGCGCCAGATGGTGCAGGAAGTCGGCCGAGAGATACATCCGCCAGTCCTGCTCGGGGAACATCCCCGGCGTCACGATATGGCCGATCGGGAAGAGGTCGAGCTTGATCGAAAACAGCAGGATCGCGAGCATGCCGAGCCAGAACAGCGGGGCCGATTGCAATGCGGTCGCGGTGAAGACGAGGCTGACCTCGGCGGCGCCACCGCGCTTCCAGGCGGCGATCGCGCCGATGACCGCGCCGATGAGATAGGCAGCGAGCATCGAGGGCAGGATCAGCAGCAGCGTGTTGAGCAGCCTCCCCTGGATCATCTCGAAGACCGGCCGGTTGGTCTGGAACGAAAAGCCGAAATCGAGAGCGCAGAGATTGCGCAGATAGATCAGATATTGCTCGAACAGCGGCCGATCGAGACCGAATTGCTGGCGCATCGCTTCCTGCGCCTTGGGGTAGAGCGAAGGGCTGATCACGGTCGCAGTCGGGTCGCCCGGCAGCAGCCGGAACAGGAAGAACATCAGCGTCGCCATGGCGAACAGCGTCAGGACCATGTGCCAGAAGCGGCGCAGGAGATAGCCGGCCATGATTCAGAGCGCCGCTTGCTGGAGAGCGGGCGGCGGCACCCGGACGATATCGGGATCGGCCGAGGGGATCGCGGCGATCAGCATGCGCGTATAGGGATCGCTCGGCGCTGACAGCACCTGCTCGACCGGGCCGGTCTCGACGATGCGGCCGCGATACATGATCGCCAGCCGGTCGCAGACCGCGCCGACGGTGGCAAGGTCATGGGTGATGTAGAGCATCGCGATGCCGCGCTGGCGGGCGAGGCGCTTGAGCAGGCGCACGATCTCCCATTTGATCGAGACGTCGAGCATCGAGACCGGCTCGTCGGCGACGAGGAAGCGCGGCTCGAAGATGATCGCGCGGGCAATGCAGACGCGCTGGCGTTGCCCGCCGCTGAGTTGGTGCGGGTGCTTGCCGAGATAGCTCTCGGGCGGAGTGAGGCCGACCTCTAAGAGGACCGAGCGGACGCTCGCGGCGATGGCGGCGCGGTTGCGGACGCCTTGGTAGAGCAGCGGCCGCCCGACCAGATCCTCGACCGTGTGCTGCGGGTTGAGGGCGCCGTACGGGTCCTGGAAGACCATTTGGACCTGGCGGTGGAAGGCCTTCCTGTCGCGGGCTCGGGCGGCGATGCTGTCGGTGCCGTCGATCCGGATCGCGCCCGAGGTCGGCGTCTCCAGTCCGACCAGCAGGCGCCCGGTGGTCGACTTGCCGCTGCCGGATTCGCCGACGAGGCCGAGCACCTCGCCGGCGCCGATCTCGAAGCTGACGCCCTCGACCGCCCGCGTGACCTCGCCGCGCCGGCCGGGCAGCAGCGAGCGCAGACCTGCCGCCGCGGCATAGTGCTTGGTCAGGTCGCGGACTTCGATCATCGGTGCAAGGCTCGCGCAGCGGTCACTTGGCCGGGGCGCGCAGGGCGCCGTCCGAGCCCCAGCTGTAGCCGGCGGCCTTCAGGATCGCCTTGGCCTTGTCGATGTCATAGGCCGGCAGCGGGATCGAAGCGTCATGCCAGAAGGCATTGACGGGCACGATCGGCGTCGCGCTGCGGCCGGCATCGCCGCCGAGCACTTCCTCAATGATGGCGTCATAGGGGATGGCATGCGCCATGGCCTGGCGCAGCGCCTTGCTGGCGAGCGCCGGGCGGGCGGTGTTGTAGCGCATCGACATATGGCCGTTCGAGCGCGCCTGGATCAGCTTGACGTTCTTCTCGGCCGCGAACTCCTTGACCACGGTCGGTACGATCGGCTGGAAGGAGACGTCGATGTCGCCCTTCTTGAGGGAGGCGCCGACGAGCTCGGCCGAGCCGAAGACGACGATCAGCAAATCGGAGGCCGGCTTGGCGAAATGGTCGGCCCGGCGCTGCAGCGAGATTTCCTGGCCTTCGCGCCAGTAGCGCAGCACATAAGGACCGCTGCCAATGAGCGGCATATTGCGGAAGTCCTGCGGCTTGGCGATCCCGGTCTTCTCGACCACGCCCTCCCAGACATGCCTGGGCAGGATCAGCACCTGGCCGAGCGTGTTGATGATGAAGGGGGCGTAAGGCTCAGTCAGCTTGAAGCGCACCGTCACCGGGTCGACGATCTCGACCGAAGCGAGCTTCTCCAGGTACTTCTTGAAATAGGCGGCGTCCCAGCGCTTCAGATAGTCGAAGGAGAACTTGACGTCCTCGGCCGTGACCGGCTTGCCGTCGCTGAAGCTGTGGCCCTGGCGGAGCTTCACCACCACGGTGGTCGGATCGACCACCTCCAGCGCTTGTGCCAGCCACATGCGCGGCGAGCCGTCGGGGCCGAGCTCGACCAGCTTGTCGTAGACCAGGCTCAGCGTGTTGAAGTCCTCGACGATCGTCGCCGCCAGCGGGTTGAAGGTGCCCTGGTCGATCGTCCGGCCGATCTTCACCGCCGCGCCGGCCTTGGAGGTCAGGCGCAGCATGTTCCAGAGCGAGCGTGGCCCGTCCGAAGTGTCCTCATAGCCGGGGATCTCGACCTTGGCCGTGTTCATCGCGAAGGTGTTGACCACATAGGCGATGACCGCTTCGGGCTGCTCTTCGGCCAGGACGCGCTGCAGTTCGTGGATCACCTTGCGGCGCTCCTGCGTGTCATAGAGCGCGAGCTGCCTGGCGCCGAGCTCGTCGACCTTCGGGCTGGAGAAGGAGCCGACATTGGAATCGCCCGGCGCGCTGTTGCGCGAGTTGAACTGGGCATTGGTGAAGAAGTCGGGCTCCGAGCGCTGCGGCGAGCCTGACAGCACCGACATCACCACGTCGAAATCATGCTCCTTGAACCATTTCGACAGCATCGGGCTGGGAAAGGGCTGCGGGTCGAGCGTGACCTTGAGGCCGAGCTTGCGCCAGCCCTCGGCGACATAGTTCGAGGTCTCGAAATAGTGCTGGTACTTGGCGGCCGGCCAGGTCAGCACCTTGATCTCCGGAACCGGCTGGCCCTGCGCCAGGGCCGGCGCGGCGCCGATGCCGAGGACACTGCCGAGCCCCATCAGCGCGCCTGCGAATGCTGTCGCCAGCCTCATCGTCTCTCCCCTTGTTGTTTTATATGGCCTGCGAGCGGCTCCGCGCCCCGCTTGTGAGCGCAGGTCTGCCGCTTGCCTGCTGCGTTTCCCCGACAGGAAGGCTAGGGCCGACCGTACCGCTTGCCCATTGCTGATTTCCGATGCAGATCATTCCAGATTGGAATGATCGGGATGGAGCATGACCCGTGCGCAGGACATTGCCGCCGACCCGGGATCTCGCCTGCTTCGAGGCTGTCGCGCGCCATCGCAGCGTCACGCGCGCCGCGGCCGAACTCAATCTGACCCAGAGCGCCGTCAGCCGCCGGCTGGCCGCGCTGGAGGAGCTGCTCGGCCAGGCCCTGTTCCTGCGCGACAAGCAGCGGCTCATCCCGACCGTTGCAGCCGAGGAATATGCCGAGGAGCTGCGCAGCCTCCTGAACCGGGTCGAGGTCGCGACCACGCGGCTCCTGTCGCATGGACGCAAGGGCGGCGTGCTGACCGTCGCCTGCCTGCCAACCTTCGGCTCGCGCTGGCTGGTGCCGCGGCTGGCTCGGTTCATCGCCGAACATCCGACGGTCGATATCAACCTGATCTCGAAGATCAGGCCCTTCAGCCTCGAGGAGGAGAAGGCACACGCCGCGATCCATTTCGGCAGTCCAACCTGGCCGGGCGCTCGCATCCACCACCTGATGGACGAGCATGTGATCCCAGTCTGCGCGCCCACGCTGATCGGGGGCGAAGCCCTGGCGAGCCCGGACGGCTTTGCCCGCCTGCCCCTGCTGCAGCACACGACGCGCCCCTATCTCTGGCGCGACTGGCTGGCTGATGCGGGAGCCAGCGGCGTCAACAGCGTTGCCGGACCGAAATTCGAATATTATTCGCTCGTTATCCAGGCCGCGATCGCCGCGATCGGCGTTGCGATCCTGCCGGATTTCCTAGTGCGAGAGGAGATCCAGTCGGGCGCGCTGATGGTGGCCTGCCCGCATAGAATGCGCTGTGATGACGCCTATTTCATCGTCTATCCCAAGCGCTTCGACGAAAATGTCAACGTCCAGGCCTTCGTCGAATGGCTGCGAGCGGAGGCGCAGAAATATACTGGAGACGCGCGCCATTTGGAGCAGATACCTGCTTCTATTTTCTGACTTTGATAATGCTATTGGAATATATATTACTGAATACACGCTACAGAATCTAATATATATATTGTCGATGTACATTTTAATTGTATAAATCCACAAAACTGATTTTAGATCTTAACAATTTTTTGCCATAGTGGCGAAATATGTTTCGATAATACTCTACGCTTGGAGAGCCGCGTTTCTGGCAGTGTGCGATGTGGAGCCACCCGGCATCGCCACTCTCGCGGAGGGTTCATCCGGGAAAGCCTGGTGACCTCGGCCTCGCAGGCGGACGGACGGATGCTGCCGCAGCTGGTGTGGCCGCTCGATGGTCTCGAAGAGATGGCGCCGGTGACGCCGAGGCGGCGAATGACATGGTCGTTGATCCGGACAACGGCTTCGCTGATCGCGGCATTGGCCTCGGCCAGCGAGAAGAAGGTCTGATTGCGCAAGCGGCCCAGAATGGCGCTCTGCCCGAAACGAACCCCGTTCTCAACCTTTGCCTTGTCACGCGGCTTGCGGACACGGGCCGGCAGCACGCCGACGCCATAGTGCGAGGCCATCATGCCGTAGCTGCGATTGATCTGCGGATCGTAGAACGAGGCATTGTTGATGCCGGCCTTGAGATGGTCCGGCACGATCAGGCGCGGGACGCCGCCGAAAAACCGGAACATCTGCACATGCGAGCCGATCCGGTCCGGCAGCGCCTGCGTCCAGCTTGCCTCGGCGAAGGTGAAGTTCGAGGCGCCGAGCACGCCGACGAAAATCTCCGCCTCCCGGATGACGCCGGTCTGCGCATCGACGATGCCGAGCTTCTTGCCGGAATAGTCGACGAACACCTTGTCGCCGGCAACATGCTCCTGCCGCATCGTCTGCGACAGCCGTCGCTGGAAGCCGCGCAGGAGGTCGCAGAACCGGCTATAGCCGTAGCCCTGCGGGTGGACGGCACGATACTCCTCCCACAGGATCGCCATCGTCACGCCCGGCCGCTTCAGCTCGACGATCAACTCGCCCCAGTTCGGCTCGACCCGCCGCCGCTGACCGCCCTTCGCCCCGGATCGCGCGAACAGCTTGCCGGCAAGGGCGTCGTCCGTCAGCTCCGCCGGCAGCGGCCAGATCAACCCGGCCCGGGCCGCGCGTCCGAGGTTCTCATGAACGGCACTGCGGGCAATGCGCGCGCAGTGCTCTCTACTGATAGGGTGGTGTAACGACGATGCACATAGAATTCGACGCGTTGAAATCGGCACCAAACAATGCTATTTTTGGTGCTCAAGGAGACAGGTCCATGCGTTCCACTCTCATGTTCGCCCCTTCAAGGAGTGAGCACGACAAATAGTTTCCTGCCGACAATCGGCGGAAATCGGTCGATCGGGTCTGTAAATGGACAGAGTAGGGGGCACGGCCTCAAAACGACGGTTGATCATGCTCTGATACGCGGGTTGGTTACCGCCGGACCTGATGCGTCGCGGAGCTGCCTCTGTCTAGGAACCAGCGTCGGATCGAGATCCGGCTGTTAGTGGAAACGAGGGTTCTCCTACCGTGGCCGTGCCTCCAACTTTGTCCAAATGCAGATGAGGATTACGTGGCTATCGGCCTCCTTTCGCTGATGGCTCCAACTTTCCTCACGCTGTTGGTGTGCCGACCTCAAGTGCGATCGCCCATACAAAGCCCGCGAGTTGGCGCGCGATGGCCGTCGTCACGGTCGTGATCGGTTTTCCGGCGCGGCTGAGCTTACGATATTGAAGACAGAGCCGTTCTTGCGCCTTCCAGGCTATCGCTCGGATCGGTGCGGCCAGCCGTTCTTGGCGCAAGAGCTGTTCGCGGCTGACCCGCGCCGGGAAACGGTAGCTCCAGGCCGCCTCGATCAGCATGCGCCGGGCAGCCCCGTTGCCGGCCTTCGTAATGCCGCCTTGCCGGCGCCGCTTCCCGCTGGAATCCTCCGATGGCACCAGCCCGAGATAGGACATCAATTGCTCCGCTTTCGAGAAGCGGCTGATGTCCCCCAGCTCGGCGACGATCGTAGCCGCGGCGACAAGCGCCATGCCCCGGAGTGCCTGCATGGCTTGGACGACCGGCGCAAGCGCCCAGTCCGCCAATCGCGTCTCGATCTGAGCCGTCAGGCGGTCGCGACGCTCCTTCGCGGCATCGACCGTCGCGATGCAGTCCTCCAACACGATATGGTGCGCGTCCTCCGAAAAGCGCAGCCCCGACAGCCATCGCCGGTGCATCAGGGTCCAGGCGGGGCGGTTATAATGCTGGCCTTGTCGCAGCAGGAAGCCGGACAACTGCTGGCGAGCCTGCCGTAGCGCGCGCACGGCGGCCAATCGAGCCCTCACCAAGTCGCGCATCGCTTCGTGAGCGCTGTCAGGAACCCATACCGACGTCAGTTCGCCCGCCCTGTGCAGTCGGGCCAGCTTCACCGCGTCGCGGCGATCCGTCTTGATCCGATCCCCCGGACGTCGAGGGATCAGCGAAGGGGCAACCACAGCGCAGGTATACCCGGCGGCCGTCACCTGGCGCTGGATGCCGTATCCGCATGGCCCGGCCTCGTAGCAAATGTGGAGCTCGACACCCGGTCCGCCGAGCTTGCCCAGCAGCTTCGCAAGCGCCGCCGGCGTGTTCGCAATCTCACCATGCTCGCGAACCTCGGAACGCTTGCCGTCCTCTGCAACCGCAACCGCTATCGTGTCCTTGTGGACGTCCAGGCCCACATACTTCACCGACTGGCTCATCGTCCGCCTCCATGCAGGAGATCGTGCCAGACCAGCCCGGCGCGACCTCGGCCCTGCTATTATGAGACGGGCTTGCCCAGCCTCAGGCGAACATGTGGTCTATCAACATCGACGACGGGCTCATGGAGAAAGCTCGGTCGCTTACCGGCACCAAGGAGACGGCCGCCATTGTCCGCCAGGCTCTGGAAACGCTGGTGCGCATCGAGACCGGCAAGCGTCTGATCGCCCTTGGCGGCACGATGCCAGACGCCAAGGCCGCACCTCGCCGCCGAAGCGCGGCCGCAGAGTGATACTTGCCGACACGTCGATCTGGATCGATCACTTTCGCCATACGGACGCGGAGTTGCGCAGGGTCCTCGAGGAGGATACGTTGCTTTGCCATCCGTCCGTGATCGGCGAACTGGCGCTGGGCAGCCTTCGTGACAGGGCGTCGGTGCTGGCGTTCCTGGCCGCACAGCGGCAGGCCACTATCGCGACGCATAATGAGATCATGGTAATGATCGAACAGCATGGGCTGTTCAGCATGGGCATCGGCTATACCGACGCAAACTTGCTGGCGTCGGTGCTGCTGGATCGTGGATCGGTTCTGTGGACGCATGATAAGCGGCTGAGAGTGGCGGCCGAGAAATCAGGCGCGACCCTTCACACGCCGAGCGCTACGTCCAACTGAGACTTGCTGAGATGACGGCGAGGCTTCAGCCGCAGCCGGCGAGCTCCATCTTCAGCCTCGGCATAGCCCCCGGTCGCACAGCCTGCGGGCGCCGGCTGCTGATCCACCCCCGTTGATTTGATCACCCTGAAGTATGTCTTTTGGCAGACAGGAGGACCGAGATGCCGAAGAAGCGCGACAAGCCCGAAGAGATCGTTGCGAAGCTACCTAGGTCGATGCGTTGGTCTCACAGGGGCAATCCGTTGCCGACGCGATCCGCTCGATCGGTGTCACGGAGGTGAGCTACTACCGCTGGCGCCGTGAGTTCGGCGACCTGAAGACGGATCAGGTGAAGCGGATGAAGGAGCTTGAGGCCGAGAACGCGCGGCTCCGCCGTGCAGTCGCGGATCTGACGCTCGACAAGTTGATCCTGAAGGAGGCGGCTTCGGGAAACTGGTAAGCCCCACGCGTCGCCACGCCTGCATCGACCATGTCCGGCTCGCTCTGAATGTGTCGGAGCGGCGGATCTGCCGTGTGCTGGGGCAACACCGCTCGACCCAGCGCCGGATCCCGCGCGGGCGAGACGATGAGGAGCAACTCATCGCCGACATCGTCGAACTCGCCCGCCGATACGGCCGCTATCGCTCGGCGGCCAATGAGACCTTCCTCGGCAGGCATGGCTTCGTCAGTCTGGATCCACCGCAAGAAGCCCAAAGGCCGGCCGATGCCGGCGGTGACGCGCAGGGCCAACAACGCGAAGTCGAAGATCCGGTCCCGGGTCGAGCATGTCTTCGCCGAGCAGAAGACGAGGATGGGCCTCTTCGTACGCACCATCGGCATCGCCAGGGCGAGGACCAAGATCGGCATCGCCAATCTCGTCTACGATGCGCCGGCTTCCGATCTCCTCGGACTGCTTGTCGATCGGCACGCCGAGGCGATCAGCGAGGCCGTGACCCGCAAGACAATGCGCTTCGTCCCGATCAAATCGGCCGAGCAACAAGCGGCAGCGATGGTGCTGAAGACGCGCGGCCTTCTGGTTCGACAGCAAACCCAGGCGATCAATGCGCTGCGCGCTCATCTGTCGGAGTTGGGCATCATCGCCGCCATCGGCACGGCGAAGGTTGCCGGGCTGATCGATATCGTGCGCGATGCGAGCGATGCTCGCTTGCCGAAGGCTGCGCGCTTCGCTTTGACGGCCATCGCCGATCAGATCGAGGCGGTGATTGAGCAGATCGACAAGTTCGAACGGGAGATTGTCGCCGGGGCAAAGCGTGACGAGGATATGCGGCGTCTGGCCACGATACCGGGCGTCGGTCCGATCACGGCGGCGTCCATCAAGGCGCTTGTTCCAGATCCCGGCGGGTTCAAATCCGGCCGTCACTTCGCCGCCTGGCTAGGATTGACGCCGAGGTCTCATTCGAGCGGTGGCAAGGAGCGGTTGGGAGGAATATCGAAGATGGGCAATCCGGAGCTTCGCTCTCTGCTTGTTCTTGGCGCGAGCTCGGTCCTGCGACGCGTGCGGGGCAACGATAAAGCGCCGAAATGGCTGAGCGCGCTTCTGGCGCGACGGCCGTACAAGGTCGCGGGCGTCGCGCTCGCCAACAAGATGGCGCGGGTCATTTGGGCGCTTTTGACCAAGGGCGGTACATATCGGGGTCTGGAGCCGGTAAATGGCGTAGCGAGCGCTTGAACCGGAGCCGGCCAAAACGAGCTGACCGGCGCGGTAGCCGGCAGAGGCGAGGTGCACAAAGCAGACGATGATTCCATGGGGCGAAATCCCGGGGCGAGAGAGGCCGCTTGTGTCAATGCGCTCAAAGCGCGTGCCGTTGATTAGCCACTCGCATCGCGGACTTCATCGAGGCCAGCGGTCCAAAGCCGCGCTGAAAGGCCGTACATATGACCGCACCGTTCCCGCGCGATCAAACGTCTGAAAAAGCCCTTGCCTGGCGGGTCGTTCCACATATGACAGGCGCCGATAGCAGTCTGAAGCCAAACGGATCCGCCAGCATCAATTTTTTCGATGCACGCCATTGCGGTCAAACCGCAAGCTTCCCGGTGAAAGCGGTGAAGAACTGGTCGGCGAGGGACTGTCAGGGATTTTGTGTCTGGGGCCATAGTGACGCCGATGGAGGGCGCATATGGTCATCAAGAAGGACACTCTGGATCAGTTGCTTGCGGGGCGTGACCCGCGAGAGGTTTTTGCCAAGGATGGGCTTGTCGACGA
>JAAEQB010000120.1 GCA_024231975.1 Allobosea sp.
ATCGGCGCGCAGGCCGTAGCCGAGAACGGCGGCTTTGCTGGCGGTTTCGCGGCAAAGGCCACTGGTCAGTACGCCGCCGCACTCGGCGATTTCAGCAACGCCTCCGGAACGAGGAGCCTCGCGGCTGGTGCGTCCAGCACGGCGAGTGGCGCCTCCTCGGTCGCGCTCGGCGACGGCGCCCAGGCCACGCAATCCGGCGCGATCGCCGTCGGCCAGGGCGCAGCCTCGACGGGCACCAATGCCATCGCCATCGGCACGGGCGCCGTCGCGACCGGCTCCGTCGCGGTCGGTGCCGGCGCCCAGGCTTCGAATGGCGGCGCCGCTTTCGGCGACGGCGCGGTCGCCACCGGCCTGCTGTCCGCCGCGCTCGGGCCCGGCGCCGTCGCAAGCGCCACGAATGCGGTAGCGATCGGATCGGGCTCCGTCGCCGATGCCCCGAACACGGTCTCCTTCGGCTCTTCCGGCAATGAGCGCCGCCTGACCAATGTCGCCGCCGGCGTGGCGCCAACCGATGCGGTGAACGTCAGCCAGCTCGAGGCGGTGCAGGGCCAGGTCGGCGGCCTGCAGAACCAGATCGGCGGCCTGCAAACTCAGATCCACGCCAACCGCCGCGAGGCGCGCCGCGGCATCGCCGGCGTCGCCGCGCTCGCGCCGATCGTGACGCCCTCGGCCCCAGGCAAAACCACGTTGACAGTCAACGGCGCAACTTATCGCGGCGAGTTCGGCATCGGCATCGGCGTCGCCCACCGCCTCCAGACCGCGACGCCGATCGTGCTGCACGGCTCATACGGCAATGGCGGCGGGCGCGAGCATGTCGCCCGCGCCGGCATGTCGGTCGAGTTCTGATGGCGCGGGCCTCGGCTCATCCGCCGCTCCTCGCCCTGCTCGCCGCCTTGTCGCTAGGGAACGCCGAGGCTCAGCAGCCCCAGCCTCGCCCGGGCGGCAAGCCGCCCTCGCCTCAGGCCGCTCCCAAGCCGGCAGAGGCGCCTTCGGCCGGAATGGAAGCGCAGCCTGCTCCGGTCCCGGCCGCGGCAGGCGAGCTGCAGCCGGTGCTCCACGCTCGCAGCGCCGGCATCGTCACTTGCCTGGACGGCGTCGCGCGCGCGGCGACCGGCACGATCGAGGCCCCGCACGCAGCCATGTCGAGCTGGCTGACCGACGCGGCCAATCAGGGGCCGTTCAGCTCGATCATCGCGATGAAGCCGGAGAATCGCGCCGCGCCCAATGCCGCGGCCTTCATCCACCTGTCGCCGACTCCCAATGGCGGCTGTCAGGGCTCGACGGTCCAGGTGGTGCCGACGGCGCGCAGCTGCGGCGCCGTGCAGGCGGAGTTCAGCAAGGGTGGACGCACCATCGCCAATCTCGCCAGCATTCCGATCATTCAGCGCGACAGCGGCGAGCGCTATCTGCTGCTGCAGGCACCGGGGGGTTGCGTCATCGTCAGCGTCAACCTGCTGGCGACCGCGCCGGCACCGACGGCCGCCCGGGCACCAGCCCCGGCAGGCCCTCCCACGCCGGCTCCGTCCCCTGCCCGCGCCGCTGGGCAGCCCTGAGGCAGGCTTGCTGCCGCCGAGCAAGCAGCTTTCAAGCGACCGGAATCGATCACGCTGCACCCGGACGCTTCCGCCCGAGTGCAGCGCGACCTCAAGCCGCCCTGCCGGTCAAACCAGGTCGGCCCGAGCCGATCCGGATTTAGCCGCGCGAAGCCGCGATGCTCTCGTTCCGCAGGCGCTCATAATTGGCCTCGTCGACGGAAGCCGCCTCGGGATTGCCAAGGTCGTTCATCTGGACGCGGAAGGTCTCACGGGCCGACCAGCAGGCAGCTGCCGCGATGACACAGATCCCGAAGGCGATCGAACCAACCACCAGCGGGACGTTCTGCGAGCCCGGAGGAGCGACGGTGGCGAACAGCGCCGGCAGCAGCGCGGTGACGGCGGTGCCGAGGTTCTGCGAGATCGCCATCGAGGAGACGCGGGTCCGGGTCGGGAACAGCTCCGGGAAGAAGCTCGGGAAGATCGCGTTGTAGCCCTGGTAGACCACGCCCCACATCAGCAGCGACATCACGATCGCCAGCGGCACACTGTGGATCGAGATCGCATAGAGATAGCCGAAGGCCAGCAGCCCGGAGCCGAGGGCGCCGACGATGATGGGCGGGCGGCGACCGAACTTGTCGGAGAGGTTCCCGACATAAGGGATCACCAGGCAGGCGACGATGTTCCCCATCACCGGGATCCAGAGATAAACGTCCTTGTGAAAGCCGATGCCATAGGCGGCCTGGACCGCATAGGCGGCGCCGAAGATCGTGGCGACGACCGGGATGACGTTCATCAGCGCCATCAGGATGACGCGGATCATGTCCGGCCAGGTGGTCTGGATCGCCTCGATGACGGGCGAGCGCGGCGTCGCGTTCTGGCTGCCTTCCTCCTTGAAGGCCGGGGTCTCGTCGACCTCGCGGCGGATGATCCAGCCGGCGATGATGACGATGAAGCTCAAGAGGAAGGGAATGCGCCAGCCCCAGCTGTTGAAGGCGGCTTCCGGCATGAAATGGGCCAGCGGCAGGAAGACGGCCGCGGCCAGGATTTGCCCCGCCTGCACGCCCTGCAGCGTGTAGCTGGCATAGTAGCCGCGGCGGCCGAAGGGGGCGTGCTCGAGGATCATCGAGCTTGCTCCCGAGATCTCGCCGGCGACGGCAAAGCCCTGGATCAGGCGCATGAGGACGAGCAGGATCGGCGCGAGGATGCCGACCTGCTCATAGGTCGGGAGCAGGCCGACCGCGATGGTCGAGAAGCCCATCAGGAACATGCACAGGATCAGCACGTTCTTGCGTCCGTGCGTGTCGCCCCAATGGCCCAGCACGAAGGCGCCGATCGGGCGGGCAACGTAGCCGACGCCATAGGTCGCCAGCGAGGCGACGATCGCCACGGTCGGATTGCTTGACGGGAAGAAGATCTGCGGGAAGATCAAAGACGCTGCGGTCGCGTAGATGAAGAAGTCGTAATACTCCAGCGCCGAGCCGATCCAGCCGCTCGCCGCGGCCTTCTTGGATTGCTGCCTATGCTGGATGTCAGCATGCAATGCTGCCGTCATGTTCCACTCCCGATGATTGAGTTGTTTCTGTTTTCTGAGCACCGCGGCATTTGGCACGACGCGTAGTCAAGGCAGGCATAGGCCGCGACGATCCGGCGCCGCTCCCGCAAAACCGCAAAATCCAAGTCTTGTCTGAAATCCGGCCGTCCCCGACGACCTATCTCACTTGCAGGGAAACCCGGGACGAGAAGCAGATGGTCAGCAAGCCCGGCCGCACCGCGGGATCGGCTCTCGTCGACAGCGGCGCAACTGCGTCCGCGCGAGCATCGAGCAGCCCATGGCAGGGATAGGTCTTGTGCAATCTCTCCTCCTGCTCATAACCTACCAAGACGAAACCGTGCTGAATAATGCAAACTACGCTGAAATTCATAATCTAGAGATTATGTACCTTCGATAATCCGCTCGCGTGGACATCCCTCCCACTGTTCCGTTTCGGCCATGCCAGCCCCTCGGGAAACAACCGGGACGCGAAGCTTCCGACATCCTGGCAGGCGGGTCCGGCGAGCGGCTTTTTTGAAACGTTTCAGATGGCCTTCGGGCTACACTTCCTCCGCCAGCCGGGTATCGTTGCCCGGCGAATCCTCGCCGGCCTCTCGCTGGCGAGATCCGGTCATGCAGGCGCCCGCCGTCGGGAAGGGACAGATGATGAAGACGTCGATTGCCACGGTCTCGCTGTCCGGCAACCTCTCACAGAAGCTCGAAGCCATTGCAGGCGCCGGCTTCGACGGCATCGAGATCTTTGAGCAGGACTTTCTCGCCTCGGATTTCACGCCCGGCGAGGTCGGCCAGATGGTGCGCGACGCCGGGCTCGAGATCACGCTGTTCCAGCCCTTCCGTGATTTCGAGAGCCTGCCCGAGCCCCATCGCAGCCGGGCTTTCGCCCGTGCCGCCCGCAAATTCGAGCTGATGAACCAGCTCGGCACCGATCTCGTGCTGGTCTGCTCGACCACTCACCCCGCGGCCATCGGCGGCATCGACCGTATGGCCCGGGATTTCCACGATCTCGGCGACCTCGCCAAGCAGCATGGCGTGAGGGTCGGCTTCGAGGCGCTGTGCTGGGGCCGCTTCGTCAACGACCATCGCGACGCCTGGGAGGTGGTGCGCCGTGCCGACCACCCGAATGTCGGCTTGATCCTCGACAGCTTCCACACGCTGGCGCGCCGGATCGCCCCGGACTCGATCCGTTCGATCCCCGGCGACCGCATCTTCTTCGTCCAGCTCGCCGATGCGCCGGCGATCGACATGGACCTGCTCTACTGGTCGCGCCATTTCCGCAACATGCCCGGCGAAGGCGATCTCGACGTCACCGGCTTCATGCGCGCCGTGACCGCGACCGGCTATGCCGGGCCGCTGAGCCTGGAGATCTTCAACGACCAGTTCCGCTCGGGCCTGCCGCGACTGGTGGCGCAGGACGGCCATCGCAGCCTGATCGCGGTGATGGACCGGGTGCGCCGGGTCGAGCCGGCCTTGCCCGCGGACCTGCCCGCCTTCCCGCCGCCCGCGCCCGCTTCGGGCGTCGAGTTCATCGAATTCGCCACCAGCGCCGAGGAGGCACCGGGCGTCGAGGCGCTGCTGCACTCCTGCGGCTTCGACAAGACCGGCAGCCATGTCTCCAAGCCAGTGAACCTGTGGCGCCAGGGCGGCGTCAACGTGCTGGTCAACACCGACGCCAGCGGCTTTGCCCACAGCTCCTATCTCGTCCACGGCACTGCGGTCTCGGAGATCGCGCTGATGCTGCCCGATGCACGCGCCGCCTTCGAGCGGGCGAGCGCGCTCCTCGCCCAGCCGCATGCGCAGGCCGCCGGCGAGGGCGAATTGAGCATCCCCGCCATTCGCGGCGTCGGCGGCAGCGTGCTGCGCTTCCTCGATGCGAGCTCGGATCTCGGCCGCATCTGGGAGATCGACTTCAGGACGAGCCCTGCGGGCGCGGGCGCCGGGCTGACCCGCGTCGACCATCTCGGCCAGACCATGCCCTATGACGAAATGCTGAGCTGGTCGCTGTTCTACACCAGCATCTTCGACGCCCATAAATCGCCGGTCGTCGACGTCGTCGATCCCGACGGGCTCGTGCGCTCGCAGGCGGTGCAATCGGGCGGCCTGCGCGTCACGCTGAACGGCGCCGGGGCGCGGGGGACCCTGGCCGGGCGCTTCATCGAGGACAGTTTCGGTTCCTCCGTCCAGCACATCGCCTTCGCCAGCGACGACATCTTCGCCACCGCGGCGGCGATGGCCGAGCGCGGCTTCCCGGTCCTGCAGATCGGCGCGAACTACTACAACGACGTCGAGGCACGCTTCGGCCTGCCGTCGGCGCTGATCGAGCGGATGCGCCAGGCCAATATCCTCTATGACGAGGATGCCGGCGGGCAGTTCTTCCAGTTCTATTCGGCGCCGCGGCCCGACGGCTTCTTCTTCGAGATCGTGCAGCGGCAAGGCAATTATCAGGGCTATGGCGCCCCGAACGCCCCCTTCCGCATCGCCGCGCAGAAGCGCGCGGCGCGGCCAGCGGGGATGCCGAAGCGCTAAAGCAACTCCAGCAAAAAGTGCGCAGCGGTTTTGCGTCCGGAATTGCGCACGAACAAAGCTCTAACCTTGCCGGTCGGCGTTCTCCTTGGTCAGCCGTTCCAGCAGGTCGAGGCCGGGAACCGCCGGTCCGCCCTGGCGCTTGGTCAGGCCGACCGCGCCCGAGAGGAAGCGGGCGCCGGTCGAGATCTCGCAGAGATCGCCGCGGTCCAGATCGTCGGCGACGACGCCTCGCGAAATGAACCAGACCGCATCCGAGCCGAGCAGGATCGCGCGCCCCACCGGCAGGGCGACCGTCTCGAAGGCAGGCTGCAGTCCGGCCAGGTTGAACGTCAGCAGATAATCGTCGACCGCCCGGCGGATGATCGCGGTGGCGGGCGGCAGCAGCACCGGCACGCGCGCCAGCAATTGCGCCACCGGCTCGCCGCGCAGCGGATGGTCGCCGCGGGCGACCAGCGTGATTTCCTCCTCGTAGAGATGGGCGAAGACCAGGCCGGCCATCTCGCTGGCCACCGGCATGCGCCCGAGCATCAGGTCGATCGCCCCCTCGCGCAGCAGCCCGACCAGGTAGGAATGCGGCCCGGTCTCGATCGCCAGCACGGTCTCGGGCGCGATCTCGCGGAAACGCAGCGCCACGCGCGGAAATAGGCGCGTCGCCGCCGTGGGGAGGACTCCGACGCGGATCGTGCTGCCCGGCGCGCCCGGATGCAGCGCCGCAGCGCCGGCCTCGAAGGCCTGCAGGCCGATGCTGGCATGGCGGCGAAAGAGCGCGCCCTGCTCGGTCAGCACGAGGCGCCGCTTCTCGCGCCGGAACAGCGGCGTCGCCAGCAGGGTCTCCAATTCCGCAAGGGTTCGGCTCAGGGCCGGCTGCGTGATGCCCTGGCGACGCGCGACCGCCGACAGGCTACCTTCGACCGCAATGTCCAGGAAAGCCCGGATATGACGCAGTTTGACGGCAGGGTGCATAATCATTTGATTATGTATCCTAGCGATCTTTGCATTATTCGGGCCGGTATCACCTTGATAGGTTATGGCCAGGAGGAGAGATCGTGCAAGCCCTTACCCGCCCCTATGGTGGTGCTCTCCACTATCGCACGGACGGTCCGGCGGACGCTCCGACGGTCATCTTCGCCAACTCGCTCGGCACGGATCTGCGGCTCTGGGATGCGGTCCTGCCGCTTCTGCCGCGGGATCTGCGCTATATCCGCTACGACAAGCAGGGCCACGGCCTCTCGACGCTGGGCGGCGGCACCGACATCACCGACCATGCCGACGACGCCATCGCGCTGATCGAGGCGCTCGCCGGCAAGCCCGTCGTCTTCGTCGGCCTCTCGATCGGCGGCCTGATCGGCCAGACCGTCGCAAGCCGGCGTCCCGAACTGGTCCGCGCTCTCGTCCTATCGAACACCGCCGCCAAGCTTGGCACGGTCGAGAGCTGGCAGGCCCGCATCGATGCCATCACCGGCCATGGGCTGGAGCATATCGCCGACGCCGTCATGGAGCGCTGGTTCGCCCCGGCCTTCCGCGCCACGCCCGAGCTCGCGCTCTGGCGCGCCATGCTGACCCGGACGCCGGCCGACGGCTACATCGCCGCCTGCAAGGCGCTCTCCCGGGCCGACCAGACCGCCGCGACCGCGGCCCTGCGCCTGCCCGCCCTGGCGATCGCCGGCGATGCCGATGGCGCCTCCCCGGCCGAGGTGGTCGAAGCGACCGCCGCGCTGATCCCCGGCTCCGCCTTCCACGTCATTCCCGGCGCGGGCCATCTGCCTTGCGTCGAGAAGCCCGCGGCCTATGCCGCGATCCTGTCCCCGTTCCTGAGGACCCATGCTCATGACTGAGCTTGCCGACAAAGGCATGTCGATCCGCCGCCGCGTGCTGGGCGAGGCCCATGTCGACCGCGCCGAGGCCAACAAATCCGAGTTCGACGCCCCGTTCCAGGCGCTGATCACCGATGCCGCCTGGGGCCATGTCTGGGCCCGCGACACCCTGCCGACGCGCGAGCGCTCGATGATGACGATCGCGCTCCTGGCCGGGCTCGGCAATTACGAGGAGCTTGCCCTGCATCTGCGCGCCACGCGCAACACCGGCGCGAGCCAGGACGACGTGATGGAGGCCCTCCTCCACGTCGCGATCTATGCCGGCGTCCCGCGCGCCAACCACGCCATCAAAATCGCGAAGGACATCTTCGCAGCCATGGCTCAGGACGAGCAGGCATAAGAAAAGAGAGGAAACGCCATGAAACCAGCCGAGTTCTACCAGCGTGATCGGACCTGGCAGCCGCCGGCGCTGACGCCCGACTACAAGACCTCGGTCGGGCGCAGCCCGCGCCTGGCGATGCTCTCGCTCCAGGGCTCGATGTCCGAGATCACCGGCCCGACCTTCGGCCACGGCGACATCGACCCGATCGACAACGACCTGATCAAGAACTACGCCAAATCGGGCGACCCGGTCGGCGAGCGCATCATCGTCCATGGCCGCGTCCTCGACGAGAACGGCCGCGGCGTGCCGAACACGCTGGTCGAGATCTGGCAGGCCAATGCCGGCGGGCGCTACCGCCACAAGAAGGACACCTATCTCGCGCCGATCGACCCGAATTTCGGCGGCTGCGGCCGCACGCTGACCGACGAGAACGGCTATTATTTCTTCCGCACGGTCAAGCCCGGCGCCTATCCCTGGCGCAACTGGGTCAACAACTGGCGCCCGGCCCATATCCATGTCTCGGTCTTCGGCACGGCCTTCAGCCAGCGCCTGATCACCCAGATGTATTTCGAGGGCGACCCGCTGATCGCGAAATGCCCGATCGTCGCGACGATCCCGGACCAGCGCGCCATCGACCAGCTGATCGCGCCGCTCGACCTGAACGCCGCCGTGCCGCTCGACTGCCTCGCCTATAAGTTCGACATCGTGCTGCGCGGCCGCCGCTCGACCCTGTTCGAGAACCGCCTGGAGGGCAACTGATCATGGTCCAGTCCCTGCCCTATCTGAAGGAATCCGCTTCACAGACCGCCGGTCCCTACGTCCATATTGGCCTGGCGCCGGGCGCGGCGGGCTTCGACATCTATCGCCAGGAGCTCGGCCAGACCATCGCCGGCCCCGACGTGCCCGGCGAGCGCATCCGCATCGAGGGCCTCGTCTATGACGGCACCGGCGCGCCGGTGAAGGACATCCTTCTGGAAGCCTGGCAGGCCGACGCCAACGGCATCTATCCCCATCCCGAGGATCCGCGGCATGCCGAGGTCGCGCCGGGTTTCCGCGGCTGGGGCCGGATCATCACCGATTTCGACAGCGGCCTGTGGAGCTTCGAGACGATCAAGCCGGGTCCCGTGCCGGGTCGCAACAAGCGTACGATGGCGCCGCATATCAGCCTCTGGCTGGTCTCGCGCGGCATCAATATCGGCCTCAACACCCGGATGTATTTCGACGACGAGGACAACAGCGCCGACCCCGTGCTCGGCCTCGTCGAGCAGGAGAATCGCCGCCGGACCCTGATCGCCCAGCGCACCGCGCCCGGCGTCTACCGTTTCGACATTCGCCTCCAGGGCGAAGGCGAGACCGTGTTCCTGGACGTCTGAGCCATGACGCAGCCCTGCATCATCTGCGTCGCCATCACCGGCTCGCTGCCGACCAAGGCCAACAACCCGGCGGTGCCGATCACCGTCGCCGAGCAGGTCGAGAGCACGCAGGAGGCCTTCGAGGCCGGCGCCAGCATCGCGCACTGCCATGTCCGCGACGACGAGGGCAAGCCGAGCTCGGACCCTGAGCGCTATGGTCGCCTCAAGGAGGGCCTGGAGAAGCACTGCCCCGGCATGATCGTCCAGCTCTCGACCGGCGGCCGCTCGGGCGCCGGCCAGGCCCGCGGCGCCATGCTGTCGCTGCGGCCGGACATGGCCTCGCTCGCCGTCGGCTCGAACAACTTCCCGACCCGCGTCTACGAGAATGCGCCTGACCTGGTCGACTGGCTCGCCGCCGAAATGGTGACCCATGGCGTCAAGCCGGAGATCGAGGCCTTCGACCTCTCGCACATCCTCAAGGCGCACGAGATGTGGCAGCGCGGCCAGATCGTCGACCGGCCTTATGTCCAGTTCGTCATGGGCGTGAAGAACGCGATGCCGGTCGATCGCGACGTGTTCGACTACTACATCCGCACCGTGAAGCGGCTCTTCGGCGAGAACGCGCCCTGGTGCGCCGCCGGCATCGGCTCGAACCAGATCGTGCTGAACGAATGGGCGATCGCGAGCGGCGGCCATGCCCGCACCGGCCTCGAGGACAATGTCCGCCTCGACCGCGAGCGGCTCGCGCCCTCGAACGCGGCGTTGGTCCAGCGTGCGACGGAGCTCTGCCGGAAATACGGCCGCCCGGTCGCGACCTGGCAACAGGCGCGTGAGATCCTCGGCATTCCCCAGAGGGCCGGCAGCGCCGGCTGAGGCCGAAACCGCCTGCTCTCCGGCCCGAAACAGGACATGGACGCCATGATCAGCGGAAAGACCAAGCTCATCGGCCATCTCGGCTTCCCGACCGAGAGCTTCAAGGCGCCGCTGATCTACAACCCCTATTTCGAGCGCGACGGCATCGACGCGGTGGTCGTGCCGATGGGCAGCCGCAGCGAAGACTATCCCGATTTCCTCAGGCTGTTCTTCCGGCTCTCCAACGCCCATGGCGCGCTCGTCACCATGCCGCACAAGGTCGTGACGACCGGCCTCGTCGACGACCTCATGCCGACGGCCGCCATCGCCGGGGCCTGCAACGCCGTGCGCCGCGAGGCCGACGGGCGGCTGACCGGCGACATGTTCGACGGCGAGGGCTTCGTGCGCGGGTTGCTGCGCAAGGGCCGTCAGGTCACCGGAACCCGCGCGCTCGTCGTCGGCGCGGGTGGCGTCGGCTCGGCGATCGCCGCTTCGCTCGCCAAGGCCGGCGTCGCCGGGCTCGGCCTGTTCGACATGAATGGCGGGGCGGCCGAGGCACTGGGCGGACGGCTGACGCGCTATTATCCCGCGCTCAAGGTCTCGACCGGCTCGAACGATCCGGCCGGCTTCGACATCGTCGTCAATGCGACGCCTTTGGGGATGAAGCCGGGCGATCCGCTGCCGCTCGATATCGAGCGCCTGCCCGCCTCCGCCTTCGTCGGCGAGGTGGTGATGGCGCAGACCATCACGCCCTTCCTGGCGGCGGCACAGCAGCGCGGCTGCCAGGTCCAGGTCGGCACCGACATGCTGTTCGAGCAGATCCCGGCTTATCTGGAATTCTTCGGCCTGCCGACGACCACGGCGGAGGACCTGCGCTCCGTGGCGCGGCTCGGCTGAGCCGCCACCCCACTCAGAACGGCATCTTGCAGTCCTTGCCATAGGCGTCGGGCAGCCCCTCGGCGATCTTGCTCTCGATCTGCGTGGCGAAGCCGCCATCCGCGGCCTTGTTCACCGAAACGAGGTAATAGTCCTGGATCGGGAACTGGTTCGGCCCGATCGCGAAGCGCCCGCGCACGGAGTCGAACCTGGTCCTGCGCAGGGCCTCGATCAGTTTCGTCCGGTCGGCGATCTCGCCCCTCAGGGAAGTCGCGGCGGCGTTCAGCCAGATCGCGGCGTCATAGGCATGCGCGGCATAATTGGCGGGCGTGTACTTGTACTCCGCCTTGAAGGCCTCGACGAAGGCGCGACTCGCCGGCACGTCGAGCGCGGGCGACCAGTTGGTCACGCCGGACGTACCGACCGCCGCATCCTGCAGCGCCGGCAGGTTGGTCTCGTCGATGGTGTGGGCCGAGAGCATCGGCAGCGTGACGCCGGCCTGCCGCCATTGCTTGACAAAGGTGACGCCGAGGCCGCCGGGCATGAAGACGAAGGCGGCATCCGCCTTCGCGGCGACGATCTTGGCGAGATCGCCGGAGAAATCCGGCTGCGTCAGCGGCACGAAGATCTCGTCGAGGATCTCGCCCTTGTATTCCCGCTTGAAGCCGGCAACGACGTCCTTGCCCGCCTGGTAGTTCGGTGCGACGACGACGATCCTGCGATAGCCCTTCTGCGTGGCATGGCGCCCCATCGCCTCGGCGTTCTGGTCGTTCTGGTAGGCGGCCGAGAACAGATAGGGGCTGCATCTTGCGCCGGCGATCGGGGACGGGCCGGCATTGGTGCCGATGAACACGGTCTGGCCGTCGACCATGCGCCGGGCCGTCGCCATCAGGATATTGGAGAAGACGATGCCGACGATGGCGTCGACCTTGTCGCGCTCGATCAATTGCTGCACGCGCTGGATGCCGACCTCGGGCTTCAACTCGTCGTCGACGACGAGCACCTCGGCCGGGATGCCGGCGATCTTGCCGCCGAGCTGCTTGATCGCGAGCTGGAAGCCGTCGCGGGTGTGCTGGCCGAGCACCGCCGGCGGCCCGGTCAAGGTGGTGACGAGGCCGATCCTGATCGACTTGGCCGGCTCGGCCGACGCGCTCGTCGCGAGGGCCGTGAGCAGCGCCAGCGCGCTCGCAGTGATCCTGAGGCTGTTGGACATGTCGTTTTTTCCTCCCTGATCCCTGCTCTCAGCCGATGCCGTAGCGCCCGGGCGCGATCACGCCCGCCGGGTCGAGCGCGGCCTTGATCGCCGTGCAGCTGTCGCGGAAGGCCGGCATGGCCTGGCCCATATGCAGTGCGTGGTAGTCGAGCGGGGCGCGGCCGACGAAGATGCCGCGCTCGGCATAGGCCCGGGCGAGCGCCTCGTAGCAGGCGTTGGCGCGGGCGTTCTCGTCGGGGTTCTCGCGGTCGAAGGTGATGACGTGCAGGCCGCGGGCGAAGCGGGCGCTGCAGACGTTCATGATCATGTAGTCCATGCCGTGCTCGGCATAGATCCGGCGCGAGATGCGCTGGCATTCATTGGCGACGCTGCCGACCATCGGCGTGCCCGGCAGGAACCAGAGATTGCCGCCGCCGGGCCGCCATTTCAGCAGACCGAGCTCGCCGACGCCGGGCACGCCCGAGCAGGCATTGATCGCGACCTGCAAGGCGTGGAAGCCGAGCGCCTCCTCGTGGGGGATATAGGTCGCCTTGCCGGACTTGCCGAAGGCCGCGCGCACGCGCTCGATCTGCGGCTCCAGCGCCGCCATGCTCGGGCCGTAGAAGGCGCCCGACACCGTCCAGGCACCGAGCCCGTCCTTCTCGCGCAGCGCCCGCCGCCCCGCATCCGAGATCGGGGCACGGCTGCCGGGGCTGTATTCCGGGCTCGGATGCTCGGAGCCGCAGAGATAGACGTCGTTGGCGACGCGCAGCAGCGTCGGCACGAAATTGGAGAGCTTCAGCGCCCGGCAGATGTCGACGATCTCGGCGAGGTCGTCATCGTCGGGATAGGTGAAATGGAAGCTGCGGACCGCGGGCGGGCGCGGCAGCAGCCAGATGCCCATGCGCGTGACGATACCGAAATTCGACTGGGCGAACAGACCGTCGAGGATCGGGCCGAAGCTGTATTTGCTGACGTGCCAGTTCGGCAGATCGGAGCCGGCGAGCGCGCCATCGCCGGTGCGCAGCACCTCGCCATTCCCCAGCACGATCTCCATGCCGCAGGAGAAGCCGAAATGGTCGAAATAGGGGCCGTAGCCGGCGCCCTTGTCGAGCGCATTGCCGAGCATGCCGCCCTGCGGCGGACCGGAGGTGACGTCGACCATGAACCTGTCGCCGCGCCGGACCAACTCGTCATACATCGCCTGGTAGCTGACGCCGGGCTCGACCACGGCGAAGGCCAAGGTCTCGTCGATCTCGAGGATGCGGTTCATCCGGCGCCCGAGATCGAGCACGACCTGCCCTTCATGCACCGCCGAGCGGCTGCCGAGCCCGATATTGTTGCCGGTGCTGACCGGGTAGAGCGCGACGCCATGGCGGTTCGCCGCCTTCACGATCGCCTGCACCTCGCCCGTGCTGCCGGGATAGACCACGCCGAGCGGGCGCCGGTCGCCGCCCGGCATGGTGTTCTCGCCATAGCGGCGCAGCGTCTCCTCGCTGCGATTGATCCACTCGGCTCCGATCGACGCCGCGACCTCGTTGAAGAATGCCTCCGCCATGCCGGCGTCTCCCCTCTCTTGTCGTGTATTCGGGCCGGTCACCAGAAGCCGACATCCTCATTCGGCGCCGGGGCGGCAGCCACGGCCGGCGCCTCCTCCGTTTGCGGCGCGGGCCGGCTCGTCAGCGTCACGCCAGCCAAAGCCGGTGGCAGCGGGCCGCCCGTCGCCCAGTCCAGCAGCTCGGCGGTGTGCGCCATCGGCGCGCCGATATAGCGCCGCAACTGCGTCAGGCAGCCGATATTGCCGGCCGCCACGACGTCCGGCGCCGTGCTATCGATGTTTCCCGCCTTGCGCCGGCCCAGGGTTTCGGCGGTCTCGAGCTGGAGCAGGTTGTAGGTGCCGGCCGAGCCGCAGCAGAAATGCTTCTCCGGCACGTCCACCACCTCGAAGCCCGCGGCGTGCAGCAAATCGCGCGGCGGCTGGGTGACGCGCTGGCCGTGCTGCATCGAGCAGGCGTCGTGATAGGTGACGCGGAGGCGCGGTCGCTCCGGCGCGGCCGGCCGCAGCCCGATACCGGCAACGAATTCGGTGACGTCGCGGGCAATGCCGGCGATCTCCTTGGCATCGCCGGCAAGCTCCGTCGGGGCCAGGAGATGACCGTAATCCTTCACCGTGGTGCCACAGCCGGAGGCGTTGACGATCACCGCGTCGAGCCCCTCGCCGCGGCGCTCGCGCATCCAGGCGCGGACATTGGCGGCGGCTGCCGCCATCGCCTCGTCCTCGCGACCCATATGCAGCGTCAGCGAGCCGCAGCACCCGGCTCCCGCGGCGACGACGACCTCGCAGCCATGGCGCGTCAGCAGCCGGATCGTCGCCGCGTTGATGTTGCCGTCGAGCGCCTGCTGGGCGCAGCCGGCGAGCAGCGCCACCCGCGCCCGCTTTTCGCCCTCCGCTTTGAACACCTGCGGCGCCAGGATCTGCCCTTGCGTCCGCTCCGGGATCATCGCCAGCAGCGGCCGCAACCGCGCCGGCAGCAGCCTGCGCAGAGGGCGCCCGAGCCGGCCGAGCGCCAACGCGACCTGGAACAATCGCGGCCGCGGCAGGACGAAGGCGAGCAGCGCCCGCAGGGCGCGCTCGGCCGGCGGGCGGCGATGATGGCGCTCGACATGGGTACGGGCCCGGTCGATCAGATGCGCATAGTCGACCTTGGCCGCGCAGGTGGTCATGCAGGACAGGCAGGAGAGGCAGCTGTCGAGATGCGCGACAGTCTGCGGCTTCGGCGGTCCGCCGCTCTCCAGCATGGCGCGGATCAGGTCGATGCGCCCGCGCGGGGATTCGTTCTCGTCCCGGCTGAGCACATAGGTCGGGCAGGTGTTGGTGCAGAAGCCGTAATGCACGCAGGTGCCGAGGATGTCGGCGGCTTCCCGGATCGCGGGATCGCGCAATTGCTCGGCCGTGAAATCCGTCTGCATCGTTCGTCTGCCCCTCCGAGCGGAAAGCTAGGAAGGGAGGCCGGGCGGGGTCTCGGCGCTGCGTGCAGAAAATTCCGGCTTTGAGTGCAAACCGTTCTTATGAAAAGCTGCACGCGCCCCGGCGGCTTCTGTCGGCTGCCGGGCGGAGAAGGTCATGGGGACCATTGTCTGGGGCACGGAAGGTCTCGAACCCGATTCCGGGTTCGACTACTGGCGCGAGACCGTCTGCCGCGCCGTGCTCAACGTCACGACCGAGGCGCCCGATCCGCAGGAGGCCTTTCACGGCTCCATCACCGGGCGCAGCTTCGGTGATGTCAGGATCGCGAGCTTCCGCTCGACGCGGCACGATGTCGTGCGAACCTCCCGCCATGTCGCGCAAGGCGACGACAGCGTCCTCGTCAGCCTGCAGGAGCGGGGCGAATGCCGGCTCTCGCAGGGCGACGAACGGCTGCTGCTCAAGCCCGGCGAGATCGGGCTCGTCGACGGTGCCCGCCCCTTCCGCCTGTCCTTCTCCGAGGATGTCCGGCGTGTTGTCGCCGTGCTGCCGCGCCGCACGCTCCTGCTCAAGGCGCCCTGGCTGGTGCGCGGCCGCCCACATCGCATCGCGCTGTCTTCGCGCTTCGTTTCGCTGGCGCGGCGCCATCTGCTGGAACTTGCTCGCCATGGCGAGATCATCGACGAGATGTCGGCCAGCCTGCTCGCCGACAATCTCTGCAACCTGATCGGGCTGTCGAGCGACGCCGCCGGCTCTCTCCCCGACCGCCTGCACGAGGCGATGCTCGCCTTCTGCCGTGGGCGGCTCGGCGACGAGACGCTCTCGCCCGGCACCGTCGCCGCGCATTTCAACATCTCGCTGCGCACGCTGCATGCGCGCTTTGCCGCCACCGGCCAGAGCTTCGGGCGCTGGCTGCTGGCGACGCGGCTGGAGGAGAGCCGCCGCGCTCTGCTCGATCCCCGCCGCGCCGGCGAGGGCATCGCCTCCATTGCCTATTGCGCCGGTTTCAACGATCTCTCCGTCTTCAACCGGGCCTTCCGCAACCGCTTCGGCATGACGCCGTCCGATCTGCGCGGCACGAGGCGCAACTGAGCGGAAGGTCGCGACCGATGGCATGGAATGGACAGTCGGGCCATCGTCGGCCCGCAGGACTCCCGCTGGCCGAGCTCCTCAAGGCAGGGCTGCTCGCACTGCTGACCGCCCTCGCCCTCCCGGCTGCCGCGTCCGACTGGCAGCGCTATGGCAATGCCCGCTTCCAGTACTGGATCGACATCCCGCCTGATTTCTCCAAGGTCGAGGAAGCCGACAATGGCGATGGCGGCATCTCCTCGTCTGCGGAGGGCGCCGCCGAACTGCGGGTCTGGGGCAGCTACCCGACCGAAGGCAGCCTTGCGGCCGAGGCCAAGCAGCGCCAGGCATTCGACCAGCGCGACGGCTGGGCCATCAGCTACCAGACGCAGAACAGGAGCGGAGCCTCCTGGTCCGGAGCCAAGGGCAACCGCATCGTCTATGCGCGCGCCATCCCGGGCTGCGACCGGGCGGTGGCCTATTTCCGCCTCGAATACGATCGCGAGCGGCAAAAGGCGTTCGACCCGGTGATCTCCAGGCTGGTCAAATCCTTCCGAAGCGGCGACTGCCGGGCGCGCTGAACACCTCGCCCTCACCTCTCGCCCAGCCTGGCATCCGCCCAGGCCGCCACGGTCTTCGCCATCGTCGCCAGATGCCCGCTCGGCGAAAAACCCGACGCCTTGCGCGGCCGCAGGTCGTGGTCGCCGTCCTCCAGCCAGAGCATCTCGATCGCCGGCGACAGGGTATAGCCGCCGACCTCCTCCCGCGTGCCGAACTCGTCGCGCGTGCCCTGGACGATGAGCGTCGGCGTCCTGAGATCGGCAAGATGCTGCGTC
Source organism: Allobosea sp. (assembly GCA_024231975.1). GTDB lineage: Bacteria > Pseudomonadota > Alphaproteobacteria > Rhizobiales > Beijerinckiaceae > Allobosea. The sequence continues at coordinate 16,948 of JAAEQB010000120.1, forward strand.
CGCAGTTGCTGCGGCTTGGCCGGCGGATGGAACGGGTAGCCGAGGCAGAGCAGGCCACCGATCCGTCCGGCCGCGAACAGCTCGTCGGCGATCATGCTGGCGACGCGTCCGCCCATCGACTTGCCGCCGATAATCAGCGATCGCGACGGACCCAGCGCCTCGATCGCGGCCCGGTATTCCGGCTTGAGCGTCTCGGCCCGCGGCGGCGGCTTTCGGCCGGCCTCGCTGCGGCGGCTGGCCATATAGGCGAACTCGAAGCGGGCGACGCGAAACCCCTCTCCGGCCAGGCTCTCGGCCGCGGCAGTCATCGAGGCGGAGTCCATCGGAGCCCCGGCGCCATGGGCCAGGAGAATGGTGTGCCGGGCGTCTTCGGGGCCGTCGAACAGGAAGTGCAAATCCATGTCTCCATCCGTCCTGGCCGCCAGCTTCGAGCACCGGACTCGCGCTGCGCAGCCTAGATCCTGCCGGGTTGCCGCGGAACCACCCTCGTCATCTTGGACCCGCGTCGCTCGGCCCGCGATCCATCGTAGGACGGGCAACTGCGACGACTCGCCACAGTTTCGGCAGGGTCGCGCTCCAGACGGAAAGAAGCATTGCTATTATATAGATGCTTATGACTTCCCGAACGAAGAAGCCGCCGCCGACCGTGGGCTTTCTGCTCCACGACGTCGCGCGCCTGTTGCGCAAGCGTTTCGAGCAGCACGCCCGCGATTCCGGGCTGACCCGCTCGCAATGGCAGGTGCTGGCCTATCTCGACCAGAATGCCGGCATCCAGCAGGGCGCTCTGGCCGAGCTGATGGATGTCGAGCCGATCACGGTTGGGCGCCTGCTCGACAAGCTCGAAAGCTGCGGCCTGGCGGAGCGCCGGCCGCACGCCACCGATCGGCGGATCTGGCAGCTCTATCTGACCGAAAAGGCCAGGCCGAAGCTGACGGAGTTGCGCGCCCTCGGCGAGCACACCCGGGCGGAAGCGTTCGGCGACATCCCGCAGGCCGAGCGCGACCAGCTGCTCGCGACGCTGGGGCAAATGAAAGCGAATCTGACGGCCGCTTGCCTGGTGCCGGTGGCCGAGAAGCAGGTCCAAAATGGATGATGCAGTCAGAAGGCCCGAAATCCCCGGCGAGACAGCTCCCGACCCTGCCTCCCCCGGCAATGTGACCGCGCTCCAGCGGCCGGAGTTCAAGGCGACACCGCAGCCGGTCGCCAAGGCGCCGGAGACCACGCCCCCGACTGCCGCCCCAGCCATCGCGGCCTCCGCGCCACAGGCTGGGCGCAGCCGCACGCGCCGCCTCCTCTTTGCGCTGCTGCCCGTCGCCCTCGTCGCCGGCGGCTATTATTACGTCGTCGGCGGGCAGGTGATGTCGACCGACAACGCCTATGTGCAGGCGGATATCCTGGGCATCTCGACCGATGTCGCCGGCATCGTCAGCGACATCGACGTCCGCGACAATCAGGCGGTCAAGGCCGGCGACGTGCTCTTCAAGCTCGACGAGCAGCCGTTCCGCTTCGCCCTGGAGCGGGCCAATGCCCAGATCGGTGTGGTCGGCAACGATCTCGAGGCGCTGAAGGCCAGCTACAAGAGTATGCAGAGCCAGATCGCCCAGGCCCATACCGACATCGCCTTCTACGACACCGCCTTCAAGCGCCAGCAGGACCTCGCCACCAAATCCGTCGCTTCGCAGGCGACCTATGACCAGGCCAAGCACGATCTCGACAGCGCACGCCTCAAGCTCGCCCAGCTCGAAAGCCAGCTCGCCGGTATCGCCGCCAGCCTGAACGGCAAGCCCGACGCCCCGGTCGAGGATCACCCGCGCTACAAGGATGCGGTCGCGGCCCGGGCCGAGGCGCAGCGCCAGCTCGACCATACGACGGTGCGCGCCCCCATGAACGGTGTCGTCACCAATGTGCCCTCGCTGCAGAAGGGCCAGTATCTGGAGGCGGCGACCAATGCCTTCAGCCTGGTCTCGACCGAGCATGTCTGGATCCAGGCCAATCCGAAGGAGACCGAGCTCACCTGGGTGAAGCCCGGCCAGGCCGCCGAGGTCTATGTCGACACCTATCCGGGCGCGGTCTGGAAGGGCACGGTCGACAGCATCAGCCCGGCCTCGGCCGCGAGCTTCTCGCTGCTGCCGGCGCAGAACACCAGCGGCAACTGGGTCAAGGTCGTGCAGCGCATCGCCATGCGCGTGAAGATCGAGACGCCCCCGGACGAGCCGCAATTGCGCGCCGGCATGAGCGTCACGCTCGACGTCGACACTGGCCATGCCCGCGGCCTGCCGAGCTTCATCTCCGATGCCGTCGGCAAGAGCAAGACCAGGTAAAGAGGCCCGTCATGGCCAGCGCAGCCGCCACGGCCGGGACGCCCGTCGCCAATCGCGGCGCCATCACCGCCTGCGTGATCCTCGCGGTGATCATGCAGGCGCTCGACACCACCATCGCCAATGTCGCGCTGCCCTATATCCAGGGCAGCGTCTCGGCCAGTGCCGACCAGATCAACTGGGTCCTGACCTCCTATATCGTCGCCGCCGCGATCATGACACCGCCCTCGGGCTTCCTCGCGGCGCGCTTCGGCCGCAAGCGCGTGCTGTCGGTGGCGATCATCGGCTTCGTCGTCGCCTCGATCCTGTGCGGAGCGGCCCAGTCTCTGCCCCAGATCGTCGGCTTCCGGCTCTTGCAGGGTTTCTTCGGCGCCTCGCTCGTGCCGCTCTCGCAGAGCATCCTGCTCGACATTTACACGCCGGAAGAGCGCGGCTCCGCCATGGCGCTGTTCGGCATCTCGGTGATGGTCGGGCCGGTGCTCGGCCCCGTGCTCGGCGGCTGGCTGACCGAGAACATCTCCTGGCGCTGGGTGTTCTACATCAACCTGCCGCTCGGCCTCCTGGCGCTGGCCGGCGTCTCGATCTTCGTCACCGAGACCAAGTCGAGCGTGCTCGCCAAGCTCGATTGGATCGGCTTCGGCGCGCTCAGCATCGCAATCGCCGCGCTGCAGCTCTTCCTCGACCGCGGTGCCCAGCTCGACTGGTTCGACTCGCTGGAGATCATCGTCGAGGCGGCGGTCTGCGTCGCGGCCATCTATGTCCTGATCGTCCACACCTTTACGGCGCAGAACTCTTTTATCAAGCCGCGCCTCTTCCTCGACCGGAACTTCAATGTCGGCCTGATCTTCATCTTCATCGTCGGCATCTGCTACCTGGCTTCGCTGGCGCTGCTGACGCCCTTCCTGCAGACGCTGCTGGGCTATCCCGTCGTGACCGCCGGCATCGTGATGGGGCCGCGCGGCCTCGGCACCATGGCCTGCATGTTCCTGGTCGGCCGGCTGATCGGCAAGGTCGACATCCGCATCCTGCTCGGCGCCGGCTTCCTGGTCAGCACCTGGGCGATGTACGACATGGCCGGCTGGACGCCCGACGTCTCGCAGCAGCGGATCATGCTGACCGGCTTCCTCCAGGGCGGCGGGCTCGGCCTGCTCTTCGTACCCCTGACGACAATCACCTTCGCGACGCTGCCGGCGGAATACCGCGGCGACGGCACCGGCCTCTACAACCTCTCGCGCAATATCGGCTCTAGCGTCGGCATCTCCCTGGTCAGCTACCTGCTCACCCGCAACGTCCAGGTGAACCACGCCGAGATCGCGACCTATGTCACGCCCTATAACCGCCTGTTCGAGCTGCCGGCGATCAAGCACGCCTGGGATCCGGCGACGCTGGCCGGGCGCGCCGCTCTCGACGAGGTGGTGACGCGGCAGGCGACGATCATCGCCTACATCGACGACTTCAAGCTGCTGATGATCCTCTGCCTCGCGGCCCTGCCGTTCCTGGCGCTGCTGCGCACGCCGCGCCGGCAGGCCGCGCCCGCCGACGACCATGCGATGGCGCTGGACTAGACGAGCTCTGCGGGCTGGCAAAGCCGCCATGTGCCCCGCCAGCCTCGCCGCGAAAAGCAGACCCTCGGCAATATCTACGACCTTGGCAGTAGACCACCCTATGGTAGCGTAGACTTTAGAGCGGAACAAAAATCCGCCATCGGCTCCGCCGTTGGACACCTTCGGCGCGGCCGGCCACGCAGGGAGGTGAATGCAATGCGGAAGGCATATATGGCCGCCGTCGCGGCGTGTGCTTTGATTGCGGCCGGAAGCACCGGCCAGGCTCAGGAAAAACTCAAGATCGGCGTGTTGGCGACTCTCTCGGGCGCGCTGACCTCGGGCGGCGAGGACGGCGTCCGTGGCGCGCAGATCGCGCTGAAGCAGCGTGGCGGCAAGATCGCCGGCCGCGAGGTCGAGTTCATCATCGCCGCGACCGACGCCAGCCCGGACTCGGCGCTGCGGGCCGCGCGCAAGCTGGTCGAACAGGACAAGGTCCAGCTCATCCTCGGCCCGCTCTCGGGCTCCGAGGGCATCGCGATGCGCGACTATTCGAAGACCGTGCCCAACGTCACCGTCGTCGACGCCTCCTCGGGCGCGCTCGAAACAACCTACGTCAATCCGTCGCCGAATTATTTCCGCTTCAACAGCAACGGCGCGATGTGGATGGCCGGGCTCGGCGAATACGTCTTCAAGGACAAGGGCTACAAGAAACTCGCCGTGATCGGCGAGGATTACTCCTTCCCTTACACGCAGGTCTTCGGCTTCGCGCTCGGCTACTGCAAGGCCGGCGGCCAGATCGTCCAGCGCCAATGGGTGCCGCTCGGCACCAAGGATTTCGGCTCGGTGATCGCCAACATCCCCGATGACGTCGACGCGGTCTTCCTCGGCCTCGGTGGCGGCGACGCCGTCAACTTCCTCAACCAGTACGGCCAGACCGGCGGCAAGGCGAAGTTCGTCGGCGGCTCGATCATGGTCGACCAGACCGTGCTGTCCTCGCGCGGCGCCGCCAAGAAGCTGCTCGTCGGCACGCCTTCCTCGGGCGGTGTCGCCGATGCCTGGGACGATCCGAAATGGAAGGCCTGGGTCAAGGCCTATCAGGACGCCTTCCCGGCGGACAAGCGCTTCGCCAGCCCGTCGCTGTTCGCGACCAATTACCACAACGCCTTCAACGGCATGGCGACCGCGCTGGAAAAGGTCAACGCCGACCTCTCCGACGGTGGCACCAAGCTCAGGGCAGAGCTCGCCAAGGTCGAACTCGATGCCCCGAACGGGCCGATCAAGCTCGACGACGACAGGCAGGCGATCGCCACGACCTTCATCACCGAAGTCGTCGAAGCGCCGAACGGTGACCTCACCAACAAGTTCGTCCGCACCGTCCCGAACGTCTCGAAGACGATGGGGCTGTCTGCGGAAGCCTTCAAGGCGGTGGGGCTGCCCTCCCGGACCAATCCGGAATGCAAGCCCTAGTCGCCTCCACCGACTGACTCCCCGGACAGGGCGCGACAAGGATCGTGTCCTGTCTGGCCAGCCGTCCCGCTCCGGTCAACGACGTCGCGCACTTCTTGCGTGCGGCGTTGGGCCAAGGCTCACCTGATGAGGCAGCCTCAGGCCCACCGGACCTTGCCACGCGAGGAGCCATGAGTCGCGCAGTCGCGGTCTGCCACGGTCCGTTCGGACGGGTGTCGATCTACGACCTCGATCGCCCAATGGTGGTGCATGCCCATCGCGAAGCTCACCTGATCTTCTTCCTCGACGGATCGCGCGGCCTCGTGACCGTCAATGACCACACGGTCCGGGTCGATCCCTTCATGGGCGTTGCGGTCAATCCCTGGGAGCCGCACAATTTCCAACCGGAGCAGCCGGGTTCCTTCGGCCTGTTCCTCGTCATCTATCTCAAGCCGGAATGGCTGGCGGCGCAGGCCATGCCGTCGGCCGGTTCGCTGGTCTTCCCGTCATCCGAGCTGGTCGTGACCCGCGAGCTCGCCGCCTGGCGCGATCAGGCGGTCGAGATGCTGCTGTCGCAGCATCGCGAGCTCAATCTCGCCCCGGTGCTGATGGCGCTGGCGCAGGCTTCGAGTGAGCCGATCGGACCCGAGCTCGTCTCTTCGCTGCTACACGACACCTCGGCAGGCGCCCTCGACCGGCGGGTGCTGCGCGCCTGCCGTCTGCTGGAGCAGCATACCTCGTCCGAAGGCGCGCTCGCCCGGATCGCGCGCGAGGCCGGGCTGTCGCGCGCCCATTTCTTCAAGCTGTTCCGGCAACAGGTCGGCGTCACCCCGACGGTCTTCGCCAATACCGCCCGAATCGACGCGGCACTCGAGAGGATCGTGCTGTCGAGCGACCCGGTGACCAGCATCAGCCACCGCCTCGGCTTTTCCGGCCAGAGCGTATTCACGCGCTTCTTCACCGCCCATGTCGGCATGGCCCCCCGCGACTATCGCCGGGTGCTGCGCACCGTCGGCATACCGCAATTGCAGGCGAGCCATGTCTGACTTCATCGGCCGCCGTCCGATCTGGTCGTTGGTGATCCTGCTCGCGGTCGCCCTGCTCCTCTTCCTGATCTTCGCGGTCTGGACGCCGTGGATGGAGCTGACCTTCGGCAGGAAGCGTGTCTTCCTGAGCGCGCTCTTCAACGGCATCACGCTCGGCGGGCTCTATTTCCTCGTCGCCAGCGGCTTCACGCTGATCTTCGGCCTGATGCGCAACGTCAACCTGGCGCATGGCTCGCTCTATCTGTTCGGCGGCTATGTCGGCTACAGCATCGGCAACCTGACCGACTCCTGGTTCGCCGCGCTGATCGGCGCCTTCGTCATCGTCGCTCTCGCCGGCATCCTGATGCAGGTCCTGCTCTTCCGCTGGATGGAAGGCCAGGACCTGCGCCAGACGCTGGTCACGATCGGCCTCTCGATCATCGTCGCCGACCTGCTGCTCTGGGGCTATGGCGGCGACACCTTCCAGGTCACAACGCCGGACTGGCTCTCTGGGCCAGTGCAGCTGCCTTTCATCGTCGCGCTGCGCAGCAATGGCGAGGCGGTGATGATGATGTACCCGCTGGTCCGCATCGCCATCCTGATCGGGGCGATCATCCTGGGCGTCGCGATGTGGCTCGTGCTCAATCGCACCCGCATCGGCATGCTGGTCCGCGCCGGCGTCGACGATCGCGACATGCTCTCGGCGACCGGCGTGCGCGTGCAGCTCGTCTTCGTCATGGTCTTCGCCTTCGGAGCGGGGCTCGCGGGGCTGGCCGGCGTCGTCGGCGGCACCTTCCAGTCGCTCCAGCCCGGCGAAGACACCAAGATCCTCCTATCCTCGCTCGTCGTCGTCATCGTCGGCGGCATGGGCTCGATCCCCGGCGCGGCGATGGGCGCGCTCATCGTCGGCCTCGCCGAGCAGTTCGGCTCGGTCTATATGCCGACCTATGCGGTGATGCTGACCTTCGTCATCATGGTCGTCGTGCTGGCGATCCGGCCGCAGGGCCTGGCGGCGGTGAGGCGCTGACGATGGCGCTGGCCGAACCCCGCCTCGCGATCGCGACGCCGCGTCCCCGCGAAGGGCTCGCCGAGGTGATCGCCCGGCAGGGCACCGCCTTCTGGATCGTCGCGGCGCTGCTCGTGGTGATGCCGCTGATCGCGAACCCGTTCTGGCTCGTCCAGATCATCGCCTACGCGATGATCCTCGGCATGATCGCGCTCAGCCTGATGTTCCTCGCCGGCTATGGCGGCATCGTCAGCCTGGTGCAGATGACGGTCGCGGCCTTCGCCGCCTATCTCGTCGCGATCTTCGGCGACAGCGCCATCACCCAGATCAGCCTGAAATGGCCGTGGTGGACGGCGGTGCCGGTCGCGATCCTGCTCGCCACCGTGTTCGGCACGCTGAGCGGGGCGCTCTCGGTCAGGACCGAGGGCATCTACACGATCATGATCACCCTCGCGATCGGCTCGGCCTTCTATTACCTGACGCTGCAGAACTACACGATCTTCAACGGCTTCAGCGGCTTCAACGGCGTCATGCCGCCAGTCTTCCTCGGCGTCGACTGGGGCGGCACCGTGCCGTTTTATTACCTGACGCTCGGCTGCGCCGCCCTCGCCTATGCCGTGGTCGTCTATGTCTCGCGCGCGCCCTTCGGCCTTGCGCTCCAAGGCACGCGCGACAATCCCAGGCGCATGGCGGCGCTCGGCTTCGACGTCATCGCCCATCGCATCGCCGCCTACGCCTTCGCCGCCGTGATCGCCGCCTTCGCCGGGGTGCTGCTGGTCTGGTACCAGCGCCAGGTCTCGCCGGGCACGGGCGGCGTCGGCCCGGTCGTCGACATGCTGATCATCGCCGTGGTCGGCGGCCTCAGCCGCCCAATCGGCCCCTTCGTCGGCGCGCTGGTCTATGTGCTGCTGCGCACCTTCGCACTCGACCTGCTCGACTGGGTCGGGCTCGAAGGCAAGCGCTATCAATTGCTGATCGGCGTCGGCTTCCTCGTCATCGTGCTGTTCTCGCCGGACGGACTGATCGGCATCTGGCAGCGCCTGCGCGAGCGCTATCGCAGGAATCGCGAGGCGCAGGACGCGCAGATGCGGACCGGTGGAGGCGCGCCATGAGCGCCGTGCCGAGCCTGGACCGTCTGAGCAGCGCTGGCTCGGCCAATGCGCTGGAATTGCGCGGCGTCTCGCGCCTGTTCGGCGCGCTGGCGGCGTTGTCCGACGTGACCCTGTCGGTCCGCCCCGGCGAGCGGCGTGCTGTGCTCGGCTCGAACGGCGCCGGCAAGACCACGCTGTTCAACTGCATCACCGGTGATTTTTCGCCGAGCTCCGGCGTCATCCGCTTCTTCGGCGAGGATGTGACGACCTTCCCGCCGCATGAGCGCATCCGCCGCGGGCTCCGGCGCACCTATCAGATCTCGTCTCTCTTCGCCGGGCTTACGGTGGTGGACAATGTCTACCTCGCCTGCCGCGGCGTCTCGCGGAACCGCTTCTCACTGCGCCGGCCGCGCCGCGACGACACGCTCCAGCATGCCGCCGAGAGCCTGGTCGACGCCGTCCATCTCTCGGCCGTCAAGGACAGGCTGGTCGGCGAGCTCGCCTATGGCCAGCAGCGCCAGCTCGAGATCGCGCTCGCCCTCTCGGGTGCGCCGCGCTTCATCCTGTTCGACGAGCCGGCGGCGGGCCTGTCGCCGACGGAGCGGCAGGATCTCGTCCGGATCCTGACCTCGCTGCCGGCCCATATCGGCTACATCATCATCGAGCACGACATGGACGTGGCGCTGCGCGTCGTCGAGAGCGTGACGATGATGCACAACGGCCGCATCTTCAAAGAGGGGCGGCCGGACGAGATCGAGTCCGATCCCGAGGTACAGGAACTCTATCTCGGGGGCGGCCATGGCTGAGCGCCTGAAAGCCCCGCCCGCCGCCGGCGTCCCGATCCTGCAGATCGCCGGCCTCAACGTCTTCTATGGCCGCTCGCACGCCGTCCAGGGCGTCGACCTCACGCTGCAGCACGGCGTCCTTTCCGTCGTCGGTCGCAACGGCATGGGCAAGACCACCATGTGCAAGGCGATCATGGGGCTGGTGCCGATCGCGTCCGGCTCGATCCGCTTCTTCGGCGAGGAGATCGCCGGCCGCTCGCCGGCCGAGGTGGCGCGGCTCGGCATCGGCTATGTGCCGCAGGGCCGTAGGCTCTGGCGCTCGCTGACCGTCGACGAGCATTTGCGGCTGATGCAGCGCGGCAAGCGCGGCGCCTGGACACCGGAGCGAATCTACGAGGTCTTCCCGCGCCTGGCCGAGCGCCGCAACAATGGCGGCGGCCAGCTTTCGGGCGGCGAGCAGCAGATGCTGGCGATCAGTCGGGCGCTGCTGCTCAATCCGCGCCTCCTCGTCATGGACGAGCCGACCGAGGGGCTCGCGCCGGTCATCGTCGCCCATGTCGAGGAGATGCTCGTCCGGCTCGCCGATCAGGGCGATGTCGCGATCCTGGTGATCGAGCAGAACATCGGCGTCGCGACGCAGATGTCCGATCCCGTCGCGATCATGGTCAACGGCCGGATCAACCGCATCATCGCCTCGGCGACTTTGGCCGGCGACCGCGATTTGCAGCAGCGCCTGCTCGGCGTCGGCCGCCACGGCCATGACGAGACCGATGCGGCGTCGGACGCGGCCCCGGCAGCCGGAACCTCCCGGCCTGCCGTGCCGGCGCCGGCCGGGCCGACCCGCGTCTACATCTCCAACCCGGTCATCCCGAACCGCTGGTCGCAAGCCGTGCCGGCGGCGCGGATCGAGGCCCAGGCCCGCACCATCTCGCGCCCGACATTGGCGACGCGCGACGGCCAGCCGGTCGGCGCGATCCGGCCGCTCGCCGCAGCGGTGAGCAGCGAGCCCTATGTGGTCGTCGCCGGCACGCTCGACACCAAGGGCGAGGAGCTGCGCTTCATCCGCGACCTGATCCGGGCCGAAGGCCTGCGCACCCGCCTCGTCGACCTCTCGACCTCCGGCAAGAGTGCCGGCGGCGACGTCACCCCGCAGGAGATCGCCCTCGCCTCGCCGAAGGGCTCGGCCGGGATCGCCTCCGGCGACCGCGGCACGGCGGTCGCGGCGATGACCGAGGCCTTCAAGGCCTGGCTGCCGCGCCAGCAGGGCCTGCTCGGCATCATCTCGGCCGGCGGCTCGGGCGCGACCGCGATGGTAACCCCGGCGATGCAGGCGCTCCCGGTCGGCCTGCCCAAGCTGATGATCTCGACCATGGCTTCCGGCGATGTCCGCGCCTATGTCGGCGCCACCGACATCGCCATGCTGCACGCCGTCACCGATGTGCAGGGCGTCAACCGCGTCTCCCGCCTCGTGCTCGGCAATGGCGCGCATGCCATCGCCGCCATGGCCAAGGCCCGCCTCGCCGAGCTGAAGCCTGAGCCCTCGCGCCGCCGCGAGCCCGAGAAGCCGCTCGTCGGGCTCACCATGTTCGGCGTCACCACGCCCTGCGTGCAGCAGGTCTCCAGGCTCCTTGCCGACGAATGGGAGCCGCTCGTCTTCCACGCCACCGGCACCGGCGGGCGCTCGATGGAAAAGCTGGTCGAGTCCGGCCTTGTCGGCGCGGTGATCGACGTCTCGACCACCGAGATCTGCGACCTGCTGATGGGCGGTTTCCTGCCGGCGACCGAGGATCGCTTCGGCGCGATCATCCGCACCCGCATCCCCTATGTCGGCTCGGTCGGCGCGCTCGACATGGTCAACTTCTTCGCGCCCGAGACGGTGCCTGAGCGCTATCGCGGCCGGCTCTTCTATCCGCACAACCCGCAGATCACGCTGATGCGGACCACGGCGGAAGAGAATGCCCGGATGGGCCGCTGGATCGGCGAGCGGCTGAACCAGATGGAAGGGCCGGTCCGCTTCCTGCTCCCCGAGCTCGGCGTCTCGGCACTCGATGCGCCTGGCCAGGCCTTCCACGACCCGGCGGCCGACGCGGCGCTGTTCCAGGCGCTGGAGCAGACGGTGCGTACCGGCCCGAACCGGCAGCTGATCCGCCTGCCGCTCCACATCAACGATCCGGCCTTCGCCGCCGCTCTGGTGCAGCAGTTCCGCACGCTGCATGCCGGCCGGCGTCGCGAGCGGGCCGGCGGAGGCAGGCCATGACGGCTTTCGACAAGAAGACCCTACTCAAGCGCTTCCGGGCGATGATCGCCAAGGGCGAGCCGATCGTCGGCGGCGGCGCCGGCACCGGCCTCTCTGCCAAATGCGAGGAAGCCGGCGGCATCGACCTGATCGTGATCTACAATTCCGGCCGCTACCGCATGGCCGGCCGCGGCTCGCTCTCCGGGCTGATGCCCTATGGCGACGCCAACGCGATCGTCATGGAGATGGCGGCAGAGGTGCTGCCGGTGGTCAGGAACACGCCGGTGATCGCCGGCGTCTGCGGCACCGACCCGTTCCGGCGCATGGACGTCTTCCTCGATGAGGTCCAGCGCCTCGGCTTCTCCGGGGTGCAGAACTTCCCGACGGTCGGGCTGATCGACGGCACCTTCCGCGCCAATCTCGAAGAGACCGGCATGGGCTACGGCCTCGAGGTCGAGATGATCGCGCTCGCCAACGCCAAGGGCCTGCTGACCACGCCCTACGTCTTCTGCGAGGACGATGCGCGCGCCATGGCGAAGGCCGGCGCCGACATCATCGTCTGCCATCTCGGCCTCACCACCGGCGGCTCGATCGGCGCCGAGACGGCGCTGAAGCTGAAGGACTGCCCGGCGCTGGTCGAAAGCTGGGCCAAGGCCGCGCTCGCCGTGAAGAAGGACGCGATCATCCTCGTCCATGGCGGGCCTGTCGCAGAGCCGGCCGATGCGGACTTCATCATGAAGAACACGGTCAACTGCCACGGCTTCTACGGCGCGTCCTCGATGGAGCGCCTGCCGGTCGAGGTCGCGATCCGCGACCAGACCCGCGCCTTCAAGCAGATCAGCCGCTCGGCGGCGACGGGAAAGCCGGCGCGCAAGGCCGGCAAGACGAAATGACCCGGGCACGGGCGGGAGGATGCTGACATGACGGGACAGCTGATCGGATCGCTGATCCTCTGGCTGATCGTGGCGGTGATCGTCATCGCCATCGTCGTCTATCTGGTGAACTGGCTCTATCGCCGCTCATCGAAGGAGGTCTCCTTCGTCCGCACCGGCCTGTTCGGCGAAAAGGTGGTGATCAATGGCGGCGCCTTCGTGCTGCCGATCATCCACGACGTCACGCCGGTCAACATGAACGTGCTGCAGCTCGCCGTGACGCGGGCGAACAACGACGCGCTGATCACCCGCGACCGCATGCGCGTCGACATCGACGCCGAGTTCTATGTCCGGGTGAAGCCGGAGCGGCAGTCGGTCTCGGTCGCCGCCGCCACGCTCGGCCGGCGCACCTTGCAGCCGGACCAGCTCAACGCGCTGCTCTCCGGCAAATTCATCTCGGCGCTGCGCACCGTCGCCTCCGAGATGACGATGGAGGAGATGCACGAGCAGCGCGGTTCCTACGTCCAGCGCGTCAAGGACGCCGCGGCCGAGGCGCTCGACCAGAACGGGCTCGTGCTGGAATCGGTCGCGCTGACCGACCTCGACCAGACCGACCTGCAATATTTCAACCCGTCCAACCGCTTCGACGCCGCCGGTCTGACCCGGATCATTGAGGAGATCGAGGACAAGCGGAAGCTGCGCAACGACATCGAGCAGGACTCGATGATCCGTATCCGCACCCGCAATCTCGAAGCCGAGCGTCAGGCGCTCGACATCGAGCGTGAGAGCGAGGGCGCACGGCTGGAGCAGCAGCGCGAGATCGAGATCAAGCGCGCCATGCAGCGCGCCGAGGTCGCCCGCGAGCGCGCCATCCGCGACACCGAGGCCGAGCAGGCGCAGATCACCTCGCGCGAGGAGATCGAGAAGTCGCGCATCGCCAATGAGCGCGCGATCAGCGAGGCGCGCATCGCCTCGGAGCGCGACATCCGCCAGCAGGAGATCGCCCGCACCCGCGCCGTCGAGGAGGCCGAGATCGCCGCGCGCGAGCAGGTCGAGAAGGCGCGCATCGCCAACGAGCAGACGATCAACGCCGCCCGCATCGCCTCCGAGCGCGAGATCCGGCAGAAGGAGATCGAGCGCACCCGGGTGCTCGAAGCGGCCGAGATCGAGGCGCGGGAGGCGACCGAGAAGGCCCGCATCCTGCAGGAGAGCGCGGTCAATGCCGAGCGCATCGCTCGCGAGCAGGAGGTCCGCAACCGTGAGATCGAGCGCACCCGCACGCTCGACCAGGAAGACATTGCGGCGCGCGAGGCTGTGGAGTCGGCGCGCATCGTCCAGGAGGAGCGCGTGCGCGCCCTCCAGATCGCCCGCAACAAGGCGCTCGACGAGGCCGAGATCGCCGCGCGCGAGGCGGTGGAGAAGGCCCGCATCGCCCAGGAGGACGTGATCACCGCCGACCGGATCGCGCTGGACCAGCGCAAGCGGCTGCTGGAGATCGGACGCACCGAGACGGTGGACGCCGCCGAGATCGCCGCCCGCGAGACCGTCGAGAAGGCCAGGATCAGCCAGGAGCGGATCGTCTCGACCGAACGCATCCGCCGCGACGAGGAAATCCGCAATCTCGAGATCGTTCGCAACCAGGCGATCGACACCGCCGAGATCTCGGCGCGCGAGGCGACGGAAGCCGCCCGCATCGCGCAGGAAAAGGTCGTCGCCGCCGAGCGCATCGCCGCCGAGCTTTCGACCAAGGAGCTCGAGATCAAGCGCAATGCCGATCTCGACGCCGCCGAGCTGAAGCGCCGCGACGCGGTCGAGCGCCAGCGCATCGCCACCGAGCTCGGGCTGGAAAAGGAGCGGATCGACTCCAGCAAGACCCGCGAGATGCTGCAGATCGCCCAGAAGAAGGCAGTCGAGGTGGCCGAGGAAGAGCGCGCCATCGTGCTCGCCGCGAAGAAGGTCGAGCGCACCGACGCTGACAAGGCGTTGCGCCAGGCCGAGATCACCGCCCGCCAGCAGGTCGAGACCGTCGACATCGCTCGCGAGCAGGCTCTGGAAGCGGTCAGGATCGAGCGTCGCCGGGCGCTGGAGCAGTTGGAGATCGCCCGCAACCAGGCGCTGCAGGAGGCGCAGATCGTCTCGAACGAGGAGATCGAGCGGGCTCGCATCTCCTCCGATCGTGGCCTCGACGAGGCGCGCGTCGGCCGCCAGCGCGAATTGCGCAAGCTCGAGATCGAGCGCGAGCGCGAGGTCGAGTCCGCCAGCATGGACAAGGCGATCGCGCTCTATGCCAAGTCGCTGGAGGAATCGGCGGCGCAGGCCAATGCCGAGATTGCCCGCGCCAAGGCGGTCGAGGCCGAGGAGAAGGTCAAGACCGTCCGGGAGAGCGAGGGCGCGCGGCGCCGCAAGACCGTCGAGGTCCTGCTCGCCGAGAAGGCGGCGGAAGAGGCCCGCATCGCGGCCGAGGCCGAGAAGGTGCGCCGCGCCGTCGAGGCCGAGGCGCAGAAGCTGCTCTACGAGGCCGAGAACGTGCTCAGCGACGGCGCCCGCTACGGGCTGTTCCGCCGCCGCCTGCTCGACAAGATCGAGGGCATCGTGCGCGAGAGCGTCAAGCCGATGGAGAAGATCGAAGGCATCCGCATCCTCCATGTCGATGGGCTCGCCGGCGGAGCGGGAGCGAGCGGAGCTGGCGGCGCGGCCCGCTCGCCCACCGACGAGGTCATCGAATCCGCCCTGCGCTATCGCGTCCAGGCGCCGATGATCGACCAGGTGCTGAAGGAGATCGGCATCGAGGGCGGCAATCTCGCCAAGATGGGCGGGCTGATGCGCGAAGCCTCGGACATGCAGCGCGTCGCCAAGGAGGCCCAGCCGGCCAAGGACGGCGCGAACAGCGGCAAGCCTGCACCGAAAGCGAAGGGCTGAGCAGCGGCGATGTGGCACGCATATTCGATCCGACACGCGACGCAGTCCCCTTCCCCCCGCTTGCGGTGGGGAAGGGCTAGGGATGGGGGGGCGGAAAGCCGGAGCTTCACCCCGACCCGTCGCGCCGAGCGGCACTGCCCCCCACCCCAACCCTCCCCACCGCAAGCGGGGGGAGGGAGTGGAAAACGTCGCGGCTCACCGTGGCTCGGCATCGCTTCCCCGAGGACCTGAACGATGGCCCGCGTCTATGTTTCCAGCGTCATCGCCGCCCCGGCCGCCAAGGTCTGGGCCAGGGTGCGCGACTTCAACGGCCTGCCGAACTGGCACCCTCGCATCGCCGAGAGCCGGATCGAGAATGGCGAGCCCGCCGACAAGGTCGGCTGCATCCGCGCCTTCTCGCTGCGTAGCGGCGACCGTTTGCGCGAGCAACTGCTCGGCCTCTCCGACTACGACATGTTCTGCACCTATTCGATCCTGGATTCGCCGATGCCGCTGACCAATTACGTCGCGACGCTCAGGCTGACGCCGATCACCGACCAGGAGCGCACCTTCATCGAATGGTCGGCCGATTTCGACTGCGCGCCCGACAAGGAGGCCGAGCTCGTCGCCGGCATCGGTACCAATGTCTTCCAGGGCGGCTTCGACGCCCTCAAGCGCGCCTTCGGGGGATAGCCATGCCCCATGTGGTCCGCAGCACGATCATCGATGCGCCGGTGGACCGGCTCTGGTCGGTCCTGCGCGACTTCAACGGGCACGACAAGTGGCACCCGATCGTGGCGAGGAGCGAGATCGAGCGCGCCTATCCGCCGGACCGGGTCGGCTGCATCAGGCGCTTCCTGCTGCGCGACGGCAGCGAATTGCGCGAACAATTGCTGACCCTCTCCGACCTCGAAATGACCTTCAGCTACTGCCTGCTCGATACGCCGATCCCGCTGTTCAACTACGTCGCCCATGTCCGGCTGCTGCCGGTCACCGACGGCAATCGCAGCTTCTGGCACTGGGAAAGCCGCTTCACCACGCCGCCCGGGCGCGAGGCCGAGCTCGCCCGGCTCGTCGGCGACGAGGTCTACACCAACGGCATCGAGGCGGTGCGGCGCCTGCCCGCGATCGTCGGCGAGGAGGCCTGACATGCTCGATCTGCGAACCTGCGCCAGCCTGTCGGAAGCAGCCGGCATCCTCTCCGGCGACCGTCATGCACTCCTGATCGGCGGCGGCACGCTGGTGATGCGCGAGGTCAACGAGGGCCGCTTGACCGAGGGCACGCTGGTGCGCGTCACCGATCCGGCCTTCCGCCAGATGAGCACCAGCGGCGCCCGCATCGAGCTCGGCGCCGGCGTGACCATGGCGATGGTGCTGGCCAATCGCGACCTTACCTGCCTGCACGCCGCGGCGCGCGCCATTGGCGGGCCGGCCGTCAGGACGATGGCGACGATCGGCGGCAATCTCTTCGCGGCTGCGCCCTATGGCGACTTCACCGTGGCGCTGCTGGCGCTCGATGCGCAGGTCATCCTGCAATCCGGCTATGGCTCGGGCCGGGCGGTGCCGCTGGAGGATTTCCTCGGCGCCCGCGAGCGGGGCGGCCAGGGGCTGGTGACGGCAGTGCAGTTCGCGCGGCCGCAGAACCCGGCCGAGTTCCATTTCCGCAAGATCAGCCGGGTGAAGCCGAAGGGCATCTCGCTGCTCTCGATCGCGGCGCATCTGCCGCTTTCGGGTGGCCGCGTCACGCAGGCGCGCGTTGCCTATGGCGCGATGGCGCCGACGCCGATCCGGGCTCGCGGCATCGAGCGCGCGCTCGACGGCAAGCCGCTCGACCAGAGCGCGATCCAGCAGGCGAAGCAGGCGGCGCTCGAAGGCTGCCGTCCGGCCACCGATGCGATCGCCAGCGAGTGGTACCGGCGCGAAATCCTCCCCGTTCATCTCGGCCGGCTGCTCGCCGGCGAGCCGCGCTGAGGAGGCGCCGATGGCCAAGCTTCCCGTCCAGTTCCGCCTCAATGGCAGCGACCGGGCCACCTTCGTCGATCCGGCGAGCAACCTGCTCGACACGCTGCGGCGCGGGCTCGGCGATTTCGGCCCCAAATACGGCTGCGGCCAAGGCACCTGCGGCGTCTGTACCGTGCTGGTCGACGGCGAGCCGCAGCTCGCCTGCCTGACGCTCGCGGTGTCCTGCGGGGGGCGCCAGATCGAGACGACATCCGGCATGGCCGACGGCCCGAACCTGCATCCGCTGCAGGACGCCTTCATGGACCATTTCGCCGCGCAGTGCGGCTTCTGCACCCCGGGCATGCTGACTGCGGCGCGGGCACTGCTGGCGAAGAACCCGCAGCCGAGCCGCGAGGAGGTCGTCGAGGCGATCAGCGGCAACATCTGCCGCTGCACCGGCTACGAGCCGATCATCGCCGCCATCCTTGCCGCGGCGAACGCGCCCGGCGCGCGCCGAGCCTGAGGGAGGTCGCCATGGCAACGATGGAGATGCGCAAGGACCTCTTCGCCGACGAGCGCGACGACAATCTCAACGTCGTCGGCAAGGGTGTGCAGCGCCAGGACATGCCCGGCCATGTCACGGCGCGCACCCGCTTCTTCGATGATCACGCCTTCGACGGCATGCTGCATCTAAAGGTGGTGCGCAGCCCGCATCACCATGCCCGCATCCGCGCGATCGACGTCTCGGCCGCGGAGCGCGCGCCCGGCGTCAAGCGCGTCCTGCGCGGCGCCGATGTGCCCGTGAACAAGAACACGCTGCTCAGCCTGATCAATTTCGGCAAGGACGACGAGCCGTCGCTGGCGGTGAGCAAGGTCGCTTACAAGGGCGAGCCGGTCGTGGCGGTCCTCGCCGACAGCGAGGCGCAGGCGCAGGCGGCCTGCAAGCTGGTCCGGATCGACTACGATCCCCTGCCGGCGGTGTTCGACGTCGAGGAGACGCTGAAGCCCGGTGCGCCGGTGGTCAACGAGACCTATCCCGGCAACTACTTCGAATATCACGAGCGCTTCGACCATCAGAAGCTGCGCTTTGGCGATGTCGAGCGCGGCTTCGCCGGCGCCGACATCGTGATGGAACATCGCTACCAGATGTCGCCAATCGAGCATGCGCCGACCGAGACCAATGGCTCGATCGCGGCGCCCGAGCAGAACGGCCGCTATCTCGTGCATTCCTGCGCGCAGGGCCTGTTCTTCGCGCTCGGCACCACCGCCAAGATCGTCGACGTCGAGTCGAACCAGCTGCATTTCATCGGCGGCACGGTCGGCGGCGGTTTCGGCGGCAAGGTCGACTCGCTGACCGAGCCATTGGCCGTGCTCGGCGCCATGCTGACCGGCCGGCCGGTGCGCTTCGTGCTCGATCGCGAGGAGGAGATGCTCTACGGCTCGCCGCGCGGGGCCGAGCGCATCTACATCAAGGACGGGCTGATGCGCGACGGGCGGATCGTCGCCCGCCATATCCGCAGCTATTTCGACGCCGGCGCCTATACCCGCCTGTCGAGCTATGCGGCGATCAAGTGCACCGCGCATGTGCCGGGGCCGTACTGGATCCCCAACGTCGCTTCCGACATCTACGTCGCCTACACCAATCGCTGCCCGTCCACCGCGATGCGCGGCTTCGGCGTCACCGCGGTCGATTTCGCATTGGAGGTCCAGATGGACCGCCTCGCGGAGGCGGCGAACATGGACCCGATGGAGCTGCGCATCCTCAACGCCTATCGCGATGGGGACATGAAGCCGCATCGGCGCGCCGCCAAGAACACGGCGCTGGTCGAATGCGTCCAGGTCGCAGCCGAGAAGGCGAACTGGCCGCTCTCCGAGCAGGCGAAGCGGGCCTCTTCGCTGATCGGCGGCGGCGCCAGCGAGCGCTCGCAGATTCCGGCGACCCAGATCGACGCCCGCGGCCAGATCGGCCGGCCCGATACCCGCAATGGGCCGGTGACGCAGGTGCTGCCGGCCGGCACGAGCCGGATCGCGCCGAGCAAGCAGCCGGTGATGGAAGGCGCCCGCGACGGCCGCGCCGCGCCGACCCAGGTGCCGCGCTACGAGCCGCAGCGGCCGGCGGCCCCGCCGCCCCAAGCTTACCAGCCTGCGCCGCCGCCCGCCTATCAACCGCCACCCGCTCCCCCTGCCCCGCTACCGCCCGCCGCTCCCGCGCAGCCGCATCACGGCGCGGTGCGGTTCTCGTCGGTCTTCGGCACGAGGAGGCGCTGAGATGGCTCGTCACGAAGGCCGCGGCATGGCCTCGGTCAACTATCCGATCGGCATGAACCTCGGCGGCGATCCGAGCCAGGCGCTGATCCATTCCAACCCGGACGGCAAGTTCACTGTCGCGCTCTCGGCGATCGATCTCGGCCAGGGCATGAAGCAGGTCTCGCGCCAGATCGCGGCCGAGACGCTCGGCGTGCCCATCGAGGACGTCTATGTCGACACCGCCGACAGCGACACCGGCCCGCACGACATGGGCTCCTTCGCCTCGCGCGGCACACACCGCATGGGCAACGCCATCATCGTCGCCGCCCGCGAGGCGCGCGGCGTGCTGCTCGAAGCGGCGGCGGAAGAGCTCGAGGTCAACGCCGCCGACCTCGTCACCGACGGACGCGGCAACATCCATGTCCGCGGCGCCCCTTCGCGCAGCATCACGGTCAAGGCCACCGCCCAGGCGGCGCAGTTCAAGCAGGGCAAGACCATCGCCGGGCGCGGCATCTTCCTGATCCCGCTCTCGGCCGTCGATGCCGAAACCGGCGAGATGAACCCGAACACCGCCTTCGCCCATGCCTGCCTCGTCGCCGATGTCATGGTCGACGACGAGACCGGCGAGGTCGAAGTGCTCCGCATGACCAGCGCCTATGAGCTCGGCCGCGTCATCAATCCGCGCATGGTCGAGCAGCAACTGGTCGGCGGAGCCTGGATGGGCATCAGCCACGCGCTCTATGAGACGCCGGAGCCGTACTACCCCAATCCCGAGCACGGCCCACGCGACTTCAACGAGTATCTGATGCCGGGGCCGGGTGACATCGCGCCCTACCACGTCACCGTGCTGGAGCGGCCGGCCCCGGACGGGCCGTTCGGCGGCAAGGGGCCAGGCGAGATGTGCGCCAACCCGGTGCTGCCGGCGATAGCAAACGCCGTCTACAACGCTGTCGGCGTTCGGGTCGACGAATTGCCGATCACGCCCGAGAAGATCCTGCGGGCGCTCCGGGCCAATGGCGGCGTCAAGCCCGGCCCGCGCCGCGGCGGCCCGGTGAACTGGCGGTGAGCCGATGGCGCTGAGGACGACCGTCGCCGGCATCTCCAGCCCCGAGGACCTCGCCGAGGCCCTGCAGGCGGCGATGTATCTCGCCGATGACGGCATCGCGACGGCCGGCTACCTCTCGCTCGCGCTCGGCAAGCCGTTGCTGCTGGAGGGCGCACCCGGCGTCGGCAAGACCGAGGCCGCCAAGGCGCTCGCCGGCATCCTCGGGCGCCAGCTCATCCGCCTGCAATGCTTCGAGGGTATCGATGCGGCCGCCGCCCTCTACGAATGGAACTATCCGCGCCAGATGCTCGCCATCCGCCAGGCGAAGGAGGGCGAACAGCTCGACATCTATCGCGACGATTTCCTGATCGAACGGCCGATGCTGACGGCGCTGCGGCGACCGGACTCGACGGTGCTGCTGATCGACGAGATCGACCGCTCCGACCATGAATTCGAGGCCTTCCTGCTCGAATTCCTCTCGGATTTCTCGATCTCGATCCCCGAGCGCGGCACGCTGCGCGCGCCTGAGCGGCCGGTGGTGATCCTGACCTCGAACCGCACCCGCGAGCTGCACGAGGCGCTGCGCCGCCGCTGCGTCTACCACTACATCGCGTACCCAGAGCCCGAACGGGAGGCGCAGATCATCATGCTGCGCTCCTCCGCCGTCGCCGAGAGCACGGCGCGCGCCGTCGTCCATGCGGTCGGGCTGTTGCGGCAGGAGCCGCTCGCCAAGCCGCCCGGCGTCGCCGAGGCGGTCGACTGGGCCGAGGCGGCAACGGCGCTGGCGCAGAGCGGTGCGCCCTGGCCGGAAGCCTTCCGCCGCTCGCTCGGCGCCGCGATCAAGGATGAGGAAGACCTCGCCCATTTGCGGCCGCGCCTGCCGCTGTTCATCTCGGGACTGGCGGCATGATGGTCTCGACGTCATTGCGAGCGCAGCGAAGCAATCCAGGAGGGTGCAGCGCTCTGCCGCCCCTAGATTGCATCGTCGCTGCGCTCCTCGCAATGACGGAAAGCGCAAACGCGTCCCCTTCCCCCTTGCGGGGAAGGGTTAGGGATGGGGGGCGAACGACCGGGTACAGGGCTGCTCGTAGAAGCGGACCATCCCAACTCCCAGCGAATTCGCTTCGACTTTACGCCCCCCACCCCTACCCCTCCCCACAAGGGGGAGGGGTTCCCTGCGCCTCTCAGCCTTTCGTAAGGCGTGAAGGGCGGTGCGCGCCATGATCGCCCCACTTCCCCCTGCCATCAGGCTCTTCGTCGCCTTTCCAACGCTGCTGCGCGAGCACGGCATCGCGGCCGCGCCGGAGCAAACCACCAGCTTCCTGATGGCGGTCGACCTGCTTGGCCCGCGCAGCGTTGAGCACATCCGCAAGGCCGCGATCGCCACGCTCGCCCCCCACCCCGAGAAGCGCGGGCTCTTCGATGCGCTGTTCGACATGCACTTCCTCGGCGGCGCCCTCGCCGAGCCCGGCGATGATGATTTCGCGCCGGACGAGGACATCTCGGTCCAAGAGGACACCGGCTCGCGCGAGGTGCTGATCGGCGAGGAGGCCAACGAGACCGGCCAGGCCGCTACCGGCGCGGAAGCACTGTCGATCCGCCAGTTGAAGACGCTGGACGAGAGCGAGACCTTGCGCCGTTTCGGCCGGGCATTGCCAGCCGCCCTGCCCCGCCGCCGCAGCTATCGCCACCGGGCTGCGCGGCGCGGGCCGATGGTCGACCTAGCCCGCAGCCTCAAGGACGCCATCCGCCATGACGGTGAGGTGATGAGCCTGAAGCGGCTGCGGCGTATGACGCGGCCACGGCCGATCCTGCTGCTGATCGACGTCTCCGGCTCGATGAAACAGCGCAGCGACGCCAATCTCGCTCTGGCGCATACGATCGTGCACGCGACCCGGCAGGTCGAGGTCTTCACCTTCGGCACGCGCCTCACCCGCGTGACGCGGGCGCTCAGGCGCAAGCGCCGCGAGCAGGCGCTGGCGGAAGCCTCCGGGCTCGTCGCCGACTGGGATGGCGGCACCCGCATCGGCGATGCGCTGCAGGCCTTCCTGGCCGTGCCACGCTTTGCCTCCTATGCGCGCGGCGCCGTCGTCGTCGTGCTCTCCGATGGTCTCGAGCGCGGCGATCCTTCGGCGCTGGTCGCGGCGGTCGCAAGGCTGGCGCAGCGCGCCCATCGCATCGACTGGCTGACGCCGCTCGCCGCCGATCCCGGCTATCGGCCCGAAACCGAAGCGCTCCGGCTGATCGCGCCGCGCCTCGCCAGCCTCTCGGACGGCGGCGGCACGGCGCGGATCTGCCGGCACATCCTGTCACTCGGAGGCTCGCTGGCGGCATGACCGGTCTCGTCGATTCCCATTTCCACATCTGGCGGCAGGCCGACCTGCCCTGGCTGCTTGGCCCGATGCAGCCCCGCATCTTCGGCCCCTACGAACCGATCCGGCGCGACTATCCGATCGCGGAATATCTCAGCGATTGCCGGCCGGCCGGCGTGACCGAGGCCGTCTATGTCCAGGCCAACTGGGCGACCGACCGCTTTCTCGACGAGGTGACTTACGTCTCGCAGGCTTCGGACGAAAGCGGCTTCCCGATCGCCATCGTCGCCTATGCCAACATGTTGGCGGGGGATGTGCGCCCTCAACTCGACCAGCTCGCCCGCAACAACCGGGTGCGCGGCGTGCGCATGCAATTGCACTGGCACGAGAACACGCTTTACCGCTTCGCGAGCGGACCCGATCTCGCCCGCGATCCGCGATTGACCGCCAATGTCGGGCGCATGGCGGAATACGGCTTCAGCTTCGACCTCCAGGTCTTCGCCGGCCAGATGGCGGGCGCGGCCGAGCTCGCCGCCGCCTGCCCGAAGGTGACCTTCGTGCTCCAGCACGCCGGCATGCTGGAAGACCTCTCGCCGGAGGGCATCGCCGCCTGGCGCGCCGGCATGACGCTGCTGGCGGCTCAGCCCAACATCACCAGCAAGCTCTCCGGCCTCGGCACCTTCCTGCGCCGCAACGATCCGGAGCAGATCGCCTTCATCGTCGGCGAGACGCTTGCCCTGTTCGGCGCGCAGCGCTGCCTGTTCGGCTCCAATTTCCCGATCGAGAAGCTCTGGACGTCCTACGCCGAGCTGATCGCCGCGCATCGCGCCGCGGTGCCGCAAGCCGCGCAGGAAGCCGTGTTCAACGACACCGCGAGGCGGGTCTACCGCCTCGGCCAATAATCAAGGGGAGGACGTTCATGGCCCTCGAAATCAAGATCCTCGACTATGGCGATATCGAGCTGGAATCGAGCTTCCTCGTCCTCGGCCGCGATTGCGGCCGCACCCGCCGCGTGCCGACCTATGGCTTCCTGATCCTTGGCGGGCCCTGGCCGGTGGTGGTCGACACCGGCTACCGCCACAACCAGATCATGGAGAGCCTCGGCATGCGCGGCCTCCAGTTCCACGAGAACATGATCGAGAACCAGCTCGCCAGGCACGGCGTGCGGATGGGCGATGTGCGCTATGTCATGCACACCCATCTCCATATCGACCATGCCGGGAAGGACGAGCTCTTCCCGATGAACACCACCGTGCTCGTCAACCGGCGCGAGCTCGAATACTCCGTCTCCGGGCTGATGCACCCGCAATATCCGGCGCCCGACATCAAGCACCTGATCGACCGACTGCACACGCGCGACGCGCTGCGCTTCGAGGACCTCGAACTCTCCGGAATGATCGAGCTCTTCCCCGGCTGCTATCTCGAAGCCGCCGGCGCCCACACCGAAGGCTCGATGAACGTCCATGTCGACACCAATGAGGGCCGCGCCATCATCTGCGGCGACGTGATCTACGACTTCAACGACCAGATCGTCTCGCCCTTCCACGAGCTCCACGCCAACGAGCCGCGCACCACCGGCAATCATGGCGTCTCCAAGCGCGAGGAGAAGGCGGCGATCAAGAAGTTGCTCGCCAATGGCGCCTTCCTGCTGCCGGTGCACGACAAGCCGGCCAAGATCGCCCATGGCCAGGTCGTCGGCCGCATGGACATGGCGGTGCCCGGCCCCGTCGTGCAGTCGCTGCCGGCGCGCAACTGGTTCGCGGCCTGACGGGGGTCGCCAATGACCACGCATATCGCCGTCCAGCCCGGCTTCGCCGACCTGATCGACCTCTGGGCGCCGGTGCGCCAGCTCGGCACCGGCTTCGAGTTCTCGGAGGGGCCGATCTGGCATCCGCGCGAGCAGCATCTGCTGTTCTCGGACATGCCGGGCGATGTCCGCCGCCGCTGGGACAAGAACGGCGTCCGCGAGGTCAGGCGGCCTGCCAACAAATGCAACGGCATGACCTATGATGCCGCACTGAACCTGATCGTCTGCGAGCACGCGACCTCGTCGCTGGTGCGCGAGCGGCCGGACGGGCAGCGCGAGGTCATCGCCTCGCTTTTTGAGGGCATGGAGCTCAACAGCCCGAACGACGTCGTCGTGAAGTCGGACGGGTCGATCTATTTCTCCGACCCCTGGTATGGCCGCATGCCGGTCTTCGGCGTCGAGCGGCCGCGCCAGCTTGGCTTTCAGGGCGTCTATCGCATTCCCCCGGAAGGCGGAGCGCCGCAGCTCCTGGTCGATCGCTATCTCTTCGACCAGCCGAACGGACTCTGCTTCTGCCCGACGGAGGACCGGCTCTTCGTCAACGACACCGTCCAGCACAATATCCGTGTCTTCGATACCCTTCCGGACGGGCGGCTCGGCTCCGGCCGGATCTTCGCCTCCGGCATCGTCGGCTCCGAACCCGGCGTCCCCGACGGGATGAAATGCGACGCGCAGGGCAATATCTGGGTCACCGGCCCGGGCGGCGTCTGGGTCTACTCGATCAAGGGCGAGCTGATCGGCAAGCTGCGTGTGCCCGAGCTGGTCGGCAACCTGACCTGGGGCGGGCAGGACTGGCGCACGCTCTTCCTCACCGCGAGCCATTCGCTCTACGCGGTCGAGACCAAGGTCGGGCCGCGGATCGAGCCCTATATGAAAGCGGGTGGGAGCGCGCATTCGAGCCGCAACGCGCCGACGGAGAGGCCAATGGCCGATGCCGGCCCCGCTGCCTCCGTCTCCGCCAATGGCGTGAAAAAGGCCGCCGCCGGCTACAGGCTCGATCCGTCGCGCTGTGCCCTGATCATCCAGGACATGCAGAACGACGTCGTCATGGAGGGCGGCGCCTTCGCCGCCTCGGGCTCGCCGGAGCATTGCCGCCAGCAGAACGCGATCGCCAACGGCGTGCGCCTGGCGCAGGCGGCACGGGCGCGCGGCATCCCGGTGATCCATGTCTGGTTCATCGTCGAGGCCGGCACGCCCGGCGTCACCATGAACGCGCCTCTGTTCGAGGGCCTTGCCGACGCCAGGGCGCTGGTGCGCGGCACGTGGGGCGCAGCTCCGGTGCCGGGCCTGGAGGCGCACAGCGGCGACCACATCGTCGAGAAACAGCGCATGAGCGCCTGGGAGGGCACAAGGCTGGAGACGGTGCTCAGAGCGCTCGGCCGCGACATCGTCATCGTCACCGGCGCCTGGACCAACATGTCGATCGAGCACACCGCCCGCACCGGCGCCGACAAGGGCTATTTCATGCTGGTGCCGGAGGATGCCTGCTCAACGATGAACGCCGAATGGCACACGGCCTCAGTCAATTACGCGCTGCAGAATGTCTGTGTGGTGACGGATGTCGATGCCGTCATCGCCGCGACCGACGCGCGGGCGTAGCGGAATCGCCGCCGGAAACGTCGTGTCGGATCACCTCGCCGCGTCCGCTGGAACACCGACAACGTCGGCGAGCACGCCGGCCCAGAGCGCGTAGCCCGCCGCATTCAGATGAACGCCATCGGGCTCGTAATAGCGGCCCATCGGCCTGCCGTTTCGCCCGATCAGGCAGCTGCCGACATCGACATACCCGCCGGCCCGATCACCTGCATGGCTGTCCCTGAGCATCGTGTTGAAAGCGTCGAACTCGCCGGCATGGAGCCAGCGTCCAGGGCTGTGCTTGATCGAGAGGCGGTGGATCGGGACGGGGCCGAACTTCTCCCGCAGCCGCAGCGTCAGTTGTTCCAGTGCCGCGAAGGCCGAGCCGGCATCGAGCCCGTCATTGGCGATGTCGTTCTCGCCGAAATAGAGCACGATCCGGCCGGGCTCGACGAGATCGAGCAGAGCGTCGCAATAGCGCAGGCCGCTCTCGGCGGTGCCGCCGCCAAAGCCGAGATTGGCGACCTCCAGCGAGCCGAAATCCTCAGCCATCCGGTCCCAGTAGCGGAAGGAGGACGAGCCGAAGAAGACGACCGGCTTGCCGGCGAAGCGCCGGCGCAGGATCTGGCCGCGCACGGCGAGCACGTCGTCGTCATAGCGCGTGGTGGTCCATTCCGCCGGGAGGGATGGCGTGGCAGCAGGAGCGATCGAAGGGTGCCGGTTCACGGAACGGGCCTCATGAGCAGAGAACGGCAGCGGGAATGCGGGCGAGGCGTGCCCCGGGGTGTCATCACGCCCTCCGCCCGGAGAGACGTGGATCGATGCGCTCGCGCAGGGCATCGCCGAGCACGTTGATCGCGATCACCAGGAGCGACAGGAACAGGCCGGGAAAGGCGATGATCCAGGGCGCGACGCGGAAGAACTGGCGGCCGCCGGCCATGACGTTGCCCCAGCTCGGCAGGTCCGGAGAGATGCCGACGCCGATGAAGCTGAGGATGGCTTCGGCGAGGATCGCCGAGGCGCAGACGAAGGTCGCCTGGACCACGAGGGCCTCCGTCGCATTCGGCAGGATATGCCGGATGAGGACGCGCGGCGTGCTCGATCCGATCGCGATCGCCGCGTCGACATAGGGCATTTCGCGCAGGCTGAGCACCACGCCGCGCATCAGCCGCGCCGTCCGCGGGATCTCCGGCACGCTGATCGCGATCATCACCGTCGCCAGCCCGCCGCCGAGCAGCGAGGCGAGCGCGATCGCCAGCAGCACGCCCGGAATGGCCATCAGCCCGTCCATGATGCGCATCAGCACGGTGTCGGCCAGCCGGACATAGCCGGCCACCAGCCCGATGAGACCGCCCACCACCAAGGTAAGCACGGAGACGCCGAGCCCGACCATGAGCGAGGTGCGGGCGCCCGACAGCGTGCGCACGAAGATGTCGCGGCCGAGATTGTCGGTCCCGAACCAGTGGGCCGGGCCCGGCGGCTGGAGCGCCTCGCCCATGTTGAGATCGCTGCTGTAGCCTAGGATCGGCGGCGCCAGCAGCGCGCAGGCCGCGACCGCCGCGACGATGGCAAAGCTCAGGCCGATCACGACCGTCGACGCCTTGAGGGAGCGGCCGGCGCGGGCCGTCAGCGGCTGCGCCCTCATGAGCGCATGTCCTGCCGGATGCGGGGGTCGAACAGCGCATAGCTGAGATCGACGAGCAGGTTCACTACGACCAGGACGAAGGCGAAGACCAGCATCACCCCCTGCACGACCGGATAGTCGCGCGAGAGGATGGCATCGACGGTCAGCCGCCCGATCCCCGGCAGGTTGAAGACGGACTCGGTGACGACGACCCCGCCGAGCAGGGCGGCGAAGGAGGTGCCGACGACGGTCACCACGGGCACGCCGATATTCTTCAACGCATGCGTCGCGACCACCTTGCGCTCGGGCAGGCCCTTGGCCCGCGCCGTCCGGATATAGTCCTCGGACAGGACGTTGAGCAGCGTCGCCCGCGTGATCCGGGCGACCAGCGCAGCGAAGAGCAGAGTGAGCGCAACCGTCGGCAGCGTCAGGCTGCGCAGGCTGTTCCACAGCCCGCTCGCCAGCGGCCGATAGCCCTGCACCGGCAGCCAGCCGAGCTCGATCGCAAAGACCTGCATCAGCGCATAGCCGATCACGAAGACCGGAATCGAGAAGCCGGCGACGCAGAGCGCCATCACGACATAATCGGTGACCAGGCCGAGGCGCCGGGCCGCGAATACGCCCGCCGGCACCGCGACGAGGACCGAGAGCAGCGTCGTGGTCAGCGCCAGCATCAGGGTCGGCTCGGCCCGCTGCAGGATCATCGTCGCGACGGGGCGTCCCGAATAGACGGACACGCCGAGGTCGAACTGCGCCAACTGGCGCAGATAGATCAGGAATTGCACCACCAGCGGCTGGTCGAGATGCAGCCGCTGGCGGATCTGCGCGATCTGCTCGGCGCTGGCATTGTCCCCCGCCATCGCCGCCGCCGGATCGCCCGGCCCGATATGCAGGAGCATGAACACCACGACGAGGACCGTCAGCATGACGGGCAGCGTCGCCAGGAGCCGCGAGAACAGAAAGCGCGCCATGAGCAGACCTTGAAGGCACGGGCCGGACGTTTCGTCCCGGCCCGCCGAGTTGGACAGTGCGACAGGATCAGTCGGACTTGCGCACGTTCCAATAGGTCAGGGTTGCCCCCGGAACGAAGCCGGACACGCTTTTCCGCCAGGCCGAGAGGTCGTTGAACTGCCCGAGCGGGATATAGGTGACGATCTCGTTCGAGCGCGCCTGCATCTCGACCGCGATCGCCTTGCGCGCGGCGTCGTCGGAGGCCAGCAGGAATTTCTGCCAGAGCTCCTGCAGGGGCTTGTCGCAGGGCCAGCCGACGAAGGCCTTCTCGCAGGCACCGGTGACATAAGGGTTGGTCAGCGGGTCCATCAGCGCATCGCCGGCGAAACCGGTGATGAAGACGTTCCAGCCGCCCTGCTTCGGCGGGTTCTTGTTGGTCCGGCGCGTGAACATCGTCGCCGTGTCCATCTGCACATCCTCGACGGTGAAGCCGGCCTTGCGCATCGAATTCACCATTACCGTACCGATGTCGCGCTGGACCTTGGCATCCATCGGATGGAGATAGACGATCGGCGTCCCGTCATAGCCAGCCTCCTTCAGCAGGGCCTTCGCCTTCTCGAAGTCCTGCTTCATGAAGCGCTCGCTGCCGACATCGGTCTCGTAGGGGCTGCCGCACATGAACAGCGCCGGGCAGAGCTGGTAGAGGTCCTTGCGGCCGCCGAAGACGGCTTGCATCGAGTCCGACTGGCTGATCGCGTATTGCAGCGCCTGCCTGACCTTGACGTTGTCCATCGGCGGCTGGGTGTGGTTGATCACCACCTGGAAGTTCTTGCCGAGGATCGGCGCCTTGGCGACCTGGATCGACTTGTCCTTCTCCAGCACCGGCAGCATTTCGGCCGGCACCTCGGCGACATAGTCGATCTCGCCGGCCAGCAGCGCGTTGACCGCGCTGAGATCGTCGCTGAACTGGATGCGCTCGATGCGATCGACCCCGGCGGTCTTTCCGCCGGCAAGGCCGCTCGGCACCTCGCTGCGCGGCTTGTAGCCCGCATGCCTGGCGACGACGAACTTGACGCCCGGAACCCATTCGTCCGGCAAGAGCTTGAACGGACCGGAGCCGACGAACTCCTTGAGCTCGGTCGTCGCGGGCGTCCTGGCCAGCCGCTCCGGCATGACGAACAGCGGGTAGGCGGTCATGCGGGCGAAGCCGTCGATCAGGCGGGCGAAGGGCTCCTTCAGCCGGACCTCGAACGAGGTCGCGTCGATCGCTCTGATCGCGTCGAGGCGTTTCTCGACCTCGGCTCCGAGGCTGTCCTTCTTCATCCAGCGCTCGATGGAGGCGATGCAGTCGGCAGCCGTGACGGGCTTGCCGTCATGGAAGCTCAGGCCCTGGCGCAGCTTGAAGACATAGGTCTTGCCATCGTCGGAGAGCGTGTGGCTTTCGACCATCTGCGGCTGGGCGCGATAGTTGCCGTCCAGCGAGAACAGCGTGTCGTAGATCAGATAGGCCATGTCCCGGACCGGATAGGCCGAGGTGAACAGCGCATCGAGCTGCTTGATGTCGCCGGTGTTCTTGATCTTCAGGACGGATTCGGCCTGTGCCGGCGCGACGGAGGCCGCAAGGCAGAACGCTCCGGCCAGCCCGGCCGCCATCACGGTTCTCAACATCGTTTCTCTCCCGGCATGTCGCAGCGCCGCCCGGTACACGCCGGGCATGTCGTTGTGTGCCGAAGCTAGCGAAGCGCGCTGCTTGCACATAGGGCCGGAGTTGTGTTTCAGATATAGCAATTTGTTATATCCGGAAGGCATAACCAGAGTGAAGCTTCGGCAGCTCAAGAACTTCCTGGTGATCGCCGAAACCGGCAGCCTGATGAAGGCCGCCCTGCACCTCGGCGTTGCGCAGCCCGCCCTCAGCCGGGATCTGCGGCAACTGGAAGAAGAGCTTGCGACCCGCCTCTTCCATCGCGACGGGCGCGGCGTCTCGCTGACGCGCGACGGAGCGGCATTCCAGGCCGCGATCGCCCCGCACATCGCCGGGCTCGATGCGGCGAAACACGCCCTGGTCGGCCGGCGACCCGGCTATGCCGGCTCGATCCGCCTCGCCTGGACCGGCACGATCAGCATCCCACTGGCGACGCCGATCATCTCGGCCTTCACCCAGCGCTTTCCCGAGGTTGAACTGCACGCCCGAGGCGGATCGAGCCTCCACATCGCCGAATGGGTGGCGCGCGACGAGATCGACATCGGCATCTTCAATTCGGAGCGCCCGGCCACCGGCGCGCTCGTCGAGACATTGACCCGCGCGCCCCTGTTCCATGTCGCGCGGGCCGACGGGCCGGTGCCGCCGACCATCACCTTCGCGGAGGCCGCCGCCGGCCCCCTCTTCGTCCATAGCCGGCAGAACGCGCTCGGGCGCATCGTCGAGGCCTGCGCCCGCGAGCACGATATCCCCTTGAAGATCTATGCCGAGGTCGACGACTTCCTGGCAGTCCGGCCGATGATCGAGGAAGGACGAGCAGCGGCGATCGTGCCGCGCAGCCTTCTCTCCGGCGACGCCCCCACAAGACTCGCCGTGCGGCGCGTGACGGACCCAGACCTGACCTTGTATTTCCACCTCGCGGTCTCGAAGGTAAAACGCAGCCGCCCCGCGGTCCTGAGCCTGGCCGATGTGATCAGGTCCGCGGTCGCAGACGCGACCCAAGCCGGGCAGTTCGACGGCGAACTCCGGAATTGACCTGATCTGATGCCCTCGCGAAGCCCATGGGTCGGGACGATCTACGCGGCCTCGCCGGCAAGAAGGGCGCGAAAGGCCTCGGCAGGCCGACCGACATAGCGCTCCTTGTGCCGCAGCATGACGAAGCGGCGCGAGGGGATGTCAGCCGCGACCTCGGCGAGCAGGCCCGAGCGCAAGGCGTTGGCGACGACGAGCCTCGACATCAGCGCGGCGGCCGAGCCTGCATCGACGGCGCTGCGCACGGCCTCGTTGGCGGGTAGCTCCAGCAGGACGTCGAGGTCGGCGACCGAGCGCCCGGCGCCGGCGAGAACCGCCTCGAGAGCCTGCCGGGTGCCCGAACCGGGCTCGCGCAGCACCCACGGGCTTTCGACGAACGCGGCTGGATCGACGCGCGCTCTCCCCGCCCAGGGATGACCGGGCGCGACGATGATCGCCAGATCGTCCGTCGCGACGACCTCCTGTGCCAGCAGCGGGTCGTCGATCTCGCCTTCGACGAAGCCGATATCGGCGAGCCCGTCATGAATCGAGGCCGCGACCGTCTCGGTGTTGCCGATCACCAGCGGCGTCTCGATCCCGGGATGCCTGGTGCGAAACAAAGCGAGCTTTCGCGGCAGCCAGTAATTGCCGACCGTCTGGCTCGCAGCCAGCGACAGCCGCCCGCGCTTCAGCCCGGCGAGGTCGGACAGGACCTGCTCGCCCGTCGCGGCGCGCGCGAGGATCGCGCGAGCCTCGGTCAGGAACAGGCGCCCGGCATCGGTCAGCACGATCCGGCGCCCGACACGGTCGAACAGCTTCACGGCATGGCGATGTTCGAGCGCCGCGATCGCCGCGCTCGTCGCCGATTGCGTGAGGTTCAGCTCCGAAGCCGCGCGCGTGACATGCTCGCGCTCGGCCACTGCCACGAAGATGCGAAGCTGTTCGAGCGTCATGGGGGTCGATGAGTCCTCGGGCAGGCGCCCGCTTTTGGATGCTCTCGCCAGGATCGCTCCCGGACGAGCCACCGCCAACAATGATCGCTTTTTTCGATTGAAACAAGAAAAACAACACGTTGGATTGCTTAGCCGAAATAGCTCAGAACCCACGCATCGAATAGCCGGGTACTGTGATGACGCTTGAAAGCCCAGATCGGACGAGCTTGGTTGACCGGGCAGCCTCGGGCGCCAAGCGCATCGGCCCGGGCCTGCTGCTGTGCTTGGCCGTTTCGGTCGCGGCGCTCGGCGCCGAACATCTCGAAGCCTGGTTCTTCCAGCGCGCCTGGCTCGAAGCGCTCGTCCTGGCGATCCTGCTCGGAACCCTGATCAGGACCCTCTGGAAGCCCGACAGCCGCTGGCGCCCGGGCATCTCGTTCTCGGCAAAGACGTTGCTGGAGATCGCCGTCGTGCTGCTCGGCGCCTCCTTGAGCGCCGCCACGGTCGCCGCCACCGGTGCCCCGCTCCTCCTCGGCATCGCCGTCGTGGTCTTCGTCGCGATCGGCCTGAGCTACGGCATCGGCCGTCTGCTGGGACTGTCGAAGCGGATGGCGATCCTCGTCGCCTGCGGCAATTCGATCTGCGGCAATTCGGCGATCGCAGCCACCGCGCCGGTCATCGGCGCCGATGGCGACGATGTCGCCGCCTCGATCGCCTTCACCGCGGTGCTCGGCGTCGTGGTCGTGCTCGGCCTGCCGCTCCTGATCCCGGTGCTCGGCCTCAGCGTCCATCAGTTCGGTATCCTGTCGGGCCTGACGGTCTATGCCGTTCCCCAGGTCCTCGCCGCCACGGCGCCGGCAGGCGCCGCCGCGATCCAGATCGGAACCCTGGTCAAGCTGGTGCGCGTGCTGATGCTCGGGCCCGTCATCCTCGTGCTGTCGCTGCTGTCGGGCCGGCTGCGTGAGGAGACCGGCGCGCAGGTCACGGCAGAGCGTCCCGCGCCGCGCCCGGTCGGGCTGCATCGCCTCGTACCCTGGTTCATCGTCGGCTTCGTGGTGATGGCGGCATTCCGCTCGGCCGGGCTCATTCCGGCGGTCCTGCTGCCGCCGCTCGCCACCGTCGCGAACGTGCTGACGATCGTCTCGATGGCGGCGCTCGGGCTCAGCGTCGACATCCGCTCCGTCGCTCAGGCCGGCCCGCGCGTCACCGCCACGGTCGTCCTCTCGCTGCTCGCGCTCGCAGCGATCTCGCTCGGCCTGATCCGCCTGCTCGGGGTGGCCTGACGCTACTCAGCCCAGCGCAAAGAGCGCGCCGTCGCCGAGCCCCTCGCGCAGCCTGCCAAGCAGCTTCCCGTCGCGCAGGATCGCCGCGACGCGGTCGGCGTCCGGGCCGTTCTCGCGGTCATCCTGAAGCATCGGGATGTCCTTGCGGATCGCCTCGTAGAGCGCACAGGTCGCTTGGGCGAGACGGGGCTTGCCGCGCATGTCGACCGCCTGCGCCGCGACCAGCGCCTCGATGGCGAAGATCAGCCGCAGAGGCAGGATCTGCTCCTCAAGCTTGCGGATCGTCAGCAGCGTCTGCGGCGCGTGATCCTCGACCGTCTCGGACACGGGGATCGAGTCCGTGCTGGCCGGCGTCGCCTTCAGCCTGACCTCGCCTTGCAGGGCCGACACCGTCTTCTGCATCGAGTTGTAGCCGTTCGAGGCCCCGCCCAGCGGCGAGAGATATTTCGGCAGGCCGGAGAGCTGGGCGTTCATCAGCTTGATCGTGCGATAGGCCGAGGCCGTCGCCAGCTGGACGTTGATGATCGCCAGCGTATCGAAGGCGAGCGCGATGTCGGGGGTATGGAAATTGGCCGTCGACAGGATGAGGTCGTCATCGGCCATGACGAGCGGGTTGTCGGCGGCGGAATTGACCTCCGTCGCGACGCTGGCGACGGCGGTCTCGAAGCTGGCGAGCGCCGGCCCGTAGATCTGCGAGAGCACGCGGAAGCACAGCGCATCCTGGATCGAGCGGGCGGCGCCGGGGTCATGCAGGTAGCTGCCGCCCAGCACCGCACGGAAGGCCGCCGCGGCCTGGACCTGGCCACGCGCCGGCCGCGCGGCGGCGAGGCGCGCGTCGAAGATGCGCGGATTGGCGGCGTAGCCCTCGCCCGCCAGGGCCGCGACGACCATCGAGGCCGACATCAGGTCGGAGAGCTCCGCCAGGACAAGCGCCCCATAGCCGCAGCTGACCGCGCTGGCGTTCAGGATCGCGAGGCCGTCCTTGGGGCCGAGCCGGGCCGGTGCGAGCCCGGCGGCGCGCAGCGCCTCGGCCGCCGGCATCCGGCGCCCGGTCAGATAGACCTCGCCGAGCCCGATCAGGGCGGCGCCGAGATGGGCGCACAGGCCAAGGTCCCCAGCGCCGATCGAGCCACGGCCGGGGACGACCGGCGTGATGCCGGCATTGAACATGGCGACGGCAAGGTCGAGCACCGCGGGCGAGATGCCCGATCCGCCCTGCGCCATGCCGACGATGCGGCTGAGCAGCATGGCGCGGCCGGCCCGTTCCGGAAATGGCTCGCCCACGCCGATACAGCGGCCGCGCACCATCTTGACCTGGAAGGCCTCGATCTCCTCCGGCGGGATCCGGTAGCCGACATTACCGCCGAGCCCGGTATTGAGCCCGTAGATCGGCTCGTCGCGGTGCATGTAGCGATCGACGACGGCCCGCGCCGCGGCGACCCGCGCGACGGCGGCAGGGTCGAGGCCGATCCTGCGCCCCTCATCGACGATGGAGAGGATGGTGCCGAGGCCGACGCTCGTCGCGCCCAGTTGCATGACGCTCATGCGGGTTTCCCTTTCGATCGTCGGACTGAGGATGGTGCGAGCGCTATTCGGCGGCCGCAGGATGGGAGTTGGCCCCGGCGAAGCCCTGCATCGTCCGGGCATACCATTCGACGAAGGTCCAGACGCCATGCTCGGAGGCCTCGGCATAGGGGCCGGGGCGATAGCCGACGGAGCGGACGCCGCGCTGGTTGCGCTCGACCAGCTGCCGGTCCTGATCGTTGGTGGCGCGCCAGACCTCGACGAGCCGCTCGAGATCGTAGTCCCTGCCCTCGACCGCCTCGGCATGCACCACCCATTTGCAGGTGACGATGGTCTCGCCCGCCGATTTCGGCAGCATCTGCACAACGATGGCGTAGTCGGCATGGATATGGCCGAACATGCTGGGATAATGGGTGAATCGCAGCGAGCCGATCTCCTGCTCCGGCCAGTCGCCGAGGCGGCGCGAGACCGCAGGCTTGCCGTCCATCGTGATCGAGAGGTTGCCGGCCTTGAACGGCATCCGCCCGACGCGGAAATCGGCGCCGTCTTTGGTGACGCTCGGCAGTCCGGTCGCCTCGCAGCGCCGCCAGAATTCGGCGATGGTGGGATCGCTCCAGGGATCGGCGAAGTCGAAGATCAGGAGCGTGTTCATCAGCTCGGGATGCCCGGCCTGGCAATGGTCGCACTCGCGGGCGTTCTCCATCACCAGCTTCCAGTTGCCCTGCTCGTGCAGCGTGATCGTGTGGACGACCTTGCCCTCGCCGAGCCGGTGCGGCGCAGCCGCTGGCCCGAGCGCCGCGGCGAAGGGCGCGATGTCCGGGGCCTCTTCGGCAAGACAGACATAGATCAGCCCGGCGATCTCGCGGACATGGACTGGTCGCAGGCCGAGCTCGCCCTTGTCGGCCGCCGGGTCGAGATTCGGCGCGCGCAGGAGCCGGCCGGACGGATCATAGCTCCAGTGGTGGTAGGGGCAGACGAAGCTGGTCCTGCGCCCGCATGGCTGGTCCAGCACGATCGAGCCGCGATGCCGGCAGCTGTTGAAGAAGGCACGTATCGTCATCTCCCGGTCACGGCAGACGATGACCGAGGTCTCACCGATCTCGAAGGTGAAGAACGCGCCGGGCTTGCCGATCTCGCAGGCGAGGCCGGCGAAGACCCAGCGGCTTTCGAAGATCGCCTGCATGTCCAGGCGGAAGAAGTCGGGATCATCATAGAACGGGCGCGGCAGCGAAGTGTGCGGCACCCGCTCCGCCAGCAGATGTGCCATGCGCTCCCGACTCGCCCGGTCCTGTACCCTTTCGCCAGCTTTCCAGCGCGTCATCGCCTGCGGTCCCCGCTTCGCCATCGAGTTAAGGTCGCTGGAGCAGGCCGGCCAAGGCGCATCATGTGATGTTTGTTGACAAAGCTAGCATTCGAACCTTGTCTGCTGCTTCGGGAGACAATTGTAGACGAAACGGAACGATCGGATGGTTTCATGAACGCCGCCGACGCCGCAGCCGGCTTCCGGCAACGCCTGCAATCCCTGATCGACGGCTCGGGCCTGAACCAGGCGGCCTTCGCCCGCATGGCCGAGATCGACCGCTCGACGCTGTCGCAATTGCTTTCGGCGGACGGGCCGCGCATGCCGCGTGCCGACACGCTGATCGCCCTGGCGCAGGCCTGTCAGGTCTCGGTCGACTGGCTGCTCGGGCTGACGCCGCGCAAGGAAGTCGGGACGCAGATCATCGACTCGATCATGCAGATCCAGACCCATACCCGCTCGCCCATCGACGACCACTTCCTCGGCTGGCTGCGCGAGGTCGAGGGCTATCGCGTCCGCACAGTGCCGGACAGCCTGCCGGACTTCCTCAAGACGGAGGAGGTGCTGCGCTTCGAGTATCAGGGCGCGTCGCTCAACAACGTCGCTAGCTCTTTCGGGGCGCGCCTCGCGCTGATGCGCCGGCCGGAAAGCGAGTTGGAGGTCTGCACCTCGATTCAGGCGCTGACGACGATGGCCAAGGGCGAAGGCAAGTGGGAAGGCCTCAACAAGACCGCCCGTCGCCGCCAGCTCGAGCATTTCGGCGAGCTCTACGCCGAGCTTTACCCGAGCCTGCGCATCTATTTCTACACGCT
Source organism: Allobosea sp. (assembly GCA_024231975.1). Lineage (GTDB taxonomy): Bacteria > Pseudomonadota > Alphaproteobacteria > Rhizobiales > Beijerinckiaceae > Allobosea. The sequence continues at coordinate 54,232 of JAAEQB010000120.1, forward strand.
GACGGAGACCTATTCGAACCCCTTCACCGTCTTCGGGCCGAAGCGGGTGACGCTTTTCCTGGGCACGAGCTATCTGGTGCTGAACGGCATCGACTACGTCAGGCTGTTCAGCAAGCGCTTCGACGAGCTGATCAAGCTCGCCGTGGTCCAGCCCCATCAGATCGCGCAGACGCTCGACGACGTGCTGAGCGAGCTCGGCTGAAGCAGCGCTTACGCCGCCTCCGTCCGGCGCCGGACCGTCTCGCCCGGCGAGGTCGCCGGAGGCTCAACCACCGCGCCGAAAGGATGGGCGACCACGTCGTGCTCGCGCAGCAGGAAGCGGCGCGCCACGTCGCGATAGCCGTCATAGACCATGCCGCCATTCTCGCGAACGAGCCGGTCGCGATTGGTCCGGTACCAGCGCGGGATCTCGTACCAGGGCATGACCGGGCGCTCGTGATGCACGGCGTGCAGGTTGTTGTAGAGATAGAGCAGGCCGAGGACCGGCGCGTTCTCGACGATGGCGGTGCGCTCAAGCACACCTTCGGCCGCCTTGTGCTCGGCGAAGGAGCGCAGCAGCATCAGCGCCGTCGCCGGATAGACGATTGCCAGCAGGTAGAAGGGCAGGCTCATCTTGCAGACGAGGACGAGCCAGGCCAGCACGAGCAGCAGCATCGGCAGATGCTCGGCCCAGGCGCGCCGCGCCGTCCTGTCGCCGCGCCTGACGGCTCGCGCCTCGTCGGCGAGGAAATGCCCGACAGCCCAGAACGGACCGATCACGAGGCGCCCCAGCAGCGTCTTCTGCGCCCGCAGCAGGGTGCGGCCGAGCGGGCCGAGCCCGTCCCAGTCTGCGGCAGTGAGATAGCGCGATTCCGGATCGTCGAGCGGGTCCGTCAGTCGCTCGTCATGATGATGGCGCAGATGCAGGACGCGATAGCTCTCATAGGGCAGCCAGAGCGACAGCGGCGGACAAGCGAGAGCGCGGTTGACGCGGCGAGACCGCGTCGGATGGCCGTGCAGGATCTCGTGCTGCAGCGAGCTGTGCCAGGCCACGAGCCAGGCGCCGGCCGCGGCGACCAGCCAGATGGGCAGGCTGGCGTGGAAATAGGTCGTCGTGAGCCAGCCGCCATAGATCACCGCAGCGAGCAGGATCGTCGGCCATTCGATCCTGCGTCGGCGAGACTCGAAGCGCGAGGCAGCAGGCGTGGCATCGAGGCTCATGGTGGTCTCCGGCGATGGCATGCCGCCTGAATGCCTGCGGCCGCACCGCTTCGCTACGCTACTGTTGCGGCGAATCGTCACCGAAAGCTTCGCAAGAGAGCTTGCCGATTACGATTGTAACGACAGTCTATTTTTCGCGCGGTTTGGCGAAGGAAAGTTCACATTCAATCGATCTGCCGGATGGATTTTCTATTGCATATGCAAATCGAGCCGCCTGACTTTACGGCCCTTCCAAATTGGGAAAGGATCGGCTCGACGGATCGGGCAACGACCCGCATCTCAACGCAAAAATCAGGGGATCATCATGGCTCATTCCTTGTCCCGCCGTGCGTTCGTCGGTGCATCGGCAGCGGCGCTCTCTCTTGCTTCGGGCGTCCGCAGCCCGGTGCTCGCCCAGCAGAAGACCAGCATTTCCGTGCGCATCGAGCGCGACATCACCGCGCTCGATCCGGCTTTCCGCGGCGGCCCGCACGATGCCAACGTCATCCGCTGCGTGTTCCAGCGGCTGGCGGCCCTGAAGCTCGACGGCTCCGGTCTCGAGCTCGATGCCGCCTCCGAGCTGAAGCAGGTCAGCCCGACGCTGATCGAGTTCACGCTCAAGCCGGGCCAGATGTTCACCGACGGCTTCGGCGAGATGACCGCCGAGGACGTCAAGTTCTCCTATGAGCGCTTCGCGGTCGCACCCGTCGACGGCAAGGTCTCGCCCTACAAGGCCGACTGGACGGGGCTGACGGAGGTCGAGGTCACCGGCACCTATACCGGCCGCATCAAGCTCAGCCAGCCGAATGCCGGCCTGATGGCGATCGCCATCGGCGACTGCTCGGGCTGCATCGTCTCGAAGAAGGCGCTGACCGCGCGCGGCGCCGAGCACAACACCAAGCCGGTCGGCTCCGGCGCCTACCAGGTCGTCTCGGTCGAGAAGCAGCGCGGGGCGGTACTCCGGCGCAATCCCGACTACAAGGGCCCGCAGCCGGCCTTCGACGAGGTCAAGGTCAACTTCATCCAGGACCCCAAGACCGCGGAGCTGGCGCTGCGCTCCGGCGAGCTCGACTTCGCCGTGCTGCCGCCGGCCATCGCCGAGCCGATGCGCGGCGCCTCCGGCCTCAGCGTCGAGAGCCAGCCGGGCCTCGCCTTCATCTGGCTCGGCATCAACATGCAGAAGGCGCCGTTCACCGACGTCCGCGTGCGTCAGGCCGTGCGGCTCGCGCTCGATGTCGACCAGATGCTGCTCGCCGGCTTCAACGGCAAGGCCCCGCGCCTCAACACGCTGATCATGGCGCCGATCCTGGGGCAGTGGAAGGAGGCGCCGGTCTACAAGCGCAACGTCGCCGAGGCCAAGCGGCTCCTGGCCGAGGCCGGGCAGACCGCGATCAAGACCCGCATCACCGTCCTGAATCAGCCGGCCTTCCAGACCATGGCCCTGGTCGCGCAGGCGCTGCTCCGCGAGGTCGGCATCACCGCCGATGTCGACGTCCGCGAAGGCGGCACCTATTGGGACGCGGGCAAGGGCGACGCGGGCAAGGACCTCGACATGTTCATGCTGCGCTTCAACGGCAAGCTCGATCCGAGTTTCCTGATGCAATGGTTTACCGCCAGCCAGATCGGCATCTGGAACTGGCAGCGCTTCGACAGCCCCGAATACGACAAGCTCGCACAGGCCGCGATCGTCGAGACCGACCCGGCCAAGCGCGCCGAGATCGTGGTCAAGGCCCAGCAGGAGATGGACAAGTCGGCCGCCTTCATCTGGCTGACCAACGACGTCGCCTATGTCGTGCGGCGCAGCACGGTCAAGCCCGCCTTCCTGCCCGGCGCGCTCGACTGGCAGCTCGATCAGTTCGCCCGCGCCTGAGCGGCAGCGTCGAACGGGAGTTGCCCCGGATGAGTGAAACGGCTCACTACGTCGCCAGCCGGCTGGCGACTACGGCCTTGATCGTGCTGGGAGCGATGCTCCTGCTCTTCGCCCTGTCGGCGCTCGTCCCCGGCGATCCGGCGACCGCCCTGCTCGGGCCCGCCGCGACGCCGGAATATGCCAAGCGCTTCATCGCGGAGATGGGGCTGGACCGACCCTGGTACCAGCGCCTCTTCACCTTCCTCGGCAACATCCTGCTCGGCAATCTCGGCACGGACGTGCTGTCTGGGCGGCCGGTGACGCGGGTCATCGCCGATGTGCTGCCCTACACCTTCATCCTGACCTTCACGGCGATCGGCCTCGCCGTCGCCATCGGCGTGCCGCTCGGCTGCTATGCCGCGACACATCGCGGCTCGGTGCTGGACCATGTCTTCGCCTTCGTCAGCGTCGCCTTCATCGCGATCCCGGCTTTCGTGATCGCGATCTTCCTGCTGCTGATCTTCGCGATCTGGCTGAACTGGCTGCCGGTGCTCGGCGCCGGCGAGGCGAACAGCTGGCTCGACCAGGCCAAGCGCCTGATCCTGCCGACGATCGCGCTCAGCGTCGGCTGGATCGGCTTCATCGCCCGGCTGGTGCGCAGCTCCATGCTGGAAACCATGGGCGAGAACTTCATCCGGCTCTCGCGCGCCTACGGCCTGCCGAGCCGGCTCGTCACCTATAAATACGCGCTGAAGAACGCCTGCATCCCGACGCTGGCCGTGCTCGGCATGGGCGTCGGGCGGCTGCTCGGCGGCGCCGTGCTCATCGAGATCGTCTTCGCTCGCCCCGGCCTCGGCCGGCTGATGTTCGACGCGATCTCGACCCGCAATTTCCCAGTGCTCCAGGGAGCGGTGCTCGTCGTGGTACTGATCTTCGTGCTGACGAACCTGCTCGTCGACATCAGCTACGCGGCGATCGACCCCCGCATCCGGCGGCAGGCTTCCCGATGACGAGCCTCATCGCCATCAGGCGCACCTTCGGCCGCATCATCTCGACGCTGGGCGGCGCCGTCGGCACCGTCATCATCATCGTGGTCGTCGGCGCCGCCATCCTCGCGCCGCTGATCGTGACGCATGATCCCGACGCGCTCGACATCCTCAACCGCTTCTCCGGTCCCTCGGCGGCGCATTGGCTCGGCACCGACCATCTCGGGCGCGATCTCTACAGCCGCCTCGTCTTCGGGGCGCAGGTGGCGATGCTGGTCGCCCTGATCGCGATCACCTCCGCTTTGGTGCTCGGGACGCTGCTCGGCATCCTGGCGGCGACGCTCAGCACGCGCTGGGAGCGGGTGGTCCTGATCGTCTTCGACATCATCTCCTCCTTCCCGAGCCTGGTCCTGGCGCTGGCGGTGGTGGCGGTCTTCGGCCCGTCCACGGCGCTGGTGACCGCGATCGTCGCGGTGACGCTGGTGCCGCATTTCGGCCGCGTCGCCCGCGCCCAGATGCTGACCCTGCGCAATGCGCCCTTCATGGAGGCAGAGCGCCTGCTCGGCACCTCCGCGACACGCATCGTGCTGTCGCATGTGCTGCCCAACATCGCCGGCCCGCTCGTCGTGCTGGCCAGCATCGACATCCCCGTGGTCATCACCATCGAGGCCGGGCTGTCCTTCATCGGGCTCGGCGTGCGCCCGCCGCTCGCGAGCTGGGGCACGCTGATCTATGACGGCTACGCCTATCTCTCGGACTCGAAGATCCCGGTGATCGTCGCCAGCGCGGCGCTCGCCGTCGCGACGCTCGGCTTCACCCTGTTCGGGGAAGCGCTGCGCGACGCCGTCGACCCTCGCCTCGACCGGGGAGGACATTGAGATGGCCGCTCACTCCGATCCGATGGTCGCGATCCGCAACCTCAGGCTCGATGCCAGGACCGATCAGGGACCGGCCCATATCCTGCGTGGCATCGACCTCGATTTCGCGCGCGGGCGCATCATCGGCGTCGTCGGCGAATCCGGCTCCGGCAAGTCGACGCTGGTCTCCTGCCTGCTGCGGCTGCTGCCCAACAATCTCGACAGGATCGAGGGCGAGATCCTGTTCGAGGGCACCGACCTGCTCAAGCTGCCGCCCGCGCAGATGAACGACTGGCGCGGCCGGAAGATCGCGATGATCTTCCAGGACCCGATGACGGCGCTGAATCCGCTCTTCACCGTCGGCACCCATCTGCGCGACATCCTGCGGCGGCGCTTCCCGCAACTGTCGCGACAGGAGATCCGCGAGCGCAGCCTCGCCATGCTGACCAAGGTCGGCATCTCCGACGCGCCGACGCGGCTCGACGCCTATCCGCACCAGCTCTCGGGCGGCATGCGCCAGCGCATCGTCATCGCCATGGCACTGCTGGTCGAGCCCGACCTCCTGCTGGCGGATGAGCCAACCACGGCGCTCGACGCCACCGTGGAGGCGCAGATCGTCGAGCTATTGGACCGGCTCCGCCAGGATTTCTCGGGCTCGATCGTCTTCATCTCGCATCATCTCGGGCTGGTCGCCGAGCTCTGCGACGATCTCTGCGTGATGTATGGCGGCGCCATCGTCGAGACCGGCCCCGTCGCCGAGGTGCTGGCCCGGCCGCGCCATCCCTATACGCGCGCACTGCTCGATTGCGAGATCGAGGACGGCCAGGAAGGCCGGCTCGCCACCATTCCCGGCGAAGTCCCGAGCGCGACCTGGACGATGGATGCCTGCATCTTCGCCAGCCGCTGCGCCCATGCGGCCGAGATCTGCCGGCAGGGCCCGCCGGCGCTGCTAGCGGTCGGCGAAGGCCGCAAGGCCGCCTGCAAGCGATCGCTCGAGGTGCTGCCATGATCGCGGACAACGCCGCCATCCCGCCCGTGATCGCGCTGGAGGACGTCAGCGTCGTCTTCGGCGGCAAGGTGCGCGCCCTCGACGGCGTCTCCCTGCACCTCCACCGCGGCGAGATCGTCGGGCTGGTCGGCGAATCCGGCTCCGGCAAGAGCACGCTGTGCCGCACGCTGATGGGGCTGGGCGAGCCGACCTCCGGCAGCGTGACGGTCGACGGCGAGCCGCTCGGCGCCCGCCTCGCCCGCGACAGGCTCGGCTTCCGGCGCGAGGTCCAGATGCTGCTGCAGGATGCGGTGGCCTCGCTCTCGCCACGCATGCGGGTGCGTAAGCTCGTCGAGGAGCCGTTGCATGTGCACAAGCTCCCGCTCGAAGACGGGCGCGCGCGCATCGAGGTGCTGCTGAAGCGGCTCGGCCTGCCGGCCAACGCCATGGAGAAGTTCCCGCATCAGCTCTCGGGCGGGCAGGCGCGCCGCGTCGCCATTCTGCGCGCGCTCGTCCTGCGCTCGCAGATCATCGTCGCCGACGAGCCGACCGCGGGCCTCGACGTCTCCGTGCAGGGCGAGCTGCTCAACCTGATGCTCGATTTGCACGAAGAGTTCACGCTGACCTATCTGATCGTCAGCCATAATCTCAACGTGATCCGGCGGATCACCACCCGCAGCGTCGTGATGTATCTCGGCCAGGTGGTCGAGGAGGCCTCGACGGCCGCCCTGTTCCGCAGGCCCGCACACCCCTATACGGCAGCCCTGCTCTCGACCAATCCCGCGGTCGACCCGGCCAGGCGCCGGGAGCGCATCGTGCTGCGCGGCGAGATCCCGAGCCCGATCAACCTGCCCAGCGGCTGCCGCTTCCACACGCGCTGCCCGCGCGCCGCGGCGCGCTGCTCGCAGGAGGCGCCGCAGCTGCGCAGCGTCGGCGAGGGGCAGAGCGTGCGCTGCCATTTCCCGCTGACCGACGACACGGTGGCCGCCTGATGCCGATACTGTCCCTCGACGAGATCGAAGCCCTGGCCCGGCGGACGCTGTCAGCCTGCGGCGCCAGCGACATCGCCGCCGCCTCGGTCGCGCGCTCGGTGCGCCGCGCCGAGGAGGACGGCCTCGGCAGCGTCGGCCTCGGCTATCTCGGCGTCTACCTGTCGCATCTCAGAAGCGGCAAGGTCGACGGCCGGGCCGAGCCCAGCATCGAGCGCCCGCGCGCCAGCACCGTCCTGGCCGATGCCGGCCATGGCTTCGCCCATCCGGCCTTCGACCGCGCCAGGCCCGTCCTCGTCGCAGCCGCGCGCGAGGCAGGCATGGCGACCCTGGCCATCCGCCGTTCCTATTCCATCGGCGTCGTCGGCCACCCCGTCGAGGACATCGCCGCGGAGGGGCTGATCGCCCTCGCCTTCACCAATTCGCCGGCGAACATGGCGCCCTGGGGCGGGCGCAAGCCGCTCTTCGGCACCAATCCGCTGGCGTTCGCCGCGCCCCGCGCCGGCAAGCCACCGCTGGTGATCGATCTCGCCACGACCCAGGTCGCCAAGGTCACGCTCACCGCCGCCGCCAAAAAGGGCGGGCCGCTGCCGGAGGGCTGGGCCTTCGACGTGGAAGGCCGCCCCACCACCGACCCCGCAGCCGCGCTCGCCGGCTCGATGGCTCCCTTCGGCGGGGCCAAAGGCGCCATGCTCGCGCTCATCGTCGAGATCCTCGCCGCCGGCCTCGTCGGAGCCAATTTCTCCAAGGACGCCTCGCCCTATGCCCGCGCCGACGGTCCGCCGCCCGGCGTCGGCCAATGCATCGTCGCCTTCGACCCATCGGCCTTCTCACCCGATTTCCCCGAGCGGATCGAGGGCCTTTTCGCCGCGATCGCAGAACAGGACGGCGCCCGCCTTCCCGGGAACCGCCGGCTCTCGGCCCGCATGACCGCTCGCGCCGATGGCGTCGATGTCGATCCGGAGCTGCTGGCTCAGATCGAGGAGATCGTCGCCGCATGAAGATCGCCGCCATCCGCGCGACCCCGGTGAACATCCCGCTGGAAGCGCCCTATCTCTGGTCTTATGGCTCGCTCGCCGGCTTCTCCAAGACCATCGTCGAGGTCGAGACCTCGGACGGCCTCGTCGGCCTCGGCGAAGGCCCCTCTCCCGCCAACGCCGCCACCATCCTCAACGGCTTCGCGCCGCGCCTGATCGGGCAGGACGCCTTCGACATCGCCGCCTGCGAGCGGCTCTGCCTGCCGTCCTGGCGCGGCGTCTACGCCGATGTCGACTTCGCCGGCATCCGGGCGTTCGGCGCGGTCGAGATGGCGCTGTGGGACCTGCGCGGCAAGGCCGCCGGCCGCCCGCTTCACGATCTCTTCGGCGGGCGCGTGCGCGATGCCGTGACCTTCACCGACTATTTCTCCTTCCGCGAGAAGAAGGATGGGATCGGCGGCGAGAGCGATCCCGAAGCTGTGCTGGACTACTGCCTGCGCCAGAAGGAGCGTTTCGGCACGACGATGTTCGAGGGCAAGCTCTCGACCGCGGACCCGAAGCCCTCGATCCGCACGCTGGAACTCCTGCGCGACAGGCTCGGCGAGGACGCCGTCCTGCGCATCGATTCCAACAAGGCCTATTCGCTGGCCACGGCGACGCGCATCGCCCGGGCGATCGAGCCGCTCGGCATCAGCGCCTGGGAGGACCCGGTCGCGACCTTCGAGGACATGGCCAAGCTACGGCGCTACACCGCCATTCCGTTCTCGGTGCACACGCCGGACCTGCGCCGGGCCGTCGCGCTCGGCGTGCCCGACGCCTTCTGCACCGATGTCAACGTCCATGGCGGCATCGGCCGCGCCCTGAAGTTCATCGCCGCCTGCGAGCAGATGGGCCTGGATTTCTGGTGCTATTCCGGGGATTCCGGCATTGCGAGCTCGGTCTACCTGCACCTGGCGGCCGCTCACGATCATATCCGCGAGCCCTCGCAATCGCTGTTCCACATGCAGCCCTTCGACGTCATCGAGGAAGGCCCCTTGCGGCCGCGCGGCAATCTCGTGCCGGTGCCGACCGGCCCCGGCATCGGCGTGACGCTGTCGAAGGACAAGCTCGCCTTCTGCCACCGCCATTTCGTCGAGCATGGCCCGTTCGACAAATTCCACGACCCGGACCGGCCGGGCGTGTTCAGGAGACTGCCGCTGTCGTGACGATCTGAAAGCAGGCGGACGCCGGGGACCGCGGGAGCGCCGACAGCCGCTCCTCCCCGGCCGCACCGCAGGATGACGAGCCGAACCGGCGCAGGACGCCGCGCCATCGCGCGGCGAAGCTTGGCTTGCGCCCCGAAAACCAGACCCGGAGGGAATGATGAAGGCGATCTACATGGACTATCTCAACCGCCTCGACGTCGAGGAGCTGGCCATGACCGATGCCGAGATCCTGGAAGCGATCGAGACCAGCCTGGCGACGCAAGGCCGCGGCGAGACCGTGATCGAGCCACGCGTCCATCTCGAACCTGGCGTCGCCAACGGGCATTTCAACGTGCTGCGCGGTGCGCTCAAGGAACCGATCGACTCCGCCGGCGTGAAGGTCGTCGGCGACTTCGTCGACAACTACAAGCTCGGCCTGCCCTCGGAACTGGCGAGCCTGCTGCTGTTCGATCCGCGCACCGGCGTGCCCAAGGCCTTCCTCGACGCCAGCGCCATCACCGACATGCGCACCGGAGCGGTCACTGCCATCGGCGCGAAGTATCTCGCACGGAAGGGCTCCAAGATCCTCGGCCATGTCGGCGCGCGCGGCACCGCCTACTGGAATGTGCGGCTGCTGAACCATCTCTTCGACTTCGACGAGATCCGCGTGCATTCGCGCCGCCCAGAGAGCCGCAACGCCTTCGCCGAGCGGCTCGCCCGCGACCTCGGCAAGCCGGTCGTCGCGACCGAGGACTGGCAGTCCTGCGTCGAAGGCGCCGATATCGTCGTCGAAGCCTCGCGCCTCGATGCACCGACGCCGATGCTGAAGACGGATTGGATCAAGAAGGGCGCCTTCGTCGTGCCCTATGGCACGATGAGTGCGATCGAGCTCTCGCTGACCGACATCATGGACAAGCTCGTCGTCGACGACTGGGGCCAGTGCAAGGGCGGCAAGTTCGGCAGCCTGCGGGCCCATGTCGAAGCCGGCAAGCTGTCGGCGGACACGCTCCATGCCGAGCTCGGCCAGATCGTCGCCGGCCTGAAGCCAGGCCGGCAGAGCGACGACGAGACCAACCTGTTCTGGCATCGCGGCCTGTCGCTCTCCGACATCGCGCTCGGCCACGCGATGCTGAGCAAGGCCCGCCGGCTCGGCATCGGCCAGCGCCTGCGCTACGCCTGAGAAGGGCCGCCTCCGATGCGCCTCGTCGCCAATGCCCGCATGTATGCCGCCACGGCCGATGCGGCGGCAGCCTGGAACGCTCTCTTCCAGTGGCTGTCGCAGGCGAGCGGCATCGATCTGGACGTCATCGACCACGGCTTCCCCAAGCCGATGGCCGAACTCTGGCAGCGCGGCGACCTCGGTTGCGTCTTCATGTGCGGCAGGCCCTGGCGGCGCGCGGACCCGAGGCCGGTTCCGCTCGCCGCGCCGGTGCCGGCAGCCGCCGGTTATGGCGGCGAGCCGCGCTACTGGAGCAATCTCCTCGTCCGCGCCGATGGTCCGATCCACAGCCTGGAGGACAGCTTCGGCGGCCGCCTCGGCTACACCGTGGAGGAGAGCCAGTCCGGCTTCAACGCCCTGCGCCATCATCTGCTGCGCTGGCGCACGCCGCAGCGGCCGCGGCTCTACCGCGACAGCATCGGTCCGCTCCATACGCCGCGCGGCGTGGTCAGGGCGCTGCTCGCCGGCGAGATCGATATCGGCCCGCTCGATTCCTACGCCTTCGACCTGATGCTGCAGGACCCGGACGATCCGGCGCACGGCCTCCGGGCTGTCGCCAGCACCGAGCCCGCACCGATTCCGATCCTGGTGGCTTCGCCAGGGCTCGGCCCAGGTACCGCGGAGCGTCTGCGGACAGCCCTGCTCGCGAGCGCCGATGATCCCGCCGTCCGCCCGATCCTCGACAGGCTCCTGCTCGAGCGCTTCGCCCCCGTCGATGCGGCGCGCTACGACATCCTCGAGCGATGGGAGGAGGAGGCGATCGCGTCCGGGTACCCGGAGCCGGTCTGACATCTCGCCTGTCGGCCGCATCTTCGCCGCGCTGGGCCTCGCAGCCACAACGGAGACAGGCCAGGATCAGTCCGACCGCCATTGCCTCCGCCACGCAAGCGAAGGCGATAGCGCCTCTCGGCTACTGGCGCCGCCCCATATCGACCCGAGCCGCCGCGAACTATCTCTCGATTTTAGCGACAAGATAGCCGCAATCGGCACAATTTTACGAATCGGATTGAGTGCGACTTGAGAGATCATTCCTAGAATAGGATCAGCTTTTATCGGCTGGGGGCCTATCTTGTTTCGCTATGTCAGCATTTTCTTCCTGTTTGCACTGAGCATCTTCTTCTTCACGATGGCGCGCGCAGCGCCTGTATCCGAGGAGCGGGATGAGGGCCGCGACGGGCGAAAGGCGCGGAAGACCGTACAGACGGTCTCGTCGCTCCAGGGAGACGTCATCGACCATCACGCCATGCATGACGGCACGGCATTCGATCACAACCGAAGCGTCATGCGCATTTATCCTCATGCCGGTCTGATCGCCTATGACGAGCCGAAGCCGGCGGTCCGCGATGTCGTACGATCCGGGACCGTCCTCTTCCGCGGCTCCAAATTCACCGAAGGCGGCCAGATCGAGGGGACTGCGTTCGCATTCAAGAGGGGGTGCGCACCGGCTCCGTATGCCGTGATCGGCGGCTATTCACGCGACAACACCACGATCACGCTGCGCGGCGCGGGCCCGATCAGAAAAGGCTGCGAGGTCGTCGGCTATTCCGAGAAGAGCCCACACGCGGTCCTGCGCTTCAAAAGCATGATCAGCGCGGATGACTACGGCGATATCTGACCCCCATCGACAGCGGCTCAGGTCGCGACATGGGGCAAGGCGGTCATGCCTTGCAGGTGCAGCCGCATCTTGATGTCCTGGTTGTGGTTGCCGAAGCCGCGGCCGAAAATGTTGACGCCACCCGGCCGGCCCTCCTTCTCGTCGATGCCGATGCGCACCTTGATCGAATGGTGGCGATCGAGATCGAGATCCGTGGTCGCGACATCGCTGAGCCGGCGCTCGCCGAGATAGGTGCCGTCCGCGGTGATGCGCCAGGTCGTCAGGATGCCGTATTGGGAGCCCTCGAGCTTCCACCAATGCGGCGTATAGGTGCCGCGGCGGTCACCATAATCGCCCGGACAGGTCCAGGTGCCGACCTTGCGGCTATTGACCCAGAGGCTGATGTCGGACGGCCAGTCGGCATTGGTCCCCGGCACCTCCGACGACATCTCCATCTCGAATTCGAGCGCCGTGATCGCCTGGTTCAGCACCTTGGCGTTGTTCGGGAACTTGTACTCGACATAACCGCGCCCGAACCAGATCAATCCCGCCTGGACCCGGCGCGGGTCGAGGAAGAGCTCGGGCACATCGAGTACGCCGAGGATGCGCTCGGTCGAGCACAGCCCGCAGGGGGCCGAGACGTTCGAGCTGGTGTAGAGTCCGAGCGGCATCTCGACCTCGACGATGTTGCGCTCGCGGCTCGGATCCTCCGGGTCGAGATTGACGACGATCTCGGCATAGCGCGCCGAGCAGACCTTCTGCTGGCCCTTCGCCGCCTTGCCGAGCGAGGTCGAGATCAGCTCGGCCTCCTCGAGCACCTGGACATTGGTCACGATCGTCGATTGCGGCAGGCCGAGCACCTCGGCGATCTGGTTGATGTTCTTCGGGCCGTGACGGTTGAGGAGCCGCAGGATGCGCAACCTGACCGGAGAGGCCAGGCCGCGCAGCACCTGATATTGCCTGTCGGCGTTGACGACGAGGAAGCTGCGGTCCCGCCGGGCCTCGGCACCCGGCGCGGGACTGCCTCCGCCGATGCCCCGGCGTCCACGCTGCGGTCGCGTTGAGCTCTCGTCCATCGTCGCGAGGACCGTTCGCTAGCCTTCCAGCCTGATCACATTCCACGAAGCCGGCTGCAACTCCAGCGAGATCGCGTTCGCCTTCGCCGAGATGCCCTTCAGCGTCGCGGGCTTGACCTTGAGCGGTTCCTTCTTGCTGTTGACGGCCTTCAGGTCGGCATGGCGCAGTTCCGTCGCCTCCGCGACCTTGAGCTTGCCGAAGCCGCGCGCATCGAGCGCCACGGTGACGGGCTGTTCCAGGTCGCGATTGAGCAGGAAGAGTGAGACGCCCTTGTCGTCAGCGACCACCGAGGCCTTCAGATAGGGCGCGTCGATCGGGTAGTAGAGGTCCTGCTTGCCGCGTGGGTCGTAATAGTCGGCGCGGTAGCTCTCGGATTTGACCAGCGCCCTGAGCACGCTGCCGCGGCCGAGCCGGCTCATCTGGGCGAAGGGCCAGAAGATCGTCTGGCGCCAGGCCGGCCCGCCGGTCTCGGTCATGATCGGCGCGATCACGTTGACCAGCTGGGCGAGGCAGGCCGCCTTGACGCGGTCGGCATGGTTGAGGAGCGAGATGCAGGCGCCGCCGAAGACGAGCGCATCCTCCATCGAATAGATCTCCTCCAGGATCGGCGGCGCGACCGGCCAGCCTTCCTTGACGCGGTCCGCCCTCACCCGGCGCGTCCGGTACCAGACGTTCCATTCGTCGAAGCTCAGCATGATCCGCTTGTCGGAGCGCCGGCGCGCCGCGACGGCGTCGGAGATCGCGACCACCTCCTCGATGAACTGATCCATCAGGTCGGGGCTGGCCAGGAAGGCCTTGGTGTCGGCGGCATAGTTGTTGAAATAGGTGTGCAGCGAGATGAACTCGACCTGGTCGAAGGTGTGCTCCAGCACCTCGTCTTCCCAGCGGCCATAGGTCGGCATGTTGCGGCCGGAGGAGCCGCAGGCCGCGAGCTCGATCGACGGGTCGATCCAGCGCATCATCTTGGCGGCCTCGTGCGCGACGCGGCCGTATTCGGTCGCCGTCTTGTGCTCCATCTGCCAGGGGCCGTCCACCTCGTTGCCGAGGCACCAGAACTTGATGTCGTGCGGCTTCTTCCAGCCGTGCTTGATGCGCAGGTCCGACCAGGCGGTACCGCCGGGATGGTTGCAGTATTCGACGAGATTGCGCGCCGCGTCGCCGTCGCGCGTGCCGAGATTGACGGCGAGCATCGGCTCGATCTTCGCAGCCCGGCACCAGTCGACGAACTCGTTGGTGCCGAAGGTGTTCGGCTCGGTGGTGAACCAGGCGAGATCGAGCCTGGCGGGCCGATCCTTGACCGGGCCGACGCCGTCCTCCCAATTGTAGCCCGAGACGAAATTGCCGCCGGGATAGCGCATGATCGTCGGGCCGAGCTCCTTGACGAGATCGAGCACGTCCTTGCGGAAGCCGCGCTTGTCGGCGGTGGGGTGGCCCGGCTCGTAGATGCCGCCATAGACGCAGCGGCCGAGATGCTCGACGAAGGCGCCGAACAGCCGGGGATCGGTGTCGCCGATGGCGAAGGCGCGGTCGAAGGTGATGCTGGCTTGTCTCATCGCGTGGCTCCGGAGGCTGAAACGGATTTGGGCGAATACCCGCCGCGGAAGGCTCCGGCGCTGTCGGGCGTGAGCACGGCGTCGCGGAGCTGGCGGGAATAGGGATGCGTCGGATTGGAGAGCACGGCGCGCGCCGGCCCCCCTTCGACCACGACGCCCTTCTGCATGATGATCAGCCGGTCGCTGATGTAGTAGGCGGTGGCGAGGTCGTGGGTGATGTAGATGATCGACAGGCCGAGCTCGTCGCGCAGCCGCCCGAACAGGTTGACGATCGACATGCGCAGCGAGGCGTCGACCATCGAGACCGGCTCGTCGGCGACGATCAGCCGGGGCCTGGCGACGAGCGCGCGGGCGATCGCGACGCGCTGGAGCTGCCCGCCGGAGAGTTCGTGCGGAAACCGCCCGGCGATCTCGGCCAGCGACAGGCCAACCTGCTTCAGCGCCTCGTCGGTCCGGCTCTCGGCGGCCTTGCGGTCCGCTGCCTCGCCGAAGCGCTCCGCCGTCATGAACAGGTAGCGGTCGAGCTGCTTCAGCGGGTTGAACGCCTCGAACGGGTTCTGGAAGATCGGCTGCACCTGGGCCATGAAGGCGCGCCGCTCATAGGCCGCGACATCGTGCCCGGCGAGCCTGATCGAGCCGGAGCTCGGCGCGTGGATGCCGAGGATCATGCGCGCCAGAGTCGATTTTCCCGAGCCGGACTCGCCGATCACCGTGAAGATCTCCGGCGTCTCGTCCTGGAGCGCGAAGCTGACCTCCTTCACCGCGTCGACGCGCCGCGACGAGAACAGCCCGCCCCGCGAGAAGCTCTTGCTGACCGTGTCGAGTTCGAGGAGCGCGCTCATGCCGCCGCTCCCGGATTGACAGCATGGCAGGCGACGCGATGGCCGGGCAGCGTCTCGACCATCGCCGGCACGGCTATGGCGCAGACCGGCATGGCGAGCGGGCAGCGCGGGTGGAAGCGACAGCCCGGTGGCGGGGCGGCAAGACTGGGCGGGGTTCCCTCCAGCCCCTCACGCTGCTTGACGTCGCCGATGCGCGGCAGGCTCGCGATCAGGTGCCGCGTATAGGGATGCAGCGGCCGTTCGAATATCTCCGACGTCGCACCGTCCTCGACCAGGCGGCCCGCATACATGATGCCGAGCCGGTCGGTCAGCGCGGCGTGGACGCCCATGTCGTGCGTGATGAACAGGACGCTCGATCCCATCTCCTGCTGGATCGAGCGGATCATGCCCAGCACGTCCTTCTGCACGATCACGTCGAGCGCGGTCGTCGGTTCGTCTGCTATGACGAATTCCGGCTTGCAGATCGTCGCCAGCGCGATGGTGACGCGCTGGC
Organism: Allobosea sp.; assembly: GCA_024231975.1. Taxonomy (GTDB): domain Bacteria; phylum Pseudomonadota; class Alphaproteobacteria; order Rhizobiales; family Beijerinckiaceae; genus Allobosea. The sequence goes on from JAAEQB010000120.1 coordinate 70,019, forward strand.
GCATGCCGCCGGAAAGCTCGTGCGGATAGGCGGCGAGCACGGACGGGTCGAGCCTGACGCGCTCCAGATGCGCGGCCGCCCTCGCGTCGAACTCGCTCTTGCTGCCGCCGAGATGGCGCCAGGCGAAATCACGGAAGCTGTGCCTGATCCGCCGGAGCGGGTTCAGCACGTTCATCGAGCCCTGCATGATGTAGGACAAATGCCGCCAGCGGATGCGGCGGACCACGTCGGGTGGCGCGCGCCCGACCGCGTCCCAGCCCGGCAGGAAGGAGAAGCGGGCCGAACCGCCGACCATCTCCAGCGGCGGCTTCAAAAGACCTGCAATGGTCTTGACCAGCGTCGTCTTGCCTGAGCTGGATTCGCCAGCGAGCCCGTAGATCTCGTTGCGGCGGACGTCGAAGGTCACGCCATCCACGGCCCTCACCTCGCGATTGACGCCGAAATAGCGGGTGCGGAAATGGGCTTGCAGATCGTGGACCTGCAGAACCGGCATCTGGTCGGCCGCCTCGCTCATCGGCCGCCTCCCATGCGCGCCAGGCGGCTGCGCGGGTCGATGTACTCGTTCATCGACACCGCGAGCAGGAAGAGCCCGACGAAGGTCATCACCACCAGTGCGATCGGGAAGGCGATCCACCACCAGATGCCGGCCACCAGCGCCGTGTGCTGGTTCGCCCAGTAGATCATCCCGCCGATGGTCGGCGCGTTGATGTCGGTGAAGCCGAGGACGGCGAGGGTGACCTCGATGCCGATCGACCAGTTCATGTTGTTCATCGTGGTCGAGAACACGATCGGCAGCACATAGGGCAGGTGCTCGCGGGCCAGGATCTCGCGCGTCTTCATGCCCGAGAAGATGCTGGTCTGGGTGAATTCGCGCGTCTTCAGCGACAGCGCGACCGAACGGATCAGGCGGGCGTCATAGGCCCAGCCCAGGCAGGCCATGATCGTCGCCAGCAGCGGCGTCGACATCGAGTCGCGCAGCACGAAGTAGAACAGGATCAGGATCGGGAAGAGCGGGATGATGATGAAGGTGTCGTTGATCGACATCAGCACTCGGTCGATCCAGCCGCCGCTATAGCCGGCGAGCAGGCCGACCACGAGCGCGATGATCCGCGACAGCACCGCCACCATGATGCCGAAGCTCAGCGTGTTGCGGATGGCGAAGGTAAGCTGCCAGAAGACGTCCTGCCCGCGCGAGGTCGTTCCCAGCCAGTAGGCCGCGGAGGGCGGCACGTCCGGCGGCACGACATAGACGTCCCCCGGCGGATAGGGCGAGACGAAGGAGAGGCCCGCCATCACGACGACGATCGAGACGAGGACGAGCCCGATCCTGAATTCGAGATTGTAGCGGATGAGGTCGCGCAGGATCGCCAGCATCAGCGCAGCTCCACGCGCGGGTCGATCAGCGGATAGAGCAGGTCGATGACGAGGACGCCGACCGAGACCGCAATGATCGAGACGGTGGTGACGCCGAGCACGAGGCCGTAGTCACCGGCATAGACCGCATCGACCAGGAGCGTGCCGACGCCGGGATAGCCGAAGACCTTCTCGGTGATGACCGCGCCGTTGAAGATGCCGCCCAGCGACATGGCGAGCCCGGTGACCTGCGGCGCCAGCGCGTTGCGCATGACATAGGAGCCGAGCACCCTGCGGCTGTCGAGCCCGGCGATCTCGGCGTAGACGACATAGTCCTCGGTGACGATGTTCGAGACCAGCGAGCGCATGCCGAGGAACCAGCTGCCGAGCCCGATCAGGATCAGCGAAAGGGCGGGCAGGATCGAATGCAGCAGGACGCTCGAGACGAAGGGCCAGTTCCAGCCCTGCTGCAGGTTCATCGCCGAGCCGCCGGTGATCGGCAGCACCGGCCAGAGGAAGCCGAAGACGATCAGCAGCAGCAGCGCGACGATGTAGTAGGGGATCGGATGGACGCCCATGGCGACCACGCCCATCAGCTTCAGCGTGCGATTGCGCTGGTAGTAGCCGGCTAGGCCGCCGAGCAGGTTGCCCAGCACCCAGGTGATCAGCGTCGAGACGATCAGCAGCCCGGCGGTCCAAGGTAACGCCCGGCCGATCAGAACCGAGACGGGTGTCGGGAAGGCGGAAAGGGATGGCCCGAAATCGCCGCGCAGCACCCGGCTCCAGAAGGTGAGGTATTGCTCGCCCAGAGTTCCCTTGAGCCCATAGAGCTCCTGCAGCGAGGTGCGCATCGCCGCGATCGCCTCCGGCGCTGTGTTGCCGAAGGAGGTTACCGCCGAGATCGACTGCTCGACGGGGTCGATCGGCGAAGCATGCGTGATGACGAAGGCCAGGTTGACGCCGATGAAGACCACCAGGGCGAACTGGACCAGGCGTTTCGCGAGATAGGCTGGGTAGGCGCTCATGCGATCCCGAAAGCTGCGCCTTGCCGAGGGCGGCACGCCGCCGCCGGCTGGCGTTTGTCCTGGGAGGGAGACGAGCTGCCGCGCGGAGCGGCGGCTCCGTTCAGTTCGTGGGCTTCAGGCGCACGAACATGTAGCGGGAATTGCCCCAGTTCGTGACCGGATTGGCGTAAGGGTCGTCGGCGGTGGGATAGCCCTTCCAATAGGTCTGATCCATCGCTGTGAAGACGTTGTAGGCCATCAGCGGGATGATCGGCATCTCGCGGGTCATCAGCTTGACGTAGTCGCGGCCGAGCTCGACGCCCTTGGGATCGTCGAAGCCGATCTTGCGGATGTCCTCGATGATCTTGTCGAGCTCGGGATGCGACCAGCGTTGCCAGTTGCGCAAGGGCTGCGGCTGCCCGGGCTGGGCGACGAACTGCGAGTGCCAGCTGTCCATGAAATAGGACAGGTCCTGGTGCCCGCCCCAGGTCTCGACGCTCCAGCCGATGAAGGCGTCGAAATCGCCGGCGGCGCGCCGGGTCAGCAACGTACCCTGCGCCACGTCGATGCGTGCATCGATGCCGGCCTGCTTCCATTGCTGCACGATCATCGTGCCGGCTCGCGTCATCACGGGCCTGAGATCGCCCTCGACCATCAGTCTGACCACGAACGGCTTCCCGTCCGGCGTCAGCCACTGGTTGCCCTGCTTGCGGAAGCCGGCGCGGGTCAGCAATTCGCCCGCCGCCGCGACATTGGGCTTCCACCAGCCGAGGCCGAAGGAGTTGGCGATCACCGCCGGGTCGGACGGGATCTGCTCGCCCATGGACGGGCGCAGCATGTCGGCGATCTGCTTGCCGACAGTCGGGTCGTAGGGCTTGATCTTGCTCTTGCCGGTGTCGATCTCGAAATCCTTGAGCCAGGCCTCCATCGGCTTGTGGTAGGCCTCGGGATGGATGCCGGTCGGCGGCACGGCGATCGCCGAGATGGTCGCGGCGCCGCGATAGGCCGCCATCGTCACCGCCTTGACGTCGATCAACAGCGCCAGCGCCCAGCGCACGTCGCGGTTCTTCAGGTTCTCGTTCTGGGTGTTGAAGATCACCGCCGGCAGGGTGGGATCGGGATGGCCGTAGGGGAAGCCCTTGAACCAGGCGCGCGTGCCCTTGTCCTGCTTCGCCAGCGTGAACATGCCCTCCGGCGCGATGTCGTGGATCACGTCGAGCTCATGGTTGAGCTGGGCGATGACGCGCTTGTCCGGCGGGCCGGGATCGATATAGGCGAGATATTTCGGCCCAGGCTTGCCGTAACGGCCGAGCGAGCTGCGCTGCCAGTCGTCGCGCAGCTGCCAGATGTACCATTTCCCGTCGGGATCGAAGGATTGCAGCGTATAGGCGCCGAGCGAGACCGGCTTGTTGAAGTCGAACTTGGCGGGATCCTCGACTTTCTCGAAGACATGCTTCGGCAGGATCCAGATCGCGCCCCAGCGCACAGTGAAATTGGTGTGGAAGCGCGAGTTCGGCTTCTTCAGCTTGAAGATGACGGTCTCGGCGTCGGGCGCTTCGACCGAGGCGACATTGTTGATCAGGACGGCCGAGAACCGCATGTTAGGGTTCTTGACCTGGATGTCGACCGTCGCCTTGACGTCGGCGGACGTGAACTCGACGCCGTCGCTCCAGAACAGGCCGCGCCGGAGCTTGACCTGCATCTCGGTGAAGTCGGCATTGTAGACCGGTTTGTCGGCGGCGAGCGAATTGTCCCAGGCGCCGTCGAGGCCTTTCTCCGGGTCGATGTACCAGAGCGTGTCGAGCGCGGCCTGCTGCAGGCCATTGGACTGGCTGCCGGCGTTGATCGCCCAGATGTTGAACCAGCCGGCATTCTTGATCGTGCCTTCCGGGTTCTCGAGGATCAGGAGTTCCTTGCGAGGAATGTTCTGTGGGATGCCCTGTGCAACCACGGGCGCCGGCGAGAACGCCGTCATGGGGCCCAGCAGCGAAGCAGCAAGCAGCACTGCGCGCAGACGCGTCATCGTCACCTCCCGTCAAGACGGGGCGTTTTCCGCCCTTCATGACCGGAAGCTTAGGGGGCGCCAAAATCCGGAGCAACGAGAGATGTGATCTATATCAGAACATTGGATATAAATTGACCATGATATTGTTTTTATTAATATATTTACGCCACCGATCACGAGACGTCAGGCAGCAGGAACGCTGCGCCCTTGACCGACACGAAGACGGTGCCTCCAAGCTGCGGTCCCTCGATGCTCGACACATGGGCGGTGAAGCGTGCCTCGGCGCCACCATGGTTCGTCCGCAGCGACACTGCGCATTGCCCGCCCCGGAACGTGACGTCCTCGACGACGACCTCGAGGCCCGGCCCCGCCGGTGACAGCTGGAACTGCTCCGGCCGGATCATGATGGTGCCGCGTCCGCGGCGGCTGCCCGTCTCGGCTGCGAGCTCTCCCAGCACGCAGGAGAGCCGCCCCTCCCCGATCTCGGCCTCGAAGAGCACCGCGCTGCCGAGGAACAGCGCCGTTTCGACATCCGCCGGGCGCCAGTAGAGCTCCATCGGCCGTCCCGATTGCACCAGCCTGCCCTCCCGCATCACTGCGAGCTGATCGGCGAAGGACAACGCCTCGCTTTGGTCGTGCGTGACCAGGATCGTCGTGATGCCGGCCTTGCCGAGGACGCGTGCCACCGACTGTCGAACGCTCTCGCGCAGTCCGGTATCGAGCGCTGAGAACGGCTCGTCGAGGAGCATCAAGGCGGGTTTGCGAGCAAGCGCCCGCGCCAAGGCCACACGCTGCTGCTGTCCGCCCGACAGCTCGTGCGGTCGACGCGTCAGCATCGTCGCATCGAGCTCGACGAGCTCCATCAGCTCGCGCAGCCTGCCGGTTCGGTCCGGCTCGCCCCGCTGGATGCCGAAACCGAGATTGCCGGCGATATCGAGGTGGGGGAACAGCGCACCGTCCTGCGCGACGTAGCCGATCCGGCGCCGATGAGCCGGGGCGATCGCCGGTCCATCGGCGAGAACCTGCTCGTCGAGCGTCACGCTTCCCGCATCGGGGGCCTCGAAGCCGGCAATGACGCGCAGCAACGTCGTCTTTCCCGAGCCCGACGGCCCGACAATGGCGACACGGCTGCCGGCGATAACGGACAGCGACACGCGGTCCAGCGCCGACGTCGCGCCGTAGCGCTTCGAGATGTCCGAGAGAACAAGCTGTGTCATGCGCCGAGCGATCTGCGGGCCTGGGCGTGCAGCAACGCAGTCATCGGCAGCGAAAGAAGGATCATCAGCACCGCATAGGGAGCGGCTTTCGCATAGTCGAGCTCGCTGGTCAGCGACCAGAATTCGGTGGCCAACGTACGGGTGCCGTTGGGCGCGAGCAGCAAGGTCGCCGTCAGCTCCGTCGCCACGCCCATGGCGACCAGCGCCATGGCGGCGGCGACCCCGGGCGCCGCGAGCGGCAGCGTCACGGCGAGCAGCGCGGCGGCCGGGCTGCGGCCGAGCGACATCGCAGCCCGCTCCAGTTCGACGGGCACCTGCGCGATACCTGACCGCAGCCCCACCAGAGCGCGCGGCAGGAACATCAGGACATAGGCGAAGATCACGGTTGCCACCGTCTGATAGAGCGGCAAGGCGATCCGCACCGTCACCGTGACGAGGGCCAGCGCCACCACGACGCCGGGAAGCGCGCCGAGATAGCCGTGGCAGCTCTCGAGGAAGCGGGTCATCCGGCCGGGCGCGCGCACCGACAGCCACGCCACCGGCAGCGCGGCCGCTGCGGTCGCCAGCGCGCCGAACGCCGCATAACCCAATGTCGTGACGAGGGATGCGCCAAGCGCGCCTTGCCACCAGGCATCGGCGCCGGATGCCGCGAGCCATCGCGTCAGCGTCAGCGCGGGCACGCCGAGGCTGAGCCCGGCGAAGGCCAGCGGCAGGCCGAGCGCCGGCAGCCGCCAGGCTCCGAGCCGCGGGCGCGGAATGGGCCGGGGCGCGCCGGAGCCGAGCCGGGCATAGCGCGCATTGCCGCGCAGCAGCCATTCGAGGCCGATCAATCCGCAACAGCTCAGCACCAGAACCCCCGCGAGCATGTTCGCCGCGGGCCCGTTATAGCTCGACTGGAACTGGTCGATGATCGCAGTGGTGAACGTGTCGAAGCGGATCATCGCGTAGAGCCCGTATTCGGCGAACAGATGCAGCCCCACCAGGAGACTGCCGCCGCAGATCGCGAGCCTCAGCTGCGGCAGGACCACTCGCAGGATGACGCGCCCCGGGGAATGCCCGAGGGAAGCGGCGACATGTTCGAGCTCGGGATCGAGCCGGCGCATCTGCGCAGCGACAGGCAGATAGAGGAACGGAAGATAGGCGAGGACCGAGACCAGCACCGCCGCCGGCAGCCCGTGGAAACGCGGAAACAGGCTGACCCAGGCATAGGACTGGACGAAGGCAGGCACCGCCAGCGGCGCGACGGCCAGCCACGCGAAGAACCTCGCGCCGGGCATGTCGCTGCGCTCGGTGAGCCAGGCCAGTGCGACCGCAAGCAGGACCGCGGGCGGCAGCGTGCAGAGCTCGAGCAACAACGTATTGACGAGCAGCTCGCCGACGCGAGGCCGCCAGATCAGGGCCAGCGCCGTCTGCCAGCCGCTCTCGACCGCAATCCAGACGATGAATCCCAGCGGCAGCAGGGCGCAGAGCGAGATCCCTGCGGCGAGCAGCAGCATCACCCGGCCGGCGAGATGCCGCTGCCGTCTCAGCGGCAAGGCCGGAAGAGCCGGCGTTTCGATGGAAAGTGAGACGGTCATTGCAGGTGGAGTGTGCGGGGGCGTCTCGCACGCACCGAGAAGGGAAGCAAGCGGCTCAGAGCAGGCCGGCGGCGGTCATCAGCTCGGTGACCTTCTTGCTGTCCAGCTGGGAAGGCTCGACCTTGGGCGCATCGAGCTTGGCGATCGGCTCCAGCTTCGGGTTCGATGCTTCGCCGTTGCCGATGGCGTACTCGAACGAGTCGCCTTCCCGCAGGACAGCCTGGCCGTGCCTGCCGCTCATCCACTTCACGAAAGCTTCCGCCTCCTTCTTGTGCTTGCTGGTTTCCAGCACGCCGGCACCGGAGGTGCTGAGAAAGGCCCCGGGATCCTGGCCGCGGAAGTAGTGCAATCCGACATTGGCGCTGTTCTCGGCGGTCTTGGCCTGATCGCCGAAGTAGTAATAGTGGTAGATCACGGCGCCATCGACCTCGCCGGCATTGACCGCCTTCATGGCGACGCTGTTGCCGCGATAGGCGCTGGAGTTCTGCTTCATCGCCTTGAGCCACTCGGCCGCGACGGTCTCGCCCCTCAGAACGAGCAGCGCGCCGACGATCGCCTGGAAATCGGCACCTGACGGCGAGGCGGCCCAGCGCCCCTTCCACTTCGCGTCCGCGAGATCGAGCATCGATTTCGGCAGGTCGGCATCCTTCAGCTTGCGCTTGTCGTAGACGAAGACGGTGCTGCGCGCGGCAACGCCGGTCCAGCGCCCGCTTGCCGGGCGAAACTGGGCCGGCACCTGGTCGAGCACGTCCTTCGGCAGCGTCTCGAACAGCCCGGCCTTCTCCACCAGTACCATGGCGGGAGAGTTCTCGGTGACGAAGACGTCGGCGGGGGAGGAAGCGCCCTCCTGAACGATCTGGTTGGCGAGTTCGGTATCCGAGCCCTTGCGGATCGTCACCTTGATGCCGGTCTCCTTGGTGAAACCGTCGGCCCAGGCCTGGGTCAGGCTGGCGTGCTGGGCATTGTAGACCGTGATGCCGTCCTGCGCCTGGACGGCGTTCGCCGTGGCGAGGGTGATGGCGAGGACGCCGATTCGAAGAGCAAGCGACGGGTATGACGTCATGGCGACCTTCTCTTGCCAGCGCGGTTCGCGAGGGAGGAAGGCGTTAGATGCCTATGCGGCAAAGCTGTCAATTATTATCAGCTAGTTTATAATTATTTGAAACAATGGCCTTTCGATGCACCGTTGCAGTTGCCCGCCATGACGTGCCTTTGCGCCCCGGTCAGCTTGTGAGCGCCGCCGCCCCTCAACTCATCGCCGCGCCGGCGCATCGCAAGAACTCGCTGACGCTCGGTCCCTTCTGGGGAGCATTCTTATTGGCCATGAGGAGAGCCCATGCGCGGTCAGGCGCGCCCGCCTTCGCTCGCCCCGACGAGGCCGCCGGCGATCTGGCGCGCTCCGATGAAGAAGCCGTGCACGGCATCGGCGATGATGTCGTCAAGATGCGCGGGCGTCGGCGTCCCATACACATAGCGGCGGATCGCCAGATAGAAGATGCGGCCGTGCAGGCCCCAGAACATCTCGGTCTCCCGCTCCGTCAGCGGCCGCTCGCCGATGCCTGGCAGGCCGAGTTCCTGGCGCAGCTCGACACAGGCCGGCTCGATCACCTCCCGCCTGACGATGTCGAGATAACGCCCGGTGATGTCGAAGGCGCGCAGCCCCGAGAAGACGAAGATCCTGACCCAGTCGTGATCGAACACGCGGACGGCGTATTCGCGATAGAACTGCAGCAGGCGGTCCTCGAGCGGACGTGAGCGGTCGCCGATCAGCGGCGCCCAGGATGCCTGCCAGCGGCTGAGATAGACGTGCTCGTAGACCCGCTCGATCAGCGCCTCCTTGCTCGGGAAATGACGGTAGATCGCCGAATGGGTGATACCCATGCGCTTGGCAAGCTCGCGCGTCTGTCCTTCGAAGCCGTGCTCCGCGAAAAAGCGGATCGCTTCGTTCAGGATCGCCTGTTCGCGCTCGGGCGCTCGCATGTTGCGCCGACGTGGGCGCCCGCCTGCCGCATCCTCTTCCCTCACGGTCATCCGATCCCCGTTATTTCCATTTGAATATAACGCATTCTCCGGCCCGAGCAAATTTGAGACCGTTTGGTCATTTTATCTTGACGCACTCGAATTGTCGTGCATTCCTTTTGAGACCAAATGGTCACAAATTTGGCTGCGATCAGGAAACGCGCGGAGTTCGATACGGTGAAGGCCCGGGCATTCAGCTATGTCCGCCCCGCGACGATCGCGGAGGCGCTTGCCGCCTTCGCCGCATCCGGCGGGGAAGCGAGCTACATCGCCGGCGGCCAGAGCCTCGTCCCGGCGCTCGCCTTGCGTCTTCAGGCGCCCGAGCAGCTGATCGACATCGCCCATATCGCGGAGATGCGCGGGATCGAGCTGGCGGATGGCTGGCTCAGGCTCGGCGCGCTGACCCGCCATGTCGAGGCGCATGACCACCCGCTGATCGCAACCCATGCGCCGCTGCTGGCATTGGCGGCACCGCATGTCGCGCATCCCGCCATTCGCAATCGCGGGACACTGGGCGGCAGCGTCGCGCTCGCCGACCCCGCTTCCGAGTTTCCGGCGATGATGCTCGCTCTGGACGCCGAGATGGAGATCGCTGGGCCGGACGGTCGTCGACGCGTCCCGGTCGGCTCGTTCTTCCAGGACCTCTATCAGACGGCGCTGGAGCCGGGCGAACTCCTGGTCGCCCTGCATCTCCCGCTTGCCGGGCCGCACCATCGCTGCGCCTTCGACGAGTTCGCGCGGCGGCGCGGCGACTACGCCATCGTCGGCTGTGGCGTGGTACTGGCGATGCCTGGCCGGATCGTCGACGAGGCGCGGATCGCTTTCCTCTCGGTCGGGCCCACGCCGCTCCGGGCCCATGCCGCCGAGGCGGTGCTCACTGGCGCCAGGCTCGACGAGGCGGCGGTCCGCCATGCCCAGGCGGCGCTTGCCAGCGATCTCGACCCCGCGGAGGACGAGCTGGTCCCGGCCGCGATGCGCCTGCACCTCGCCCGCGTCCTGCTCGGACGCCTGCTCGGCAAGCTCGCGGAGGCGTCATGACCAGCCCCCTCGCCATCACGCTCACCGTCAATGGCGAAACGCTGACCCGGCTCGTCGAGCCGCGCGAGACGCTGGCCGATTTCCTGCGCCGGGAGCTTGCACTCACCGGCACCCATGCCGGCTGCGAGATGGGCGTCTGCGGCGCCTGCCTTGTCATGTTGGACGAAGCTCCCGTACACTCCTGCCTGATCTTCGCTGTACAGGCCGGCGGCGCCGTCATCGAGACAGTCGAGGGCTTGAGCGAGCGCGCCGCCATCGCTGATCTGCAGCGGGCCTTTCACGAGCGCAACGCGCTGCAATGCGGCTTCTGCACACCGGGAATGCTGGTCACTGCGCAGAGCCTGCTGGCGCGGACCACGATGCCGAGCCGGCAGGAGATCCGCGACGCGCTCTCGGGCAATTACTGCCGCTGCACCGGCTATGAAGCGATCGTCGATGCGATCGAGACCGTCGCGCGCCGCCGGGCCGCCGGCGAAACGGCGCCCCGTTTCCTGGAGGAGCGGGCATGAACGCTCCGCTCGGCAGCCTCGACCGTCCGAATTCCTATATCGGCCGCTCGGTCTCGCGGCCGAACGCCAAGCGGCTGCTCGCCGGGCGCGGACGCTATGTCACCGATCTGACGCTGCCACGCATGCTGCACGCCGCCTTCCTGCGCAGCCCCTATGCCCATGCCCGCATCGTCTCGATCGAGACGGCCGAGGCCCTGGCCATGCCGGGCGTGTGCCTCGTCGTGACCGGCGCCGCGCTCGCTGCACTCTGCCGGCCTTGGACCGGCACGCTCGAGCATTTCAAGGGCATGAAATCGGCCCCGCAACTGCCGTTGCCGCTGGGCGAGGTCCAGTGGTCGGGCCAGGCGGTCGTCGCCGTGGTCGCCGAGACCCGCGCCCAGGCCGAGGATGCGGCGGAGGCTATTCTCGTCGAGTTCGAGGAGTTGCCGCCGGTCGTCGACATCGACGCGGCGCGCGAGCCGGGAAGCGACCTTGCCGCCATGCAGGCCGAGGACAATCTCTGTTTCCATAGCCACCTCGACACCGGCGGGATCGACGAGATTTTCGCCAACGCCGCCCATGTCGTCGAGGAGGAATTCCTTTTCGGCCGGCACACCGCGGTGACGCTGGAGCCGCGTGCGATCGTCGCCGACTGGGATTCGAGCGAGGGCAAGCTCACCGTCCATCACGCGACGCAGACGCCCTATCAGTTCCAGGATCTCTACGCCCGCCATTACGGCATTCCCGAAGCGAGCGTGCGGGTGATCGCGCCCGATATCGGCGGCTCCTTCGGCATGAAGCTGCATGTCTATCACGAGGACATGGCGGTGATCGGGCTCTCGATCCTCGCAGGGCGGCCGGTGAAATTCGTCGCCGACAGGATCGAGTCCTTCGTCTCCGACATCCATGCCCGCGATCACCGGGTCAGGGCCCGGATGGCGATCGACAGCGACGGTGCGCTGCTCGCGATGGATGTCGACGATGTCACCGCGATCGGCGGCTTCTCGGCCTATCCGCGCACCAGCGCCGTCGAGGGCAACCAGGTCGTCCGGCTGATGGGCGCGCCCTACCGCTTCCGCAACTATCGCGCCGAGCTCTCCGTCGTCTTCCAGAACAAGGTCCAGACCAGCCAGTACCGCGCGGTCGGCCACCCGATCGCCTGCGCCGTCACCGAGCGGCTGGTCGACATGGCGGCGGCGAAGGTGGGGCTCGACCCCGTCGCGATCCGCGAGAAAAACCTCATCGCCGACGACGCCTACCCCTGCGTCTCGCCGACCGGCTACAGGTTCGAGGCGCTGTCGCATCAGGCGAGCCTGGTCCGGCTTAAGGCGATGATGCGCTATGACGATCTGCGGGCCGAGCAGGACGCGTTGCGCCGGCGCGGCGTCCATCGCGGCATCGGCATCGCCAGCTTCGTCGAGATATCCAATCCGAGCCCCGCCTTCTACGGCATCGGCGGCGCGCGCATCTCGGCGCAGGACGGGGCGGTGCTCAAGGTGACGCCGTCGGGCGAGGTTCGCTGCCTGATCTCCGTGACCGAGCAGGGACAGGGCACCGAGACGATCATCGGCCAGGTCGTCGCCGACCAGCTCGGCATCGCCCGCGAGCGCGTGCGGGTCATCACCGGCGACACCGAGGTGACGCCGCATGGCGGCGCGACCTGGGCCTGCCGTGGCGCCGGCATCGGCGGCGAGACCGCCCTGCAGGCGGCACGCCGGCTGCGCGCAAACGTGCTCTCACTGGCCGCCGCCATCCTGCAGGCGAAGCCGCAGGAGCTGGACATACGTGACGGGGTCGTCGTCGACGCGCTGACTGGCAACGAGCGCATCAGCCTCGCCGAGATCGCGCGTATCGCCTATTTCCGGTCAGACACCTTGCCGCCCGATGCAAGCGCGCAGTTATCGGTCGCTCATCACTATGCGCCGCAGGGCTATCCCTTCGCCTTCACCAACGGCATCCAGGGCTGCCATGTCGAGCTCGACGTCGAGACCGGCTTCGTCAGGATTCTGAAGCACTGGGTCGTCGAGGATTGCGGCCGGATCATCAATCCGCTGTTGGTCGACGAGCAGGTGCGCGGTGGCGTGGTGCAGGGTCTCGGCGCGGCCTTCTTCGAGGAATGCCGCTACGACGATCAGGGCCAGCTCACCAACGGTTCGCTCGCCGACTATCTCGTGCCGATGGCCTGCGAAATGCCCGACATCGTCATCGGCCATATCGAGACGCCGACGGCCGATACGGCGCTCGGCGCCAAGGGCTGCGGCGAGGCCGGCACCGCCGCCGCTTCAGCCGCCGCGCTCAACGCCGTCAACGACGCGATGAGCCCGTTCGGCGCCAGCATCGCGCAACTCCCGATGACACCCGCGCGCCTTCTCAAGGCGCTCGGGACGATCTGACCATAACGACAAGAACAACGACCAGAGGAGGACATCATGACCAGCAAGGGCCTGCCCTCTCATTCCCCCACCCGCCGCGGCGCGCTTGCCAGTCTTGCCGCCGGCGGCGCCGTGCTCGCGATACCTGGGCTCGTCCGCGCCCAGAGCGAAACGATCCGTATCGGCTTCCCGACGCCATTGACCGGCCCCTTCGCCGCCGAGGCAAAGGACCAGGTCCGCAGCGCCGAGCTCGCGGTCAAGCTCGTCAACGACAAAGGTGGCATCGCCGGTCGCAAGGTCGAGCTGCTCGTCCGTGACGACAAGCTCAACGCCGGTGAAGCCGCGACGCGTACGCTCGAATTGATCGAGAAGGACAAGGTCCATGCGATCGTCGGGGCGCTGTCGAGCGCGGTGCAGCTCGCCGTCAACGAGGTCACCCGGGCGCGCGGCGTGATCTACGTCTCGATCAGCCAGTCGGACACCATCAACGAGAGCAAGGATTTCAGCCGCTTCACCTTCCACGAGGCGCTGAATCCGCACATGACCACCGCGGCAGTGGCCAAGCACACCTTCAAGAAGGACTCCAAGATCGCCTATCTCGTCGCCGATTATGCCTATGGCCACGAGATGCTGCGCGGCTTCAAGCGCGCCCAGCAGGCCCTCGGCGCGACCAGCGTCGGCGAGATCCTGCATCCCTTCGGCGCCCCGGATTACTCGACCTTCATGCCGCGGCTGCGCTCGATGCGGCCCGACATCCTCTGCATCTGCAATTTCGGCCGCGACCAGGCGAACGCGATCAAGCAGGCTGTCGATTTCGGCATGAACCGCCAGTCCAAGATCGTGGTGCCGGTGCTGCTGCACAACCAGCGGCTGGCCATCGGTCCCGAGGCCTTCGAAGGCGTGGTCGGCGGCGCGAACTATTACTGGGGGCTGGAGGACGCAATTCCCTCGGCTAAGGCGTTCAACGATGCCTTCAAGGCGGCTAATGGCGGCGCCTACCCGACCGATTACGGCGCCTATGGCTACACCGGCGTCTGTTCGCTGCTGCTCGCCATGGAGCAGGCGGGAGGCACCGGCACCGACAAGGTGATCGCGGCGCTGGAGGCGCTGACATACGACGTCGCCAAGGGCCCGCAGCACTATCGCAAATGCGACCACCAGTCGGTGCAGTCCGTGCTCGTACTCGAGTCGAAGAAGAAGGCCGAGATGAAGAACGAGGCCGACCTCTTCAGGGTGCTCGCCAGCGAGCCGGCCTCCGAGGGCATCCTGCGCAGCTGCTCGGAGCTCGGTTTCCCGGCCTGACCCGGTCTTTTCACAAGCGCATGGAGTCCCGCTGATGGACGCCGAACTCATCGCGATGCAGCTTTTCTCCGGGGTCGCGCTCGGCGCGATCCTGATCATGGTCGCGCTCGGCCTGTCGATCATCTTCGGCATGCTCGGCGTGGTGAACTTCGCCCATGGCGCACTGTTCATGGTCGGCGCCTATGCCGGCCTGTGGATCGCGTCGCTGACCGGCAGCTTCTGGTGGGGGCTCCTCGTCGCCCCGATCGCCATCGGTGCCTTCGGCATGGCGATCGAGCGCGTGCTGATCCGGCCGCTCTACAAGCGCTCGGTCGACGACCCTCTGCTGCTGACCTTCGGACTCGGCTACGTGCTGGTCGAGGCGGTACGCATCCTGTTCGGCAGCGACGGCATTCCCTTCCAGACGCCGCCGCAGCTCGCCGGCGTCGCCGATCTCGGCATCGGCTTATTCCCCGTCTACCGGCTCTTCGTCGTCGGCGTCGTTACGCTCGTGCTGGTCCTGCTCTGGCTCGGGCTGGAGAAGACGAAGTTCGGCCTGATCGTGCGGGCCGGCGCCAAGGATCCGCAGATCATGCGGGTGCTCGGCGTCGACATCGCCAAGGTCTGGCTGCTGGTCTTCGGGCTCGGGATCGGCCTGACCGCGCTCGGCGGCGTGCTCGCCGCGCCGATGCGCAATGTCAGCCCCGAAATGGGCTCGCTGGTCCTGGCCGAAGCCTTCGTCGTCACCGTCATCGGCGGCATGGGCTCGCTGATCGGTGCGGTGGTGGCGGGCCTGCTCGTCGGCGTCGCGATCAGCATGACCGCGCTGTTCGCTCCCGAAATGGCGACGATCGTGATGTTCGCCCTGATGGCGCTCGTGCTCCTGGTCAGGCCGCAAGGCCTGTTCGGCAAGCCGGGCCGGGCCTGAGGAGATGACGATGCCCGCCTCCCCCTCCTCGCTCGCCGGCGTCATGGCCGGCCCCGCCGGACATCGCGGCTGGCGCGCGCAGCTCACGGCATGGCGCGTGCCGCTCTCGATCCTGGCGCTGTGCCTGCTGCCCTGGCTGCTGCCCTCGCAGGCCCTCGCCGTCAACGTGCTGATCTACGGACTGCTCGCCGTCGGCTACAATCTGCTCTTCGGCTATACCGGGCTGCTCTCCTTCGGCCATGCCGCCTTCTTCGGCGCCGGGGCCTATGTCACCGGCATCGCCATCGGCCAGTTCGGCCTGCCCTGGTACGCCGCGGTCCTGCTCGGGATCGCCGTCGGAGGCCTGCTCGCCTTCGTCATCGGCCTGCTCTCGATCCGCACCCGCGGCATCTACTTCTCGATGGTGACGCTCGCGCTCGCGCAGCTGGTCTACTACACCGCCCTGCAGGCCTCGTCCTGGACCGGCGGCGAGAACGGCCTGCGCGGCTTCACGGTCGCCCGGCTCGACCTCTTCGGCTGGACGATCGACTTCCTCGATCCGGTCAAGAAGTACTACGTCCTGATGGTGTTCGCGGCTGCGGCGCTCTGGCTCGTCTCGCGCATCCTGAACTCGCCCTTCGGGGCGGTGATCGAGGCCGTCCGAGAGAACGAGACCCGGGCGCGGGCCTGTGGCTACGATATCGAGCGGACCAAGCTGATCGCCTTCACGCTGTCGGGCCTGATCTGCGCGCTCGCCGGCACGCTCTCGGCCCTGCACCTGGCGATCGTCCCGCTCGACAGCCTGCACTATCAGACCTCGGGCATGATCGTGATGATGACGCTGCTCGGCGGCGCCGGCAGCTTCTTCGGCCCTTTCGTCGGGGCGCTGGCCTTCCTCCTGATGGAGGACGTCGTCTCGCTCTGGACCTCGCACTGGCAGATCGTCGTCGGCAGCGTCTTCATCCTGTTCGTCCTGTTCCTGCCCAAGGGCATCTGGGGCACCGCGCTCGCCTGGAGGGCCGCTCGATGAACATCCCCCTTCTCGCGGTCGAGAACATCGGGCGCAGCTTCGGCGGCTTCGTGGCGCTCGAAGGCGTCACGGCGGCCTTCGAGCCCAACAGGGTCACCGCGATCATCGGGCCGAACGGGGCCGGCAAGAGCACCTTCTTCAACGTACTTTCGGGCGTACTCGCTCCGTCCAGCGGCGCGATCCGCTTCAAGGGACGCGACATCACCGGCACGCCGCAGCATCGCTTCGTGCATCTCGGCATTGCCCGCTCCTACCAGATCACCAACATCTTCCCGGAGCTGTCGGTACACGAGAACGTGCGCGTGGCCGCCCAGACCTTCCGTGCCCGCTACGATATCTGGCGCGACCGGGCGACCATGACGGAGCTCGCCGACAAGGCCGATGCCGTGCTCACGGCCGTGGGCCTGGCGGAGCGCCGCGACGAGACCGCGAAGTTCCTCGCCCATGGCCAGCAGCGCGCACTGGAGATCGCGATCGCGCTCGTCGCCGACCCCGAGCTGCTGCTGCTCGACGAGCCCACGGCGGGCATGGGCCCCGAGGAGACCCGCGACATGGTCATGCTCCTCGAGAGACTCGCCGCCGACCGCACGATCCTGCTGATCGAGCACAAGATGAAGATGATCCTCGGTCTTTCCGACCGCATCCTCGTGCTGCACCACGGCCGGCTGATCGCCGATGGCAGCCCGCAGCACATCCAGACCGATCCCGAGGTCCGCCGCGTCTATCTGGGGCAGAACGATGGCTATGCTTGAGATCGAAGGGCTGAACGCCTGGTATGGCGCGAGCCACGTCCTGCACGGCATCTCGCTGTCGGTAGAGCCTGGCGAGATCGTCGCCCTCGTCGGCCGCAACGGCGCCGGCAAGACCTCGACGATCCGCTCGGTGATGGGGCTGATGCCGAAGGCGACCGGTTCAGTACGCTTTGCCGGAACCGACCTGCTGCCGCTGCCGGCGCATGCACGCTTCAGGTACGGGCTGGCCTATGTCCCCGAGGAACGGCGGATCGTACCGGGCCTGACCGTGCGCGAGAACCTGCAGCTCGGCCTGGTCGCGACCGATGGCGGGATCGACGAGCGCGCAGCCATCGACGAGATCGCCGAAAGCTTCCCGCGGCTGAAGGAGCGGCTCGACCAGCAGGGCGTGACCATGTCGGGCGGCGAGCAGCAGATGCTCGCCATCGCCCGCGCGATCATCGCGAAGCCGAAGATGATCCTGCTCGACGAGCCCTCCGAAGGCATCATGCCTGTGCTCGTCGAGGAGATGGGCGTGCTCTTCCGCCGGCTGCGCGACCAGGGCGTGACCTTGCTGCTCGTCGAGCAGAACGTCGAATGGGCGCTGGGGCTCGCCGACCGCGCCGTGATCATCGACCAGGGCGAGGTCGTCCATCGCAGCACGGCCGCTGCGCTGCTCGCCGACAAGGCCATCCAGGAACGCTACTGCGCCGTCTGAAGCGGCGCGTCGAAGGGACCTCCCATGGACATCAATGGCGAACACCGCATTGCGGCCCCGCGTGAGACGGTCTGGGCCGCGCTCTTCGATGTCGAGACGCTGAAAGCCTGCATTCCCGGCTGCAAGGAGCTGGAGCAGACCTCTCCGACGAGCTTTGCCGCCAAGGTCCAGCTCAAGATCGGCCCGGTCTCGGCGACCTTCGCCGGCACCGTCGAGCTTCAGGACATCGACGAGCCGAATGGCTGCCGCATCATCGGACAGGGCAATGGCGGTATCGCCGGCTTCGCCAAGGGCGGCGCCGACGTGCGGCTCGCCGCCGATGGCGAGGAAACGGTGCTGAGCTATGCGGCAAAAGCCGAGATCGGCGGCAAGCTCGCGGCGCTCGGCAGCAGGCTCGTGCAGGCGACCTCGCGCAAGCTGGCCGACCAGTTCTTCTCGACCTTCACCGAGCGCCTGAAGGGGTAGTCCCGCTCAGGCCGTCGCCTCTTCCGCACGTCTTTG
Source organism: Allobosea sp. (assembly GCA_024231975.1). Lineage (GTDB taxonomy): Bacteria > Pseudomonadota > Alphaproteobacteria > Rhizobiales > Beijerinckiaceae > Allobosea. Next base: position 88,260 of record JAAEQB010000120.1, read on the forward strand.
CCCGCTGCCGAATTCGCGGCCCGGGATCGAGGCCAGCAGCGCCTGTGTGTAAGGGTGCTGCGGCTCGCCGAAGACCGAGCCGATCGGCCCGGCCTCCACCACCTCGCCATTCTTCATCACCGCGACGAGATCGCAGACCTGGGCGGCAACGCGCAGGTCATGGGTGATGAAGACGATCGAGAGGCCAAGGCGCTGGCGGAGTTCCGCCAGGAGCTTCAGCACCTGCGCCTGCACGGAGACATCGAGCGCCGAGACCGGCTCGTCAGCGACCAGCACCGCCGGTTCCAGCGCCAGGGCGCGGGCAAGGCCGATGCGCTGGCGCTGGCCACCCGAGAATTCGTGCGGGTAGCGTTCGGTCGCCGCCGGGTCGAGCCCGACCAGCCCGAACAATTCCTTCGCCCGTGCCAGAGCCTGTGGCCGCGCCATGCCGTGGACTATCAGGCCCTGCGCCACCGCCTCGCCAGCCTTCCGGCGCGGATTGAGAGAGGCGAACGGGTCCTGGAACACCATCTGGATATCACGCGTCGCCGAGCGCATCTCCTCGCGGCTCAGCTTGACGAGATCGGTGCCGTTGAGGCGGATCTCGCCGCTCTCGGGATCGATCAGGCGCACGAGGCAGCGCGCCAGCGTCGACTTGCCCGAGCCGGATTCGCCGACGATGCCGAGCGTCGCGCCTTTGGGCAGCACCAGCGAGACGTCCTTGACGGCATGGGTGACGCGCTGGCCGCGCCCGAGGAAGCCGCCGGTGCGATAGGTCTTCGAGACATGGCCGATCGTCATGATCGGCTCGGCGGACAACGTCCGCGCCGGCGGCGCCTTGAGCGGCGGCACCGCGGCGATCAGCTGCCGGGTATAGGCGTGCTGCGGATTACCGAGCACCGAGGCGGTCTCGCCGGCTTCGACGACCTCGCCCTTGCGCATCACCGCGACCCGGTCGGCGATCTCGGCAACGACACCGAAATCATGGGTGATGAACAGGACGGCCGTGCCCTTGCGGCGCTGCAGATCGCGGATCAGCTTGAGGATCTGGGCCTGGGTGGTGACGTCGAGCGCGGTGGTCGGCTCGTCGGCGATCAGCACTTTTGGATCGAGCGCCAGCGCCATCGCGATCATGGCGCGCTGGCGCTGGCCGCCGGACAGCTCGTGCGGATAGGCCTTGAAGGCGAGCGCTGGGTCGGGAATCCGCACTTCCTCGAGCAGAGCGAGCGTGCGCGCCTTGATCTCGGCCGACGACAGCTCGCTGTGCAACTCGAACATCTCGCCGATCTGGTCGCCGATGCTGCGCAGCGGATTGAGCGCCGTCATCGGCTCCTGGAAGATCATGGCGATGCCGGCGCCGCGCACCTTGCGCATCTCAGCTTCGCCGAGCCCGCAGAGATCGCGCCCCTCGAACAGGATGCGGCCGCCATCGATGCTGACGCCGCCGGGCAGCAGCCGCATGATCGCATTGGCGGTCATCGACTTGCCCGAGCCGGATTCGCCGACGACGCAGAGGATCTCGTTCGCCGCCAACGACAGCGAGACATTGGCCATGGCATGCGAGCGGTCGCCGCCGGCCGGCAGCTTCACGCTGACATCGTCGAGGACGAGGATCGGGCTCATCGGCTCTTCAGCCTCGGATTGAGGGCATCGTTGAGCCCCTGCCCGACCAGCGAGACGGCGAGCACGGTGACGAGGATGGCGATGCCGGGAATGGCCGAGACATACCATTGCACCCGCAGCACGTCGCGACCGGCGCCGATCAGATTGCCCCAGGAGGCGACGTTCGGGTCGGAAAGCTTGAGGAAGGCGAGCGCGCTTTCGAGCAGGATCGCGATCGCCATCACGACGCTGGCATAGACGATCACCGGCGGCAGCGCGTTCGGCAGGATCTCGCCGAAGATCAGCCTGATGTCCTTGAGGCCGAGTGTCCGGCCCGCCTGCACGAATTCGCGGTTGCGCAGCGAGAGGAACTCCGCCCGCGTCAGCCGGGCTGAAGCCGGCCAGGAGACGATGCCGATCGCGACGGTCACGGTGGTGATGGTCGAGCCGAAGACGGCGACCAGCACAAGCAGCAGCAGGAAGTTCGGCAGGGTCTGGAAGGCCTCGGTGACGCGCATCAGCGCGGTATCCACTAAAGCGCCATAATAGCCGGCGAGCGCGCCGATGGTGATGCCGATCATGATCGAGATCACCGTCGCGACGCCGCCGATCAGCAGCGAGATACGCGCGCCATGGAAGATCTGGGCGGCGATGTCGCGGCCGGAATTGTCGGTGCCGAGCAGGAAGCGCGGATTGCTGAACGGCCAGATCAGCGGCCGCCCGGCAAGCGCGAGAGGATCGCGCGGATAGAGGAAGTCGGCGCTGGCGGCCATGGCAAGGACGAGGATGAGCAGCACGAGGCCGATGACGGCCGGAGGGCTGCGGAAATAGAGCTTCACCAGATCCATGGCTCAGCTCCCCGTCGTGATGCGCGGGTCGAGCCGGGCATAGAGCAGGTCGACGATGAAGTTGACCGCGATCACCAGCAGCGCCGAGACGAAGACGATGCCGAGCAGCGTGTTGAGGTCGCGCTGGATCACCGATTCATAGGCGAGCCGCCCGAGGCCGGGCAGCGAGAACACGCTCTCGACCACGACCGAGCCGCCGAGCATGGTGCCGGCCTGCAGGCCAATCAGCGTCACCATGGGCAAGAGCGCGTTGCGCAGCACATGCCGCACCACCACGCGCGTCTCGTCCATGCCCTTCGAGCGCGCGGTGCGGACGAAATCGAGATTGAGCACCTCGAGCATCGAGCCGCGCATGATGCGCAGATAGATCGCCATGTAGAACAGGCCGAGCGTCAGCGTCGGCAGGACGAGATGCAGGGCGATGTCGAGCACCCGCCGCAAGCCGGTCAAGCTGACCGTGATGTCCTCGAAACCGCCGGCCGGCAGCCATTGCAGGTAGATCGAGAAGACGACGATCGCCATCAGCCCGAACCAGAAGGTCGGCATCGCATAGAACATCAGGCCAAGGGTGGAGATCAGCGTATCCGGCCATTTGTTGACGCCGCGCGCCGCGACGACGCCGAGGATCAGCCCGAAGAAGAAGGCGAAGGAGAGCGAGGCGGTCATCAGCAGGATGGTCGCCGGCAGCCGCTCGGCGATCACGGTCGCGACCGGCTTGCCGTAGATCGCGGAGAAGCCGAGATCGAGCCGGACCAGCCGCCAGAGATAATTGCCGAGCTGGGCCCAGACCGAGAGGTCGAGCCCGTAGAACTCGCGCAGCTGCTTGGCGGTGGCGGCATCGCCGCCGCCCATCTGCGCCATCAGCGCGTCGACGGTGTCGCCGGGCGCGAGCTGAAGCAGCAGGAAGACGCCGATCAGGATCAGGATCAGGGTCGGGATCGAGGCGGCAAGACGCCGCCCCGCAAGAGTTAGGACACGCATGGGTACTGGCCGGATCCGGCTGCGGGGTTAAGCGAAGGGATCACTCCGCCAACCAAAGATCGTGCCAGGAGGCCGAGCCCCAGCGCGGCGTGTTGGAGTGGTTGCGGGCCTTGGCGCTGATCGCGGTCAGGAAGATCTGCTCGATCGGCGTCCAGATCGGCAGCTCGGTATTGGCGCGCCGCACGAAGTCGCCATAGAGCGCCTTGCGCTTGGCCGCATCCACCTCGGTCGCGGCATCGTCGATGATCTTGTCGATGGTCGGGTCGGTCCAGTCCCACTGATTGGTCCAGGGCGCGCCCTTGGGCTGGCCGGAGCGGTACCACACCGTGGTCGAGACGGCCGGGTCGTTGCGGTACTGGTGCCAGCCGGTGGCGAGGTCGAAGGCGTGGTCGTCATAGACCTGCTTCAGGAAGCCGCCGCCATCGGTGCGGACGATCTCGACCTTGATGCCGACATCGGCGAGCGATTGCTGGATGAAGGTCGAGAAGAGCGAGATGTCCTCGCCCCAGGGCGCCGGCAGCAGCCGCAGCGAGAAACGCGCCCCGCCGGCGCCCGGCTTGAAGCCGGCCTCGTCGAGCAACTTGGCGGCGAGCTTCTTGTCGAAGGGATATTGCGGGCCGTTGTCGGCCGGATAGAAATCAGTCGAGACCGAAGGGATCGGACCGGTGCCGCGCTTGGCGAAGTCGCCAAGGAAGTTCTCGATGAAGAACGGGATGTCGAGCGCATGCGCGATCGCGCGCCGGACGCGGATGTCGGCGAGCTCCTTGCGGCGGAAATTGAACTCGATCGTATTGGTGCGGGCGTTGCCCTCATTGCCCTTGGTCGAGACGATGAAGCGCGGGTCCTTGCCGAGGCGGGCGGAGTCCGAGATCGTCAGGCCCGAGAACGGGCTGTAGTGGATCTGCCCGGCTTCCATCTGGGCGGCCGCCGCGGCGCGGTCGGTGACCACGCGCCAGACGATCCGGTCGAGATAGGGCGCACTAGCGCGCCAGTAGTTCGGGTTGCGCTCGGCGATGACGTGCTGGCCGCGCTCATACTGGACGAATTTGAACGGGCCGGTGCCGACCGGCGCGAGATTGACCGGGTTCTGGCGGATGTCGCCCTTGCCCTCGTAGAGATGGCGCGGCGAGATGTAACCGAGATCCGGCAACGCCCGCAGCAGGAGGTTGAGCGGCATCGGGCGCTCATAGCGGAACACGGCGGTCAGCGGGTCGGGCGTATCGACCGCGGTGAGGAAGAGCTGCAGCGTCGAGCCGTAGTTCAGGATCTTCTTCCACATCTCCATCGCCGTGTACTGCACGTCGGCGGAGGTGAAGGGCTTGCCGTCATGCCAGGTCACGCCGGGGCGGAGCTTGAAGGTGATGGTCTTGCCGTCGGGTGACGATTCCCAGCTCTCGGCGAGCACGCCGACGGGCTGGCCCTTGGCGTCGAGATCGACCAGTTGCTCCTGGATCTTGCCGCCGATGATGTAGACGCCGGTCGAGGCCTGCAGGCTCGGATTGAGCTGGCGCTGCTCGGCCCCGTAATGGACAGTGAAGACGCCGCCCTTGCGCGGCGTTTCCTGGCCGAAGGAGCGCATCGGGAACAGCACGCTGGAGGCGATGGCGGCGCTGGTCATCAGCGCGGCGCGGCGGGTCATGTCCATGGATGATCTCCTGGGGCCGGCGTGCAGGCTCGGCACGATGCGGGCGTCACAAGGCCCCGTCAATGCGACGGGGCCGTTCTCGAAAAAGCGGAAAACCGCACTATTGCGGCAGGAAGCTCACGATCAGGCCGTTGGCCGAGGCGGCGGGGACGCTGAGCGCCGCGCCATGCCGGACACCGACAGAGCCTAGCGCCTTGGCAGCGGCGTCGAGATCATTGCTCGCCAGCACGATCGCCACGGCTCCGCCACGCGCCGTACCGGCCCGCACAGCCTCCGGATAGCGCCGGGCGAGGCCGGCGGCATCGTAGAACAGGAAGTCGGCGCGCTTGCCGCCGGACGGCACCAGCCAGCCATCGTCCTGCTGCTTCACCGGTTCGTCGATCAGCCGGCTGAGGTGCTCGGCGGCGGCCTTGGGATCGGCGGCGAGCACCTCGACACTGATGATGCGGCTCGCGCCATTGGCATGGCTCTGCAGTTCCGGGATCCAGACCGTCTCGCGGGTCAAATGCTGGCAGGCGAAGATGCGCAGGCTGCCGGGGTTCTCATCGAGCGGCCAGCGGAAAACATTGAACTTGGCCTCGCCCTTGCCGCCATTGGGCAGGTCGACCGGGCGGCCGAAATGGACCGGGCCGAGCGGCTCGAGCCCGCGGCTCTTGAGCTCGGCCGCGCCGGCGGCGGCGTCATCGGTGGTGAAGGCGGCCCGCTCGATGCCTTCGCGCTCCCGGAGGAAGTCGCGTGTCGGCTTGTTGTGCTCGGTCTCCGCCAGGATGCCGAGCAGCTCGACATAATCGTCGCCGAACATGATCGTGTAGTTGCCGCTGCCGAGAATGGCCGAATGCGTGCCGCGCGGCGAGACGGTGAAGCCGAGGCTCTGCCATTGCCGGGCCGAGGCGTCGAGATCGCGAACCGTCACCACGACGTGGTCGAGGCCGAGAATATGCTTGAGCGGCATGACGCCCCCTTATGATCAGAACCCAACGGAAGGAGAGTTCATCCGAACGCAGAGAGGGGCGCAACCGCTCCGGAATGGCGTTTCCTGCAACCCCTGCTGCGCCGCAGACATAGCGTCGGGAGAATAGTATTTTCAAGAACACGAGCGGAGAAGCCAAAATTTGGTAGAAATCAATCGTTTTAGGCCAATAAGATAGAAAACTGTTCTCCGGCAGATGAACGGCCGGGAAGGACCTACTTGCAGGCCAGCGGTCCTGGCGGCAAGGATAGGAGCGTGCTCGTCCCAAGCGACTGCACCCACCGCTTCCCAGCCGAAAGACGCCGCCGATGACTGCCCCCTCCCTCGTCACCTGGCCGCCCTCGCTCTGGGCTGCGACGGCCCAGCCCGGCCCTGTGCTCGGGGCGCTCGAAGGCGCGGTCGAGAGCGATGTCGTGGTGATCGGCGCCGGCTTCACCGGCCTGTCGACCGCGATCCATCTGCGCGAGAGCGGGGTTGGCGTCACCATCCTGGAGGCGGCCGAGCCGGGCTGGGGCGCCTCGGGCCGCAATAACGGCCAGGTCATCCCGACGCTCGCCGGCCATGACCCCTCTGCTATGACCGCTCGCCATGGCGAGGCCGGCGAGCGCTTCAACGCCGTGCTGCGCGACGCCGCGCAATATCTCTTCGATCTCGTGCGCAAATACGAGATCCCGGCCGAAGCCGAGCAGGCCGGCTGGGTCCAGCCGGTGCATTCGCCGGGGCGCTTCAAGCTCGCGGAGAAGCGCGTCCGGGAATGGTCGGCGATCGGCGCGCCGGTCGAACTGCTCGATCGCGCTGCAACGGCCGAGATGCTGGGCTCGGACGCCTGGTTCGGCGGCTTCTGGAACCGCAGCGGCGGGCATATCAACCCGCTGGCCCTGACCCGCGGGCTCGCCGAGGTCGCACTCAGGCTTGGCGCCACCATCCATGCCCGCTCGCCGGCTGTGAGCATGGTGCACCAGAACGGCCGCTGGCTGGTGACGACGGCGAAGGGTTCGGTGACGGCCCGGGCGCTCGTGCTGGCGACCAACGCCTATACCGGCGAGTTCGAGCCCGGGCTCGCCCCGGAGATCGCCAATGAGGTCATCCCCGTCCTGTCCTGGCAGATGGCGACCAAGCCGGTCAGCGACAACATCGCCAAGACGGTGATCCCCGGCCGACAGGCGATGTCGGACACGCATCGCGAACTCTATTTCGCCCGCTGGGACGCGCGTAACCGACTGGTCACCGGCGGCGCCGCGATCCTGCCCGGAGCCGACGGCGCCAATCTGCGCCCGACGGTCGCGGCGCGGCTGAAGCGGCTCTGGCCGCAGCTCGGCGATGTCGAGTTCGACTATGTCTGGTCCGGCTATGTCGGGATGACCCCCGACAATCTGCTGCAGCCACAGGTGCCAGGCTATCCGCGCATCCATCAGCTCGGGCCGAACGGCTTCGGCTGGGTCGGCTGCAATGGCCGCGCCGTCGCGCTGTCGATCTCGCTCGGCCGTGAATTGGCCAAGGCGACGCAAGGCGTGGCGCTGGAGACGCTGGGCCTACCACTCTCGACGCCGAAGCCGCAGCCCTTCCAGGGCCTGATCCGCCGGATCGCGCCGCTCGCTTTGCCACTCTATCGCAGGCTGGACGCGCAGGAGGTCTAGGCTTTAGCGCCGGCCGTCACCGGCTTTTGCCGAGCAAGCTCGCTCCTGCCCCTGGCGGCAGAACCGTCTCGGGCAGCGACTGTTCCGCGCTCTCCTGGCTTGCTGCCGTCATTCGACATTGTCCCAAGTGATCATGTTGTGTTCCCGTTCATGAGTACAGGTCGAATCAATCATGAACGCGCACGTTTATCTCGACAGCCTCAACCCGGCGCAGCGGCGGGCGGTATCGCATGGCGGAGGCGCCGCCCCTGCCCCACCCGTGCTGATCATCGCCGGCGCCGGCTCGGGCAAGACCAACACGCTGGCGCACCGCGTCGCCCATCTCCTGGTCTGCGGCGCCGATCCGCGGCGCATCCTCTTGATGACCTTCTCGCGGCGCGCCGCCTCCGAAATGATCCGCCGCGTCGAGCGCATCGCCCGCAAGGTGATGGGCGATGGCGCCGGCGTCGCGGTCGATGCGCTGAACTGGGCCGGCACCTTCCATGGCGTCGGCGCGCGATTGCTGCGTGACCTCGCCGAGCAGATCGGGCTCGATCCCGCCTTCACCATCCATGACCGCGAGGACGCCGCCGACCTGATGAACCTGGTCCGGCACGAGCTCGGCTTCTCGAAGACCGAAGCGCGTTTTCCGACCAAGGGGACCTGCCTTGCGATCTATTCGCGCTGCGTCAACGCCGAGCAGCCGATCGAGGAGGTGCTGCGGCTGTCCTATCCCTGGTGCATCGCCTGGGCACAGGAACTGAAGCAGCTCTTCGCGGCCTATGTCGAGGCGAAGCAGCAGCAGAACGTGCTCGATTACGACGACCTGCTGCTCTACTGGGCGCAGGCGATGACCGATGCCGATCTCGCGGCCGATGTCGGGGCGCGCTTCGACCATGTCATGGTCGACGAGTACCAGGACACCAACCGGCTGCAATCGTCGATCCTGCTGGCCCTGAAGCCTGATGGTCGCGGGCTGACGGTGGTCGGCGACGACGCGCAGTCGATCTATTCCTTCCGCGCCGCGACCGTCCGCAACATCCTCGACTTCCCGCTCGCCTTCTCGCCGCCGGCCGAGGTGATCACCCTCGACCAGAACTACCGCTCGACGCGGGCGATCCTCGGCGCCGCCAATGCGGTGATCGATCTTGCGGCCGAGCGCTTCACCAAGAACCTCTGGACCGATCGGGCCGCCGGCGCAGCGCCCGAGCTGGTCAATGTCCGCGACGAAGCCGACCAGGCCCGCTTCATCGCCGAGAGGGTGCTGGAGAACCGCGAGGCCGGTGCGGCGCTGAAGCAACAGGCCGTGCTCTTCCGCGCCTCGCACCATAGCGGCCCGCTCGAGATCGAGCTGACGCGCCGGAACATCCCGTTCGTGAAGTTCGGCGGGCTGAAATTCCTCGACGCCGCCCACGTCAAGGACCTGCTCGCGCTGCTGCGCTTCGTCGAGAACCCGCGCGATCGTGTCTCGGCTTTCCGCGTGATGCAGCTCATGCCCGGCGTCGGGCCAACCTCGGCCCAGCGCGTTATCGAGCACCTGGCACAGGCGCCCGACGGGGCGGAAGCCCTGCGCGACGCCCCCGCGCCAGCCCGCGCCGGAGAAGACTGGACATCGTTTGTCGAAGCGATCGAGGCGCTGCGCTCAGGCAGGTCAGGCTGGCCGGCCGAGATCGAGCGGGCCCGCCTCTGGTACGAGCCGCATCTGGAGCGCATCCATGAGGATGCGACGACGCGCCAGGCCGATCTCCTCCAGCTCGAGCAGATCGCAGGCGGCTATCCCTCGCGCGAGCGCTTCCTGACCGAATTGACCCTCGATCCGCCGGACGCCACCAGCGACCAGGCCGGCGTGCCGCATCTCGACGAGGACTATCTCATCCTCTCGACCATCCATTCGGCCAAGGGGCAGGAGTGGAAGTCGGTCTTCGTCATGAACGTCGTCGATGGCTGCATCCCGATCGATCTCGGCGCCGGCGCCAGGGACGAGATCGAGGAGGAGCGCCGGCTGCTCTATGTCGCGATGACGCGCGCCAAGGACGACCTGCACCTGATGGTGCCGCAGCGCTTCTTCACGCACGGCCAGTCATCGACCGGCGACCGGCACGTCTACGCGGCGCGCACGCGCTTCATCCCGAACACTCTGCTGAAGCATTTCCAGCGGCGAGCCTGGCCTCTGGCGACGCCGGCCGGCGCTCGCCCGGCCTCCGCCGGCCCGAAGATCGACGTGCGCGCCAAAATGCGCGGCATGTGGCGATGAGCGGACGCCGAGGCCAATCGCACCAAGGCGGGAAGCCGCCTGCATCTGCGCCGTTCGAGAAAGGTGCGCACATATCGAGGAACAAAGACCGATCATCTCTGATCGCTCGAAAAAATGATCCGGCGCTCAAAGCTGAATCGAGTTCATGCATTGCTCTAAATTTCGCGTTTTAGCCGGCGCCTGAACCTGGGCACAATCTGCTCTCCAAACGTCATGTCGCGAGAGGCAGAGCTTGAATACCCCACAATGGGGCGCGTCCGCCGGACTGCGCCCAGCCACTCTCGCAGAGATGGCTCATGCGATCCGGTTTCTCTCCGTGGATGCCATTCTCGCCGCGGGCGAGGGCCATCAAGGCGTGCCACTCGGCATGGCCGAGATCGCCACCACTCTCTACGCACGGCATCTGAAATTCGATCCGGCGGATCCGACCTGGCCTGATCGCGACCGCGTCGTGCTCTCGAACGGCCATGGCTCGATGCTGCTTTATTCCCTGCTGCACCTGACCGGCTACCGGCACATCCCACTCGACGCGGTGAAGCGCTTTCGTGAACTCGGCTCACCTTGCGCCGGACATCCCGAGTACGAGCCGGCAGCCGGGATCGAGACCACGACCGGCCCGCTCGGCCAAGGCATCGCCAATGCGCTGGGCATGGCGATCGCAGAAGCTTCGTTGAATGCCCGCTTCGGCAGCGGGCTCATCGACCACCGGACCTGGGCCTTCGTCGGAGATGGCTGCCTGCAGGAAGGTGTCGGGCAGGAAGTCATCCAGCTCGCTGGCCATCTGCGGCTAGGCAAGCTCACAGTCTTCTGGGACGACAACGCCATCACCGATGACGGCGCGACCGAACTCTCGATCTCGGAGGACGTCGCCGAGCGCTTCCGCGTCGCCCGCTGGCACGTCCAGGAGATCGACGGCCATGATATAGCTGCGATCGACGCGGCGATCACCGCTGCCAAGCTCGATCCACGGCCCTCGCTGATCGCCTGCCGGACCACGATCGCCCGCGGCATTCCGCGTCTCGAAGGCCAGCGCGGCGGCCATTCCGGCAAGCTTTTCCCGGAGGATCGTGCCGCGATGGCCGATCGCTTCGGCTGGGCGGGCGGATCGTTCGAGACTCCCGACCCAGTCGCGGCGGCCTGGCAGGCGATCGCAGCACGCGGGGCGGGGGAGCGTGCGGCCTGGCTCACGCGGCATGCGGCCATGAGCAACGCCGTCCGCGACGAATTCGAGCGCGTGCACGGACGCACCCTGAAAGCCGGTTGGCGCGAGGCCATCCATGCCTTCAAGCAGCGCGCCGCGCAGGGCGGCAAGGCCGAATTCTCGATCGCGGCCTCAGGAGAGATCGCAGCGGCGCTCTACGAGGTGCTGCCGGAAATGATGACGGCCTGCGCCGATCTTGAGGCGCCGACCAACCACAAGCGCCAGCTTGCCGCCTTCAACACGGGCGACCGGGCGGGCCGCTATCTCCATTGCGGCGTGCGCGAGCATGCGATGGGCGCCCTCGCCAACGGCATCGCCGCGCATGGCGGCGTGATCCCGCTCGCCGTGACCTATCTGCCGTTCTCGGACTATGAGCGGCCGGCGATGCGCATGGCCGCGCTGATGGGGCTGCCGACACTCTTCGTCTTCAGCCACGACTCGATCGGCATCGGCAAGAACGGGCCGACGCACCAGCCGGTCGAGATCATCGCCTCGCTGCGGGCGATGCCCAACATGCTGGTGCTGCGCCCTTGCGACGCGGTCGAGGCAGCCGAGGCCTGGGAGATCGCGCTATCGCACAGCAGGGGCCCGGTCTCCCTCGTCTTCGCCCGTCAGAGCCTGCCGCAGTTGCGGCGCGACGGCGGACCGGAGAACCGCTCGGCGCGCGGCGCCTATGTGCTCGCCGAAGCGGAAGGCGGAGCGCGCAAGGTGACGCTGCTCTCGACCGGATCGGAGGTGCAGATCGCGCTTGCGGCCCGCGAGATGCTGCAACGGGACGGCATTCCCGCCGCCGTCGTCTCGATGCCGTGCTGGAGCCTGTTCGAGGAGCAGGGCCCTGCCTATCGCCGGGACGTGCTCGGCGAGGGCTGCGTGCGCGTGGCCGTCGAGGCCGCCGTGAAATTCGGCTGGGAGCGCTGGATCGGCGAGGAGGGCGGCTTCGTCGGCATGAGCGGCTTCGGCGCGTCCGGCCCGGCCGACGAGCTCTACAGGCATTTCGGCATCACCGCCGAAGCCGTGGCTGCGCAAGCCCGCGCACGCCTGTAACGGGAGACGCCATGCACCGGATCGTCTTTCTCGATCGTGACACCGTCGCTCCGGCGGTGGCCATCCGCCGTCCGTCCTTCCCGCATGAATGGATCGAATACGGACAGACGCAGGCCGATGAAGTGGCCGCCCGCGCTGCAGGCGCGACCATCATCATCAACAACAAGGTCGATCTGCGCGCCGGCACGCTGTCGCGCCTGCCGGGCCTGCAGCTCATCGCGATCGCCGCGACCGGGACGGACTGCGTCGACAAGCGGGCTGCCGCCGATCGCGGAATCCCGACCGTCAACATTCGCGGCTATGCGAAGGCCACGGTTCCGGAGCACAGTTTTGCGCTGCTGCTGGCGCTCGCGCGGTCCATCGTCCCATATCGCCAGGAGGTGCTGGCCGGGGAATGGCAGAAGGCCGGCCAGTTCTGCTTCTTCAGCAACCCGATCGTCGATCTCAGCGGCAAGCGGCTGGGCCTCATTGGTGCGGGCGTGCTCGGCAATCAGGTCGCGGGGATCGCGCGGGCTTTCGGCATGGAAGTCGTTTTCTACGATCCCGCCGCGAAGCCCGGGCAGGCAGGCATCGTCAGCCTCGACGAATTGATCGAGACCTCGGATGTCATCAGCCTGCACTGCCCGCTCACCAGCGAGACGCGCGGCATGCTCGATCTCGCCGCCTTCCGCCGGATGAGGCGCCGGCCGATCATCGTCAACACCGCCCGCGGCGGCCTCATCGTCGAGGAGGATCTCGAGGTCGCTCTGGATGAAGGGCTGGTGTCCGCCGCCGGGCTGGACGTGACGTTGCCGGAACCGCCGGCTCCGGACAGCGCCTTCATGCGCCTCGCCCGCCGCAGCAACGTGATCTGCACCCCGCATGTCGCCTGGGCCTCGGCTGAGGCCCAGCAGGCTCTTGTCGACCAGCTCATCGACAACATCGAGAACTTCGTCGCAGGCAATCCGACCAATGTGGTCGCGCCTGACTGAACAGGCCTATCGGAAGCCTGTTCCGATCAGCCCGCGGCAGGCCGCGGCGGCCGGAGCATCGGCGTCAGGACCGGCGACGATCCGATCTGGATGGTTCCGAGGATCTCGAAACCGTGCCGCTGATAGAGCGGGATATTCTGTGGATTCGACGATTCCAGATAGGCAGCGACGCCGTCGCGGTCGCAGCGGGCGAGCGCGTGACGCATCAGCGCACCGCCGATGCCCTCGCCCTGCCGTGTCGGGTCGGTACCGATCAGCGGCAGATACCAGTGCGGCACCTTCGGGTGATAGTGTGCCATCGCCTCGAACATCGCGCCGACGTCGGGCAGGATCGCCGGATCGGCGTTCTCCTGGATGAGGCGATCGAGCATCTCGACATCGGGCTCGACACCAGGCGGCAGCCACATCGCCGCGCCGCCGAAATCCTTGCTCACATAGGTGCTGTCGCTGTCATAGGCGGCGGCGCCGAAAGCACGGATCAGATCGGGCATCACGGCGAGATAGGCCTGCGGATCTCGCAGCGACCAGCGCGCCATCGGATCGCTGGCGAAGGCGAGTGTGATGAGGGCGGAGACCGCGCTCTCCTCCCCACGGGAGGCGGCACGCACAGCAATCGACGTCATCGGACGAGCCGGATGGTTACAGTCCCACCGGATATGGGACGCCGTCATGGCTATGCCATGACGGCGCACCCGCAGGAGTCAGGATGCGGGCGGGTGCCGGCACCCGCGCAACCAGCCGGTCGACCGGCTCAATAGATCGTCAGCGCCGGCACATAGCTCACCAGCAGCAGCACGATCATCGCCACCCCGAAGAAGGGCCAGAGCTCGCGCGTCGTCTCGCCGAGCGAGGTCCGGGCGATCGAGGTCGAGATGAACAAGGTCGTGCCAATCGGCGGCGTGTAGAGGCCGATGCCGAGGTTCAGCACCATGATGATGCCGAGCTGGACGGGATCGAGCCCGATCGAGGCCGCCAGCGGCACGAAGATCGGCCCCAGCAGCAGGATCGCCGGCGGCAGGTCGATCGGCATGCCGACGAGCAGCAGCAGGATGTTCATCGCCAGGATGACGAAATAGGGGTTCGAGATCGTCGCCGAGACCCATTCGGCGAAGCGCTGCGGCACCTGATCGAAGGTCAGGATCCAGCCGACGATGGCCGAGCCCATGATGACGAGCATCACCACCCCGGTCGCGACGCCCGCCTCGACCATGCTGACCCGGAAACGACGCCAGTTCATGTCCCGATAGAGCACGACGCTCAGCACCAGCGCGTAGAACACGGCGAGAACCGCGATCTCGGTCGGCGTCGCGATGCCGAAGCGCAGGCCGAGCAGGATGAAGACCGGCATCAGCAGCGCCGGCATGCTGCGCCAGGCCAGCCGCGCCAGCTCCGCCTTGGAGACCGGCGCCTCTGGCGACACAAAGCCTCGCCGCCGCGCGATCCAGCTGCACAGCACGATGAAGCCGCCGGCCATCAGCAGGCCAGGCAGGATGCCGGCGGTGAAGAGGTCGGCGATCGAGACGTTCGAGACCAGCGAATAGAGGATCAGCGGGATCGAAGGCGGGATCAGGATGTCGATGATCGCCGAGGTCGCATTGTTGGCGGCGCAGAGCGGGGCCGGATAGCCCTGCCGCTTCTGCCAGGGGATCAGCACCGAGCCGAGCGCGCTGGCATTGGCGACGGCGCTGCCGGAGACCCCGCCGAACACCACCGAGGCGACCACCGTGGTCGAGAGCGGCCCGCCGCGCCAGCGCTGCATCGCCTTGGAGGCGAAGGCGAGCAGCTCGTTGCCCAGCGCCCCGCCGAGCATGAGCGAGCCGGCCAGCATGAAGAAGGGCAGCGCCAGCATCGGGAAGGACTGGGTCTGCTGGTACATCTGCTGCGCGATGATCGTCAGCGGGATCTGACCCTGCACCAGGAGGGCCGTGCCCGCCGCCACGATCAGCGCATGGCCGACCGGGATGGCGAGCAGCATCAGGACGGTGAAGGAGACGATGAGGGTGATGCTCATGCGACCTGCTCCTCGGGCGCCGGGACGGGCATGGCCTCAGGCCCCATCAGGGCAACGCGCACGGCCTGCGTCGTCGTGACGACGATGATCAACGCGAGCCCGGTCGCGAGCGTGTAGTAGCCATAGCTCGCCGGGATTCCCATCACCGGGGAGCGGTCGATCCAAAGCATGTCGGCGAGAAGCAGTATGTCCTTGCTGAGCAGGATATAGCTGCCGATCACGATGGCATGCCCGACCAGCAGCATGATCCGCGCACCCTGCCGTCCGAGCATGGCGAGCACGGTCTCGACCGCCATGTGCCCGCCCTTCTGCACGCCGAGTACGACGCCCGCCATGATGAAGACCGGGAAGAGCCTCTCCGGCAGCTCCTGCGCGAAGCGGAAGCCGCCGGAATCAAGCGCATAGCGCGCGCCGACATTGGCGGCGAGCATGGCGAGCAGCGCCGAGCCGACCGCGATCACGACGATCTCGCAGAACCTGGCGGCGAGACGGTCGACACCGTCCGCCAGGGCGATGGCGCTGGCGCGCCACCCCGTCTCGGGCTGCCTGTCCATCGCCTCAGACCTTCGCGGCCTTGGCCAGCCGATCGACGAAATCGCCGAACGGCTTGGTCTTCCAGGCGTCGTAGACCTTGGCGGAGGCCTCGCGGAAGGCGGCCATGTCGGCCTCGTTGACCTGCAGCTTTGGGTTGGCCTTGAACTCGGCCGCGAACTTGGTCTCGGCGTCGAGGAAGAGCTTGCGTTGCAGCTCGCCGGCGTCCTTCGCCGTCGCCTTGACCACCTCGCGATCGGCCGGCGACAGCCGCATCCAGGTGATCTGCGACATCAGGAACGGCGAGCACTCCCATTTATGGGCCGAGAGCGAGATGAAGCGGTTGACCTCGAAGAGCTTGGACGAGGCGATGTTGACGAGCGGGTTCTCCTGCCCGTCGACGACACCCTGCTGGAGCGCGACATAGAGCTCGCCGAAGGAGATCTGCTCGGTGCCGGCGCCGAGCGCCTGGAAGATGTCGATCGTCATCGGATCGGGCGGCGTGCGGATCTTGAGACCCTTGAGGTCGGCCGGCTTCACGACCGGGCGCTTGCTGTTGGTGATGTGGCGGATGCCGTTGTCCCACCAGCCGAGCGGCACCATGCCGATCTTGGCGAAGCGCTGGTCGAACTCGGTGCCGATCGGGCCTTCGAGCACCTTGAACGCAGCAGCGGAATTCGGGAACAGGAAGGGCAGGCCGAGGGCCGCGAGCTCCGGCAGCAGCGCCGAGGTCGAGCCCTGGCTGTTGACGGTCATGTCGACCGCGCCGGTGCGCAGGCTGGTCAGTAGGGACTGCTCGTTGCCGAGCTGCTCGGCGCCGGCGACGCGCACGGCGAGCCGGCCATTGGTGCGCTCCTTGAGCAGCTCGCCGAACTTGTCGGCTGCGACCCAGCGCGGGTTGCCGGCGGCGGCGTTGTGGCCGAGCGTCATGGTGACCTGCGCCTGCGCGCCACGCGGCAGGCTGAGCACGGCCGGCATCGCCAGCCCTGCGGTGAGCAGGCTCCGGCGGCTGAGCCTTCCGGTCGGCAGATCGGTCTTCGTCATGTCATCCTCCCATTCACGCCGTTTCGACGGCTCTTGCTGCTTGTTCCGGATCAGGTCGCGTCACGCCCCTGCATGGCGCGGTAGGCGGCGATCACCTGGCTGTCGTCGCGTGCGCCAAGGCCGCGCCCCGAGACCGACAGGAAGAGCTGATGGGCAAGCGCGGCCATCGGCAGCGCCGCCTTGGCATCGCGTCCTGCTTCGAGGACGATGCCGAGATCCTTGACGAAGATGTCGACCGCGCTGGTCACGCGCGGCTCGCGCTCCAGCATGCGGGCGCCGCGATCCCTGAGCATCCAGCTCGAGGCGGCCGAGCCGGAGACGATGTCGAGCATCGCCCGCGTATCGACGCCGAGCTTCTCAGCCAGCGACAGCGCTTCCGCCGCGATGGCGAGATGGGCGCCGCAGAGCAGCTGGTTGACGGCCTTCGCCGTCGCGCCCTGACCCGGCTCTTCGCCCATGAAGACGACCGTGGAGCCCATGGCGTCGAGCACTGGCTTCGCCGCTTCGAAAACGGGCCGACGGGCCGCGGCCATGATGGTCAGGCTGCCCGCCTCGGCGCCGACCACGCCACCGGAGACAGGCGCATCGACCAGCGCGCGCCCGGTCGCATCGACACGGGCGGCGAGCGCCGCGACGGCCCCCGGCGGGCAGGTCGCCATCAGGATGACGACGCCGTCCGGCGCGAGCCGAGTCAGCGCGCCCTGACCGAACAGGATGTCCTCGGCCTGCGCCACATTGACGACCATGAGGACGACAGCGTCCCGGCCGGAGAACGCCTCGGCGAGCGAACTCGCTGCTTCACCGCCGGCAGCCTGCAACGCCTGGCGAGCCTCGGCCCGCAGGTCGAAACCAGTCACGGCAAAGCCGGCCTTGCCCAGGTTGATCGCCATGGGCAGGCCCATCGAGCCGAGCCCCACGAAACCGATCGTCTTCATCATCCCTCCCCGTCGCGCGCTCCTCTTGGCGGGAGCCGCAGCGTGCTCCGGCTATTTCAGCCAGCCCTTCACCCGGTTGCAGAGAGCGTCCGTCGAGATGCCGTAGCGGTCGTGCAATGTCGGCAACGCCCCGGCCGCGAGGAATTCGTCCGGCAGGCCGACCATGCGGAAGCCGGGGTGCACGCCCTCGCGCATCAACAGGCCGGCGACTGCCTCGCCGAGCCCGCCATTGACCGTGTGGTTCTCGGCGACGACGACGAGCCGGCCCGGCTTGGCGCAGGCTTCGAGAAGCGCCGCGGTATCGAGCGGCTTGATCGTCGGCACATGCAGCACGCCGACATCGATGCGGTCCTGCTCCAGCGCCTTGGCCGCCTCCAGCGCGCGCATCGTCATGATGCCGGAAGAGATGAACAGGACCTCGTAGCCGTCGCGCAGGAGCTTGGCCTTGCCGAGCTCGAATTTGTAGCCGTACTCGTCGAGCACCAGCGGCACCTGCCCGCGCAGCAGGCGCATATAGACCGGGCCCTTGTGCCGCGCCATGGCCGGCACGACCTGCTCGATCTCGTGCGCGTCGCAGGGGTCGATCACCACCATGTTCGGCATGGCGCGGAACAGCGCCAGATCCTCTGCCGCCTGGTGCGACGGCCCATAGCCCGAGGTCAGGCCCGGCAGCGCGCAGGCGATCTTCACATTGCGGTCTTCCTCCGCGATCGTCTGGTGGATGAAGTCATAGGCCCGGCGCGAGGCGAAGACCGCATAGGTCGTCGCGAAAGGCGTGAAGCCTTCCGAGGCGAGGCCGGAGGCGGCGCCGAACAGCAGCTGCTCGGCCATGCCCATCTGGTAGTGCCGGTCTGGAAAGGCCTGCGCGAAGATGTGCAGGTCGGTGTACTTGCCGAGATCGGCGGTCATGCCGACGATGGAGGCGTCGCGCTTCGCCAGCTCGACCAGCGCATGGCCGAACGGTGCGGGCCTGGTGCGCTGCCCTTCGCCCGCGATCGAGGCGATCATCGCCGACGTCGTCAGGCGCGGCTTGCCGGGCTCGCTCTTGGCGGCGGGCTTCATGACGGCTTCCTCTCGTCGAGCGCCGCGAGCGCAAGCTGCCATTCATGGGCCTCGACCCGGATGAAGTGGTTCTTCTCGCGCGCTTCGAGGAAGGGCACGCCCTTGCCCATCAGCGTGTCGGCGATGATCATGCTGGGCCTGCCCGCCTGAGCCTTGGCGGCATCGAAGGCGGCGCGGACGGCGGAAAGGTCGTTGCCGTCGACGCGCTGTGTGAACCAGCCGAAGGCCTGAAGCTTCTCCGCCAGCGGCTCGAAGCCCATGACCTTGGTCGAGGGCCCGTCGGCCTGCTGGTTGTTGACGTCGACGACGGCGATCAGGTTGTCGAGCCCGTAATGGGCGGCGGACATGATCGCCTCCCAGACCGAGCCCTCGTCGAGCTCGCCATCGGAGAACAGGGTGTAGACGCTGGCGTCCGAGCCCTTGCGCTTGAGGCCGAGGCATTTGCCGACCGCGATCGAGAGGCCGAGGCCCAGCGAGCCGCCGGACATCTCCATGCCCGGCGTGTAGCTCGCCATGCCCGACATCGGCAGGCGGCTCTCGTCAGAGCCATAGGTTTCGAGTTCGTCCTCGGGGATGATCCCAGCCTCGATCAGCGCGGCGTAAAGCGCGATCGCATAATGGCCGTTCGAGAGCAGGAAGCGGTCGCGCCCCTCCCAATCCGGATCGTCCGGCCGGTAGCGCATCGCGTGGAAATAGGCGACGGCGAGGACATCGGCGATGTCGAGCGCCTGCGCGATATAGCCCTGGCCCTGCACCTCGCCCATCAGGATGGCGTGGCGGCGGATGTTCCAGGCGCGGCGTTCGAGCGAGACATTGTGGCCGAGTGGAGCGGTGCTCATGGCTCAGCCGTGGATCAGCATGCCGCCATTGACGTCGATGACGGCGCCGGTGACGTAGGCCGAAAGATCGGAGGCGAGGAACAGGTAGATGCCCGCGACATCGCTGGCGTCGCCGAGCCGGCCGAGCGGGATGCCTTTGATGATGTCCTTGCGCATCTCGTCGGTGAGCTTGCCGCCGGTGATGTCGGTCTGGATCAGGCCGGGGGTGACGCAGTTGACGCGGATGCCGTCCGGGCCGAACTCGCGCGCCATTGCCTTGGCAAGGCCGAGCACGCCTGCCTTGGCCGAGGAGTAATGCGGGCCGCCGAAGATGCCGCCGCCGCGCTGCGCCGAGACGGAGGACATGCAGGCGATCGCGCCCTGCTTCCGCGCCTGCATATGCGGGATGAAGACCTGGCTCAGGAACAGCACGCCCTTGCAGTTGATATCCTGGATCCGGTCCCAGCTCGCCTCGTCGATCTCGAGCGTCTTCACCGGCTGGGTGACGCCGGCATTGTTGATCAGGATGTCGAGATGGCCGAAGGCGGCGATGACCTGGTCGGCAGCCTTCTGGCAGGACGCCTTGTCGGCGACGTCGCAGCGCAGGCCGATATGCTGCGGGCCGAGAGCCGCCGCTGCTTCCTTTGCCGCAGCTTCGTCGATGTCGAGGATGGCGATGCGGGCGCCGTGGGCGGCGAACAATTTGGCGGTGGCGAGGCCGATGCCGCGCGCGCTGGCGGCGCCCGAAATCGCAGCGGTCTTGTTCTGCAGGAGCATTCCATCCCTCGATCGTCAGGCTCTGTTGCCTGAGAGTGGCTCATGCTTTCGCGCATGAAAAACGCAAAGATTGCGCGATGACATGAACTACATTCACCTGTTCGGCCGACCGGCCCGACGCACCCTAAGGGGACAGTCATGCGACGCTTGCCGCTTTCCGCGCTCCAGGCCTTCGAGGCGGCGGCCCGGACGGGCTCGTTTCGCGCCGCCGGCGAGGAACTCGGGATTTCACCGAGCGCGATCAGCCATGCCGTCCGCAAGCTCGAAATCCTGATGGGTGCGGCGCTGTTCGAGCGGCAGAGCCGCGCCGTTCATCTCAACGTGGCAGGCGAAGCGTTGCTGCGCCATGTCGCGGCCGGGTTCGACGAGATGCGGCAGGGCATCGAAACGGTGGGCGCCCGCTCGGGCAATCTGCTGCGGCTGCATTGCGCGCCGTCGATGGCGGCGCAATGGCTGCTGCCGCGTCTGCGCGACCTCCTCGCCAAGCAGCCCGGCCTCGAAGTGCGGCTGGCTGCGGGCGTCGACTACCCGCAGTTCGAGCACGACGAGTTCGACGCCGACATCTGCTACGGGCCGCCGCGGCAGGAAGGGCTGATCGTCATCCCGCTCGGCGAGGAGATCGTGACCCCGCTCTGCGCGCCGGAGCTGGCCGCAGGAATCCGCTCGCCCAAGGACCTGCTCGGCGCGAAGCTGATCGAAAGCGACAACAAGCGGGTGCGCTGGACCAGCTGGTTCGGCGCCAACGACATCAGCCCGCCGACGCCACGCGGCTCGCGTTTCGATCGGTCTTTCATGGCGATTGCCGCAGCAGTCGACGGTCTCGGCGTCGCGCTTGAATCAATCCGGCTGGCCGAACGCGAGATCGCCGACGGCCGGCTGGTGGCGCCTCTCGCAGGACGGGCACAGGACGTCCGCTATGTCGGCCACTACCTGGTCTTTCCGCGCGTGGCGAAGGCGCGCCGGTCAGTGCGGATGTTCACACAATGGTTGACGCAGGAGTTGAACCTGCCGCCGCCGAAGATCTGATGCCTGTTTCCGGCATGCCGATCCCGGCATTCGACAGTGGCGGCACTATTGTGCTGCTGCAACCATCAGAGCCTCATCCCGCCATCGACCGCGATCTCGGCACCGTTGATGTAGCTGCCCTCGGGCGAGCAAAGCAGCAGGGCCGCCCCCCCGCAGTCATCGGCGCGGCCGAGCCTGCCGAGCGGAATGCGGGCGAGCACCTGCTCCTCCCGCCCGGGCTGGGCGAGAACAGCGCGGTTGCGATCGGTCAGGATCGCGCCGGGCTGGATGATGTTGCAGGTGACATCCGGCGCACGCAGGGTCCGCGCCAGACTGAGGATCATGTTGGTCTGCGCCGCCTTGGTCGCTGCGTAATAGAAATGCGTCGGATTGGGCCGCGTCTCCTGCACGCTGCCGATCGCGATCACTCGGGCGAAGCCACGCGCCAGCATCCCCGGCAGGAAGGCCTGCAGCAGCCGCACTGTCGCGTGGAGATTGATTTCGGTCTGTGCAGCCATCGCGGTCTCCGAGACCACGTCCCAGGTTTCGAGCGTTTCGACGGAGGCACAGAGCACGAGGATGTCGGGCTCGGTTCCGTTCGCGGCCAGCTCCGCCGCCATGGCGGACGGGGCCGCGGCCTCGGCGAGATCGGCGATCAAGGGCGAGGCCGCGAGGTCTCTCGCCTGCAGATCGGCTACGGCCGCGCGAGCCAAGGCTGCGTCGCGGTCATGGATGATCGCATGCGCGCCGGCTTCGGCGAGGCGCGTGGCGATCGCGAGCCCGATGCCGCGCGCCGCGCCAGTGACGAGCGCGGTGCGCCCCGAAAGCGGCCCCGCCATCAGCCGAGCAGCGGCTTCACGCGGGCAACGGCATCGTCCATCGCCTGCTGCGGTGGCTTGCGGCCGAGCACGGCAGCCTGCGTTTCCTCGACGAAGATGTCATGGGCGCGGGCCTGCTCGTCGAAGGCCGGCAGATGGATGCGCGAGGCCTTCAGCGCCGCAGCCTCGTCGGCGGCATAAGGCATCGCCGCCTTCAACTCCTCGTCGGCATAGGTCGAGATCCGGGTCGGGCCGTTACCGTTGAGCGCCATCGCCGTGGTCCCGGCTTTCGACGACAAAGCGCGGATGAATTCCCAGGCGAGCGGCTTCTGCTTGGCGCTCTTCGGGATCATCAGCGACCAGAACTCGACGGTCGGCGCGAAGGCGACCTTGCCGGCAACGTCGGCGGCCATCGGCGGCAGCAGCGACTTGAAGCGCCCGCCATACTTGCCCTTGGCCGGATCATTGTAGGAGACCAGGCGCGCGAACGGGTTGATCGTCATCGCCGCCCTGCCCTGCTGCATCCAGGTGGTGATCTCCTCGTTGTTCACCGTGGCAAGATTCCGCGGCAGCACGCCGGTCTTGTAGAGATCGGCGAGGATCGTCAGCGCCTTGACCATCGCCGGCTCGTTGGCGGTGAGCTTGCCGTCAGCGGTCATGTAGTCGCCGCCGAGGCAGCGCGAGACCGTCAGGAAATTCGAGGCGAAGACGGCGGTGAAGGCGAGGCCATTCACCTGCGTGCCATCCTCGCGCTTGAAGGTGAGCTTGCGCGCAACCTCGACCAGTTCCTCGAAAGTGGTCGGCAGCTTGCTGACGCCGCGCTCCTCCAGCAGTGCCTCATTGTAGATCAGCGCGTTGGTGGCGTGGCGGATCGGGATGCCGTGCAGGGCGCCATCGACCTTGAGCGGTGCGATCAGGCCGGGCGCGAAATCGTCGAAGGCTTCGATCGGCGCGTCCCTCAGCAGCGCGTCGAGCGGCTCGAACAGCTTGAGATTGCGCGGCACGGCGCGGCCGTTGACGAGATAGGCGACGTCGATCGAGGTCTCCGCCAGCGAGGCCTCGCGCAGCAGGCGCTCATGCACGGCGTTGACGTCGCCGAAGGTGACCCAGTTCAGGGTCGCGCCGTTCGCCTTGCGGAAGGCTTCGGTGGCGTCGCCGCCCGGCCCGGTCGTGGCGGCGGTCTGGTGGACGCGATGGCCGAGGGCTGTGAATGTCTTTGCCTGTGCGAAGGCGCGACCGGGCAGGACGGATGCGGCCACGGCAGCACCGGCGAGAGCGCCGAAGCGGCGGCGCGAGATCGGAAAGGTCATGGCATCTCCTCCAGGCTTGTCCCGCCTTGCGGTCAGGCCGGCAGCAGCGGCTGCACGCGCTTGACCAGCGAGGCCATCGCCTCCTCCGGCGTCTTCATGCCGAGCACCGCGGCCTCCGCCTCTTCCTTGAAGAGGTCGCCGGCGCGGGCCGCCTCGTCGAAGGCCGGCAGCGGCACGCGCGCCACCTTCAGCACCTTCAGCTCCTCGGCCGCATAGGGCACCGTCCCGGCGAAGCTCTGGTCGGCATAGGTCGAGGCGCGCACCGGGCCATTGCCGTTGAGCGCGGCCTTCAGCGTCGCCTCCCTCGAGGCCATCGCCTTGATGAAGCTCCAGGCGAGGTCCTTGCGCCTGGCATTCTTCGGGATGACCATGCCCCAGAACTCGACCTTGGCTGGAGCTGCCTCATATTTCCCGGCGAGCGTCTTCGAGGCCGGCACGGCGATCGTCCTGATCTTGCCGGAGAATTTCGACTTCTGCGGATCGTTGTAGATGCGGTTTCGGCCCATGCTCTGCAGGCTCATCGCCGCTCGGCCCTGCTGCATCCAGACATTGACGTCCTCCGGCGAGAGCGTCGCGAAGTTGCGCGGGAAGGCATTGGCCTGGAACAGCGCGCGCAGGGTTTTGATTGCATTCAGCATCGGCGGCTGATCGGCGGCGCATTTGAAGTCCGGTGTGATGAACTCGCCATCCCAGGCGCGGGCGAGGTCGATCACATTGGGATAGGTCACCCCCGGCGTGCACAGACCGACGACCTGCGTGCCGTCGGCGCGGCGATAGCTGCAAGCCTTGGCGATCTCGATCATCTCCTCGATCGTCGCCGGCGGCTTGGAGAACCCCTTCTCCGCCAGGATCTCCTCATTGTAATGCAGGCCGGAGGAGGCATGCCGGAACGGAACGGCGAGCTGCCTGCCAGCGACATTCATGCCCTTCATCAAGCCAGGGAAGATGTCGGCGAGGTCCTCGACCGGATCCTTCTTCAGGTAATCGTCGAGCGGCTCGAACAGGCTGGCGGCGCGCGGCACCACCTGCGTGTTGACGACGAAGCCGACATCGACCGAAGTCTCGCCGAGGCTCGCCTCGCGGAACAGCCGCTCCTGCAGCGGGCCGGTGTCGAAGGTCGTCCACTGGACGCTGACGCCGTTCTTGGCGGCCCAGTCCTTGGTGATGTCGCCGCCCTGCGCGCCGGTCGCGACCGTCTGCATCACGCGATGAGTGAAGACGTTGAACGGCCCGCTCTGCTGCGCGCGAGCACTTCCTGCGCCGAGCGCCGTGAAACTCAGCCCGAGAATGCCGGCGCCGAACTGCCTACGGCTCAGTCCCGTCTCCGTGCCCATGCCTGTCCTCCCGATGGTTCGCGAGTTCCGCGATGGCGGCTTCAGCCGCTTCGAAATGCTTGTTCATGGCGGCTGATGCCGCCGCCGGATCACCGGCACGGATCGCCTCGACGACGCGGACATGGCGCTCATAGGTGCGGCGCCAGTCGTCCCTGGTGCGCTTCTCGCGCGAATTGAAGATTTCCATGACCTCCCGGATCACGGGCCTGAGGCCCCTGATCTGGAAGTCGAGCAGGCGGTTGCCGGACGAGGCCGCGACGGCCTCGTGGAAGTCGAGATCGGCCTCGATCCAGCGCGGCACATGGCCGAGCGCGTCCTCCATGCGGGCGAGGATCAAATCGAGCTTCTCGATATCCTGCGCCGAACGGCGTTCGGCGCTGTGGGCTGCGATCGGCGGCTCGAGTATGCGGCGCAACTCCACCGCCTCGGTCAGACCATTCGGGCGGCCACGCACGGCGAAACGATAGAAGCGATCGAGCGGCGCGGCGTCGAGCGCCTGAATGCGGGTGGGCTTGCCCTGCTGGATATGGACGACGCCCATCGCCGCGAGCTGGCGGATCGCCTCGCGGGCGATCGGCTTGCTGACGCCGAAGGAGGCAGCGATGCGCGCCTCGGACGGCAGGGCGTCGCCCGGCTTCAACCTGCCATCCTGGATCGCCTGGGTGATGCGCTGGATCACGGCGTCGCCCAGCCGCATCGGCACGACGTCGCCGCCAGCGAATGGGTCGTCGCCACCGAGCAAGGATGAAGCGGCATCGCTCATCGATCACCTCCGTTCGATGATCATTGACAGATGCCACTCAGCTTGGCAACTGTTCAACCTATCAGATAAGTTGAACAGCCGAAGGACACTCCTTCATGTCGGCCAGCCGCATCTCGAAGGTCACCGTGCATCCGCTGCGGGCCACGCTGCCTAAGGTCCAGCGAACCTCGCAGGGCGACTACCCGGCGATCGAGATCGTCGTCGTCGAAATCGAGACTGAAGACGGCACCGTCGGCTTCGGCGAGGGACTCTGCCGCCGCGGCGCCGCCGGCTATGCCCGCTTCATCGAGGAGGCGCTGGTGCCGCGCCTGATCGGCCGCAACGCCGCCGATCGGCGCGCACTCTGGAAGGCGATGCGCGCCGCCTTGTCGGGGCGTCCCGGCGGCCAGATCGTCGAGGCGATCGCGGCCGTCGACATCGCGCTCTGGGACATTGCCGGAAAGCAGGCCGGCCTGCCGATCCACCGACTGCTCGGCGGCATGGGACGTAGCGAGGTCGCGGCCTATGCCTCCTCGATCAACTGGCTCGACGATGCGACGGTCGAGGCCGAGGTCGCCGCCGTGCTGAAAGCTGGCTTCCGCGAGATCAAGGTCAAGCTCGGCCATCCTCTGCGCGATGCGATCGCCCGTGCGAAACTCGTCCGCAAGCTCGCCGGCGACGACATCGCGCTTTATGTCGACGCCAACTGGGCCTATGACGTCGACGATGCGCTGATCGTCGGGCGGGCGCTGGCCGATCTCGGCTATGGCTTCTTCGAGGAACCGATCGCGCCGCAGGATCGCGAGGGCTATCGCCGACTCGCCCAGCACCTGCCGATCCGGCTCGCTGCCGGCGAGAGCGACTTCGTCGCCAGCGATGCGCTGATCTCATTGCAGGATCGCTCGCTCGGATTGCTCCAGCCGGATGTGACGCGTTCCGGCGGGATCAGCGAGACTTGGCGCATCTGCGAGCTCGCCGCCGCCTTCAACACGGCCTACGCCCCGCATGTCGGCTGGTCCGGCGCGATCTGCGTCGCCGCCAGCCTGCAGCTCGCTGCCGCAGCCGAGACCTTCCGCACCTTCGAGTGCATGGTCTACCAGAACCCGCTGCGCGACGCCTTCACCCACCCGATCGTCGGTGAGGGCTCGCAGCTCAACGACGGCAAGCTTTCCGTGCCGCAGGGGCCGGGCCTGGGCATCGAGATAGACCGCGACGCGCTGGCGCGCTTCAGGATCGCCTGATGAGCGCCCGCACGCCCCTCTCCGCCGTCGCGCTGGTCTCGCCGGTGCAATTGATGATCGGCGGCATCATCTTCCTGCCGGCGATCTACGTCTTCTGGCTCAGCCTCAACCAGTCCTCCTTCGGCCAGGCGGCAAGCTTCGTCGGCTTGGCCAACTACGCCAAGGTGCTGGGTGACGCCTATTTCTGGAAGGCGCTGCTCAACACGGTGATCGTCGTCGCCGTGGTCGTCCATGTCGAATTGCTGCTCGGCCTCGGCATGGCGCTGTTCTTCGCCTCGGGCGTGCCGTTCCGGCCGCTGCTGCTGGCGATCGTGCTGGCGCCCTATGCCGTCAGCGAGGTCTCGGCGGTGGTGATGTGGCGCTTCCTGTTCGAGCCGGACGTCGGGATGATGAGCCGGCTGCTGATGTCGCTCGGCCTGCCGCCGATCGAATGGGCAGTGAACCCGAGCCATGGCCTCGCCATGGTCAGCCTGCTCTCGATCTGGCTGCATCTGCCCTTCAGCTTCATCATCCTCTATGCGGCGAGGCTCTCGATACCCAGCGATCTCTACGAGGCCGCTGCGATCGACGGCGCCTCGCCCTGGACCTCGTTTCGCCGGGTGACGCTGCCGCTGCTGATGCCGGCGCTGCTGATCGCGGCGCTGTTCCGCTACATCTTCGCTTTCCGCCTGTTCTCCGAGGTCTGGCTGATGACCGGCGGTGGCCCGGCACGCTCGACCGAGGTGATGGCGGTTTATCTCTATCTCGAGGCCTTCCGTTACAACGCCTTCGGCCCGGCCGCCGCCACCGGCTGGCTCCTGGTGCTCGCCTCGCTCCTGCTCGCGCTGTTCTATCTGCGCCGGCTCTACAGGGAGATGTTCGCGCGTGCCTAAGCTCCTGCGCCATCTCCTCAAGCTCGTCGGCGTCCTCGCGATCGTCGCCTGGTCGCTGGTGCCGATCGGCCTGATCGCCATGTCGTCCTTCAAGGCCGACCGCGACATCTTCTCGACCTCCGGCGCCTTCTCGTTCGCTCCCACCCTCGCGAACTACGAAGCGCTCTGGAGCCGCTGGGGCGATTTCTTCTTCGGACTGTGGAACAGCTTCCTGGTTACGGTCGGCGCGACCGTGCTTGCCGTCGCCGTCTCGCTGCTCGCCGGCTTCGCCTATTCGCGCTTCGCCTCACGAGGCCTGCAAGCTTCCGCCTTCTTCCTGATCTTCATCCGGTTGATCCCGCCGATCGTGATCACGCTGCCGCTGTTTCCGGTGGTGAACTGGCTCGGCCTCAACGACACCCACTTCGTGCTGATCGTGCTCTACGCCACCTTCTTCGTCTCGTTGGGCACGGTGGTGATGCGCACCTTCATCGACCAGATCCCGCGCGAGCTCGACGAGGCCGCGATGATGGATGGCGCCTCGCAGATGCAGATCATCGCCCGCGTCATCCTGCCGATGGCGGCTCAGGGCATGCTCGCCGTCTCGGTCTTCGTCATCGTCTATGCCTGGAACGAGTTCCTCTTCGCCTTCATCTTCACCACCACCAAGGCGAAGACCGCACCGCTGGTGATCTCCGAGATGATCGGCGCCGTCGAGGGCGTCGAATGGGGCGTGCTCTTCGCCGCCTCGACCGTGCAACTCGTGCCGGTGCTCGCCTTCGTCATCCTCATGCAGAAGCATCTCGTCGCGGGCCTGACCGCCGGCGCGGTGAAGGGGTAATCGCCATGACCGACATCGACGCCCTGCGCCGCGCCATCCGCGAGGCCGATCCGCAGCTCAGCCGCTTCGATCCCCTGCCCCGGATCATCTGCCTCGATGATTTCGACCGCGGCATGTGCGGCTGGACCCAGCTCGTCGGCAATTACGAGGACACGCTGGACGCGATGCTACCGGGCTATGCCCAGCACAGCCACGCCATGCTCTCGACCCTGCCGAACTGGGATTTCGGCTCGCATGGCGGCGTCGACGGCTCCTATGCGCTGAAGATCGCGACGCGGCCCAAGAAGGGCGCACAGAACGTCGCGATCAAGCGCCTGACCTTCCGCAAGCCAGGGCCGATCCGGCTCGAGGCCTATTTCACCTTCAAGCCCGAGGCGACCGAGCTGCAGCTCTCGGAGACCGATATCCGCTCCTTCGGCTTCCTCTACGATCTCCAGATCGGCGATACCTCAGGCCCGGGCGATCGCGTCATGCCGCATCTGCGCTTCCTCAACGCTCAGGACGGCCAGCACATCCAGAGATGGCAGTTCAAGCGCAGGACGACGTCGATCAAGCCGATCGGAACGGCCGGCAAGACGATTACCCATTATCACCTCGCGCCGGACGACTGGGAGGACCTGCCCGGCGGCGAGCAGCGGCTCTGCTACAACGAGATCCCGACCAAGGTGAACTGGCACTATCTGCGCTTCGACTTCGATCTCGCCGCGATGCAGGCGACGCGGTTCCAGGTCAACGACCGCGTCTTCGCCATGGACGGCTTCGACTGCATCCGCATCCCCGCGATGAAGAACCTCTGGTGCATGCTCAATCTCGCCTTCTTCGCCGAGACCGACACCGACAAGCGCGCCTTCGCCTATCTCGATTCCGTCTGCCTGTCGGGAGAGTTCTGATGCTGCCCGAGAACCTGACCGCCGTCGTCGCCCGCAACGAAACCTGGACCGGCGAAGCTGCGACTGAACCCTACGAGGCCGGCTGGGCCAAGGAGGCGATCGTCTTCGTCCGAGCGCTGAAAGAGCCGAAGGGACAACTGCCGAAGGCGCGGATCGAAATCTCGGCCGACGGCATGCATTGGTGCGCCGAGGGCTCGCAGTTCGATCTGCCGGCGGCGAAGGATGCCGTGAGCTTCCAGCGCATCAGTCATTTCGGCAATTTCCTGCGCGTCGCCGCGACGCTGCCGGATAGCGCCGAGATTACATTGCTGGTGACGTTTCATCTCAAAGCCTGACCGACGCGTCTCTTGCCAGGCTGCGAGACGCGGCCGCGGATCCCTCGTTTTCCATCTCAGCCCAAAAGCAGGCCAACCTCGCGAAGCTGCGCTTTGATCTCCTCGAGGGATCCCTCGTACTCCCAAGTCTGCACGGTGTTGTGAGGGCACTCGATAAAGATATACTTGTCGGTGAACGACAATATCCTGTCCAGCCTGATGACTTTCTCGACAAAATCGTCACGCACGTTGTCGTCGACGATCATCTGACGGTTTTCATCATAACCATGATAGGTTTTCTCGGCCCTGATACGCGCCGTGATGTACATCGTGCGTTCTCCTGAGTTGGTTCTGATTGGGCAAGAAGAGCGTCTCTTCCAGCTGCCGACCCACGCTGGGGTAAAGCATGCGGATGCGTGCGATATCGCTCTGGAATTCCTGGACCATCCAGTCGCAGATCTCGGTCACGACAGGCGAATGCGGACGTTTGGGCAAAACCAGATCGCATCGGCGGCCGGTCGCGATGACCTGCGGCAGCGCCGGCACCAGCGCGCCAGAGGCCAACAGGCCGGATACGACGTTGAACCAGCCGACCGCCATGCCTTGTCCGACCAGGGCCGCCTGTACCACCAGGCTGTAGTCGGTCAGCAGAATTTCGTTCCCCCGCCCCCTCGCGAAGCAGGGCGCGAAGAGCTGGTGCCACTGAAACCGGGAGCCGCTGAGCGAGATCATCCGGGCGGCCGCGGGCAGCAGATTGTCCGCTTCAGTGCGGGCCCCTTGATAGAGCTCGGAGCAAACCGGCAGCAGCGACTCGCGCATCAAGGGATAGACACATGTGCTCGCTTCCGCCTGAGGATCGAACCGCATGGCGATGTCGATCCCCTCCACCGGCCCCTCCAGTGGACCGTTGATCAGCCGGAAATGGATCTCCTCCCTCGGAAAGCAGGTCTGGAAGCGAGCCAGGCGAGGCATGAACCAATGCGTGGCGAAGCCGGAGGAAACCGAGAGAACAATCGGCCGGCGTGTCGACAGGCGGCGATCGACGAGATCTGAGACCGTCCTCTCGATCTCGCCGAATCCCTGGGAGACACCGGCGAACAGCTTGCTGCCCTCGTTCGTCAGGACGGCGCCTCTCGGCGTCCTCTGGAACAGCCGGATGCCGAGATGGCATTCCAGGCGGCCAATCGTTCGGCTGACCGCAGGGCTCGTCACGCCGAGGTCTTCGGCCGCCTTGGCGAAGGTACCGCAGCGGACAACGGCCTCGAAAGCGACGAGCGCGTTGATAGAGGGAAGTAACCGTCTGATCCCGGACATTACAAAATGTAACCCCGTCGGTGATTATTACTGGGATTGCTAGCGGCGGCCGGGTGCTCGATTTCTCTGGACAGCGCCTGCTTCGAGGGCGCGCCTGCCATCAGGATCGAAAGGCCGAAGACATGTCGTTCGCTGACTTCAAGGTGCTGACATTCGACATCGTCGGAACATGCATCGATTTCGAGAAGGGCATTCTCGACGGGTTTCGCGCAGCCGGCGGCGCGATGGCGGCCAAGCTGGCTGAGGACGAGATCTTCACGGCTTATCTCGCAGCCCGCGAACAATTCCCCGGCCCCGCCAGTGCCGTGATGCGCGACGTCTACCTCACCGCGGCCAGGGCGCTCGGGCTGTCTGCCGACGATGCCGCAGGCGACCGTTTTTTCCGTCTGTTCTTCACCGCTCCGGCTTTTCCGGACTCCGCCGAGGCTCTCAAGCGTCTGCGGCGCAAGTTCCGCCTGGTCGCGATGACGAATTACGACCGGGTCGCCTACACCAATTGCGCCAACAAGCTGGGCTTGCCGTTCCACGACAGCGTCACGCTCGACGAAGTCGGCTTTGCGAAACCCGATCCGCGCTTCTTCTTCTACAATCTCGGCCGGCAATCCGCGCACGGCTTCAAGCAGGAGGAAATCCTCCATGTCGCGCAGAGCCAGTATCACGACATCGGCGTTGCGCGGGAACTCGGCTACAAGGTCTGCTGGATCGAACGTCGCAAGGGCCTGAAGGGTTTCGGCGGAACGCCGGTCCCGAAGGCGGTCACCAAGCCCGACTTCCATTTCGCGACGCTCGGCGAACTGGCGGACGCGGTCGAGCGTGGCTGAAACCCGCCCCGGAGTGACGCCCATGTCCGATCTGACGCCCCCGTCCTCGCTCTGGCGAGAGACGGCGACGGAATCCTCGCGGTCCCAGGCGCTTTCGGGCACCGTCACGGCTGACGTCGCGATCATCGGAGCCGGATATACCGGTCTCTGCGCTGCCCTACGCGCGATCGAGAGAGGCCTCGAACCGGCCGTGATCGAGGCGAGCGAAGTCGGTTTCGGCGCCTCCGGCCGAAACGGCGGGGTCGTCTCGACCAAATATCGCGTTTCCCTAGGCGACATGGCCAGGCGCCACGGCGTCGACGTCGCGAAGCGCATGAACCGGCTTGCGCATGACGCGATGGACTGCGTCGAGCGCAATGTCGGAGATCACGCGATCGAAGCCGCCGGTTTTGCGAAGACCGGCAATCTGCGCTGTGCCCACAACGCGAACGCCCTGGCGGGTCTCGTCGACGAGGCCAGGATCGCCATGGAGACCTTCGGCGACACGAGCCTGCAGATACTCGATGCCGGGGAGACGCGGCACGAAACCGGGAGCAGCACCTTTGTCGGCGGGGTTCTCAACCGACATGCCGGCGTTATCCACCCGCTCAGTTATGCGCGCGGGCTGGCCCGTGCGGTCCGCAAGGCAGGCGGCCAGATCTACGAGCGCTCGCGTGTGGAGCGTATCGACCATGTGCCTGGCGGCATCGAGATCGCCACCAGCCAGGGCGTGGTGCGCGCGGGGTGTCTGGTCATCGCCACCAACGGCTATTCCGACCTGTCTTCCGCGACCTCCGGCGTCAGGCGGTCGGTCATCCCGTTCCGGAGCGCGATGGTCGCGACCGAACCGCTTCCCCCCGAGATCTTCGCAACGCTGCTGCGAAACGGCCGGAGCTATAGCGAGACGCGCCGGATGATGCGCTGGTTCCGGCGGATCGACGATCGCTTGCTGTTCGGCGGGCGGGGCGCCTTCGGCAAGAGCGATTCCGCCTCCGCTTTCGCTGCCCTCGAAATTGCGATGAAGCAGATATTCCCGCAGCTGGGAGCCGCCAGGGTCAGCCACCGCTGGTCCGGCCTCGTCGCCATGACGATGGACAGCCTGCCCCAGATCGGCCTGGCCGACGGCAAAACCGCGTTCGCGCTCGGCTACAACGGCGCCGGGATCGCGATGTCGAGCTTTCTCGGCCGATGCGCGCTGGACATCCTGCTCGGCGATCAGGTTGATCTCGGCCTGATGCGACGGAAGCGCCCGGAGGCGATCCCGTTTTATGTCCTGCGCGAGCCCGCCGTTCGCGCCGTCGCCGGCTGGTACCAGTTCCTCGACCGGATCGGCCGCTAGCAGGATGGCCTTGCAACGGATCATAGGGCGCTGCAGATCCGTAGGGCATCGAGCATCGCCGAATGGATGTTGCGGCTCGCCACGGCATCGCCGATCCGGTGCAGCTCGAAACCTTCAGCCGACCTGCGCGGTTGCGGCGCAGCATTCACCGTCGCTTCGAGATCGCTGACGCCCTCGTTGTTCGAACGCCCCCGCAGCTGGTCGTAGACCTCCGTCATTGGAATGCTGCCTTGCTCGACCACGACATGGTCGACCATGACGGTCGTGATCTCGTGCGACAGGTCGTTGAGGAGCCGGGCCGCCAGCCGGTTGTCGCAGCGCTCGACGGAAACCAGGCGCGTCTCCGGAATCGGCTGGATGCCATGCTTGAGGAAAAGCTGTTTCCAGCGGATGCGCTCCGAATAGGTCAGTTCCTCGGCGATCATGGCATCGATGGAGACGTAGCTGACCCGCGCGCCCGCTTCGACCGCCCGTTCCGCCGCCAGAGGGCCGGGGTGCCGGCCGGTCCCGTCGAAGATCAGCACATCGCCCGACAAGGCGACCTGCCCAGTCAGGACATCCCAGGTATTGATGCACAGTTCCGCACCGTCGCCGATATCGACCATCGGCAGTCCGCCGGTCGCCATGATGACGACGTCGGGCTCCAGCTCGGCGATATCGTGCTCGTCCATATAAGCATTGGCGTGCAGGCTGGCGCCCAGGCGGCCGAGCTCGGCCAGACGCCATTCGACGATGCCCTTCAGGTCGCGCCGCCACGATCCGGTCGCGCCCAACAGGATCTGGCCGCCGAATTCCGCCGCAGCCTCGTAGAGCGAAACCTCATGGCCACGCTCCGCGCTGACCCTGGCCGCCTCCAGGCCGGCCGGGCCGCCGCCGATCACGACGACCTTCCGTACGGGGCCCTGCGTTTTAGGAATCACGTGCTTTAGGGAGAGCTCACGACCCGTAACGGGATTGTGCAGGCAGGAGGGGCGGTGCTGGGACTGGCAATGCGTGGCTCCGACGCAGGGCCTGATCTCGTCCTCCCGTCCGCTCGCCAGCTTGGCGACGATATAGGGGTCCGCGATCTGCGCCCGCGTCATTCCGGCCATATCGACCTTGCCCTCGCGCACCGCATAGCGCGCGGATGCCAGGTCGGCGATCCTGGCGGCATGGAAAACCGGCAGGCCGACCTCACGCCGGAACACGCCCACCGGCTCCACCCAGGGTGCGAGCGGGGTGCCCATTCCCGGCATGTTGTACTTGGCCAGAGCCGGCACGTTCTCCATCGTCCCGTAGATCGCATTGAAGAAGTCGACGGCGCCGGCATCCTTCAGGATCCGGGCGATGCGAATGCCCTCGTCGAGCCGCAGGGCGCTGTCCGGCCCTTCGTCGATCGTGAACCGCATTCCGAGGATGAAGCTGTCGCCCACAGCCTTCCGGATCGCCTCATGCACCATCAGGGCGAACCGGCAGCGGTTCTCCAACGAACCGCCGAAGCGGTCCGTGCGCCGGTTCGTGTCCGGGGAGAGGAACTGACCGATCAGATGCCCACCGGCCATCGTCTCGATGCCGTCGAGGCCGCCCTCCTTGCAGCGCAGTGCAGCCGCGGCGAAGGCCTTCACCACCCGGTCGATGTCGTGCTCGTCCATCTCCTTGGGAATGCTGCGATGCGCGGTCTCCCGGATGGGCGACGGGCCGATCGTCGGCAGCCGGTCGCCGCCATAGGGATCGCCGCGACGGCCCAGATGGGTGATCTGGCACATCAGGGCAGCGCCCTGCGCATGCATCCTGGCGGCGAACCGCTGCAGATGCGGGATGATCTCGTCCGTACCGACATTGAGCTGGCGGAAGATGTTGGGGGAATCGATGTCGACATTGGAGGACCCGCCGAACATCGACAGGCCGATGCCGCCCTTGGCCTTCGCTTCGTGATAGCTCTGATAGGCATCGTCAGGCATGCCGTTCTGCTCCAGCCCGCAGGCATGGCTGGTGCTCATGATCCGGTTGCGGATCGTCAGGTGCCTGATCGTCAGCGGTTGCAGCAGGGGATCTTTCGCGACGATCGCGGGATCGGGTTGGTACATGATTGCCTCCGGAAAACGGCAAGGCTCCGCCGATCGCCCGAACGATGAGGTTCGCGCGGCAGCTGCCTTCGCTGGTGGACTGATCCCGTGCCTGCGGCCCGGGCGAGCTGCTAAAGGACTTGGCTCAGGAACTGCCTCGTCCGCGGATCCTTGGCGTTGGTGAAGAACTGCTGCGGCGGACCGTGCTCGACGATCACGCCCTTGTCGGTGAAGTAGATGTGGTCGGCGACCTCGCGCGCGAACCCCATCTCGTGCGTCACGAGAATGCAGGTCATGCCATCGGCCGCGAGTTCCTTGATGGTCACGAGCACCTCCTTGACCGTCTCGGGATCGAGCGCGGCGGTGACCT
The DNA here is from genome assembly GCA_024231975.1 of Allobosea sp. Classification (GTDB taxonomy): domain Bacteria; phylum Pseudomonadota; class Alphaproteobacteria; order Rhizobiales; family Beijerinckiaceae; genus Allobosea. Next base: position 123,763 of record JAAEQB010000120.1, read on the forward strand.
CGTCGAAGAGCATGACGTCGGGACGCATCGCGAGGCTCCGCGCGATCGCGACGCGCTGCTGCTGCCCCCCGGACAGCTGGCCGGGATAGACATCCTCCTTGCCGGTCAGCCGTACTTTCGCGATGAGCGCACGCGCACGCTGCTCGACCTCGGCCTTCGGTTCGCGGAGGACCTTTACCGGCGCCATCATGACGTTCTCGAGGGCCGTCTTGTGCGGGAACAGATTGTACTGCTGGAAGACGATGCCGACCTTCCTGCGCAGCGCGAGCTTGTCCAGTTTCGGGTCGTTGACCTCCTGGCCTTGGACCTTGATCGATCCGCGCTGGATCGGGCTCAGGCCGTTGATGCAGCGGATCAGGGTCGATTTTCCGGAGCCGGACGGCCCGATGATGCAGACGACCTCGCCCTTGCCGACATCGAGGCTGATGCCCTTGATCACCTCCAGCGCGCCGAACGACTTGTGCACATCCCGCAAGGAGACGATCGGCGCGCCGGGCCGCGATGTCGACAGGGCGGTCACGCTGGTTTCAGACGACATAGTGACGCTCAAGCTTTCGTGTCAAAAGCGCGATCGGATAGATGTACGCAAAGAAAAGGCACAGCAGGAACAGGTAGAACGGAAAGAGCAGATCCGGCCTGGCGCCTGCCGCCTCCATGCCCGCCTGCGCGTTGGCGACGGCTTCGTGCACGCTGAAGATCGAAGCCATCGGCGTCGACAGCGTCAGCAGCGCGTACCAGTTCATCCAGGGCGGAATGGCGCGCCGGATGCACTGCGGCAGGATGATCCAGCGCAGCGTCTGGGAGCGGGTAAAGCCCAGCCCTTCGGCCGAATCCCATTGCCCCGTCGGGATGGAATGCACGGCCCCGCGGACGATCTCGCTGATGTTCCCCATGACCGGCAGAGCGAAGGCGATGACGGCCTTGGTCCAGTCCGGCAGCGGGATCCTGACTCCGCCAGGCAGGCGCAGCTCGGTCGGCAGCATGTACATGATGGCGAAGAGGATCACGAGCCAGGGCGAGTTGCGCAGGAGATGCGTGACGAAGCGGGAGGGCGTACGCACCGGCCAGAGCAGGCTGATCTGCATCAGCCCCAAAGCGATGCCCAGAACCGTGGCCAGCGCCATCGCCAGGAAACTCATCGCGAGGTTGAGCGCGAACCCTCGCAAGATGAAGGGGAGCCAGGTCCCGAGCGTTTCGATGGCCGAGGCGCGACCGGGTGGGTTGGCCTGCGCCCAGGCAGAAACCAGCGACAGAGCGAACGCGATCAGCAGGCATAGTCCGTAGCGCCAGCTCAGCAAGGCCAGCGGCCGCGAGGGCGAAAGGCGATCCCTGTCGAGGACGAAGGCGCGCGTCGTCACTGGCCGTATCCCGGCAATGCGGCACGCCGCTCGATGAAATGAAGCGCGCTGGCCAGCGCCGTCACCACGATGATGTAGAACAGGAAAAGCAGGAGCATCATTTCAGGGACATTGACGTTGTCCGACCAGACCTGGTTCAGGACATAGGTCATCTCCGGCACCGCGATCACGTAGGCGAGCGAGGTGGTCTTCGCCAGGCTGACCAGGTTGTTCGTCAGCGCCGGCAGGCTGATCCTGAACGCCAGCGGCAAGCTGACGTGGAGATAGGTCTGCCAGCGGGAGAAGCAGAGGCTTTCCGCCGCCTCGAGCGTGGATTCGGGCACGGCTTCCAGCCCGGAGCGGAAGATCTCGACGTTGAACGCGCCCCCGAAGATGCCGAGCGAGATGATGGCCCAGCCATAGGCCGAGATCAGTGGCTGCGAATATCCGCCCATGTCGACCGCTGGCACGAAGGTGCCGAGGCCGAAGAAGAAGAACAGCAGCTGAATCATCGGCGGCGTGTTGCGGAAGGCCTGGATATACGCATCCATCACGACCCGCACGACGGCGCTTCTGGCGTTCTGAGCCCATGCCCCGAGCACGCCGATCACCAGCGACAGCAGCAACGTCCAGAAGATGAGCTGGAGGGAGTTGCTGGCGCCGGTGAGGAAGCGGTCGAACTCGTACTGATCATAGAACACGTTGAAGTTCAGACCCGTGGTCTCGTACAGCCTCCGGAAATAAGGTCCGATGAGATCTAGCATGAGCGGCCATCATCGATGGGGCGTGTCTGAACGCGCATCGGTCTAGTTCTTGGGATTCAGATAGGTCGTGTCCCAGCTCAGCTTCTTGCGCTGCTCGTCGAACCAGTCTCCGGGCTTCACATTCCACTTCTTGGCCAGCTCGATGAGCTTGCCCTCACCCTGCCAGCGATAGGCCATCCCGGCCATGAAGGCGCCCCAGCCCTTGTTCAGTTCCTCGATCGGGACCGCCGCCGCCCACGGATTGTTGTAGAACGCGGAAACCGGCATCTCGTAGTCCTGCCATTCGGGCGCCTCGAGATCGGCCATGATGCTGACGTCGTCATAGACCCAGGCGATGCATTTGCCTGTCCGCAGGGCCTCCTTCCCCTCGGTATTGCCCGCGAAAGCCGTGAGCTTGGCCTTCAGCTCGGTCTCGACCATCTTGTTGTAGGCATTGCCCTGCTTGCCGCAGACGGGCTTGTTCGCAATGTCCTTCCAATCCTTGATGACACCCTTCTTGGCGAGGATGCTCGGGCCTGAGGTCCAATAAGCCGGCTCGATGATCCCGACGATCTTGCGGCGCTCGGCTGTGTCGTACATGCCGCCGATGATGAGGTCGATCTTGCCCTGCTGCAGCATCTGCATGCGATTGGCCGAGGTAATCACGACGGGTTCGAACTTCACGCCGAGCGTTTCGGCGACGCTCTTGCCGAGATCGACCTCGATGCCCTGGAGCGTGCCGTCCGGGGCGGGGAACGACCAGGGCTTGAAGGCGCCCTGCACGCCGACCTTGACGGTGCCCCGCTCGAGAATGTCCTTGAGGCGGCCTTCGGCGGCCTGGGACGCTCCGGCCGCGAGGATCACACCGCATCCCATCAGCGTCGCGGCGAGCGCCGCGAGATGCTTCGAATTGCCTGACGATGCCATTTCTCTCTCCCCTTTTGTTTGGACTTCTGGCGGTGGTCGTCTCAAGCCGCGTTCCCCGTTGGAAAACAGCGGCTCTGATGGTCCAGGAACGCGTCGACCTCCCCGGCCTCCCGGGCCGGGTCCCAGCCCAGGAGATCGGCCACGGAGTGGGCTACGTGCGCGACGAACTCCCGATCGACATGCCGGCCCCAGGCATGGCCCGTTCGCGTGTAGAGGATGCCCCGCAGATCTCGTGCATGCTCGTCGCGCACTGCTGCCCTGTAGGCATCGGCCCGATCGGTCTGGCTGCCGATGGAAACGGCGCTGTCAGTTGCAGGAGCAACGGTGTCGGCAGCTCTCTGTCGTGAAGGCGGGAGCAGCTTCGAGACGGCCTCGCGCAGTTCGCGCCCGGCGCTCATATGGCTCTGGACCGGGCCAGCCGTCATGGCGAGCACCCCTGGCAGGCCTCTGGCCGTCAGGTCGTGAATTTCGCGCGTACGCCGGCCCATCGGCTGGGCGGGGTCAAAAGTGAGAGGGCGCACGCCCGCCCAGGTGAAGCCTACATCCTTCTTCCCCAGGGAGAGTCCGGGCAGCAGGTGATTGGCCTCACCGAGCAGGAAATCGACATCGTCGCCGGTCGGCCGCGCTTCGTCCGCATCCTCGTCGAACGGCGTCTCGGTCGGGCCGAAATAGAACCAGTCGCCGTCGAGGGGCAGGCAATAGAACGGCATGCCGCCACGATGAAGCGTCGCAATGCCGTAGCCCCTGTAGCGCTCGGGCAGGCGCACGACGATATGCGAGCCCTTCGTCCCGCGCACGAGGGGCTGATTGGGTTGCTGCCCCACCGGGCCGACATCGTCGACCCAGGTCCCTGCCAGATTCAGAACGACCTTCGCACGGATCGTCTCGCCCCCTCCCGCACGATCCGATAGATCGACGATCCAGTCCCCGTCCGAGGTCCGCTCGCGAAGCGCCGCCCGCGTGAACAGCCGCAGGCTCGCGCCGTCCCGTTCCGCGGCGAGCGCATTATCGACGCAGATGCGATCCGGCCAGTCGATCATGTATTCGCGATAGCGCGCGACCGATCTGAGTTGCCCGCGGTCGCGCAGATCGGCGGCGAACGGAATTTCACGGTCGATGCCGGCTCGAATACGGCGATAATCGAGCGGCGGGTTCGCCGGTCCGAGGCGCTTCAGGAGCGCGAACCCGACATCGAGATGCCAGCCGCGGATGTCGTCGTCGCGGTAGAGCGGGAAGCACATCGTGAAGGGCTTGCAGCGATCCGGCCGCAGGCGAACCAGCTCTTCTCGCGAAGCCATGGCCGCCTTTGCCATCTTGACGGCGCCGAGGAGGCGTACGGGCGAGCGGGCGAATGTCCTCAGGGGGTTGTGGGTCTCGAAATAGCGCAGGCCGCAATGCAGGATGCGTGAGGAACGGCTCGACGCGCCGTTGGCGAGGTCGGACTTTTCCGCGAGCAGCACCTGGTAGCCAGCAGCAGCCAGCTCCCGGACCGCGCTGGTGCCGTTGATGCCCCCGCCGATGACGACGACGTCGAAGCGATCTGCGCTGGCCGCTGCCCTTGCCATCCGTCGGAACGACCCCCTGCGAGCAATCGAGGGCGGGAGTTAAGCGCCAGATCGGAAATACTCAAAATCGAATGATTGGCGATCGTTATGCAAAAAGCTGATATCGCTCAGGGCTCATGCGCCTTTCCCGTGTCATGGGAACGCATGGTCGACGGCGTCATGCCGGGTCGGGGAGATGAGCCGTTATCGCGGCAGTCTCTGCAAGGCTGCGTCGCGCTCGCTTGCCAGCAAGTCGAGCAGCGCGTCGGCGGCCCGGTTCGGCGGCCGGGAATCCGGCCGCAACAGCGCGACATTGAAGGGGATCGTCGGCATGAAGGGGATGATGCGCACGCGCTCGTCGGTCTCGATGACCGCGGTATAGGGATCCACCAGACCGACACCCATGCCATGCTTGACGAGCTGATACATGGTGGCGGAGACCGTCGTCTCATAAGCCGGTTCGTATTTGATGCCGGACGATCGGAACGCCTGGGCGACCAACTGACCGCCGGAGGTCACCGACGCCCAGGAGATGAACGGCACACCGACGAGATCGGCCGGTTCGATCCATGATTTGTCCGCAAGCGGATGACCGGCGGGGACAGCCGCGACATAGGGCGTGTCGCTGAAGGACTCGATGCGGAAGCCGGATCGCCGGAAGGGCGTCTCGGCCAGACCGATATCGATCTGTTGGGACGCCGCCCATTCCTCGACACGCGCCGATACGGTGACGTGCAGCAGGATCTTGGTCTTGGGCCATTCTGCCTGGAACTTTGCCAGGAGCCGCGGCACGAAGCCCAAAGCCAGGGCCGGCATGATGGCCGTGTCGATACGGCTGCTTTCCCCTTCCGCGACGCGCGCAGCGAAGCTTCTGAGGGAATCGAGCGAGACATAGGCGCGCTCGATCTCGTCCAGCAGAAGGCGCGCGACGGATGTCGGCGTGACCAGGCCCCGTCGGCGCTCGAAGAGCGTAACGCCCAGCTCGGCCTCGAGCTTGTCGAGCAACCGGCTGACGGCCGGTTGGCTTCGCCCGAGCAGCTCCGCCGCAGCACTCACTGTCCCGGTCAGCATGACGGCTCGAAACGCCGAAAAGTAGATCAAGTTCACCGATGATCGCCCCAGCTCATATTCAGCGGCTCGTCCGGGCAGCTTAGTCGCCCCATACCCAAACACCCAATGTGGAACAGCGATAGGGACCTGAAGACGAGCCGTGCGGGGCGAATCGTCCGTCTCCTTCAGCGACGGATGCTCCTCAAATCGAGAGCAGGATCAGGCCTCAGGCATCAACCGGAAACCTTCGATGCCGGCACTCATGGCGGCCTGCATTCCTGCCACCAGCCATACGATGGCGAAAGCTATGTCTATGAGGCTGGCTCATGCGCGATCCCGGGCAGCCCATCCCGGGCCCGAAAGGCTTCGGCAAGTGCCCAGGACCGGAACTGCTGGACGTGGCGCTCGTCCAACCGCGTCTCGTGGACCAGCAGGTAGTATTCGCCCGCGCTGTCGAGACCACCCGCGACGGGCATGACGAGCCCGCGCATTCCATCCTGATGCGCCAGCACGATGTCCGGCACAAGCGCGATACCGCGGCCCTGCCGCGCAGCGTCGAGCGACATGAAGAAGTGCCCGAACTGCAGGGTCGGCTCGATCTCGACCGCTGCACGCACACCCTGGGCCTTGAGCCAATCCGGCCAGGCATGGCGGCGCGTCGAGGTATGGATCAGCGGCCAGCGTGCCAGATCGGCCGGAGCGATGTCCGTCTCGCCGATCAGGCCCGGCGCGCAGACCGGCACCAGCCGGTCCGGGAAGAGCTCGTCGGCATGGACCCCGTCCCAGCGCGTCAGCATCGATAATTCGATGCGTGGCTGATGGCGCTCATAATGACGGCCCGGCAGCCGGCCGACGCGGATCGCAACATCCGCCTCATGGGCGAGCAGATCGGCCGGCTCGATCGAGGACACGACCCGCAGCTCGATCTCCGGATGCTGGCTGGTGAAGTGATGGAGCCGCGGCATCAGCCAGACCGAGGCGATCGTCGGCAACACCGACACCGTCAGCGTCGCCCTATCGCGGCGGCGGGTGAAACGGCCGGCCGCGCGCTCGAGCTCGTCGAGCATGCTCTCGACGCTCTGGAAGAACTGTTCGCCCTCGACGGTGAGCTCGATCCTGCGGGTGAAGCGACGAAACAGCTCCTGCCCGAAATGAAGCTCAAGCTCCTTGACCTGACGGCTGACCGCGCCTTGCGTCAGGTTCAGCTCCTCGGCCGCCTTGGTGAAGGACAGGTGGCGCGCCGCAGCGTCGAAGCCGCGCAACGCATTCAATGGCGGCAGGCGCCTCTTTCGCATGCACCACTCCTCTCATGCATGAGGGTAGATCATGCATGAGCACCGAACAATTCGTTTGTGACGATCGGGCAGCGGCCGCATCGTCTCGTCAACGCCGGACCTGCCCACGGGCATGGCATCGGTGAACGGGGAACTGCCGATGACGATCGAGCCAGCGATCGCGCTCGCCATGCGCGACATCGCCAAGCGCTATGGCGCGACCTGCGCATTGCGCAGCGCCGACCTCACCTTGCGCGCCGGCCGTGTCCACGCCTTGCTCGGCGAGAACGGCGCCGGCAAGTCGACGCTAGTGAAGATCATCGTCGGCGCGGTGAAGCCCGACAGCGGCAGTGTCGCTCTCTTTGGGACGCCCGTCGCCTTCCGCTCGGTGGCCGAGGCGATCGCCGCCGGGATCGTGCCGATCTACCAGCATCTCAGCCTGTTTCCCGAGCTTTCCGTCCTCGACAATCTCTCCGCCTTCCAGCTCGCCGCCGGTCGGGCCGGCCTCAGCCGCGAGGCCCTGGTGCCGCGCGACGAGGCGCGGGCCTGGCTTGCCCGTGTCGGGCTCGACCTCGATCTCGACCGCGCGGTCTCGTCGCTTTCGCTCGGCGAACGCCAATTGCTCGAGATCGCCCGCGGCGTCGGGCGCAATTGCCGTATCCTCGTCCTCGACGAGCCGACCGCCGCGCTGAACGGCGCCGAGGCCGACCGGCTCTTCGCCGTGGTTCGCGATCTCTGCGCCGGTGGCACAGCCGTGCTCTTCATCTCGCACAAATTCGACGAGATCGAACGCCTCGCCGACGAGGTTACCGTACTGCGCGACGGCGCCACCGTGATCGATGCTGCGCCGATCGGCCGGCATGATCGCGCCACGCTGGTCAAGGCGATGCTGGGCATGCAGGTCGAGCACGAGCACCGCTCCGGCAGCGCTCGGACGGAACCCGTCCTGACTGCAGCCAATGTGCGCATGGCGACTGGCCATGCCTTCGACCTCTCGGTGCACGCCGGCGAGATCGTCGGCCTCGCCGGGCTGGTCGGCTCCGGCGCGCTCGCGATCGCCGCGACCATGGCCGGCGCCGCGCCCGGCACCGGCGAGATCGCCGTTGGTGAGCAGCGCTTCGCGGCAGGAGACCGGCGCGCAGCCGTCCGCCTCGGCGTCGCCTATGTCCCCGCCGACCGCCATGCCGAGGGGTTGTTTCCGCCGGTCAGCGCGATCGGCAACGCCTCGGCCAGCGCCCTCTCTCGCTTCTCCGCCCGCGGGCTTCTCGGCAAGACGCGCGAACGCGCCGCGATCGAGCCGCTGCTGCGCCGTTTGCATTTGCATCCGGCCCGGCCTGATGCCGAGGCTGCGAGCTTCAGCGGCGGCAACCAGCAGAAGCTGCTGATCGCGCGCTGCCTTGCTCTGCCGAACCTGCGCGCCCTCGTCCTGCTCGAGCCGACGCGCGGGGTCGATGTCGCCGCGCGCGCCCTGATCCATCGTGCCGTCATTGAGATGGCCAGCAACGGCATTGCGGTCCTGGTCGCCTCGAGCGATCTCGACGAGCTGACGACGCTCTGCGACCGCTATCTCGTGGTCCGCGACGGGATGATCGCGCAGGGGCTACCGGGTGGCGCCTCGACCGAGGCGATCATGGCTGCGCTCGCCGGAAAGGCCGCGGCATGAGCAGCTTTCCTCTCGGCGATCGAGGCTCCTCCAGCATGCCTGCCAGCCTGCGCCCGCCGGCCATCCTCGTCGTGACGGCGCTGCTGTTCGGGCTGGCCGCCTTGGCAGTGCCGCGCTTCGGCACGCTCGGCAATATCGAGAACGTGCTGCGCATCGCCGCCATCCTGGGCATCGTCGCCTGCGGCCAGGCCATCGTCGTCATCCTCGCGGGCATCGAATTCTCCTTCGGCGCCTCGGCGGCGCTGGCGAGCGTCGTCATCGTCATGGCCTTGCCGACAACCGGCGTCGTCGGCGCCTTCCTGCTCGGCAGCCTGCTGATCCTGGGCATCGGCATGGTCAACGGCCTGCTCATCGCGCGCTTTTCCGTACCGCCGGTGATTGCGACGCTCGGCATGCTGATGATCGCGTCGGGCCTCGCCGCCTGGCTCGCCGGCGGACTGCCGATCGACGCGCCGCCCTCGGACGCCTTTTCCTTCCCGGCTCGCGGCCGTGTCCTCGGCATCCCCGTGCCGATCCTCTGCGCCGCCGCCGCCTTCGCCGCGCTGCATCTGTTGCTGGCGAAGACCCGGCTCGGGCGCGGCTGGTATCTGGTCGGCGCCAATGCGACGGCCGCCAGGCTCGCCGGCCTCTCCGTGCCTCGTCTCGTCTTCGCCGGCTATGCCGTGGCCGGCCTGTTCTGCGCGCTCGGCGCGGTCATCCTGACCAGCCGCGTCGCCTCCGGCCAGCCCATGCTGGCACCGAACCTGCCCTTCGAGACCATCGCCGCCTGTGCCGTCGGCGGGCTGCCACTCGGCGGCGGACGCGGCAATGTCCTGCAGGTCGCCTGCGGTGTGCTGATCGTCGCCATGCTCAACAATATCGTCGTGCTGCTGAACCTGCCGACCGCCTACCAGCTCATCCTGCTTGGCACGCTTGTCGTCGCTGCCGTGCTGCTCCAGCGCGACTGGGCATTCCTCGGCAACGCCGCCCGCGTCCTGACGGCCGGGAGGCGCGGATGAGCCCGGCCATCGCCCCTCGCCTGCTGGTCGCGCCGGCCGGCATCCTGGCCGCCGGCCTGATCTTCGCCGCGGTCGCACCCGGCTTCCTCTCGCTCGGCAATGCCACGAGCATTGCCGGCCAGGCCTGGGTCCTCGTCCTGCTGGCGACGGGCCAGATGTTCGCCCTCGCCGCCCGCGGCTTCGACATCTCGGTTGGCGCGATCGCGGCGCTAGCCGGGACGCTCGCCGCCATGGCTGCCAACAGCTTCGGGCTGGCGGGTCTGATCGTCGCCCCGCTGGTCGGCCTCGCCTGCGGCACGCTGAACGGCTGGCTGGTCGGCCGCCTTGCTCTGCAGCCGATCGTCGCGACGCTCGGCTCGCTGGTCGCACTGAAGGGCGTTGCCTTGCTGGTCAGCGATGACGGCCAAGCGGTGCCGCTCACCGAGGCCGGCCAGGCCACCAGCCTCGCCTTCGACCCCGTGCTCGGCCTGCCGCCGCTGGCATGGCTCGCTCTCGCCTGCGTCCTTGGGGCCCAGTTTCTCCTGAGCCACGCCACGCTCGGCAAGCGCATCCTGATGCTCGGCGCCAATCCCGAAGCCGTCGGCCTGGTCGGCGCCGATGCCGGCGCACTCCAGATCCGCGCCTACCAGCTCTGCGGCCTCTTCGCCGGGCTCGCCGGCGCGCTGATGACGGCACGAGCCGGCGCCGGCCTGCCGACCGAAGGCGCCGGGATGGAATTGCAGGCGATTGCCGCCGCGATCATCGGCGGGACCGCCTTGTCCGGTGGCGTCGCCAACGCCATCGCAGTCGCTGCCGGCGCCTTCTTCGTCCAGGTCGTGCTGACCGGGCTCAACCTCACCGGTGTCTCGCCCTTCCTGGCGCAGGTCACCGTCGGCCTCGTCATCCTCGGCTCCGGCCTGATGGACTCGGCTCTCCGCTCGCTTCTTTCCCGCAACCGCCAGCCCAAGGACGTATCGCCATGACATTCCTGTCCCGCCGTAACCTCCTGCTCGCCTCGATCGCTGCCGCCGCTCTGGCGCAACCGGCCCTCGCCCAGGACAAGACGATCGGCATCGCCGTGCCCAACCTCGCCTCCTCTTTCTGGATCTCGGCCGTCTACGGCATGGAGAGCGAGGCGAAGACGGGCGGCGCCAAGGTGCTGAAGCTCAATGCCGGCGGCGACGCCAATGCCTCGCAGCAGATCGCCCAGGTGCAGGACCTGATCCAGCGCAAGGTCGCTGCGATCGTGATCGGCGCCACCAATGGCGATGCGGTCAAGCCGATCGTCGAGCGCGCGATCGAGGCCGGCATCCCGGTGGTCGGCATCTCATCGCCACCGAACACACCGAAACTCGCCTCGCTGGTTAGCGCCGACCACGCCGACATGGGCAAGCTCCAGGCCGAATGCCTCGCCAAGGCGGTCGGCGGCAAGGGCACGATCGCGATGATGGCCGGGCCCGCCGGCCAGGCCTGGTCGGACCTGCGCGCCAAGGGCTTCCGCGAGGCGCTGGCCAAGGCAGCGCCCGACGTGAAGATCGTCGCGGAATCGCGCCTCGCCGACAACCGCAACGCCGCGCTCGGCACCGCCGAGGACTGGACGCAGCGCTTCCCCGACCTCGCCGGCATCTATGCCGCGACCGACGACATGGCGGCCGGCGTCGTCTCCGCCTTCAAATCGGCGAGCAAGCCGGTGAAGGTCTCGGCCTCGAATTTCAGCCCGACCGCCCAGCAGATGCTGAAGGACGGCGATATCGCCTGCACCTCGATCCAGCAGGTCGTCGCCCAGGGTAAGGCCGCGATGGCGCAGGCGCTGAAAGCCGCGGCGAAGCAGCCGGTCGAAGCCCGCGTCGTGCTGCCGGCCCTGCTGGTGACGCGCGAGAACGTTGCGACCGTCGACCTCTCCTCGGTCGTCGCCCCGGCCGATTATCGCCCCTGACGGACACACGCTCATGCTGCCTACCCCTGGACGCTTCCCCTACTCGCCCATCGTCGACCGGCCGGACTTCACCTGGCCGGGCGGCAAGCGGCTCGCCGTCTATGTTGCGCTCTGCGTCGAGCACTTCTCCTATGGCTCGGGGCTCGGTCTGCCCTATTCGCCCGGGCTCCAGCACCCCAACACCTACAACTGGGCCTGGCGCGAATACGGCAACCGCGTCGGCGGCTGGCGGCTTATCGAGCTCTTCGACGAATACCGCCTGCCGCTCTCGGTGCTGCTCAACACCGAATGCTACGAGCACTGCCCGGAACTGGTCGCGGCCCATCGCCGACGCGGCGACGAGATCGTCGCCCATGGCCGCACCAATTCCGAGCACCAGAACGGCATGGAGGTCGAGGCCGAGCGCCGGCTGATCGCCGAGGCAACGCAGGCGATCGCCAGCCATGAGGGCGCGCCGCCCGCCGGCTGGATGAGCCCCGGCGCCCATCCCAGCGCCAACACCGAGGACCTGCTCGCCGAGGCCGGCTACGGCTACACCATGGACTGGCCGATGGACGACCAGCCGGTCTGGCTCAGGACTAAGGGCGGGCCCCTGCTGGCGATGCCCTATCCCCACGAGGTCAACGACGTGCCGATGGTCGTGCTGCATGACGGCACGGCCCAGGCCTTCGCCGACATGGCGATCGACAATCTCGACGAAATGCTCGGCCAGTCCGAGCAGCAGGCGCTGGTCTACGGCATGACGATCCACACCTTCATCGTCGGCCAGCCCTTCCGCATCCGGCAGTTCCGCCGGGTGCTCGACCATCTCAACAAGCACCAGGACCGCATCTGGTTCACCACGGCCGGCGCCTGCGCGCGCCATTACGCCAGCCTGTTCCCGGCACCATCAGCCGGCTGACCGCAAGGAAACGCCCATGACCTCCCCTTCCGCACCCGGCGCGCATCCGCGCCGGCGGGTCGCCATCGCCGGTCTCGGCGCCGTCGGCCTCAAGATCGCCAGCGTGCTCGACCAGGGCGTGCCCGGCTGCGAGCTTGTCGCCGTCTCCGCCAATGACCGCGACAAGGCCCGCGAGCGCCTCGCGCACCTCTCCCGGCCGATCCCGGTCGTCGCCATCGAGGAGCTCGAAGCACTCGCCGACATCGTCGTCGAATGCGCTCCGGCCGCGCTGCTGCCGGCGATCGCCGAGCCCTTCCTGCGCGCCAGCAAGACGGTGATCGTGCTGAGCTCCGGCGCCATCCTCTCGCATGAGGGGCTGATCGAGATCGCCCGCCAGCATGGCGGCCAGATCGTCGTGCCGACCGGCGCTTTGCTTGGCCTCGACGCCGTCACCGCCGCAGCCGAGGGCGTGATCCGCTCGGTCCGGATGATCACGCGCAAGCCGGTGCGCGGCCTCGTCGGCGCGCCCTATCTCGTCGAGAACAACATCGCCCTCGACGATGTCAGGGAGCCGACACGGGTGTTCAGCGGCACGCCACGCGAGGCCGCGATCGGCTTCCCGGCCAATCTCAACGTCGCCGTCGCGCTCTCGCTCGCCGGCATCGGGCCGGACCGGACGACGCTGGAGATCTGGGCCGACCCGGCCCTGACCCGCAACACCCACACCATCGAGGTCGATGCCGACTCCGCCAGCTTCTCGATGACGATCGAGAACGTGCCGAGCGACAACCCCAAGACCGGCCGCATCACCGCGCTCTCGGTCATCTCCTATCTGCGCAAGCTCGACGCTCCCTTGCGCATCGGCTCGTAAGCCAGGACTCACAAGGAACCCATCATGGATCTGGAAATTGCTGGACGCACGGCGCTCGTACTGGGTGCCGGCGGCGGGCTCGGCCGCGCCATCGCCAAGACACTCGCCCGCGAGGGAGCCAAGGTCGCGCTTGCCGATATCGACGAGAAAGCTCTCGCCGCGACGGCCGCCGACCTCTCCTCCCTCGGTGCGCCGCATCTGGCGCGGCGCTGGGACATCGGCCGCCTCGATGAGGCCGATGGCCACCTTGCCGCGATCGGCGAGGCGCTCGGCCCCGTCGACATCCTCGTCAACAACACCGGTGGCCCGCCGCCGAGCCTCGCCGCCGGCGTGCCGTCCGAAATCTGGACGGCGCAGTTCCAGGCGATGGTGCTCTCGGTCATCGCCCTGACCGACAAGGTGCTGCCCGGCATGCGCGAGCGCGGCTTCGGGCGGATCGTCACCTCGACCTCCTCGGGCGTGGTTGCGCCGATCCCGAACCTTGCGATCTCCAACGCGCTGCGGCTGTCGCTGGTCGGTTGGTCGAAGACGCTGGCGCGCGAGGTCGCGGCGTCCGGCATCACCTGCAACATCATCCTGCCGGGGCGGATCGCCACCGACCGCATCCTCTTTCTCGACGAGCAGAAGGCCAAGCGCGAAGGCCACCCGCTCGCCGACATCGTCGCCGAGAGCACGGGCTCGATCCCGCTCGGCCGCTACGGCACGCCCGAGGAATACGCCGACGCCGTCGCCTTCCTCGCCAGCGCCCGCGCCGCCTACATCACCGGCTCGGTCATCCGGGTCGATGGCGGCTACCTCCAGAGCATCTGAAAGGACTTGAGATCATGACCGAACTGCCGCATCGCGACGCCATTTGGCGCGAGGACATCCGCCGCCGCTTCCTTGCCGTCGACACCTCCAACGTCGCCGACGTGCTCGATACGCTCGGCCTGCCCGACCAAGGGCTGGCGCCGCAATTTGCGCCCTATCCGGCGACGACCGGGCAGCTCGCCGGCTTTGCCTATACGATCCGCGGCCAGATGACGCCGTTCCCGCTCGGCGGCGACGCCGAGAAGATGAAGGCCTGCCAGGGCGTCTCGCCCGGCGAGGTCACGGTCTGGAGCGGCGACGGCGAAGGCATCTGCTATTTCGGCGAGCTGATCGCGATCGGCATGAAGGAGAAGGGCTGCGTCGGCGCGCTCGTCGACGGCGGCATCCGCGACATCCGCTGGATCGGCGAGCAGGCCTTCCCGGTCTATGCGCGCTATCGCACGCCGGTGCAGTCGATCGGCCGCTGGAAGGTCAATGCCAGCCAGGTCCCGGTGCTGATGCGCGGCGCGACCAGCCGCTATGTCGAGATCAAGCCCGGCGACTTCATCCTCGCCGACGAGGACGGCGCCATCGTCATCCCGGCCGAGCGGATCGAGGAGGTGCTGGTGGAGGCCGAACGCCTGACCGCCGTCGAGGTCAACATCCGCCAGGAGCTCTCGCGCGGGCTCTCGCTCGCCGACGCGCTGGCGAAGTACGGCCACGTCTGAGGTTCGGATAAGCAGCGCCCGGACGCTGGTCCGGGCGCTCGTCTCGCGGCTGCGCGGAGGAAGAAGGGCAATCTGCTCCACCTGGCGCCAGGTACTCATCTAAACCTTGTATCGTTCGACCATCGCGACGATCCGGCGCGTCGCATCGACGGCCACGTTCCGGTCCTGCGAGAAGTTCAGGCGGATGCTGCGCGGGTGCGGGCCGAATTCCGTTCCGGGCGCGTTGTCGGTCGAGAGAGCTGCGAACTTGCTGGCGAGCGCAGACATGGCGGTTCCTGTTGACGGCTCGATGAGCAAGGCTTGGTGTTCGGTGGTGAGGCCCGGGCGGCGCTCAATCGGGCTGGAGCGCCCTGCGGAAGACGTCCGGCTCGACATTGCCGCCCGAGAGCAGCACCACCGCGCGCCGCCCGCGCAACGTTTCGGGCTGCTTCAGCAGCGACGCCAGGGCGACGGCCCCGCCAGGCTCGACGACGAGACGCAGATGCTCGAAGGCGAAGCGGATGGCGGCGAGCATGTCGTCGCCCTCGAGCTCGGCGGTCGTACGGCAGGCACATGACAGGAGCGCGAGCCCGCACAGGGCCAGCCGCCCGATCGGACGGGACCGGTACGCTCATGTGGCACGTCTATGTGGCTTGGCACCGCGATCAAGCCAAAGTGCTTGATGTTGATGGCGCTCCCATGGGGAATCGAACCCCAGTTTTCGCCGTGAGAGGGCGACGTCCTGACCGCTAGACGATGGGAGCAGCGCGGCAAGGCCGTCCGTATAATCGGCGCCGGCCCGCGCCGCAACCCCTTCCGTGCAGTCGACGAAGAAAAACCTGCGGGCCTGTGCAAAGTAGCCCGCAGGTTCCTGTTCTCGCCCTCAGCCCGCAGCGTGTGAGCGTTCCGCCGGCGCCAATGCCGGATAGTCGGTGTAGCCCTTGGCGTCGCCGCCATAGAAGGTCGCGACATCCGGCGTGTTCAGCGGGGCATCCAGCTTCAATCGCTCGGGCAGGTCGGGGTTAGCGATGAAGAGCCGGCCGAAGGCGATGAGGTCTGCTTCGCCCTTCTCCACCGTCTCGATCGCGAGCGCGCGGGTGAAGCCGTTATTGGCGATATAGGCGCCGCGGAAGGCCTTGCGCAGAGCCAGATAGTCGAAGGGCAGGTAGTCGCGGGCATCGCGCGTCGCGCCCTCGACGACATGGATGAAGGCGATGCCGCGCTTGTCCAGTTCGGCGACGAGATGGCCGAACAGCGCCTGCGGATCGGAATCGCGGGCGTCATTGGCCGGACTCACCGGCGAGATGCGGATGCCGACGCGCTCCTTCGGGAACACCTTGCTCACGGCATCGACCACCTCCAGCGTCAGGCGGACACGGCTTTCGATCGAGCCGCCATAGGCGTCCTGGCGCTGGTTCGAGCCGTCGCGCAGGAACTGGTCGAGCAGATAGCCATGGGCGCCGTGCAATTCGATGCCGTCGAAACCGGCCGCCTTGGCATTCTCGGCCGCCCTGACGAAATCGGCGACGATGCCGGGAAGCTCGTCGAGCCCGAGCGCGCGCGGCTCGGAGACCTCCGCGAAGCCGCTCTCGATATAGGTCTTGGTCTTGGCGAGCACGGCCGAGGGCGCGACCGGCGCCTGATTATCCGGCTGCAGCGAGACATGGCTGACGCGCCCGACATGCCAGAGCTGCGCGAAGATCAACCCACCCGCCTCGTGCACGGCGTCGGTCACGGCCTTCCAGCCGGCGACCTGCGCCTCGCGATAGATACCAGGCGTCCAGATATAGCCCTGGCCCTGCTGCGAGATCTGCGTCGCCTCGGTGATGATCAGCCCGGCGCCGGCGCGCTGGCGGTAGTACTCGACATTGAGCGCGTTCGGCGCATCATCGTGCTTGTTGGCGCGGTTGCGCGTCAAAGGCGCCATGACGACGCGGTTCTTCAACTCGATATCGCCGAGGCGGAACGGCGTGAACAGCTTGGCGGGGGAGGCATGACTCATCGTGGCGATCCTTGTCGCGAAGCGGCGCTAAGGCCGCGGGAGGCATCCATGGCGCCGGGCACCGCCATGCGGGCCGGAGCCGTCGCCAGCAAGATAGGTGAGATGGCAGGGATTGGCAGGGGCTGCTCCACCCTGCTCGCGAGAAAGCGAAGACCCTCTCTTTACGGCCTCCATCGCGCATGAGCCTTTCCGAAAATCCCGACGAGACAGGAAACCCCCTCTCCACGCGCTGGCTGCAGCGCGGCCGCGGCTGGTTGCGGACGGGCATCGGCAGCGCCGTCGGCCTCGTCTATCCGCCTTCATGCGTCGGCTGCCGGGCTGCCACCAGCGAGGCGCAAGGGCTCTGTGCCCCATGCTGGGCGGGGCTCGGCCTGATCGAGCGGCCCTATTGCGAGCGGCTCGGCACGCCCTTCGAGGTCGATCTCGGCCCGGGGCTGATTTCGCCGGCCGCCATCGCCGATCCACCGGTCTTCGCCCGGGCCCGGGCCGCCTGCCGCTTCGACGGCACGGCGCGCGAGCTGGTGCACCGGCTGAAATATGGTGACCGCACCGAGCTTGCTTTGATGCTCGGGCGGATGATGGCGCAGGCCGGCCGCGAGTTGATCACCGAGGCCGATCTCATCGTGCCTGTGCCGCTGCATCGCTTTCGCCTGTGGACACGGCGCTTCAACCAGGCGGCGGCCCTGGCGGTGACGATCTCCCGCCAATCCAGTCGCCCTTTCGCGCCACAGGCACTCGCTCGCGTCAAGCGAACGAAGCAGCAGGTCGGGCTGACGCGGGCGCAGCGCGCCGACAATCTCCAGGGCGCCTTCAAGGTGCTCCCCGCCAAGCGCCCACTCGTCGAAGGCCGGCGCATCCTGCTCGTCGACGACGTGCTGACCACCGGCTCGACCGTCAATGCCGCCTCCCGCGCCCTGCTGCGCGGCGGGGCGAGTGCGGTCGACGTGCTGACCTTCGCCCGGGTCGTGACGGAAGCGTGACGGCTCCCTATATTGCGGGGTGAAGTCGTCTTTCAGAACGGGCCCAGGATAGTCGGATGCCGCAGGTTACGATCTACGCGACGGGCTGGTGCCCCTATTGCCAGGCCGCCAAGGCGCTGCTGACGAAAAAGGGAGTTGCGTTCGAGGAGATCGACGTCGACGGCAAGCCGGAGCTGCGCCGGGAAATGTCGGCCAAGGCCGGCGGGCGCACCTCAGTGCCGCAGATCTTCATCGGCGGGCGCCATGTCGGCGGCTCGGACGACCTGCATGCGCTCGAGGCACGCGGTGAGCTCGATCCGCTGCTGAAGGCGGCTTGAGGGAGATGCGCCGATGACCGTGCCACGCTTCACCGCCGCCTGCGTCCAGATGCGTTCGACGCGCGATCCCCAGCGCAATCGCGACGACGCCGTACGCCTGATCCGCGAGGCGGCCGTTGCCGGCGCTCAGTTCATCCAGACGCCGGAGGTCACCAATCTCTGCGAGCGCGACACCAAGCGCCTGCGCGAGATCAGCCAGAGCGAAGAACAGCATGAGGTGCTGGCCGGGCTGCGTGAGGCAGCGCGCGAGGCGAAAATCTGGCTGCAGATCGGCTCGCTCTCGGTCAGAGCCGGCGAGAAGATCGCCAATCGCGCCTATATGATCGACCCCCAAGGTGAGATCGCCGCACGCTATGACAAGATCCATCTCTTCGACGTCGACCTGCCCAATGGCGAGACCTGGCGCGAATCCAACACCTTCTCCGGCGGCGACCGGGCGACCCTGGTCGAGACGCCCTGGGGGCTGGTCGGGATGTCGATCTGCTACGACGTCCGCTTCCCCTACCTTTACCGGGCCGAGGCCGAGGCCGGCGCTTTCATGCTGACCGCGCCGGCCTGCTTCACCCGCCAGACCGGCGAGGCGCATTGGCAGGTGCTGCAGCGGGCCCGCGCCATCGAGAACGGTGCCTTCATGGTCTCGGCAGCGCAGGGCGGCCTGCATGAGGACGGCCGCGAGAGCTATGGCCACTCGATCATCGTCGATCCCTGGGGCCGCGTGCTGGCCGAGGCCGGCAACGAGCCGGGGCTGATCATGGCCGAGATCGACCTTGCCTTGGTCGCCGACGCCCGCCAGCGCATCCCGACCTTGCGCCACACCCGCGCCTTCGTGGTCGAGACCCGCAAGGGCGAAGAGCCACGGCTCGACGCAGCGGAGTGAGCGTGAAACTTGTCGCGGAACGGCTGCGCCCCTATCTGCAGCCGCTACCGCCGGCTTTGAATTGAGATGATCCGTTACACCCTGATCTGCGACAACGCCCACGAGTTCGAGAGCTGGTTCGCGAGTTCCGCCAGCTTCGACGAGCAGGCGAAGCGCGGCTTCGTCACCTGCCCGGTCTGCGACAGTGCCAAGGTCGAGCGCGCCGTGATGGCCCCGGCCGTGGCGCGGACGGATCGCGGCCCGCGTCCGGCAGAACCGGCGCCGGAAGCCGCTGCACCATCCTCCGCCCCCGCTCCCTCCCCTGCCCCCGCAGCCCAGCCGGCCGCGCTGATGGGCGAGAAGGAGATGGCGTTTCGCGCCATGCTGACGGCGCTGCACGAGCATGTCGCCGCGAATGCCGAGCCGGTCGGCAAGCGCTTCGCCGAGGAAGCCTTGAAGATCCACCATGGCGAGAGCGAGAACCGCGCCATCTATGGCGAGGCCAGCGCCGAGGACGCCCAGATGCTGCATGAGGAAGGCGTCGAGTTCCTGCCGTTGCCGCGCCTGCCGGAAGGGCGGAACTGACGGCTCACCGGCGCTGAAGCAAAGGCGCGGGGAACCCTTCTCCCGTGTGGGAGAAGGGCAGGGATGAGGGCCTGCCCTACCCTATTGAGGTCGCAGCGGCGCCGCCTCCCCTTCTATTGCAACGGCAGTCCCTCACCCCTACCCCTCCCCCATCCGGGAGAGGGGTTCCCGCGTTCGATTGATGCAGCTCTTCCTCTTGCATTCCCCGCATCGCGGGCATATACCCGCAATCCATGTCGGTTCCCTGCATCTGCACGACCCTGCGCTCGGCCTCGCGCCGGATGATCGCCTTCTATGACGAGACGATCGCTCCGGTCGGCGTCAACATCGCGCAGTTCAGCCTGATGCGCTCGATCGCCCGGGTCGAGCCGGTGACGCTGACCGCGCTCGGCCGCCGGGTCGAGCTCGACCGTTCGACCATCGGCCGCAATGTCCGCGTGCTCGAGAAGATGGGCCTGGTCGAACTCGGCCGTGGCGAGGATCAGCGCGAGGCCACCGTTGCCCTGACCGAGGCCGGACACAAGGTTCTGGAAGACGGCGCCCCCCTCTGGGACGGCGCCCAGAAGTCGCTCGACGACCGTCTCGGTGTCGACTTCATGCGTCAGCTTCACGCAGCGCTAGATGCGCTCTGATTTTCTGAAACTAATACGGGTATATACCCGAAATATAAGGAACGCCCGATGCCCACGGATCTCGCAGAGCAACCACAGCCCATCGGCCTCGCCGCCGCCCTTGCCCGCCGCGGCATCCATTATGGCTGGGCCGTGGCGGCAGTGACCTTCCTCACCATGCTGGTCACCGCCGGTGCCGTCGGCGCGCCGGGCGTGCTCATCCTGCCGCTGCAGAAGGAGTTCGGCTGGGCGACCTCCGAGATCTCCTCGGCACTGGCGGTCCGGCTGCTGCTCTTCGGGCTGATGGCGCCCTTCGCCGCCGCCTTCATGAACCGCTTCGGCGTCCGCCCCGTCGCGCTGGTGGCGCTCAGCCTGATCGCGGCGAGCATCATCGGTTCCTTCTTCATGACGCAGCTCTGGCAGCTGGTACTGCTCTGGGGCTTCGTGCTCGGCTTCGGCACGGGCCTGACCGCCATGGTGCTCGGCGCCACCGTCGCGACGCGCTGGTTCGTGCAGCGCCGCGGCCTCGTCGTCGGCCTGCTCACCGCCAGCACCGCGACCGGCCAACTCGTCTTCCTGCCCTTGCTCGCAGCCCTGACCGAGCAGGTCGGCTGGCGTGCCGCCATGACCTTCGTACTCGGCATGATCGCGCTCGCCGCGCTCGGCATCCTCGCTCTGATGCGCGACCGGCCGGTCGATGTCGGTCTTGCCCCCTATGGCGGCACGCAGATCGTGCCGGCCCCGGCTCAAGCCGCCAGCCTCGGAGCGATGCTCGCCTCCCCGATCGTCGCGTTGCGCGAGGCGGCGAAGACCAGCACCTTCTGGATCCTGTTCGGCACCTTCTTCGTCTGCGGTGCCAGCACCAACGGGCTGGTCCAGACGCATTTCGTCTCGCTCTGCGGCGATTACGGCATGGCGGCGGTGACGGCGGCGAGCGTGCTCGCGGTGATCGGCATCTTCGACTTCCTCGGCACGGTCGGCTCCGGCTGGCTCTCGGACCGCTATGACAGCCGCTGGCTGCTGTTCTGGTATTACGGCCTGCGCGGGCTCTCGCTGCTCTTCCTGCCCTTCACCGACTTCTCGTTCTACGGCCTTTCGATCTTCGCGATCTTCTATGGGCTCGACTGGGTCGCGACCGTGCCGCCGACGATCAAGATCGCCGCCGACCGCTTCGGCGAGAAGGCGACATTGGTCTTCGGCTGGGTCTTCACCGGCCACCAGCTCGGCGCCGCCTTCGCCGCCTATGGCGCCGGCTTCAGCCGCACCGTCTATGACAGCTACCTGCCGGCCTTCTTCATCGCCGGCGCGCTCTGCCTCTTCGCCGCCGGCTTCTGCATCATGATGCGCGGCGGCGAAGCCAAGCCGATCCCAGCCGCCGCCTGAACGGAGACCTCGTCATGACCTCCCTGCCCTATCGCAGCGCCCTGATCGTCGGCGCCGGCTCCGGCATCAGCGCTTCTGTTGCCCGTGCCCTGGCGGCACAAGGCGTCAAGATCGGCCTCGCCGCCCGCAACACCGAGAAGCTCGCCGCGCTCGCGGCCGAGACCGGCGCCACGACCTTCCAGGTCGAGGCCTCCGATCCGGCCGCCGTCACCGGCCTGTTCGAAGCGGCGGACGCTAAGATCGGCGAGCCCGATGTCGTCATCTACAACGCCAGCGGCCGGCTGCGCGGCCCGATCGCCGAGCTCGATCCGGCAGGGGTCGCCCAGGCGCTCGCCGTCACCGCCTATGGCGCCTTCCTGGTGACCCAGCAGGCGGCGAAGCGGATGCTGCCGCATGGCCGCGGCGCGATCCTGCTGACGGGCGCCACCGCCGGCATCAAGGGCTTCGCGCTGTCGGCGCCCTTCGCCATGGGCAAGTTCGCCTTGCGCGGCCTCGCCCAGAGCGCCGCGCGCGAGCTTGGACCGAAGGGCATCCATGTCGCGCATTTCGTCATCGACGGCGCCGTGCGCAGCATCCGCCACCCCGATACGGACGACAACACGCTCGACCCGAACGCCATCGCCCAGAGCTATCTCGACGTGCTCCGGCAGCCGCATAGCGCCTGGTCGCTCGAGGTCGAGCTTCGGCCCTGGGTCGAGAGCTTCTGAGGGCCGCTCAGAGCTTCTCGATCGGGGGTACCTTGAAGGTCTCGACCGTCGAGGCGCCGCCGGCGAGCAGCACCTCCCATTCGGCCTCCGCCTTCACCCGCGCCAGGCACGGCGCGAGCTTGGCCTCGACGAGCCCATGCGGCACGAAGACCAGGCCGTCATCGTCGCCGACGACGAGGTCATGCGGCTGGACGGCGACGCCGCCGAAGACGATCGGGCCGTTGACGATGCCGCGCTCCATCGAGGATGGGCCGCGCGGCATGATCCAGCGCGAGAAGAAGACGAAGTCGGGCCATTGCGACACCGGCCCGACATCGCGCACCGCGCCGTCGACGACGACGCCGGCAATGCCCTTGCGCCGGGCCGCGCCACCGAGCAGGTCGCCGATCATCGCCGCATCCTTGCGCCCGCCGGCCGCGACCACGATGACGTCGCCGCGCTCGGCCACGCTGATCGCATGATGCACCGGCCCGTAATCGGCCGGCTCGCACCAGGCGGTGATCGCCTGGCCGACCAGGCGCTTGCCCGGCGCGAAGGGCCGGGTCGGCCGGATCGCCGGATCGGCATGGCCGGTACCGCCGAGCTGGTCGGCGATCACCGAGCTCGGCACCGCCTGCCAGGCATCGATCAGGGTTTGCGGCAGGCGCGGATGGGCAGGTGTGGCGAGACGGGTCGGCATCGGCGTTTCCTCGGTTCTTATCGCTTGTTGGTTCACGCCGCCCGGCCGGGCCGCTCGGCGAGGAGACGGCGCACTGCCCGTTCCAGCCGGCGCACGCCCTCCACCAGCACCTCCGGCGGCGAACGGGTGAAATTGACCCGCATCGCGCTCTTCAGGGCGCCCGAAGGGTCGAACACGCTCGACGGCACGAAGGCGACATTCTCCGCCAGCGCATGGGCATAGAGCGCATCGGTGTCGATCGCCCCGTCCTTGGCCCGCATCCAGACGAACATGCCGCCCGGCGGCACCTCCCACTCGAACCAGTCGGAGAGATACGCGGCCGCGGCGGCGCAGAGCGCATCGCGGCGCTCGCGATAGGTCGCGACGATCTTCGGGATGTGCTGCGCCTCGAAATTGCTCTCGATCATCTCCAGCGCGATCGCCTGCGTCAGCAGGCTGGAGGCGATGTCGGTCGACTGCTTGGCCAGCGCCAGCGTCGCAATCAGCGAGGCCTCGGCCACGACCCAGCCGACGCGCAGCCCCGGCGCCAGGCTCTTCGACAGCGTGCCAAGATAGATCACCGGCCCAGCATAGGCGCCGTTCGGATGACGCTGCGCATGATGGGCGAGCAGGCTCGGCCCGGCCGGCCCGTCGAATTGCAGCGGCAGGTAAGGGTCGTCTTCGAGCAGCCAGGTCCCGGTCGCCTCGACCTTGTCGAGCAGGGCAGCGCGCTCATCCTGCGAGACCAGCACGCCGGTCGGGTTGGAATAGTTCGGCACGGCATAGACGAACTTGGCCTGGCGCAGCGCCGCATCATGCCCGGGCGCCTGCAAGCTCCAGTCGAGCTTCTCATAGCGCGGCATGCGCGGGCGCCAGGCGTCGAGTGCGCCGAGATAGGTCGGGAATTGCGAGAGGATCAGCTCGCCGGGATCGACCAGCGCCTTGCCGACAAGGTCGAGCCCCTGCATCGCGCCCGTCGTCAGCAGCACATTCTCCACTCCGAAGCGGCGCCCGGTCGTGGCGCTGAAGCGCTCGGCGATCGCGGCCCGCAGCGCCGGCAGCCCCTCGATCGCGCCATATTCGAGGATCTGCGTACCCCAGCGCGTCAGCGCCCGCTCCTGCGCCGCAGCGATCGCCTCGACCGGATAGATCTCGGAGGCCGGCAGGCCGCCGGCGAGACTGACGACATCGGGCCGCCCACCGATCGCCATGAACTGCTGGGTGATGCTGTTGCCGGTCGAGAGCCAGCTGGCCAGGGCCGGCCGCTCTCCCGGCCGCCGCGCATTCGATTTCGTCATGACGCCTGCACCATTGTCCCTTCAAGCGGAAACCATCGCCCTCACGCGAATATGTAGCAGGTCATCTGCGAGATATCCGTGCAATGATCGGCCACTTTACAGGATCGGCGCGATTTATCACCTTCAGGCAAAATTTTTGGAGTGAAATTCGCTCATGATCGATTTGGATCGCATCGACCGGAAAATCCTGGCCACGCTGCAACAGAACGGCCGCATCTCCAATCTCGAGCTGGCCGAGGCGGTCGGCCTCTCGCCGACGCCGTGTGCCCGCCGCATCAAGCGGCTTGAGGAGGCCGGCGTCATCGAGGGCTATGCGGCGAAGATCAGCCCGGCAGCGCTCGGCTTCAGCATCTGTGTGATGGTCAGCGTCAAGCTCGCCAAGCAGAGCCCTGACGCCGCCGAGCAGTTCATGACCGCGATCCGCGCTCAACCAGAGATCACCGAATGCCTGCTGGTCACCGGCAATGTCGATTATCTCCTGCGTGTCTGGGTCAAGGACATCGAGGCGCTGCGCAGTTTCATCAGGGAAGCCTTGCAGGCGATCCCCTGTGTGGCCGAGACCTCGACCATGGTCATCCTGGAGACGCAGAGCTCGAACCGGCTGTTGAACGTCCCAGTCGCAGGCCGGAAAGCCCGACCCCGCGGGGCCGACCTCCCCGCAGATCGGGTCTGAAACTGCTCATCCGAAGGTCGCACACGACTTCCGCGGCCCACTGGCGTTATCTTCGCTGCAGTGCAACAATCGAGATTGCACGAGCACATCAAGACGGCACGGCAGGGAGCGACCATGAACGCGATCGATCCGCTCGGGAACCAGGTCCAGCGCGACAAGCCCTGGATCTTCCGGACCTATGCCGGCCATTCCGACGCGTCCGAATCGAACAAGCTCTACCGGACCAATCTCGCCAAGGGCCAGACCGGTCTCTCCGTCGCCTTCGACCTGCCGACCCAGACCGGCTACGACCCCGACCACGTGCTCTCGCGCGGCGAGGTCGGCAAGGTCGGCGTGCCCATCACCCATCTCGGCGACATGCGGGCGCTGTTCGCCGAGATCCCGCTGGCGCAGATGAACACCTCGATGACGATCAATGCGACAGCGGCCTGGCTGCTCTCGCTCTACATCGCCACCGCCGACGAGCAGGGCGCCGACCGTGCCGCCTTGCAGGGCACGACCCAGAACGACCTCGTCAAGGAATATCTGTCGCGCGGCACCTACGTCTTCCCGCCGCGCCCCTCGATGCGGCTGACCACCGACATCGTCGTGTTCACGGCGCGCGAGCTGCCGAAATGGAACCCGACCAATGTCTGCTCCTACCATCTGCAGGAGGCCGGCGCCTCGCCGGTGCAGGAGCTCTCCTTCGCGCTGGCGACCGCGATCGCCCTGCTGGAATCGATCAAGGCCCGGCCGGAAGTGGCGCCCGAGGAGTTTGGCGCTGTCGTCGGGCGCATCTCCTTCTTCGTCAATGCCGGCATGCGCTTCGTCACCGAGCTCTGCAAGATGCGGGCTTTCGTTGATCTCTGGGACGAGATCACGCTGAAGCGCTTCAGCGTGCTGGAGGAACAGCACCGCCGCTTCCGCTATGGCGTGCAGGTCAACTCGCTCGGGCTGACCGAGCCGCAGGCCGAGAACAACGTCTACCGCATCCTGATCGAGATGCTGGCGGTGACGCTGTCGAAGAAGGCCCGCGCCCGCGCCGTGCAGCTGCCGGCCTGGAACGAAGCGCTCGGCCTGCCCCGCCCCTTCGACCAGCAATGGTCGCTGCGCATGCAGCAGGTGCTGGCCTATGAGACCGATCTGCTCGAATTCGGCGACATCTTCGACGGCTCCCGCGAGGTCGACGCCAAGGTCGAGGCGCTCAAGGTGGCCGCGCTGGAGGAACTGGCGCAGATCGACGCCATGGGTGGCGCGCTCGCCGCCGTCGAGAGCGGCTACATGAAGAAGGCGCTGGTCGAGAACGGCGCGCGCCGCATCGAGGCGATCGAGCGCGGCGAGCAGGTGGTCGTCGGCGTCAACAAGTTCACCACCAGCGAGCCCTCGCCGCTTTCGGCCGGCGACGGCGCCGTCGTCACCGTGCCGGATTCGGTCGAGATCGAGGCGATCGGCCGGCTGAAGGCCTGGCGCGCCGCGCGCGATGGCAAGGCGGTCGAGGCCGCACTCACCGAGCTCGCGAGCGCTGCGAAAGAAGACCGCAACGTCATGCCGGCCTCGATCGCCTGCGCCAAGGCCGGCGTCACCACCGGCGAATGGGCCCAGACCCTGCGCGAGATCTTCGGCGAGTATCGCGCCCCGACCGGCGTCGACACCACCAAGCTCGGCGACGATGCCGGCCTCGCCACCGTCAAGGCGGCGGTTGCCAAGGCGACCGAGCGGCTCGGCCGCCCGCCGCGCTTCCTCGTCGGCAAGCCCGGGCTGGATGGCCATTCGAACGGCGCCGAGCAGATCGCCGTGCGCGCCCGCGACGCCGGCATGCAGGTCTCCTATGGCGGCATCCGCCAGACGCCGGAGGAGATCGTGACGCAGGCCAGGGAGACGGAGGCCGACATCATCGGGCTCTCCATCCTCTCCGGCTCGCATCTGCCGCTGGTGCGCGACGTCACCGCCCGGCTGCGCGTCGCCGGCATGGATGTCCCCGTCGTGGTCGGAGGCATCATCCCGCCCGATGACGAGAACGCGCTGCGCAATATGGGCGTCGCCCGGGTCTACACGCCCAAGGACTTCGCCCTCGACGGCATCATCGGCGACGTCGCGGGATTGGCGGCGAAGAAGGGCTGAGGGCTGGTTCGCCACTCAATCATTGTCATCCCGGACAAGCGGCGGTGGCCGCGCCGATCCGGGATCCATTCCTGAGCCTTTCCGAAAGAGGTTCCGGAATGGGTCCCGGGTCTGCGATCCGCTCCGCCCGGGACGACAGGCCCTTTTGTGAGAAGGCAAGCGCCCGCGCCTTCCCCAGCTCTCCGCAGGCGCGAAAAGAGCTCAGGCTTCCCCAAGCGCGTGCGGATGATTATCGTCCCGAAAACGCTCGATTGTCGCCATAGTCCTGGCGTCGATCGGGTTGAATGGCGGCAGCCGGCAGGGCCGCAAGGGATTCGCTGAGAAGAGGAATGAGCGCATGCCCGCATGGCTGCAGACCAATTTGACCGGGACCAATATCCGCGCCGCATTCATCGGCGCGATGAGCCTTGCCCTCGCTGGGCCCGCCGCCGCCCAGACGATGGGCTTCGACCCCAGCGATTTCGGCAAGATCAGCATGCCGCGGCGCCAGAGCACCGGTGACGCCGCGACCCAGATCGAGAACAACAAGGGCGCCTTCGAGCCGATCGCGGAGCTCGATCAGCGCGATCCGCTCGCCAAGATGGCCAAGCCCATCGGGCGCCTCGACATCCTCCTGAAGGACAACAAGACCGGCAAGCAGTCCGGCGCCCACTGCACCGGCGAGCTGCTGCCGGGCGACTATGTCCTCACCAACCACCACTGCCTGCCGCAGAGCGGCGAGATGACGCCGGTGCGCGCCATCATCGTGATGGATTTCCTGACGCAGGACGGCAAGGGTGCCAAGGTCTTCGAGCTCGACCCCAAGCCGGTCGAGTTCAACGCCAATCTCGACTACGCCATCACCAAGGCCAAGGGCAATCCGACCGCGACCTACGGTTCGGTCAAGCTCGCGGCGACGCCGTCGGGCGGAGCGCCCTCGCTGATGGTGATCCACCACCCGGCCGGCCGGCCCAAGGTGATGAGCCGCTTCCGCTGCATGGCGACACGCCAGCAGGGCGACGCGGCCGAACTGCGCCATCGCTGCGACACGCTTGGCGGCTCGTCCGGCTCGCTGCTCTACAATGCCAGCAATGCCGGCATCGCTCTGCACAAGCAGGGTGGCCTCGCTCCCAACGACCCGAACAGCTACAACACCGCGACCAGCATGACCGCCCTGCTCCAGGCCAGCCCGCTGCTGCGCAAGATGGCGGGCGCGGGCGGACAGGCTCCGGCTGCGGATGGCGGCGGTTCGGTCGCCTCCGGCGGCGGCCAGGACGATCAGCCGAGCTCGACCGAGCGCAGCAGCCTGCGCGGCTCCGACAACCTCGACACCGACGGGATGAACTCGCTGCTGAAGAACTGAGCCTGGCAGCTCAGCTCTGCTCGCCGTGGCTGCGCCCGTAAGGGTTCCGCGGCGGCGAGGTCCAGCCTTCAAGCGTCGCCGGATCGGCCTCGTAGATCTCGACCTTGAGCGGATGGCAGATTGCGACGTCGCTCGAATGGGTCTGGCCGCAATCGCCGCCCGGGCAGGCCGAGATCGCACCGAGCAGGTCGATCTCGGCGAAGAGCTCGAGGAAGTCACCCGGCCGGACCGGGCTCGCCTTCATGAAATACTGCTGCGTGTCGCGGGTGAAGCCCGTGCACATGAAGACGTTGAGCACGTCGTGGACATGGTGCTCGACCTCGCGTGCCGAGAGCCCCCGCGCTTGCCCCAGCGCACGGGCGAGGTTCGAATGGCAGCAATGATGATAGTCGCCGCCATCGCCGAGCAGCCGGTGGGTATAGGGGTCGCAGCGCGTTCCGATCACGTCGTGCACGCCGGCGCCATCCTGGTCGAAGCCGTACCAGCCGAGCGTGTCATGAGTGATCGTCGCTATCGGCCGAAGATGCGGCAGGCTGCTCCAGAGCCGGTCGCCCAGCCTGACATGGGTCGCGTGCAAGGCGCGCGTCTTGCCGCTGAAGAAGCGCTCGTCGAGATCATCAGCATTCCAGAGATTGAGGTCACCGACCTGCGGCCCCTCGATGCTGACGACCCGGAAGAAATGCCCCTTCGGCACGCGAAAACTGCCGGCCTCGCGCGGCGGCACGATGATCTCGTCGCGCTTGGTCAAGGTCTGGCGCGCACGCGCCAGCATCGCCATGTCGGCGCCGGGCAGGCTGCCATTGGGATAGACCACGACCGGCGGCCTGCGCCGGCGCTCATCGGCATCGGCGGGGGCGATCACCTGCGAATCCGTCGTCATGGCCTCTCCGCCGGCTCCTGAGTCTACGATGTCCTGGGATCGCGCTAGACCAGCCCGCTGCTTTTCAGCGTCTGATAGGCCTTGAGGATTTCCTGTAGCCGGCCCTCGCGCGAGCGGTCGCCGCCATTGGCGTCGGGGTGGAAGCGCTTCACCAGCTCCTTGTAGCGCGCCTTGATCGCGACGCGATCGGCGCTCTCGTCGAGGTCGAGCGTCTCCAGCGCCTTCTTCGCGAGAACGCCGACCCTGGGCTCGGCCCGCTCCTGCTCGCGGCCGGCGCGGCCGCGGAACAGGTTGAAGGCATCCTGCATCTCCGGGCCGCCGGCCTCGCGCCCGCGCTGCGCCATCCGGGCCGCGCTGGCATTGACGCCGAGCTTCCAGGTCGGCCGGTGGCCGATCTCCTCCTGCTTGGCATAGGCCGCCAGCGCCTCGTCGTTCATGCCGGCGAAATAGTTGTAGGTGGCGTTGTAGGCCTTCACATGCTCGAGGCAGAACTGGAAGAACTTGCCTTCCTTGCCGCGCCCCATCGGCGCGCGGAATTCGCCCACCTTCGTGCAACCCGGATGGTCGCAAAGACGCGCATCGGCCTCGACCACCTCTTCCGCCTCGGAAGGGCCGATCCTGATCCGGTCGAAAAGGCGCGAGCTGAAGTTCATCGTCTCATGGTTATGCGGGTGGAACGCTGCGCCGACAAGCCGACTGCTGCGCGGATCGCTCCGCGCCTGCAGCAAGCCGATCGCTTCGGCGGCAGCTTGACCCTGATTGCTTAAGGAACCCGGCTCAGCCGAAGCGGCCGAGACAACCCCCTAGATAGTGTTTCCACGCTTCAAACTCAACGACCGCAGGCCACATCGCCCCCGGCCGCGAGCGCAAGCTTCGTCCCGCGAGGTACGCGATAGATCGGCGCCTCGCCGGAAGCCGGCGCAGTCTCGACCACCCCGACGCCGACATGAGAGCCCGGAGAATCCGGCTCCAATGAGGCGGCGATCACATTGGCCCCCATCTGCGTCATCGGCACGAACACGGCATTGGCCGGCACATCCATCCGACGCGGCCGAAGTTCGACCTTCACCGCCTGATCCGGATTGATGTTCTCGCGATCGATCTTCTTCACCGGCCCCTTCTGTTCGACCATGAAGGCCTCGACCTCGAGCGTCACCGGCCCGGCGAGCGCGCAGCTTGCAATGCCCTTGAGCCTGAGTGCATCGAGTGCCGCCTGCCCTGCCGGCAGGACGAGATAGCCCTCCGGCCGCGCCCGCCGGCTGGTCACCGTGACCTTGCGCGAGTCGCGGAACTCGACCGGGGTCGGCATGTCGGCCCCGCTCGCCGGATCGACCAGCGGAATTGCGACCGTCTCGGTGGCGATGCGATGGGCGACGATCAGCTCGCCCTGGTTGGCGGCCAGTTCCGCCCGCGCCGCCTTCACCGCCGCCTGCACAGCCTTGTCATTGGCTGCGACCGTGTCGAGCACGGAACGCGCGATGACATAATGGGTGGCGATGCGGCGCTCCAGGTTCTCCAGCTGCAAGCCGACGCCGCGCGTCTCGATCAGGAAGGAGACCGCGCCGGAGAGCCCGAACAGATTGCGCGCTATGCCCGGCGCATTGCCGCCCATGGAGACCAGCTTGTCGTCCTTGCGGTAGCTGGTGGTGAAGTACCAGAACGAAGTCAGCCCCTTCTCCGCCATCGCCTTCTCCATGGCGGGCTTGACCAGTTCGGCAGCGATCTGCGTCGTCGGGGCCGGCACCGCCGGATTGGTGGCGTAGAGGATCATCGCGTCGGCGGCATTGAGCCCGCCGAACTTCTCCAGCCAGCGATTGGCCACCGAGAATTCGTGGACGTCGACGATCACGTCCGGAGGCAGTTCGGCGAGCTTGGCATGCAGCGCCTTGGTCTCCGGCAAGGTCAGCAGCAGATGGTCGCGGTTGAGGTCGAAGCCGCTGGCGCCCGGCCGCTTGTCGGCGGCTGCGCCATCGGGATTGCTGCGCGGCACGATCACCACGACGAGCTTGTCGAGCACTGCGCCGAGATCGCCCAGTGCCAGATCATGCGCCAGGGCCAGCATCGCCTCGGCGCCGGCCGGCTCGTTACCATGCTGCTGGCCGACGAACCAGACGACCGGGCGTCCGAGCGCCTTCAGCACGGCAGGGTCCTTCAGCCCCTCCTTCGAGAAGATGAGGTAAGGCAGATCGCGCCCCTGCTGCGACTTTCCGAGCGAGCCGAGCACGACACGGCCAGGAGCCTTGGCCGCGAGATCGGCGACGAAAGCTTCAAGCTCAGCCTGTGTCGTCAGGCCGGGCGTGCCGCGCGTCAGCGCCGGTGTCGCCAGCGGGATCGGCACCGGCTTGTAGCGCGCCAGCACCGCCTCGCTCTGCTTGTAATCGGCGACGCGCCCTTCATCCTGCGCCAGCGCGGGCGTTGCGGCGAGAGAAAGCGCCAGAGCGAGCATGCGCCAGATCGTCATCATCGCCGCCTCCGACAGAAAGACGCGTTCCCGCCCTGCCTGCCAGCGACTATGAGACTGCCTCGGAACCCGAGCAAGCAACCTGAGAGAAACCCGCATGCCGACCATGGCCGACCGGATCGCCGGCAAGCTGACCACGCAGCTGACACCCGAGCACCTCAAGGTGATCGACGAATCCCACCAGCATCACGGCCATGCCGGCTGGCGTGAGGGTGGCGAGACGCATTTCCGCGTCGAGATCGTCTCGCTTGCCTTCGCCGGCAAGAGCCGGCTGGAGCGCCATCGCCTGGTCAATGCCGCGCTCTCCGAGGAGCTGGCCAGCGGCGTGCATGCGCTGGCGATCGCGGCGCGGGCGCCAGGCGAGCGGTGAGCCTCAGGCGGCTTTCCGTTCTGGCGCGGCCAGATAGATCGCGGTCGAGACCAGCAGCAGCGCCGCAAAAACCCAGTGCATGTTGGCGAAGGCCAACGCCGCGCCCTGCCCCGCGGCGCGCTGCGCCGCCACGAACCAGCCGGAGCCCCATTGGATCAGCCCGGCTCCGGCGATGAACAGGAAATTGACGAAGGTCATGCCGCGCCCGACCAGATGATCGGGGAAGAACTCGCGCGCATGCGCCATCAGGATCGCATAGGTAAAACCGGTGCCTCCGATGATCGCAAAGAGCAGGATGGCACCGGCCAGCGATTGGGCGCCGACCAGCGCGAGGAGCGCGAACGCGCCCCCGGTTGCCGCAGTTCCCCAGGCGACCAGCGCCTTGCTGCGGCCGGCCCGCTTCTGCAGCGCGCCGTAGACGAAGGCGCCGACGACCATCATCGTCGCCATGCCCAGCGCCGCATGGCCGGCAGCGATGCCGTCGAGCCCATGCACCTGCGTCATGTAAGGCGCGATCCACAGGCCACGCGCCGTCGCGATGATCGCGTAGCCGACGAGCGTAATCGGCGCGAGCAGCCAGAGCGGCCCGATCGCGATGATGCTCTTCAGCCCCTGCAGCAGCCCTTCATGTCGGCCCGAGGGATCGGTCACCGGCGGTGGGTCGCGCACCAGCGCCCCTGCCAGGATCGTGGCAAACAGGAAAGCCACGGCGAAGGCGAGCATGGTCGGGCGCCAGCCATAGGCCTGCGCCGCCAGGGCCAGCGGCGCGGCGCCGACGAGATTGCCCAGCGAACCGAGGCCGATGAAGATCGAGGTCAAAAGGCCGAAGCGCGCCGGCGCCTCCGTCCGGGCGAACAGATAGAGCGACGACATGAAGATCGGCGAGCAGCCGATCCCGACCAGCGCCATCGCCGCCGTGGCGGTGTTGGCGTTGCCGGCCTGCGCGAACAGGAAGGCGCCGACGCTGCCGATCGCCATGGTCACCGCCACCGTCCGGCGCGGCCCGAGCCGATCGAGCGCCCAGCCGACCGGAAACTGCGCCAGCGCGAAGGCGATGAACCACGAAGCTCCGAGCAGGCCGAACTCGGCCGGCCCGATGCCGAGGTCCCCCATCACCGGCGCAGCGATCACGCTCAGGAAGGAGCGATAGAAGATCGACAGCACATAGGCCGGCAGCAGCGCGAAGAAGATGATCACGCCGCCCCTCCGGCCAATTTCTGGATGACCGCCGACGTGAGTTCGTCGGCAGCCCCTCGCCTCACTTCACCCGCTCGAGCACCGAGACGTAGTTCGCGACCGCAGCGCCACCCATGTTGAAGATGCCCCCGAGGCGGGCATCCTTCACCTGCATGCCCTCCGGCGCCTCGCCGACGAGCTGCATGGCGCTGAGCACATGCATGGAGACGCCGGTCGCGCCGATCGGATGGCCCTTGGCCTTGAGACCGCCGGAGACATTGACCGGCAGCTTGCCGTCCTTTTGCGTCCAGCCTTCCTTGATGGCGCGGGCACCGTCGCCTTCCTTGGTCAGGCCCATCGCCTCGTATTCGAGCAGCTCGGCGATGGTGAAGCAGTCATGCGTCTCGACGAAGGAGAGGTCCTCGATCGCGACACCGGCCTGCGCCAGCGCGTTCTGCCAGGCGCGCGCGCCGGCTTCGAACTTCAGGATGTCGCGGCGCGACAGGGGCAGGAAGTCCTGGACATGGGCCATGCCGCGGAAGCCGACGGCGCGGCGCATGCTCTTGGCGGTCTCTTCATCGGCGAGCACGAGTGCGGCGGCGCCGTCCGAGACCAGCGAGCAGTCGGTGCGCTTCAGCGGGCCGGCGACGTAAGGATTCTTCTCGCTCTCGTCGCGGCAGAAGGCGTAGCCGAGATCCTTGCGCATCTGGGCGTAGGGGTTGTCGACGCCGTTCTTGTGGTTCTTCGCGGCGATCATGGCGAGCGCGTCCGACTGGTCGCCATGGCGCTGGAAATAGGACGAGGCGATCTTGCCGAAGACGCCGGCGAAGCCGCCCTGAACATCGCTCTCCTGCGCAAGATAGGAGGCCTTCAGCAGATTCTTGCCGATCTCCGGCCCAGGCGTCGTGGTCATCTGCTCGACGCCGACGACCAGCACCACCTTGGCGGCGCCGGCCCTGATGGCGCGCACGCCCTGATGCACCGCGGCCGAGCCGGTGGCGCAGGCGTTCTCGACGCGCGTCGCCGGCTTGAAGCGCAGCGCCGGGTCGGCCTGCAGCACGAGCGAGGCGGTGAAGTCCTGGGCCGAGAAGCCGGCGTTGAAATGGCCGAGCACGATCTCGTCGACTTGGTCGGCAGTGATGCCGGCATCGACCAGCGCATCGGTGGCGACGCGGACGATCAGGCTCTCGACCGTCTCGGTGTCCTGCTTGCCGAAGGGGGTGTGTGCCCAGCCGACGATTGCAGCGCTCATGGCCTTCTCCTCGCTAATGTGCAGATACACTATATCTGCGCCGGCGCAGTCGCGGCCACAAGCCAGCAAGCGCGCATTCCTCCTATGCGAGGAAAGGCCAACGAACCCGGTCCGAGTCAAGCTGAACCATGGTCCTGCGTATGCGCGCGGAGGCCAGCCCTGCGGTCAGGACATGGCGACCGTACGCCTGGCCCGGCCGCTCAGCGAGCCGCGCGAGGCCAGCATGTCAGTGCAGCTGCTTCTCGATCGCCGAGAGCGCCTTGTCTTTGCGACAGGCCGAGAGCGGCCGCGCCTTGGCGGAGACGATCTCGAGGACGTTCTTCTCCTCGGCGTCGACCTTCACCGTCATGCAGGCGCAGCCATAGCCATAGCTGCCATTTCCGCTTTTGCGCCATTCACCGGCCTTGTAGGGCGGCGGCCAGTCGCCCTTCGCCTGGTGCCCGCCCTGCACGGCGATCGTCCACTCGCCATCCTTGTCGTAGAGCGAGGCATTGCCCGGGGTTGGATTGTCGAGCCAGCCGCAGCGCTGTTCGCTGCCCGGCTGCTGTGCCATGGCAGCACCGGCGCCAAGGCTCAGGATGAACGCGGCTGTGGCGAGTACCTGGCGGATCACAGGAAAGGCCTCGACTGGCTGGTGAAGCGGGCTCCCGGCAGCGGCATGCCGGCGAGGCTGGAATCGATCGGCGGCGCGAAGGTGATCGGCCGCTGCGGACCGGCCGCCAGCAGCACGGCCTCGAACACCTCGGCGATCGCGGCGATATCCTTGGCGTGGTCGGAGCCATTCACCATCGCGCGCGCACCGACATAGTTGCGCGCCTTGCCGCTGAAATAGGTCGAGAACTTGCGGCCGTTGGCGAAGCCGTCGCCGGTGAGCATGCCATGCGACATCACCGCATAGGCGATGGCCGGCGTCTTCACCAATTCCGGGTCGAGCAGCAGGTTGAGCCCCTGGCCGATGGCGACGCCGGTCGTGGCATAGTTCGACCACCAGGTCAGCTGGACATAGCCGCGCCCGAAATAAGCGAGCTCGGCGCCGGTATCGTCGTTATAGGCCTTGACCGCGGCGCCGCCATCGACCGTGCCCATCTTGGCCCCCTTGGTCAGCTTGGAGATCACGCCGCCTGCCGTGATCTTGAACTGGTCGCCATCCTGCTCGGTGACGCGGACGCTGCCGTCCGCGAGCTTCGCGACCTTGACCGGCTCGTGATATCTGCGGCCCTTGCCATGGCCGACCTCGTCGACCGGCGCCATCGTCATCAGCCAGGCGCGTCGCTTCAGCATCACGGCATTGCCGGCCTTGTCGACCAGCGGCTTGCCCTTCTTGTTCTTGGCCTGCACGAAGCTCGTGACCGGGCTCGTGGTCTCCCAGGCGACGGTCGCCAGCATATAGGCGGCCCAGCGCACATCGGTGATGCTGGTGTCCCGGTTGATCAGACGCAGCAGCACCAGCAGGTCGGGAATCGCATTGGCGTTGTAGCGCGGCTTCTTGCCGAAACGGTCTCGGAACTCCCGTTCGAAGATGCGTTCGTCATAGGTCCCGACATAGTGATAGGTCGCAGCCATCATCCATCTCCGTAAGCCCGTCGCTTCGGGCGTAGGGAGCGACTGCGACAAATCCGTGTCTCGGTTTTTAGATCGCCAGCAACAGGAGGGCGCCGACGCCGGCGACGATCATCGCCATGCCCAGAAGCTCGCGCCAGCTCGTGCCCTCCGAGAAGATCCGGCGCGAGGCGATCTGCGCCAGCGGCACCTCGACCAGCGCCAGCGTGCGGACATTGGCGGCCGTCGTCAGCGAGAAGCCCAGGAACCAGCATTGCGAGGCGGCGGCGCCGAGGAAGCCGGCGGTGAGCGAACGGCGCCAGTTGCGCAGGCTGAGGATCAGCGCCGGCCGGTTGGCGACGAGCATGTAGAGCGTCAGGAGCAGGGTCTGCAGCGCCAGACCCAGGGCAAGGATCGTCGTCGCCCGCATCAGGAAATGCCCGTCAGGCAGCGCCTGGATCGCACCGCGAAAGCCGATCGCCGAGAGCGCGAAGGCCGCACCGGCGCCGATCCCGAGCGCCGCCGGGCGCATCCCGGCAGCACTGAGCTTGTCGCCCGGCTTCCACGACATCAGCACGACGCCCGCGGTGGCGACGACGATCGCCATGAATTTCGGCCAGCCCAGGGCATCGCCGAGCAGCGCCGCCCCGAACAGCGCGACCTGCACCGGCTCGGTCTTGGTGTAGGCGGTCGTCACCGCGAAGGAACGCTCGCGCATCGCCGCCAGCATCAGCGCGGTGGCAAGGATCTGCGTCAGCGCACCGAAGACGGCGAAGCCGAAGGTGCGCAGATCGGGCATCGGCGGCAGAGCGCCGCTGGCGAGGCAGACCAGGACGAGGAAGAGCAGCGCGAAGGGCAATCCGAACAGGAAGCGCACCTGCGTCGCGCCGACGACGCCGATCACTTCGGTCAGCGAGCGCTGGGTCAGGTTGCGCGCGGTCTGGAGCAGCGAGGCGGCGAGCGTCACCGGTATCCACAGAAGGCTGAAGCTCACGCGCGAAGACCTCGAAGAAAAAGCACCTCATTGCTTTGGACCGCGATGCGGCGCTAGGCAAATCACCCGAGGAAGGGTAGGTATGCATCATCAGCGAGGCAGGATTGTCGCCCGCCGTCTCGAAAATGCCTCACGCGTCGCGTTGAAGCCCTCAACCCACGTCAAGACAAGTTCCAGATGACCGCACTTCGCCTCGCCGCCGGCGCCACGCTCGCCTCGCTCCTGTCTGTCGCCGCTCCGGCCCTGGCCGGCACGAGCATCGTCGTCGACGCCTCGAGCGGCGCCGTATTGTCGAGCGAGAACCCGACCCAGGCCTGGCATCCGGCCTCCACCACCAAGATGATGACGCTCTATCTCGCGCTCAAGGCCGTGCGCGAGGGCAGGCTCGGACTGGAGACCGCGATCCCCGCCTCGAAGCTCGCTGCCAGCCAGCCGCGGGTGAAGGTCTACATCAAGGCCGGCCAGGAGATCACGCTCGACAACGCCATCCGCATCATGATGGTGAAGTCGGCCAACGACATCGCTTATGTCATCGCCGAGGGCGTCGGCGGCAATGTCGAGAATTTCGTCTCGATGATGAATGCCGAGGCCCAGCGGCTCGGCATGAACGACACCCATTTCGTCAACCCGAACGGCTGGCACCACCCCGACCAGCAGAGCAGCGCCCGCGACCTCGCCGTGCTCGCCATGGCGCTGATGGGCGAGTTCGGCCGCTACTCCGATTACTGGAACACCGGCGCCGTCCAGCTCGGCAAGCAGGTGCTCAACAACACCAACGGGCTGGTCGGCCGCTATTACGGCGTCAACGGCATGAAGACCGGCTTCGTCTGCGCCTCCGGCTTCAATGTCGTCACCACCGCCTCGCGCAATGGCCGCACCCTGATCGCCGTCGTCATGGGCGCCAGCTCCGGCGCGGAACGCACCGTCAAGGCGGCGCAATTGCTCGATGAGGGCTTCGGCAAATGGGGCGGCTTCGGCGGCAACATCGCCAGCATGCCGTCCGGCAATGGCGGGCGCGCCTACAGCATCTGCGACAGCGTCCGCCGCGGCGGCCATGCGCTCGGCGACGATGCCGAGACCTCCGGACCGATCAGTTTCATCTCGACCAATAGCGGCATCGGCGGCAATGCCGAAGGCACCTCCGACCGCTTCGCCGCAGCCGTGCCGCAAGGTGGCTCCTCCGGCTCGGTGCTGACCCGCGCCCCTTCCGGCCGCATCACGCTCGGCCCGCGCGCCAAGTTCGACCCGATCCAGGTCTCCTTCGGCCGCACGCCGGGCTCGGCCTCGGCCCCGCTCGCCGCCAATGTCGTGGCCAAGCCCGACACCCAGGTCGCGCGCGAGACGATCCAGCCGGGTGCGCCCGTCGCCGCCGGCCTCGTCGCCGGCAACCGCACCTTCTCGCGCAACGGCGCGATCCCGCCGTCCTCCTCCGCCTTCGCGCCGGTCGCGCCGACGCCGGAAGAGCGGCCCGCCGCGGCCGCGCTCGGCTCCGGCCCGATGCGCCTGCAGGGCGCGATCCAGCCCGGCGCTGCGACGCCCGCCAGCCTGCGCCCCGGCGCAGCCGCCGGCATCAAGGCCGCGAACAAGCCGGCCGCCAAGCCGCTGCTGACCAAGCCGAAGCAGGAGAAGGCGGAACCGGCCAAGGCCAAGCCGAGCCAGGCGCAGGCCAAGCCGCTGGCGAAGCCGCCGGCCCGGCCAGGCGCCAAGCCGGCCGCCAAGCCCGACAGCAGCAAGCCCGACGCCTGATCCGGCGGCGTGACGTGCAGGAGCGCGGCGCCTCCTCGGCCCAGCATGGCCTGGCGTTGGCGCTCGCCTCCGCCGCCGCCTTCGGCACCAACATCGTCAGTGCCCAGCTCGCTGGCCATGCCGGGCTGAGCGGGCCGCTCATCGTCTTCTACCGCGTCTTCCTGATGCTGGCGCTCGTCATCGGCGCGGCGCTGATCTGGCGTGCCAGCCTCGTCGTGCCGCGCCGGCACTGGTCGGCGCTCGGCCTCTTCGGCCTCAGCACCGCGCTCACCGCCTGCGCCTATCTCTCTTCGGTGTCCTTCCTGCCGATCACGGTCGCGGCCGTGGTCTTCTACACCTTTCCGATCCTGATCGTGCTCGCCGAGCCGTTCCTCACCCCGGCCCGCTTCAGCCTCGACCGGGCGATGATCGCCCTCGTCGCCTTTCTCGGCGTCGCCATGGTGGTCGGGCCGGACTGGCACGGGCTCGACCCGCGCGGCCTCGCGCTCGCACTCGCCGCCAGCGTGCTGGCCGCAGTGCAGTTCTTCTCGGCGGCGCGCTGCGGCGACACCGGCACCGTGCCGAAGCTGTTCTGGTCGCATCTCGTCATCCTGCCGGTGACACTGGCGATCCTCGCCATCACCGGCCTGTTCCAGGCTCCCTCGGCGCTGATGCTCGCACCGGTCGCGGTCGCGATCACGATCGGCGGCTACCTGATCG
Organism: Allobosea sp.; assembly: GCA_024231975.1. Lineage (GTDB taxonomy): Bacteria > Pseudomonadota > Alphaproteobacteria > Rhizobiales > Beijerinckiaceae > Allobosea. The sequence goes on from JAAEQB010000120.1 coordinate 163,090, forward strand.
GCTTCCTGCTTCAGGTGATGGCGCTCGCCCGCGTCGCGCCCGGGCCGGCCGCGCTTGCCTTCTGTGGCGAGCCGGTCTTCGCCGTCGCGATCGCCGCCGTCTTCCTCGGCGAGCGCGTCGGCTCGCTGCAATATGCCGGCGGCGCCCTTGTCGTCGCCGCGATCATCGCCAATGTAATATTGGAACAAAAGCGAGCCCGCCGATTGCCGGCGGTGGCCGCATAGGGAAACCGACCACCGATGTCCGAGCAGCCCGTCCGTCCCGAGCCGATCCCGCTGACGCTGCTGACCGGCTTCTTAGGTGCCGGCAAGACCACGCTGCTCAACCGCCTGCTCAAGGATCCGGCACTCGCCGACACGATCGTGCTGGTCAACGAATTCGGCGAGATCGGCCTCGACCATCTCTTCGTCGAGGGTATCGAGGACGGCATGATCCTGCTCGCCTCGGGCTGCCTGTGCTGCACCATCCGCGACGATCTGATCGTCACGCTGGAAGACCTGCTGCGCCGCCTCGACAATGGCCGCATCGCGCCGTTCAGGCGTCTGGTGATCGAGACCACCGGCCTCGCCGACCCCGCGCCGATCCTCAACGTCCTGATCAACCACCCCTATCTCGCTTTGCGCTACAAGCTCGACGGCGTCGTCACGCTGGTCGACGCGGTCAACGGCATGGCGACGCTCGACGCCCACCCTGAGGCGCTTCGGCAGGTCGTCGCCGCCGACCGGCTGGTGCTGACCAAGACCGACATTGCGACCGACGAAGAGGCTGTGGCCAAGCTTCGCAAGCGGCTCAGCGAGCTCAATCCGGGCATCGAAATCCTCGCGCCCGACGCTCCTGCCGAAGCGATCGTCGGCGCCGGCCTCTACGATATCGCCGAACGCCCGGACGACTTGCGCCGCTGGCTAGCGGCCGAAGTCCTGGACGGGCACGACCACCACCACGATCATGGCGACGCCCATGGGCACCACCATCATCACGGCAGCCACGGCCATCATCACCACCACGACGTCAACCGCCACGACGCCAGCATCCGCGCCTTCACGCTGACCGCTGAAGCACCGATCCGCGAAGCGACCTTCGATCTGTTCTGGACCCTGCTGCGCTCGACGCATGGCGCGAAGCTGCTGCGGCTGAAGGGGCTGGTCGCGCTCGCCGAGCATCCGGAAGGGCCGTTGCTCGTCCACGCCGTTCAGCAGATCCTGCATCCGCCGGTGCTGCTGCCGGCCTGGCCCGATGGCGACCACCGCTCCCGCCTCGTCCTGATTGTCAAGGATCTGGAAGAAGAGACGGTCGCCCGGCTCTGGTCGGCCTTTCTCGGCCGTCCCGCACCGGCCCAGTCCGAACCCCACCACCATCACGCCTGACAGGTTTCCGCCGGCCCGCTTCTTGGTTCGTCACGCGCAGACCCCTGCCCCGCCTTGCGCCCACGTGCCGATCCGGCACGGAAGCGCACCGAAGCGGGGCGAGCCGCGAAAGGGCTGCGCCATGCCGAACCTCGCCGCATACCCGGTTGCGCCGAGCGAGACGACGCTGAAGCAGAGCCTTGCCGCTAGCCCGGCCGGCCTCGTGATCGAGCGCCGCCCGCTTGCCGCCTGCGCCGCGGTTGAAGCCGAGTGGCGCGATCTCGCCGGCCGCGCCATCGAGACGAACCCGTTCTGCGAGCCCGATTTCGCCCTGTCCGCCGCACAGCATCTCGTCGACTTCCGCGACGTCTCCGTGCTTCTGCTCTGGGATGGTCCAGCCGCCTCACGCCGCCTTCTCGGTTTCGTGCCGGCTCGCCTCCGGCGCAGACTGCTGGGCCAGGACGAGCTGATCGGCTGGAGCAATCCCCGGCTCGGCCTCGCCACGCCGCTGATCGACATCGATCAGGCGGAACGCGTCGTCTCCGCATTGCTCCACGTCCCCGGTCGCTGGGGCCTCGCCAATACGCAGAACCTGCAGCTGAATCGCCTCGACCTCGACGGTCCGCTCCTGAACAGCCTGTTGCGGGTCGCCGAGCACACCGGCCACGCCGCCGCGCTCGAACCGGCACCGGCGCCACTGGCCATCGCGGACAGACCCGATCTCGCCGCTCTCCGCCATGGCCTGTCACGCCATGGCAAGCTCTCCTTCGCCGAATCCGGCTCGCGCCAGGAGCTGCGCGACATGGTCGAGCTGCATCTGGCGCTCGAAGCTTCGGGCTCTCTGGCGCGCGCCGGCGGTGCCGCACTTCAGGACATCCGCGAAAGCGCCTTCCTGCGCGCCATGACCCGCAATCTGGCCCGCAGCCATCGCTGCCGCGTCGGCCTGCTGAGCCTCGACGAGAAGCCGATCGCCGGCGCGATCCTGATCGGCAAGAGCCCGCGCCTCTGGCTCTATTCGGGCTCGCAGGACGAGCGCTTCGCCAGCTTCGCTCCATTGGCCCAGCTCATCGCCTGGCTCGGCCGGCGCGGTCGCCAGCGCGAGATTTTCGCCGACCTGCCCGCCCTCGACGCCGCCACGCTGTCGCAGCGCCTTGGCGACATCCGCCTCTCCGTGACGGCGAAAGCCACGCGCCGTGCGACGCCGCTCACCCGGCGTCGCGCAGCAGCCGCCTGATGATCTTGCCGGTGGTGGTCATCGGCAATTCCTCGCGAAACTCGATCTCGCGCGGATATTCATGCGCCGCGAGCCGCTCGCGCACGAAGCCCTGGATCTCCGCGACGAGTTCCTTCGAGGGCGAGTAGCCGGGCTTCGGCACGATGAAGGCCTTGACGATCTCGGTGCGCAGCGCGTCGGGCTTGCCGACCACGGCAGCGAGCGCCACCGCCGGATGGCGGAGCAGGCAATCCTCGATCTCGCTCGGCCCGATCCGATAGCCGGACGAGGTGATGACGTCGTCGTCGCGGCCGACGAAGCGGATATAGCCCTGCGCATCCTGCGAGCCCTGGTCGCCCGTCGTCATCCAGTCGCCGATGAACTTGGCTTCCGTGGCCTCCGGCTTGCGCCAATAATGCAGGAACATCACCGGATCGGGCCGCTTCACCGCGATCTGCCCCTCCTCCTCCGGCTCGCAGATGCTGCCATCGGGCCGGATCACCGCGACCTCGTGGCCCGGCACTGCCTTGCCGATGAAGCCCGGCTTGACCACGCCGATCGCGGCGCAGGAGGCGAGCACGAGGTTGCACTCGGTCTGGCCGTAGAATTCGTTGATGGTGAGACCGAGTTTCTCGCGACCCCAGGCCAGGGTCTCGGCTCCGAGCGACTCGCCGCCCGAAGCGACAGTGCGCAGCTTGAGATCATAGCGTCCGCGCGGATTCTCCACCGCCCGGAGCATACGCAGCGCCGTCGGCGGGATGAAGCAATTGCGCACGCCGACATCCGCCATCAGCCGGAACGCCTCGTCGGGATCGAACTTCGCCGTCGGCCGCGCCACGATCGGCACGCCGTGATGCAGCGCCGGCAGGAGGTTGTTGAGCAGGCCGCCGGCCCAGGCCCAATCCGCCGGCGTCCAGATCAGGTCGCCCGGCTGTGGCAGGAATTCATGCGGCATCTCCGCGCCCGGCAGATGCCCGAGCATGACGCGATGGCCGTGCAGCGCGCCCTTGGCGTTGCCGGTGGTGCCGGAGGTGTAGATCATCAGCGCCGGATCGTCCGGCCCGCTATCGACCGGCGTGAAATCATCGCTCTCGGCTTCGAGCAGGCGCGCGAGGCCCTCGGCCCGCCCTTCCGGCCCGTCGGCAGAGATCGCCAGCTCGAGATCGGGCAGCGGCTCCTCGATCTGGCCGAGCTTTGACAGCCCGGCAGCGTTGGTGATCAGCGCCTTCGCCCCGCAATCGCGCAGGCGATAGGACAGTGCATCCGCGCCGAACAGCGCCGCCAGCGGCACCGCGATGGCGCCGATCTTGTAGGCCGCCATATGCGCGATCGGCACCAGCCGCCCCTGCGGCAGCAGGATCGCGACCCGGTCGCCTTCGCCGACACCGCGCTTGCGCAGCGCATTCGCAAGGCGGTTCGATTGCGCCCGCAATTCGCCATAGCTGACCGGAACCACCGACCAGTCGGGCTGGACCTCCAGGATCGCGACCTTGCCGGGATCGACCGCCGCCCAGCGGTCGCAGCAATCGACGCCGATATTGTAGCGCTCCGGAATCCGCCAGCGGAAGGCAGCGCGCAGGCGCTCATAGTCGCGGATATCGGGAAGCATGCGGCAGGCCCAAAATGACGGATCGAGCCAACGCCGGTCGGCGCCTGCTCCTGTGAAAAGCGGCGCACGATAGGCGAAGCCGAAAGCCGCTGTCACCTTGGCCTAAGGTCAACCACTCTGCCGCTCAGAACGCCCGCTCGGCCTCCGCCGGCAGGAAGCCCTCGGCGAAGGCGTTGCCGGCCTTCGCCTTGTCTTTGAACGAGACCGTCAGCCCGATCTGGTCGAGCCCCTTCTGCCAGCGCGCCTTGTCGATGCCGCCGAAGCCGTGCGCCTTGACGCCCGGCGTCATCACATAGTGATCGAGCGCCATCTTCAGGCGCTCCAGCTCGATCTCAGGACGGGCGCCCTCATTGCGCTGGAGCACGCCGGCGATCGCCGCCTCGGGATCGGCGACGACGTCCCTGACACTGCGCGTGATCGCCCGCAGCAGGCCGCGCACCGCCTGCGGCTTCTCGGCGAACAGCTTCGGCGAGACGATGACGGCATTGCCGTAGAGATCGACCCCGTGATCGGCCATCAGCAGCATGACGATATCGTCGGCCGGCACGCCGCGGGCCTTGAGGTTGATCAGGGAGGTGTGGGCGAAACCGAAGATCGCATCGAGCTCGCCCGATGCCAGCATCGGCTCGCGTACCGGGAAGCCGATGTTCTCCAGCTTGATCTTGGCGTCGTCGATGCCGTTGACCTTCTTGAACACCGGCCATTGCGCGAAGGCTCCGTCGGCGGCGGGGGCGCCGAGCTTCTTGCCTTCCAGGCTCTTCGGGTCGGTGCTGATGCCGCGGCTCTTGCGCCCGACGATCGCGAAGGGCGGCCGGTCATAGACCATCATCACCGCCTTGAGATCGACGGTCGGGTTCTCGTCGCGGAAGCGGATCAGAGTGTTCACATCGCCGAAGCCGGCATCGAAACCGCCGGTCGCCACCCGCGGGATCGCCTCTCGCGAGCCCGTGCCGGCCTCGATGGTGACGTCGAGCCCCTCCTCGCGGAAATAGCCCTTGTCGAGGGCAGTGAGGAACAGCGCAGCCGGTCCTTCGAAGCGCCAATCGAGCGTGAAGCGCAGCGGGATCGAGGCGGCAGCGACGGGCGCGTTGTGCAGCCCGGCCCAGGCGGCAAGACCGGTTCCTGCGAGAAAACGCCCGAACCCGCGCCGGGAGATCGGCGCGCCTAGCAGGGGCATGGCAACGGACATGGCAAACTCCGGAGCGACCATAGCCGACACGGACGCTAGCGCCTCTCCGACGGAACTCGTGGAGCACCATACCGGAGGCGCAACGCAACCAAGACCTCCCTAGCCGGCAGGTCAAGCATCAACAGGGCAAGAACGCGGCGAAATCGCGGAAATGGTTACGTTTTTCTGCGGCAGTGCCGCTTCGGTCACAGCGGCAGCGCGCCGTCGGTCTTGACCTCCTCCATCACCGCATAGGTCCGGGTCTCGCGCACGGCCGGCAGTGCCAGCAGGACCTCGCCGAGGAAGCGGCGATAGGCGTTCATGTCGGCGACGCGGGTCTTGACCAGATAGTCGAAGCCGCCGGCGACCATATGGCATTCCAGCACCTCCGGCGCCCGCTTCACCGCCGCGGCGAAGCGCTCGAATGCGTCCGGCGTCGTCTTGTCGAGATAGACTTCGACGAAGACCAGCAAATGCAGCCCGAGCTTCACCGGATCGAGCGTCGCGCGGTAGCCGGTGATGTAGCCCTCGCGCGCCAGCCGCTTCAGCCGCTCGCCGGTCGCGGTCGGCGACAGGCCGACCTTTTCCGCCAGCTCGACGCCCGCCGCGCGGCCGTCGTTCTGGAGCAGCGCAAGCAGGCGCCGGTCGGTGCGATCCAGAACCGGATTATTCTCTGCCATAATGATTTCCTACAGGAAAAATCGCTATATCTTTGCCGAAATCTCCATTGATATCCAGCCTGCTTGCGATGATTCTGCAGATCATCCCGCCGCCGAGACCCGGAGCTCGTTTCATGGCCGCCCCTGCGCCCGTCTTCCATGCCCCCTATGCCGAGGACGATGCCGCGATCGCCGGACGCCTGCTCTCTGGCGGCCGTCGCGATCCCCTGGCCAAGGCGAGGATCGACGCTCGCGCCACCTCGCTGGTCGACGCGATCCGCACCCGCAAGGTCGGCCTGGGGGGCATCGAGGAATTGCTGCGTGAGTATTCGCTCTCGACCAAGGAGGGCCTCGCGTTGATGGTGCTGGCCGAGGCGCTGCTGCGCGTGCCCGACGCCGCCACCGCCGACCGTCTGATCGAGGACAAGCTCGGCCAGGGCGACTTCGCCCATCACGAATCCAAATCCGACGCCTTCCTGATCTCGGCCTCGTCCTGGGCGCTCGGCATAACCGCCCGCATCATCCAGCCGGGCGAGACCCCGACCAGCATTATCGGCAATCTCTCGAAGCGCCTCGGCCTGCCCGCCGTGCGCACCGCGACGCGCCAGGCCATGCGCGTCATGGGCAACCATTTCGTCCTTGGCCAGACCATCGAGGAGGCGCTGAAGCGCGCCCGCTCCGGCTCGGGCAAGCTCTATCGCTATTCCTTCGACATGCTCGGCGAAGGCGCCCGCACCCAAGCCGATGCCGATCGCTACTACGCCTCCTATGCTGATGCGATCGACGCCATCGGCCGCTCGGCCGGCAATGATCGCCTGCCGAACCGCCCGGGCATCTCGGTCAAGCTCTCGGCCCTGCATCCGCGCTACGAGGCGACCAACCGCGAGCGTGTGCTGGCCGAACTCACGCCCAAGGTGATCGAGCTCGCCCGCCAGGCCAAGACATACGACCTCAACTTCACCGTCGACGCCGAGGAGGCCGACCGGCTCGAGCTCTCGCTCGACGTCATCGCCGCCGTCATGGCCGACGCCTCGCTCGCCGGCTGGGACGGTTTCGGCCTCGCCATCCAGGCCTATCAGAAGCGCGCCGCGGCGGTGATCGACCACATCGCCGCCCTCGCACAGACCTATGACCGCCGGCTGATGGTCCGGCTGGTCAAGGGCGCCTATTGGGACACCGAGCTGAAGCGCGCCCAGGAGCGCGGCCTGCCCGACTATCCGGTCTTCACCCGCAAGGCGATGACCGACCTGAACTACGAGGCCTGCGCCAAGCAGCTGCTCGCCTTGCGCCCGCGCATCATTCCCCAGTTCGCCACCCATAACGCGCTGACCGTCGCGACCGTCGCCGAACTTGCCGGCGACACCGAGAACTTCGAGTTCCAGCGCCTGCACGGCATGGGCGAGGCGCTCTATGAGCGTCTGCTGCAGTCGGATTCCGGCTTCGCCTGCCGCACCTATGCGCCGGTCGGCGGCCATCAGGACCTGCTCGCCTATCTCGTCCGCCGCCTGCTCGAGAACGGCGCCAACTCCTCCTTCGTCTCGGTCTCCGGCGATCCCGACGTGCCGGTCGCGACGCTTCTGGTGCCGCCGGCGGACATCATCGGCTCGCCGAGCGCCGCCCGCCATCGCCGCATCCCGCTGCCGGCCGAACTCTTCGGCCCGAGCCGCCGCAACTCCGCCGGCGTCGAGCTCGGCGATGCGCAGAGCCTCGCGACCCTACTCGCCGAGGTCCACGCAGCTGCGGCGAAGCCCGTGCCCGAGGCGGTGCCGCTGATCGACGGCAAGCCCGGTACCGGCACCGCCCGCGACGTGCTCTCGCCGATCGACGGCAAGCCGGTCGGCCGCGTCACCGAGGGCGATGCCGCCAGCGCCGAGAAGGCGATGACCGCCGCCAAGGCCGGCTTCCACGCCTGGAACGCCACGCCCGCCCGCAACCGCGCCGCATCCCTGCGCCAGGCCGCCGACCTGATGGAAGCGCGCCGCGGCCCGATCCTGGCGCTGCTCCAGTCCGAGGCCGGCAAGACGCTGGACGACGCCATCGCCGAACTCCGCGAAGCCGTCGACTTCCTGCGCTACTACGCCGCAGAAGCCGAGGCGAAGTTCGCCGTGCCGACCGCGCTTCCGGGCCCGACCGGCGAGGACAATCGCCTGATCCTGCGCGGCCGCGGCCCCTTCGTCTGCATCGCGCCCTGGAACTTCCCGCTGGCGATCTTTGTCGGCCAGGTCGCCGCCGCGCTGGTCGCCGGCAACAGCGTCGTCGCCAAGCCGGCGCCGCAGACCCCGCTGATCGCCGCGCTCGCCGTGCGCCTCCTGCACGAGGCCGGCATCCCGAAGACCGCGCTGCACTTCGCCCCCGGCGACGGCAAGCTCGGCGCCGCCCTGGTCGCACACAAGGATGTCGCCGGCGTCGCCTTCACCGGCTCGACCGCGACCGCCCGCGCCATCAACCGGGCGCTCGCCAACAAGGACGGCCCGATCGTCCCGCTGATCGCCGAGACCGGCGGCCTCAACGCCATGATCGTCGACGCCACCGCGCTGGCCGAGCAGGTCGCCGACGACGTCGTCCTCTCCGCCTTCCGCTCGGCCGGCCAGCGCTGCTCGGCGCTGCGCCTGCTCGTCGTGCAGGAGGACGTCGCCGACAAGATGGTCGAGATGATCGAGGGCGCCGCCAGCGAGCTCACGCTGGGCGACCCCCGCCAGATCGAGACCCATGTCGGCCCGGTGATCGACGACGCCGCCAAGGAGCGGCTCGACGCCCATATCGCCGCGATGCGTTCCGCCGGCCGCGTCGCCTATGCCGGCAAGACGCCTTCCCTGCCCGGCACCTTCGTCGCCCCGCACATCATCCGGCTGGACAAGGTCGCCGACCTCGCCGCCGAGCATTTCGGCCCGGTGCTGCATGTCGTGCGCTGGAAGGCGGGCCAGCTCGACAAGGTCCTCGCCGAGATCGAGGCGACCGGCTACGGCCTGACCTTCGGCCTGCATTCGCGCATCGAGGCCACGGTCGAGCTGGTCGTCGACCGGCTCTCGACCGGCAACATCTATGTCAACCGCAACATGATCGGCGCGGTCGTCGGCGTGCAGCCCTTCGGCGGCCACGGCCTCTCGGGCACCGGCCCCAAGGCCGGCGGCCCGAACTACCTGCCCCGCTTCGCCACCGAGCAGACGGTGACGATCAACACCGCGGCGGCGGGCGGCAATGCCTCGCTGATCGCGATGGGGGAGTAGGCCTCACGCGTCATGCTCGGGCTTGCCCCGAGCATCTCTCGCCGGATGAGGCGCCGATCGGCGCCTTCTCGTCCTGAGATTCTCGGGTCTGCGCTTCGCTCCGCCCGAGAATGACGGCAGTTCCGCCCGGCATCCCGCGCCCTACTCCGCCGCCCTTGCCGCCGCCTGCTTCAGCCGCGCCAGCGCTTCCTCGGCCCCGGCCTTCACCGCGGGATCGGCGACCTGCCCCTCGGCCGCGACGCGCTCGGCCAGCGCCGCGACGCTGAACTCGCCGCCGCCGGCGACGAGCTTCAGCACCGCATTGGCGAGCACGTTCGGCCAATAGGCCGCGCCGCCCTTGGCCAGCCCCTTGGCCTTGCGGCCCTCGAATTCCTTGGTGAGCTGTTCGGGGGTTTTTCTGGCCATGGCGTCGGGCTTTCGGTGAATCGGGTCTGAGCCGAGCTTATAGCAGCCTGCCGGCAAAGAGCGCGGGGACCTCGGCCTCCCTCCCTTCCCCCTTGCGGGGAAGGGCTGGGGATGGGGGGCGGACGACTGGGTGCGAGGTTGCCGGTAGAACCGTCACGGCCACTTGGCCTTCGCTCGCTCCGACTTTGCGCCCCCCACCCCTGCCCCTCCCCACAAGGGGGAGGGGTTCGCGCCTCGCCTTTTACCTCTCCCCCTGCAGCGGAATCGCCTCGAGCTGCGCTTTGTGCCTGGCGATGCGCCGCTCGGCCTCGCGCCAGGCTTGCCTGCCCTCGACGCCCTGGCCGCGCAGGCGGACCGCTTCGCGGAAGGTCGCGCGCATCTCGTCGGACAGGGCTTGCATGAACACAGCCGCACATTGCGCGCCATCCGGGCCGGTGCAGGCCTTGGCCCGCCGGCAATCCTTGCGGCCGCAAAAGCGCCAGCACTCCAGCAATGTCGCGAACTTGCGCAGCGCGATCGGCCGCTCGCGCTGGAAGCGCTCGAATTCCTCTTTCGTCGCGCCGCGATGGTCGGGATTGCGGGGCATGGGCTGTCCTTTCGACACGCGCGTCATGCTCGGGCTTGACCCGAGCATCTCAGGCCGGAGGAGGCTCTGGTCGGCGCCCACTGGTCCTGAGATTCTCGGGTCTGCGCTACGCTTCGCCCGAGAATGACGCATGAGATTTCCCCGCCCGCAGGCTCATCCTGCGGGCGTTGTCGTATCTGAGGGGCAGCGGAGCGCCGCGAGGCGCGTTTGGTATCCGCTTCCATTGAGCCAGGAAGCGGCGCGGATGGATTGAGCCACCATCCGCACGCCCCGTGGCGCTCCGCCAACGGCGATTTGAAAGCTCCGGGCCGCGCTTCTGTTGCGCCGGCTTGTGCAGCCGGCGCGGTCTAGCGAGCTCCTCGCGCAGGGATCGTAATGTCCCCAGGTCGGTTCCCGAAGCCTCCCGGGAGCGAGGCGCAACCCTCGCCCGCAGGCGCCGCACCCACCCCGCCAAACGACATGCCTCCGGTCGGCCGCCCCTCGGGGATGGGATGCGCGCGAGTATACGGGAGGTTGGGAGGACGGGGATAAGTTTGCGGTCTGTCCCCGTTGGGTGCGGGCCTGATTTCTGCCGTAACGGCATTTCGTTGAGACACCTAGCACTGTTATGGCGGTGGATTATTCGGCCGCAAGCAGTTCGCCGAGCTCAACGCCGCTTTACAGTAGGTTGAAGCCCGCTTCATCCTCTCGCTCAATGACGTGCTCGAAGTGCGCGAACTCTTCACCCGAGCCTCGATCGAGACGATCGAGGCTCAGCTATCAGGCGAGGGAGTGAACTACTCGCGGCAGGCATAAATACTGATTATCGGCGGAGGTACATTTGGCCAAAAACGATCAGGAGGAGTCCTATGAGCGCTGCCTATCGACAACGTTGGGGCGTGTAATTGAATTTCTAAAGTTCGCGGAGACAAAGAACGCAGCCTTGCTAACCTTCTCGTCGGCCTGGCTGCTTGCTGGCATCAGCTTTTTGAGCGGATCGAGCCCGCACCATATGGCGTGGCGTACGGCATTCGTTGTGGCCATGTGCTTTTTCGCCGCCTCGGCGCTTGTCGCTATATACTCGTTCCTTCCGAGGCTGCATCTCGGACGACATCACCAAGATCCCGAGCAAAAAAAGGCACTCCTCTATTTCGGCGACGCAGCGACTTTTGAACCTGCCGCATACAGGGAAAGAGTCAGCGAGCGATATCGTCCGCCAGAAAAACACTCAGTAACCCAGAGCTATGTGGATGACTTAGCCGTTCAGATTGTGGTGGTGAGTAAAATAACTGCTCGCAAGTTTCGCATTTTCAACATCGCAGCCTGCCTCGTGGCAATCGGCCTGTTTTCGCTAGCTGTCCCAGGCTTGAGCCGATTGGTTCGCTTGGCGCTTGCGGTACTCGGTGACACTCCATGAAAATGCAGGAGATGGTCGCTGAACTTGCGAGCGAAGTGGAGACGATACTCGATCCATCGTTCAAGATCGACGTTACCAAGACGCAGTCAGTGCCGCATTCAAGCGATGCGGGCATTACGTTTCCCAATCTGGATACCAATAGACAAGGGACTAAGCTGCTATCTAGCTGCGTGCTGTATATCGATATTCGAAGATCGACAGAACTGAATTTGGCTCATAAACCTCAAACAGTATCAAAGCTCTATTCAGCATTTGTACGCGCGATGACCCGTTGCGCCCGACACCATCATGGACATGTGCGCGGAATCATCGGAGATCGAGTTATGGTTGTATTTGATGTAGAAAATTCTTTTAAAAACGCTGTCGACTGCGCAATTTCAATGAACTCAGCTGCACAATACGTCCTAAATCGGCACTTTAAATCCGGGGAAATATTATGCGGAATAGGGATTGATTCTGGCAACATGCTTGTAACGAAAACGGGAATTAGACGACGGGGCGTGGAACAAGCCGCGTACCGCAACCTTGTATGGCTTGGGCGACCTGCAAACGTCGCCAGTAAGCTGACCGACCTTGCCAACAAGCCCGGAAAAACAGTCGATATCCCGGCTGTCTCAACCGGCACTTCGAGGACGGGGCTTGGTGACTGGAGTTGGAAGACCGATACCGCAGGTGAGTTTATTAAGAGGCTTCAACCGAATCCGGGACAGCCATTCCTGCATGATCCCACCCCGGATCTCCGCGCCTATGTGGTGACTACCACTACCGTTGTCCTGGAGCCTAAGACGCCGGCCATCCTGATGACGGAAGCGGTATGGTCGGGTTTCAAAGCAGCAGCTCCGAATGCCCCCGAGGTTACCAATGGGTGGATAGGCCCGGTTGAAGGATTGAGCGTTGCTGGCTACTCAGGAACTGTTTTTGGTGGCGACGTGATCTACAAGCAGTTTCGCGACCGCTAACTGGTGGCGACTAGTCAGCCGCTTTTGCGATACACAGCCCTAACCCTTGACTCCCCCACCCTCCCCATCCTACCCCCATCGACGGGACACGCCGCCCCAACGCGGCGCGCCCATCTGTAAGGATGGAGACATCGATGGCGAATACGATTCCGGCAGCGCGCCCGCGCGTGCCGCATTTCTCGTCCGGCCCCTGCGCCAAGCGCCCCGGCTGGACCCTCAAGGCTCTCGGTGACGCGGCGCTCGGCCGCTCGCACCGCGCCAAGATCGGCAAGGACAAGCTCAAACTCGCGATCGACCTGACGCGCGAAGTGCTGCAGGTCCCGGCCGATTACCGCATCGGCATCGTGCCGGCCTCCGACACCGGCGCCATGGAAATGGCGATGTGGAGCATGTTGGGCGCCCGCGGCGTCGACATGGTCGCCTGGGAGAGCTTTGGCGAGGGCTGGGTCACCGATGTCGCCAAGCAGCTCAAGCTGGCGGATGTGCGCACCTTCACCGCCCCCTATGGCGAACTGCCGAACCTGAAGAAGGTCGACACGAAGAATCGCGACGTCGTCTTCACCTGGAACGGCACCACCTCGGGCGTGCGCGTCGCCGATGCCAGCTGGATCGCCGATGACCGCGAGGGGCTGACGATCTGCGACGCCACCTCGGCCGCCTTCGCCCAGCGCCTCGACTGGCCAAAGCTCGATGTCGTCACCTTCTCCTGGCAGAAGGTGCTCGGCGGCGAGGCCGCGCATGGCATGATCGTGCTCTCGCCCCGCGCGGTCGAGCGGCTCCTGACCTACAAGCCTTCCTGGCCGCTGCCAAAAATCTTCCGCATGACCTCGGGCGGCAAGCTCTCCGAGGGCATTTTTGCCGGCGAGACGATCAACACCCCGTCCATGCTCGCGGTCGAGGATTATCTCGATGCGCTGGCCTGGGCCAAGAAGGTCGGCGGGCTCGACGGGCTGGTGAAGCGCGCCGACGGCAATGCCCGCGTCATCGCCAAGTTCGTGCGCGAGAACGACTGGATCGACTTCCTCGCGGTCAAGCCGAAGACGCGCTCGAACACCTCGGTCTGCCTCAAGTTCACCGACCCGGCGGTGACGGCGCTGCCGGCAGACGCGCAGGCGGCCTTCGCCAAGCAGGTGGTCTCGATCATCGAGAAGGCCGGCGCCGGCTACGATCTCGGCCATTACCGCGACGCCCCTCCCGGCCTGCGCATCTGGTGCGGCGCGACCGTGCAGAGCCGCGACCTCAAGGCGCTGCTGCCGTGGATCGCGTACGCGTTCGCCGAAGCGAAGGCGGGGTTGAAGAAGGCGGCGTAACGCTCCGCCTCCGCCACGTCATGGTCGGGCTTGTCCCGACCATCCACGTCTTGCGACGCCAATGGCGTGCAGGGCGATAGCGACGGGCGGCGCAACCGATCTCCGAAGGCGCGGCGGCGAGCCGCGCGAAGACGTGGATGGTCGCCACAAGGGCGACCATGACGACCTTCCCCTTTCAGCCCGCCATTGCGCGGGCCTTCCGAGGTATCCTCATGCCCGCACCCAAAGTCCTGATTTCCGACGCCCTCTCCCCCGCCGCCGTCCAGATCTTCAAAGATCGCGGCATCGACGTGACCTTCGATCCCAATCTCGGCAAGGACAAGGACAAGCTCGCCGCGATCATCGGCGACTATGACGGCCTCGCCATCCGCTCGGCGACCAAGGCCACCGCCAAGCTGCTGGAGGCCGCGACCAAGCTGAAGGTGATCGGCCGCGCCGGCATCGGCGTCGACAATGTCGAGATCCCGGCCGCCACCAGCCGCGGCGTGATCGTGATGAACACGCCCTTCGGCAACTCGATCACCACCGCCGAGCACGCCATCGCGATGATGTTCGCGCTCGCCCGGCAGATCCCCTCGGCGGATGCCTCGACCCAGGCCGGCAAGTGGGAGAAGAACCGCTTCATGGGCGTCGAGATCACCGCCAAGACGCTCGGCCTGATCGGCTGCGGCAATATCGGCTCGATCGTCGCCGAGCGCGCCATCGGCCTCAGGATGCGCGTCATCGCCTTCGACCCCTATCTCTCGCCGGAACGGGCGGTGCAGCTCGGCGTCGAGAAGGTCGAGCTTGACGAGCTGCTGAAGCGCGCCGACTTCATCACCCTGCACGTGCCGATGACCGAGAAGACCAAGAACATCCTCTCGGCCGAGAATCTCGCCAAGACCAAGAAGGGCGTGCGCATCGTCAACTGCGCCCGCGGCGGGCTGGTGGATGAGGCGGCGCTGGCGGAGCTGATCAAGTCCGGCCATGTCGCCGGCGCCGCCTTCGACGTGTTCTCGGTCGAGCCGGCGGAGACGAACCCGCTGTTCGGCCTCGACAACGTCGTCTGCACGCCGCATCTCGGCGCGAGCACCAATGAGGCGCAGGAGAATGTCGCCCTGCAAGTCGCCGAGCAGATGAGCGACTACCTGCTCAAGGGCGCGATCACCAATGCGGTGAACTTCCCGTCGATCTCGGCGGAAGAGGCGCCGCGGATCAAGCCCTTCGTCGACCTCGCCGAAAAGCTCGGCTCCTTCCTCGGCCAGCTGACGGAAGCGCCGGTCAAGGGCATCCGCATCGAGTACGAGGGCGCGGTCGCCTCTCTGAACCTCAAGGCGATCTCGGCGGCGGCGATCACCGGCGTGCTGCGCCCCTTCCTGCCCGAGATCAACATGGTCAACTCGGCCATGGTGGCGAAGGAGAAGGGCATCGTCGTCGAGGAACTGACCCGCGAGGTCGCCGGCAATCTCGAAAGCGTCATCCGCATCGTCGTCGAGGCCGAGGACATGCCGCGCCATGCCTCGGGCACGGTCTTCCATGACGGCAAGCCGCGCATCATCGAGATCCGCGACATCCAGGTCGACGCCGAGTTCGCGCCGCACATGCTCTATGTCCGCAACGCCGACAAGCCGGGCTTCATCGGCGCCTTCGGTTCGCTGCTGGGCGCGGCCGGCGTCAATGTCGCGACCTTCAATCTCGGCCGCGACAAGCCGGGCGGCGATGCGATCTGCTACGTCGCCGTCGACGAGGCGATCTCGGACGAACTGCTCGCCAAGATCCACGAGATCCCGATGGTCAAGCGGGCGCGCCGGCTGAAGTTCTGAAGATCAGCCGGCTGATCTTGGACGCCGACGGACAGCCGAAAAAGGGCGCCATCCAGGCTAAGCGTGGACTGGCGCTCTTCGGCTACGCGATGCTGGCACTCGGCCTGCCCCTGGCACTGGTCGCCGCATCGCTGCCGGCCAACGAATACCGGGATGCGCTCGGCATCGCCGCGCTCGACTGCGATGGCCCCGCCGCCGTCTTCATCTTCGCCGTCCCGGCCCTGCTGGTCTTCGGGAGCGGCCTCGTCATCAACGGCATAGCCTGGCGCAGGCGCTGGCGCCTTGTGCTGGCGCTGGCCTGCGCCCTCATCTGCACCGCGCTGATCGCGAATCTGACCCGCGCCATCATCCAGGACCGAGAGCAGGCGACGGCTTGCGGGTCGAGATAGCGCGGCGGCCTTCCTTAGGCAGCCCGAGCGTCAAACGCCCGCCGCAATCTCCCTCCCCTGTGGCGCCACCACAGAGGATTTTTCATGCCGACCCGCCGCGCCTTCGCCCAAGCCTGCTCCGCCGTTCTTGCTGCCCTCGCCGCCTCCCCCGCCTTCGCCGACTGGGACAAGGCCAGGCTCGATGCCGGCATCAAGACGATCGAGCAGAGCACGAAAGGCCGCATCGGCGTCGGCCTGATCGACCTGAAGGACCGCAAGAGCTGGTCCTATCGCGGCACCGAGCCCTTCCCGCTGCAGAGCGTGTTCAAGCTGCCGCTCGCCATCGGCGTGCTGCAGGCGGTCGAGGCCGGCACGTTCAAGCTCGACCAGAAGATCACCGTCACCCGCAACGATCTCTCGCTTTATCACAGCCCGCTCGCCAAGGCCTTCAAGGGCGAGCGCAACGACTATCCGCTGCGCGAGCTTTTGACCCGCTCGACGGCGGAGAGCGACAACACCGCCGCCGACCTCTTGCTGCGCCTGATCGGCGGACCGAAGGCGCTGACGGCCGTGCTCAAGGATGGCGGCGTCACCGGCATCTCGGTCGATCGCTATGAGCGCGTCTTCCAGCCGGAGATCCTCGGCCTGTCCGGCTATGGCTGGAACGAAGCGATAGACACCGCCAAGTTCTATGCGGCGATCAACACGGTCCCTGCGGCCGAGCGCAAGAAGCGGTTGCAGGCGACGCTAACCGACAAGCGCGACGCCGCCTCGCCCGAGGCCTCGATCGCCTTCCTCGAGGGGCTCGCCAAGGGCAACTGGCTGCGCGATCCGGCAAACGCCGCGCTGCTCGACAAGATCCTGCTCGAATCCAAGACCGGCCCGAACCGGATCAAGGCCGGCCTGCCGAAAGGCGCGCGCTTCGCCCACAAGACGGGCCTCGGACCGAGCGCCGACGGCCTCAACCACGCCACCAACGACATCGGCATTGTCACCCTGCCGGACGGGCGCCGCTTCGCCATCGCTGTCTATCTCGCCGGAGCGCAGGTCGGCGAGAAGGAGCGTGAGGCGGCCCATGCCGCGGTGGCGAAGCTGGCGGTGGAGAGCCTGCGCTGAGGCGCAAACTGGTTGCGGACGCGCATCTGGAAGGGTGGGGCGCCCGCAAATCTCCTGGAGCGGCGTCGCCTAGCTGGACAGCCGGCCAGTGTCGGGTCGGTCGAGCTCTAGCTTGCGCGTCTCGGGAATGAGCAGGCCGGTAAGCAGCGTGATGCCCGAGACGGCCATGAGGTAGACCAGGAACATCCGGTGTTCGCCAATCTGAGAGAGATAGGTGTTCACATAGGGCGCGGTGCCACCAAAGATCGCTGTCGCCAGCGACAGTGGGCCGCTCACCCCGGTCGCCCGGACCGTGGTCGGAAACACCTCGGCCCAGACCGCGGTATTGACCCCGAACAGGCAGGCCAGGATCAGCAGGGCTAAGATCATCGCCGTCAGCAGGCCGGAGAAGCTGTTGGTGATCAGCGCGTCGAGCTGGAAGGTTGCGGCGATGAAGCCGAGGCCGAACAGGATGATGAAGACACGCCGCCCGAAGCGGTCGGCGAGCCAGCCCACGATCGGGATCGCGACGAGGAAGACACTCTGCGCGATCAGGCTGGCGGTCAGCGCCGATTTGGCGTCGAGGCCGCGGCTGATCTGGGCGAAGGTCGGGCTGTAGATCAGCCATGTGTAGAACATGATCGAGCCGCCGGCCGAGAGCCCGAAGACGACGGCGACGCCACGCCAGTTCCGGACGAGCGCGGCCATGCCGGCACCCTGGCCGTCCTGCTGCCCCTTGCCCTTCTCGAAGCTGTCGGTCTCGGTGAGCTGGCGCCGCAGGTAGAGCCCGTAGAGGCCGAGCAGCCCGCCGAGCAGGAACGGAACGCGCCAGCCCCAGCTTTCGAGCGCGGGGCGATCAAGATTGGCGTTGAGCAGGAGCCCGGTGACGGTCGCGATCATCGTGCCGAGCACGACGCTCACCCAGGAGGTGCTGCCATAGAGCGCGCGCCGATGCCGTGGCGCACGCTCGACCAGATAGGTGACGGAGGTTCCCATCTCGCCGCCATGGGCGATGCCTTGGGCGAGCCGCGCCACGAGCAGGATGATCGAGGCCGCGAGCCCCACCGTCGCGAAGGTCGGCGCGCAGGCGATGACGAGGCTGCCACCGGCGGTGATGAACATCGCCAGCGTCAGGCTCTGCTTGCGGCCGACGCGATCGGCGTAGAGGCCGAACAGGAAGCCGCCGAGCGGACGAGTCAGGAAGCCGGCAGCGAAGACCGCGAGGGCCGCCAGCAGCGCCGCCGACTTGTCGCTCGACGGAAAGAACTGGAGGGCGAAATAGGGCGCGAAGATCGTGTAGATCGTCCAGTCGAACCACTCCAGCGTATTGCCGAAATTGACGGCGATGAGATCCTTCACCCGCCGGGATCCGGCAGGATGAAGCGCGCCCGATGCGGCGATGTCAGACATGAGATGACCCCTCTTATTTTATGTGATGCTTGGTGCCGGCCAGAGTTTCACTGGACCGCGATCCGCGCGCGGCGTCAGCGGCTGGCGGCGCGCCCTTCGAGGCCGAAGCGGGCATCGGCGTCGGCTCCCGGCACGCGCATTTCGAAGGTGTCCTTCACCACCGCGTAGTCGAAATAGCCCAGCCGGGCGATCGGCTTGATCGCGGCGATGTCGAGCTTGCCGTCGGCGGTGATGATCCGATCGTCGATATGGATCGTCTCGACCTGGGCGAAGACGATGTCGATCGATCCGACCGGCGAATTACCCTTCAGGCGATGGGTGCCGAGATAACGGCACTCGAACTTGACCGGGCTTTCCTTGACCATCGGGATGCAGGCGTTGTCGGCATACTCCCGCGTCACGCTGAGGCGGTCGAATTCGCTCTCCTCAGGCGGCAGCGCCATCGCGCTCAGATTGACCGCCTCGCGCAGGTCATAGGTCGCCATGTTCCAGACGAACCAGCCGGTTTCCTCGGCATTGAGCACCGTGTCCTTGCGCCGCCCGTCCGGGTACTGGTTCGCCGAGAACATCACCATCGGCGGATCGAAGGTCAGGTTCTGCCACTGGCTGTAGGGCGCGATGTTCTCGATGCCGGCGGCACTGACGCTGGAAAGCCAGCCGATGGGCCGCGGCACGGTGCAGCTCTTGAACGGCGAATAAGGCAGCGGGCTGGGCTCTGACGATGGGCGGTACTTCATGTGGAAGGTCCGAGGTTGGCGTGACATTCAAATGATATTCAACCGATATATTGGATGAATGGCAGTTTGGAAAGCCCCCGGGGATCGGCTATCGAGACGGTCGGGATTCGCCGCGTCCGATCGACCGCGGCAGCGCATGCAGGTAGGCCGGATGAATCAGTCGGAGCAGGCGGTCGGCGTCATCGAACGCCTGATCGAACAGGGCGATCTCAAGCCGGGCTCGATGGTGTCCGAACGTGGCCTGATGGACTTGACCGGGCTCGGACGCACGCCCGTGCGCGAGGCGATCCAGCGCTTGGCCCTCAATCACATGCTGCGGATCCATCCGAACAAGGGCATCGAGATCCCGGCGATCTCGGTCGAGGATCAGCTCAGCGGCCTCGAGGTCCGCCGCGCCGTCGAGGTCCTGGCCGTCGAGCTCGCCTGCAGCCGGGCGACGGAGAAGGACATCGCCGCGATCGCCGCGCTGAAGACCACGCTCGCCGGCGATTTCGGCCTCCACGATTATTCGGACACGATCCGCCAGACCCACGCCTTGATCATCCAGGCAGCCCACAACCCCTATCTGGAAGCGCTGATGGTGCCGCTGCAGACCCTGTCCCGGCGCTTCTGGATCATGCATGTCCGCGACGAGCAGGCGGAAATCACCCACGGCAAGCGGCTGCACCAGGACATTCTGCAGGCGATCCTGGCCCGGGATACGGCGCAAGCGGGTGCCGCCTCATTGGCACTCAACGCCTACCTCGTGGAGTTTGCCCTGTCCGTGGTCGCGCGGATGACATCGCCGCGCGGTTGAACCGGCTCGGCAGCGCGCCGCGGCGGCCGGCGCCTGCCTTGCCCAGGCGCAGCACGTTATAGTTGCATTGACAAATGGGGCATAAACCCCCATTTGTAGTACTCGATCTAGGCCGAACGAATTGGCCCGCGCCATGGTGCGCATTGCTGACGACATTCCTCCTCATCGAAACACGCATGGCAGCCGTCATGGGTGAACATATCCTCATGAGAAGGAGCACGATCATGGCCAACGGCACAGTGAAATGGTTCAACGGCACCAAGGGCTTCGGCTTCATCCAGCCGGATGATGGCGGCCAGGACGTGTTCGTCCACATCAGCGCTGTCGAGCGCGCCGGCCTGCGCGATCTGCGCGACGGCCAGAAGATTTCGTACGAGCTCGTCCAGGACAAGCGCTCGGGCAAGATGTCGGCCGACAACCTGCGCGCCGAGTGAACTGACGCGCTGTCCAGCGTGAGAGATCAGCGGCAGGCGGCCACGGATGTACTGGCGCCAGGTCCGCTCCACGCGGGATAGTTCAGGAAGGGTCGGGATCCACCCGGCCCTTTTTTGTTTTCAAGAGATGCCCGGCCAGGACGTTTCGATCAGACGTCTCGACCAGGCGCTTTCACGAGAGGTAAGTCCGAATGCAGGTTCTCGTCCGCGACAACAATGTCGACCAGGCGTTGCGCGTCCTGAAAAAGAAGATGCAGCGCGAAGGCGTGTTTCGCGAGATGAAGCGGCGCTCGGCCTATGAGAAGCCGTCGGAGAAGCGCGTTCGCGAGAAGGCCGATGCGATCCGCCGCGCCCGCAAGCTCGCCCGCAAGCAGGCGCAGCGCGAAGGCCTGCTCCCCGCTCCCAAGCCGAAGCCGCGTCCGGCCCGGCCGCCGCGTCCGGCAGCCGTCGCGTCCTGATCTCGATCAGAGGAGCCGCTGCCATGGCAACGAAAGGACTGACCGCCGAGCAGGCCAAGCTTCGCGCGGAACGGAACTTCGCCAAGACCGAGCAGCGGCGACAAGAAGCCGAAAGCGCCATGGACGCGGTGAAGGCCGAGCAGCGGGCCGTCGCCGAGAAGACCGCGAGGCTGCGGGCCCTGCGCCTCGCCAAGGAGGCGGCCGATGCGGAAGCCGCCGCCAAGGCCGCCGAAACGTCCCCGGTAAAAACGCCGAAGGCGCGGCGCGCCCGTTAGCGCAAGCCGTCGAAGCGCCCGCTCGCGGCCATCGACGCGATGCCGGCCTTGCATGGCGGCAGAAGCGGGCACCACGGTTGCGCCCAAGCCATCCCGGCCATTCGCTTCCTGCGCGAGATCTTTGCATTCGATCGCTGCCGGTCGGACGAAAAGCGCGCTAAGAGGAGGCGAAACGCAGCTCCGCCGCAAGCAATCCGCCGAGGATCGTCATGAACATGGTCGCACCGAAGCCGCTGCGCGTCCTCGTCGTCGACGGCTACAAGCGCGAAGGGCGCGAGGAGTATATCCGCGACGCCGGCGCGACGCCTTCGGAGGCCTACGCCGCTGAATTGCGCCGGATCGAGCCTTCGCTGATCACGGATATCTGCCTGCCCGCCGACGAGGGCGCCAACCTGCCCGATGGCGCCGGCCTCGCCTCCTATGACGGCATCGCCCTCACCGGCTCCTCGCTCCACATCCACAGTCCCGAGCCGGCGGTGACCCGCCAGATCGAGCTGATGCGGGCGATCTACAAGAGCGGCACGCCCTGCTTCGGCTCGTGCTGGGGCATCCAGATCGGCGCGGTCGCCGCCGGCGGCACCGTCGCGCTCAACCCGAACGGGCTGGAGATCGGCTTCGCCCGCCGCATCGCCGTCAACGGGGCCGGCGCCCGCCACCCGCTGCTCGCCGGCCGGCCCGCCGCCTTCGATGCCCCGGCGATCCATTTCGACAGCATCGTCGCCCCGCCCGCCGACGCGACCATCCTGGCCTCGAACGCGCTCAGCCCGATCCAGGTGGCCGAGTTTCGCCAGGACGGCGGCGTCTTCTGGGGCGTGCAGTACCACCCGGAATTCTCGCTGCGCCTGATCGCCACGATCCTGCGGCGGCACAGCAAGACCCTGATCGAGCGCGGCCTGTGCAAGGACGAGGCCGCCGCGGCTGCCTGGATCGCCGATCTCGACACGCTCGACGCCGATCCCGCCCGCCGCGACCTCGCCTGGGGGCTTGGGCTGGACGAGGAAGTGCTCGATCCCGTCAAGCGCGTGACCGAGCTGCGCAACTTCCTGGAGATGCGGGTGAAGCCGCAGGCGAGCGTCCGCGGGCGGGCGTGACCTACGCCGCTTCGGCGGTTCTGTTCGCCGTCCCGAACACCTTGCCGCCCAGCTTCCGCGCCGTGTCGAGATGCTCCGACATCTCCGGCACCGGCACCAGGAACTCGGAGGTCACCACCGGCGCACCGCAATAGCCGAAGATGCCGTGGTCGATCTGCGTCTTCATCGCGCCGTAATAGCCGTGGCGGGCATAGGTGCGCATATCGGCACCGGCGAGCCCGACGAGATGGACCGGCAGATGCTCGAGCTTCCTGACGGTCTTCATGTCCTCGAGCTCCTCATAAGCCCAGCCATTGGCGAAGACGCGGTCGATCCAGCCCTTCATCAGCGCCGGCATCGACCACCAGTAGATCGGATAGACCAGCACCAGCGCATCGGCCCGGTCGACGCGCGCCTGCTCGAAGGCGATGTCGGCCGGCTGCACGATCTCGCGGCGGTGGGCGGCAAGATCGTTCAGCGAAAAGCGCGGATCGAAACCTTCCTTGGCGAGGTCGGCGATCTCGACGCTATGGCCGGCGCCGGAGACGCCGTCGGCCAGCGCCTGCGCCACGGCATGGCTGAGCGAGTTCGGATCGGGATGGGCGACGACGACGAGCGCATGCATGGGATCTCTCCTGCGGCGGTTGCGATCCATCGGGGATCACTATATACTTTTAGTAAGTTACTTTTGGTACATAAGAGATGTCAAGCCCGGATACCGAGCAGCCGCGCCGCCAGCGCCTGACGCGCGAGGATCGCCAGCGCCAGCTCATCGAGACCGCGTGGCGGATCGTCGGCGAGGAAGGCACCGACGCCCTGACGCTCGGCCGCCTCGCCGAGCGCGCGGGCGTCGCCAAGCCGGTGGTCTACAGCCACTTCACCACCCGCAGCGGCCTGCTCATCGCGCTCTATCGCGACTTCGACGCGCGCGAATATGCGATCATGAACGCCGCGATCGATGGAAGCGAAGCCACCCTCGCCGGCAAGGCCGGGGCGATCGCTTCGTCCTATGTCGACTGTGTGCTGGCCCAGGGCCGCGAGATTCCGGGCGTCGTCGCAGCTTTGGCCGGCTCGCCTGAGCTCGCCGCGGTCAAGCGCGACTGCGACCTGATCTTCCTGGAACGCTGCCGCGGCCTGCTCGCGCCCTTCGCCGAGGGCCGGACGATCCCGACCGCCGGATTGCGCGCCATGCTCGGTGCCGCCGAGGCCTTGTCGCATGCCGCCGCGACGGACGAGATCGGTGCCGACGAAGCCAAACGGGAATTGTTAGAGACCATCACTGCCATGGTCGCACGCAGCGCGAAGGGCTAGACAGCCGGCATCGGGCTTTCGCCCGCGCCGCCCACCCTGTAAGTGCGCGGCAACTCCCAGTCTCGCAACGTCCCGGACATCATGATTCGCCTCGAAAGCATCGGCAAGCAGAACGGCCAGCAGATCATCTTCATCGAGGCCTCGGCGGCGCTGCAGAAGGGCGAGAAGGTCGGCCTCGTCGGCCCCAACGGCGCCGGCAAGACCACCTTGTTCCGGCTGATCACCGGCGAGGACCTGCCCGACGAAGGCCAGGTCAGCGTCGATCGCGGCACCACCATCGGCTATTTCAGCCAGGATGTCGGCGACATGAAGGGCCGCAGCGCCGTCTCCGAGGTGATGGACGGCGCCGGCCCGGTCAGCGCCATCGCTGCCGAGCTGAAGGAGCTCGAGACGGCGCTCGGCGATCCCGATCGCGCCGACGAGATGGAGGAGCTGATCGCCCGCTATGGCGAGGTCCAGGGGCGCTTCGAGGAGCTCGACGGCTATGCGCTCGACGGACGCGCCCGCGAGGTGCTCGATGGCCTCGGCTTCAGCCAGGAGATGATGGAGGGCGATGTCGGCGCCCTCTCCGGCGGCTGGAAGATGCGCGTCGCGCTCGCCCGCATCCTGCTGATGCGGCCCGACGTGATGCTGCTCGACGAGCCGAGCAACCATCTCGACATCGAGAGCCTGATCTGGCTGGAGAGCTTCCTCAAGGGCTATGACGGCGCCCTGCTGATGACCTCGCACGACCGCGAATTCATGAACCGCATCGTCGGCAAGATCGTCGAGATCGATGCCGGCACGCTGACCAGCTATTCCGGCGACTACGAGTTCTACCAGCAGCAGCGCGCGCTCGCCGAAAAGCAGCAGCAGGCGCAGTTCGAGCGCCAGCAGGCGATGCTCGCCAAGGAGGTCGCCTTCATCGAGCGCTTCAAGGCGCGCGCCTCACATGCGGCGCAGGTGCAGAGCCGCGTCAAGAAGCTCGACAAGATCGAGCGCGTCGAGCCGCCCAAGCGCCGCCAGACCGTACAGTTCGAATTCCAGCCGGCGCCGCGCTCGGGTGAGGATGTCGCCACCCTCAAGAATGTGCATGTCCGCTATGGCAGCAAGACGATCTATGACGGGCTCGACTTCCAGGTCCGACGCAAGGAACGCTGGTGTGTGATGGGTGTCAACGGCGCCGGCAAGTCGACGCTGCTGAAGCTGATCGCCGGCACCTCGAAGCCCGATAGCGGCTCGGTCGCAGTCGGAACCAGCGTCAAGATGGGCTATTTCGCCCAGCACGCCATGGAGCTGCTCGACGGCGACGCCACCATCTTCGAGTCGCTCGAAGGCTCGTTCCCGCAAGCCGGACAAGGTTCACTGCGCGCGCTCGCGGGCTGCTTCGGCTTCTCGGGCGACGATGTCGAGAAGCGCTGCCGCTTCCTCTCCGGCGGCGAGAAGGCGCGGCTGGTCATGGCCAAGATGCTCTACGATCCGCCGAATTTCCTGGTGCTCGACGAGCCGACCAACCACCTCGACATCGCCACCAAGGAGATGCTGATCACGGCACTGGCGCAATACGAGGGCACCATGCTGTTCGTCAGCCACGATCGTCATTTCCTGGCAGCGCTGTCCAATCGCGTGCTGGAGCTGACGCCCGAGGGCGTCCACCTATATGGCGGCGGCTACACCGAATATGTCGCCAGCACCGGCCAGGAGGCGCCCGGCCTCCGGGGGTAAAGCGGGCGAGCGCCCGCGCCGGCCTGCCCTAGCGATAGCCACGACCGACATCGCCGGATCGACTGCCGAAAGATGCGCCACGCGCTAAAACGTGTTGGCGTCGTCTCGTTATGCGGGTCTATGCTCCAGACTTCCGACGATGCGTTCTTTGCCTTTCGCAAGGACAGGCGGCCCAATCGGGCGGCCTCGACTTGCCTGCCGATGGGGATGGCAGATGGCCGGCGATCTCGACTTGCTGATCGGAACCTGGACCGTGCGGGTCAAGGGCTGGACGTGGCAATATGATTTTCGCGCCGGCGGTGTCGTTAGCTGGCGGGACCTCGGCAGCGCCGAACACGGCACCGGCAACTGGGCCGCCAGCTCCACGCTGGTCAACATGTGGTGGAAAGGCTCGTCGACCCGCGAGAGCTGGCAGAGGCCGTTGACGAACAGCAATGACCACACCTGGTACGAGTCGTCCTATTATCGCGGCAAATACCGAATCGAGAAAAACGGAGCCGTTGCGCCGACTCCCAGCCCAACGCCATCCGCACCGACCGAGGCGGATATTATCGAGACCGCCTGGAACGCGAGCCGCAGCTCGCTACGCTTTGCGCTGAGCCGGCTGAGACTGCTGGAACGGCAGATCGACTTCCTCATCGACTCGCTGGGCGACCAGGCCGCCTTCGACATGCTGTGGCTGACCTATCGACGCGATATCGCGGTCATCGCACGCCTGCTCATTGTACCCGCCAATCCGATGGATGACGCCTTCCGCGACGCCCTGGCTAAGTCGATCTCCATGCTCGACCAGAACCTTGCCTTGCCGAAAGCGCTCAACGCGGCGCATGCCGGCGGCAAATGCGCCGATCCCAGATCGGCCTTCGCCTGGACCACGCCGGGCCGCAAGCCGCCCGACACCGATCTGTGCAATCCCTGGTTCAGCGCCAATGCCGAGCTCAAGCGCGACGTCATCACCCATGAATACTTCCACACGATCGGCTGCGCCGACATCGAGGTGAACACGACAGCCGAAGCATTCCGTAACGCCAACACCATGGCGCAGCTCGTCGCCTTCCTGCATGACCGGGCCCGGCAACAATATTCCGACGGCCACGGGCAGATGGTTCCGCCGCTGCCGACCCCTTGACAGGTTCATCCGACTCCTGACGTAGCGAAAACGAGGCCGATCACGGCTCTCGCGCAATACGAAGGCACCATGCTGTTCATCAGCCACGACCGCCATTTCCTGGCGGCGAAGCGAAGCGCCGGAGTGACGGCCCTGTTTGATCGAGAAAGACACTATACTGTCGATCCACAAAGCTCGCGCCGTGATCTTGTTGGCGCCAGCCTGTCGTGCAAGTCTACCCTCCACTTCTCCGATTATGCGTTCTTTACCTTTCGCAAGGACAGACGGCCCCGTCTGGGCGGCCTCGACTTGCCCGCGGATGGGGATGGCAGATGGCCGGCGATCTCGATTTGCTGATCGGAACCTGGACGGTCCACGTCAAGGGCTGGGAGTGGGAGTATGATTTCCGCCGGGATGGCGGCGTGACCTGGCGCGACCTGCGCAGCATGGAGAGCGGCGTCGGCAATTGGGCCGCCACCTCAAAGCTGGTCAACATGTGGTGGAAGGGTTCGACCACCCGCGAGAGCTGGCAGAGGCCGCTCACCAGCGGCAACGACCACACCTGGTATGAATCGTCCTATTACCGCGGCAAATACCGGATCGAGAAGACCGGCTTCACCCCGCCCTCGCCAACCCCGCCATCGGGGCCGACCGATGCGACGCTCATCGACGTCGCCTGGGACGCAAGTCGCACCTCCCTGCGTTTCGCGCTGAACCGGATGCGGCTGCTGCAGCGTCAGATCAAGTACTTCGAGGATTCAGGTGGCAGCGAGGACGCTTTCAACGAACTACGCCGGAACTACCGGCGCGACATCGCGGTGATCTCGCGCAAGCTGCTGGTGCCGCTGAACGCAATGGACCCGGCCTTCCGCAGCGCGCTGGCGAGCGCCATCAACCTGGTCGAGCAGAACCTCGCCTTGCCGAAATCGCTCAATGCCGCACGCGCCGGCGGCAAATGCGTCGATCCCAGGCCGGCCTTCGCCTGGACGACACCCCGCCGTAAGCCACCGGACACCGACCTTTGCACGTCCTGGTTCACCTCGAACGCCGATCTCCAACGCGACGTCGTGACCCACGAATATTTCCACACCGTCGGCCTTGGCGACATCAGCGTGAACAACACCACGGATGCGCTCGGCAACGCCAACACCATGGCACAGGTCGTCGCTTTCCTGCATGACCGCGCCCGGCAGAAGAACTCCGACGGCAACGAGCAGATGATTCCGGCGCTGCCGACGCCCTGACGTAGCGAAAATCGCGCTGATACCGGCAAGGGCCAGCCACCGCCGCCGGGCGGTGATGACGCCTTCACGGCGCTGTCCCGCGTTCCGGCCCAATTCTGCCCTCGCCGCGCCGAAATCCACCGGACAAATCGCGGCCGCTTGATTTGTCGGGGGATACGATGATGAAGACCGGACTGGCCGCAGCCTTGATTTTCGCGCCGAGCCTCGCCGGCGCCGCCGAGATCGAACTTGCCTCGAGGATCGACCGCGTCACCGTCTACCCCGACGGCGCGGTGGTGACCCGGCTCGGCAAGGCCTCGCTGCTCGAAGGCGTCTCGCAGATCGTGCTGCGTGGGCTGCCCGCCAGCGTCGACCCGGCCTCGATCCGGGTCGAGGCGCAGGGCGATGGCGCCTTCTCGATCGGCGCGGTCGATGTCCGCCAGGTCCCGGGCGAGGCCCGCCCGGCGCTCGACCAGGTGCTGGAAGGCAAGATCCGCACGCTGCAAGGCGAGAAGGCCAAGCTCGCCGGCGAGATCAGCGCGATCGAGGCCAAGCGCGCCACCATCGAGAATTTCGGCAAGATCGGGCCGGACAAGCTCGGCCCGGACGGCAAGGTCCTGCCCGTGAGCGACTGGCCGGCGGTGTTCGACGCGATCGGCACCGCTTTGGTCAAGGTGCAGGGCGAACTGCTCGCGCTGCGCAATCGCATCTCCGATCTCGATGCCGAGATCGCCGCGCTCGAGAAGGCGCGCCCGCTGGCGCCGCGCGCCAGCCAGCCTAAGCGCGATGTCGCCATCGCTGTCGAGGCCAAGGCGCCGGTCGCCGCCGACATCTCGGTCAGCTATCGCGTCGCCGGTGCGAGCTGGCTGCCGGTCTACGAGGCCCGGCTGACCACCGGCAGCAGCAATGCCGCCGAGATCGCCTTCACCCGCCGTGCCGAATTGCGCCAGCGCACCGGCGAGGACTGGAACGAGGTCGCGGTCGAGTTGTCGACCACACGCTCCGCACAAGGCACGCGCGCACCGGAGCTCACCCCGCTGCGCATCGCCTTCTATGAGCCGCCGGTGGTGTACGAAGAGCGGGCGCGGCTCCAGAGACTGGAAGCCGAACGCTCCGCCAAGTCGCAGGCACTGTCGGCCGCTCCCGCGCCGATCGCCCCCGCGCCGGATATGGCCGCAGCCGCGCCGAAGCCGGCCGAGGTCCAGACGGCGAGCGTCAGCGCCGGCGCCTATCAGGCGAGCTTCAAGGTGCCGGGCCGGGTCACCGTCCCGCAGGACGGCTCCAGCAAGGCTGTGGTGCTGACACAAGGCAAGGTCAAGCCGGAGCTCTCGGCCCGCGCCACGCCCGAGCTCGAGGAGAAGGCGTATCTCGAAGCGACCTTCAATCACGAGGACGAGGCGCCGCTGCTCGCCGGCGAGGTCTATCTCCACCGCGACGGCGCCTATATCGGCAAGGGCCGGCTCGGGCAGGTCGCGCCGGGCGACAAGGTCGAGCTCGGCTTCGGCGCCGACGACCGCCTCAAGGTGACGCGCGTCCCGGTACGCCGACGCGAGAACGATTCCGGCTGGCTCGGCTCGACCCGCACCGACCAGCGCGAGTTCAAGACAGTGATCAAGAGCCTGCACGCCCAGCCGGTCAAGCTCACCGTGACTGAGCGCATCCCCTTCTCGGAGAACAGCGCGATCACGATCGAATTGCTGTCGCAGAGCACGCCGCCGACCGAGAAGCAGGTTGGCGACAAGCGCGGCGTCTCGGCCTGGAGCTTCGAGCTCGCGCCGGGCGCACAGAAAGAGATCCGCCTCGCCTACCGGATCAAATATCCCGGCGACCGCGAGGTCATCTTCGACCAGACGCGGCGGTAGGCGCCCTACTCCGCGGCGATCGCCTGCCAGCCCTGGCCGAGTTCCTGCTCGACCAGGCCGACCCAGTAGCGCACGCCGGCCGGGATGATCTCGTCGTTGAAGTCGTAGAGCGGAGTGTGCAGCCCGGCGAACGAGCCGTCCGCCGCGACGCCGTTGCCGATGCGCATGAACGCGCCGGGGCAGACCAGCATCATCTCGGCGAAGTCCTCGCCGCCGGTGCCGCGCAGCATCTGGCCGTTGACATGCTCGGGCCCGACAGCACCCGAAGCCGCGGCGACCGCGACACCCACCTGCTCGGCCGCGTTCACCAGCGGGCTGGTGCCGCGATGATAGTGCGGCTGCGCCTCACAGCCCCAGGCCTGTGCCGTCGCCAGCGCCAGCTCGCCGATACGCCGCTCCACCAGATTGCGCACCTCCTGCGAATAGGTCCGCGCCGTGCCGCCGATGACAAGCTCCGACGGGATGACGTTCGAGGCGTTCTCATCGCCGCCATGGATGTAGCCGACGCTGATCACGGCCGTGTCGAGCGGCGCGACATTGCGGCCGATGATGCCCTGCAGACCGAGCACGAAATGCGCCTGCGCATAGGTAATGTCGGTCGAGCGATGCGGCTGCGACCCGCCATGGCCGCCGACGCCGCGGAAGGTCACCCGCCAGGAATCCGCCGCGGCGAGGAAGGGGCCGACCGCCGTCCCGAAATGCGAGGCCGGCAGGCCGGGCGTATTGTGCAGCCCGTAGATCGCATCGCAGGGGAAGCGCTCGAACAGCCCGTCGGCCAGCATGGCGTTCGCGCCGCCGCGGCCTTCTTCGGCCGGCTGGAAGATCAGGTTGACGGTACCGCCGAAATCCCGGTTCTCGGCGAGGTAGCGCCCGGCTGCGAGCAGCATGGTGGTGTGGCCGTCATGGCCGCAGGCATGCATGCGGCCGGGGAATTTCGAGGCGTGCGGCAGTCCGGTCAGCTCCTCCAGCGCGAGGCAATCCATGTCGGCACGCAGGCCGATGGCGCGCTGGCCCGGTCCGTTGCCGCGGATGACGCCGACGACGCCGGTCTGGCCGACGCCCTCGGTGACCTCGACGCCCCATTCGCGCAACCTGTCGGCGACGAGCCTCGCGGTACGATGCTCTTCCAGCCCGAGCTCGGGATGGGCGTGGATGTCGCGGCGAAACGCCGTGAACTCGGCGTGATGCACGCCGAGCCAGTCGTCGAGCTTCGTCATGATCGTCATTCCCCAGCCTGCGGCGTTCTTGTGCAGGCATGGCTCATGCCATCGCCCGTCGCCGCCCCCTCCTTCTCATACGCCCGATCGCCGCCAACTCATTCTGCGAACACGGCAAAACCGCCATGCTTCCAGGGAGTGACGGCGAAGGAGGGGTCTTCTCTGAAGGGCACAAGGAGAACCCCTCCCCCTTGTGGGGAGGGGCAGGGGTGGGGGGCGCAAAGTCGGAGCGAACTCGCCAGAAGCCGAGCCGGTCCGCTTCTACGATCCGCCGATCACCCAGTCGTTCTCCCCCCATCCCCAACCCTTCCCCGCAAGGGGGAAGGGAGGAGCTCCGGCGATTGGCCTTTGGCAGCGGAATAAGAGAACGCTCAGCCCGCCATCGCGACTTCGGCGCCGCGGCCAAGATCGGCCATCCACTGACGATAGCGCGGCTGCGCTTCGAGCTGGTGGGCATAGTGCCGACGCAGCGCATCTGTGAGCTTCCCGCCGCGCTTCAGCTGCGCGTCGGCGAAGCCGACCATCACCGAATTCGGCCAGGCCTGCGGCCGGATCGTGCGCAGGCGGGCGAACAGGGCATCCTCGCCCTCTTCGGGATTCACCTGTGCCATCAGCGACAGCATCGCCGCGGTCGAACGCGAGATGCCCATATGGCAGTGCACCAGCAGGTGTCCTTCCTGCCGCTTCAACGCCGACTCGCGCAGCTTCGCACCGAAATCGAGGATCTCGGCGACATGGGCGTCGGTCGGGTGCACGCGGCCGTCCTGCGGCGTGATGATGTCGTGGAAGCGCAGGGTCGTGCGCTCGTGCGCCTCATAGGCCACGAAGGATTCCAGCTCCGGCAGGTCGGGATCGAGCAGCGACAGCACATGGCTGACCTTGCGCGTGCTCTGCGCCGGCAGCTCCTCGATCCCGCAGACGGTGAGCGTCGAAATGGCGATGGGCAGCATCGGCGTTTGTCCCTGATCTCAGTTATTTGCTTTACCGCATTTTCTTCACGCGAACCGGTCCCCACTTCGCTCGAAAATGCTCTGTAAGGCGCCGGGTTAATCCGCCCCGGCCGCCGCCGCAACCGCGATCGCCGCAACGCTGCCCTGCCCCTTATGGCCTGACCTCGTAGCGCAGCCACTGGATGCCCTCGCCCAGGGTCGTCGCCGCGGCAAGCGCGAGGTTGCTGCGCACGCCGCCGCTGAAGAGCCGCCCGCCGGCACCGAGCACGACCGGATAGACCATGAGGTTGTAGGCATCGACCAGCCCGGCGCGCTGCAGGCCATGGACGAGCTTCAGGCTGCCATAGACCAGGATGTCGCCGCCGGGCTGCTGCTTCAACGCCGCGATGGCGGCGAGCGCATCCCCGGCCAGGATCGAGGTACCCTGCCAGTCGGCTCTTGTCAGCGTCGTCGAGGCGACATGCTTGGGCAGCGCGTTGATCTGGTCGGCGAAGGGGCTGTCGCTCACATGCGGCCAGACTGCGGCGAAGGCGTCATAGGTCCGCCGGCCGAGCAGTAGGGAATCAGCCGCGTCGAGCTCGGCCTGCTTCAGCCTCTCGCCTTCGGGCCCGCGCGTGAACGGCCCGGTCCAGTCGCCGAGGCCGGAATTCTCCATGCCCACGGGGTCTTCGATGACGCCATCGAGCGAGATGTACTGGGTGACGACGAGCTTGCGCATGCTGTTTCTCCTGCGATCCGCCGGGCAGCACGGCGCTGCTCCTTCTGCCCTCTCGTCGAAGCAGGAGCGGCGGAATCGACAGGCTTTCGAAAAATTCTTTCCCCGGCTTTGCGCCCGTCAGCCTTGACCTTGCCATTCTCTTGGACGAAGAGGGCTTGCAAGGACCTCACCCGAAACCCCGGCCTTGCGCCGGGGTTTTTATTCGTGCGGGCGCTTGCGTCGGCGTGCTTCCGATCGAGCGATGGGAATCCGCGCCGACCCTGTAAGTCAGCGAGAGGGAATCATCCCCATGGCGAACGTGGTCGTGGTCGGCGCCCAGTGGGGCGACGAGGGCAAGGGCAAGATCGTCGACTGGCTGTCGAGCCAGGCTGATGTGGTGGTGCGCTTTCAGGGCGGCCATAATGCCGGCCACACCCTCGTCATCGACGGCACCGTCTACAAGCTCTCGCTGCTGCCCTCCGGCATCGTGCGCCCCGGCAAGCTCTCGGTGATCGGCAACGGCGTCGTGGTCGATCCCTGGCACCTCGTCGAGGAGATCGCCCGGCTGCGCGCCCAGGGCGTCGAGATCAGCCCCGAGAACCTGCGCATCGCCGACAATGCGACGCTGATCCTGCCGCTGCACCGCGAGCTCGACCATTTCCGCGAGACCTCGAACTCGGCGCTGAAGATCGGCACCACCAAGCGCGGCATCGGCCCGGCCTATGAAGACAAGGCCGGCCGCCGCGCCATCCGCGTCATCGACCTCAAGGACGAGACGGTCCTGAAGGCCAAGATCGAGCGCCTGCTCGCCCATCACAACGCTCTGCGCCGCGGGCTCGGCATCGCTGAGATCGATGGCGTCGAACTGCTGAAGCAGCTGACCGAGATCGCGCCGCAGGTGCTGCCCTATGCCGACACGGTCTGGGCCCTGCTCGACGCCGAGCGCCGCGCCGGCAAGCGCATCCTGTTCGAGGGCGCGCAGGGCGCCCTGCTCGACGTCGACCACGGCACCTATCCCTTCGTGACCTCCTCCAACATCGTCGCCGGCCAGGCCGCGACCGGCTCCGGCCTTGGCCCCTCCGCCGTCGGCTATGTGCTGGGCATCGCCAAGGCCTACACCACCCGCGTCGGCGAGGGCCCGTTCCCGACCGAGCTCTTCGACGAGATCGGCGAGCTGATCGGCCAGAAGGGCAAGGAATTCGGCGTCGTCACCGGCCGCAAGCGCCGCTGCGGCTGGTTCGACGCCTGCCTGGTGCGCCAGACGGTCAAGACCTCCGGCATCGACGGCATCGCGCTGACCAAGCTCGACATCCTCGACGGCTTCAAGGAGATCAAGGTCTGCACCGGCTACAAGCTGGACGGTGAGGTCATCGAGCACCTCCCGGCCGGCCAGCGCGACCAGGCAAGGGTCGAGCCGATCTACGAGGTGATCGAGGGCTGGGAAGGCTCGACGGCGGGCGCCCGCTCCTGGGCCGAACTCCCAGCGCAGGCGATCAAATATGTGCGTCGCATCGAGGAACTGATCGGCGCCTCCGTCTCGGTGCTGTCGACCAGCCCGGAGCGCGACGATACGATCCTGGTCCAGAACCCGTTCGAGGGTTGACGGGCCGGGCCAACGCGGACATGTGAGGCCAATGGCCGATTTCCACCCCATTCTGGCGCGTGCGATCGCCGGACTGACCGACAAGTCGCCGGAAGCGCGCCGCGCCGTCTATGACCGGGCGCGCACGGCGCTGCTCGCGCAATTGCGCAGCCTCGACCCGCCGCTTTCCGAAGCCGACATCACCCGCGAGCGGCTCTCGCTCGACGAGGCGGTATCGCGCATCGAGGCGGAGATCGCGCTCGCCGAGGCGATCGAGCCGAGCCTGCCGCCTCTGCCTCTGGACGAGCTGCCGCCTGCGCCCGCGACCCCGCCTGCGCGGCCGGAGCCGAAGCCGCGCCCGGCCGTCGCGCAGGAGTCCCCGCGCTTCGAGGAGCCGGCGAGCGCCCGTGACGAGGCCCAGCCCATCCGCCCGCGCGTCGCCCCGCCGCGCAAGCGCAGTGTCGATCCCGGCCATGTCCGCACCGCCATCGTCGGCGGCGGCGTCGCACTCGCTGTGGCGGTGATCGCCGGCGCGGCATATTACGTCAACAAGATCGCCCCACAGGATCAGCAGGTCCGCCCGCGCGTCGAGACGCAGGCGCCACCCGCCCAGCAGGACCAGGCCGGCAAGATCAGCGAGCGCGCCGGCGGCGAGCCGACGCCGAGCCAGCCCTCCGGCCAGCGGCCGAACCAGCAGGCCGGCGCCCAACAGGGCAGCGATCTCACCGTCGCCCAGCGTGCCATCCTCTATATCGAGGTGCCCGAAAACCCGCAGCAGCCCCGCACCGTGCAGGGCCGCGTGCTCTGGCGGCTCGACAGCGACACCGCCGGTCCCGGCCGGCCGGTCGAGACGATCGTGCGCGCGACTATCGAGATCGCCGATGCCGGGCTCTCGCTCGACTTCACCATCCGGCGCAACACCGATTCCGCCTTCCCCGCCTCGCATATCATCGGCATGCGCTTCACCACCTCGGGCGAAGCCGCGAGCGATGCGATCCGCGAGGTCGGCGTGCCGCAGTTCAAGCTCGAAGAGGGCGAGCGCGGCGCGCCGCTCTCGGCGATCGCCTCGGCGCTGGGCGAGAACCTGTTCGTAGCGGCCCTCTCGAACGTCCCGGTCGAGTCCGAGCGCAATCTCGACCTGCTGCGCAACCGCAACTGGATCGACCTGCCGATCCGCTTCAACTCGGGCCGACGCGGCATCATCACCTTCGAGAAGGGCGGCGCCGGCAGCCAGACGATCGGCGATGCGCTGAACCGCTGGCAGGGCTGAGGCGGGACGGACGCCTCAGCGGTCCTGGTTCGATGCCAGCTGTCGCATGACCTCGGCCATGGCGGGGTCCTTGCCGGCAAGGTAGTCGGCAAAGCTCGGCGCGATGGTCACCTTCGGCCGCAGATCGCCGCCCGCCACGCCGTAGATATAGTTCAGCAGGAAGCAGGTCGTGATCTGCGACAGGCTGCAGCCATGCTCCCAATCATGGAAGGCGGTGGTGTAGCGCAGTGCGAGCTTCGCGTTCGGCAGCACGGTGCCCCCGCCCTCGCCCCAGAACCGCGAGCGGTCGCCCATCGCCTCTCCCACGATGACGGCGCGCTCTCCGGCGAAATGTTTCAGCCGCGCCGCCGTGCTGATCGCCGCGGAGAAGGTGTGTGCGCTGGTCAGGATGAAGAGCTTCCCGGACGCAGGCAGCAGCTCCGGCAGCCGGCGCGTGAAATCCGCCGTCAACGTATAGTTGCCGCCGGGATTGAAACGCAGATCGACGACGGCATTGCGAATGGGTTTCTTCGCCGCTTCGTCGAGCATCCCGGACAGATAGGCGGACAGATCGACCGGCCCCTGATCGCTCACACGGTTGATCTGGACATAGAGCAGGTCATCAGCCGGAAAATCGTGCCAGTAATTCGCGTCGAGATGCGTGAGATAGGCCGGCAAGACGACGCCGTCGAGCACATGTCGCCATCCGCTCGACCGGCCCGGCGGGCCCAGATTGTCGCTCGGCCACACAAAGCGATCGTGAGGTGGACGAGTGGCCGCCTTGGCGACGAGCTCGACCGAACCAACGGCCCCATCCGCGAAACGCATCTCGAAGCTGCTGCCATCGGCCGCCGCGGCAAGGCCGGCGGCATGGAGCAGCTCCGGCGAGATCAGGAGGTTCGGCACGAACTCCCGGGCGAGATTGGCCGGCCCGCCGACATAGGGACGCAGCGCCTCGACCAATGCAGCGATCGGGCGCCCGTTGACGCCGAGCACTTGCCCGCCGAGAAGACGCTGCCTGTCCTCGTCGGTCGCGATCACGAACAGCCCGTCGGCGAACCAGCCGAGGCGGATCGGCATGGCGTTGAAGCCGCGATCACCCGCAAGCCCGAGCACATTGGTATGGCCGTTATCGGCCAGGGCCACGGCCTTAGCCGCAGCCAGCGCCAGGCCGGCTCGGTCGAGCTCGCCGGCGCGCAACTCGATCGCGGCAATGGCCTGGTCGAACGCCGCACGGCTTTGCGCCGTGAAACTGCGCTCGATCTCCGGCAGGCGCTGCAGATGGGCGAGGTCCTGAAGGTTCCTGTCACGCAGCGAGGCGGCCGCAGGAACATCCGCCTTCGGATAGGGCTTCAGCGTCGGATAGAGGATGAGGCCGAGCAGAATTGCGACGAGCGCGAGCAGGACCGAGACGCCAGCCAGGAACTTGAGCCCACGCTGGCGCCATGACCGCCGGGGAAGCTCACCGTCTCGTCGCATGGCCTGACCGGTCTCCGCCGCACGGCGCCACGCTTACCATCGATCGGGACAGATGGCGGCAGCACGCAACGGCGCCACCGCCCAAAACCTCAGCCCCCCGACACCTTCTGGTAGTCCTTCACATCGGAGAAGCTGATCTCCGGCGCGCGTTCGGCGTCGTATTTCAGGGTGAACTGCGACGAGGCCATGAAGACCGGGTCGCCGTCGAGGTCATCCGCCATCGATGACGGCTTGGCGGCGGTGAACTTCTGCAGAGCCGCCTTGTCCTCGCTCGAGATCCAGCGCGCGATCGCGAACTGGCAAGGCTCGAAATCGACGGGAAGCGAATACTCCGCCTCCATGCGCTCCTTGAGCACGTCGAGCTGCAGCGCGCCGACGACGCCGACGATCGCGGGGGCGCCATCATGCGGCAGGAAGAGCTGGACGACGCCCTCCTCCGCCATCTGCTGCAGCGCCTCGCGCAATTTCTTGGCCTTCATCGCGTCCTTGAGCTTGACGCGGCGCAGGATTTCCGGGGCGAAGCTCGGCACGCCGCGGAAGACGATGTCCTCGCCCTCGGTCAGCGTGTCGCCGATGCGCAGGGAGCCATGGTTCGGCAGGCCGACGATGTCGCCGGCAAACGCCTCCTCGGCGATCGAGCGATCGCGGGCGAAGAAGAACTGCGGCGCATTGATCGGCATCGGCTTGCCGGTCCGGACGAGCTTGGCCTTCATCCCGCGCGAGAGCTTGCCCGAGCAGATCCGCATGAAGGCGATGCGGTCGCGATGGTTCGGATCCATGTTCGCCTGGATCTTGAAGACGAAGCCGGTCATCTTCGGCTCATCCGCCTCGATCGGCCGCTTGTCGGCCGCCTGCGCCCGCGGGCTAGGCGCCAGACGCCCGAGCGCGTCGATCAGGTCGCGCACGCCGTAGTCGCGCAGCGCCGCGCCGAAATAGACCGGTGTCAGATGGCCTTCGCGGAAGGCTTCGAGATCGAAGGGCTTGCAGCCCTCGCGCGCCAGGAAGACCTCCTCGCGGAAGGTGTCGGCGGCGCCATGGGGCAGCAGCTCGTCGAACAGCTTGTCGTCCTCGCCGTCGACCTTCTGGCCGGCATCGCTCTCGTCGCCCTTCTGGTTGCGGCGCAGCGTATTGGAGGCAAGATCGAGCGTGCCGACGAATTCGCGCCCGCGCCCGACCGGCCAAGTCATCGGCGCGACGTCGAGCGCCAGCGTCGTCTCGATCTCGTTGAGCAGGTCGAAGGGATCGCGCGTCTCGCGGTCGACCTTGTTGATGAAGGTGACGATCGGGATGTCCCTGAGGCGGCAGACCTCGAACAGCTTCTTGGTCCGCGCCTCGATGCCCTTGGCGGCGTCGATCACCATCACCGCGCTGTCGACCGCCGTGAGGGTCCGATAGGTATCTTCCGAGAAGTCCTCGTGGCCTGGCGTGTCGAGCAGGTTGAAGACGTGCCCGTCATATTCGAAGGTCATCACCGAGGTGACGACCGAGATGC
This sequence comes from Allobosea sp., assembly GCA_024231975.1. Classification (GTDB taxonomy): domain Bacteria; phylum Pseudomonadota; class Alphaproteobacteria; order Rhizobiales; family Beijerinckiaceae; genus Allobosea. Next base: position 201,284 of record JAAEQB010000120.1, read on the forward strand.
CGCGCTGGCGCTCGATCTTCATCCAGTCGGAGGAGGTCTGGCGCCGGCCCGCCTTGGCGCGTACTTCACCGGCGAGCTGAATGGCACCGCCGAAATAGAGCAGCTTCTCGGTCAGCGTGGTCTTGCCCGCGTCCGGGTGCGAGATGATGGCGAAGGTGCGCCGGCGCGCATGGGGCGCCGCGGCCGCCGCCGCGCTGTCGATGGTCGAAAGATCGGTCATGGCGTGGTCAAGACAGGATGCCGCCCCTCCTGTCAATCGGGCGTGACGTCATGGCGACGCCCCGATCTTCGTGCCTATCGCCTGTATTCCCAACGCAAATTTAACCAAACCATGCCCTTATGGGCGATGGGTCACCCGCTGCGCACCGAGACAAAGCCGCGGCCTGCCGTTTCGCGACACAGATGGCCACGCTGCGCACCATCTCGAGCCAGATCCTCGCCGCGATATCGCTTCTCGTCATCGCCGCCGCCCTCGCCATTGGCCTCGGCGTCCACAGCCTCAGCCGCTATGCCACGATGACCAACGAGATGCAGTCGGTCACGCATCGCTCCGCCATCGCCGAGCGGATCAATGGGCTGGTCAACGCCGTCGTCATGGAATCGCGCGGGATCTACATGAGCGAGGGCGCCATAGGAGCGGAACGCTTCGCCCCACCGCTGCTGCAGAACCTCACCGAGATCGAACTGCTGATGGCCGAGTGGCTGCCGCTGGTCGAGGTACAGGAACGGGCCGACGTCGAACTCCTCGAAGCGCGTGTCCGGGAATTCATCCAGTTCCGGCGCGAGATCGTTCGGCTCGGGCGCCAGGGCGCCACGGCTGCAGCGCGCGCAGCCGGCAATGACGATGCCAATCGCGAAAACCGCAAGGCGCTCAACGAGACGTTGAAGCGGATCGCGGGCAACTATGACAGCCGCAGTACCGCACTCGATGCCAGGCTCGCCGCCCTGCAGCGCGACAGCGTCGACCTGCAGATCAGCATCGGCAGCGCGCTGATCCTGATCGGCCTGATACTCACCTTGCTGGTCGTGCACCGGCGCGTCGCGCGCCCGCTGCAGAGGCTGGCATCGGCGATGCGCAGCCTCGCCGATGCCGAGACGATCACGGCGGTGCCGCTGGTGCAGCGTCAGGATGAGATCGGCGACATGGCGCGCGCCGTCGAGGTCTTCCGCGACCACGCCCAGGCCCGCGAGACGCTTGAAGCGGCAGCCGCGCGCGCCGAAGCCGGACGCACGGCCCGCCAGCAGCGGATCGCCGAGGTGGTCGCCGCCTTCGATGCCCGCCTCGCCGGCGCGCTGGAGACCGTCGAGACCGGTGCCCACACGCTGGAGGGCGCCGCACGAGCGGTCAGCGAGATCGCCAGCGCCCGCACCGTGCAGATCGACGGAGCGCAGAACGCCTCGCAGGACGCCTCCGACAAGGTCCAGCACGTCGCCGTCGCGGCCGAGGAACTGTCCAACTCGATCGCCGAGATCGCCGACCGCGTGACGCGTGCGAGTGCCATGGTCAGCAGTGCTGCACGAGACGCACAGGGCGTGAGCCAGCGCGTCGACGGTCTCGCTCAGGCCTCCGAGCGCATCGTCAGTGTCATCGACCTCATCCGCGACATCGCCGAGCAGACCAATCTGCTCGCGCTCAACGCGACGATCGAGGCTGCCCGTGCCGGCGAGAGCGGGCGCGGCTTCGCCGTCGTCGCCGCCGAGGTCAAGACCCTGGCGAGCCGGACCGCCGAGGCGACCAATGGCATCGCCAGCCAGATCGAAGCCTTCCGCGGCGAGGCCAGGGATGCCGTCGCCGCGATCGGCGCGATCGCCGCGACGATCACCGACGTCTCGCAGCATACCGGCGCCATCGCCGCCGCGACCGAGCAGCAGAAGAGCACGACCTCGGAGATCGCCCGCAACGCCCAGGCAACCGCCGACGGCGCCGCGACCGCGGCATTTGCGCTGGTGAGCCTTGCCGCAGCCTCCGGCGAGGCGACCGGCGCCGCCTCCGACACGCTGCGCACCGCCGAGAACCTCGCCCGCGAAGCGGAGGCGTTGCGCGGCGCCGTCGCGACCTTCTTCAGCCAGATCAAGGCGGCCTGAAGCGGCCGCCCGATCGTCAGTTCTTCAGCCGGTAGCCCGTCTTGAAGATCCAGGCGATCACCGCGATGCAGGCGGCGAGGAAGACCAGCGTCATCGTCAGGCTGACCACGATGCCGACATCGGCCGTGCCGTTGAAGCTCCAGCGGAAGCCGCTGATCAGGTAGACGACCGGATTGACCAGCGTCAACGCCCGCCAGAACGGCGGCAGCATGTCGATCGAGTAGAACGAGCCGCCGAGGAAGGTCAGCGGCGTGATCACCAGGAGCGGGATCGCCTGCAGCTTCTCGAAGCCATCGGCCCAGACGCCGATGATGAAGCCGAACAGGCTGAATGTCGCAGCCGTCAGGATCAGGAAGAGCAGCATCCAGACGGGGTGGGCGATCTTCAGCGGCACGAACAGAAAGGCGGTGGCGAGGATGAGCAGGCCAAGCAGCACCGATTTCGTCGCCGCCGCCGCGACATAGGCGAAGACGGCTTCCCACCAGGCCACCGGCGCCGAGAGCAGTTCGAAGATCGTTCCAACGAATTTCGGGAAATAGATCGCGAAGGAAGCGTTCGCGATGCTCTGCGTCAGCAGCGAGAGCATGATCAGGCCAGGGACGATGAAGGCGCCATAGGGCACGCCGTCGATCGCCTGCATGTGCGAGCCGATCGCCGCGCCGAAGACGACGAAATAGAGCGAGGTCGAGATCACCGGCGAAAGCACGCTCTGCAGGGGCGTGCGCCAGGTGCGGGCCATCTCGAAGCGGTAAATCGCCTTGATCGCGTGGAGATTGACGCTCATGCGTTCGCCCTCAGCAGGCCGACGAAGATGTCCTCGAGCGAGGACTGGCTGGTGCGCAGGTCGCTGAAGCGGATGCCGGCCTCGGCGAGGTCCTTCATCAGCGCGGTGATGCCGGTGCGCTCGGCCTTCGTGTCGTAGGTGTAGACGAGCTCCTCGCCCTGCGCCTGCAGCGTCAGCCCGTAGCCGGACAGCGCTTCGGGGACCGCCGCAAGCGGCGCCTGGAGGTGCAAGGTGAGCTGCTTCTGGCCGAGCTTTCGCATCAGCTCGGCCTTGTCCTCGACCAAGATGATCTCGCCCTTGCTGATCACGCCGACCCGGTCGGCCATCTCCTCGGCCTCTTCGATGTAGTGCGTGGTCAGGATGATGGTGACGCCGTCGTCGCGCAGGCGGCGGACCAGCTTCCACATGTCCTGGCGCAGCTCGACGTCGACGCCGGCGGTCGGCTCGTCCAGGAAGAGGATCTGCGGCTCATGCGCCAGCGCCTTGGCGATCAGCACGCGCCGCTTCATGCCGCCCGACAGCGTCATGATCTTGCTGTCGCGCTTGTCCCAGAGCGAGAGGTCGCGCAGCACCTGCTCGACGATGGCCGGGTTCTTCGGCTTGCCGAACAGGCCGCGGCTGAACGAGACCGTCGCCCAGACCGTCTCGAAGGCGTCGGTCGTCAGCTCCTGCGGCACAAGGCCGATCCGGCTGCGCGCTGCGCGGTAGTCGCGGATGATGTCGTGGCCGTCGGCGAGGACCGTGCCGGTGCTCGGCCTGACAATACCGCAGACGATGCTGATCAGCGTCGTCTTGCCGGCGCCGTTCGGCCCGAGCAGGGCGAAGATCTCGCCACGCCTGATGTCGAGGTCGACGGTCTTCAGCGCCTGGAAGCCCGAAGCATAGGTCTTAGACAGGCCGGATATCTGGATGATCGGTTGCATGGGCGAACGCTATACTCGCAGCACGGCAAAGGGATGAAGCGGGATGGTGCCGTTTCGCCCTGCCGGCACGACATCCCGCGAAACAAGAATGGCCGGGCAAGCCCGGCCATAGCAAGTCCTTCTACCAGATCCTGTCAGCGCATGAAGAACCAGAGCAGGATGATGATCGGGATCGGAACGCCCACCAGCCACAGAATGATCGAACGCATCGACGCTAACCCCTTGATTGTCATCGGATGAAGATGACAGGACAACGTCGTGGGGCGGGCGGCGGTTCCGCCGCCTGTCAGCGATCTTACTTGTAGGCGATGCTGTCGATGATCGCCGACATCGCCGCATCATGCGTCTTGTGGCCCTCGGGCGAGGCCCAATAGGTCATCATGATGATCTTGCCGCTCGCGACGTTCGGGTTGATCGCAATGTAGCGGATGATCGAGTCACCGTCCTTGCTCTTGGCCTTGAGCTCGGTGAACGACCAGGCCTTGCCCTTGACCTCCTGCTTCACCGTGTCGGAAGCGCCGGTGATCGTCACGCCCTCCTTCTCGAAATAGGTGTTGTGCTCCTTCTGCAGCGTGTCGAGCTCTGCGGGCGCAATCAGCTCGAACCAGAGATAGATCTCCTCGTCCGGCGTCTTGATCTCGACGCCGCGCTTGATCTTCGCGGTCGTCCAGGCGTCCGGCACGGTGACGACCGCGACCGGGTCGGCATCGGTGATCTGCAGCGCTCCGGCCAAAGCCGGAACACCGCTGAAACCGGCGAGCGCAAAGGCCAGCGCCAGGACGGTCTTCCGCAACATGAGCGTTCTCCCCGGGATCGGCCCGGTCCCGCGCCCCTGCGCGTACCGTGATCCGCCAGCCACGAGGGTGTGCCACAGCCCGCGGCCATGACAAGGCGGGCAAGCCGCGATTCAGGCCGGTTCGGCGGCGCTCGGATGCCAGAGAAGTTGATAGCCGTTCACAAGCGCGGCCAAAGACGTCGGTGGCGTGACGACGGCGACCGGACCGGACGGTCGCGGCCGGCGCGCGACATAGCCGGAGGGCGACCAGAGCAGGGCCTTGTCGCCGCGCAGTGCCAGGAACTCGCCCTCAGACGTAGCAATCATCGCGCCATCCGGAAGGCCCTCCGCCCCCAGCCGATGCAGACGCTTGCGGCGGCCGTCCCGGCGCTCGCGATCGAGCCGCTCGTCGATCGCGGGAAAGAGCGGCAGGTCGGCAAGCCCGAGCCCGGCGACCAGCGCCGCGCGGTAGGCATGCGCATCGGTGCGGCGGCATTCGACGCAAGGGCGGTGCCCGGCGGCGAGCGCCGTCACCTCGTCGCAGAAGAACAGCTCGGTGTAGTAGCGGCCCCAGACATTGCGCTGACGCCCCTTGAAGGAGAGCACGCAGCAAATCCACTGCTTCGTCGCGAACAGCCGCGTCGGCAGCGTCTTCGTCACGGGATCATGGAACTTGCCGCCGCGATTGCCGAACAGCAGGCCGCGCGCCGGATCGGCGAAGAGCGAGCCATCGGGACGGATGCGATTGGGCAGCGGCATGGGGCGAGCCTAGGCCAGGAGGGCGCCCGATCATGTCATCAGCCCGCGGCCCTTGCGACACCGTGCCCGACTCGCGAGCTGCCATGCTTTCCGGCAAGGTCCTTGCGTGCGGGCAAAGCCGAGAACAGGCGCACCGAGGGGCAGGGCAGCATGGACGGGACTACCGAAAACGGCGCGCCGCCGCTGGCCGCGCACCCGTCACGTGGCACCATCCTCGGCGAGATCCATGCCCGCCCCTTCGCGCCGCTCTCGACCCCGCAGCGGCTCCTGCACTTCGCCTTCATGACCGACCAGGCACAGGCGGCCGCCGATCGCGAGGCGCTTGCCCACTTCTGCGCCGAGCGTGGCGTCACCGGCCCGGCAGAGGGAGCGAAGCACCATCGCACCCGGCTCGGAGAAACCAGCCTGCGTTGGGAGCAGCACAGCGAGTTCACCACCTATACCTGGGAGCTGGCCTCGCCGGGCTCGGTGCCTTTCCTGCCGACGACCACCATCCTGCCGCACGGCATGCACGCTTTGCCGCAGCCGGGGCCGCATCTGGCGTCGATCGACCTGCATCTGCTGCCGGAACGGGCAGCGCCCGAGCTCGATGCCGCATTCGATGCAGCCAGCCTCGCCGCCTCGCTGGTCGATGGCGAGGCGGCGATCGCCGCGACCGATTTCCGCGCCGGCGCCGACGGCTTCGTGCGCATCCTCGTGCTCGACCGAGCCCTGACGCCCGCCAAGACCGGAGCGCTGGTGCAGCGGCTGCTTGAGGTCGAGACCTATCGCGTGCTGGCCCTGCTCGGACTGCCGGAGGCGCACCGCCTCGCCCCTTCAGTGCGCCGCACCGAGGAGGTGCTGGTGCGCATCGCCGGAACGATGATGCAGACCGACGGGCTCGCCGCCGACAATGCCCTGCTCGACGAGATGACCGCCATCGCCGCGACGATGGAGTCGGAAGCTGCCTCATCGAACTACCGCTTCGGCGCCAGCCGGGCCTATGACAGCATCGTCGGCCAGCGGCTGGAGGCGATCGACGAGGCGCCCTATGGCGGCTGGCCGACCATCGCCGCCTTCCTGTCGCGGCGGATGGCGCCGGCGATGCGCACCTGCAACATGCTACAGCAACGCCAGCTCGATTTGTCGCGCCGGCTCGCCCGCGCCGCCAACCTGCTGCGCACCCGCGTCGATGTCGCGCTCGAACAACAGAACCGCGACCTGCTCTCGGCGATGAACGACCGCACCCGCCTGCAATTGCGCCTGCAGCAGACGGTCGAGGGGCTCTCGGTCGCGGCGATCGGCTACTATGTCGTCAGCCTGTTCGGCTATCTCGCCAAGGGCGCCAAGGATGCCGGTTTCCTGCCTGTCGATGTCGGCATCGCGACCGCGCTGTTCGTGCCGGTCGCGATCCTCGGCGTCTGGCTGATGGTCCGGCGCATCCGGCACGGCCACCGCGACAGCTAAGGCTAGCGCTGCACGATCACCTTGGTCCCGGGCCGGACGCGATCATAGAGATCCATCACGTCGCGATTGGTCATCCGGATGCAGCCGGAGGAGACCGCTGCTCCAATCGTGTCGGGCTCGTTCGAGCCGTGGATGCGATAGAGGCTCGAGCCCAGATAGATCGCCCGCGCGCCGAGCGGATTCTCCATGCCGCCTTCCATGTAGCGCGGCAAATCGGGCCGGCGCTTCAGCATCGCCGCCGGCGGACGCCAATCCGGCCATTCGCGCTTGCGCGAGACGGTCTTGGTTCCGGACCAGCTGAAGCCCTGCCGGCCGACGCCGACGCCATAGCGGATCGCCTGCCCCTGCCCGAGCACGTAATAGAGCCGCCTCTGGCTGGTGGAGACCACGATGGTGCCGGGTGGCTGCTTGCCACTCCAGGACACGATTTGGCGCGGCACCGGCTGTTCGCTGAAGATGTTGAGGAAGTCCGCGACCCCGCGGCTGAGCGCGTTGGAATAGGCATAGGCCGGTGCGCAGAAAGCGAGACTGGTGACGACAAGTACAATGGCGCGCAGCATGATGATCCCTGCAACGCCCCCCGCCCGGATTTAACCGGAAGAGGCAAAGCAGGGTCAACCCCAGTCTAGCCACGCAGGCCGGCAGTGATCGAACGGCGATAGGACAGCGCCGCCGGAATGAGCGCTGCCAGCGAGCCGAGCAGCAGGATCAGCCCGACCTGGGCGAGCTCCGCCGAACCCAGCGCGAAGGAGAGCCGCAGGCCAGTCTGCGCCTCGAACAGGCCGGAGACTGCAAGCGTTGCAACCGCGCCGAGCCCGAGGCCGGCGAGGCAACCAGCCGCGACCAACCCGGCCATGCCGAGCCACACCACCAGCAAGACATAACTCGGCGGGGCCCCGAGAGCACGCAGCACAGCATAGCGCCTGCGCCTGAGGCCCGTCACCGCGACGAGCAACAGGAAGATCGCCGCCAGGATCAGCACGGCGTTGAGCATCGAGGCGACGCTCAGCACCTGCCCGACATCGCCGAGCGTGCGATAGAGCCCGACCAGCACCTCGGCTGGGAAGAACGCCATGGTGCCGCCCTGGCGATAGCGCGCCCTGAGCGCATAGGCATCGGCGACCGCCTTCGGCTTGACCACCAGCGCCGGCACGCCGGGAATGCGCTGGCCGTCGAAGGGTGGGCCGAGCGCAGCATCCTCGCCGGCATGGCCATTGCCGAGGCCATGCACCTCCCAGACGCTCTCGACCGGCACCAGGATCGCCCGGTCGAAGGGCGAGCCCAGCCGCGGCAGGCGGCCGACCGCGACATAGGCATGGCCTTCATGGCGATGGCTTGCCTCTTCCGCATCGGCGACGCCGCGCTTCGGCCAATGCCCGGCGGTCGCGTGCGAGGGCTCGATCTGGTCGCCGAGCCTGTAGGTGACGTCGGCGCCGAGCACGGCTTCGCCCTCGCGCGCGAACAGGCGGCCCTCGCTCGGCTGCAGGCGGCCCCAGCGGCCGGCGAAGGCGAGCGTCGTGCCGATCACCGGATGGCCGCGGGCGATGTCGCCGAAGGCGAGCGGCGCGACCGCTGCCACGCGCGGATCGCGGGAAAGCTCATTGAGCAGCCGTCCGTCGATCAGCGGCAGCGCCTCGGGCTGCAGATAGATCGCCGACATCACGAGCTGCGTCTGGCTGCCGGGCGCCCCGATCAGCAGGTCGAAATCATCCGCCGCCCGGGCCGAGGCCTGGCGCAGCGCCCGCTCCTGCGCACCGATGGCGACGCCGATCGCCACCGCCAGCGCGACCAGCGTCACGATCGCCGCCGCCGTCCAGCGCAGCGCCCTGAGATCGGCGACGACCATCGGCAGCGGGTTCACGCAGCCGCCTTCAGCTGAAGCGGGCCGTCACCGATCACCGCGACCTGCTGCATCCGCGCCAGCAGCACAGGATCATGCGAGGCGCAGAGCAGCGTCGCGTCACTCTCCTTGGCGACCTCGACCAAAAGGGACCCGACCTCGGCTGCATGCGCCGGATCGAGGCTCGCCGTCGGCTCGTCGGCGAGGATCAGGGCTGGCTCGTTGAACAGGGCCCGCGCGATGGCGACGCGCTGCTGCTCGCCGCGCGAGAGCACGGCGGCGCGCCGTCGCAGATCGGTCAACCCCATGCGCCCAGCGAGGAAAGTGGCGCGCGCGACCTGCTCGCTCGACTGCCGCCAGTCCGAGAAGCTCGCCGGCAGGGTGATGTTGGCGAGCACGTCGAGCTCGGGCACGAGATGAAAATCCTGGAAGACGAAGCCGACCGTCTCGCGCCGCCAGCGATCGCGCGCCGCGCCAGGCAGCGCGGAGACGACGACGTCGCCCCAGCTGATGCTCCCGGCATCGGGCAGGAAGAAGCCGGCGGCAAGATGCAGCAGCGAGGTCTTGCCCGAGCCGGAGGGGCCACGCAGGCCGATCAACGCGCCGGGCGGTACGACGAAATCAGGAATGTCGAGCACCCGGAAGGGCCGCCCGTCGCCGTCGCGGTGATCGACATGGATGCCGGAAAAATGCAGCGGCCTGGCCGCGTCGGCGGGCCGCTCAGACACTGTGGAAGCCGGCGTCGACGAGCCTGATCTGGCTGACGAAGCCGGTCTCGGCATCGGTCGAGGAGCCGATCTCGAGCCGGCCGCTGACTGCGACCTTCTGGCCGGCGCTGACCATCGGCGTCGCCGCGCGCATGAACACGACGACGATGTCGACCGGCCAGTCGGCATCGGACTGGCAGAACGGGCAGATCGCCAGCGGCTCGCGCGTCAGCACGAAGAAGTGGCTCTCCGGCTTCAGCGGCGGCGCCATGTAGCCGACCATCCTGACCGGCTTGCCGCGCAGCGAGGTCGCCCGGTCGGAGAACTGGAAGCCGAGCACGCCAAAGGATTTGTAGAGACCATCGAAGGTCAAGAGCTCCGCCTCGGCGGCCAGCACAGGCAGCGAGACGGGCAGCGCCGCGAGCCCGATGAGAAGCCCGCGGCGGGACAGAGTCGGGAGCAGCTTCGGCCGATGCGAGATCATGCGTCCTGCTCCCAGTCTAGTTCACTTGCCGCCGAGGGCCAGCGCCTCCGCCATGACGCGGAAGACGAAGACGTTCGGCTTGTGGCCGCGGAAGCGCTCGGCGCCCGGGCCCATGGCGGTGAGCAGCACGTCGTCGGCCGCATGGACGCCGGAATTGGCGTCGAAGGGCAGGTTGCCCTGCTTGCGAGTGGCGAGCGGACCGGTGCAGTCCTTCTCGTTGGCGACGTTGGTCTTGCCGTCCGGGCCCTTCACGGCCGGGACGCGCTCGCCATCGAGATAGGGCCGGCCGGTGTCGCAGGTGTCCGGATAGCTGCCGAAGGCGACGGCGAGGCGGCGCGAGGTGTCGACCTTGGTCGGGTAACCATCGGCGTCGCGCGGGCCGTAGTTCGGCGGCAGCGAGTCGGCGTAGGTGCCGAGCTTGTCGCGCAGCAGCTGGCCCGGGCGATCATCGTCATAGGTGCCGACGATCGAGACCGGATGGGCGTGGTCCGGCACGACGATGATCAGCGTGTCGTTGCGATCGCCGGCGAACTCCTTGGCGACCTTGACGGCGTTGTCGAGCATGATCGTGTCGAACACCGCGCGCTCCCAGTCGAGCGAGTGGCTGTACTTGTCGATGCGGGCCGATTCCACCATCAGGAAGAAGCCGTCCTGGGCGCCCTTGAGCATCTCGATCGCGGCCTTGGTCTGCTCGACCACGTCGGGCTGGTCCGGGAACTTCGAGATCGAGCCCTTCTTAGCGAGGCGCAGGTCGAAGGCGCCGTCGATGTTCGAGGTGTTGTAGAGGCCGAGCAGCTTCTTGGAGCCGCCGGCGACGGCAGCGTTCATCTCGGTCTTGGTGGTGGCGAGCGCGTAGCCCGCTTCCTTGAACTTGGCGATGAAGTCGAGATCGTCGGTGCGCTTGGTGCCCGGGGTCGACTTCGGCAGGAAGTTCGGCGAGCCGCCGCCCATGATCACGTCGGGCTGCACGTCGAAGAACATCTTGACGATGTCGTTGAAGTCGGAGCGGCGGCGGGTATGGGCGACCATCGCGGCCGGGGTCGCATCCTCGATCTCGGAATTGGTGACGACGCCGATCGCCATGCCCGCGCGCTTGCGCTTGATCACCTCGGAGATGGTCTCGACCTTGGGATGGTCGAGCGTCAGCGCGTTCTTGGCACAGTAGATGCCGAGTGCGTTGACGCAGGACTTGTGACCGGTGGTGTAGGCGCTGGCGGAGTTGGCGCTGTCGGTGACGATCGAGTCGGTGCCCGAGGTCGAGATCAGCGCCATGTTCGGCATATCGTCGATGGCGAGTTCGCCGCCATAGAGGCCCTGCTCCCAGCCCTTCGACAGGATGCGGGCGGCGGTGCGATGCGCGACGGAGAGACCATCGCCGACGAACAGGATGACGTTCTTGGCCCTGCGCTCAGGCGTGGCGTAGACGGTCCAGTTGACGGTGGCCTTCTCGCTGCCCTGCGTCGCCTCGATGACGTACTGGCCGGCAGGCAGCTGCGCGCCGCGCAGCCACAGCGCCGAATGCTTCTGGCCTTCCTCGTTCTGGACGAATTGGGCCTCGCGGCCGAAAGCCTCGTTCACCGGCTTGCCGTTGATCGTGACCTTGACGTCGGCCGAGGCCGGCGCGTTGGGGAATTCGACCTTCAAGTCGAAGCGCGAGCCCTCGAGGATCTCGGCGCGATTGAGCGGATAGATGGTCTGTGCCGTCGCCGGCGCCACGCTGGCGAGCATCGCCGCCGCCATCAACCAAGTTCGCTTCTGCATGATACCTCTCCGCCCCAGTGAATCCGGTGGCCGGTCCGTTAGGCGCGCGAGATGACACTATGATTACTACGATTCCGGCGATATTGTAACGTTATAACAAATTACTATTGTTGATCGATTGACCTGGGATTTCGAGTCTACTTCCCGCGGAGCGGACACCGAATTGTAGCGGTGCCTGTGCTAAATTGTAGCGGTGCCTGTGCTAAAGCGCTCTTCCGCAAAGGGAGACGGCAGATGAGCACCGCAAGCGATGCCCGCTTCTGGGACCGGTCCGCGAAAAGCTACGCCAGATCGCGGATCTCGGATCAGGCGGGATATGAACGCACGCTGGAGCGGACGGCTGCCCTGTTGAAACCGGATGACCACGTGCTGGAACTCGGCTGCGGTACCGGGACGACGGCGCTCCGGCTCGCCGGTGCGGTCGAGAGCTATCTCGCGACGGACATTGCAGCTGGCATGATCGCCATCGCGCAGGAAAAACTCGCGGCGAGCCCAATTGCCAATCTCGCTTTTCGCACGACGACGGCCGAAGCGCTCGCTTCCGAAGCTGCTCGGTTCGATACGGTTCTCGGCTTCAACTATCTGCATCTGGTCCGCGACCTCCCCGGCGCGCTGCGCAGCATCCATGCCTTGCTGGTGCCGGGCGGCCTGTTCATCTCAAAGACGCCCTGCCTCGGCGACATGAACCCGCTGATCAAGCTCGCTTTACCGCTCATGCAGATGGTCGGAAAGGCGCCCTATGCCGGCGTCTTCAGCGCGCAGGAACTGAGCCGTCTCATCGCCGCGGCGGGCTTCGAGGTCGTCAGCACGGAACGCCATGCAAGCAAGGGCAAGGACAGCCGCCCCTTCATGGTCGCACGCAAGACATAGTGCGAGAAGGCGAGACCGGACGGAGCTATTCGCGCCTGCTCGCGTTTCAATCAGCGAGCGTCGGGCGAGCCAGGCTTATCCTGACAACTCCTGACAAAATGCTTCCTTATCAGCCTCGTCATCACACGAGGAAACGCCGAAAGGGACATCGCCATGCTGACCTTCTATCACTCGCCGCAATCGCGCTCCTTCTCGATCCTCTGGCTGCTCGAGGAGCTCGGCCAGCCCTATGAGATGGAGATCGTCGACATCCGCGCCGAGGGCGGCCCGCCGGAGAGCTATCGCGCCATCCAGCCTCACAAGAAGGTGCCGGCCATCGTCCATGACGGCACCACCGTCACCGAACGCGCCGCGATCTGCCTCTATCTCACCGAGCAGTTCCCCGAGGCCGGACTGGCCCCGGCCGTCGGCGATGCCGACCGCCCGGCCTTCCTGACCTCGCTGGTCTATACCGACGCCGTGCTCGACCCGATCATCGCGACCTCCGTCCACAAGTTCAAATACGAGGCGCGCGGCTTCTCCTTCGGCTCGCATGCCGACACGGTCGCCAATCTCGCGAAGAAGCTCGGCGAGCACCCCTATGCCGCCGGCGAGCGCTTCACAGCCGCCGACACTCAGCTCGGCGCCGGCATCCATTTCGGCATGAACATCGTCGGCGTGCTGCCGCGCCTGCCGGTGTTCGAGGCCTATATGGGCCGGATGATGGAGCGGCCGGGGCTGCAGCGCACCCTGCAGAAGGACGGCACGCTCGAGCCTGGTCAGGTTCCCTGAGAGGACTCACTCCTCCTTGAAGCCATAGTCGGGAATGCCCTGCTCGTTGCCATAGTATTTGTACGGCAGGAACTTGCCCGACATGGTGATCCTCACCCGATCGCCTTTGGGGTTCGGCTCGCGCTCGAAGGCGATGTTGAAGTCGATCGCCGACATGATGCCGTCGCCGAACTCCTCCTCGATCAAGGCCTTCCAGGCGGGGCCGTTGACCATCACCATCTCGTAGAAGCGATAGATCAGCGGATCGGTCGGCGGCATCGGCGTGCCGGTGCCGCGATAGGGCACCTCGTTGAGCATGCGCTTTTCGGCTTCGGAGAGGCCGAACAGCGCTGCGGCCTTCTCGGCGAGCGGCTTCACCAGCTTCATCTGGCCGAGCAGGGCACCGATCACCAGCACCTCGGACATGCCACCGATCTCGTCGGTGATCTGTTTCCAGCTCCAGCCCTTCTCGCGTTTGATGTCGAGAATCTTCTCGGTGAGCTCTTCGCGCTTCATCTCGTCCTCGCCGGTCGCGCCGCCGGTTCCGCGGGCGACAGGAAGGCTAGCAAGGCACGGGCCAGAACGGCTGGGAGGCGGGAAGCTGCGGGCGTTCGTTCAGCGCCGGCCGAAGCGGAACTGCTCCAGCGCCGCGATCTGCTGCGCGACCGGCGAGACCTGCGCCGCCAGCGAGATGCCCTCGAAATGCCGGCGGCCGCGGAAGCGGGCGCGCTCGAAATTCGAGCGGCCGTCGAAGGCGGCGTTGCTGAACCAGGCGCCGCGGTCGAAACGAGCAGCAGCGAAATTCGCCATCTGCGCAAACCGCGTCTCCTCGAAGCCGGCATTGCCGGCGAATTCGGCCTCGCCGAAATCGGCTGCGCCTGCGAAGCGGCAATCGCCGAAGCCCGCCTCGCCGGCATGGCGCACGCCGCGGAACTGCGTCACGCCGTCGAAGCGCGAGCCACGGAACCAGGCGTCGCCGACGAATTCGGCCTCGACGAAGCAGGCCACGCCCTCGCAGCGCATGTCACGGAATTCGGCGGTACCGTGCAGGGTCACCGCGCCGAAATCGGCATCGCCGGCGAAATGCGCCCGGTCGAAGAAGGCGTCGGCGCGGAAGCTGGCGTCACGGAAGCTGGCCGGCCCGTGGACATGCGCCTCGGAGAACCAGGCATCGCCGCAGAAGGCGCTGCCGGAAAAGCGCGCCGCTGCCGGGAAGATGATGCCGGCGACGTTGAAATCGCCTTCGAAGATCTCGTCGACCAGTTCGACATCGGCGAAGAGACGCCAGAGCGCCAGCAGCGCACCATCCGCGCCGATCCGACCACGCAGGCGCATCATCTCGCCGGCCCAGCCATTCCAGGCCGCTGCGCCTTCCTCGAGCCGCGACAAGGTCGCCTCCCGCCGCGCCGCCATGAAGGCGGAGGCCTCCGGCCCGGCCGCACCGAAGCGCGCCGCACGCTGCGCAGCGGCGAAGCCGGCCTGATGCGGCCGCGCCCAGGAATTCAGCTGCAGGAGTTCGGCGCGCGCATCGGGCACGAGCCGGAACAGGCTGGCCATGTCTGGATGACGCCCCGGTTAACGATTCATTAGCCATAAGCGAGCCGCCGACAGGGTTCAATCGCTGCTTTGTTCCAGAGCATTGCTCTCTTCACGCTGCGGCGTGCCAGCCATCCGCGTGTTTCATCGCCCGGCGCAGCACATCGTTAAGGCTATGGGTCGATAACCCTCTGTAGCGTAAGGCATTTGAAGTATTTTCAGAGCGATCCTGACCTGTATCTTCCACGCGGAATGCCAGCACCGATGAACGCACCTTCGCAGCCGATCCTGTTCACGGTTCCGACCGAGGCAGTGGCGGCGGCGCCATCGAAGCACCATATTGGTGAAGACGATGCAGTGAAGGTCGGTGGTGGCGAGCTGATTCCCACGATCTTCATCGCCCGGAACTGAGGGACGTTATGGACCTGATCACCCGCTTCATTCTTCGCCTCGGCGCCCTCCTCGCTCCGGCCCAGCCGCAGCTGAAGCCGATTCCGGTCCCGGCCCGCCGCCCCCAGGCGCGCCGCTGAGCCGACGGCGAACGCCTCTCATCCCTTATCGAGCGAGCTGTCGAAAGCCCGCTCGCATCTGCTCTCTCTCTCCACATCGTCATCGGTCGGCGGCAAGCCTCTCCGGCCTTGACAGCAACGCGTCCGCCCCCAACTCTATGGGTATGACGACGAAGCAACGCCTCGTATTCCGGGTCGCCCCGATCGCGGAATCCTAGCCCCGGACTCGGCCCGAGCGCGCCCCGAGTCCAGGGGTGCCGTCGATGCTGTCCGCCGTCATGGCAGCACGATCTTCCAAGGCGTCTCCCCCAACACAGAACCTCTTAGACCTTGCCGGTCGCGCCCTGGCGCCGCCGTCGCGCGCGTCATCGCAGGACACCAGACCCATGACCCAGCTGAACCAGAAGACCCATCGCAAGCCGAAGATCATCGTCGGCGAGATCGACCATGAGCGCCTGACCGGCCTCGCCACCACCGCGCTCGAGCGTATCCCGGAGGTCGCCGAGGAGCTGCTCGCGGAGATGGACCGCGCCAAGGTCGTCGCACCCGCCAAGCTGCCGGCGGACGTCGTGCGCATGGGCTCCTTCGTCACCTTCGATTCGGACAGTGCCCAGCATCGCCGCGTCCAGCTCGTCTATCCCGGCGAAGCCGATATCGAGCAGGGCCGCATCTCGGTGCTGACCCCGATCGGCGCCGCGCTGATCGGCCTTGCCGCCGGCCAGTCGATCGCCTGGACCGCCCGCGACGGCAAGAAGCATGTGCTGACGGTGACGGCGGTCGAGCAGCCCGCCATGGCCGCGGCCTGAGCGGAAAAGATCTCCTCCCCTCGCCTGCGAGGGGAGGGCCACGCCGTGCTCAGCCGGCCGCCATCACCTTCATGATCTCGCCCTCAGGCTCGGCCCAGCGCAATTCGCCGAGCCGCAGCATGGCGTTCACATGCGCGAAGACCTCGCTGAAGGCGAAGGAGAGCTGGTGCGGGTCAAGCGGCCGCGTGAACATCACCGGCACCAGCTCGGCGACCGAATGCGGCCCCTTGGCGACCGCGCCGGCGATCAGTCGGCAGCGTTCGGCGTGATGGGCGGCGAGCGCAGCGCAGCGCTCCTGCAATCCGTAGAACGGCAGTTGATGGCCGGGCAACACCAGCGTCCCCGGCGGGATCGCCTGCGGCAGCGCCCTCAGCGAACGCAGATACAAGCCCAGCGGATCGCCCTCCGCGTCGACCGCCCAGACGCTGATGTTCGGTGTGATCTTGGCCAGGATCTGGTCTGCGGCGAGGAAGACGTTCGCCTCCGGGCAGTGGAACATCAACTGCTCCGGCGCATGGCCGTCGCCCGCCAGCACGAAGAAATCGCGCCCGCCGATCCTGAGGACATCGCCGGCGACGACCCGGGTGAAGGTTGGCGGCAGCGGCGTCACCTGCCGGAGATAGCCATGGCCCAAAGTCGAGACGACCTGCGTCACCTCGGCCGAGAGGCCGTGGCGCTGGTAGAATTGCTTGTAGACCGGCGCCTCGGAGGCGCCCGGGCTGAGCGAGATGTTGAGGCAGCCGAGATAGCCGGTCTGGCTGGTCAAAAGCGGCGTGCCGAAGCGCTCGCAGAGCCAGCCGGCGAGGCCGATATGGTCGGGATGGAAATGCGTGACGAAGAGCCGGGTCAGCCGCTTGCCGGCGAGCGCGCCGGCCATCAGCGTGAGCCAGGCCTGCTTGGTCGCCTCGTCGCCGATGCCGGTGTCGATCACCGCGAAGCCGTCGCCATCCTCGATCAGGTAGATGTTGACGTGGTCGAGCCGGAACGGCAGCGCGATCCTCGCCCAGAAGATGCCGGGCGCGACCTCGATCAGCTGGCCGGGGGCCGGCGGTTCGGGAAAGGGAAAGATCAGGCCGTGCGGATCGGGAGCGTGCAATTTGGTCAGCCCTGAACAATGTCTAGAGGGTTCATAGCAGGCGATGATCACGCCGGACAACGCTTGTTAAGTCTCGCGCGGCAAGATCGGCCTCATGAGCGATTTCGACACCCTGCGGCGCGACTGGCTCGCCCATCTCGGCCATGAGCGCCGGCTCTCGCCGAAGACGCTCGAGGCCTATGGCCGCGACATCGAGCAGTTCGCGACCTTCCTCATGCATCATCTCGATGCGCCGCCGTCGCTGAAGGCCGTCGCCGCCCTGAAGCCGGCGGACCTGCGCGCCTTTCTCGGCTATCGTCGGCGCGACGGCGTCGGCAACCGCACGCTGATGCGCCAGCTTGCGGCACTACGCTCGTTGGCGCGCTTCGGCGAGCGCAGCGGCCGGCTGACCGCTGCCGCCTTCGCGGCGACGCGCGGTCCGCGCCTCGGCAAGGGCCTGCCGCGCCCGCTCGACGCCAAGGCCGCCGCAGCCGTGACCAAGGCCGACAGCCGTGCCGGCGAGGAGCGGCCCGATTGGGTGCTGGCACGCGATGCCGCCGTGCTCTCTTTGCTCTATGGCAGCGGCCTGCGCATCTCCGAGGCGCTCGGCCTCAAGCGCTCGCAGGCACCGGTCAGCACTGCCGACGCGCTGACCGTGCTCGGCAAGGGCGGCAAGACCCGGATGGTGCCGGTGCTGCCGGTGGTGGTCGAGTCGATTGCTGGGTACCTTGCGCAGTGCCCCTGGCGGCTCGCGCCGGAGGGGCCGCTCTTCGTCGGCGTCAAAGGCGGGCCGCTCTCGCCCCGGATCATCCAGCTCGCGGTCGAAGGCCTGCGCGGCTCGCTCGGACTGCCGGGCAGTGCGACGCCGCATGCACTGCGCCATTCCTTCGCCACTCATCTGCTCGGCCGCGGCGGGGACCTGCGCGCCATCCAGGAGCTGCTCGGCCACGCCTCGCTCTCGACGACGCAGATCTACACCCGCATCGATTCCGCCCGGCTGCTGGCGGCTTATGATTCCGCCCATCCGCGAGCTCGGGGATAACCGCTTACCTTTGGTAAAATCGTCTTGATTCCGTCACCGGGACCGGCCATCAGGCGCGGCCTTTCCGGGGGAATCACTGATGGCCTCAGCCGCACCAGACGTCACCGAAGACAACCAGCCGACCAGCAAGGTCAACAAGCGCATCGCGCTCCTGATCGGCATTCTCGCCCTCCTGCTCGCCTTCTCCGAGATCGGCGGCAAGAACGCCGAGCAGGACGCGCTCGCCAAGAACATCGAGGCGTCCAATCTCTGGGCCTTCTTCCAGGCCAAGACGATCCGCGGCACGACGCTGCGCACCGCCGCGGACGCGATGGAGGTCGAGTTGGCCGGCGCGACCGACCCTGCAACGCGCGAACGCCTGCAGAAGCGCATCGACAGCTGGAAGGCGACGATCGCCCGCTACGAGTCCGAGCCGGAAACCAATGAGGGCCGCAAGGAGCTGATCGTCCGCGCCAAGGCGGCCGAGGCCAAGCGCGACATCTCCAGCGCCCGCGACGACAAATATGACATCGTCTCCGGCCTCTTGCAGATCGCGATCGTCGTCTCCTCCGCGGCGATCATCACCGGCGTCGCTCTGCTCGCCTGGACCGGCGTCGGCCTCGGCGCGCTTGGGCTTGCGCTGATGGTGATCGCCGAGGTCGCGCCGACCGCGCTGTTTTAGCCGGACGAGGGCGCGATCGCTCAGTAGTGGATCGCGCCCTTCGAACCGCCGCCGCAGGCGATCGCGTCACCACTGATCGCGACGCTGCGCGGCGAGGCCAGGAAGGCGACGATGTCGGCGACCTCGGCCATGTCGACCAGCCGGCCGATCGTGACATTGGCGGCCATGCGACGCTCGACCTCTTCCGGCGCCAGCCCTGACGCTGCCACTCGCGTCGCGATGACGCCCGGCGTCTTCTCGGTCCGCGTCGTGCCGGGATGCACCACGGTGACGTTGATGCCCTGCGGGCCGAGCTCGTCGGCGAGGTTCTTGGTCAGCGCCGCCACCGCGACATTGCGGATCGAGCCGATCGTCGAGCCGGTCAGGCGCGCCGCCAGCCCGCTGATGTTGATGATCCGGCCCCAGCCATTGGCGGTCATCACTGGCGCAGCCTCCCGCGCCATCCTGAGATAGCCCATCACCTTGACGTTGACGTCGTCGAAGAACAGCGCGTCAGTGATCTCGGCGAGCTTGGGCGGCGTCGCCTGCCCACCGGGCTTCGCCGCGGCATTGACCAGAATGTCGAGCCCACCCAGCGCCGCGACCGTGCCGGCGACCACCGCCTTCACCGAGGCATCGTCCTGCGTGTCGACGGTGAGCCCGACGACCTTGCGGCCGGTCTCCTGCGCCAGCTCGGCCGCAGCGGCATCGAGCTCCGCCTGATTGCGCGCGGCGATGACGACATCGACGCCCTCCAGTGCCAATTGCCGGGCAATGGCACGTCCGATCCCCTTGCTACCGCCCGTGACCAGAGCGCGCTTGCCGTTCAGCATCAGATCCATGGTGAGGTCCTCGAAGGCAGGATGCCGGGGCGCGCAGCTTACGACGGTCCCCGCAGTTTCAGGCGCATCCTGCGGGAGCCGCGCCGCCCGGTCCAGCGCGCCTCTCACACCCCCGTTCTGCTTCACCCGCGAGGGCGCTTGACCAACTCATATCTCTGTGGTTATGAATCAACTCATAGCCAACGGGTTATTGATTGTGATGTCAGACGCCCACGACATGTTGTTCAGGACGCTCGCCGACCCGACCCGGCGCGCCATCTTCGAGCGCCTGTGCCGCGACGGCGAGCTGACAGTCAGCGCACTGACTGCGCAGGCCGGCGTCTCGCAGCCGGCCGTCTCCAAACATCTCGGCGTGCTGAAGCAGGCCGGGCTGGTACGCGACCGGCAGGCCGGCCGCCAGACCCATTACAGCGCCCAGCTCGGCGCACTTTCCCCGCTGATCGACTGGACCAGCCAGATGGCCGGCTTCTGGGAGGCGCGGTTCGACGACCTCGAAAATTTGCTCGCAAGGATGGATCAATGACCACCGCCACGCAGACCCGCTCCGTCATCGTCGAACGCGAGATCTCCCACCCGCCGGAAAAGCTCTGGCGCGCCCTGACCCAACCGCACCTGATCGCGGAATGGCTGATGAAGAACGATTTTTCCCCGGTCGTCGGCCATCGCTTCAATCTGCGCGGCGAGTGGGGCGGCGTGCTCGATTGCGAGGTCCTCGATATCGAGCCGAACCGGATGCTGTCCTACAGCTGGGACTTCGCCCATGACGATCCGGCCTTCGACCTGAAAAGCACGGTGACCTTCACCCTGACCCCGACGCCCAGGGGCACGCTGCTGCGCATGGAGCAGGCCGGCTTCCGGCCCGAGCAGAAGCAGGCCTTCGGCGGCGCCAAGGCGGGCTGGCAGGAATTCCTCGGCAAGCTGGAAGAGCTGCTGGCGCGCGAGGCGTGAACGCTCGCCCTGGCCCTCATCTCAAGAAGGAGAGTCCGTTGACCTTGAACGACGCCATCCGGCAGGGCCATCGCTGGCTCGCCCTCATCTTCACCGCGACCGTGATCGCCAATTTCGTCGCCATGGCGCTGGGGCAGCCGCCGGCCTGGATCGTCTATTCCCCGCTGCCGCCGCTTTTCCTGCTGATGTTCTCCGGCCTCTACATGTTCGCGCTGCCCTATGCCGCCGGCTGGCGGCAAGGGCGACGGGTGGAAGGCTAGGAGGGGCGCGATGGCCGGCAAGACCTCGAAGGCGGCGCCGAAACCGAAAGCCGAAGACGGGCAGCCCGTGCTGCTCTCGGGCGGCAATCCGCAGATCGCCAAAGGCTATGGCGAAGAACCGGTGCAGGCCTATATCGCCGCCATGCCGGGCTGGAAGAGTGCGCTCGGAGCCCGCCTCGACGCATTGGTCAGCGTCGCTGTCCCAGGCGTCAGGAAGGCAGTGAAGTGGAACTCGCCGCTGTACGGGATGGAGGACAATTACTGGTTCCTCGGCATCCACGTCTTCGCAAAATACGTGAAGGTCGCCTTCTTTCGCGGCGCCTCGCTCGACCCGCTCCCGCCCGGCAGCTCCAAGCAGAAGGAGGTGCGCTATCTCGACATCCATGAAGATGACGAACTCGACGAGGCCCAGTTCACCGACTGGGTGAAGCAGGCCGCCGCCTTGCCCGGCGAGAAGATGTGACGACGAGGATATCGGCCCGATGAAGCAGACGAACGACAGGACCAGCGATACAGCCTCGGCCTCCGAGCAGATCGATGCCCGGATCGCGGAGCTGAGCGACTGGCGCGGCGCGGCGCTCGCCAAGGTCCGCGCCATCATCCGGCAGGCCGATCCCGAGGTCGAGGAGACCTGGAAATGGCGCGGCGTCCCGGTCTGGGAGCATGCCGGCATCATCTGCACCGGCGAGACCTATAAGGGCGCGGTAAAGCTGACCTTCGCCAAGGGTGCTTCGCTGCCCGACCCCGCCGGCCTGTTCAATTCCAGCCTCGACGGCAACACCAGGCGCGCCATCGACATCCATGAGGGCGACTCGGTCGACGAGGCGGCGCTGGCGGCGCTCATCCACGCTGCGGTGGCGCTGAACACCGCCGGAAAGAAGCCGAAGAAGGCCTGATCAACGCGCGTGCCGGGGAGCGCGCGGCCATTCCGGCCCCTGCCCGCGCAGCCGCTCCCAGGCCCGCGCCATCTGCAGCACGCCGAGATCGTCGAAGCGCTTGCCGGTGATCTGCAGGCCGATCGGCAGGCCGGACGCGGTCATGCCGGCATGGACCGAGACCGCCGGCTGGTCCGACATATTGGCCGCCACCGTGAAGACGATGTGCTCGAAGGGCCGCTCGGGATCGTGGATCGGCGAGGCCAGCTCGGCGGCAAAGCTCGGCACCGGCGAGACCGGCGAGAGCACATAGTCGAAGGGCTGGGCCGCCTTCAACGCCGCATGGCGGATTGCCAGCATCTGGCTCATGCCACGATGCACCTGCGCCCCGCTGAGCGAGCGGCCGCGCTCGGCCCAGGCGTGGATATAGGGCAGTACCTTGTCCTGCCGCTCGCGTGGCAAGGCGCCGATCTCGGCCCAGGCGCGCTGGCGCCAGAAATCGTCGAGCCCGTCGAGCATGTCCTGCGTCAGGAAGGGCGGTGCCAGTTCGACGATCGCTCCTGCCCGCCGAAAGGCATCGGCCGCCTTGGCGATCGTTGCCCTCACCTCCGGCTCGACCGGCAGGCCGATACCGGCCTCCAGCTGCAATCCGATCCTGAGCCCGCGCGGCTCGCGCTCCAGATCGGCCCAGGCGATCTCCTGCGGCGGCAAACTCATCGGGTCGCGCTCATCCGGTCTGGAGAGTTCGCGCATCATCAGCGCCGCATCGGCGACAGTGCGCGTCATCGGCCCGGCGACGCGGCCGTAATAGGTCGGGTCGATCGGCACGCGGCCGAAGCTGGGCTTCAGGCCGACGAGACCGCACCAGCCGGCCGGCAGCCGGATCGAGCCGCCGATATCGGTGCCGACATGGAAGGGGCCATAGCCAGCCGCACCGGCCGCGCCCGCCCCCGCCGAGGAGCCGCCCGGGTTCTTGCTGAGGTCGAACGGGTTGCGCGCCAGCTCGTGGAAGCTCGACAGGCCGGAAGAGAGCATGCCGTAATCGGGCATCGTCGTCTTGGCGAGGATGACGCAGCCGGCTTCGCGCAGGCGCTGCGCCGGCGGCGCGTCCGCAGCAGCGGGGGCAAGCTCCATCGCCGCCGTGCCGAGCGGCACCGCCGTGCCCTTGGTCGCGATGTTCTCCTTGATCGTGCAGGGCACGCCGTCGAGCGGCAGCGCCTCGCCCCGGCGCCAGCGGCCCTCGCTTTCCTTGGCGGCGACGCGGGCGCCCTCGGGATCATAGGCGTAGAGCGCCTTCAGCGACGGCTCCCAGAGCGCGATGCGCTGGATCACCGCCTCTGTGACCTCGACCGGCGAGAGCTCGCGCGAGCGGAAGGCCCGGAGCATGTCGACGGCGCTGAGATCGGCGAACTCGATCATCGGGAGGTCTCCCCAAGCATATTGATAGTCAATCCCGCGAGCGGCGCATGCGCGGATCGACTGCGTCGCGCAAACCATCGCCCAGCAAATTGAAGGCCAGCACCGAAAGCGCGATCGCCGCGCCCGGGAAAATGGCGAGCCAGGGCTGCGCCGCCATGAAGGTCTGCGCCTCGTTGAGCATCCGGCCCCAGGACGGTGCCGGCGGCTGCGTGCCGAGCCCGAGATAGGACAGGCCGGCTTCGGCGAGGATGGCGAGTGCGAACTGGATCGTCGCCTGCACCACCAGTACGCCGGCGATGTTGGGCAGGACGTGCTGGCGGGTGATCGCCATCTCGGTCAGCCCGGCCGCACGCGCCGCCAGCACATAATCGAGCGCCCAGCATTGCAGCGCCGCCCCGCGCGCCAGTCGCGCGAAGTAAGGCAGGCTGAAGATCGCGATCGCGATCACGGCGTTCATCATGCCCGGCCCCCAGACCGCGCTGATCATGATCGCCGAGAGCACCGCCGGGAAGGCGTGGCTGAAATCGGCCATGCGCATGATCAGGTTATCGAGCCACCCGTCGCGCCTGATCGCCGCGATCAGCCCGAGCGCGCTGCCGACAGTCAGGCCGAGGCCGACCGCGCCAAGCCCCACCGCCAGCGAGTTGCGGGCGCCGACCATGATCATCGAGAACACGTCGCGGCCGAACTGGTCGGTGCCGAACCAGTGCTCGGACGAAGGCGGCCGCAAGCGCTTCAGGATCGCCATCTGGGTCGGCTCATAGGGCGTCCAGATGTAGGAGACCAGCGCCATCGCGACGACGAGCCCGCCCAGCAGCAGGCCAGCCAGGAAGGACGGAGAGGCCCACCAGCGCCGCGGCCGGGAGCGTGGCGCGACCGCGCTCATGACGCCTGCCGCAGGCGCGGATCGATCAGCCCATAGAGCAGCTCGATCGCGAAGTTGATGAAGACGACCAGCGCGGAGAACAGCATGACGAGGTCCTTGACCACGATCAGGTCATGCTGGGCGATCGACTGGAAGACGAGGCGCCCGAGTCCAGGCAGGGCGAAGACATTCTCGATGATGATCGCGCCGGCCAGCAGCACCGAGAACTGCAAGCCCAGCACGGTGACGACCGGGATCAGCGCATTGCGCAGCACATGGCGCAGCATGGTCCGCCGCCGGCTGACGCCCTTGGCGCGGGCGGTGCGGACATAATCCTCCTGCATCGTCTCCAGCATGGCCGAGCGGGTGACGCGGGCGAGGATTGCCGCCTGCGGCAGGGCAAGCGCGACGGCAGGCAGGAGAAGCGATTTGAGTGCCGGCCAGAAGCCGGCCTGCCAGCCCGGAAAGCCGCCGGCCGGCAGCCAGCCGGCACCGACCGCGAAGACCAGCACCAGCAGCAGGCCGAACCAGAAATTCGGGATGGCGAGCCCGGCCTGGGCGAAAACCATCACGGCGGCGTCGCCGGCCCCGTTGTGGTTGGCCGCGGCGAGCGCCCCGAGCGGGATGCCGATGGCGGAGGCGAGCAGGATCGCCATCGAGGCGAGCGGCAGCGTCACCACCATGCGCTCGCCGATCAACTGCGTCACCGGCACGCGATAGGTGTAGCTGAGGCCGAGATCGCCGGTGACGAGCCCGCCGATCCAGGAGAAGAAGCGCAGCAGCGCCGGCTGGTCGAGCCCCATCTCGGCCCGCAGCGCTACGAGGGCTTCCGGCGCTGCGTTGAGCCCGAGCGTCACCGCCGCCGGATCGCCCGGCAGGATCTCCAGCACGAGGAAGATGACGATCGCCGCGCCAAGCAGCGTCAGGGCGAAGGAAAGGAGGCGGCGGAGCAGGTAGGCGGTCATCAGCCCCTCCGCTGGCTCTGACCGAACGAAGCACGGGAAACCCCTCCCCCTTGCGGGGAGGGGCAGGGGTGGGGGGCGTAAAGTCGGAGTGCTGCCATAGCCGATTGGCCCGATCTGCTTCTACGAGCAGCCTTAAACCCAGTCGTTCGCCCCCCATCCCCATACCCTTCCCCGCAAGGGGGAAGGGAGGAGCCAAGGCGACCGGCCTCTCGCAAAAGAAGCCATCCGGGAGAGGGGTTCCCCGCGGGTGTCCCGGTCGTCATCGCAAAATACCTACCGCCAGCGCACCTCCGCCAGCGGCGTCAGCGGCAGTGGCCAGTCAGTCCACATGCCCTCGAGATCGGCCCTGGTCACGGTGATCTTCGGCAGGATGAACAGGAAGCCGTTGACCGCGTCGCGCGCCAGCATGCGCTGGGCGTCGCCATAGAGCTTGTTGCGCTCGGTTTCGTCGACGGTGCGGTCGATCCTCTCGATCAGCGCCTTGAACTCGGGATTCCGGTACTGGAAGTAGTAGTCGTCGCGGGCATAGTTGCCGATGTCGAGCGGCTCGGTGTGCGCGATGATCGTCAGGTCGAAATCCCGCGCCTTGAAGACGCGCTCCAGCCATTGCGGGAATTCGAGCGGTTCGATCTTGGCGTTGATGCCGATCTGGGCCAGCAGCGCAGCAATGATCTCGCCACCGCGCCGCGCATAGGCCGGCGGCGGCAAACGCAGCGTACATTCGAAGCCGTTCGGGAAGCCGGCCGCCGCCAGCAGCGCCTTCGCCTTGGCGAGGTCGACCGGATAGGTCTGGGTCAGGTCGACATAGGCCGGATGCAGCGGCGAGAAATGGCTGCCGATATAGTCGACGTCGAAACCGTAGATGCCGAGCGTGATCGTCTTGCGGTCGAGCACATGCGAGATCGCCTGGCGCACCCGGATATCGCTGAACGGCGCCTTGGCGTTGTTGATGGCGAGGATGGTCTCGCCCTCGGTCTTGCCGAGCGTGACCTTGAGCTTGGGATCGGCCTTGAGCTGCGGGATCGCCTCCGGCGCCGAGAGATTGGTGAAGGCGTCGATGTCGCCGGCACGCAGTGCCGCGACCTGCGCCTGCGGATCGGAGATGAAGCGGAAGACCGCCTTGGCGAGTGACGGCTTGGCGCCCCAGTACTCGTCGTTGCGCGCGAACTCGAGCCGGTCGCCGCGGTTCCAGCGCGCGAACTTGAATGGGCCGGTACCGACCGGGTTGGTCTTGTTATTCGCCGCCGTCACCGGCGAGACGATGATCGCATCGCCCCAGGACAGCCCGTAGACGAAGTTTGCCGTCGGCTGCTTCAGCTTGATGATCACGGTGATCGGATCGGGCGCCTCGATGCTTTCGATCGGGGTGAAGATCCAGCGCTGGGCGTTGGTCGAATCGGGTGCGACCGCGCGCTCGAAGGAGAACTTCACATCGCGCGAGGAGAGCGGCGTACTGTCATGGAAGCGGGCATTGGGCCGAAGCTTGAAGGTGTAGGTGAGGTTGTCCGCCGCGAGCGTCCAGCTCTCGGCCAGCGCCGGCACGAGCTTGCCGGTGCGGTCCATCGCCACCAGCCCCTCGAAAATGTTCTGCAGCACGACCTCGCGAATCGCCTGCGCCGCGCCGGAGGTCGGATCGAGCGTCGGCGGCTCCAGCGTCATGCCGATAGTGACGCTGTCCCTGGCCTGCGCCAGCGCGGCAAGCGGAAGCTGGGTTGCAAGCGCGGCTAGGCCGGCTCCCGCCAGAAGATCGCGCCGCGTCGTCATCGTCCCGCCTCCATCGTCGTTGCGGCGCAAGATGGCGCGGGAACGAAGTAGGAGGCAAGTGCGCTGAAGGGCGCGTCATGCTCGGGCTCGACCCGAGCATCTCAGGCCGGAAGCGGCTCCAACCACCGCTTTCTCGTCAGAAGATTCTCGGGTCTGCGCTTCGCTTCGCCCGAGAATGACGGGCTCTTATCAAACGAAATAATCCGGATAGCTCGCCTTGAGATGCACCAGATCGGGCAGCAGCGTGCCGAGATGCTGGCGCATCGCCACGACCGCGGCCGAGGCGTCGTGCCGCCTGATCTCGTCGACGATGGCGAGATGCTCGCGGATCACCATCGCCATCCGCCCCGGCACCGGCAGCGTCATCCGCCGGCAGCGGTCGATCTGGCTCTTGGCGGCCTGGGCGAGCTTCCAGACGCCGGGATAGCCGGCGATCTCGGCGAGCGCTTCGTGGAACTCCTCGTCGGCAAGGTGAAAGCGCTCCTGGTCACCAGCCTCATGCGATTCGTGCAGCACGGCGATCGTCGCATCGAGCCTTGCGATGTCCTCCGCACTCGCCGTTCGCGCCAGCACCTCGACCGTGGCGCATTCCAGCGCCTGACGGATGAACACCGCCTCGGGGATCGCGCCCGTCGGGATGCGGGCGACGAAGGTGCCGGCCTGCGGGAAGATCTCGACCAGCCCCTCCTCCTTCAGCCGAATCAGTGCCTCACGCACCGGTGTGCGGCTCATGCCGAAGCGGGCGGTGAGATCCTTCTCTGAGAGTGGCACGCCGGGCCGCAGCACCATGTCGAGGATCTCGCGGCGAAGCTCGTCCTGCACGACGGAAGCTGCCGTGGCGCGCCCTGCGGATGCCGCGGCGAGGCGCTGCGGCTTGCGCTCGCGGCGCAAGGTCCCGGCCTCCCCTATCCCTAGCGCCTCCGACATTGTCCTATCCCGGCCATGATCGCCTCCTTATTGGACCACGATGCACGCTTCGCGACCACCCAAGGCGTAACACGGCCGGGCGGTGCATACTAGTATATTAGTATATTGACGCATCACCCATGCCGGCCCTATGGTCCGGCCCGATAGAGGAAACGCCAGCGATGCTGCTGCACGACGATCGTCTTTTGCCTGCCGAACCGGTGACGCGTGGCATTGCGCGCCGCCTCTATGCCGGCGTTCGCGACCTGCCGATCATCTCGCCGCACGGCCATACCGATCCGCGCTGGTTCGCCGAGGACAAGCCGTTTCCCGATCCGGCAACGCTGTTCGTCAAGCCGGACCACTACATCTTCCGCATGCTCTATTCGCAGGGCATCCGGCTCGAGCAGCTCGGCATCGCCCGCAAGGATGGCCAAGGGGCAGACACGGTCGAGGGCGATCCGCGCAAGATCTGGCAGCTCTTCGCCAGCAACTGGCATCTGTTCCGCGGCACGCCGACCAGGCTCTGGTTCGAGCACGCCGCCTTCTCGATCTTCGGCATCACCGAGCGTCTCTCGGCCGAGAGCGCCGACCGCATCTATGACCGCATCGCCGAGCAGCTGGAGCAGGACGCGATGCGTCCGCGCGCCCTGTTCGAGCGCTTCAAGATCGAGGCGATCGCCACCACCGAAGGCGCGCTCGACCCGCTGAAGTGGCACGACATGATCAGGGCCTCCGGCTGGGGCGGCAAGGTCGTCACCGCCTATCGCCCCGACAGCGTCGTCGATCCCGAGTTCGAGGGCTTCAAGGACAATCTCGAGCAGTTCGGCGAGCTGACCGGCGAGGATGTCGGGAGCTGGAACGGCTATCTCGAAGCCCACCGCAAGCGCCGCGGCTATTTCATCGAGCGCGGGGCGACCTCCTCCGACCATGGCCACGCCACGGCCCGCACTGCCAACCTGACCCAGGCCGAGTGCGAGAAGCTCTTCGCCAAGATCCTGAAGGGCAAGTTCTCGGCCGAGGATGCCGACCTCTTCCGCGGCCAGATGCTGACCGAGATGGCCAAGATGAGCCTCGATGACGGGCTCGTGCTGCAGATCCACCCCGGCTCCTACCGCAACCACAATCCGCATCTGTTCGAGCAGTTCGGCCGCGACATGGGCTCCGACATCCCGCGCGGCATGGACTATGTCTCGGCGCTGAAGCCGCTGCTCGACGCCGTCGGCAACGAGCCGAACCTCACGGTCATCGCCTTCACCCTCGACGAGACCAGCTATTCGCGCGAGCTCGCCCCGCTCGCCGGCCATTACCCGGCGCTGAAGCTCGGGCCGGGCTGGTGGTTCCTCGATGCGCCCGAGGCGATGCTGCGCTTCCGCGAGCTCACCACCGAGACAGCCGGCTTCTACAATACCGTCGGCTTCAACGACGACACCCGCGCCTATCTCTCGATCCCGGCGCGCCACGATGTCGCCCGCCGGATGGACTGCCACTACCTCGCGAAGCTCGTCGCCGAGCACCGTCTCGACGAGGACGAGGCGGCGGAAGTCGCCTACGATCTCGCCTACCGCCTGGCCAAGGAGGCCTACCGGCTGTGACCAGCGCTACCAAGACCATCGACGAACGCCAGGCCGCGCATCCCCGTGATGTGCGCAGCTACGACACCGAGACGCTGCGCCAGGACTTCCTGATCGAGCGCATCTTCGTGCCCGGCGAGGTCGCGCTGACCTACAGCCATTACGACCGCATGATCGTCGGCGGCGCCATGCCGGCGGCCAAGCCGCTGACGCTCGATCCGTTCGCGCCGACCGGCACGCCGTTCTTCCTGGCGCGGCGCGAGCTCGGCGTGATCAATCTCGGCGGCGCCGGTTCGGTCAGCGTCGACAGCGAGCGGTTCGAGCTGCCCAGTCTCGATGCGCTCTATGTCGGGCTCGGCGCGAAGGAGGTCTCCTTCGCCAGCGCCGATCCCGCCAACCCGGCCAAGTTCTACCTGACCAGCGCCCCGGCGCATCGTGAGGCCAGGCACCAGCTCATCCGCAAGGAAGACGCCAACACCATCCATCTGGGCTCGGCCGAGACCTCGAACAAGCGCACCATCCGGCAATACATCATGCCGAACTCGACCGGCACCAACCAGCTGGTGATGGGCATGACGGCGCTGGAGCCGGGCTCGGTCTGGAACTCCATGCCCTGCCACACCCATACGCGGCGGATGGAGGCCTATCTCTACTTCAACCTCGACCCGGCCCACCGCGTCTTCCACTTCATGGGCGAGCCGCAGCAGACCCGCCACCTGCTCGTCGCCAACGAGCAGGCGGTGATCTCGCCGAACTGGTCGATCCATTGCGGCTGTGGCACCTCGAACTACTCGTTCGTCTGGGCCATGGCCGGCGACAATGTCGAATTCACCGACATGGACGCCGCACCGGTGGAGACGCTGCGCTGATGACCGCGCGCTCGCCCTTCGCGCTGGACGCCCGGACCGCGCTGGTCACCGGCGCCAATACCGGCATCGGCCAGGGCATCGCGCTGGCGTTGGCTGAGGCCGGCGCCAGGGTCGTCGCCGCCGGGCGCTCGAGCATGGCCGAGACGGAGAAGCTGATCGCTGACGCAGGCGGGACCTGTTTTCCGCTTCAGGCCGACCTTCAGCAGAACGGCATCGCTGCGCGCGTGATCGAGCAGGCTCAAGCGCTCGCCGGCCCGCTCGACATCCTCGTCAACAATGCCGGCATCATCCGTAGGGCCGACGCGCTCGATTTCAGCGAAAGCGACTGGGACGAGGTGATGAACCTCAACCTCAAGGCCAATTTCTTCCTGGCCCAAGCCTTCGCCAAGGCGGCGCTCGCGGCCGGCCGCGGCGGGCGCATCGTCAACATCGCCTCGCTGCTCTCCTTCCAGGGCGGCATCCGCGTCGCTTCCTATACGGCGAGCAAGAGCGGGCTTGCCGGCCTGACGCGGCTGCTCGCCTGCGAATGGGCGGCCAAGGGCATCAATGTGAATGCGATCGCTCCCGGCTATGTCGAGAGCAACAATACCGAAGCCCTGCGCGCCGATCCTGACCGCAACGCCGCAATCCTCGGCCGCATCCCGGCGGGGCGCTGGGGCAAGCCCTCGGATATCGGCGGCGCGGCGGTGTTCCTGGCGAGCGACGCCGCCGCCTACATCCACGGCGCGATCCTTCCCGTCGACGGAGGCTGGCTGGCGCGATGACCGACCGTCTCAACTCCTTCTTCCAGCATGGTGCCGAGATCGCCTGGGAGCCGACCGAGCCCGGCGTGAAGCGCAAGATCATGGCCTATGGGCCGGACCTGATGGTGGTGCGCGTCGCCTTCGAGCAGGGCGCGGTCGGCAAGGCCCACCGGCACCCGCACCGCCAGGCATCCTATGTCGAGAGCGGCGTCTTCGACGTCACCATCGACGGCAGGACCAGCCGGCTCGCCGCTGGCGACACCTTCTTCGTGCCCGAGAACCTCGTCCACGGCGTCGTCAACATCGAGGCCGGGCAGTTGATCGACTCCTTCACGCCGATGCGGACGGAGTTTCTGTGAGAGATCGCCGCGCCGGCCGTGCCGGTGCGGCTCCCGCCAGGGGCAAGAACGACCGGAATAAGCCGGCGACTTATTGGGGAGAGGACAAGACCATGCTCAATCGCAAGACCATGCTCGATCGAAGGAGTTTCTCCGCGCTCGCCGGCGTCGCCTTTGCCGCGCTGCTCGCAACC
Source organism: Allobosea sp. (assembly GCA_024231975.1). Taxonomy (GTDB): domain Bacteria; phylum Pseudomonadota; class Alphaproteobacteria; order Rhizobiales; family Beijerinckiaceae; genus Allobosea. Next base: position 232,638 of record JAAEQB010000120.1, read on the forward strand.
TCGGCTCAGGCACAGAACGTCACCCTGCGCTCGACCGATATCCATCCGACCGACTATCCGACGGTCGAGGCCGTCCGCCACATGGGCAAGCTGCTCGAGGAGCGCACCCAGGGGCGGATCAAGATCAACGTCTTCCACTCGGCCCAGCTCGGCCAGGAGAAGGACACGATCGACCAGACGCGCTTCGGCGTCATCGACATCAACCGCATCAACATGGCGCCGTTCAACAACCTGATCCCGGCGACCAACGTGCCCTCGCTGCCCTTCATCTTCCGCTCGGTCGAGCACATGCGGAAGGTCATGGACGGCAAGATCGGCGACGACCTGCTCAAGGATTTCGAGAAGCATGACCTGATCGGCCTCGCCTTCTACGATTCCGGCTCGCGCTCCTTCTACAACTCCAAGAAGGCGATCAACACGCCCGCCGACATGAAGGGCATGAAGATCCGCGTGCAGCAGTCCGACATGTTCGTCGCACTGGTCTCGGCGCTCGGTGCCAACGCCACGCCGATGCCGTTCGGCGAGGTCTATTCGGCTCTGCAGACCGGCGTCATCGACGGCGCCGAGAACAATTGGCCGTCCTATGAATCGACCCGGCATTTCGAGGTCTCGAAATTCTATTCGGTCACCGAGCACTCGCTCTCGCCGGAGGTGCTGGTGATGTCGAAGAAGAGCTTCGACAAGTTCAACGCCGCCGATCAGGCGCTTATCAAGGCGGCGGCCAAGGAATCCGTCGCCAAGATGCGCGAGCTCTGGGACGCCCGCGAGAAGGCCTCGGAAGCCAAGGTCAAGGCTGGCGGCGCGCAGGTCAACGCGGTCGAGAAGCAGCCCTTCATCGACGCGATGAAGCCAGTCTACGACAAGTTCGTCACCGACGCGAAGCTCAAGGACATGGTCGCCGCCATCCAGGCGGTGAAGTGAGCTGAACTAGGGGGCGGCTTCAACGCCGCCCCCTCCGATTTTGTCATCCCGGACAAGCCGCATCAGCGGCGCTGATCCGGGATCCATGCCTGAACCGTTCCGGCATGGATCCCGGGTCTCCGCTTCGCTGCGCCCGGGACGACTCGCAAGCACTGACAGCGCCGGGACAGAATCCATGCACGCCTTCACCGCGCATCTGACGCGCCTCGGCGCCAAGCTCAGCCTCTACGCTTTGTTCACCGCCGGCACCGGCCTCGTGCTGATGACGGTCATGGTCGCCTGGGGCGTGTTCGGCCGCTATGTCCTCAACGATACGCCGATCTGGGTCGAGGCCGGCTCGCTCTTCCTGATGTCCTGGTTCATCCTGCTCGGAGCCGCCGTCGGCGTGCGCGAAAGCGACCATCTCGGCTTCGAGGTCGGGCTCGTGATGTCGCCGCCGCCGCTGCGCACCGCCCTGATCCTGATCGGCGAGGGCCTCGTCTGCGCCTTTGGCCTCGCCATGCTGGTCTATGGCGCACAGCTCGCCATCGGCACCTGGAGTGACCGCATGCCGATCATCGGCATCTCACGCGGCTGGGACTATGTCCCGATCTCCGCCGGCGGCGCCCTGATCGCGCTGTTCGCGCTCGAGAAGATGCTGCTCTTCGTCACCGGCGAGAAGCAGGCCCCGCTCGGCTTCGGCCATTTCGGCTCCGAGCAGGAGGTCTGAACCATGGAGCTCTGGGTTCTCTTCGGCGTCTTCTCGCTGCTGCTGCTGATCGGCGTCCCCGTCGCCTTCTGCCTCGGCATCGCCTCGGTCGCGACGGTCGTCTATATGGGCCTGCCACCGGTCGTCGTCTTCCAGCAGATGAACTCCGGCATGAACGCCTTCGCCATGATGGCGATCCCGTTCTTCATCTATGCCGGCGACCTGATGATCCGCGGCGGCATCGCCGAGCGGCTGATCCAGATGGCGGCGAGCCTGGTCGGCCATCTGCGCGGCGGCCTCGGGCAGGTCAACGTCGTCACCTGCACGCTCTTCGGCGGCATCTCCGGCTCGGCCGTCGCCGACGCCTCCGCCGTCGGCGGCCTGATGATCCCGCAGATGAAGAAGCGCGGCTACGACGCCGACTACGCCGTCAACGTCACCGCGAACGCGGCGATCATCGCGCTGCTGATCCCGCCCTCGCACAACATGATCATCTATTCGCTCTCGGCTGGCGGAAACCTCTCGATCGCGGATCTCTTCACTGCGGGCGTCATCCCCGGCCTGCTGCTCTGCGCTGCGCTGATGTTCGCAGCCTGGGCGGTGGCGGTGAAGCGCGGCTATCCGCGCGAACCCTTCCCGGGCTTTGCCGCCGTCGGCCGCTATGTCGTGCTCGCCTTGCCCGGCATCCTGCTGATCGGCATCATCTTCGGCGGCGTCCGCTCCGGCGTTTTCACTGCGACCGAATCCTCCTGCGTCGCCGTCGTCTACGCCATCCTCGTCACCATCCTGGTCTATCGCCAGCTGACCTGGACGGCCTTCGTCGAGGCGACGCTCGGCGCCGTCCGCACCACCGCCATGGTTCTGCTGGTGATCGGCGCCGCCGGCTCCTTCGGCTGGCTGATGGCCTTCCTCCAGGTGCCGCAGGCGACGATCGCGGCGATGAAGGCGGTCTCGGACAATCCGATCACCATCCTCTTGATGGTCAACATCATCCTGCTGGTGCTCGGCACCTTCATGGACATGGCGCCGATGATCATCATCTGCACGCCGATCTTCCTACCGGTGGTCAAGGCCTTCGGCGTCGACCCGATCCATTTCGGAGTGATCCTCATCCTCAATGCCGGCATCGGCCTCAACACCCCGCCGGTCGGCTCGGTGCAGTTCGTCGCCTGCGCCATCGGGCGCATCTCGATCGGCGAATCCATGCGCACGATCTGGCCGTTCTACGGCGCCTCTGTTGCCGTGCTCATGCTCGTGACCTATGTCCCCGGCATCTCCCTCTGGCTGCCGAGGCTGTTCCATTGACCCATCTGTCCTCCGCCACGCTCGCCGCCCTCCCCGCCGCCGTCAGGCGGCCGGGCTATGACCGCAGCAAGCTCCAGACCGGCATCGTCCATCTCGGCCTCGGCGCCTTCACCCGCGCCCATATGTGCGAGTTCACCGACGACGCGCTAGAGAAAGAGTTCGGCGCCTGGGGCATCACCGGCGCCAGCCTGCAAAGGCCCGACCAGCGCGACCGGCTGAAGCCACAGGACGGGCTCTACACCTTCCTGAAACGCGCCCCTGCCGGCCCGGAGCTGCGCGTCATCGGCGCCGTGCTCGACGTTCTCGTGGCGCCCGAAAGCCCGCAGGCGCTGGTGGCGAAGCTTGCCGCGCCGGAGACCAGAATTGTCTCGCTCACCGTCACCGAGAAGGGCTATTGCCACGACCCGGCGACCGGCAGGCTCAAGGCCGACCATCCCGACATCGTCCACGATCTCGCCAATCCCGCCGCGCCGCGCTCGGCCATCGGCCTGATCGTCGCCGGCCTCGCAGCCCGCAAGGCCGCGGGCCTCGGCCCCTTCACCGCACTCTGCTGCGACAACCTCCCCTCCAACGGCCATGTCCTCGCAGGGCTCGTCCGCGACTTCGCGGCGCTGCGCGACGACAGGCTCGCGGCCTGGATCGAGGCCAACGGCGCCTTCCCCTCGACCATGGTCGACCGCATCGTGCCAGCGACCACCGACGCCGACATCGCCGAGGTCGCAAGCCTGCTCGGTCTCGACGATGCCGCCCCGGTGATCGGCGAGCCCTTCCGGCAATGGGCGATCGAGGACGTCTTCGCCGCTGGAAGGCCGCGCTGGGACGCGGTCGGCGCGCAGATGGTCTCGGAGGTCGCGCCCTTCGAGTTCATGAAGCTGCGCATGCTCAACGGCGCGCATTCGAGCCTGGCTTATCTCGGCTATCTCGCCGGCCACGAGACGGTCGCGGCGGCGAGCGGCGATCCGGTCTTCGCCCGCTTCCTGCAAGGGCTTTGGTCCGAGATCATCCCGACCGTGCCGGCCCCGCAAGGCGTCGATCTCAGGACCTATGCCGGCGACCTGCTCGCCCGCTTCCAGAACCCTGCGATCAGGCATCGCACCTGGCAGATCGCCATGGACGGTTCGCAGAAGCTGCCGCAGCGCCTGCTCGGCACCATCCGCGAGCGGCTGAAGGCCGACGCCCCGATCGAGCACCTCTCCCTCGGCGTCGCCGCCTGGATGTCCTATGTCACCGGCACTGACGAGAAGGGCGAGCCGATCGACGTGCGCGATCCGCTGGCCGCTGAATTCGCGCTGCGTGCCAAGGCCCTCGGCCGGGACGCGGTGGCGCTGAGCACGGCCCTGCTCGGCATCGGCGCGATCTTCGGCGACGACCTGCCGCGCGAGCAGCGCTTCACGCAGGCTGTGGCCGGGCATCTCGACAGCCTGTTCCAGAAGGGCGCGAAGGCGACGGCCGCAGCGCTGGGTTGATGACATGCGTCCTGCTCGGGCTTGACCCGAGCGTCTCGGGCCGGAGGAGGCTGCAGTCGACGCCTTCTCGTCCTGAGATTCTCGGGTCTGCGCTTCGCTCCGCCCGAGAATGACGCACCTCTGCCCTTGATCCCCGCCCTACCCTGGCGCCAGATACGGGTGATGTTCGCCCGCTTCGCCACCGCCCTGGCCACGAGCACCCTCGCCGCTTTGCTGCTCCTGCCCCCGGCGGGAGCAAAGGCCCAAGCGCAGCCGGCCTCGACCTATGTCGTGCCGAACTACTGGGATCCGAATGTCCGGGTCGAGCGGCCTGATCTCGGTCCCCCGCGGGTGATCCGCTTCCTGACCGATGACGACTTCCCGCCGATGCATTTCGCCACGCCGGAAGGCGGCGTCACCGGCTTCTCGGTCGAGCTCGCCCGCGCCGTCTGCGAGAAGCTGGCCTTGAGCTGCACCATCCAGGCGCGCCGCTTCGACACCTTGCTGGACTCGCTGGCGGAAGGTCGTGGCGACGTGCTCGCCGCCGCGATTCCGGTCACGGGCGAACTGCGCTCACGTTTCACCGCCAGCCAAGTCTACCACCGCTCGCCCGCTCGCCTGCTGACGACGCGCGGCAATGCCCGGGCGGACCTCGAACTGGGTAGCCTGCGCGGCACGCGCGTCGCCGTGGTCGCGGGCACCGCGCATGAGGCCTTCCTCGAGCGCCTCGCCCCGTTCATCCAGCGCCGCACGGCGCCGGATCTGCAGGCCGCTCTCGCGTTGCTGCGCAGCGGCGATGCCGAGTACGTCTTCGGGGACGGGGTCGCGCTGGCGCTGACCATTGCCGGGCGCGGCGGCAGCGAATTCGCCTTCGCCGGCGGGCCCTATCTCGAAGCCCGCTATTTCGGCGAAGGCGTCGGTTTCCTGCTGCGCAAGGACGATCTCGCGCTGAAAAGGGCGATCGACTACGCGCTGCAGAGCCTCTGGGACGACGGCACCTATGCCAGGCTGTTCATCCGGTTCTTCCCGGTGAGCCCGTTCTGACCGTCATCCTTGGTGGGTTGGCTCGGCTTGGCCAGCCGCCCTTCCTCAGCCTTGTAGAAGAACTGCGAGGCAACGAGCCAGCCCTTGAGCGGCCGCAAGGGCGGGATGCAGGTCAGCAGCACCAGCGGCAGCGTCGTCACCAGATGCACCCAGGTCGGCGGGCTGTAGCTCAGTTCCAGCCAAAGCGGGAAGGCGACCGCCGGGACGCAGACGAACATCATCACGAAGAAGGCCGGGCCGTCAGCCGGATCGGCGAAAGAATAATCCAGCCCGCAGGCCTCGCAGCGCGGCTTCAACGTCAGGAAGCCGTCGAAGAGCTGGCCCTCGCCGCAGCGCGGGCAGCGGCCGCGCAGACCGGTCTTGAGCGGAGACAGCGCCGGCCAATGCTGATGTGCCATGTCATCCTCCTGACGGTGAGGCGTCGTGATTGACTGCATTCACCGGAGATTGACCGCTACATAGCGCCATAATTGATTGCAGTCAATATAGACAGGCATGCAACACTGTCGCAGGTCATGCGTTTGCCACAGGCCCGCTGCGAGCGTGCCGCCTAGAGCGCGCGTGCACTCACCTCCGGCGCCTGCTCCAGCGCATGCGCCATGAAGGCGAGCGCATCGCCGAGCGCCTTGCGGCCGATCGGCCCGCCCAGGCAGATGCGAGCAGCTTCCGGCGCCGGCCCCTTCGCGGCGAAGACGTCGCTGGCGACGATGCCGATCCCCGTCGCCTGCATCTGCCCGACGAAAGCGGCGCGGGTCCAGGGTGGCGGCAACTCCAGCCAGAGATTGAAGCTCAGCGGATCGGTGCGGCATAGGCCCGCCGGCAGGATCTCGGCCGCGAGCCGCTGGCGCGCCGCCGTCTCCACCCGGATGAAGGCAAGCAGCGCGTCGGCGCTGCCATCCTCGATCCAGTGCGTCGCCAGTGCTGCAGTCAAAGGCGAGGCCATGATGCTGCTGGCGCGCAGGGCGGCGGTGAAGGGCCAGCCGGAGCGGAGATCAGGCACCACGACATAAGCGAGCCGCAAGCCGGCCCCGAGGCATTTCGACAGGCCGGCAATGTGCCAGGTCAGTTCAGGTGCAAGCGCGGCGAAGGGGGCAGGCGCGGCTGGCGGCACGAAGCCATAGGCATCGTCCTCGATGATCGCGACGCCATGGCGACGGGCGATTCCTGCAATCTCCTCGCGCCGCCGCTCCGGCATGGTGATCGTCGTCGGGTTCTGCAGGATTGGATTGAGGTAGAGCGCTTTCGGCCTCAATCGCGCGCAGGCTTCGGCGAAGGCCTTGGGATCGAGCCCCTCGCCATCCATGGCAAGCCCGTTCAGGGACAGGCCGAGCTGCGCGCAGATCGAGCGGATGCCGGGATAGGTCAACGCCTCGCACAACACGGCGCCGCCAGGCTTCGCCAGGCTGCTCAGGATCGCCAGCAGCGCCGCATTCGCGCCCGGCACGACGAAAAGCTGCTCAGGCGCCGGCGCGAGGCCACGCCGGCCAAGCCAAAGCGCCGCCGCAGCCTTGTCGGCCGGTGAACCACCCAGCGGCTGATAGCGCAGCAGGCTGACCAGCCGCTCGCCGACCTCCGTCATGGCCTGCCGCAATCGGGCGACTAGCGCCGGATCGTCGGGCTCCGGCGGCAAGGTCATGGAGAGATCGACCAATTCCGGCGTCGGTACGATACGCGATATGGAGCCTCTGTCCGGCGCCACGGCTTTCACAGACACCGCTTTGACGAAAGTCCCCTGCCCGACCCGCGACTCGACCAGGCCACGCCGCTGCGCCTCGACGTAGCCGCGCGCCACCGTGGTGAAGTCGACGGCGAGCGCCTCGGCCAGCCGGCGCTGCGGAGGCAGCCGCTCGCCTGCCGACAGCGCTCCCGCGGCGATGTCGGCGGCGATGCGGTCGGCGATGGCGAGATAGCGCGGCTTATCGCTCTGGGTCAGGTCCGGAAGCCAATCCATCGATGCGATCCGTCATGAGGCGAAGCACTGAATGGATTGACTGTATATTGTTGCGCGAAGCGGTTGTCACCTGTCCGCAGGACATGGCGCAGCAGATCACCTTGCCTGCGCCAGCGGCGGTGCCTCACCGAGGCCACCAATCGCTGCGAACAGCTCGGCGTCCGCGCCGATGCCGGCATTGGGCGCCGTCAGCAATGTGTCACCGTAGAACAGCGAATTGGCTCCCGCGATCAGGCAGAGGATCTGCGCCTCCCGCGCCAACGAAGCCCGCCCGGCCGACAGCCGGACCGTCGCCGCCGGCATGACGAGCCGGGTCGTAGCGACCATCCGGACGAGATCGAGCGGATCGACCGGCGGGCGCTTTGCCAGTGGCGTACCCGCAACCGGGATCAGCGCATTGATCGGCACGCTCTCCGGATGCGGCGTCAGCGCAGCGAGCGCCTGCAGCATCGCGGCACGGTCGCGTATGCTCTCGCCCATGCCGATGATCCCGCCGCAGCAGACCTCGACGCCGGCCGCCCGCACCGTCGCCAGCGTGTCCAGCCGGTCCTGGAAGGTTCGGGTCGTGATGATGCTGCCGTAGAATTCCGGGCCGGTATCGAGATTGTGGTTGTAGGCTGTCAGGCCCGCCTGGGCGAGGCGCTCGGCCTGATGCGGTTTCAGCATGCCGAGCGTGACGCAAGCCTCCATGCCGAGCGCCCTGACGCCCCAGACCATGTCGATGACGGCATCGAACTCCTTGCCGTCGCGCACTTCGCGCCAGGCCGCCCCCATGCAGAAGCGCGAGGCTCCTGCCGCCTTCGCCCTGGCCGCCAGCGCCACCACCCGCATCGGGTCCATCAGCCGTTCGCGGGTCAATGCGACCTCGCGGTGATGCGCCGATTGCGGGCAATAGGCGCAATCCTCCGGGCAGGCCCCGGTCTTGATCGAGAGCAGGCTCGCCTTCTGCACGTCGTTCGGATCGTGATGGCTGCGATGCACGGCATTGGCCCGGCCGATCAGCTCGAGCAGCGGCAGTTCGTAGAGAGAGACGATCTGCTCCACCGACCAGTCGTGGCGGATATCGCCATCTGCCGCGCTCATCGACGCCACCACGCGCTCAGGCAGGGTTGGACGGACGGCAAAAGCGCGGAACCGACCGCGACGACGCAGAGCTTGAGCAGGTCACCTAGCAGGAACGGCCAGAGGCCGGCGGCCGCGATCTGCTGGGCGGGCAAGAACCAGACGAGCCAAGCCATGCCGGCCGCATAGATTAGGGCAAGACCCGCCAACATGGCGGCGAGTTGCCCGGGTACGCCTCTGCCCCGCGCCAGCATACCGACCAGCCAGCTCGCCGCCAGATATCCGGCGAGATACCCACCGGTCGGCCCCAGCAGATAGGCGACGCCGATGCCGCGCTCCGGCGAGCCGGAGAACACCGGGAGCCCTGCCGCGCCTACAGCGAGGTAGGCCGCAAAGACCGACACCGCCATCTGCGGCCCGAGCGCCACCGCGAACGCCATGACGGCGAGCGTGTGCAAGGTCATCGGCACCGGCCAGAACGGGATTTGCGTCTTGGCCGCGAGCACCATCAGACAGGTGCCGGCGATCACGATGGGTACATCCCGGGCGATGGGTGCGAGGCGGAGGCCCCAGCGGCTTATTACAGTGGAAGGCATTGCGGTCTCCTAAATTATCTATAATTTGCAGTTTCGTCGATAAATGACTCCACAGATACGGCACCTTGGCAAGCCCTGCGTATTGCGATCGGCCGAAACGCTGTGTAGATGCTCCGCAAGAAAACGCAGAAAATCGAGATAAAGCTGCGAAAAGGCTGGAGTATTCACGTTATCTCGGCAAGCAGGATTCGGCTGCAATTTTTATAGATAATTGTGCCTTCCCCGCCTTCGGCGAGAAGCCCGCCGATTGGCTTCACGCAGGCGGGCAGCACTGCGCCTCGCAGCTCGTATCGGAACGAGGCACGCCCATTTGCGCCCGTCCGGGCGGCGCAGGAGATAGGAGGACTGGAATTTGTCCGTCGCAGCGGGCGAGATCAGCAGAAAGTCAGCCGACGATCTCGCCGCGGAAGGCCCAGCGCGTCATCCGCCGCTCGACCAGCGCGCAGGCGGCGTACATCAGCACGCCCATGATCGCGATGGCGAAGAGGCCGGCGAAGGTCGTGGCGGAGTCGTTGCGGGCGCCGGCCGAGAGCATCAGGAAGCCGATGCCGCGATTGCCGCCGACCGTCTCGGAGATCACAGAGCCGATGAAGGCGAGCGTCACCGCTACCTTCAGGCTGGCGAAGAGATAGGGCATGGCGCGGGGCACGCCGACCTTGGTCAGGATCTCCCACTGGCTGGCGCCGAGCGAGCGCATCACGTCGCGCATCTCCGGCTCGATCGTGGCGAGGCCGGTGGCAACGTTCACCACGATCGGGAAGAAGGAGATGACGAAGGCGGTGATGATCGCCGGCAAGGCACCGACACCGAGCCAGATCATCAGGATCGGCACGATCGCGACCTTGGGCACGGCGTTGAAGGCGATCAGCAGCGGGTAGAGCCCGGAATAGATGAAGGGCGAGGCACCGATGGCGAGGCCGAGCAGCACGCCGAAGCCGATCGCCAGCACGAAGCCGATCGCCGTGGTCCAGAGCGTCTCCAGGCAGAACTTCAGCAGGATGTCCCAGCGCTGGACCATCACCTCGAAGATGCGCGTCGGCCGCGGCGCCAGGATCTCCGGCACGTCGAAGACGATGCAGGCGAGTTCCCAGAGCAGCAGCAGGCCCGCCATGGCGAGCCAGGGCATGGCGACGAGCAGGACCTGCCTCTGCCGATCAGTCATTTTTCGATCCTGCCGGGGGCTGCATCACGCATGCTCCATATGGATGCGCTCGCGCAGGTCGTGGACGATGTCGACGAACTCCGCGGTGAAGGTCGTCTCCAGCGTGCGCGGTCGCGGCAGCTCGATCTTGCTGATCTTGACGATCTTTCCGGGCCGGCGGCTCATCACATAGACGGTATCGGCGAGATAGACCGCCTCGCGCAGATCATGCGTCACCAGCACGGCGGTGAAGCGCTTCTCCAGCCAGAGCGCCTGCATCACGCCCCAGAGCTCCTCGCGCGTGAAGGCGTCGAGCGCGCCGAAGGGCTCGTCGAGCATCAGAATCTCGGGCTCGTGCACCAGCGCCCGGCACAGGCTGGAGCGCTGCTGCATGCCCCCCGAGAGCTGCCAGGGGAACTTGTCGCCGAAACCGCCGAGGCCGACCGAAGCCAGCAGCGTCTCGACCCGCTCGATGTATTCGGCCTTGTGCGCGCGGAAGCGGCGCTTGTGCGGCTCGACCACTTCGAGCGGCAGCAGGATGTTGTCGCGCGTGGTGCGCCAGGGCATCAGCGTCGGCGCCTGGAAGGCCATGCCGACGCCGCGGATCGGCCCCTTGACCGGCTTGCCGTGGACGCGGACCTCGCCGCCGCTCGGCGGCAGCAGGCCGGTGACCAACTTCATCAGCGTGGACTTGCCGCAGCCGGAAGGACCGACCACGGCGATGAACTCGCCCTTGGCGATGTCGAGCGTCGCATCCTCCAGTGCCAGCATGCGCGAGGGCCCACTGCCATAGGCGAGGCTGACCTTGCGCAGTTCGACGAGGGGCGTGTCGGAGGAAGCCGGCATGAAGAGCGTCATTCTCGGGCTTGTCCCGAGAAGCTCAGGACCAGGAAACTCCAGGAGATGGCCGGGTCAAGCCCGGCCATGACGGCTGGGTGTCACGGCGCGACCATGCGCTCCGCCTTGGGCGGCAGGTATTTGTTCGAGAATACCTTGTCGGGCGCCGGAGCCGCCGGCAGGCCGAAGGCGTCGGCGACGTCGATGACCGAGCGGGCAAAGCGCGCCGGATCGACATCGCCCATGCCGTTCTCCTTCACGAACGGCGTCAGCACGTTCATCTTCAGCGACAAATCGAGGCGCTCGGCCTCCAGTTTCTCGTCGATCAGCGGGTCGCGCTTCTTCACCGCGGCGAGACCGACGGCCGGATTGGCGGCGACCTCCTTCCAGGCCTTGGCAGTGGCGCGCAGGAAGCCCTTCACCACCTCCGGCTTCTCGGCGAAGGCCGGCGAGACGATGATGCCGTTGCCGTACACGTCCATCTTGTAGTCGGAGTAGTTGAAGGAGACGATGTCTTCCTGCTTCACGCCGCGCGCCTTCAGGTCGAGCACCGACGAGAAGAAGTGGCCGCTGATGAAGTCGACCGTGCCCTGCACCATCGACTGCTCGCGCAATTGCGGCGTCAGGTTGACGTGGTTGACGGTCTTGGCGTCGATGCCGACCTTCTTGGCAAAGGCCGGAAAGAGCCGGAACGAGGCGTCGAACACCGGCGCGCCGAGCTTCTTGCCGGCGAGATCGGCCGGCTTTGTGATCCCGGTCTTCTTCAGCGTGTGCACGCCGAAGGGCGGGAAGTCATAGGCCATGAAGACGCAGAGGATCTCCTTGCCGGCGTTCTTGGCGTTGTACTCGATTAGCGAGTTCACATCGGAGAAGCCGATATCGTAGGCGCCGGTGGCGACGCGCTGGACCGCGCCGGCAGAGCCCTGGCCGGGATCCATGGTCACGTCGAGCCCTTCGGCCTTGTAGTAGCCTTTCTCCAGCGCCACGAGGAAGGGCGACGTCGGCCCCTGGAACACCCAGTCGAGGGTGAACTTGACCGCGGTCTGCGCCTGCGCCGGCGACATCGCTCCCAGGGCCAGCGCCGCGGCACCCGCTAATGCGGCGCGCCGGCTGAATGCCCATGCCAAATCCTTGCCGGCCCGCCGCGAACCGGACGTCCCCCACTTCACCTCACGAACCATCGAAGCCGACCCCTGCTTATGTTGTACGACGACGCTAGCGGGGACCGGTTCGGAGTCAATCGATCGGCAGGGGTTGTCTGCCGCTTTTTCAGGCAGGCGTTTTCCATCTCGCCGGCAGATGGCGTCCCAGTTGTTGCGCCGCACGCGCTTATCTGCGAAACCGCGCCCTTCCCTGCCCTATCCAGCGAGACCTCTAGCCAAAATGCCCGCTTTCGAACCCGCGCTGATCGAAGCCGCCCGCGTCTCGGCCGCCTGGCCGTTCGAGGAAGCCAAGAAGCTCGTGGCGCGGCTGCAGAAATCGGGCAAGCAGGAGGTGGTGTTCGAGACCGGCTACGGCCCGTCGGGCCTGCCGCATATCGGCACCTTCGGCGAGGTCGCCCGCACCTCGATGGTGCGCCACGCCTTTCAGGTGCTGACCGACGGCGCCATCCCGACCCGGCTGATCGCCTTCTCGGACGACCTGGACGGCCTGCGCAAGGTCCCGGACAACGTCCCGAACAAGGAGCTGCTGGCGCAGCATCTCGGCAAGCCGCTGACCGAGGTGCCGGATCCGTTCGGCACGCATGACTCGTTCGGCCGGCACAACAATGCCCGGCTCTGCGCCTTCCTCGACCAGTTCGGCTTCGACTACGAGTTCAAGTCCTCGACCGACGCCTACCGTGCCGGCGAGTTCGACGCGACGTTGCTCAAGATGCTGGCCCGCTTCGACAAGATCATGTCGATCATGCTGGCGACCCTGCGTGAGGAGCGCGCCGCGACCTATTCGCCCTTCCTGCCGATCCATCCGAAGACAAGGATCGTCATGCAGGTGCCGATCGAGGCGCGTGACGTCGAGGCCGGCACCATCACCTGGACCGATCCAGCGACCGGCGAGCGCTTCACCACGCCGGTGACCGGCGGCCATGCCAAGCTGCAATGGAAGCCGGACTGGGCGATGCGCTGGGTCGCGCTCGGCGTCGACTACGAGATGGCCGGCAAGGACCTGATCGACTCGGTCAAGGTCTCCTCGCAGATCGCCCGCGCCATCGACGGCACGCCGCCGGAAGGCTTCAACTACGAGCTCTTCCTGGACGAACAGGGCCAGAAGATCTCGAAGTCGAAGGGCAACGGCCTCACCATCGAGGACTGGCTGAGCTACGGCCCGCCGGAGAGCCTCGCGCTGTTCATGTATTCGCGCCCGCGCGAGGCCAAGAAGCTGCACTTCGACGTGATCCCACGCGCGGTCGACGACTACCTGCAGTTCCTCGGCGGCTATGACCGGCAGGACTGGAAGAACCGGCTCGGCAACCCGGTCTGGCACATCCATGCCGGCACGCCGCCGCAGCCGGAGGTTGTCGCCACCGGCGCGGGCGACAATGCAGTGCGCACGCAGATCTCGTTCTCGCTGCTGATGAACCTCGTCGCCGTCGCGAATTCCGAGGACAAGGCCGTGCTCTGGGGCTTCCTGCAGCGCTATGCGCCCGGCATCTCGCCGCAGACGCATCCGCGGCTCGACGCGCTGGTCGGCTATGCGCTCGCCTATTTCCGCGACTTCGTGAAGCCAGCGAAGAACTATCGTCCGGCCGACGAGACCGAACGCGCCGCCTTCATTGCGCTCGACGCCGCGCTTGCCGCGCTGCCGGCGGGTGCGAGTGCCGAGGAGATTCAGGATGCGGCCCTCGACGTCGCGCGCGCCATCCCGCGCTACCAGAACCTCACGGCCAAGAATGCGACGCCGGAGCGGCCGGGCGTCTCCGGCGACTGGTGGAAGGCGATCTACCAGGTGATGTTCGGTGAGGATCAGGGCCCGCGCTTCGGCTCCTTCGCTGCGATCTACGGGCTCGACAACACCCGCAAACTGATCGCAAAAGCGCTCGACGGCGGGCTGATCCGCGAGCACGAGGCCTTCCTGGCAGCGCGCCAGCCGCTCAGCGCATGAGTGCAGCGGCGGCTGAGGCGGTCGAGAAGGCCATCGCCAGCCGCCGCGCCGTGCGCGCTTTCCTGCCCGATCCCGTCGATCCAGCATTGGTGCGCCGCCTGATCGAACTGGCGGCGCAGGCGCCGAGCGGCACCAATATGCAGCCCTGGCGCCTGCGCGTGCTCGGCCCGCGCTCGCGCGCCAGGCTTGAGACGGCGCTCATCGCCGCGCTCGACGATCCCTCCCCGCGCGAGGAGGAGTACCGCTACTATCCGACGACCTTCCGCGAGCCCTATCTCTCGCGCCGCCGCAAGGTCGGCTGGGACCTCTACGGCCTGCTCGGCGTCGCCAAGGGTGACCATGCCGGCATGCGCCGACAAACCGAGGCGAACCTCCGCTTCTTCGGCGCGCCGGTCGCGTTGATGCTGACGGTCGATCGTGATCTCGAGATCGGCTCCTGGCTCGATCTCGGCGCCTTCATCCAGACTTTGCTGATCGCGGCGCAGGGCCATCGCCTCGAGTCCTGTCCGCAAGCGATCTTCGCCCGCTTCCACGCGGTCGTCAGGCGCGAGCTTTCCATCCCGCAGAGCGAGGTCGTGGTCTGCGGCATCGCGCTCGGCAAGGCCGATCCGGATGCGCCGGCAAACCGGCTCGTGCCGGAGCGCGAGCCGGTCGAGGGCTTCACCAGCTGGCTGGATTAGCCCGAGGCTGTTCAGCTCAGAACATGAAGTCCGAAACTGTCAGGTTGATCTCGCCGACGAGCTCGATCTCGAAATCAGCCACGCGATCGCCATTCATGTCGGCCGTGACGAAGGTATTACCGTCGGCAATGTCGTAGCGCACCTCGCCGGCGCCGCCGCTGAAGCCGTCCGTGCCGATGAAGACGAAATCCTGAAAGTCGGGTGTCACGGTATCGGCATCCACCGGCAGGCTGATGTCGTCGGCGCCTTGCGTGAAATCGTAGATGACGTCGCGCGTAGCAGCTCCGGGTAGGCTCTCGTTTTCGGTCCAGTAGACGAAGACGTCCCGGCCTACGCCGCCATGGAGGAAGTCCTTGCCGGCATCGCCCCAGAGCTCGTCCGTGTAATCGAAATTGGCGGTGTCGTCGCCGCCGCCATAGATCGTATCCGTGCCGTTTCCGCCGCGAAGGAAATCGGCGCCGTTGCCGCCCTGGATCGTATCGTTGCCGTCACCGCCAATGAGGATATCGCGTTCCTCGCTGCCGGAGAGCATGTCGTTGCCAGCCTCGCCATAGGCGATGCCACCACCGATCACCACATCATTGCCGTTGCCGCCATAGATCAGATCATACTGGCCGCCGCCATCGATGAGGTCATTGCCATCACCGCCATAGAGCTGGTCCTGGCCCTCGCCGCCATAGATGCGGTCATTGCCGCCGCCGCCATGAATGACGTCGAAGCCGTCGCCGCCGGACAGCATGTCGGCAAGCGCGCCGCCGGTCATATGGTCGTCGCCGCTCTTGCCATAGGCGGTCCAGCCCCTCGTGCTGGCTTCGGCCACCCAGGTATCGTCGCCCTCGGTGCCATCCCAACGGTTCTGCAGAACGTTCAGGCTCATGCCTCAAGTCTCCTTGACAGCTGGCCCACCCGTTTTTGATCTCCCCGCTCGCAGCGTCGATGCGGCTTGCGACATCATGATGGCAGAAGAGCGCGGCCGGGGAGTTCCCGACCGCGCTCGCATATCTTGCCGGCGATAGCTCCGATTGCCTGCTTCAGCCCGCCACAGCGGTGTATTCGGTCTCGACCGAGGAATCATGGAGATGGTGGTCGTAGCCGTAGATATGGATCGAGATCGCATCGCCCACGCCGCGGTTCTGCATGCGGTGGATGTTCGGCCCCGTCGGCAACATGCAGGCGACGTAGCCGGCCTGGCGCTCATATTCCTGCGTCGCCACCGCGCGACTGGCATCGATGGCGCGATACCAGGTTTCCGTCAGGGCACCGGTGACCATGCCGAAGCAACAGGAGCAATGATGGTCGTGGATGCAGGTCGTGGAGCCCTCGCCCCAGACCATGGCCCAGACGCTGACGGCGTCGTTGCCGGCGAGCAGGTTGCGGGCATAGGCGCCCGGCTTGCGCTGCAGCGGCAGGGCCTGGATCAGCTCGGGGATAGCGACGAGCTCGTTGAGAACAGCGCGGGCCGCGGCGAGATAGTCGCGCGAGCAGGTGCCCTCATGGGTCCGCAGGGCATTCAGCACCGCGCCGCTCCGCTCCTCGCCGAGAAAGCCCTGCATGTCCCTGATCTCCCGTCGCATCGAATGACAGGAGAATGATAAGCCGGGCTCGATGGGAATGGTTTGCGATCCTTCGCTGGAAGCGAAGGAAAATTAGAAACTGATACCAATTCAAGTCAGCTTATGAGAAACAAATTTCTATTCATGCATAGCGAGTGATATTCCATTCCGGAGAGGATCACAGCCTTGGCCAAGCTCGACGCTTTCGATCTGCGTATCCTCGCGCTGTTGCAGCAGGATGCAAGCAAGCCGCTGGCGGAGATCGCCGAGGCGGTGGGCCTGTCGCCGACGCCGTGCTGGCGGCGCATCCAGAAGCTGGAAGAGGCGGGCCATATCAGGCGGCGTGTCGCGCTGCTCGACCGCACCAAGCTGAAGGCCGGCGTCACCGTATTCATCGCGGTCAAGACGGCGCATCACTCGATGGACTGGCTGGAGCGCTTCCACGCCGCCGTGCAGGACCTGCCCGAGATCGTCGACTTCTACCGAATGAGCGGCGATATCGACTACCTGCTCAAGGCCTATGTCTCGGACATCTCCGCCTATGATGCACTTTACAAGAAGCTGATCGCGCGCATCGAGCTCAACGACGTCACCTCCATGTTCGCCATGGAGGAGCTGAAGTCGACCACGGCGATCCCCCTCGGCTTTGCCGCCGAGGGGTGACGGCGCTGTCAGCCGAAGCCCTTGCCGTCGGCGGCGAGCTTGCGCAGCAGCGGCGCCGGTTCGAGCGAGGCGTCGCCGCTCTCCGCCGCCTGCTGCTCCAGCCGCTTGACGATGACATCGAGCCCGACGGTCCCGGCCCAATGCATCGGCCCACCGCGCCAGGCCGGCCAATTGTAGCCATTGAGCCAGACCGTATCGATGTCGCTGGCGCGCGTCGCGATGCCCTCCTCGAGGATGCGCGCGCCTTCGTTGACCATCGGGTCGAGCAGCCGCGCCAGAATTTCTTCAGCCGTGAAGCTGCGCCGCGTCACGCCCTTGCTGGCCGAGACCTCGGCGATCAGCGCCTCGACCTCCGGATCGCGCTGCCCGGCGCGGGCGCCTTCCGGATAGCGGTAATAGCCGCGCCCGGTCTTCTGGCCGAACCAGCCGCGCCCGCAGATCGCATCCGCCACCGCCGCGCTCTTGCCGCGCGCCTTGCGGCTGCGCCAGCTGATGTCGTTGCCGGCGAGGTCCGACATGGCGAAAGGCCCCATCTTGAAGCCGAAGCCGGTCAGGGCCGCGTCGACTTCGTGCGGCAGGGCGCCGGCGACGAGCAGGCGCTCGGCGGCGCGGGTGCGCGCCTCAAGCAGGCGGTTGCCGACGAAGCCGAAGCAATTGCCGACCACGACCGGCACCTTGCCGAGCTTGCGCCCCAAGCCGATCGCGGTCGCGACCACATCGTTGGCGACGCCGGCCGGGCGGACGATCTCCAGCAGTTTCATCACATTGGCCGGGCTGAAGAAGTGCAGGCCGAGCACGTCGGCAGGCCGGCTCGTCACCGCGGCGATCTCGGCGAGGTCGAGATAGGAGGTGTTGCTGGCGAGGATTGCACCCGGCTTGGCGATTGTGTCGAGCGCGCCAAAAATCTCGCGCTTGACGCCCATCTCCTCGAAGGCGGCCTCGATCACGATGTCGGCCTCGGCGGCGGCTTCCAGGCCGACCGCCGGCGTGATCAGCGCCATGCGCTGCTCGCGCACCGCCTCGGTCATAGAGCCGCGCTTGACCGAGAAGCCATAGGTGTCGCGCACCCGGGCATGGCCCTTGTCGATCTGCTCCTGCGTGGTCTCGATCAGCGTCACCGGGATGCCGGCATTGGCGAAGCACATGGCGATGCCGCCGCCCATGGTGCCGGCGCCGATCACCGCAGCACGCGCGATCGGGCGCGGTTTCACGCTCTCGTCGATGCCAGGCACCTTAGCCGCCTCGCGCTCGGCGAAGAAGACATAGCGCAGCGCCTTGGAACGCTCGTCGCCGAGGAGCTTCACGAACAACGCCCGCTCGGTCGCGAAGCCCTCCGCCAGCGGGAGCGTCAACGCTGCGCGCACCGCCTCGACCAGGGCCGCGACGTTCGGCATCTCGCCCGATTTCGCCAACGCATCTTTGGCCAGAGCCTCGAAGGCCTCGCGCTCGGCCGTCGTCAGCTTGTCGGTGCGCGCGCTGGTCTTCACCGGCGCGCCCCTGTCCGCCAGCTCCTGCGCCAGCGCGATCGCTGCGCCGACGGCATCGGCCTCGACAAGCTTGTCGACGAGCCCGAGCGCCAGCGCCTTCTGCGCCGGGATCGGCTCGCCCGAGAGCATCATCGGGAATGCGGCGGCGGCGCCGATCAGGCGCGGCAGGCGCTGCGTGCCGCCGGCGCCGGGAATCAGGCCGAGCTTGATCTCCGGCAGGCCGAGCTTCGCGGCCGGGCTGGCGACGCGACCATGGCAGGCGAGCGCGACCTCGAGCCCGCCGCCGAGCGCGACGCCCTCGATCGCCGCGACGACGGGTTTCGGCGCGTTCTCGATCGCCGCCAGCAGGTCGGGCAGGATCGGCGGCGCCGGCGGCTTGCCGAACTCGCTGATGTCGGCGCCAGCGATGAAGGCTTTGCCCTTTGCGGCGATGACCAGCGCAACCACGTCACCGTCGGCCATCACCTGCACCAGTGCCTGCAACAGGTCGGCACGCAGCGCCGCGCCCAGGGCGTTGACCGGCGGATTGTGCAGCGTCGCGATCGCCACCGGGCCTTGGCTGGTGAGGGTGACCGTCTGCATGCCTGCCTCCATTGTGCGCTGCGAGCGCAAGGAGCCGGCAGCGAGCGGTGCTGTCAAGCCAGGATGCCGTCCCCCCCTTCCTTGACCGGCCACCTCGCCTCCCCCATCGTCTGCCGCCCGCTTCCGGCGGGAAGGACATTTGAGAAGGCTTGCATGACCGAGACCGTTCTGAGCGAGACCCCGGCCGAGGGCGTCAGGCAGATCACCATGAACCGGCCCGACCGTCGCAACGCGCTCGACCGAGCCACCTATCAGGGGCTGATCGACGCGCTCGCCGCCGCTGATGCCGACGCCTCGGTCCGCGCCGTCGTGCTCACCGGCGCGGGGGGCTGCTTCACCAGCGGCAACGACATCAAGGACTTTGCCGCTGCGGCCGCGACCGGCGTCGGCGCCGAGATCGCCATCGACTTCCTGACCGCGATCTCGACGGCGAAGAAGCCGATCGTCGCGGCGGCGGAGGGTTTCGCCGTCGGCATCGGCACCACCATGCTGCTGCATTGCGACCTCGCCTTCGCCGCGCGCGGCGCCAGCTTCCGCATGCCCTTCGTCAGCCTCGGCCTCTGTCCGGAAGGTGGATCGAGCTATCTCCTGCCCCTGATCGCCGGCAGCAAGCACGCCGCCGAACTTCTGATGCTCGGCGAAGCCTTCGGCCCCGAGGTCGCGCAGGATGCCGGCCTGATCAACGGCGTCACCGAGGATGGCGGCGCGCTCACGGCAGCGCTCGACAAGGCCAAAGCGCTGGCGGCGCTGCCGCCGCAATCGGTCGCGCTGACCAAGTCGCTGCTCAAGCGCGGCAACGCGGCAGCGGTCGCCGAGACGATCGGGACCGAGGCGCGCCATTTCGGCGAGCGCCTGAAATCGGCCGAAGCGCAGGCCGCCTTCATGGCCTTCCTGACCAAGCGCTGATGGCGCGCGATGCCGGCGCCGATCCGTCGCGCTGTCGTCGCGGGAATCGCGGAACTTCCTGCTCCTCGTCACGTTGACGCGCGTCAGCGATCGCAAGGAGCAGGATGTGAAGCTGAAGGTCGTCGCCACCCTGGTCTATCGCTTCGACCATGAAACACCGGTAATCGTCGCGATCGAGCCGGCGCGTTCGCCCGACCAGACCATCCTCTCCGACCGCCTGCTGATCGACCAGCCTGCCGAGTTGATCCGCGACCTGGATGCGGACACCGGCGTGCGGCGCTTCCGCACGGTGCTGTCGGGCCAAGTCTCGATCCAGTACCAGGGCACGATCGACAATGGCGCGCGCCGCCTACTCCATGCCGATGCGCGCCAGCATGCCTGGGCCGAACTCCCGGCCGAGGTGCTGCCTTACCTGCTGCCGAGCCGCTTCTGCCCCTCCGACAACCTGATGCGCTTCGCCCAGCGCGAGTTCAGCGACCTCGAGACAGGCGGCGCCAAGGTCCTTGCCGTTGTCGACTGGCTGCAAGAGCATGTCGATTACATCCACGGCGTCAGCAACGCGCAGACCACGGCAGAGCAGACCTTCATCGACCGGGCGGGCGTCTGCCGCGACTTCAGCCATCTCGCCATCGCGCTCTGCCGGGCGCTCAACCTGCCGGCCCGTGCCGCCAGCGTCTATGCCGCTGATCTGAACCCACCCGACTTCCACGCCGTCTTCGAGGTCTTTCTCGACGGGCGCTGGTGGCTCGTTGATCCGACCCGACTGGCGCCGGTCGAAGGCATGGTCCGCATCGCCACCGGGCGCGACGCCGCCGACATCGCCTTCCTGACCAGCGGCAGCCTGTGCCAGTGCATGAACCAATGGGTCGAGGTCAGCCGCGCCGAGGACAGCGAGCCGGTGCGGGCGGCCTGACCCTACCCTCAACCGCAGCGATCAATCATCGTCGTCATCGTCACGACGACGCCTACGCCAACGATAGTAGTCGTCATCGCGCCAGCGCCGCCGGTAGCCATCGTCGTAATAGCGGCGGCGATACCACCGGCGGCGCCGACGATCGTCATCGTCGTCGGCCCGCGCCGCCGTCGCGGTCAGCGCCGCCCCCGCGATCGCCATGGGCAAGGCAAAAAGCGCCAGCCGCAGCAGCGTTCGTCGTCTTTCGTCGGTCTCGCTCATCACCGTCTCCTCCATGCCCGCCATGCCCCATCGCAGCGGGACACCTTGGCGGATTTGGGAAGAACGCGTGGCGAGCGGCCTTATTCCCGAGGAAGCTGACTTTTCGCAGCCCGGTTCAGGCCGGGCGCACTGTGACCAGTCTGCGCACCTTGAGGAGGCTGCGCGTCAGCGCCGCCAGGAAGAGCACCGCCTGCACCACGACGATGCAGGGTCCGGTCGCGACATCGAGATGAAAGCTCAGGATCGTGCCAGCGACGCTCGACAGGACAGCCGCAGCGATCGCGACCAGCAGCATCAGGTCGAAGCGCCGGGTGGTCAGGAAGCCGATCGCTCCCGGCGCGACGAGCATGGCGACGACCAGGATGATGCCGACCGCCTTCAGCGCCGCGACGATAGTCAGCGCCAGCATCGCAAGCAGGCCGAAATGCAGCGCCCTTACCGGCAAACCGATCGCGCGCGCATGCGCCGGATCGAAAGCGTGCAGCAGGAAGTCGCGCCGCTTGACCAGCATGAAACCGGCGACCGGCAGGGCGATCAGCGCCGTCTCGGCGATATCACCCCAGGTCACGCCGAGCATGTTGCCGAACAGGATGTGCAGCAGGTGCTGGTCGCTGTCGACCTTGACGAAGAGCACGAGGCCGAGCGCGAACATGCCGGAGAAGACGATGCCCATCACCGTGTCCTCCTTCACCCGGCTGTTCTCCTTGAGGTAGCCGATGCCGAAGGCGCAGGCGAGGCCGGCGGCGAAGGCGCCGATGGCGAGCGGCAGGCTGGCGATATGGGCCAGCACGATGCCGGGCAGCACTGCATGCGAGACCGCATCGCCCATCAGCGACCAGCCCTTGAGCACGAGGAAGCAGGACAGCACGGCGCAGACGAGCCCGACCATCACCGCAACCGCAAGGCCGCGCAGCATGAACTCGTGCGCGAAGGGGGCGAGCAGCCAGTCCTGGAGCAGGCTCATGCCGTTTCTCCCATCGCAAGGCGCGCTCCCTCCCCCCGCTTGCGGTGGGGAGGGTTGGGGTGGGGGGCAGTGCCGCTTGGCGAAACGACGAAGGACTGAGTTCCGGCTTTCCGGCCCCCCATCCCTAGCCCTTCCCCACCGCAAGCGGGGGGAAGGGGACAATCCATGCGAGACAAATTCATGCCGGCGCTCCCGTGCTGGCGGCCCGGCGCGCGCCGAGGCGGCCATGCTTCGGCGCGAACAGGAAGGCGGCGAGGAACAGCATCGTCTGGAAGACGACGATCAGCCCGCCGGTCGAGCCGTCGAGGAAGTAGCTGGCATAGGCCCCGACCGCCGAGGTCGAGACGCCCATCGTCACCGCGATCGCGATCAGCCGGCCGAAGCGGTCGGTCAGCAGATAGGCGGTCGCGCCGGGCGTCACCACCATGGCGATGACGAGGCAGGCGCCGACCGTCTGCAGCGCCGCGACCGTGCAGGCGCTGAGCAGCACGAAGAACAGGATCTTTAGCCGCGTAGGCGACAGGCCGACGGCGCGCGCCTGGTTCTCGTCGAAGAAGACCAGCATCAGGTCCTTCCAGCGCAGCAGCAGGAGGGCGAGCGAGACGAAGGCGATGATCGCGACCTGCACGACGTCTTCGTCGGAGATGCCGAGGATGTTGCCGAGCACGATCGACTGGACGTTGACCGAGGTCGGGTTGATCGAGACGATCATCAGCCCGACCGCGAAGAAGCTCGTGAAGACGATGCCGATCACGGCGTCCTCGCGCAATTGCGTGCGCACCCGGACCAGCGCCATGGCGAGCGCTGCCAGCAGGCCGGAGAAGAAGGCGCCGGCAGCGTAGGGAACCTTCAGCAGATAGGCGAGCGCGACGCCAGGCACGATCGCATGCGCCAGCGCATCGCCCATCAGCGACCAGCCCTTCAGCATCAGATAGCAGGACAGGAAGGCGCAGACGCCGCCGACCAGGGCCGAGACCCAGATCGCCTTGACCATGTACTGGTAGCCGAAAGGTTCGAGCAGGAACTCGATCACGGCTGCCCGTCCTTCCTGCCGGCGGCAGGCTTCTCATGATCGCGATCGCCATAGAAGACGAGCGGGCGCTCGTCGTCGGTGATCACAGTGACGCGCCGCTCATCGGCATCGGCATGCAGGCTTGCGCCTTCCAGGCGGAAATGCCGGAGCGCGCCACCAAAAGCCCGCTGCAGATTGTCCTGGGTGAAGGTGGTCTCGGTCGGTCCGGCCGCGAGCACGGTCTTGTTGACGATCACGACCTGGTCGCAGAAATCGGGGATCGAGCCGAGATTATGGGTCGAGACCAGCATCAGCCGCCCTTCGGCCCGCAGTTCGCGCATCAGCTGGACGATCTGGTCCTCGGTCTTGACGTCGACGCCGGTGAAAGGCTCGTCGAGCAGGATCACTTGCCCGCCCTGCGCCAAAGCGCGGGCGAGAAAGACGCGCTTGCGCTGGCCACCGGAGAGCTCGCCGATCTGGCGACGGCGGAACTCCAGCATGTTGACGCGGTCGAGCGCCTGCTCGGCCGCCTCGCGATCAGCTTTTCGCGGCAGGCGCATGAAGCCCATATGGCCATAGCGCCCCATCATCACGACATCGTCGACCAGCACCGGGAAGGTCCAGTCGACCTCTTCGGCCTGCGGCACATAGGCGACGAGGCCGCGCTTCAGCGCCTGGCGCACCTCCATGCCGGCGATGCTGACCAACCCCTGCGCCGGCTTCAAAAAGCCCATCAGCGTCTTGAAGATCGTCGACTTGCCGGAGCCGTTGACGCCGACCAGCGCACAGATCGTGCCCAGGCCCAGCGCAAAGGAGGCATCGTTCACCGCGGTAACGCCATTGGCGTAGCGGACGGTGACGCCGCTGACCACGATCGACGGCACCGGCCCCTCCCCAGGGCGGATCTCGACGGCCTCCCGATTCACTGGCCGAACCCTTTCGCGATCGTGTCGACGGTGACCTCGAGCAGCTTGAGATAGGTCGGCACCGCGCCGCGCGCATCGGAGAGCGAGTCGACATAGAGCACCCCGCCATATCTGGCGCCGGTCTCGCGCGCGACCTGCTTGGCGGCGCGGTCCGAAATCGTGCTCTCGCTGAACACGGCCGGGAGCTTGTTCTTGCGGACGAGGTCGATCAGCCGGCGCACCTGCTGCGGCGTGCCCTGCTCGTCGGCGTTGATCGGCCAGAGATAGGCTTCGCGCCAGCCATAGTCGCGGGTGAGGTAGCTGAAGGCGCCCTCGCTGGAGACGAGCCAGCGCTTCTCGGCCGGCACCTTGTCGAGCCGGGTGCGCAGGGGCGCGTCCATCGCCTTGATCTGCGCGGAGTAGTCGGCGGCATTCTTGGCATAGGTCGCGGCATTGGCCGGATCAGCCTCGGCCAGCGCCTTGCGGATGTTCTCGACATAGATCAGCGCGCTCGCCGTCGACATCCAGGCATGCGGGTTAGGCTTGCCCTCATAGGGCCCCTCCTTGATCCCCATGGGCTCGATACCGGTGGTCACCACCGCACTCCGGACGTTCTTCACATTGTCGAAGAACTTCTCGAACCAGCGCTCCAGGTTCATGCCGTTCCAGAGCACGAGATCGGCCGATTGCGCCTTCACCACGTCGAGCGGCGTCGGCTGGTAGTCGTGGATCTCGGCGCCCGGCTTGGTGATCGATTCGACGATCGCGGCCGTGCCGGCGACGTTCTGGGCGATGTCCTGGATGACCGTGAAGGTGGTGACGACGCGCAGTGGCTTGCCCGGCACGACCTGCGCGAGGGCGCTCCCGGCGGAAGCTGAAAGGCCGAGCACCAGCGTCGTGGCGGCGGCGAGGCCAAGGAAGCAGCGGCGCGGGAACATGGTCTCTCCAACAGCGAAACAGGGAACAACGCAACGCTATTGCAAACCACTTGCATCTGTCAACGCAGTTGCGAATGAATTGCGACAAGGCATTTTTGCAAATGCCTCTCAGGGTTGCTACCTCTCCCGCATGAAGGGAATCGACCAGCGCGTGACGGAGTTCGAGCACCAGCTCCGCAAGGCGGGCCTGCGCATGACCCAGCAGCGCCGGCTGATCCTGCGGGTCCTGGCCGAGGCGGACGACCATCCCGATGCGAAGGGCATCTTCACGCGCGCCTTCGTGCACGACCCGACGCTGTCGCTCTCGACCGTCTATCGCACGATGAAGCTATTGGAGACGCAGGGCGCGATCGAGCGCCATGCCTTCGAGGACGGCGTCTCGCGCTATGAGCATGCCGACCAGCAGCACCATGATCATCTGATCGACATCGAGAGCGGCCAGGTCGTCGAGTTCTCATCGCCCGAGATCGAGGCGCTCCAGGCCAAGATCGCGGCCGAGCTCGGCTATGAGATCGTCCGGCACAAGCTCGAGCTCTACGGCCGCAAAATCAGGCCGGCACGGCGCAAGGGCGGCGGCAAAGACGCCTGACCGGCATCGCCGGGCCCGGCCCGAAATCCCATGGCCGGCAAAAAAAAGGCCGGGCCTGGCCCGGCCATGACGCGTTATGCGCGAGGTCTCACCCGGCTTTGCGCTTGTTCTGGCGGTTGGCGATCAGGTCGTCGACGACGGCCGGATCGGCCAGGGTCGAGGTATCGCCGAGCGCGCCGAACTCGTCCTCGGCGATCTTGCGCAGGATGCGGCGCATGATCTTGCCCGAACGGGTCTTGGGCAGGCCGGGCGCGAACTGGATCAGGTCCGGCGAGGCGATCGGGCCGATCTCCTTGCGCACATGCGCCACCAGCTCCTTGCGCAGGTCCTCGTTCGACTTCTCGCCCGCCATCAGCGTGACATAGGCGTAGATGCCCTGCCCCTTGATGTCGTGCGGATAGCCGACGACCGCCGCCTCCGAGACCTTCGGATGCGCCACCAGCGCCGATTCGACCTCGGCCGTGCCCATGCGGTGGCCGGAGACGTTGATCACGTCGTCGACGCGACCGGTGATCCAGTAATAGCCGTCGGCGTCGCGCCGGCAGCCGTCGCCGGTGAAGTACTTGTTCGGATAGGTGGCGAAATAGGTTTCCTCAAAGCGCTTATGGTCGCCATAGACCGTGCGCATCTGGCCGGGCCAGCTCTCGGCGATGACGAGGTTGCCCTCGGCCGCCCCCTCCAGCACCTTGCCTTCGGCATCGACCAGCTCCGGCCTGACCCCGAAGAAGGGCCGCGTCGCCGAGCCGGGCTTGAGCTTGGTCGCGCCCGGCAGTGGCGTGATCAGGATGCCGCCGGTCTCGGTCTGCCACCAGGTGTCGACGATCGGGCAGCGACCGTCGCCGACGACGCGGTGATACCACTCCCAGGCTTCCGGGTTGATCGGCTCGCCGACCGAGCCGAGCAGGCGCAGGGACTTGCGCTTGGTCTTCTTCACCGGCTCCTCGCCGGCGCTCATCAGCGAGCGGATCGCGGTCGGCGCGGTGTAGAAGGTGTTGACCTTGTGCTTGTCGACGACGTCCCAGAAGCGCGAGATCGTCGGATAGGTCGGGATGCCCTCGAACATCAGCGTCGTCGCGCCGTTGGCGAGCGGCCCGTAGAGGATGTAGCTGTGGCCGGTGACCCAGCCGACATCGGCGGTGCACCAGTAGATCTCGCCGTCATGATAGTCGAAGACGTATTGATGAGTCATCGAGGCGTAGACGAGATAGCCGGCGGTCGTATGCAGCACGCCCTTGGGCTTGCCGGTCGAGCCTGAGGTGTAGAGCACGAAGAGCGGGTCCTCGGCCTTCATCTCGGCCGGCGGGCAATGACCGGACGCCTTCGCCGCCTCGTCATGATACCAGACGTCGCGGCCCTCCTTCATGGTGACGTGGCCGCCGGTGCGCTTGACGACGATCACCGTGCCGATGCCGCCCTTCACCTTGTCGTCGGCCGCGTCGACATTCTTCTTCAGCGGCACGGGGCGTCCGCCGCGCAGGCCCTCATCGGCGGTGATCACCACCTTTGAATCGGCGTCCTCGATGCGGTTGGCCAGCGAATCCGGCGAGAAGCCGCCGAACACCACCGAATGCACCGCGCCGATCCGGGCGCAGGCCAGCATCGCATAGGCCGCCTCGGGGATCATCGGCAGGTAGATCGTGACCCGGTCGCCCTTCTTGACGCCGTTCGCCTTCAGGACGTTGGCGAACTTGCAGACCTCGGTGTGGAGCTGCCCGTAGGTGATCTTCTTCGATTCGCTGGGGTCGTCGCCTTCCCAGATGATCGCGGTCTGCTTGGCGCGGGTCGCAAGATGCCGATCGACGCAGTTGTAGGCGACGTTGGTGGTGCCGTCCTCATACCACTTGATCGAGACCTTGCCCGGCTTGTAGCTGGCGTTGCGCACCTTGCTGTAGGGCTTGAACCAGTCGATGCGCTTGCCGTGCTCGCCCCAGAACTTGTCCGGATCCTTGATCGAGGCCGCGTACATCTTCTTGTACTTGGCGTCGTTCAGCCATGCCTTCTTGGCCCAGGCGGCCGGCACGTCATAGATCTTCTCGGACATCTCAAGCGTCTCCCCAGACTTGGGCCGTCATCTGAGCCGGCTTGTCGGTCGCAGCGACTGTGCCGCCGCGATCCAGCCGACCTTTTTCGAGTGCGGTGCATCATAGGCCGCGAGACCGCGCCGACAAGCGCCGCGGGCTCGCACTTTGGTGTCACAGACTTTTGGCGAGGTTGGGCGATGCAAAATGGGCCGGAAACCGGCCTATCTCGCGGTTTCGAGAGCCATCTCCGGCGGCCGGCGCGGCCCCGCCATGCGCTCGACGAACCACTCGAACGGCCCCTTGGCGAAAACCTTCCCCCACAGCGAAGCAGCGATCAGCAGGCCGAAATAGACCAGCACTGCCAAGCCGATACCCGCCGCCGGACCAAGCCGGCCGTAAAGGCCGAGGCCATAGCCGAGGAAAATCAGCGCGCAGGCGATCGACTCGCAGATGTAAAGCGACAGCGAGAGCCGGCCATCCGCCTGGAAGATGCGCCCGATACTGGCACCGAGGCGGCTGTTGAAGAAACTCAGGCCGGCGCCGATCAGGACGAGGCTGAGCAGCGGCGGGAACACCCCGCGCAGGATCAACTCGGCTGCAGCGAAGGCTGGCTTCATCGCGCCGGGCGGCGCCACCGCCATAGCCGCATAGGCGATGTTGCCGATCAGGGCCGGCAGCCACAGCAGGCGGGCGATCGCGCGCCCGTGCGTGGCCAAGCTGCTCAGCGGCTTGGAGCCAAGATATCGATAGGCCGTCATGCCCAGAAAGAACATCATCGCGACATGCGGCAGCGTGATGAATGGTGCGAGCCCATAGAACACCGCCCATTCGACCAGCCGGTAACGCGCGATGCCGAAGAAATCGCTGGACCGATGCAGAGCGACTGCAGCGTCGTCGCCGCCTTTCCAGCTGTCGGGTTCGATAATGCCGATGATCCCGAGAAGAGTGTGCGTGAGAATGGCGAGTAGCCACATCAGCGCCGCAGCCCTGACGAGGCGAAGCGCCGACCAGCGCGCCGCCAGCGGCAGGATCAGGCCGAGCAGCGCATAGGCCAGGAGGATGTCGCCGGCGAACAGCAGGAGCGCATGGCCGACGCCGAGCAGCCCGAGCGCCAGCAGCCGTCTCCGATAGCGTTCCGGGCCATTGGTTTCGATCTGGCGCGCCGCGCCATAGCCGAACAGGAACGAGAAGATCAGGATGAACTTCGCTTCGAACAGCGCCTGGATCAGGAAGACCGCGAACCAGTCGAACGTGCCCGGAAAGGCGGTGCGCCACCAGTCGCCGCCGAAGCCGAAAGGCATCGCGAAGAACGGCAGGTTGACGACGAGGATGCCGAACAGCGCGACACCACGGATCATGTCGATGGCTGGATCGCGCCCTGCGACAGGGCTTCGGGCAGGCGCCATCACATCTGCTCCGTCAACTGCAGCAGGGTTTCGCGTGTTGCGGCGGCATCGGCCTCATCGAGCTTTGTGAAGAAGGCGCCGTCGACGGCGAGCCGGATCGCGATCGCAAGGCCGCGCGGCAATCCGTCATGGCAGGCTGCTTCGAGCCAGCGCCGGTCGGCGGCGAGGAGCGGCGCCAGCGCGGCCGACTCCGGCGGCAGGGCGGCGATCAGCACACCGAGCAGCCGGTCGATCTCGTCGCCATTGGTGAAGGCGACCCTGATATAGGCGCGCAGCCAGCGGCCGGGCCGAGCCGGCTCGGGCTCGCCTTGCATCGCCTCGGCTATGGCGATCTCTGTTAGTGCGACGATGCCCTCGACCAGCGCAGATAGCAGCCGCTCCTTGTCGGGGAAATGGTAGAGAATGCCGCCTTTGCTGACGCCGGTCTCGGCCGCGAGCCGGTCGAAGGTCAGCGCCTCGACGCCGCTACGGGCGATAATTGCCCCGGCTGCTTCGAGCAGTTCGGATTTCTTGCTTCGGCGCACGGCCGCACCTCCATAACTAAACCGTCCATACGGTATAGTTATGGATTTTCGCGGCGGCCCGCAAGAGAGAGCTGAAGCTAGAGCCCGCCCATCTTGCAGACGAGAGCCCATTCCTCGTCCGTCACCGGCTGGACCGAGAGGCGGAAGGAGGTGACGAGCGACATCTTGGCGAGCTTCGGCTCGGCCTTGACCGCGGCGAGCGAGACTGGCTTCGGCAAGGGCTTCAGCGCCTTGAAGTCGACCAGCACCCAGGGCGGGCCGGCCTCGACCCAGGGGTAATGCTCCTTGATCACCTCGGCGATGCCGACGACCTCGAGGCCCTCGTTGGAGTGGTAGAAGAAGACCTGATCGCCCGTCTTCATCGCCATCAGGTTGAGCTTGGCGGTGTGGTTCTTCACCCCATCCCAATGCGTGCCCTTGGCCCCGGTCTTGATCAGGTCGTCCCAGGAGTAGACCGACGGTTCCGATTTGATCAGCCAGTGCGCCATCAGCCTTCGTCCTCTTCCTTCAGCGGCACCGGCGGCCGCGATGCCGCCTCGCCCTGCTCGTTCCAGAATCGCACCATCTCGCGCGTCAGCGCGGCATAGTCCTGCGGGCTGAGCTCGATCCTGGTTTCGCCCTCGCCAAAGGGCAGGATCAGCACGAAACGGTGCGTGTCCTCGCGGCGCCGGCGGCGCAACTCGATCACGCGCCCGGCGATGCGCCCTGCGAGCGGCACCGGCTGGCTCTCGGCCACCAGTTCGGCCCCCGTGGTCTTGCGCACCTCGGCGATGCCGCGCGCGACGCGCTTCGTCAGATCGGACCAGTCATTCGCCATCGCGTGCCCTCTCCGCTCAGTTTTCTGCCCGCACCGGCCGCGCCAGCAACTCGGCAACCGCCTCGCGCACACCGACCCTCCCGGCGATGATGCTCGACACCGCCTCGGCGATCGGCATATCGATCCCCCGCGCCCGCGCCATCTCGACCAGCACCGAGGCAGTAAAGGCGCCCTCAGCCAGCTTGCCGCCGGCAGCGTCGACAGGCGCCTTGCCCTGCCCCAGCGCCTGGCCATAGGCGAAATTGCGCGACTGTGCCGTGGCGCAGGAGAGCACGACGTCGCCCAGCCCCGAAAGTCCCATCAGCGTCTCGGCCTGCGCGCCATGCGCCTCGCCGAAACGGCGCAGCTCCGCGAAGCCGCGCGCCACCAGAGCAGCGCGAGCACTCTCGCCGAGTCCGAGGCCGATGGCGATGCCCGCGGCGATGGCGAGCACGTTCTTGGCGGCACCGCCGATCTCGACGCCGCGCGGATCATTGCTGTGATAGATGCGCAGTGCCTGGGAATTCAGCGCCTCCGCCAGCGCCTTGGCCAAGGCAGCATCGGCAGAAGCCAGCGTCAGCGCCGTCGGCAGGCCGCGGGCGATGTCGGCGGCGAAGCTCGGCCCGGACAACACTGCCGGCACCGCCTGCGGCAGCGCCTCGGCGATGATCTGCGTGGTGAAGCGCCCACTGCCCTGCTCGATTCCCTTGGCCGCCGAGATCACCGGCAGCCCGGCCGGTAGCGCCGAAGCGAGCAGCGTCGAGGCCGAACGCAGCGCCTGCGTCGGCACCGCCAGGATCAGAGCCTCGACCTTTCCCAGCGCCGCGATGTCCGACACCGGTTCGATCGCCTCGGGCAGCTTCGCGCCGGGCAATCGCGGCGCCTCGCGCTGCGCGCGCAGGCTCGCCACCGTCTCCTCGTCGCGAGCCCAGAGCAGGACGCGCCGCCCGGCCCGCGCCGCCGCGAGCGCAAGCGCCGTGCCGAAGGCACCGGCACCGGCGACGCCGATCGTCTTGTAACGTGTCTTGCCGCTCACGCCTTCGCCCTGAGTTCGTCGAGCGGCCAGCGCGGGCGCGCCACCGCGCCCATATCATCGACGAGGCCAAGCCGCAGCCGCTCCAGCCCGGCCCAGGCGATCATCGCGCCATTGTCGCCGCAGAGCGCCACTGGCGGCGCGACCATCGGCAGGCCGGCCTCGGTCGCGAACCGCATCAGTCCGTTGCGGATCTGCTGGTTGGCGGCGACGCCGCCGGCAACGACGAGCGAAGAGGGCTTGATTCCGGCTTCGCGGCAGGCGCGCATGCCGGCGCGCGTGCGGTCGACCAGCACGTCGACCACCGCGGCCTGGAAGGAGGCGCAGAGATCGGCGACATCACGGTCGGACAAAGGCGCGATCCGCTCCGCCACCAGCCGCACCGCCGTCTTCAGGCCCGACAACGAGAAGTCCGGATTGGGCCGCCCGCTCATCGGCCGCGGGAACTCGAAGCGCTCGGGATCGCCCTTCAGCGCTTCTCGCTCGACCGAGGGGCCGCCCGGATAGGGCAGGCCGAGCATCTTGGCGATCTTGTCGAAGGCTTCGCCGACCGCATCGTCGATGGTGGTGCCGAGGCGCAGATAGTCGCCGACTCCGCGCACGGCGAGCAATTGCGTATGCCCGCCGGAGACCAGCAGCAGCAGATAGGGGAAGGGGAGGTCGTCGGTCAGCCGCGCCGTCAGCGCGTGCCCTTCGAGATGGTTGATCGCGATGAAGGGGCGGCCCGTCACCAGCGCGATCGCCTTCGCCGTGGTGAGGCCGACCATGACGCCGCCGACCAGCCCCGGCCCGGCCGCGGCAGCGACGCCGTCGATCTCCGATGGCTTCATGCCGGCGCTCTCGAAGGCGCGCGCCACGATCCGGTCGATCGCCTCGACATGGGCGCGCGCCGCGATCTCCGGCACGACGCCGCCATAAGCAGCATGGGCCGCGATCTGGCTGAGGACCTCGTTCGACAGGATCTTGGCCTCGCCGGAGCGTTCGACTGAAACAATCGCGGCGGCCGTCTCGTCGCAGGTCGTCTCTATGCCCAGAACTCGCATGCTCATCATGGTGTTGGGCGGGCATCGGCCCTGATGGCCAGGCTGCCGCCGGGGTGCGCGGTTTCGCGCGGGGATTTCCTCCGTATAGTGCTGCATGAAGGAGAAGGCCAATGCCCAGCGCCGGCCCATCTACACAGAACCGGAGACCTCGCAGCAGATGACCGACATGCCGATCGCCGGTTGCGGCATCCTTCCAGGAAAATGCCTTGGTTCCGTCACGGAGGCCGCGCAGGGAGCGGGTGTCGGGCGCGGCGTTCGCGTCCGCCCCCAGCCTGGCAGTTGCGTCCCGGCCTGAGCCCGCACGAGGAGACGATATGCGCGTTTTGGTGTTCAGACCGCTTGAGGATGCCGAGCGCAGCGCTCAGAGCTTGCGCGAGCGTGGCAAGGATCCGGTGGTCGCGCCGCTGTTTCAGGTCCTGCCGACAGGCGAGAAGCCGCCCAAGGGACCCTTCGACGCGCTGGTGCTGACCAGCGCCAATGCCGTGCCCGCACTGGAGAGCTTGCCGAAGAACTGGCGCGGCACCCTCCCCGCCTTCTGTGTCGGCACGCGCACCGCGGACGCCGCCGGCAAGCTCGGCTTCACTGCCCACAGCGCCAAGGGCGGACGTGCTGAGCTCCTGACGCTGATTCTCGAACACATGCCGAAGGACAGGAAGCTGCTGCTCGTCGCTGGCCGCGACCGGCACGAAGACCTGCCCCAGCAATTGCGTGACGCCGGCCATGAGGTCACGGTCTGGACCGCCTACGAGGCCAAGGCGGTCGAGGCGCTGCCCGCTCCGGCCGCCGATGCATTGCGCGACGGCTCGGCCGACGCGGCCCTGCATTATTCGCCGCGCAGCGCCGAGGTCTTCTTCGATCTCGTCGGCAAGGCGGGCCTGACCGAGCAGGCGCGGGCCCTGCCGCAGCTGGCGCTCTCGGCTGCGATCGCCGCGCCGCTGATCTCGGCCGGCTCCGACACCGTGCTCGTCGCCGAGCATCCCGAGGAAGCCGCGCTCTTCGCCGCGCTCGACCAGCTTCCCGCTCGCACTTTGCTGACCGGCGATGCTAAGGAGCCGGCAGAGGCGGACGACAAGGCGGACAAGGACGAGATGACGGCGGAGGCGAGCAGCGACCAGAGCCAAACCGGCAAGCGCCGCACTCGCTCGGGCCGGACGCCGCCGACCATCGAGCTGGCAGCCACTGAAACGGTCGACACGCCGCCTGCGGAGGCTGCCGCCTCGGCCACGACCGCAGCCGAAGCCGAACGCATAGAGACCGCTGCCGAAGCGGTCCTGCCGACCGAAGCGCTCCCCGAGGAATTCACCCCTCCGCCGGTGCCCGAGCATCAGCGCCGCTACAGCCTGCCGACCGTCGCGCTGGCCGGCCTCGCCGGCGGCGTGATCGGCGCCGGGCTGGTGCTGCTGGCTCTGCGCCTCTCCGGCCCCGATGAGGACGCGCGGCTGGCCGAACTCACGAAGCGTGTCGAGAGCCTGCAGGCGCAGGGCGCCACGATCGGCGCCATCGACCGCAAGGCCGCAGCCGCAGCCGAAAGCGCCGCCAAGGCGAGCAGCGAGGCGCAGGCCAATGCCGCCCGGCTCGCCGAGCTGGCCAAGGCCGCCCCCGCCGGCGCAAGCGTCCCCTCCGGGCTGACCGAGAAACTCGACCGCGCCGACAGCACCGCCGCCGCTGCCCGCGATGCGGCGGCGACGCTGGGCCAGCGCCTTGCCGGAGTCGAGGCCGCAGCCAAGAATGCGGCCCAGCCGAGCCGGCAGGCGATTGCGGCCGCCCGTGTCGTCCTGGCTGAGCGCATCCGCGACGCGATCGGCTCCGGCCGCCCCTTCCAGACTGATCTCGCCGCGCTCGGTGACATCCCCGCCGACCAGAAGACGGCGCTCGCCGCGGTCGCCGGCACTGGCGCTCCAACGCGCGACAAGCTGCTGGCGCAGTTCAAGAGCCATCACGCCTTGTTCGTGCGCGAGACCACGCCGGCCGCGAACAGCTGGGAAGACAAGCTGCTCGGTCTGGCGAGCCGTGTCGTCACCATCCGCCCGGTCGGCGATTCCGGCTCCAGCGATCCCGCGACCCTGCCGATCCGGCTCGAAGGCGCGCTCGCGCAGAACGACGTCGTCAAGGCGGCCGAGTTCTGGGCGCAACTGCCCGAGCCGGCCCGGCGTGGCAGCGAAGCTTTCGGTGCGGCGCTGAAGCAGCGCGCGAGCGCGGAGACGACGATCAACCGCATCGCGCAGGATGCGGTCGCGGCGCTGGGCACGGCAGGCTGAGAGGATAGATCCCGATGGTTCGCGTACTGGTCTATCTTCTCGTCATCGCCGCCCTCGCCGCCGGCGCCGTCTGGCTCGCCGATCGGCCGGGCGAGGTCTCGATCCTCTGGCAGGGCTACCGCATCGAGACCAGCGTCGCGATAGCGGCGATCGGCGTCGTCGTGCTCGCCTTCCTTGCTCTGGTCGCCTGGGCGGTGATGCGTTTCGTCTTCGGCCTGCCCTCGGCCTTCGGCTTCGCCTCGCGGGCCCGGCGCCGGGCCCGCGGCTTCGAGGCGATCTCGCGCGGCATGGTCGCGATCGGCGCCGGCGATCCCGTCGCCGCCGGGCGCTATGCGGTCGACGCCCGCAAATTCGCGGCCAGCGAGCCGCTGACCTTGCTGCTCGAAGCCCAGTCGGCCCAGCTCTCCGGTGATCGCGGTCAGGCCGAGGCTGCCTTCAAGGCGATGCTTGACAAGCCGGAGACCCGCGTGCTCGGCCTGCGCGGCCTTTTCGTCGAGGCCCGTCGGCGCGGCGACATGGCCGCCGCCCGCGCCTTCGCCGACGATGCCGTGCGCCGCTCGCCATCGCTGGCCTGGGCCAATGACGCCCTGCTCGACTTCCACACTGCCGCCGGCGACTGGCAGGCGGCCCGCACCGCGGTCGAGCGCCGCGCCGCGCTGCGCCTCGCCGACAAGGGCGAAGCCAAGCGCCAGCGCGCCGTCCTGCTCGCCGCCGAAGCGCTAGAGGCCAAGGATCGTGAGCCCGAGAAGGCGCTCGCCGCCGCGCTCGAAGCAGTCAAGCTCGCGCCCGGCCTCACTCCGGCCGCCGCACTGGCCGGCCGGATGCTTTCGGAGCGCGGCGACATCAAGAAGGCGGCACGGCTGCTGGAAGCGGCCTGGAAGCAGGTCTCGCATCCCGATATCGCCAGCGCCTATCTCGATGTCCGCCCTGGCGACAGCGCCCGCGACCGCCTCGCCCGGGCGGAGATGCTGACCAAGCTCCGGCCCGCCGATCCAGAGGGCGTGCTGGCGCTCGCCGGTGCCGCCATCCATGCGCAGGACTTCGCCCGCGCCCGCGCCACGCTGAAGCCGCTGCTCGCCGGCGGCGCCTCGGTTCGCGCCTGCCTGCTGATGGCCGAGCTGGAGGAGGCCGAGCACGGCGCCACCGGCCGCGTCCGCGAATGGCTGGCCCGCGCTACCCGCGCCCCGCGCGACGCTGCCTGGGTCGCCGACGGCCTCGTCTCCGACCAGTGGCTGCCGGTCTCGCCGATTTCGGGCCGGCTCGACGCCTTTGTCTGGACCGTGCCGCCGGCGACGCTCGGCAGCCAGGGCGCCCATCTCAACGACGACGTCCTCGCCGATCTCGACGAGCCCTCGGCGCCGCTGCTCGAAGGCAAGGCCGAGATCGCGGAAGCGGTGACGGTTCCGGCCGCCGCTGGGCTCGCCCCACCTGCCGCGCCAGAACCGCCGAAGCCGGAGCCCAAGGTCGAGACCAAGCCTGAGCCGGTCGTCGCAGCCGCCCTTCCCCCGGCCGAGCCGGTCGTCGAGATCGCCCCGGTGACGACAAAGCCGGCGCCACAGCAGGGCAAGCCCGCTCCCGTCGTCTTCCCCGTCGCGCATGCGCCCGACGATCCCGGCCCGGAGCAGCAGACACCGGGCGAACCCAAGGGGCGGTTCCGGATCTTCAGCTGACGCGGCACATCACGTCGTCGCAGAATCGCCGGTACCTCCGAACGAGGGGTTCCGGCGATAAGGCGTGCATGTGCATAGGGATTTTGTGAAATAATCACAAAAACGCTATATTGGCTGAGAACGGAGGCCAACAATGGCGACCATGACCATCTCGCTGCCCGATCCGATGAAGGATTGGATTGAGACACGCATCAGACAGGGCGACTACGCGAGCACGAGTGATTATGTCCGCGATCTCGTGCGCCGGGATCGTGAGCGATCCATCCATCCCGAACTAAGCCTCGCGGATTTGCAGCGCATCGTGACAGATGCACGCGCAAGCGGTGTGAGTGGGCAGAGCGTCTCCTCGATCCTGGCGGAGGCAAAGGCCAGCGTGGAGGCCAAGCGCGGTGTCCGGGACTAGCTACGGCCTGACACGGCGCGCCAGGGACGATCTGTTCGATATTTTCGTCTACGGATACGACAGGTTTGGTGCGCAGCAGGCCGAAATCTACGCCGCCGGCCTTGAACACGCGTTCGAGCTTCTTGCCGCGAATCCGCGGATGGGGCGCGAAGCAAGATCGATTGGACCGGGCGTGCGTCGCCACCAACACGCATCCCACATCATTCTTTATGAAGAAGCGCAGCCCGGAATCTTGATCCTAGCCATCGTGCATTCCCGCAGCGTGCTGCGACTTTCCTTGTGAGAGCATTGCAGGCAACCAATGTTCTCAGCCAGCGACGGCCCCTGATGCAGTTCGCTTCGAGCACACCTATAGAACCCATATGACCGCTTCCATATCCTCTTCTTCATCCACCGCCACCGAACTCGTCATCGCGCCCGAGCAGGCTGGGCTGCGCCTCGACAAGGCGCTCGCCCTGCTCGGCGGCGAGGTTTCGCGCGCCCGCCTGCAGCAGGTGATCAAGGAAGGCGGCGTCAGCATCGACGGGACGGTGGTCGCCGATGCCAGCCGCAAGGTCGCCGCCGGCCAGCGACTTTCCCTGGTCATGCCCGAGGCCAAGCCCGCCGCGCCGATCGGCCAGGACATCCCGCTCACGGTCGTCTTCGAGGACGAGCATCTGATCGTCATCGACAAGCCCGCCGGGCTCGTCGTCCATCCCGCCGGAGGCCATGAGGACGGCACGCTGGTCAACGCTCTCATCGCCCATTGCGGCGAGAGCCTTTCGGGCATCGGCGGCGTGCGCCGGCCCGGCATCGTCCACCGGCTCGACAAGGACACCAGCGGCCTGCTCGTCGTCGCCAAGAACGACAAGGCCCATCGCGGACTCGCCAAGCAGTTCGCCGACCATGGCCGCACCGGGCCGCTAGAGCGGGCTTATCTCGCTTTGGTCTGGGGTTCCCCGCGCCGGCAGACCGGCACGATCGACGCGCCGATCGAGCGCTCGAATCGCAATCGCGAGAAGATGATGGTGGTCGGAGAGGGCCGCGGCCGCGAGGCGATCACCCATATCGAACTGATCGAGCGCTACCCGCCTTTGCTGCGCGGTCATGAGGAGATGGAGGCGCTGGCGAGCCTGGTCGAATGCCAGCTCGAAACCGGCCGCACCCACCAGATCCGCGTCCATATGAGCCATATCGGCCACCCGCTGCTCGGCGACCAGCTCTACGGCTCCGGCTTCATGACCAAGGCGAGCCGCCTGCCCGAAAAAGCCCAGGCCGCACTCGCCGATCTCGGCCGCCAGGCGCTGCATGCCCGCCTGCTCGGTTTCGAGCATCCGGTCACCGGCGAGGAATTGCGCTTCGAGTCGGAACCACCCGCCGACTTTGCACGTTTGCAAGCAGAACTCTCGATCCTGTGACCGATTTTTGCTGAACCGCCCACTTTCCGCCACCCTCGCATCGTCTATACTGCGTTGCGAAAGCGGATGGCTAAAGGGGCGCCGCTGGGCGTGGAGCAGGTGGCTGGACGAAAGTCGTCGCCGAGGCTGCACGCCGGACGATCCTGCCCGATGGAACATCGGGTGGTTGGCTCGCCGTTCAGCGGGAGCCGGAAAGGAGTACGAGCATGGCGACTGCGTCGTTGCCCGTCATGTCCGCGGAGGGCGGACTTTCACGTTATCTGGACGAGATCCGTCGGTTCCCGATGCTGGAGCCGAACGAGGAATTCATGCTGGCCAAGAGCTGGCGCGAGCATGGCGACCGCGACGCGGCCCATAGGCTCGTGACGTCACATCTGCGTCTCGTCGCCAAGATCGCCATGGGCTATCGCGGCTATGGGCTGCCGATGGGCGAAGTCGTGTCGGAGGGCAATGTCGGCCTGATGCAGGCGGTCAAGCGCTTCGAGCCTGACAAGGGCTTCCGGCTCGCGACCTATGCGATGTGGTGGATCAAGGCCTCGATCCAGGAATACATCCTGCGGTCCTGGTCGCTGGTGAAGATGGGCACCACCGCCAACCAGAAGAAGCTGTTCTTCAACCTGCGCAAGGCCAAGAGCAAGATTTCGGCGCTCGGCGACGGCGATCTCAAGCCGGACCAGGTCAAGAGCATCGCGACCAAGCTCGGCGTCAACGAGCAGGACGTGATCGACATGAACCGCCGCCTCGGCGGCGACGCGTCGCTCAACACGCCGCTGCGCGAAGATGGCGAGGGCGAATGGCAGGACTGGCTCGTCGACGACAGCGACAGCCAGGAGAACCGTCTCGCCGCCTCCGAGGAAAGCGACAACCGCCATCTGGCGCTGCGCGAGGCGCTGGGTGTGCTCAACGATCGCGAGCGCCGCATCTTCGAGGCGCGCCGCCTGGCCGAGGACCCGATCACCCTGGAGGAACTCTCCGAGGAGTTCGGTGTCTCGCGCGAACGCGTCCGCCAGATCGAGGTCCGCGCCTTCGAGAAGGTGCAGGACGCGGTCAAGAAGGCGCTGGTGAAGATCGAGGCGCCGCGGGCGGCCCTGCCCGCGGCCTGATCAGTAGAGCGGTTGCAGCGGCTGCAGAGGCAGCCTGAGCGGCCCGAGGAAGACCCTGCCTTCACGCAGGACCAGCGGCGGCAGCGGCGAGAGCCCTGCCGCCGTATTGCTTTGTCCGCCATCGCCGGTGCGCCCGCCGAGCAGGGCGCCGAGCCCCGCCGTCAGCCCGCCGACCTTGATGCCGGCGATGCGGTCGACGCCGGCGACCGCCGCCACGACCTTGCCGGCAGGCCTATGCGCGTCGTCGAGCGTCACTTGGCCGCTCGCCTCCAGCCGCGTCGGCCCCTTGACCAGAACGAGCTTGGTCACGTCCACGATGCCGCCCGCCGTGCGCCAGGCTTCGAGAGCATCGGGATTGAAGCCGCGTCGGAAGGACAGCGCGCGCGACAGGCTGGCCTGCAGATCGAGATCGGCGAGCTGGCCGTTGCCGATCAGCGCCTCCAGCGCCGGCAGCACGCCGCCCTTGGCGTTCACCGCGAGATCGACCGTGCCGTCGCTGGCAAAGCGCTGCGGATTGGGCCGCAGATGCGCCTCTGCGGCGCTCGCACGCCAGGTCTCGGCGGCGCCCTGCCCCGGCTCGGTGACGGTCAGCACCGGCTCGCCCAGCACCAGCGAGAAGCGCTCGAAGGCGAGCCCGCTGAGATGCAGGCTGGCGCCGAGCTCCTTCCAGTCGAGCGCGGCCTTGCGGCCTTGCGGCAGATTGGCCAGCATCGGCCCGGTCATCTGCAGGATGATGTGGCCGGGCGTCCAGATCTGCGCCACCGCGACCGCCGGGCCGGCATCGATCTTGACCTCGTCGCCCCAGCGCGAGGAGGTCAGCGTCAGGCTGGCGCAGCGCACCTCAATGCGGAAGGGGTAGCCGCCGACGCTGCGGTCCCGGCAGGTCCAGTTGCGGCCGGCGTTCGCCTCGCGGGCGATGCCGGCATCGAGCTCCTGGTCAACCTTGCTGCGCGCGAAGCCCCAGATGCCGGACCAGCCGGCGGCGAGCAGCGCCAGCAGCACGAAGGGCGCGTAGAGCCAGAAGCGGCCATGCCGGCGCACGGGCGTGGGATCGGACATGCGCTGGCGCTCCATTGCGAAAACCTCGGCAGGTTGATAGCGACCGGGGCCGCAACGCGCCAGCGTTGGCGGAGACTATCCGCCGACCGGTCGCAAAGCCTCTCTGGCGAGGCAAGCAGGCTAAATTGTGAGGAAGCCGATGACGGCGACGCTCCCGCCGGAAGATCTCTGGGTGTTCGGCTACGGTTCGCTGATCTGGCGCCCCGGCTTCGCCTTCGTCGAGCGTTCCGGCGCCCGCCTGCACGGCTATCACCGCGCTCTCTGCATCTATTCGCATGTCCACCGCGGGACGCCGGAGGTGCCGGGGCTGGTGCTCGGCCTCGATCGCGGCGGCATCTGCCGCGGCGTCGCCTTCCGCGTTCCCGCCGACCAGGCGGAGGAGACGATCGACTACTTACGTGCCCGCGAGCAGGCGACCGCGGTCTATCTCGAACGGCGGCTGGCGCTGCGGCTCGACGACGGGCGGCGCCTCAACGCACTCACCTACATCGCCGACCGAAACCACGAGCAATATGCCGGCCGCCTGCAAGAAGAGGCGGTGCTGGCATTGGTGCGCCAGGGCAAGGGCGTCTCGGGCGAGAATCCGGACTATGTCCGGCGTACCCATGAGCATCTGCACGAGATGGGCATCCACGACCCGCTGCTGGCCCATCTCGTCGCGGAGCTGGACAGAACGAGCCCGTCGACGTCGCTCTGAGCGCTTACGCTTCCGGCATCAGGTCGCAGAGCGCGGCGCGGCGGCCGGCGCTGTCTTCCGCCAGGAGATGGACGTGGATCTCGCTGGCGCCGGCCATGGCGACGGCGTCGCGCCAGCGCGTCAGCGCCGCATCGATGCCGAACGGACCGCTGTCGCGCGCCGCGACGATCTTGCGGTCGGGCGACACGGCCAGCAGCACCGCATCGGTGAACCCCAGCGCATGCCCGTCCTGGATCGCGAAGACCGAGGCGACATAGCGCCGGCCGGAACGGCCACGCCAGGCGGTGAAGCGGCGCTCGGCGAGTTGGGCGGTCGCCCGCAGCGGCATCTCGCGCACCTGCCCCGGCAAACCGGCAGCATCATCGAACAGCGGTGCGGCGCGCTCCGCCTTGGCGGGCTGCAACGCCTCCAGCAGGTTGAGCTGGCGGGGCATCTTGTCGAGCGACCGGTTGCGGTCGAATGGGAAACGGGCTCGGGCCAGAGCAGCCATGTCGTTCCTCCTTTGTTCTAGAACAAAATCGGAACAGACCGGCCTCTTGTCAAGGCCGATCAGGCGCTGGGTTGCGCCTCCTGACGCGTACTGACAGGAGCGGGCACGCCGAGGCGGTCGAGTTCGGCGAGACCATCAGCCAGGAGCCGGTTGCTCGCGGTTTCGATCCGCTCCTGCAACAGGGCGTGGAAAGCCGCCTTGTCCATGCCTGGCGGAATCGCCGGCATGATCTCGACCTTGATCGTGCCCGGCCGCTTGATCAGGCTACGGCGCGGCCAATACAGCCCGGCGTTGAGCGCGACCGGCACGCAGGGCACGCCGAGCTCGGCGTAGAGATGGGTGACGCCGTATTTATAGGCCGGCTCGGCCCCGGCCGGCCGGCGCGTGCCTTCCGGGAAGATCATCAGCTGGCGCCCATTCTCGCCGAGCTCGACCTTGGCACGCCGCGTCACAGCCTGCAGCGCCCGGCTGCGGGCGCCGCGATCGACCGGGATCATCCTGAGCTTGAGCAGGCACCAGCCGAAGAAGGGCAGCCAGGTCAGTTCGCGCTTGAGGATGTAGACGGGGTTGCGGAACACCGTCACCAGCGCGAAGGTCTCCCAGGTCGACTGGTGCTTGGCCGCCATGATGATGCCGCCGGGCGGGATGTTCTCGACGCCGGTGATCTCGTAGCGCGTCCCGACGATCACCCGCATCCACCAGAGCGAGGTCTGCGCCCAGCACAGCGCGATCTTCAGCAGGAAGCGCGGCGGCAGCACCATCGTCACCATGGCTGCGAGCAGCCAGAATGCGAGGTTCAGGTAGAAGGCGATGTTGAACAGGATCGAGCGGATCAGCAGCATGATCCGCAAGAACCCCGGCAACCGTGGCGCGTCAAGAGCCTGTCCGGGAGAACCAGAGAGATCAGGCGCCGCGTGCCGGTGCCGGAGCGCGCGAGCGCTTGTCGTGCTCAGGGCCGATCAGGTCGCCCGGCTTGGGTGAGACCGGCTTGCGCCCCCCGATGATCACCGAGAGCCGCGAGGTCTCGGGGTCGGTTTCGAGCCTGCTGCGCACGGCGGCGACCAGATATTTGAGGTATTCCGGCACCAGGAGGCGGATCGCGTGCCAGTCGCGCCACCAGCCGGCGACATCGACCTGGTCGGTCACCACCGGATGCGGCACGAAGCGCACGCCCGGCATGGCATGGCGCAGCTCGAGCAGCGTGCGCGGCATGTGGTAGTTCGACGTCACCACCAGCAGCGAGCGGAAATCATGGCGACGGACCCAGCGCCGCGTCTCGATGGCGTTGCCGATGGTGTTGCGGGCGCGATAGTCGAGGTCGACGCAGCAAGCGAGCGCCTCGCGCGCGCTCGGGTTGAGCTTGGCCAATTCCTCGCGGCCGGTCTTCTCGTTGACCCCGCTGATCAGCAGGCGCCGCCCGCGATCGGCATTGAGCAGGCTGACGGCATCGCCGATCCGCTGGGCTCCGCCGGTGACGACGACGATCGCATCGGTGCGCGGCGGCGAACTTGCCTCCGTCACCGACAGGCCGGTGGCAAAGCGGACATAGCCGGCGGCCAGGACGAAACAGCCGA
Organism: Allobosea sp.; assembly: GCA_024231975.1. Taxonomy (GTDB): domain Bacteria; phylum Pseudomonadota; class Alphaproteobacteria; order Rhizobiales; family Beijerinckiaceae; genus Allobosea. Next base: position 275,654 of record JAAEQB010000120.1, read on the forward strand.
GAAGAAAGCTCCAGAGCAGGATTGTGCGGAGCCAGCGGCGCCGCGGGGAGGCAGGCGTCGTCATCGGTCGCAGGGCAGCCGCGCTGTCCTCAACACAGGAAAGATGGCCTTGCCGGGTTTCAAGCAGCACCATGAGATCGGGAAACTAACCGCCCAATCGGGCACAATGACGGCATTCCCACAACCCCGCCGCGCAGCGAGTCAGCCCATTGCCCGGAGATAATGGCGCACCGTCAGCCGCGAGACGAGCCCCGCGATCGCCGCGACCACAGCCGCGACGAGGATGACGACGGCATAGCCGGACCAGCCGATCTCGAAGGCGCCGAACAGGGCCTGCAGCTGGTCGGCCTCCGGCGTCGCACTCCAGGCCGAGGACAGGAAGCCGAGCACGGCGATCGCGATGATCGCCGCGAAGCCCCCCGCTGCACCGCCGCGCAGGCCGAGCGCGACGAAGCGCGTCTGGAATTCGCGCGCGATGAACTCGTCGGTCGCTCCGACGAAATGCAAAACCTCGACCGAATCGCGGCTGCCGGCCATGGCGCCGCGCGTCGCGAAGGCGACGGCGAGCCCGGCCGCCATAAGCACCAGCAGCACCACCGCGACGCCGGCCAGGATGATCGTGCTCGCCATGGTCGAGAGCCGCCGTACCCAAAGCCTGTGGTCGTCGAGCGTCGCGCTCGGCACCTCGCGTCGCAAGGTCTGGCTGAAGGCGACGAGATCATTGGCGGAGGTCGAGGATAGCCGCAGCACGATCAAGCGCGGGATCGGCAGTTCGACGAGATCGAGCCCGGCGCCGAGCCAGGGCTCGAGCAGCTTGTCCGACTCGGCCCGCGGCATCGGCCTGGCCTCGGCGACGCTGGGCACGGCCCGGGCGAGCTCGACGGCGCGGGCGATGTCCTGCTCGATATTGCGGCGCGGATCGGGCCGGACCTGGATCGTCATCTCGTTGGCCACCGCGCCGCGCCATTGCTCGGAGGCACGGGCCGCGAGCAATGCCGCGCCAGCGCTCAGCGCTGCGAGGAAGGTCAGGATGGCGATGACGACGACGAGCGCCCGCCCGGCGACGGAATCGACTGGCACCAGCGGCTGGTCGCGGCGCAGGCTCGCCGGCAGGCGCGAGCCGCCGCGCGGCCGCTCCTCCTCGGCCTCGTCGATGTCGAGATGGTCAGGCATCGACATGCAGATGCCCATCCGCCAGCACGAGGCGCGGCGCGTCGTAGAGTTCCATCAGCGCGATGTCGTGGGTCGCGATCACCACCGCCGTCCCCAGCGACTGCAGTTCCATGAACAGGCGCAGCAGGCGCCGGCCGAGCCCTGGATCGACATTGCCGGTCGGCTCGTCGGCGAGCAGCAATTGCGGCCGGCTGATCAAGGCGCGCGCGATCGCCGCGCGCTGCTTCTCGCCGCCGGAGAGCACGGCCGGCACAGCATGCATGCGCTCGCCGAGCCCGACCCAGCGCAGCAGCTCGACCACCTCGGCGCGATAGCCCTCCTCCTCCTTGCCGAGGACGCGCAGCGGCAGCGCGACATTCTCGTAGACCGTCAGATGGTCGAGCAGACGGAAATCCTGGAAGACGACGCCCATGCGCCGGCGGAAATCGGTGAGCGTGGCGGCTTCGAGGCGCGAGACGTCCTGGCCGAACAGGTTGACCAGGCCGCGCGTCGGCTTGAGCGCCATCAGGATCAGCCGGATCAGCGTGGTCTTGCCCGCACCCGACGGCCCGGTCAGGTACTGGAAAGAGCGCGGCGCGATGCTGAAGTTGATGTCCTTCAGCACTTCCGGGCCCATCCCGTAGCGCAAGCCGACATTCTCGAACCGAACCAACGCAGTTCCTCTCGCTGATCTTTTCCGAATCGTGCCGGACCGGCGCCGAGCCGACACGACCTTACACCGAGACCTCGCCCCGGCGGGAAGCGCCGGCGGGTTTTCCTCAGCCCTGCACGGCGCAGGGTTTACGCGACGTTAACCATAAATCGACCCTATGGGAGGCGGAGCGCCTGGCCGCACCCGCTCGCGCTTGCGCGCAACGGCGAGAGGATCAGGCTCCGGACCGACATTCCCGGGGAATGCAGCGCGGAGCGAGCATTTTTAAGGCCATGCAGATCGTCTGCCCCAACTGCGCCAGCCGGTACGAGATCGCCGAGGCCAAGATCGGGAGCGGCGGCCGCAAGGTGCGCTGCGCCAGCTGCCAGACGACCTGGCAGATCGAGGCGCCGCGCGCCGCCGAAGCGCTGCCGGCGGAGGAGGTCCTGCAATCCGACCTGGATGCGGCGATCCCGGAGCTTCCCAGCCCTCCGAGCGCCGAGCAGACCGCCGCCGAGCTGGAGGAGGAGCTGCGTCGCGCCGCCGAGATCGACGCCGACATCTCGACGCTGACGGCTGAACGAACCGAGCTTCCGCAGCCCGATACGGCACCGCCGCGGGCCCCGAAGCGCAAACGCAACTGGGTGGGCGCACCCGGCGCCGCGACACGCTTGCCACCAGCCGCGGCCGGCATCTTCGTCGCCATCGGCCTCGTCGCGCTCGGCCTCGGCCTCTGGCAGCGAGAGCGCGTCGTCCGGGTGGTGCCGCAATTCGCCGGACTCTATGCGACGATCGGCTTGCCGGTGAACGTGCGCGGCCTCGCCTTCAGCGCCGTCGAGAGCGAACTGGTCCAGGACCAGCAGGGACGCTTCCTCGTCGTCTCCGGCGACGTCACCAACATCGCCAAGGGCACGACCAAGGTGCCCCCGATCACCGTGATGGTGCAGGGCGAGGACGGCAAGGTGCTCTACAGCTGGACGACGGAACCGCCGCGTCCGTCGCTGGAGCCGGCCGAGCTGATGCATTTCCGCGCCCGCCTCGCCTCGCCGCCCAATGACGGGCGCTCGGTGCAGTTGCGCTTCGGCACCGGCAGCCCGGACGGCGTCGCCAGCCTCCATTGATCCCTCGGCCGGTTTCCACATCGCAGGGGCCCGGCCGCTTCAATTGTCCGCGCATGGACGCTATGACTGGAACCTGAAGAGTTTAGCCCGCGATCACGGGGCTGCGCGGGCATCGGCCTGCGCCGAAAGGAACGGTCCTCGATGTCCCAGCCCAAGCGTATCCGCGTTCTCTACGACGAAGCGGCGATCGCCGCGCGCAATGCCGAAATGGCCGCCGAGATCGCCGCCAGCGCCGGCGAGGACCTGCTCGTCGTCGCGGTGCTGAAGGGCAGCTTCATGTTCGTCGCCGACCTGATCCGCGCCATGCATCGCGCCGGCATGGCCCCGCAGGTCGAGTTCGTCCATCTCTCGAGCTATCGTGCCGCCACCGTCTCCTCCGGCCAGGTCGAGATACTCAGGGACGTGCAGAGCGACGTCCGCGGCCGTCATGTCCTGCTCGTCGACGACATCCTCGAATCCGGCCGCACCCTCGCCTTCGCCAAGGACCTGCTCGCGGCGCGCGGCGCCGCCCGCGTCTCGACCGCCGTGTTGCTGGAGAAGCCGGCCAAGCGCGCCGTCAACATCGAAGCGGATTATGTCGGCTTCGAATGCCCCGATTATTTCGTCGTCGGCTACGGCATGGACGTCGCCCATTCCTATCGCCAATTGCCCTATGTCGGCGTGATCGAGACCGCCGACCAGGCCGGCCTGCCGGGGATCTGAAGCAATGTCGCGCATTCTCGTGGTCGATGACGAGGAGAGCCTGCGCTCGCTGGTCGCGCGCGGCCTCGCCATGGACGGGCACGACTGCCTGACCGCCGGCGACGGCGCCGAGGCGCTAGACATCCTGATCGCCGAGCAGGGCCATTTCGACCTGTTGCTCACCGATATCCGCATGCCGCTGATGGACGGCATCGCTCTGGCGCTCGCCGCCAAGCAGCAATTCCCAGACCTCACCATCATGCTGATGACCGGCTATGCCGAGCAGCGCGAGCGGGCCAAGAGCCTGGAGACGATCGTCTCGGAGGTGATGACCAAGCCCTTCACCATCGCCGAACTGCGCGAGACGGTGCTGCGGGTGATCGAGCGCTCGATCGGTTGAGCGGTCGCGGTTCTCGATATTGACGCCGAGCAGATGATATCTATCTTGGGTAGATACCACCTGGAGCATGCAGATGGCCATGAGCGCGACATCGGCGAGAGCCAAACTCTTCATGCATGGTCGCAGCCAAGCGGTACGACTGCCGAAGGAGTTCCGCTTCGAGGGCAGCGAAGTGCAGGTTAGCAAGGTCGGCGACAAGGTTATCCTCGAACCAGTCGCGCGCCCGCCTTTCGATGCTGCCGCCTGGCGCGCCCGTCTCGACGCACTCGGCGCGCGCAACTTCCTTGTCGAAGGGCTGCCGGACGACCCCCCACCCGGCGGCGAGGACGAGATCGCCTTCGGCTGAGCCGCTCCGATGCTCTGCCTCGACACCAATGTCATCGTATTCGCGATCAACGGGCGCGTGCCGGCTGTCGAGCAGCGTCTTCGGCAAGAGCTGGCGGCAGGCACGACGCTCCTCATACCCTCCATCGTCCTCTTCGAGCTGCGTTACGGCATCGCCAAGAGCGTTCGGCGCGAAGCGTCCACCCGGGTGCTCGACGCCTTTCTGGCTGAAGGATTCGAGCTGTTGCCTTTCGATGACGACGACGCCGCTGAAGCCGGCGACATCCGCGCCGCACTCGAAGCCTCCGGCACACCGATCGGAGCCTATGATACCTTGATCGCAGCCCAGGCCCGGCGACGCGGTGTAGTTCTCGTGACGGGCAACCGCCGAGAGTTCGAGCGTGTCCCCGGCCTGATGGTCACCGATTGGGCGGGATGATCGCTCAGCGGTTCAGCCACCAGATCGAAGCGTTGAGCAGGCCCGCGAACGAGACCCAGGCGAGGTAGGGCGCGAAAAGGGCGACGGACAATCTGTCGCCCAGCCCTGCGAAGCGCCGCATCGTCCAGATCATCGCCGCCAGCAGCAGCGCGATGACAGCTAGGCCGCCCGCCGGGCTGTTCAGGCCGAAGAACACACAGGACCAGAGCATGTTGAGCGCGAGTTGGGCATGATAGGCGAGCAGCGCCTGCGCCCTACCCGGCGTATCGGCCGGCCGGCGCAGGAGGCGGAACGCGGCCAGAGCCATCAGCGCGAACAGCGTCGTCCAGACCGGCGCGAACAGCCAGTTCGGTGGGTTGAAGGGCGGCTTGGCGAGGCCTGCGTACCAGCCCGGAATCTGCGGCACCGTCACGGCGCTGCCGATCAGGGAGGCCGCGACGACCGGGAGGATGGCGAAGAGTGCGGCAAGCCACACATTCAGCTGACGATCGGTGTTGCCTGACGATATGCTCATGCGGCGAGAATGGGGTGCGTCTGCGCTCCATACAAGGCGAGCCTCTTGCACTGCAGCAATCCAGATGAGATGAATTGTCTCACATAGTAGAAATCGGATCAGCCATGACCAAGCGCCCGCTGCACCCCCGTTCGCTCGCTGCCCAGGCCATGGGCAAGATCGACCCGCTGACCAAGGCCGTGGTGCCGCCGATCCACGTCTCGACCACCTATATCCGCGACGAGGACAACGCCTATTCCACCGGCTTCATCTATGGCCGGCCCGACAATGAGACCGTGCACGAGGCGCAGGCCGTGCTCGCCATGCTCGAGGAGGCCAAGGCCGGCGCGCTGCTGTTCGGCTCCGGGATGGCCGCGGCGACCGCCGTCTTCCAGGCGCTCTCGCCGGGCGATCATGTCGTCGCCTCCAAGGTGATGTACTGGGCCTTGCGCGCCTGGCTGCTGACCGAGGCGACCCGCTGGGGCCTCAAGATCGACTTCGTCGAGACCGATGACCTGGCCAAGCTCAAGGAAGCGGTGAAGCCGGGCATCACCAAGCTGATCTGGGCCGAGACGCCCTCCAACCCGCTCTGGACCATCACCGACATCGCCGCGGTCGCGAAGATCGCCCATGCAGCAGGTGCGAAGCTCGCGGTCGATTCGACCTGCGCCTCGCCCGTCCATACCCGACCGCTGACGCTCGGCGCCGACATCGTCATGCATGCCGCGACCAAGGTGCTGAACGGCCATTCCGATGTCGTCGCCGGTGCGCTCTGCGCCAATGCCGATGACGAGTTCTGGGCCCGGATCAAGACGGTGCGCAAGGGCCAGGGCGGCATTCTCGGCCCGTTCGAAGCCTATCTGCTGATGCGCGGCATGCGCACGCTCCATGTCCGGCAGGAGCGCCAGTCGGCCTCGGCCATGGCGCTGGCGCAGAAGCTCTCGGCTCACCCGCTGGTCTCGCGCGTGCTCTATCCCGGCCTGCCGCAGCATCCCGGCCACGACATCGCCGCCCGCCAGATGGAAGGCGGCTTCGGCTTCATGCTCTCCGTCCAGGTCAGCGGCGGCGAGGCGGCGGCGGTCAAGTCGGCCGCTCATGTCGAGCTCTATAAGCGCGCCACCTCGCTCGGCGGCGTCGAGAGCCTGATCGAGCACCGCGCCTCGATCGAGGGCGCCGGCTCGCCCTGCCCGCCCGATCTGCTGCGCCTCTCGACCGGCATCGAGGATGTCGAGGATCTCTACGCCGATCTCGATCAGGCGCTGAAGGCCGGGCACGGTTGAGCGGCTCGGCCTTCGCGCCAGCGCGCTATAGCATTTTCGCGTTTCGGAGAGTTGCGGGAATGCTCTAGCCGGCCTTGAGTCGGACGAGGTCGGCAGCATCGCGCCCATCCGGCGACGGCCAGCTGTGGGCCAGGAATTCCGTGTCGTCCGCGCTGACCGCGACCTGGTCGCGGCCGGCGCGCTTGGCTGCATACAGTGCCTTATCGGCGTCGCGCAGGAGCGCGTCGAAATCGATGACGACGTCCTCGGAATAGGCGACGCCGGCACTTGTCGTGCTGGTGAACGGGCCGCTATCCCCGCTGAAATGGCGCTTGGCCAGGCGCCTGCGCACGCGATCGGCGAGTTTCGCAGCCGTGATGAGCGAGGCTCCCGGCAACAACAGCGCGAATTCCTCGCCGCCAAGCCGAGCGGCAAGACCCTGCGATCGGCAAGACAGCGCCAGGATCTTCCCAAAGCTTCGCAGCACGTCGTCGCCCGCCGGATGACCATGGACATCGTTCGTCATCTTGAAGTGGTCCATGTCGAACACGATGAGCGCAGCGGGGCCTTTGATGTCTTCCGCGATCCGGCTGAGCAGCGCCCGCCGGTTGAGCAGGCCAGTCAGCGGATCGGTCTCGGCATCGCGCTTGTGGCTGCGTGCCAACCGCGCCTGGTTGAGCGCCAGGGAAAGGGCGCCGATACCGGACAGGGTGGCCAGACAGACGACGATATTGAGATCCTCGGCCCAATTCGACGGCGCCTGCGACAGGCGCCACTGGCCGTCCTGCAGCAGCAGGATGGCGCAGGGGACAAAGGAGAGCCCCGTCACGACATAGAGAGCCGTCAGCAGCGGGATAGCCAGCCGGGCCTCGGCGCGCCCGAGCCAGTAGTCCCAGGCCGTGATGAGAAGGATGATCGTCGCTGCCACATTGAGCATGACGATGGCGGCGCCGTTATAGCCGGCCAGCATCGGGACGGCCATGACGAGCGACGATGCGGTTGCCATGATGGCCATGCTGCGCCAGGGCAGAACGCCGGTGCGGAACTCCCGGCCGGCGCCAAACACGAAGGCGAGGCCGGCCAGCAGGATCGTGTATCCGGCGGCGCCGACAGCCGGCGACATCGTCTGGGCGTACCAGCTGTAGACCAGCACACCCAGCGCCATGAACGCCACGCCGAAAGTCCAGGCGATCAGGAAGCGTTCCGTCCTGGAGGCCAGCCAGCTGACGAAAAAGGTGATCGCCAATCCGCAACCGGAAAGGGCAAAGGCCGTCAGCAGCGAAGGGTAGTCCAGCGGCAAGGCATACTCTGCGGCAGTTGACGGCGGGCGCCCAGGTTATGGACCGGCGGCAGTTGCAGAAAATTTAAACCGATCGCGTGGATTCCGAACTATCGCGGTGGGAGCGATCGGGATCGGCTTCGGCGATGGGCTTTCCCGGCCTGGATTAAAACCAGATCCCCTTCGCCGTCGTCAGCAATTGCCGGCGCTCGACGAGGCCATTCAGACCGCCATTGATCAGCTGGGTGACGCGGGCCGCATCGTCGCGGTCGGCGGCGGCGTTGATCTTGCGGTCGCGCCAATAGGCGAAGGCGATCTGCACCGAGATGCGCGGATCGAGCGCCAGCTCCGGCCGCCCCTCCAGGTCGATGTTCAGCATCCGGCCGATCCGCTTGTAGTTGGCCCGGCCGGTGAGCTGGAAGATGCCGCGCCCATGATAGCGCGCGCCGTCGCCGGGCTCGCTGTTGCCGAGATCCTCGCGGCCTTCGTATTTGGCGAACTGCTTCTTCCCGCCCTTCTCTTCCAGCGTGCGGAAGCGGTCGGTCTCGAAGGCGGCCTGCGCCAGGAAATGGCAGACGCGCAGCGGCGTCGTCAGGTCGGCCTCGGCCGCGAGCCGCGCGAAATGCAGGCTGATATTGCCCATGATCTCGGCCTTGCCGATCGGCGCAAGGCGCGAGAGTCGCTCGAAGGTCACGGCAAGGTCCGGCGGTCGCGGAGCCTGCGGCTCCTCGACCGGTACGTCTTCGGCTGGCGATCCCTGCATCGACATGGCGGCACTCCTGTTGCGCGTTTGCGCGAGTATGCATCGGTTTCGCGGCGCGGGGATAAACTCGCCAGCAAGACCGTCACGGCCCTGAAACAGCCGGCCCTTAGCGAAGGCTACCGCCTCGGGGACAATCCGCCATGACCGACCACACCACTCTCAGCCGCCGCACGCTGCTCGCCGCGCTCGGCACTGCCGCCCTCGCCGCCCCTGCTCTTGCTCGCTCGCTGCCCGCGCTGCCGACCAGCAATATCGGAATCGACACCGGCTATTGGGATGCGGTCCGCCGCCTCTACAGCGTCACGCCCGAGATGGTGAACCTGGAGAATGGCTATTGGGGCATCATGGCCGAGCCGGTGAAGACCGAATACAAGCGCCTGACCGATTTCGTGAATTTCGAGAACACCGTCTACGCCCGCAGCAAGATCGGCCAGGACCTCGACAATGTCCGCACGCCGCTGGCCGATTTCCTCGGCGTCGCCCGCGAGGAGATCGCGCTGACCCGCGGCGCCACCGAGGCGCTGCAGACGCTGATCGCCGGCTACAACAGGCTGAAGCCTGGCGACGGCGTGCTCTATGCCGATCTCGACTATGACTCGATGCAGTACGCCATGAACTGGCTGAAGAACCGGCGCGGCGTCGAGGTCGCCAAATTCGACATCCCGGAGCCGGCGACCAAGGCCAATGTCCTCGAAGCCTATGAAGCCGCGCTCAAGGCCAACCCGAAGACAAAACTCTTGCTGCTCACCCATATCAGCCACCGCACCGGGCTGATGATGCCGGTCAGGGAGCTGGCCGCCATGGCGAAGGCGCGCGGCATCGACGTCATCCTCGACGCGGCCCATAGCTGGGGCCAGGTCGACTTCAAGGCCAGGGATCTCGGCGTCGACTTCATCGGCTTCAACCTGCACAAATGGATCGGCGCGCCGCTCGGCGTCGGCCTGATCTACATCGCCCGCGAGCGGCTGGCCGATATCGACACCCATTACGGCGACGAGGATTTCAAGCCGGACGACGTCCGCTCGCGCATCCACACCGGCACCCCGAACTTCGCCGCCCAGCTCACCATCCCCGCTGCGCTCGCCTTGCATCAGGAGGTCGGCCCGCAGGCCAAGGAGGCGCGCTATCGCCATCTGCGCAACTACTGGGTCGCGAGGGCCCGCGAGCTGAAAGGCGTCGAGATCCAGACGCCGGACGATCCGGAGATGGTCGCCGGCATCACCTCCTTCGCCCTGACCGGCAAGCGCTCGGCGGCCGACTGCAACGCCGTCGTCGCGGCACTGCGCGACCAGCACAAGGTGATGACCGTGCGCCGTGGGGGCGTCGCCAAAGGCAACACCATCCGCATCTCGCCGGCGCCCTATCTGACGGAAGCCGATCTCGATCGCTTCATCGCGGCGCTTGCGATCGTCTCGGGCAATCGGGCGGGGTAACTCTCGTCATTCTCGGGCGGCGCAAAGCGCCGACCCGAGAATCTCATGACAAGAAGGCGCTGGTTTCAGAGATGCTCGGGTCAAGCCCGAGCATGACGCGAGACCAAGGCAATCAATTCCGCCGTAGCAGGCGCTCGAGATAATCGAGCTCCTCGGTCGGCCGCAGCGGATCGCCAAGGCGCCGCCTCAGCTCTTCGAGGATGCGCCGCGCCCGCTGCGTCGCGCTCTCATCGGCACCGGGCACCCGCACGCGGCCATCGGCCCAGTCGCGCTGGCGCTGCGGCCGTCCGAGCGGGTCGTTGTTGTCGCGCTGCTGGGCCGAGGGCCGGCCGGCCGGGCGTCCATCCGGATCGCCATAGGCGTTCTCGTTGCCTTCGCCCTCGCCGGGCTCGCCTTGCATCTGCTGCGCGAGATTCTGGCCGCCCTTGCGCAGCGCTTCCAGCGCCCGCCCTTGCGAGTCGACCGCCTGCCCCTCCTGGCCCTGGCCGAGCTGGCCTTCCGCCTCGCGCATGGCATCCTCGGCCTCGCCGAGCTCGCCAGGATCGGCACCCATGCCGCGCATGCGCCGCTGCAGGTCCTGCAGCCGCTCGCGCAGGGCCTGCTGGCGCTGCGACAGGCCCTGCTGCCCCTGGCCCTGCCCCCCTTCGGCGTTCTGGCCGTCCTCGCCTTCGCCGTCCTCGCCGGGCTGCTGCCCGGGTTGCTGGCCGCGCTGCCCGCGTTGGCCCTGCTGCCCTTGCTGGCGCTGGCCCTGCTGGCCGGGACGCGCCTGCTGCTGGCCCGGGCGCTGGCCGCGCTGGGTCCGGTTCTGGTTCTGCTGGTCCTGCTGATAGGTCTCGTCGCGCAATTGCTGCTGCTCGCGCGTCATGCGGTCGAGATCCCCCAACGCCTGGTTCATTTCGCGCTGGCGCGGGTCCTGCTGGCCAGGACGCGCCGTCTTGAGGTTGTTCAGGAGGTTGTTGAGCTCCTCCATCAGGCGCTGCGCCTCGGCCATGTCGCCGCGCTTGGTCAGCTCCTCGATGCGGTTGAGCATGTTCTGCAGGTCGCGCGGCGTCACCGTGCGGAAATTCTCCGGCAGCTGCGCCTGGTTCTGCTCGCCATTCTGCTGCTGGCGCTGCCATTGCTGGGCGAGCTCGCGCATGTACTGGTCCATGGCGCGGCGCAGATCCTCGGTGAGCTTCTTCATCTCCTCTTCGGAGGCGCCGCGCTCCAGCGCCTGCGCCAGGTTCTCCTGGGCGGCCCGCAGCGCCTTCTCGGCATCCGAAAGGTCGCCATCCTCGAGCTGCAGGGCGAAAGCCCACATCATCTCGGCGGTGTCACGCAGCTGGTCGTCGCTGGCGGCACGCCGCAGCCGTTCGCCGATCATGCGCATGCCCAAATAGACGCCGGTCTCCTTCATGAAGCGATCGGGCTCGATCATCAGCGCATCGAGCGCGAGCTGGACCTTCCTGCGGTTGTCGACGTCCATGACGAGCTTGCGCCGCTGCTCGACCAGCGCTTTGGCCAGCGGCTTGGTGAAGGTCCGTTGCGGCAGCACGACCTCGACGGTCTCGCTGCGCCCCTCCTGCCCGGTCTCATCACGGGCCAAAAGGCTCATATTGACCTTGGCGCCGGCCCAGGGATGGGCCGAGAAATCGACCGTGCTCTTCATCTCGTCTTCGCCGGAGCCGGAAGGCGGCACCGGCAGCACTTGCTTGGGCGCCTCGACCAGCGAGCGGCCGCCCGTGATCGGTCCGACGCGCGAGACCAGCACCTCGGCCGAGGCGATGCCGTAATCGTCCTTGGCGCGGTAGCTGAGGCCGAGTCCGCCTTGGACGCCACTGACGGCCTTCGGCGGCTGGGTGAAGGCGATCTCCGGCTTCTGGTCAATGATCGCGTGCAGGCTGAGCGTCTGCGCCGGCGCGCCCGAGCCGGTGATGCGCAAGGTGCCGTCGCCGGCGACGAGATAGCGCTTCTCAGTAACTGCGACCGTGTTCGTCGGCACCGCCTTGGCCTCGGCCGGCTTGGCGTCTCCGGATTTGGCCTCGCCGGGCTTGCCCTCGACCGGGACGGCATCGAGGCGGCCGGTGGTCGCGACATCCATGCCGCTCTTGCCGGCGATGCGCACCACCACCGTCGACTTCTCGGGCACGTTGAAACTCGGGCTGGCGAGCCTGCCGAAATCGATCAGGATCGGCGGCATGCGCGTATAGGACGGCGGGTCGATCCAGGCATCGATCCGCACTGCGGCGGCAGCGAGCGCCGGACCGCGCCAGTCGAAGGCGGCGGTCAGCCGCGGCAGGGCCTCATGCCCGGCGACGAAGAAGCCGGCCACGGCCGCGACCAGCGGCACCGCACGCAGGGCACGCTTGTCGCGCCCGGCCATACGCGGTTGCGGCGGCGCGACCTTCAGCACCGCGACATGGGCGCTCTGGCGCTGCAGGTGCAGCGCCCACAGGGCCTGCGAGACCGGGTCCTTGCCGCCGACCGCAAGCGAATCCTCAAGCGACGTCGCCGGACGGTGCGCCCCATCCATCGAATGATCGAGCCGGGTGAGCGCCTCGCGGCGGCTCGGCCAGCGACCGGTAATGGCCGGCCAGAAACTCGCGAGTAGGAGGAGAGCGAAAATGGCGGAACCGGCAGCCCGCCCCCACCAGGGCAAATGCAGCCAGAGCCCGAACCAGGAGACGGCGAGGAAGCCAAGGACGACGCAGAGTGGCGCCCACAATTTCGGCCAGAGCCGCTCCCAGGCAAGAGACAGCCGCGACGCCGCAGTCAGGCGCTCCAGCCTCTTGCGGATTATGCCGACCGGATCAAGCGCCGTGCGGCGCGGTGCTTCGCTCATCCGCTGCTCCGGGCCGCCCCCGCGGCGCCTCTCCTAACTTCATCGATCGAAGGGAGAGGCTAACACGGGAATGTGGCGTGACCAGCGTCGAAGCGCCACGCCCCACAGCTGCTCCGGGAAATGTGAAGCAGACTCAGGGCAGCCAGGGCGGCGCGCGATCCGTGCCGATCAGCTCTTCATAGCTCTGGCGCGGCCGCGTCACCGCGAATTTGTCGCCCTTCACCAGCACTTCGGCGACGAGCGGACGCTGGTTGTAGGTCGAGGACATGCTGGCGCCATAGGCGCCGGCGGTCATGAAGGCGATGAGGTCGCCAGGCTTCAGCGCGGAGAGCTCGCGCCCGGTGGTGAAGGTATCGCCTGATTCGCAGATCGGCCCGACCACATCATAGGCGATCGTCTTGCCGCCTTCCACCGGCTCCGCCACCGGCCAGATCTCGTGATAGGCCTCGTACATGGCCGGCCGCATCAGGTCGTTCATCGCCGCGTCGACGACGAGGAATTCCTTGGTCGGGCGCGGATTGAGATGCAGCACCCTGGTCAGCAGGATGCCGGCATTGCCGACGATCAGGCGTCCCGGCTCAAAGCCGAGCTCGGCGTCGAGCCCCTTCGTCACCCTGGCGACCATCGCGGCATAGGCCTCGATCAGGCCGGGGCCATGGTCGAACTCCCTGGGAATTTCGTAGGGGATGCCGAGCCCGCCGCCGAGGTCGAGCCGGTCGACGCGGTGCCCTTCGGCCCGCAGCGCCAGCACGAGGTCGCGCATCTTGGTATAGGCTGCCTCGAAGGCGTCGACCTCGCGGATCTGGCTGCCGATATGCACGGCAAGACCCATGATCCTGACGCCCGCCATATTGGCGGCGCGGGCATAGAGCCGGTGCACCTCCTCGAAGGAGACGCCGAACTTGTTGGCCGAAGACCCCGTGGTGATCTTGGCGTGGCCGCCGGCGCCGATATCGGGATTGACCCGGAACACCGCCTCCTGGCGCTTGCCGAGCCGCTGCGCCACCTTCGAGAGCAGGTCGAGTTCGCCCTCGGTCTCGATATTGACCTGGTAGATGCCGGCCTCGACCGCGAAGGCAAGCTCACTCTCAGCTTTGCCAACGCCGGAGAAGACGATCTTGCTGGCCGGGAAACCGGCGGCGAGCGCCTTGCGGATCTCGCCTTCCGAGACCGTGTCGGCGCCGGCGCCGAGCGCAGCCAGCGTCTTCAGCACGCCGAGATTGCTGTTCGCCTTCATGGCGTAGAAGACATGCGCCGGCTTGCCCGGAGCGATCGAGGCCATCGCCGCTTCATAAAGGCGGTAATGCCGTTCGATCGTCGCGGAGGAATAGACATAGACCGGCGTTCCGACCTCAGCCGCGATCTCGCGCAGGTCGACATCCTCGGCGAAGAGCGCGCCGTCGCGATAGGCGAAGTGATGCATCGAAGGTCCGGAAGACTGTCAGAGCAGCGGGTCGAGGACGAAGGGCTTCTCGGGAATCTCGATCGCCTTGTTGCGCTTCGGCGCCTTGCCGAGCGGCGAAGCCTCCGTCGCGTTGAAGGTATTCTCGACCGCGCCGGTCTGCTGATCCGGCAGGTCGATCGCGTTCTTGGCGTTCGGCGGCGGCTCCAGTGGTCCGCGGCGGCCGCAAGCCGCAAGGGCGAGGCCGAGCAGGCCGACCACCAGAACGGTGCGGCCGAGTTTCAGGCGGGATTGCAGCACGAACAGTGATCCTTAGGCGAAGCTTCGGGACGAGTGTAGCGAATGGCGCGCAAGCTTGCGAGCCTTTGCGCCGGGATCATGACTGCGGCTTCGCGTCCTTGGCGAGCTGCTTCAGCCAGCGCTTGGCTTGCCGCTTCACATTGGCGGGAGCGGTGCCGCCATAGCTTGTCCGGCTCTTCACCGAGCGCTCGACGCCGAGCACGGCGAAGATCTCGTCGGAAATCTTCGGTTCGACCTCCTGCATCTCGGCAAGCGAGAGCTTCTCCAGCCCGACGCCCTTGGCCGAGGCGATGCCGACGAGCCGGCCGGTGACGTGATGAGCGTCGCGGAACGGCATCTTCAGCACGCGCACCAGCCAGTCGGCGAGGTCGGTCGCGGTGGCGTAGCCGAGGCCTGCGGCCTTCTTCATCGTCTTCAGGTCGGGCTGCATGTCGCGGACCATGCCGGCGCTCGCGGCGAGGCAGAGCGACAGGGTCTGCACCGCATCGAACGTGCCTTCCTTGTCCTCCTGCATGTCCTTCGAATAGGTCAGCGGCAGGCCCTTCATCATCGTCAGCAGGCCCTGCAGCGCCCCGAAGACGCGGCCCGCCTTGCCGCGCACCAGTTCGGCCGCGTCGGGGTTGCGCTTCTGCGGCATGATCGACGAGCCGGTCGAGAACTTGTCGGAGAGCTTGACGAAGCCGAATTGCGGCGTCGCCCACAGCACGATCTCCTCGGCCAGGCGCGACAGGTGCATGGCGCAGATCGAGGCCGCGGAGAGCGTCTCCAGGACGAAATCGCGATCCGAGACCGAATCGAGCGAGTTCGCCGTCGGCCGGGAAAAGCCGAGCGCCTTGGCAGTCATGTGCCGGTCGATCGGGAAGGAGGTGCCGGCGAGCGCGGCGGCGCCGAGCGGGCATTCGTTCATGCGCTCGCGAGCGTCGCGAAGGCGGCCGCGGTCGCGCGCCAGCATCTCGACATAGGCGAGCAGGTGATGGCCGAAGGTGACCGGCTGGGCCGACTGCAGATGGGTGAAGCCCGGCATCACCGCCCCGGCATAGGTATCCGCCTTTTCGGCGAGTGCGAGTTGGAGGTCGGCGACCTGCTCGTCGAGCTGGTCGAGCGCGTCTCGCACCCAAAGGCGCATATCGGTCGCGACCTGGTCGTTGCGCGAGCGCGCGGTGTGCAGGCGCCCGGCGGCGAGCCCGATCCGGTCCTTGAGATTGCTCTCGATGTTCATGTGGATGTCTTCGAGCGCGCGCGAGAACGTGAAGCGCCCGGCCTCGATCTCGGCCTCGATGCCCTTGAGTCCGGCCGAGATGACGTCCACGTCGTCCTTCGTCAGGATACCGGTCTCAGCCAGCATGGCGGCGTGTGCCAGCGAGCCGCGGATGTCCTGGCGCCACAGGCGCTGGTCGAAATCGATGGAGGCGTTGATCTCCTCCATGATGGCGTCGGGACCTGTGGCGAAACGCCCACCCCACATGCGGTTGCTCACGGCGGTCTTTCCTGCTCTTCAAGGACGCGCGATGACGTCTCGGTCGAAAATAGTGGTGGCCTGCGGGGCTCTGGCGCTGCTGGTGTTCGGCGGCGCTGGCGCCTTCTACTCCGTCCGGGGTGGAGCCGGCAATTCCGTCTGCAGCGCTGCCGCGACGAAGGTCGAGACATTGCGCGCCCTGGCGAAGGGCGAGGTCGCGGCCGTCGAGGTCGCCAAGCAGCCGGCGCTCCTGCCCGATCTTGCCTTCAACGGCCCGGACGGCAAGCCGACGACGCTGTCCGCCATGCGCGGCAAGACCGTTCTGGTCAATCTCTGGGCGACCTGGTGTCTGCCCTGCCTCACCGAGATGCCGGCGCTCGATGCGCTCCAGGGCGCGCTCGGAGGCCCGGATTTCGAGGTGGTGGCGATCAACATCGACACGCGCCACCCCGACAAGCCGAAGAAGTGGCTGGCCGACAAGAGCATCACCCGCCTCGCCTATTATGCCGACCCGCAGGCCAAGGTCTTCCAGGACATCCGCTCCGTGAAAAAGGTCGAGGGCATGCCGATCAGCCTGCTGGTCGATCCCGCCGGCTGCGAGCTCGCTTTGCTGCAGGGCCCGGCCGAGTGGGCCGGCGCCGATGCCAAGGCGCTGATCACCGCCGCGATCGGCCGGCGCTGAGCTCCCGCCCCCGTCGATCACGGCCCTGACATCCACAAGAGCGACAAGCGGCTTCAGGCCCCATCCTTCGATCGCAAGGTCGCGGGATGTAGACCTGTATCCGCTCGAACCCGTTGCAGCATGACCCGCGTCGGCGACGCCGACACCACCGATCGTACAGGAGCGATGCGATGATCCGACTCGACTTGGGCACAGTGCGCCACGCCGCCAGAACGGTCCTTCGACTGGCCATGGGCGGCTTGCTCGCCGCCGGGCTGGCCGTGACGGCGCAGGCGCAGGATCGCACTGCGATCTCCGGAACCACGGTCTCGCTGGCGCCGCTGAAGGGCTTCGTGCCCTCGAGCAAATTCGCCGGCCTCGAGCATGCCGAAGCCAAGGCGTCCGTCCTCGTCGTCGAAATGCCGCCCGAGGCGCATGCGCAATTGCAGGCGCTGTTCGGCAATGCCGAGGCCGCCAAGACCAATTTCGCCAAGCAGAACATCGTGATCGACGAGGCCGAGGACATCGAGACGGCCGGCGGCAAGGGCCGCATCCTGACCGGCCAGCAGAATGTCGCCGGCACGACCTTCGACAAGTGGATCGTGCTGCTGAAGGGCGCCAAGACCGTGATGATCACCGTGCAGGCGCCGGAGGATTCCGATCTCGACGGCGACGACGTCGTCGCCATGCTGAAGAGCGTCTCGCTCGGCGCCGAGCCGACGATCGAGCAGAAGCTCGCCGCCCTGCCCTTCCGCATCCGCGCCGCCGAGCCTTTCCGCGTTGTCGACACCTTCGGCGGCCTCGGCCTGCTGATGACCGTCGGACCGCTGAACGTCGATCCCAAGGGCGCGCAGCCCATGCTGATCGTCAGCTACCAGACCGGTGGCCAGGTCCCGGCCGGCCAGCTTGCCGCCGTCGCCGAGAAGCTGCTGCAGACGACGCGCGGCTTCGAGAAGGCCGAGATCAGCAAGCGCGACACGGTCGCCTTCGCCGGCAGCAAGGACGGCGTGCTGCTCTCGGGCAAGACGGCTGAGGGCGGCGCCGGCAAGCGTTTCGTCCAGTATATCGGCCTGGGTGCCGACGGCCGCTTCGTGCGCATGATCGTCAGCGCCGACGAAGCGACGTACCCCTCGCTCGAGCCGGCGATTAAGGCGATCGCCGACAGCATCGCCTTCGCCCAGTAATCGGCGATGCCGTAGCCAGCGTCACCGATCTGCAACATTTGCCATGGCCGGCCGGCTGCTCCATACGCTGCCGGCCATGAGCTACACGATCGGCCTCGCCACCACCTTCCACGATCCGGCCATCGCCATCGTCGACCCAAGCGGAGAGGTCCTCTTCGCTGAGGCGGCCGAGCGCTACCTGCAATACAAGCGCGCGCCGAACTGCGAGCCGGACACGGCGGCGCGGATGGAAAGCCTGGTCAAGCGCTACATCCCCAAGGGTGCCGAGATCCGACTCGCCACCAGCTGGGGCGAGGAGTTCACCAGCTTCCTCGACCAGATGAGCCGCGCCGGCTCCTTCAGCCTCGATTCGCTGCTGAAGCTTTCGCCCGCCTTCAACCGCTCACTCGTGCCCGAGCGTAGCGAGCGCGCCTTGATCGCCAACCTGCATCACCAGCAGCAACGCGCCGGCCTCGGCACCGTGCTTGGCCTCGACCGTGCTTTCGGCGAGGCCAAGATCACCGGCATCACCCGCTATGGCCACCATCTCAGCCATGCGGCCTATGCCGCCTGGTCCTCGCCCTTCCGCGATGCCGCCTGCCTCGTCGTCGACGGCATGGGCGAGACCGGCGCCTCCGCCATCTTCGCGCTCAGGGATGGTCGCCTCACTGAGCTGAAGCGCCATCGCGGCCGCGAATCGATCGGCTTCTATTTCGGCTTCGTCACCGACCTCGCCGGCTTCGACCAGGCCAAGGGCGAGGAATGGAAGATCATGGGGCTCGCGCCCTACGGCAAACGCGACCCTGAACTGCTCGCTCTGCTTCGCAGGCTCTATCGCGTCGAGGGCACCAAGCTCAGCTTCGCCGACGCCGCAACGGTCCAGAGCGTCGCCGACGAGATCCTCGCCCGCCGCCCGGCCGACGCGCTCGACAAGGGCTGGGCCGATCTCTCGCGCTGCGGCCAGGATGTCTTCGCCGAGATGATGGAGGCGCTGCTTGCCGAGACCGCCGCGCTCTGCCCGTCGGAAAATCTCGTGCTCGCCGGCGGCTGCGCGTTGAACTCCTCATTCAACGGCAAGATCGTCGGCTGCTACGGCTTCAAGTGCGTGCACGTACCCTCCGCCCCGGCCGATGACGGCAACGCCATCGGTGCCGCCTGGCTCGCCCATGCCGAGGCGAATCCGGACTGGCAGGCGCCCAAGGGCCCGATGAGCCCCTATCTCGGCTCCAGCCTCTCGACCGAGCCGTTCGAGCGCATGGCCGCCTGGGAACCGCGCCTGAAGAAGCTCTCGCCCGACGAGATCATCACCGCGACGGCCAAGCTCCTGGCCGAGGGCAAGCTGATCGGCTGGGCGCAGGGGCGCGCCGAGTTCGGGCCGCGCGCCCTCGGCAACCGCTCGATCCTGGCCGATCCGCGCCCGGCCGACGCGAAGGACATCCTCAACGCCAAGGTGAAGTATCGCGAGGCCTTCCGGCCCTTCGCGCCCTCGATCCTGGCCGAGCACGGCCCGAACTGGTTCGATAACTACCAGGACGCGCCCTATATGGAGCGCACCCTGACCTGGAAGGAATCCGTACGCGATCGCGTCCCCGCCGTCGTCCACGAGGACGCGACCGGGCGCCTGCAGAGCGTCACGGCCGAGCGCAATCCGCGCTATCACGCGCTGATCTCGGCTTTCCACGCGCTCACCGGCGTGCCGGTGATCCTCAACACCTCGTTCAACATCATGGGCAAGCCAATCCTGCACACCAGCGAGGACGCGATCCTGATGTTCTATACCAGCGGCCTGGACGCGCTGGTGGTCGAGGACTGGCTGCTGGTCAAGTGACCGCCCGCTCCGGCAGCAGGCCCATCCGGACATGAAAAAGGCGGCGCTCACGCGCCGCCTTTTCGATTCCGAGGAAATGAAGTGGCTCAGCTCGCCTGCTTGACGGCGATGCCCTTCTCTTCGAACAGCGCTTGCAATTCGCCGGCCTGGAACATCTCGCGGGTGATGTCGCAGCCGCCGACGAACTCGCCCTTGACGTAGAGCTGCGGGATGGTCGGCCAATTCGAATAGGCCTTGATGCCCTCACGAATCTCCTGGTCCTCGAGCACGTTGACGCCCTTGAAGGGCACGCCGACGTAAGAGAGGATCTGCACGACCTGGCCGGAGAACCCGCACATCGGGAATTGCGGCGTGCCCTTCATGAAGAGCACCACGTCATTGGCCTTCACTTCGGCATCGATACGGGCGTTGATGTCGCTCATGTCTTGCTCCTGGGGCGGGTTCAAGGCCCGCTGGATGAACTCGTTCTAATCTTGGGGAACCGTCGTCCTCAGCGCAAGGCTTAACGGCCAGATGCCCCATCCTTCGTAGTCTCGGGATGGCCGCGCTTGGGTGCGGTGTAGATTCGGCCCTCAAACGGGCTGTCGACCATCAACCGGCTGCTCAGCTTGTCGACCTCGTGGATCTCATGGGCCGTATCGGGCTGCCATGCCGGCTTCCGCGACAACGACCGCAGATAGAGCAACGCGCCGCCCAGCCCCATGACCGCTAGGGTGATGACAAGGGCGACGAGATCGGCATCGGACATGTGTCAGATGTCGGAAGCCTGCGTCGTCAGCGCAAGGGCATGCAGAACGCCGCCCATGTTTCCTTGCAGGGCGGCATAGACCATCTGGTGCTGCTGCACGCGCGACTTGCCCTTGAAGGCAGCCGAAACCACCGTCGCGGCATAGTGGTCGCCATCGCCGGCGAGATCCTTGATCTCGACCACCGCATCCGGCAGCGCCGCCTTGATCAGGCGCTCGATCTCGCTCGCTTCCATCGCCATGGCTGATCTCCTCAGGCAGCCTTGCCGGCCATGTAGTCCGGCAGCCAGCTCTCATGGGTCTTGCTGAGGGCTGCGACCGAAACAGCAGCCTCGCCCGGCAGGGCAAGCTCGCTGCCGCCGGTCTTGCCGATGATCTCAGCCGGCACGCCGGCGGCCTTTGCCTCCGCGACAACCGCCTCGGCGGCGCCAGCCGGCAGCGACAGCAAGTAGCGGCCCTGATCCTCGCCGAACAGCACGGCATGGGCCGGACCGGCCGGCAGCGCCTCGATCCTGGCGCCGATGCCCTTCGCCATCGCCATCTCGGCGAGCGCGACGGCAAGGCCGCCATCCGAGAGGTCGTGGCAGGCGCTGAGCCGGCCCGCCGTGATCAGCGAGCGCACGAACTCGCCATTCCGGCGCTCGACGGCCAGATCGACCGGCGGCGGCGCGCCTTCCTCGCGGCCGCAGACCGTTGCGAGATAGGCGCTCTGGCCGAGCCAGCCCTTGGTCTCGCCGATCAGGACGATCGCCTCGCCCTCGGCCTTGAAGCCGACGGTCGCGTGCTTCGTCACATCGGCGAGCACGCCGACGCCGCCGATGGTCGGGGTCGGCAGGATCGAGACGCCATTGGTCTCGTTGTAGAGCGAGACATTGCCGGAGACGACCGGGAAGTCGAGCGCCTTGCAGGCCTCGCCGATGCCGCGGATGCAGCCGACGAGCTGGCCCATCACCTCGGGCCGCTCCGGATTGCCGAAATTGAGATTGTCGGTAATGGCGAGCGGCAGGGCGCCGACCGCGGTCAGGTTGCGCCAGGCTTCGGCCACCGCCTGCTTGCCGCCCTCGAACGGGTCGGCCTCGCAATAGCGCGGCGTCACGTCGGCGGTCATGGCGAGGCCCTTCGGCCCGTCCTCGATCCGGACGATGCCGGCATCGCCGCCCGGCGTCACCGCCGAATTGCCGAGGATCAGCGTGTCGTACTGCTCGTAGATCCAACGCTTCGACGACAGGTCGGGCGAGCCGATCAGCGCGAGCAGCGCCTCGCTGTTCGACATCGGCGGCTTTACGCTCGCGGCCTCCACAACCGGCCGCTTCGGCGTTTCGACCCAAGGCCGATCGTATTCGGGAGCCTCGTCACCGAGCTCCTTGATCGGCAGGTCGGCCATCGTCTCGCCGTCATGCTTGACGACGAAGCGCAGCGTGTCGGTGGTCTTGCCAACGACGGCGAAGTCGAGGCCCCATTTGCGGAAGATCGCCTCGGCCGGTTCCTCATGGCCTGGCTTGATCACCATGAGCATGCGCTCCTGGCTTTCCGAGAGCATCATCTCATAGGCGCTCATCTGCGCTTCGCGGCAGGGCACCGCATTGAGATCGAGCTCCACGCCGAGATCGCCCTTGGCGCCCATCTCGACAGCCGAGCAGGTCAGGCCGGCCGCGCCCATGTCCTGGATCGCGTCGACATGGCCGGCAGCCATGATCTCGAGGCAGGCTTCGAGCAGCAGCTTCTCCGCGAAGGGGTCGCCGACCTGCACGGTCGGACGCTTCTCCTCGGCGCCCTCGTCGAAGGCGGCCGAGGCCATGGTCGCACCATGGATGCCGTCGCGGCCGGTCTTGGAGCCGAGATAGACGATCGCCTTACCGACGCCCGAGGCCTTGGCGTAGAAGATCTCGTCAGAGCGCGCGAGGCCGACAGCCATGGCGTTGACCAGGTTGTTCCCGTCATAGCGCCGGTGGAAGCCGGTGGCACCGCCGACATTGGGCACCCCGAAGGAGTTGCCGTAGCCGCCGATGCCGGCGACGACGCCGGAGACCAGGTGGCGCGTCTTCGGATGGCTCGGGTCGCCGAAGCGCAGCGCGTCGAGCACCGCGATCGGTCGCGCGCCCATGGTGAAGACGTCGCGCAGGATGCCGCCGACGCCGGTGGTCGCGCCCTGATAGGGCTCGATGAAGGACGGATGGTTGTGGCTCTCCATCTTGAAGACCACGGCGAGCCCGTCGCCGATGTCGATGACGCCGGCATTCTCGCCCGGCCCCTGGATCACCCAGGGCGCCTTGGTCGGCAGCGTCTTCAGATGGATCTTCGAGGACTTGTAGGAGCAGTGCTCGTTCCACATCGCCGAGACGATGCCGAGCTCGGTGACCGTCGGCTCACGCCCGATCAGGTGCAGGAAGCGCTGGTACTCGTCCGGCTTGAGGCCGTGCTCGGCGACCAGCTGCGGGGTGATCTTGATGTCGTTGGGAATCACGCGGCCTGTTCCTGACGGAGGGGGCGAGCCAGAGGCTCGATCTCAAGCGGGGGCAATAGCCTGAAAACGGCCACCGATACAATCGCGAGAAGCGCCTACCCGACCCCGATCTCCGCCATGGCCGCCCGCAACTTGGCTGGAATCGGCACCGGCGTCTGCGGACCCCGCTCGACATAGACATGGGTGAAGAGGCCCTGCGCCACCGTGAGCGCGCCGCCCTGCCGGAAGATGCCGATCCGGTAGGTCACTGAGGAGCGCCCGAGCTTCTCGACCGCGAGCGCCCCCTCGACGACTTCCGGGAAGGCGACGCTCTCGAAATAGTCGCAGCGCGTGCCGACGACGAGGCCGACAATCCGGCTCTCCTTTGCATCGAGGAAGCCCTGCTCGATCAGCCAGGCGTTCACCACCGTGTCGAACCAGTTGTAGTAGATCACATTGTTGACGTGGCCGAAGACGTCGTTGTCGGCCCAGCGCGTCGGGATCGTGCGGAACAGGCGGAAATCGGCCCGCCCGAGCCTGACGGGCTTGTCGCTCATGGCTTCTCCCCGCCCGCCTTGTCGCCGGTGCCGATCTCGGGAACGCCGAGCGCATCCGCCAGTCGCGCCTTGGCCGAACCGGGCCGCAGCGGCTTCTGCTGGCTCTCATGCGGCGCCCAGCCGGAGAGCCAGACGATCTCGAAGGTCGCGCGCAGGCGCCCGTCCGCATCGGCAAAGCGCTCGGCATAGAGCTCGGCCGCCCGCAGCAAGACATTGCGCCGCAGCGGCTTGCGGCTGCGCTCGGTCAGCGCATTGGCCCAGCCCATGGCGCGTAAGTCGCGCAGCAGGCCGAACATGTCGCCATAGCGAACGGTGACGCTCTCGCTGTCGATGACGGGAAGCGCGAAGCCCGCCCGCTGCAGCAGACCGCCGAGATCGCGCAGGTCGGCGAAAGGCGCGACGCGCGGGCTCGCCCCGCCGGTCAGTTCGACCTCGGCCGCGAGCAGCGACTGGCGCAATTCGGTGAGGCTCTGGCCGGCGAGCAGGCAGGCGATGAAGAGCCCGTCGGGCCTGAGCGCCCGCTTGATCTGGATGAGGGCCCCGGGCAGGTCGTTGACCGCGTGCAGCGCCAGCAGCGAGGCCGCGAGATCGAGCGATTCCGCGGCGAAGGGCAGGGCTTCGAGATCGCCGACGAGCGTGGTGCTCGGCTCAACGACCTCGGCCATGCGCAGCAATCCGCCCGCACTCGCCTGCAGCACCGGCCCGGCCAATGGCAGCGGCGTGCCGAGATCGGCGGCCCGCTCGAAGCGGCGCAGCACAGCCGAGAGCCGCTCGTCGAGATCGGAGGCGCAGCGCGCCAGCAGGAAATCGGGATAGCCGGCGGCAAGCGCAGCTGTGAGGCGGCGGCGATAGAGCGCGCGGTCGAAGACGATGGAGCTCACCGCGCCCCCCGCCTCACTCCATGCCCTCCAGCTCGATAATCAGCCCCTCGATCATCTTGAGCCCGATCTGCCAGAAGGCCGGATCGCGCGCATCGAGGCCGAACGGCTTCAGTAGCTCGGAATGATGCTTGGTGCCGCCGGCCGAGAGCAGCGCGAAATAGCGCTCCTGAAAGCCCGAGGCCGAGTTCTGGTAGACGCCGTAGAGCGAGTTCACCAGGCAATCGCCGAAGGCGTAGGCATAGACATAGAAGGGCGAGTGGATGAAGTGCGGGATATAGGCCCAGAAGGTCTCGTAGCCCGGGCCGAGCCGGATCGCCGGCCCCAGGCTCTCCGACTGCACGCTGAGCCAGAGATCGCAGAGGTTCTCCGCCGTCAGCTCGCCCTGCCGGCGTGCCTCGTGGACCTTGCGCTCGAACGAGTAGAACGCGATCTGGCGCACGACCGTGTTGATCATGTCCTCGACCTTGGCCGCCAGCATCGCCTTGCGCTGCTTCTGGTCGCGGGTCTCGTCGAGCAGCTTGCGGAAGGTCAGCATCTCCCCGAACACGCTCGCCGTCTCGGCCAGCGTCAGCGGCGTCGGCGCCATCAGCGCCCCGTTCGGCCCGGCCAGCACCTGATGCACGCCATGTCCGAGCTCATGCGCCAGCGTCATCACGTCGCGCGGCTTGCCCTGGTAGTTGAGCAGCACATAGGGGTGCGCCGACGGCACGGTCGGGTGCGCAAAAGCGCCCGGCGCCTTGCCCGGCCGCGCCGGCGCGTCGATCCAGTACTCATCGAAGAAGCGCTGTGCGATCCCCGCCATCTTCGGCGAGAAGGCACCATAGGCCGAGAGCACCGTGTCGCGCGCCTCGGTCCAGGGAATGGTGCGCTGCTCGACCTTGGGCAGCGGCGCATTGCGATCCCAATAGTCGAGCGCGTCCTGCCCGAACCAGCGCGCCTTCAGCTTGTAATAGCGGTGCGACAGGCGTGGATAGGCCTCGCGCACCGCCGCGACCAGCGCATCGACCACCTCGCGCTCGACCCGGTTCGCCAGGTGCCGGGAATCGGCGACGTCCTCGAACTTGCGCCAGCGGTCGGAGATTTCCTTGTCCTTGGCCAGCGTGTTGGTGATCAGGCCGAAGGTCCGCAGATGCTGGCGGAAGACGGTGCCGAGCACCTCCGCCGCTTCCTTGCGCACGGCGCCGTCGGCGTCCTGCAAACGGTTCAGCGTCAATTCGAGGGTCAATTCGTCGCCGCCGGCCTTGAAGCGCAGCGAGGCGATCGTCTCGTCGAAGAGCCGGTTCCAGGCGCCGTGTCCGGTGACCGACTTCTCGTGGAAGAGCTCCTCGATCCGGTCCTCGAGCTGGTGCGGCTTGTCTTTGGCGAGGTCTTCCAGCCACGGCCGCCAATGACTGAGCGGCGCCTGGGCCGCCGCCTTGGCCAAAAGCGCTTCGTCGATCCGGTTGAGCTCCAATCCGAAGAACAGCAGCTCGGTCGAGATCGCAGTGACCTTGTCCTGCGTGTCGCCATAGAACTTGGCGCGCTGCGGATCGGTGGTGTCGCCGGAATAGACCAGGCCGGCATAGGACATGATCTTGCCGACCAGATCTTCCAGCCCCTCATAGGCCTTGACCGCCTCGGCCAGCGCGACGCTGGCATCCTCTCGCGCGGCGAGCGCGGCGAGCTTGCCGCGATAGAGTTCGGCGAAACGCCGCGCCTCCACCGCCGCGCGCTCGACATCGGCGGCGAAGGCCGGCGAATCCATCGCTGGGTAAAGATGTGTCAGATCCCACTCCGGCAGGGCGCCGAGCGCCTCGGCCGTGCCTCCGCCATGGGCGGCGCGTGCGATTGCGGGACGGTCGAAGGGGCGGGTCATGTCGTCTCTGCCTCGGCCTGTCGGGATCGGTTGTGGCCCCCTCATATGCGCGGCCTGCCGCTTCCGATCAACGGCAGCGCTGCCACAGGCGCCCGATTTCCCGCGGGCTTCGCCGGCTTAAGCGGCGCTTAACCGTTCTCCCCGACAGTGACCCGAAACGGAACAGCCGATTCCGGCTAACCGCCTGGCCTGCCGAGGTTTCATGTCAGCCACCGTTCTCGTCGTCGACGACGATCCCGTCCAGCGCCGGCTGCTCGATGCGATGTTGAAGCGCTTCGGCTACGAGGTCGCGCTGGCGGAAGGCGGCGAGCAGGCGCTGGCGGTTCTCGTCGACGAATCGCGCCGCATCGACTGCCTGATCCTCGACCTCGTCATGCCCGGCCTCGACGGCATGGGCGTGCTCGCAGCGCTGCGCGAGCGCGGCAGCGAGGTTCCAGTGATCGTGCAGACCGCCAACGGCTCGATCGAGACCGTCGTCGCGGCGATGCGCGCCGGCGCCGTCGATTTCGTGGTCAAGCCAGCCGGCGCCGAGCGCCTGCAGGTCTCGCTCAAGAATGCGCTCAAGCTCGGCGCCCTCGAGCACGAGATCCGCTACATGAAGCGGCGCGCCTCCGGCCAGCTCGGCTTCCGTGACCTCGCCAGCAAGAGCCAGGACATGGGCCGCGTCGTCCAGCTCGCCGAACGCGCCGCCCGTTCCAACATCCCGATCCTGATCGAGGGCGAATCCGGCGTCGGCAAGGAGGTGCTGGCCCGCGCCATCCAGGGTTCCAGCGACCGCAGGGGCAAGCCCTTCGTCACCGTCAATTGCGGTGCGATCCCGCACAACCTGGTCGAATCCATCCTGTTCGGCCATGAGAAGGGCGCTTTCACCGGCGCGACCGAACGGCATATCGGCAAGTTCGTCGAGGCCAATGGCGGCACCCTCTTCCTCGACGAGGTCGGCGAACTGCCGCTCGATGCGCAGGTCAAGCTGCTGCGCGCCATTCAGGAGAGCGAGGTCGATCCCGTCGGCGGCAAGAAGTCCGTGCGCGTCGACATCCGCATCATCTCGGCGACCAACAAGAGCCTGCTGGAACAGGTCAAGCGCGGCGAGTTCCGCGAGGACCTGTATTACCGCCTCAACGTCTTCCCGATCACGCTGCCACCCTTGCGCTGCCGCCGCGAGGACGTCGCCGACCTCGCCCGCGGCTTCCTCGCCCGCTTCGCCGCCGAGGAAGGCCGAAAGCTGCGCGGCATCAGCGCCGAGGCGCTCACTTTGCTCGCCGACTATGACTGGCCGGGCAATGTCCGCCAGCTCGAGAACGCGATGTTCCGCGCCGTCGTGCTCTCCGACGGCGACGAGCTGACCGTCGCTGAATTCCCGCAGATCGCCGCGCAGATGGACGGTTTCGATGTCCGCATCCCGCCGGCGCCCGCCTCGATCGCCAGCGAGCCGCGCGGTGAGGCGCCACCGCGCGTCATCCAGGTGCCCGTGCGTGATCCCAATGCGCTCGACCTCGTCGCCGGCTCCGACATGCGCACGCTCGACGAGCTGGAGCGAGAGATCATCAAGTTCGCACTGGCCCATTACCGCGGCCACATGTCCGAGATCTCGCGCAAGCTCGGCATCGGCCGCTCGACGCTCTACCGCAAGCTCAAGGATTACGGGCTGATCGAAGGCGAGGACGCCGCCGACGGCGTCGACGCCGCCTGATCGGACCGAATCGAAACACCGTCTGCAACCCACAGGGGACGGGTTGCAGAGGGCGAATATCGGCCGCTGTTGCAGGGCGGCATCTTGTCGAAACAGGCCGAGTCACGCAGTTATCGGCGTGGATCGGCCGGACCGGGGAAGTAGATCGATGCGCCTTCGCCGCCTGGCGGAAACCGTCTCAGCCACCACGCTTGGCCTCTCGCTGCTTCTCGCCTCCGCGACTGCCCAGGAGGCCACGGGCGACATCGGCGTTCCGCTGCCCGAACAGCCAGCTCTGGTCATCCTGAACAGCGAGACCGGGCCGCAGAAGCTCGACATCCCCGCCCCGGCGGAGGTGACGCTCGATCTGCGCCCGTCTACCGACATGCAGTCCGCCGACGCGGCCGAGGCCAAGGAAATGGTCACCGGCGCGCTCTCGACCAGGCCGGACAACAGTCCGGCAGAGCTTGAGCTCGACCTGCCCGAGCCGGAGATGCCTCCGGTCGATCCGGCCCTGGTGAAGCCGATCGAGGCCGCGCCGCAGCCGCAACTGGCCAAGCCGGCGCAGATCGATCTGCCGCCCCTCCCCGATGTTGCGGTCACCATGCCGCCGGGGCTCGAACTCTCCGGCCGGATCGCGGCGCAGGCCGAGATCGCCGCCGCCCTGCCCCGCCTTTCCGCCCGCGAGCGCGCTGATATCGTCGCGGCCTATGCCGCCAACGAGAACCGGCCGTTCTGGATCGACGGGAAGGATTTCGGCGCAACCGGCAAGCAGATCGTCGTGCAGCTCGGTCGCGCCGGCGATGACGGCCTGCGCGCCGGCGACTACCTGCTTCCGGTCTTCGAAGGCAGCGACAAGGACAGTCTCGCCGCGGCCGATATCCGGCTCTCGGCGCTGGCCGTACTCTATGCCCGCGATGCCCGCGGCGGCCGCATCGACCCGCGCCGCCTCTCCAAGCTGATCACGCCGAAGCTCGAACTGCCCTCGGCGACCGAGGTGCTGTCTGAGCTCGCCGGTGCAGCCGACGCCGGCGCCGTGCTCGCCGCCTATAATCCCCGGCATGCCGGCTATCAGCACCTGAAGGCCAAGCTCGCCGAACTGCGCGCCCACAAGCCGGAGACGCCGGTCGCCCGCATCCCGGCTGGCCCGGCCCTCAAGGTCGGCATGCGCGATGCCCGCGTGCCGCTGATTCGCGCCCGGCTCGGCCTCGGCAGCAGCGAGGAGCCGGTCTATGACCGCTCGACCGCGCTGGCTTTGGCCGATTTCCAGAAGCAGGCCGGCCTGCGTGCCGACGGCGTGCTCAGCGACCAGACCGTCGCGGCGCTCGCCATGCCACGCTCGACCCGGCTGGAGAGCGACATCGTCGCCCAGATGGAGCGCTGGCGCTGGCTGCCGAGCGATCTCGGCGAGAACCGCATCATTGTGAACATCCCCGAATACAAGATGCGCGTGATGCACGGCGACAAGCTCGCCTATGAGTCGCGCGTGATCGTCGGCAAGCCGGAATCGGCGACGCCGGTGTTCTCGCACCGGATGGAGCATGTCGTCGTCAATCCGTCCTGGTACGTGCCGCCCTCGATCCTGAAGAAGGAGTTCCTGCCCGGGCTCGCCAACGATCCGAACTACGCCGCCAGGCGCGGCTATGTCGTCACCCGCGGCAAGAACGGCAGCATCTCGGTGCGCCAGCCGCCGGGCGAGCGCAACGCGCTCGGCTGGATCAAGTTCATGTTCCCGAACGACCATGCCGTCTATCTGCACGACACGCCCAATCGTGGCCTGTTCGGCGCCGGCAAGCGCGCCTTCAGCCATGGCTGCGTGCGTGTCGAGAACCCCTTCGCCCTCGCCGACCAGGTGCTCGGGCCGGAATGGACGAGCGAGCGGTTGAAGCGGCTGATCGGCTCCGGCGAGCGCACCATCAAGCTGCCTCAGCCGCTGCCGATCCACCTGGTCTATGAGACCATCGTCGTAAACGAAGCCGGTGCCGTCACCACCTTCGACGATATCTACGGTTTCCACAGGCTGGTCAGGAACGCGCTCGAGCAGCGGTCCTGACCGTTCCGGCCTGAAAAAAGTCCCATTCGGCACGGTTTCGCCACGATCTGCCGGTAGCGAGCAATCTTGCTTGCCGAATTCCGGCGGGGAGTTGTCTCGCCGGTAACCTCCCGTTAAGCCTTCTCGGCAACTGTTCCTTCACGTTTATCGCTCCGGCTCGCCCGGCGCTTCGAGACGGGTCTGGCAGAGTGAGCAGGTCGAAAGCCGAGATTGCAGCACGGCTCCCGCGTTCTTTGCGGCTGAGCGCGCATGCCGGCTTCCTGCTGGTCGCCAGCGCGAGCTTCTTGGTCCTCGGGGTACGCAGCACGCAGAACGCGGTCGCCAACGGCGACACCCGCACGATCACGATCAAGCATATGCACACCAAGGAGGAGACGACCGTCACCTTCAAGCGTGACGGCCGCTACGACTCCGCGGCGCTGGAGAAGCTGAACTGGGCGCTGCGCGACTGGCGCATCGACGAACCGATCCGGATGGATCCGCGCCTGTTCGACCTCGCCTGGGAAGCCCATCGCAAGGTCGGCTCCGACCAGCCCTTCCACGTCGTCTCGGCCTATCGCTCGCCCGGCACCAATTCGATGCTGCGTCGGCGCTCGCGCGGCGTCGCCAAGCACAGCCAGCACATGCTCGGCAAGGCGATGGACTTCTATTTGCCGGACACCCCGACCGCCCGCATCCGCGAGGTCGCGATGCGGATGCAGCGCGGCGGTGTCGGCTTCTATCCCGGCGCCCACACGCCCTTCGTCCATCTCGACGCCGGCTCCGTCCGCTCCTGGCCGCGCATGACCCGCGATCAGCTCGTGCGCCTCTTCCCCGACGAGAGGACCGTGCACCTGCCGGCCGACGGCAAGCCGCTGAGCGGCTATGAAGTCGCGAAGGCCGAGATCCTCTCCAGCGGCGGCTCGGTGATGGGCTATGGCGCCGGCGATTACGACGAGGGCGCGATCATGGCGTCCAGCAGCGGTGGCAAGAGCTTCTGGGCCGCACTGTTCGGCGGCGACGACGAGGAGGCCGACGCCCGCCCGACTCGTGGCCGTGCGGCCGCAGCCCGTCGCGCGCCGACGCCGCAGCCGACCGTCATGGCCTATGCCGGCGACAGCAACAGCGGCGATGGCGGCCGCTTCGCCGTGTTCAATGCGCAGCCGACCCAACCCGAGCCGAGCGGCCGTTCCGTGCTGCGCGAGCGGTCTAACCGCGCGACCACCACCGCGCCGCCGCCTGAGGAGGCGCAGGTCGCAGCCCTGGCCCCAGCCCAGGTTGCGCCGCCCGAGCCGCCCAAGCCGAACCCGATCGCAACCGCCCTCCCCGTCGCGCGCCCGAGCGGCCTGACGCCGCCCGCGCCGAACCCGCCGGCCGGCTCGCCGCAGCTCGCCGCCCTGGCGGCGGAAGCTACGGCCCTGCCGCTGCCCGCATCCGAGCAGAAGCTCATCCTCGCCTCGCTGCCGCCGCGCCGGCCGACCGACCTGCCAGGCCCGTCGCTCGAAACCATCCTGACCGGCAAGGCCGTCTCGGCCCCACTGCCGCCCTCCCGCCCGGTCGCGCTGGCGAGCCTGTCGACCGAGGGCCTGCGTCTCAACGACGACGCCGAGGATGCCGTAGCCCCTGTAGTCCGTGCCGGCGCCAAGCTGGTCGCGGTCAACCATCCGCTGCCGCCAATCCGGCCGCGCCCGCCAGGCGCCGCCCCGGAGCAGGCCGGCACGACGCAGATCGCCGCGCGGCCGCGCAGCACCCCGATCGCCGCCGAATACAACGCAGACCGGGCTGGCCTCGACTCGCTCTTCGCTGCCGTCTCCGCGCCGGAAGCGCCGCCCGCACGCCGTGCCACGGTCGCGACCGCCAGGGCGAAGGCCGGTTCGGAGGCGCATGCCAAGGGCTGGGTCGCCGGCGCGAGCCCGGCCGCCTCACTCGGCTTCTCCGCCGCCGAGCCCAGCGATGTCGGCACCAGCGGCTTCAGCGGTCCGGCAGTCAAGGCGCTGCCCACGACCTTCGTCCAGAACTGAACCGGCCCGCCATTACTCCCGGTCGATCGGCCAGGCCTTGAAGACGTCGAGCGCTTCGCAGGCCGCAGCCTGCCGCGCCAGCGCCGGCCAGCGCTCCTCGGGGGCGAACTCCGGAATGACGAAGCGGCAGAAGCCCCAGGCGATCGCAGCGGCGATGTCGCCCGGCCTCAGCTCGCGTCCCGCAGCGATCTCACCACGCTCGGCGGCCTGATCCAACAGATCCAGAGCCGTATGAAGCTGCGCCAGGATGCGCTCCTGCCAATTGTCGTAGCGCTTCTCTTCCGGCCGCTTGCGTTCGTACTCGACCGAGACCGCCTTGTCGGCAGCGACGATGCCGATGCCGGTCAGGCTGAGGTCCCTGACCCGCGCCGCCTTGTCGGCCGGCCGCAGCGAACGCCCGGCGACATCCTCGAAATGCTGGATGATCAGCAAGGATTCGCTGAGCACCGTGCCGTCATCGGCGACCAGCGTCGGCGCCTTGATCAGCGGGTTGATCTTGCGGAACTCCGGCATGTGCTGGAACACCGAGACCGAGCGATGCTCGAACTCGAGGCCGAGCAAGGTTCCGGTGATGGCGGCGCGCCGCACATAGGGGCTGTCGAGCATTCCAACCAGCAGCATCGTGGTCTCCCGTTATCGTCTAGGGAACACTGGCTGCTTGCCGCGACATTGCCACGCGAATTCGGGTGAAGCGCGACTTCACGCCATTTGATGCTCGTCGGCGGGATAGTCCTCGGGCGCCAGCTCGCCGGCCGCGATCCTCGCCTGGACAGCCGCCTGGCAGGGATCCCAGGATGGCGTGTTGCCGAAGTGCTCGAGCATGAGATCGATCAGCACACGCACCTTGCCGGGCACGTAAGGCCCGGGCGGGCGCACGACATGCAGCGCGCTCTCGCGCATCGGATAGCGCCAGAGGATGTGTTCGACCGTCCCGGCGCGGATCGCCTCGCTGGCGATGAAGGTCGGTAGCACGGCGATGCCGAGCCCTGCCTCGGCCCATTTCAGCAACGTGTCGCCATTGTCCGAACGCAGCCGCCCGGAGGGACGCACGGAGACCCAGCGCCGGCCCATGCGGAAGCCCCAGTCGACGACGCTGTTGCCGGAATAGACCAGGCATTCGTGGCGGGCGAGGTCGAGCGGCGTCTCCGGTCGGCCGCAGCGAGCAAGATAGTCGGGGCTGGCGAGCACCGCAGCCTTCACCGGGGCGATGCGCCGCGCCACCAGGGTGGAATCCTTCAGCGCACCGATCCGGATCGCAGCGTCGAAGCGCTCGCCGATCAGGTCGACCTGACGGTCGCTCGCCTCCACGTCCAGTTCCAGCCGTGGGTGCCGCTGGGCGAGTTCGGCCAGCACCGGCGCGAGATGGCGGTAGCCGAAGGAAAGCGGCATCGACAGCCGCAAGCGCCCGGCGACGCCCTCCGACTGCTGCGCCACTGCCTCGCGCGCCTCGGCGAGCTCCGACAGGATGCGCTCGCCGCGCGCCTTGAACTCCAGGCCTGCCTCGGTGGCGGCGACGCCACGCGTGGTCCGGCTCAGCAGCCGCGTCCCGAGATCGGCTTCCAACCGGGCGATGCGGCGGCTGACGATCGACTTCGCCAGGCCGAGGCTATGCGCGGCCCGGCCGAAGCCGCCGGCGTCGACCACGGCGACGAAGCTCCTGATATCGTCGATCTCGGACATCTGGCGTACCTGAAAGTGTTCCTGGATGAGCAACGGACTGGTGCCCAATATGGGCATTCCGGTGCGACAAGTGAACCGCTACCTCTCCCTCATCAAGTCCCGCTTTCGCAGGAAGGCCGCCCCGAGGCGCGCTCCGAGACAAACAGCCCCGTTTCATCGGCCTGCCAGCGTCACAGATGAGGAAGCCATGCTCGACAAGCTCAAGCGCCGCCGTACGCAATATGCCCTCGGCAAGAACCTGCCGATCTCCGAAACGCAGGTCGATGCCTTGATCCGGGAAGCGATCCGCCTCTCGCCCTCCAGCTTCAACTCGCAGAGCTCGCGCGCCGTCATCCTGTTCGGCCGGGAGAGCGACAAGTTCTGGAGCATAGCCAAGGAAGCGCTTCAGGCGATCGTACCGGCGGCCGATTTCGCCGCAACGGCCAAGAAGATCGACGGCTTCGCCAGCGGCGCCGGGACCGTGCTGTTCTACGAGGACCAGGAGCCGGTGAAGGCGCTCCAGGCCAATTTCCCGCTCTACGCGCACAACTTCCCGATCTGGTCGGAGCACTCGACCGGCATGGCGCAGCTGGCGGTGTGGACCGCGCTGGCTGACGCCGGCATCGGCGCGAGCCTCCAGCACTACCATCCGCTCGTCGACGCCGAGGCCGCCAAGACCTGGAACATCCCTGCGTCCTGGAAGCTCACCGCGCAGATGCCCTTCGGCTCGAATGAGGCGCCCTTCGGCGAGAAGACCTTCATCGACGACGAGGTCCGGTTCCGCACTCACCGCTGAGCGGCACTCGGAATCGAGCCTGGCTGCCCAGGCCGGGAGCGAACCCGTCGTCCGAATAAACATTCCTGAGACACAAACGCCGCCCTGGGAAATTTCCCCGGGCGGCTTTTTTGTGCGGCGCACAGGGATTCCGGCGGAAATGGGGCTGTTCTCGCCTGAATCGCCTGGCCCAGTGCTGATCGCGAGCCCACGCA
Organism: Allobosea sp.; assembly: GCA_024231975.1. Lineage (GTDB taxonomy): Bacteria > Pseudomonadota > Alphaproteobacteria > Rhizobiales > Beijerinckiaceae > Allobosea. The sequence goes on from JAAEQB010000120.1 coordinate 310,137, forward strand.
ATGGCCGGAGCCATCTATCCGACCCGCACCTCGGAGCTTGCAAAGCGGCCGCGCCTGTCGGATGCCATAAGGGCATGGCTGCACGTTTCGATGTTGCTCGCTAAGCTGAACGGCCGGGCCCACAGCAGAAGGGGGGGCGTAGTGAAGATCGGTTCGCCTAAGGAAATCTTCGCGGGAGAGTCGCGCGTCGCCATGACGCCCGACAGCGCGCTGCAGCTCCAGAAACTGGGCTATGACTGCCTGATCGAGACCGGAGCGGGCCTCGCCGCCGGCTTCACCGACGAGGCCTACCGGGCCGCCGGGGTCAAGGTGGTCGACAACGCCGCGGAGCTCTGGGACGAAGCCGACATCATCGCCAAGGTGCGCCCGCCCGAGACGGCGGAGGCCGAGCGGCTCACGGCCGGCAAGACGCTGATCTCGTTCTTCTATCCTGCGCAGAACAAGGAGCTCATGGAGCTCTGCAAGGACAAGGGCGCCAACGTCATCGCCATGGACATGGTGCCGCGCATCTCGCGCGCCCAGAAGATGGACGCGCTCTCGTCCATGGCCAACATCGCCGGCTATCGCGCGGTGATCGAGGCCGGCAATAATTTCGGCCGCTTCTTCACCGGCCAGATCACTGCTGCCGGCAAGGTGCCGCCGGCCAAGGTGCTGGTGGTCGGCGCCGGCGTCGCCGGCCTTGCCGCCATCGGTACGGCGACCTCGCTCGGCGCCATCACCTATGCCTTCGACGTCCGCCCGGAAGTGGCCGAGCAGATCGAATCGATGGGCGCCGAGTTCGTCTTCCTCGACTTCAAGGGCCAGCAGCAGGACGGCGCCGCAACCGGCGGCTATGCCGCCCCCTCGAGCCCGGAATTCCGCGAGGCCCAGCTCAAGAAGTTCCGCGAGCTCGCCCCGCAGATCGACATCGTCATCACCACCGCGCTGATCCCCGGCCGCGATGCGCCGGTGCTGTGGACCAAGGACATGGTCGAGGCGATGAAGCCCGGCTCGGTCATCGTCGATCTCGCCGCCGAGCGCGGCGGCAATTGCGAACTGACCAAGCCGGACGAGAAGATCGTCACACCGAACGGGGTCACGATCGTCGGCTACACCGACTTCCCGAGCCGGATGGCGGCGCAGTCTTCGACGCTCTACGCCACCAATATCCGCCACATGATGACGGACCTGACGCCGGCCAAGGACGGCAAGCCCGTCCACAACATGGAGGACGACGTCATTCGCGGCGCGACGGTGACCTTCGAGGGCGCCATCACCTTCCCGCCGCCGCCCCCCAAGGTCGCCGCGATCGCGGCCCAGAAGCCGAAGGAGAAGGCCAAGGAGCTGACCCCGGAGGAGAAGCGGGCGCAGGAAGCGGCCGCCTTCAAGGCTCAGACCCAGTCCCAGCTGATGCTGCTCGGCGTCGGCACGGTGCTGATGCTGATCGTCGGCGCCTATGCGCCGGTGAGCTTCATGAGCCATTTCATCGTCTTCGCCCTCGCCTGCTTCGTCGGCTTCCAGGTGATCTGGAACGTGTCGCATTCGCTGCACACGCCGCTGATGGCCGTCACCAACGCGATCTCCGGCATCATCGTGCTCGGTGCCTTGCTGCAGATCGGCTCGTCCAGCTGGCTCGTCACCTTCCTGGCGATGATCTCGGTGCTGATCGCCTCCATCAACATCGTCGGCGGCTTCCTGGTCACGCGCCGGATGCTCGCCATGTTCCAGAAGTCCTGAGGGGGCCGCAGTGAGCATCGGTATCGTTTCAGCGGCCTATATCTCCGCAGCCATCCTGTTCATCCTCTCCCTCGGCGGCCTCTCGAACCAGGAAAGCGCCAAGCGCGCGGTCTGGTACGGCATCGTCGGCATGGCGCTCGCCGTCATCGCCACGGTCTTCGGCCCCGGCAGCGGCAAGCTCTGGCTCGTCATCGTCATGTTCGCCATCGCCGCCGCGATCGGCTGGCAGGTGGCGATGAAGGTGCAGATGACGGAAATGCCGCAGCTGGTCGCGGCGCTGCACTCTTTCGTCGGTCTCGCCGCGGTCTTGATCGGCTTCAACGCGCATATCGAGCTCGCCGCGGTGATGAAGCTCGACGCGGCCGCCCGCGAGGCGCTGACGGGCTTTGCCGGCGTGCTGGCGCACAAGACCGGGGTCGAAATCAGCATTCTGAAGGTCGAGGTCTTCCTCGGCGTCTTCATCGGCGCGGTCACCTTCACCGGCTCGATCATCGCCTTCGGCAAGCTCGCCGGAAAGGTCGACGGCAAGGCCAAGAAGCTGGCCGGCGGCCATATGCTCAATGCCGGCGCCGCCGCGCTCTCGCTGCTGCTGCTGATCCTCTACGTGCAGGGGGCGGGCTTCTGGGCGCTCTTCCTGATGACGCTGCTGGCCTTCTTCATCGGCTACCACCTGATCATGGGCATCGGCGGTGCCGACATGCCGGTCGTGGTCTCGATGCTGAACAGCTATTCCGGCTGGGCGGCGGCTGCGATCGGCTTCACGCTCGGCAACGACCTGCTGATCGTCGTCGGCGCGCTTGTCGGCTCGTCGGGCGCGATCCTCAGCTACATCATGTGCAAGGCAATGAACCGTTCCTTCATCTCGGTCATCCTCGGCGGCTTCGGCAACACCACCGGACCGGCGCAGGCGATCGAGGGCGAGCAGATCGCGATCGATGTCGACGGCGTCGCGACCGCGCTGAACGACGCCGACAGCGTCATCATCGTGCCGGGCTACGGCATGGCGGTGGCGCAGGCGCAGCAGTCGGTCTCGGAGCTGACCCGCAAGCTGCGCTCCGCCGGCAAGGAGGTGCGCTTCGCCATCCACCCGGTCGCCGGGCGCCTGCCGGGCCATATGAACGTGCTGCTCGCCGAGGCGAAGGTACCCTACGACATCGTCATGGAAATGGACGAGATCAACGAGGACTTCCCCTCGACGGACGTCGCGATCGTCATCGGCTCGAACGACATCGTCAATCCGGCGGCGCAGGAGGACCCGAACTCGCCGATCGCCGGCATGCCGGTGCTCGAGGTCTGGAAGGCGAAGCAGGTCTTCGTCTCCAAGCGCGGCCAGGGCACGGGCTATTCCGGCATCGAGAACCCGCTCTTCTACAAGGAGAACACGCGGATGTTCTACGGCGACGCCAAGAAGAGCCTCGACGAACTCCTGCCCAAGATCGCTTGATCGCGCAGATCCTGCAGCCCGGGCTCACCGGGCTGCACGGTGTTCTGCTCGCTGGCTGATAGGTTGGGAGCGACCGGCAGAAACAGAAAAGCCCGCCTGGCGAGATCGCCGGGCGGGCTGATTTTTTGCGCGGAGGAGCCGGCTCAGGCGGCTTTCGCCAGCTCCGGCGCAACCATGAAGGGCGCCGCCGTCTTGGCCTTGACCTCGTCGAGCGAGACGTCCGGCGCCAGCTCGATCAGGGTCAGCCCACCGCCCTTGGCCTTGTCGCAGGCCATGACGCAGAGATCGGTGATGATCAGGTCGACCACGCCCTGCCCGGTTAGCGGCAGCGAGCAGCGCTCCAGCACCTTGGATTCGCCCGCCTTGTTGGCGTGATCCATCACCACGATCACCTTCTTGACGCCCGCGACGAGGTCCATCGCGCCGCCCATGCCCTTCACCATCTTGCCGGGGATGGTCCAGTTGGCGATGTCGCCATTGGCGGCGACTTCCATAGCGCCGAGGATGGTCAGGTCGATATGGCCGCCGCGGATCATCGCGAACGAGTCGGCCGAGGAGAAGAAGCTCGAGCTCGGCAGGACCGTGATCGTCTGCTTGCCGGCATTGATCAGGTCGGGATCGGCCTCGCCCTCATAGGGGAAGGGGCCGATGCCGAGCAGGCCATTCTCCGACTGCAGCGTCACGTCGACGCCCTCGGGGATGTAGTTCGCCACCAGCGTCGGGATGCCGATGCCGAGATTGACGTAGAAGCCGTCCTGCAGCTCCTTGGCGGCACGGGCGGCCACCTGTTCACGGGTCCAGGCCATCAGGCGGTCTCCCTCTTGCGCTCGGTGAGCTTCTCGATCTTCTTCTCGTTGATCGTGCTCTTGATCAGGCGGTCGACATAGATGCCGGGCGTGTGGATCGCCTCGGGATCGAGCGAGCCGACCGGCACGATCTCCTCGACCTCGGCGACGGTGACCTTGCCGGCGGTCGCCATGTTCGGGTTGAAATTGCGCGCGGTGCGCCGGTAGACGAGGTTGCCGGCCGTGTCGGCCTTCCAGGCCTTGACGATGGCGAGATCGGCTCGCAGCCAGGTCTCGCGAACGTAAAGCTGGCCCTCGAACTCCTCGACCGGCTTGCCCTCGGCGACGACGGTGCCGACGCCGGTCTTGGTGTAGAAGGCCGGGATGCCGGCGCCGCCGGCGCGGATGCGCTCGGCCAGCGTGCCCTGCGGGTTCAGCTCAAGCTCAAGCTCGCCGGAAAGGTATTGCTGCTCGAACAGCTTGTTCTCGCCGACATAGGACGCGATCATCTTCTTGATCTGCCGCGTCTGCAGCAGCATCCACAGGCCGAAGCCGTCGGCGCCGGCATTGTTCGAGATCACCGTCAGATTCTTCACGCCGGAATCGCGGATCTGCGGGATCAGGCTCTCGGGATTGCCGGACAGCCCGAAGCCGCCCGACATGATCGTCATCCCGTCGAACAGCAGCCCGTCCAGGGCCGCCGCCGGGCTGTCATAGACCTTCTGCGTCATTCAGTTTCACTCCCTTTGTCGTTGCTTCGCCTGAGGCGGCTTGCCGTCAGGCGCGTTCGAGTCCGATGGCGATGCCCTGGCCGACACCGATGCACATGGTGGCGAGCGCGCGGCGCTTGCCAGTGAGCGACAGTTCCAGCGCGGCGGTGCCGGCGATGCGGGCGCCCGACATGCCGAGCGGGTGGCCGAGCGCGATCGCCCCGCCGTTCGGGTTAACATGGGCGCCATCTTCCGCGATGCCGAGCTCGCGCAGCACGGCGATGCCCTGGCTGGCGAAGGCCTCGTTGAGCTCGACGATGTCGAAGTCCGTCGGCTTGATGCCCAGCTGCTCGCACAGTTTGCGCGTCGCCGGGATCGGGCCGAGGCCCATGACGCGCGGCGCGACGCCGCCCGTTGCGCCACCAAGGACACGCGCCAGCGGGGTCAGCCCGTATTTGGCCGCCGCCTTCTCGGAGGCGACGATCAGCGCCGCGGCGCCGTCATTGACGCCCGAGGCGTTGCCGGCGGTGACCGTGCCGACTTCCTTCCTGAAGGGCGTCGGCAGCTTGGCGAGCTTCTCCAGCGTGGTGTCGCCGCGCGGATGCTCGTCGCTCTCGACGCGGACGGGATCGCCCTTGCGCTGCGGGATGACGACCGGAACGATCTCCTTGCCGAGCCGGCCGTTCTGCTGGGCGGCGACGGCCTTGAGCTGCGAGCGCAGGGCGAAGGCATCCTGGTCGGCGCGGCTGATCTTGCAGTCGGCCGCGACGTTCTCGCCGGTCTCCGGCATGGAATCGATGCCGTACTGTGCCTTCATCAGCGGGTTGACGAAGCGCCAGCCGATGGTGGTGTCGTGGATCTCGGCATGGCGCGAGAAGGCGCTGTCGGCCTTGGGCAGGACGAAGGGCGCGCGCGACATGCTCTCGACGCCGCCAGCGATCATCAGTTCGGCCTCGCCAGCCTTGATCGCCCGAGCCGCGGCGATCACCGCATCCATGCCCGAGCCGCAGAGCCGGTTCATGGTGGTGCCGGGCACCTCCTTCGGCAGGCCGGCGAGCAGCAGCGACATGCGCGCGACATTGCGGTTGTCCTCGCCCGCCTGGTTGGCGCAGCCGAAGATCACATCGTCGACAGCGCCGAAATCGACGCCCGGATTGCGCTCGATCAGGGCCTTCAGCGGCACGGCGCCGAGATCGTCCGCCCGCACCGACGAGAGAGAGCCGCCGAAACGGCCGATCGGCGTGCGGACATAGGCGCAGATGAAGGCTTCACTCATGCGGGAAAACCCTTGTTGTTTCCTCGAATGCCATGCGCCGCCGGATGCGACGAAGGCGATTCTCTTTTTGCCCGGACCGCTGGTGCCGAAGCTCCCGGCGTCTGCTTGTGCCGGGAATATGCAGCAGCGAAACTCTTATGTTAAATGAAATCACTGCCCAAGATAATAACCAGGAGGTTATCGAGCCATGGTTGAGCCGCGCCTGTCGACGATGGATCGGCGCATCAAGTTCCGCCATCTGCGCTGCTTCATCGAGGTCGCGCGGCTGAAGAGCGTCGTCAAGGCGGCTTCGGTGCTCCATGTCAGCCAGCCCGCGATCTCCAAGACCGTGCAGGAACTCGAAGAGCTCCTGGGCGCCGCCCTGTTCGAGCCCAACCGCCGGACCATGCTGCTCACCGGCGCCGGCGAGATCTTCCTGCGCTATGCCAGCGCCAGCGTCACGGCGCTGAAGCAGGGCATGCGGATGGTCGGCGGCGACGAGATGTCGCCGGAGCATGCCTTCACCGTCGGGGCGCTGCCGACGGCGTCGGCCCGGATCCTGCCGGCCGCCATCGCCCATCTGACGCAGCGCTATGAACGCCTGAGGCCCCGGGTCGTGACCGGGGCGAACGACGTGCTGATGGCGCAGCTGCGGCTCGGCGACGTCGATCTCGTCATCGGGCGCATGGCTGCGCCGGAGACGATGACGGGCTTCAATTTCGAGCACCTCTATTCCGAGCGGATCGGCCTGGTGGTCCGGCCGGAGCACCCCTTGCTTCATGCGGAAGCGTTCGCCCTGGCCGCGATCGCACAGTATCAGCTGCTGATGCCTCCGCCGGGATCGGTGATCAGCTCGACGGTCGAGCGCTATATGATCGCCAATTCGATCCAGCCCCGCGCGGGTGTGATCGAGACCGTCTCGGACGCCTTCGCCCGCGGCTATCTCAGGCAGACCGATGCGATCTGGTTCATTTCAGAAGGCGTGGTCGCCGAGGACGTCGCCAGCGGCCAGCTCGCCTTGCTGCCGGCCCATACCGAGGACACGCTGGGGCCGGTCGGCCTGACGACGCGAGCCGACGCCGTCCTGTCCCTGTCGGCCCAGATCTTCATCGCGGCGCTGAGGGAGATCGCGGCCGGCTGGCGCGCGGGAGGCTCTTGAAGAGCCAAGACCGCAACGATTTCGAGGGCGCTTTCCAGCTGAAAAAAACGCGGGCCGCCCCGGGCGACCGGAGGAAGACCCGGGACCCATTTCGGAACCTCTATCGGAAAGGCTCAGGAATGGATCCCGGATCTACGCTTCGCTTCGTCCGGGATGACGGCGTGATGGATATCGAAGCCCGAGCTCGCGAAAACGCGCGCCCTATTTTTTGGCCAGGCCCTGACGAGGGCCTCAGGCGCTCTCGCCGACCGCCTGCAGATAGAGGTCGAGGATCGCCTCCTCCTCCTTGCGCTCGTCGAGATCGCGCTTGCGCAGCGCGATCACCTTGCGCAGCACCTTGACGTCGTAGCCGTTGCCCTTGGCCTCGGCATAGACCTCCTTGATGTCGTCGGCGATCGTCTTCTTCTCTTCCTCGAGCCGCTCGATGCGCTGCACGATGCTCTTGAGCTGATCGCCTGCAACCGGATCGTCCATTCTCAAAACCTCTCTACGGAATTTGGCCGCAGGGGTTCGCAAGGATGGGCGGCAAGGTCAAGCAAGAACGGCGCGCAGTTCACATCTCTAGAGCATTGCGCGAAAAAGTGGGCACCGGTTTTTCGCGCAAGCAATGCTCTAAACTCTGAGAATCGATCACGTCGCCTTTTGACGGAACCGTCAAAAGGCGACGTGATCTCGCGCCGCAGCCAGCGCTCCCGGCAGCAATCGCGCCAGCCTGAAGCCCCAGGCTCGGGCGGCATGTGGTTCGCCAATCAGGTCCTGCCTGATCTCGATCAGCGCGTCGAGCAGGCCGCGGCGCGTGGCATGGCGGTCGATCGTGTCGCCCGGCAGGCCGCCGTTGTAGGGCTCGTTGTCGCCGACGATCAGATCGCCCTCCGCCTGCAGCGCCGCGATCAGCGCCTGCGCCAGCCGCCCTTCCCTGTCCCAGAGCACGCCGGCATGCCAGGGGCGCGGCACGCCCTTCCAGAACGGTGTAAACGAGTGCAGCGAGACGATCGCCGGCGGATGGCCGGCCGCGAGCGCCGCCTCGATCGCAGCATCGATCGCCGCATCGTAGGGAGCGTAATAGCGCGCGATCCGCTCGGCGATGCCGGCCTCGTCGATCCGGGCATTGCCCGGCACGATCGCGCCGTCCGAGATCCGCATCACCAGGGTCGGATCGTCGCGGCCACGATTGGGGTCGATCAGCAGGCGCGAGAAATTGCTGAGCACGGCGGGAGCGCCCAGCGCCTGCGCCATCGCGCGCGTCATCTCGGCCGCGCCGATATCATAGGCGATGTGGCGTTCGAGCTGCTGCGGCGGCAGGCCGAGCAGGCTGAGCTCGGCCGGGATCGCATTCGTCGCATGGTCGCACAGCAGCAGGATGCCCGTCGCCGGATCGCCGGGAATGATCTCGACATCGCCGGGCTGCCGCACCGGAACACCGCCCTGCAAGCCCTCGTCCGCACGCATCATGACCTCGGACCACCCCGTCACATCGCGAGCTGCGCCCGCGCCGGCGCGGCATAGCGCGCTTTCGGCTTGCCCGGAACGGCGCGCGACAAGAATTCGCGCGACCACAACATCCTGGAACATATCCTGATCGCAAATGCGGTATCCACTTTCGCCGGACATGCTCTAGTAAGAGGCCGATAAGAGGCTAAGACGAAAGTCGATGCCACCAGCAGATTCGCACGGGGACGGCGCTTGGAGCAGCGGCAGGATGCAATCGCGGAGCGGCATCGGATCGCCCGCCGGATCTTCAACGCGGCCGTGGACAGAGCCCATCCGCGCAGCTGGCTCGCCGCGCATCTGCCGCCCCCGCCGCGCAACGGCCGCCTGATCCTGCTCGCCGCCGGCAAGGCCGCCGGCAGCATGACCCAGTTGGCGGAAGCCCATTACCTCGACACGCTGAAGCTCTCGCCGGACCGGTTCCTCGGCCATGCCGTCGCCCGCCACGGCTACGAGGCGCCGACCCGCCACATCCCGATGCTGGCCGCCGGCCATCCCGTGCCCGACGAGGGCAGCATCGCCAGTGCGACGCGGGCGCTCGAGCTCGCCGCTTCGGCCACCGCCGACGATCTCGTCCTGGTGCTGCTCTCCGGCGGCGGCTCGGCCAACTGGGTCGCGCCCGCTGGATCTCTGGCGCTCGCGGAGAAGCAGGCGGTCAACAAGGCGCTGCTGCGCTCCGGCGCGCCGATCGGCGAGATGAACATCGTCCGCAAGCGGCTCTCGCGCATCAAAGGCGGCCGGCTTGCGCTCGCCGCCACACCGGCGAAGCTGCTGACCCTCGCCGTTTCCGACGTGCCGCATGACGACCCCGCCGCGATCGCCTCGGGCCCGACCGTGCCCGATCCGAGCACGATGGCCGATGCCCGCGCCATCGTCGCCCGCTATGGGTTGACGTTGCCTCCGGCCGCGCAGGCGCTGCTCGCCGACGATGCCAGCGAGACTCCGAAGCCCGGTGATCCCGCCTTCGCCGGCAGCGAATACCGCATCGTCGCCCGTCCGGCCGACGCCATCGCCGCGGCGGTGAAAGCCGCGGCTGAAGCGGGCTACGAGCCGATCGATCTCGGCCCCGATCTCGAAGGCGAGGCGCGCGACGTCGCTGCCGCCCAGGCCGCCCGTGCGCAGGAACTCAAGGCTGCCGGCCGCCGTGCCGCGCTGATCTCCGGCGGCGAGCTCACCGTCACCATCGCCGGCAATGGCCGCGGCGGGCCGAACCAGGAATTCGCACTGGCCCTGGCGATCGCTCTCGCCGGCGAGCCCGGCATCGTCGCGCTCTCCGGCGACACCGACGGCACCGATGGCGGCGGCGGCGAGGCGACCGACCCGGCCGGCGCGGTGATCGACGAGACGACGCTGGCGCGCGCCCGCGCTCTTGGTCTCGATCCTGCCCAATCGCTGGCCCAGAACGACTCGACCGGTTTCTTCTCGGCTCTCGGCAACCTGTTGCAGACCGGCCCGACCCTGACCAATGTCAACGACTGCCGCGTGATTCTGATCGATCCATGAAACGGGCCATGAGCCGAAGCCGCTTTCTCCTTCCAGCGCTTGCCGCCGGGCTGCTCATGGCCGGCATCGGTCCGGCGCTCGCGGACCTGCGCATGTGCAACACGACGGGCAGCCGCGTCGGCATCGCGCTCGGCTATCGCGATGCCCAGGGCTGGGTCACCGAAGGCTGGTGGAACCTGGCGCCGCGCGCCTGCGAGACCCTCCTGCGCGGCACGCTGGCGGCGCGCTTCTACTACGTCCATGCCGTCGACTACGACAAGGGCGGCGAGTGGACCGGCAAATCCGTCATGTGCACGCGCAACAAGGAATTCACCATCCGCGGCATCGAGGACTGCCTGGCGCGCGGTTATGAGCGCTCCGGCTTCTTCGAGGTCGACACTGGCGAGCAGAAGGGCTGGACGATCCAGCTCACCGACACGGCCGGCGCCGCGCCGCGTCCGTGATGCGGTGCAGCAAATCGCTTGCCCTAATCGTTTGAATCGGCGAGGCCTGCCGGAAGCAGGCCCAGATGAGCTTTTGAAGGGGGAATGACGTGATGAGGCGGGAACGGCGGATCAAGATCATCGCGACGCTGGGGCCAGCCTCGTCCACTCCCGAGATGTGCGCCGCCCTGTTCAAGGCGGGCGTCGACGTCTTCCGCATCAATATGAGCCATACCCAGCGCGAGGACCTGCCTGCCAGGGTCGCGATGCTGCGCGGGCTGGAGAAGGAATTCCGCCGCCCGGTCGGCATCCTCGCCGATCTGCAGGGGCCGAAGCTGCGCGTCGGCCAGTTCGGCGGCGATGGCGGCGTGATGCTGGAGAAGGATGCCCGCTTCATCCTCGACGCCGACCCGGCGCCCGGAACGGTCAAGCGCGTGCACCTGCCGCATCCCGAGATCCTGTCGGCACTGGAGCCCGGCCATCATCTCATCCTTGACGATGGCAAGATCCGCCTCGTCGTCGAGAAGGCTTCGCCGAAGCAGGCGGTGACCAAGGTGATCGTCGGCGGCCGGCTTTCCTCACGCAAGGGCGTCAGCCTCCCCGACACCACGATCCCGGTCTCGGCCATGACCGAGAAGGACCGTTCCGACGCCGAAGCCGCGGCCGAGATCGGCGTCGACTGGATCGCAGCCTCCTTCGTGCAGCGGCCGGAGGACATGGCGGATCTGCGCAAGATCGTCCGGGGCCGGGCGCTGGCGCTCGCCAAGATCGAGAAGCCGCAGGCGGTGGCCCGGCTCGAGGAGATCATCGAGGCCTCCGACGCGATCATGGTGGCGCGCGGCGATCTCGGCGTCGAGATGCCGATCGAGAAGGTGCCGGGCACGCAAAAGCGCATGACCCGCATGGCGCGGCGAATGGGCAAGCCGGTCGTGGTCGCAACCCAGATGCTGGAGAGCATGATCACCGCGCCGGTCCCGACCCGCGCCGAGGTCTCCGACGTCGCCACCGCCGTCTTCGAGGGCGCCGACGCCGTGATGCTCTCGGCCGAGAGTGCCGCCGGCCAGTATCCGATCGAGGCGGTCGCGATGATGAACCGCATCGCCGAGGAGGTGGAGAGCGAGTCGATCTATCGCTCCATCCTGGAATCGCAGAAGGCCGAGCCGGAGGCGACCGGCGCCGACGCCATCGCCAAGGCCGCGCACGAGATCGCCGACGCGCTCCATCTCAAGGCGATCGCCGCCTGGACTTCCTCGGGCTCGACCGCCTTCCGCATCGCCCGCGAGCGGCCGAACTCGACCGTAGTCGCGCTGACGCCGAACGCTGCCACGGCGCGCCGGCTCACTCTGGTCTGGGGCGTGCATTCGGTGGTGACCAAGGACGCCAGCGACGTCGACGACATGGCCTTCCGCGCCTGCAAGTTCGCGGTCCGCGAGGGTTTTGCATCCGAGGGCGACCGGCTGATCGTCGTCGCCGGCGTCCCCTTCGGCACGCCAGGCGCGACCAACATGGTCCGCATCGCCTTCGTCGCCAAGGAGCATGTCGAGCAAGCGTGAGCGGACGCTTCGCTCGCGGCTGAGCGATCTCACCAATACGGCAACGCCCGGATCGCCATCGGTCCGGGCGTTTTCCATTGTCTCAGCCGCCCCGAGGCTCGGCCTGCAAGTTCATAGAAATCCATTATCAAGTAAATAAAGATATTAAATTTTCGTTTTGAATACACTCCAGCTATCGTCCTGCAAAAGATGGTCCGGGGAGGGACGCATGAGCGGCGAGGCAGTGAAGAGCTTAGGCTCCCCGGATTTCTCCGGCGGCACCGAGGCCGGCGGCGGCAAATCCGAATCTGTTCTGAAGAAGATCGGCGTCCCGCTCGCGATTGCTGTCTTCGCCTTGCTGTTGCTGATGCCGACACCGGCGGGCCTCAGCTATTCCGGCCAGAAGGCACTGGCGATCTTCTGCGCGGCCCTGACGCTCTGGGTCGCCGGCTCGATCCCGATCTACCTGACCTCGATGCTGGCGATCATCGCGCTGACCCTGACCGGGACGGTCAAGGAACGCGTCGCCTTCGAGACGCTCGGCTTCGACGTGATCTGGCTGATGGTCTCGGCCTTCGTGCTGACCGCGGCGATGGTCAAGTCCAACCTCGCTCGCCGCTTCGCCCTCTGGATGATCACCTCCTTCGGCGGCACGCCGAAACGGACCCTGCTGGTCCTGATCTTCATCAATTTCGCGCTCGCCTTCTTCGTGCCCTCGACCACGGCGCGCGCCAGCCTGATGGTGCCGATCTGCGTCATCCTGCTGGAGATCTATCGTGCCGTTCCCGGCCAGAGCAATTTCGGCCGGCTGATGATGCTGCTCGGCGTCCAGGCCGACGCCGTCGCCACCTCCGGCGTGATGACCGGCACCGCCGCCAACATGATCGCGGTGAAGTTCATCAAGGAGCAGGCCGGGACCGATATCGGCTACATGGACTGGCTGCTGGCGGCGATGCCCTCGGCGATCCTGACCATGCTGCTGACCTTCTTCGTCGGCCTGAGGCTGTTCGACTTCCGCGGCGAGAGCGGCTTCTCGGAGGGCATGGCCAAGCTCAAGGAGCAGCTCGCCGGCCTCGGCAAGCTCACCCTCCCCGAGAAGAAGGCGATGGTGATCTTCGTCCTGACGCTGCTGCTCTGGGCGACCGAGGACTATCAGGAAGCCTGGTTCAACGGCTTCGGCATCTCCGTCTACATGACCGCCGTCATTGCCGCCACGCTCTGCCTCATGCCCGGGATCGGCCTGATCACCTGGAAGGAGGCCAACATCAAATGGGACCTGATGGTCTTCGCTGCCGGCGCCTACGCCGCCGGCAACGCCCTCGAATCCACCAAGGGCGCGCAGTGGATCATCGGCAAGCTCGTCTATGGGCTCGGTCTCGAGACGATGACGCCGGCAACCGTCTATGTCGTCGTGATCTTCATGAGCATGCTCAGCCACATGATCTTCACCTCGAAGACCGTGCGCACCACGATCATGATTCCGGCCTTCATCGCGCTGGCCAAGACGCTCGGCATGAACCCGGTGACGCTCGCCCTCGCCGCGTCGTTCACTCTGACCTACACGATCACCCTGCCGCCGCACTCGAAGGTCAACACGATCTACTTCGCGACCGGCTATTTCTCGGTGCTCGACCAGCTGAAATACGGCCTCATCACCTGCTTCATCGGCGCCGTCCTGATCTCGCTGTCGGTGTTCACCTGGTTCCGGCTGCTGGGCTACGGCCTCTGACGCTTCGACGAACCGCAGCCAATCTCCCGACGACAGAGCCTGTTCAATGAGACTGATCCTGCTTCGCCATGGCGAAACCCTCTGGAACACGCAGAAGCGGCTGCAGGGCCATGACGACTCGCCTCTCTCGCAGCGCGGCGTCGCCCAGGCGCAGGCGATCGCGCCGAGCCTGCGCACGCTCGCCCCGGCCAGGGTCGTCTCCTCCGATCTCGGCCGCGCCCGCCAGACGGCGCGGCTCGTCGGCCATGGCGATGCCGTGCTGGAGCCGCGCCTGCGCGAGCTCGACATGGGTGCCTGGACCGGTCGGGCCAAGGACGAACTGATCGCCAGCCAGCCCGACGACTACGCCGCCTGGCGCGCCGGCCGCCTGACCCCCGCCGGCGGCGAGAGCTGGCAGCAGTTCACGGCACGCATCCGCGATGCGCTCGCCGACTGGGTCGGGCGCGGCGGCGGCGACCTCCTCGCCATCGTCCATAGCGGCGTCGTCCGCGCCGCCTGCAATGTGCTGCTCGGGCTCGCACCGCACCAGATCCTGCCGGTGACGCCGGGCACGCTGACAATCTTCGATTTCGCCGACGGCAATGCGGCAGCGCCCCGGCTCGAAGCCTACAACCTAGGCGCTTTCACGCCCGATCCGGACGTGGCCGACTAACGCAGCGCCGCGAACCGCCCCGGCAAGGGCTCGCTGACCAGGAGGTCGAGGAAGCGCGCCGTCGCGGGCGAAAGCAGCTTGCCGCGATGGTGCACGATCCTGATACCGCGCTCGAAACTGGCGCCCGCGACGGGAACCTCCGCCAGCAGGCCGGTGGCGATGTCCTGCGCCACCGCCATCCGGGAGACGATCGAGACGCCGAGGCCATGCATCACGCCCTGCTTGATCGCCTCCAGGCTGGAGATATGCATCTCCGGGCCGAGCCTGATCCCGCTGCGGCGCATCCGCTCCATCAGAAACTGCCGCGTCGCCGAGGGCTCGGGCTTGATCAGGAAGGTTTCCTTCGCCAGTGCCTCCGGCGCGACCGCGCCACGCCCCGCCAGCGGGTGCCCCGGCGCCGTGATCAGCACCAGTTCGTCGCGGCAGAGGTCCCGGAACAGGAAACGCTGCGGGTCGAGCTCGATCTGGTCGGAGACGATCAGGAACTCGACGCTGTTGGCCTCGAGCCGGCGGATCAGCTCGGAGGAGGAGGCGATGTCGAGCTCGAAGGCGAGCTTCGGCGCAAGCTGCTTATGCCGGGCGATGATCGCCGGGACGAGGTAGACGCCGATGAAGTTGCTGGCACCAAAATGAATGGTGCCACTCAGCGGGTCGCCCATCTGGCGCAGATGCTCGCGCGCCGCATCGAGCGCATTGACGACCTGCAGCGCATAGTCGCGGAAGGCCATGCCCTGCTGCGTCAGATGCATCCGCTTGGCGATCCGGTCGAACAGCACCGCGTCGAGCTCCTGCTCGAGCATGCGGATGCGCATGGTCACGGCCGGCTGCGTGCAGTGCATCCTCCTGGCGGTCTCGGTGACGCTGAGGCACTCCGCCAGCACCAGGAAAGCCTCGATCTGGTTGATGTTCACCGGCTCGTCCCAATGGCTGCACGAAGCCGCCATCGTTGTTTATCGATTGGAGAAGATCAATCAGGGATGATTATGATCCCGCGCGAACCACCTGGACTGGAACGCCATTGCGTCGCCAGCCGCCATTCCCCTCGGCCCCGCCCTGCTCTACTGCTTGATCCGTCCGTATCAGCAGCCAGCGACGCCCATGGCCCTCACCGACATCGCCACCCGGACCTATAACCACTCCTGGCGGCTCGATCCGATCATTCGCAGCCTGCTCGACACCGATTTCTACAAGCTGCTGATGCTGCAGATGATCAGGAGCTTCCACCCGGAGGTGCAGGTCACCTTCGGCCTGATCAACCGCTCCAAACAGATCCGGCTCGCCGACGTGATCGAGGAAGCCGAGCTGCGCGCGCAGCTCGACCATGCCCGCGGGCTGCGCTTCACCAAGAAGGAGCTGATCTGGCTCGCCGGCAACAGCTTCTACGGCAAGACCCAGATGTTCACGCCGGACTTCATCGCCTGGCTCGCCGAATTCCGCCTACCCGACTACGATCTGCGCAAGGTCGACGGCCAGTATGAGCTGACCTTCGCCGGCCCCTGGACCCATTCGATGATGTGGGAGATCCCGGCGCTCGCCATCGTCAACGAATTGCGCTCGCGCCAGGCGCTCAAGACCTGGGATCGCTTCGCGCTCGATGTGCTCTATGCCCGCGCCAAGTCGAAGCTCTGGGACAAGGTCGAGCGGCTGAAGAAGCTGCCGGACCTGCGTATCTCCGATTTCGGCACGCGCCGCCGCCACGGCCATCTCTGGCAGCGCTGGTGCGTCGAGGCGCTGAAGGAGGGGCTGGGGCCGACCTTCACCGGCACCTCCAACGTCCTGCTCGCCATGGAGAACGATCTCGAAGCGATCGGCACCAACGCCCATGAATTGCCGATGGTGCTGGCCGCACTCGCCGACGGCGACGAGGAGCTGAAGCGCGCGCCCTATCGCGTCCTCGACGAATGGCGCCAGGTCTATGGCGGCAACCTCTTGATCGTGCTGCCGGACGCCTTCGGCACCACCGCCTTCCTGCGCGACGCGCCCGCTTGGCTCGCCGACTGGACGGGCTTTCGCCCCGACAGCGCCCCGCCGATCGAGGCCGGCGAGCAGATCATCGCCTGGTGGCAAGCCCAGGGCCGCGATCCCCGGAGCAAGCTGATCGTCTTCTCCGACGGCATGGACATCGATTCGATCGAGCAGTCCTACCATCATTTCCACGGGCGGGTCCGCACCAGCTTCGGCTGGGGCACCAACCTGACCAACGACTTCGTCGGCTGCTCGCCGGTCGGCACGCCCGATCTCGACCCGATCTCGCTGGTCTGCAAGGTCGTCAGCGCCAATGGCCGCCCAGCGGTGAAGCTCTCCGACAATCCGAACAAGGCGACCGGCGACCCAGCCGAGATCGCGCGGTATCTGCGCGTGTTCGGTGGGGCGGACCGGAAGGCGAAGGCGGTGAGGGTGTAAGGCGGGCTTTCGCACGCCTGCTTTCAACCGACAGCGGGCGCTCTTGCGAACATCGCAACCCCGATGCCAAGCTTCCCGACTGGACGCCTGCGGGGAGAGAGCCGAGGATGCACAGCGGCTCATGCCTTTGTGGTGCAGTCACCTTAAGAGTGGCCGGCAGTCTGCCAGATCCCAATTTCTGCCATTGTCGTAAGTGCCGCAAGCACTCGGGCCACTACTTCGCGTCCACTGATGTGCCTAGGACTGCCTTGACGATCGTCGGCGAGGAGAAGCTGACGTGGTTTCAATCGTCGCAGAACGTCCGACGCGGCTTCTGCTCGGCATGCGGATCGTCTCTACTCTGGGATCGATCGGATCGGGATTGGATCGCCGTAGCAATGGGTGCTTTCGACGGACCGACAGAAACCACTGCAAATTTGCATATCTACGTCGCCGACAAGGCGGATTACTACGAGATCGCAGACGGTCTGCCGCAATACGACACCGTTCCACCACGCGACTGAGCTAACCGGCTAGGCCGGAACATAGGTCAACCTGATCACGCTCTCGCCGATGCGATCGCTGGCGACGAGGCGGAGCGGCGGCCGGGGTCCTGCGAAGAACGGCGTGCCGTGGCCCAGCACATGCGGATGGAAATAGAGCCGATACTCGTCGATGAGGCCAAGCTCGGTTACGCTTTGCGCCAGCTTCGGCCCGGACACCGTGATCTCGCCGGCCAGCTCATCCTTCAGCCGG
The DNA here is from genome assembly GCA_024231975.1 of Allobosea sp. Lineage (GTDB taxonomy): Bacteria > Pseudomonadota > Alphaproteobacteria > Rhizobiales > Beijerinckiaceae > Allobosea. The sequence goes on from JAAEQB010000120.1 coordinate 327,670, forward strand.
CGGATCGCCGTCTCCATGTCGTCCGCGGCGAGCGTTGCGTTGGGGCCGACCGACGCCAGCGAGCGCGACACGACCCATTTCGGCAGGCGCCGCCATGCCGTCGCGAAGTCGCGCAAATCTTCAGTCCATTCGGGATGGTCCTCGTCCCAATAGCGCATGATCTCATACATGCGGCGGCCGTAGACGCTGCCCGCCAGGCCTTGCACATGCTCGATCCAGTGGCGGAAGAGCACCGCATCGGGCGCGAAGGCCTCGTGATCGACATAGCCGTCGAGGGACAGGTTCATTCCGAAGACGAGCTTGGCCACGCTGCAAAGCCTCCACCCCACGTCGTTCAGGATAGCTTGAGCCGCGGCTACGCCGAAACGCGTCAGGATGTGGGTCAGACATCGGTAGCGGGGGCGAAGGCGACAGCGACAAGAGCTTGGGCGACGATGATCTGCGAGTGCCGGTCGCCTGCTCCGCGCCGCACCCGCTTACAACGCATAACGGCCGTTCCTTGCCGCGGCGTGCGAGTTGGCTATCGTCGAGGCGTTCTCAGGGCGGGGCGAAATTCCCCACCGGCGGTATGCGGCCTTCGCCGTGAGCCCGCGAGCGCCTTTCGCGAGGAAGGGTCAGCAGATCAGGTGCGAAGCCTGAGCCGACGGTCACAGTCCGGATGAAAGAGAACGTGCCGTCGTCCGCGCTTAACCGGCGTGGCGCGCGGCCGTGATCGCCTTGGGTGACGTGTCTGTCGCGAAAGGAGATCACTGTGACACTCGCCCGTTTTGCCTTCATCAAAGCCGCCTGGCACGCCGATGTCGTCGACCAGGCCCTCAAGGGATTCCTCGAGGTCATCCCGCCCGCTCAGGTCGATGTGTTCGACGTGCCGGGAGCATTCGAAATGCCCCTGCTCGCGCGCGACCTCGCCGCGACCGGCCGCTACGCTGCCGTTGCCGCCGCGGCCCTGGTCGTGGACGGCGGCATCTACCGCCATGAGTTCGTCGCGCAGGCCGTGATCGATGGCTTGATGCGAGCCGGACTCGACACCGGCGTGCCGGTGCTCTCGGTCTCGCTGACCCCGCATCACTACCGGGAAGGGCCGCATCACGCCGAGATCTTCAGGGCGCATTTCGTGATCAAGGGTCGCGAAGCGGCAGAGGCGGCCCTGATGATCGGGCGCACGCGCGCCCGCCTCGCGGCCTGACGGCACCAACATATGCGGCTGCCTCCCGCGCGATCGGGAGGCAGCCTCGAAGGTCGCTAGATGTCGAGGAGCAGCGGCCGATGGTCCGAAACCTCGGGCTGTTCGACGACCTCGAAGGCGAGAACCTCGACCGCTCCGTTCACCAGCATGTAGTCGGCATAGCGGCCGGGCTTCTTGTAATGGGACGTCCGGGTATCGGAATGGCCGCGGCCGACGACGAGGTCCTTCAGCCCCAGCTTTGCCAGAATCTCGAAGGTCCGGCTGCCGGGCTCGACATTGAAATCGCCGCAGACGACAAGCCGGTCTCCCGGCTCCGCCACGGCCTGGACGAGTCCCGCCAGGCGGTGCGCCTGCTCCAGACGCTCCGGGGTATCGACCTTGCCCTGAAGGTCTCTTAACCCGTGCATATGCGCGATGGCGATCGGCTCGCCCTGATCGAAATCGTGGAGCCGGACGACATGAGCACTGCGCGAGCGCGGATGCTCGCCATAGCCGTCCGGGGAAAAGCCCTTGTGCACGAAGCCCTGGGCCTGCCCGATGATGGGAAACCGGCGGTGGACGAAGGTCGCGAGCCCCCATTGCGAGGGTACGGTCTCCTCGCCGTCCCAGAGAATGCCCTGCGCCGCCGGGCAGAAGATCGCGACGTGGTCCGGCAGAGCCTCCGACACGTCCCGGAAGAAGTTGGCGCGCTGCGGCAAGACATGGCCACCGTCGCGGTAAGTCAGCCACTCCTTCGCTGTCCCCGGCGTATGCACGACCTCCTGAAGGCAGAGCACGTCGGGAGCCTCCCGCGCGAGATAGGCTTCCGCCGCCTCGTGAAGTGTCCCGCCCCAGCCATTCAGGCACATGATGCGCAATGCGGTAGCCCTCGCCAATCTAGCCGATCCGGAACACCTTGCCGGTCGCGGCCTCGCGGTAGAGATCGACCCGTTCGCCGTTCCAGTGATAGTCGAGATGCCGGCCCTGGACGGGATTGCCGGCAAGGTCCGGCCAGAACAGGCCAGCGCACTCCCCGCCTGGCCGGCGCACGCTCGGATAGGCGACGCCATCCGAGCCGGCTGCACGCAGCCTCGCGCCCAGCGCCTGGCTTTCCGCATAATCGTCCGGCTGCAGCAGCGCGCTTTGCCCGGTCTGCTCACCACGCAGATCGTGCAGCTTGGCGTCGATTGACAAAACCAGTTCGCGGAACTGTGAGGTCCAGCCCGGCAGCTCCTTCGTCTTAGCCATGAAGCGACCATGATGGTGGATCGTCTCGAACAGCGCCGTCTCGAAGCTCTCGGCGACGTAGAGCACGCCGAAGCTGCCATCGCTGAACCGGCTCGGCCGGTCGCGGCTGACATGGGTGAACGGCGCCATCAGCCAGCTCGCCCCCGGGCCGGAAACGCGGCGGGACGGCGGCACCAGGTCGAGATTGCCGATCGTCTCCATCAGGCGCGGATTGGTCTTCATCTCCGCCAGGATCAGCAGCGGCCAGTCGGCGGGGTCGGCGATGTCCTCGAACAGGTCGATCGGCGGGAAGGCGCTACGGATGATGCGGACCGCGCTCGGCCACTGGACCTGCGCGACCGGAAAGTCGCCTGCGCTCACCAGAGCCCGCGCTCCGCGTCGAGATAGCGCCGCACCCGCATCAGGTCGGTGAGCTCGCCCCCGAGCATCACGTCCAGCGCCGACTTGCCGGCGAAGGCCTCGTTGCCCGCCCTGATCCAGGCATAGCCGCGCTGCGGCTCGCGGAAGATCAGGCGCAGCGCCTTGTGGATACCGATCAGATTGGAGAGCCGTGCCCGCGCATCGCGGTCGATGCGGCCGATCTCGCCAGCCTTCCAGCGCCGATAGCTGCGCACCGGCTGGTCGAGCAGCACCGCGGCCTCCTCGTCGGTCAGCCCCCAGAGGCGAAAGAGGTTCACCGAGGCGCGGAACATCGCCGCAGCCTCGGCCTCCGTGATCGCGGCGGGCGAGAAGGCGTCGGGCGAGGTCGGAACCGGCGAGAGCTGGCTCATCGGATAATCTCCATTTGGCAGAATATAGATAAAATGCTGCCAAATGGCAAGAGAAGGCTCACGCGTCATCCTCGGATACAGCGCAGCGAAGATCCGAGAATCTCATGAAAGGGGGGCGCTACTGGAGTTTCATCCGGCTTGAGATGCTCGGGTCCAGCCCGAGCATGACATGCGCTTCATCACGCGTCGCGGCCGTCGACCTCGAGCTTGAGCGATTCGACGGCGTCCTTGACCCCCTCCAGCTGCGGATAGACCGCAAGCGCCCGCCGATAGGCGACCATGGCGCGCTTGTCGTCGCCCTGCTGGCGCAGGATCGTGCCGAGCCCCATCATCGCGCCGTAATGGCGCGGCTCGCGCTTCAACGTCTCGGCAATGTCGAGCAGCGAGCGAATCGGATCGCCCGCGAGGAACAATGCATTGGCTCGCTGATTCCAGCCCTCGGCCCAGTCGGGTTCGAGCGAAATGACCCGGTCGAGCAACTCGATCGCCAGCGGCAATTCGCGCGCCTTCAGCGCATCCTGCGCCCGCGTCATCAGCAGGTCGGCCGTGTCCGAGCCCGAGCGAGCCCAGCGCCGCTGGATCAGATTCGCGATTCCCTTGGCCTCTTCCGCGGTCTTGGCTGCGGCGAGTCGCTCGAACAGCTTGTCGAGCGTGACGGGGCTTCGGGGCGGCGGCGCTTCCGGCAGATTCGGCTTGTCGTCGCGATCGGCGTGCGGCACGGCGCCGTCACGCAACGGTTTGTCCTGCGCGAGCGCAGCCGGCGCGATCGCAAGGAGCAATCCCGGAATCAGTGCGATACGGGCAAGGCGAGAGAACTTCATGCTCTCAAGGTGGGCCTGATGCAGCCCGAGGTCAATTCACGGCCCAGCGAGATCGCTGGAGAACAGGGCCATGTGCAAGCCAAAAAAAGCGGGCCGCACACTGTGCAGCCCGCTTTTTCAAACTCGACAAGGAAGCTTCCAGCGCGGCCTTATAAGACCGCGCGAAACCTCAGCCCTGGCGCGCCTTGAAGCGCTTCTGGACCTTGTTGATGATGTAGACGCGGCCCTTGCGGCGCACGAGCTGGTTGTCGCGATGGCGCGCGCGCAGCGACTTCAGCGAATTGCGGATCTTCATAGCCCGTACTCCCATCGGCCTGCACTGCGGCGAAACCGGTCAAAAAACTGAAGGCGACGCGAACCGGCAGGCCGGCCCTCATCGAGCAAACGACATGCGTGCCTGATGCGATGGCCGGCTGTATAAGGATTTTGCCGGGATTGGCAAGGCCCCGTCGCGTTTTTCCGCCTGATGATCGCATGCGTCATGTTCCTGTCGCAATCGCATGGCCGCCCTAGTATCCCGGCTGACGCATACCTAGATTGCGGCAGCGGCAGACCTATCAGGGAGCTCTCTCGATGTTCAACGCCAAGTCCCTCCTCGACGCCCTCGTCAATGCGGGCAGCCAGGCTGGCGCCCAGGGCGGCCAGGCTGGCGGGCTGGGCGGCGTGCTCGGCAACCTCGCCCAGCAGGTCCAGCAGGCAGGCGGCGCCGGCGGCCTCGCCGGCATGGCCGGCCAGATCTTCGGCCAGGCCAGCCAGGGCGTGCAGGACGCCGCCCGCAACACCGGTCTGCAACAGGGCGCGACCGACATCGTCGGCCAGCTCTCCGGCGGCAAGACGCCCGAGCAGTTGATCGAGCAGGCCAAGGGCATGCTCGGCGGCAACCAGCTCGCGGCCGGCGCCGTGCTCGGCGGCCTCGGCGCCCTGATCTTCGGGACGTCCGCGGGCCGCTCGATCGCCGGCTCCGCAGCCAAGCTCGGTGGCCTCGCCCTGGTCGGTGGCCTCGCCTACAAGGCCTATCAGAATTATCAGGCCGGCAAGCCGCTGCTCGGCGCCGACCAGCAGCCCGCGCTGCCGGCTCCCGCCGGCTCCGGCTTCGAGCCGGAAGCGGCGAAGAACGAGCATGCGCTGCTCTTCATCCGCGCCATGATCGCGGCTTCCGCCTCCGACGGCCATATCGACGACGCCGAACGCAACGCCATTCTCGGCGGGCTGCGTGAGGCCGGGCTCGACGCCGAAGCCAATCAGTGGCTCGCTAACGAGCTGGCCAACCCGGCGAGCGTCGATGCGCTGGTCGAGGGCGCCGAGACGCCCGAGCTCGCCGCGCAGATCTATACGGCCGCCCGGATCGCCATCAATCCGGACACCCCGGCCGAGAAGGACTTCCTCGCCGGCCTCGCCGGCTCGCTCGGCCTCGATGCCGAGCTGGTCGCCAACATCGACGCCGCGGCGAGCGCCGCGAAGGCCTGACCTGTAACGCAGGTCTGCAGTGCGCCGGGCACGGATTGACCGCCCGGCGCGCCCAGCCGTCCAATGCGGCATGCAATCATCGTCTCCGCATTGGTCGGCACGCCTGCCGTTCTATTATGGCTGGCTCGTCATCGGCATCGCCTTCGTCACCATGGCGGTGGCCGTCAACGCGCGCACGGCGTTCTCGCTGCTGCTACCGCCGCTGATCGACGAGTTCGGCTGGGATCGCGGGCTCGCCTCGGGCGCCTTCTCCTTCGGTTTCCTGCTCTCGGCAGTGACCAGCACCTTCGTCGGCCGCGTCATGGACCGGCACGGCCCACGCGTCGTCATCGAGATCGGCGTCGCGATGCTGGCGGCTGGCCTATTGATCGCGCCTGCGATCGGCGCCGCCTGGCACCTCTATCTGACGCTCGGCGTCCTCGTCGGCTGTGGCGCCAATCTGATGAGTTTTTCCGCTCAGTCGCTGTTCCTGCCGAACTGGTTCGTGCGCCGCCGAGCCTTCGCCATCAGCATCGCGTTTTCCGGGGTGGGAGTCGGTGCCCTGCTGCTGCTGCCCTGGCTGCAATCGATCATCAGCCGGGATGGCTGGCGCGCCGCCTGCTGGATCATGGGCCTGCTCGTGCTCTTCCTGCTCGGCCCGCTCAACCTGTTGGTTCGGCGCAAGCCGCAGGATCTCGGCCTGCAGCCGGATGGCGAGACCGGCCCGCCCGGCGCCGCTGCCGCGCAGCGCCAGGCGGCGGTGGTCGACCCGGCCTGGGTCGCGATCGAATGGACGCTGGCGCGGGCGCTGCGTACGGCGCGCTTCTGGTGGATCATGATCGGCTATTTCTGCGCGCTGATCGCCTGGTATGCCGTGCAGGTCCACCAGACCAAGTACCTGATCGAGGTCGGCTTTTCCCCGTTGATGGCCGCCTGGGCGCTCGGCCTGGTCAGCGCCGTCGCCATTCCCGGCCAGATCGGCCTCGGCGCCCTGTCGGACCGCATCGGCCGCGAATGGATCTGGATGGCGGGCTGCCTGGGCTTCGCCATCTGCTATGCCGCATTAATCGCGCTGGAGCACACGCCTTCGCCTCTGCTGCTCTATGTGATGGTGATCGCGCAGGGCTTTTTGGGCTATGCTATCACCTCGGTGATGGGCCCGATCGTCTTCGAGCTTTTCGAAGGGCCGCATTTCGGCGCAATCTTCGGGACAGTCACGGTGGCCCTGCTCGGCGGCGGCGCAGCCGGGCCCTGGCTTGCCGGCACGATCCATGACGCGACCGGCAGCTACCGCCTCGCCTTCCTGCTGGTCATCGCCTGCTGCTTCGTTTCGGCGGCGGCGATCTGGCTGGCGGCGCCACGCAAGGTCCGGCTCGTGCCGGGACGCATCAGGTCTTCCGGCTGATCAGGGCGCGCGCTTGACGCCCTGATCGTCCTCGAACACCGGCCGGAAGAACGAGCGCTCATAGCTGACGATGAAGCGGTGCTTCTCGTTCTCGGCAACCACGGCAAGGCATTCGGCATCCTTGAACGAGGCCTCGCGATAGGCCTCGTACTCCGCGAAGGACGGGAAGCTGAACATCGCCAGCGCGATGTTGGATGTCCCTTCCGACGGCATGAAATAGCCGTGATGCTTGCCGCCGAACCGCTCGACCAGCCGGATCCAGGCCTTGCCATAGGCCTCGAAGGCCGGCAGCTGGTAGGGGTCGACGACATAGCGCAGATGGCAGGTGATCGTCATCGTCAGGCCGCCTTAGCGCTCTTGAGGAATTCGCCCATCCGCCCGAGTGCCCGCTCGATGTTCTCCAGCGAGTTGGCGTAGGAGAGGCGGATATAGCCCTCGCCGTGCACGCCGAAATCCGGCCCGCCGATCGTGGCGACGCCGGCCTCGTCCAACAGCGCCGAAGCCAGCTTCTTCGCCTTCCAGCCGGTCTGCGACACGTTCGGGAAGGCGTAGAAGGCGCCCTTGGGCACGATACAGGAGACGCCCGGCAGGCCGTTCAGCCCGGCGACCACCGCCTTCCGGCGCCGGTCGAACTCCGCCAGCATCATCGCGACCGCATCCTGCGGGCCGGTCAGCGCAGCGAGGCCCGCCCATTGCGCGGGCGCGTTGACGCAGGAATGCGAGTTCACCGCGAGCTTGCGGGCATTGTCGTAGAGCGGCTTCGGCCAGACCGAGAAGCCCATGCGCCAGCCGGTCATGGCATAGGTCTTCGACCAGCCATTGAGCAGGATCAGCCGGTCGCGGATCTCCGGATAGCTCAAGAGGCAGACATGCTTCTCGCCGTCATAGAGCATCTGGTCATAGATCTCGTCCGACATCACGGCGACATCGGGGAACTTCGCCAGGCCGGCGACGAGCTTGTCGACCTCGGCCTTGGGCGTGACGCCGCCGGTCGGGTTCGCCGGCGAGTTGACGATCAGCAGCCTTGTCTTCGGCGTGATCAGCGACAGCGTCTCCTCGGCCGAGAAGGCAAAGCCGTTCTCCTCGCGGATCGGCACCGGCACCGGCGTCGCCCCGGTATATTCGATCATCGAGCGATAGATCGGGAAGCCGGGATCGGGATAGAGGATTTCGGCGCCGGGCTCGCCGAACATCAGGATCGCCATGAACATGGTGACCTTGCCGCCCGGCACGATCATCACCTCCTCCGGCGAGACCTCGACCTGGAAACGCTTATGCAGGTCGGCGGCCACCGCCTCGCGCAAGGGCAGGATGCCGTTCGCCGGCGTATAGCCGTGATGGCCGTCGCGCAGCGCCTTCACCGCCGCCTCGACGATGTGCTCCGGCGTCGGGAAATCCGGCTGGCCGATGCCGAGATTGATGATGTCCTTGCCCTGACGCTGCAGTTCGGTGGCGCGAGCGAGCACGGCGAAGGCGTTCTCCTCGCCGATCCGGCCGAAAGATGGGACGACGTGCAGCGTCATGGCGGTTTCCTCTTCGCTCGCGGCAGATCTTCCGTCGCCGCGTGTTCAATCTGTCTTGGCCGCAAAGCCGGCAGCCGCGCAAGCCCGCCGCTTGCGTCCCGGTCGCGACGGGGACGCATTTGGAACACTTGCAAACTGCGCCGCAGCGACCTTTGCTGGCGAAGGCGCCGACCAAGCGATTGGCACGGCACCTCAAGTCGTTGTATGCAGCATACAGCAACTGCGGCAAGTGTTCTTGCCACTTCGCTTGCGATCGGCATGATCTGTCGATCAAATCGATTTAAAGACGATGCCGAAGCGGCGCGAACGCCGCCTGGCTGCGAGAGGGAATGACGGGATGGCCAAGACGCCTGGTAAGAAGCCGGTCCGCAAGATCAAGCCGGAGCAGTTGCGCTCGAAAGCTTGGTTCGACAATCCCGCCAATGCCGACATGACCGCACTCTATATCGAGCGCACCATGAATTTCGGCCTGTCGCGCGAGGAGTTGCAGTCGGGCCGCCCGATCATCGGCATCGCCCAGACCGGCTCCGACATCGCCCCCTGCAACCGCCACCACCTCGAGCTCGCCTCCCGCGTCCGCGACGGCATTCGCGAGATGGGCGGCGTGCCCTTCGAGTTTCCGATCCATCCGATCCAGGAAACCTGCAAGCGGCCGACCGCCTCGCTCGACCGCAACCTGCAATATCTCAGCCTCGTCGAGATCCTCTACGGCTACCCGATCGACGGCGTCGTGCTGACCACCGGCTGCGACAAGACCACCCCGGCCCAGATCATGGCGGCCGCGACGGTCGACATCCCGGCGATCGCCCTGCCGGGCGGGCCGATGCTGAACGGCGACTTCCGCGGCGAGCGCACCGGCTCGGGCACGATCGTCTGGAAGGCGCGCCAGATGATGGCCGCCGGCGAGATCGATTATCGCGGCTTCGTCGACCTCGTCGCCTCCTCGGCACCGTCAGCCGGCCACTGCAACACCATGGGCACGGCCTCGACCATGAACGCGCTCGCAGAGGCGATGGGCATGACCCTGCCCGGCGCCGCCGCGATCCCCGCTCCCTATCGCGACCGCTACGAGATGGCCTATCTCACCGGCCGGCGCATCGTCGAGATGGTCTGGGAGAACCTGATCCCCTCGAAGATCCTGACGCGCGAGGCCTTCGAGAACACCATTGTCATCAACTCGGCGATCGGCGGCTCGACCAACGCGCCGATCCACGTCAATGCGATCGCCAAGCATATCGGCGTCAAGCTCGACAATGAGGACTGGACCAAGATCGGCTACGACACGCCGCTGCTGGTCAACATGCAGCCGGCTGGCGAATATCTCGGCGAGGACTACTACCGCGCCGGTGGCCTGCCTGCCGTGATCGCGGAGCTGCTCGAGAAGGGCAAGCTCAAGCCGGCGATCACCGCCAACGGCCGCACCCACGAGGAGAACTGCAAGGGCTTCTTCGCGATCAACCGCAACGTCATCAAGAGCTATGACGAGCCGATGAAGAAGGAGGCCGGGTTCCTCAACCTCTCCGGCAACCTGTTCGACTCGGCGATCATGAAGACCTCGGTGATCACGCCGGAGTTCCGCAAGCGCTATCTCGAGAACCCGAAGGACCCGATGGCCTTCGAGGGCCGGGCGATCGTCTTCGACGGACCGGAGGACTACCACCACCGCATCGACGATCCCGCGCTCAAGATCGACGAGCACTGCGTCCTGTTCATCCGCGGCGTCGGCCCGGTCGGGTATCCCGGCGCGGCCGAGGTCGTGAACATGCGGCCGCCGGATTACCTGATCAAGAAGGGCGTCACGGCGCTGGCCTGCGTCGGCGACGGCCGCCAGTCCGGCACTTCGGGCTCGCCTTCGATCCTCAACGCCTCGCCGGAAGCGGCGACCGGCGGCGGGCTGGCCCTGCTCAAGACCGGCGACAAGGTCCGCATCGACCTGAAGAAGCGCACCGCCAACATCCTGATCTCGGACGAGGAACTGGCGCAGCGCCGGGCCGAGTTCAAGGCCAATGGCGGCTACAAGTATCCGAAGAGCCAGACGCCCTGGCAGGAGATCCAGCGCAAGATCGTCGACGAGCTCTCCGAGGGCATGGTTCTGAAGCCAGCGGTCAAGTACCAGAAGATCCACAAGAAGTTCGGCGTGCCGCGCGACAACCACTGACACTGCAGATGGCCGGCGGCGGAACTCCTGCCGCCGGCCATTCGTGACGTGCATTCCCGCTCGACGGCAGATGCGCGCAAGCGGGGCTGACAAATCGGCTCGGGGACGACAGTATGACGCCCCTGAGCTCATTTGAAACGATTTAAAATGACTTACAGCCCGCAAGTCGACGCGTTTCGCAAACTCCACGAATCCGGCTGCTTCGTCATGCCGAACCCCTGGGACGAGGGCTCGGCCCGCTGGCTGCGCGGCCAGGGCTTCAAGGCGCTCGCCTCGACCAGCGCCGGCTTCGCCTTCACGCAAGGGCGCGCCGACCAGGACGTGCCGCGCGACATGATGCTGGCCCATCTCGCCGAGCTGGTGAAGGCGGTTCCCGATCTGCCGGTCAACGCCGATTTCGAGAACGGCTATGCCGACACCCCGGACGGCGTCGCCGCCAACGTCAAGCTCTGCATCGCGACCGGCGTCGCCGGCCTCTCGATCGAGGATGCGACCGGCCGCCCCGACGATCCGCTCTATCCCTTCGAGCTCGCCGTCGAGCGCATCAGGGCAGCCCGCCGCGCCGTCGACGAGACCGGCACCGGCGTGGTGCTGACCGCCCGGGCCGAATGCTTCCTCACCGGCCATCCCGATGCGCTGAACGAGTCGGTACGGCGCATCAAGGCCTATGCCGAGGCCGGCGCCGACGTGCTCTACGCCCCCGGCCCGAAGACGACCGCCGACATCGCGGCCATCGTCGCGGCGGCCGGCGGCAAGCCGGTCAATACGCTGGTCTATAACGATGCCGGCCTCAGCGTCGCCGATGTCGCCGCGACCGGCACGCGCCGCATCTCGATCGGGGCGGCCCTCGCCCGTGCCGCCTGGGCCGCCTTCATCGAGGCGACGCGCCTGATCAAGGACGAAGGCAGCTTCAAGGGCTTCGCCGGCAACGGCGCCTCGGCGCCGCTCAATGCCTTCTTCCGCGACGACCTGAAGGCACGCTCGTGAGCGGACAGCTTCTCATTGCCCCGGAATGGCTCGGCAGGAGCGGGCTCTGGCAGATCGACGCCAAGGGCAAGCGCAAGCCGGTCGATGCCGACGATATCGACCTCTCCGACGAGCTTGCCGACCGGCTGGAAAGCTGGATGGACACCTTCGACGCGATCTATGACGAGGCGAACGAAGCCGCCTCCGATTTCGCCGGCGAGGCCGAGCGCACCGCCTGGGAAGCGGAAGGCGCATCCATTGCCGCCGCCATCGCCACCGAGCTCGGCCCGGACTGGCAGATCACCCACGACTTCACCGCCTGGCGCAGGACGATCAAGTCATGACGACGCTGAACTGGACGCCCCGCTCCTTCCCGCCGGCCAAGGTGCTGCAGGGCCGCTATTGTCGGCTGGAGCCGCTCGATCCCGCCCGCCATCTCGACGACATCTGGCAGGCCATGGAGGGCCATCCTTCCGTCTGGGACTGGCTGCCCGCGACGCTTCCGCCGAGCCGCGAGGCTTATCGCGAACTCCTGACGACGATGGCAAGCAAGGCCGGCATCATCGCCTTCGCGGTGATCGACCAAGCCGACGGCAAGGCCAAGGGCCATCTCTGGATGATGGAGATCCGGCCCGAGCACGGCGTCTTCGAAGTCGGCTGGATCACCTATTCGCTGTCGATGCAGCGCACCCGCATGGCGACGGAGGCCGTCTATCTCGTCGGCGAATACGGCTTCTCGCTCGGCTATCGCCGCTATGAGTGGAAGTGCAACAACCGCAACGAGCCCTCCAAGCGCGCCGCTTTGCGCTTCGGCTTCCAGTATGAAGGCCTCTTCCGCCAGCATCAGGTGGTGAAGGGCGAGAACCGCGACACTGCCTGGTTCTCGATCCTCGACAGCGAATGGCCGAAGGTCGGCCAAGCCTTCCGCAACTGGCTCGCGCCGGAGAACTTCGACGCGCAGGGTCAGCAGAAGACCTCGCTGGGCGACTTCATGAAAACCGCCAGAGCCGCCTGAGATGGCCCTGCGCCGCGCCTCGACCGACGACATCCCGGCGATCGTCGCGCTGACGCAGGCCGCCTATCTGCCGAATGAGAGCATCATCGGCGTGCCGTCGCTGCCACGCATCGCCGACTACCATCAGGTGCTGGCGGAGCATGAGGTCTGGCTCGCCGAAAGCGAGGGGGCGCTCGACGGCGTCCTCGTGCTCGAGGAGGAACCGGCAAAGTTCACGCTCTGGAGCATCGCCGTCTCGCCGGCCGCCACCGGCAGGAAGATCGGCTCGCAATTGATGGACTTCACCGAGGAGCGGGCCAAGGCGCTCGGCCACGACGCGGTCCATCTCTACACCCACGTCAAGCTCGCCGACCGCATCGGCTGGTATGAGCGGCTCGGCTACTGGACCACCCATTACGAGGATCTGCCGGATCGCCGGCTGATCCATATGCGCAAGAGCCTTAGGTAACCAGCCTCCGATAATCGGAAGAACAAGGGAAGAAACGACAATGGCAGGACGTTTGAAGGGCAAGGTCGCGGTCGTCACCGCCGCCGGCCAAGGCATCGGGCGCGCGATCGCCGAGGCCTTTGTCGCAGAGGGCGCGACCGTCTGGGCGACCGACAAGGACGTCGCCTTGCTCGAGGGCATCCCGAAGGCGAAGAAGCGCAAGCTCGACGTGCTCTCGACCAAGGCGGTCGAGGCCTTCGCCGAGAAGGTCGGCCCCATCGACATCCTCGTCAACGCCGCCGGCTTCGTCCATCACGGCACCGTGCTGGAATGCGACGACAAGGCCTGGGAGTTCTCCTTCGACCTCAACGTCAAGTCGATGCACCGCACGATCAAGGCCTTCGTCCCCGGCATGCTCGCCGCCGGCAAGGGCTCGATCGTCAACATCGCCTCGGGCGCCGGCTCGGTGCGCGGCATCCCGAACCGCTATGTCTACGGCGCCACCAAGGCGGCGGTGATCGGCCTGACCAAGGCGGTCGCAGCCGACTTCATCAAGAAGGGCATCCGTGCCAACGCGGTCTGCCCGGGCACGATCCAGTCGCCTTCGCTCGACCAGCGCATCGTCGACCTCGCCAAGGCGACCAAGACGACCGAGGCCGCCGCCCGCCAGGCCTTCATCGACCGCCAGCCCATGGGCCGGCTCGGCACGGCCGAGGAGATTGCGTGGCTTACGGTCTATCTCGCCTCGGATGAAGCGAGCTACAGCACCGGCCAGATCTATCTCGCCGATGGCGGCTTCGCGCTCTGAATAGCGCAGGAGAAGCGCCATGCACGTCCTGATCAGCGGCGCCGCCGGCATGATCGGCCAGAGGCTCGCCGCGCGCATCGCCCGCGAAGGCGCCTGTGCCGGCAAGCCGCTTACCCGGCTGACGCTGACCGACGTCGTGGCGCCGCCGCGCCCGCCCGGCTTCGACGGGCCGGTCGCGGCCCGTACCGAGGATTCGAGCTCGGCTGCGGTCGCGGCCGAGCTCGCGGCCTTGCGGCCCGATATCATCTTCCACCTCGCCGCGATCATCTCCGGCGAGGCGGAGCGTGATTTCGACAAGGGCTACCGCATCAACCTCGACGGCATGCGCAACCTGCTGGAGGCGATCCGGCAGGAAAGCGCACGCCACGGCGCCTACGTGCCCAAGCTCGTCTTCTCCTCGTCGAGCGGCATCTTCGGCGCGCCCTTCCCGCCGGCGATCTCCGACGAGTTCCACGTCACGCCGCTGACCAGCTACGGCGCCCAGAAGGCGATCGGCGAATTGCTGCTCGCCGACTATTCGCGCCGCGGCTTCGTCGACGGCGTCGGCATCCGCTTCCCCTCGATCGTGATCCGGCCGGGCAAGCCCAACGCCTCGGCCGGCGGCTTCTTCTCCGGCATCATCCGCGAGCCGCTGCAGGGGCTGGAGGCGCTGCTGCCGGTCGAGGACGACGTCATCTTCACCCATGCCTCGCCGCGCTCGGCCGTCGGCTTCCTGCTGCACGGTGCCTCGCTCAGCCGCGAACAGCTCGGCCCGCGCATCAATCTCAGCATGCCCGGCGTCTGCGTCACCGTAGGCGAGCAGATCGAGGCGCTGCGCCGCATCGCCGGCGACAAGGCGGTGAAGCTGATCCGGCGCGCGCCCGATCCGGCCTCCGCCGCCATCGTCAAGGGCTGGCCGACCCGCTTCGACGCCAAGCGCGCGCTATCGCTCGGCTTCAAGGCCGAACGGGATTTCGACGAGATCATCCGCGTCCATATCGAGGACGACCTCGGCGGCCGCCTCCCCAACTGAACGTTAAGAAACGAAAGATCGGACAAAGACATGCATATCCTCGTCATCGGCGGCGCCGGCATGGTCGGCCGCAAGTTCATCGAGCGCCTGGCGCGCGACGGCGGCCTCGGCGGCAAGGCGATCGACAAGGTGACGGCGCAGGACGTCTTCCCGGCCTCGGCGCCGGCGAACGCCCCCTTCGCCTTCGAGTCGCTGACCTCCGACCTCTCCCAGCCGGGCGAAGCCGAGAAGCTGATCGCCTCGCGCCCCGAATTGATCGTCCATCTCGCGGCGATCGTCTCCGGCGAGGCGGAGGCCGATTTCGACAAGGGCTACCGCATCAATCTCGACGGCACGCGCTATCTCTTCGATGCCATCCGCCTCACCGGCGACGGCTACAAGCCGCGCGTGATCTTCACCTCCTCGATCGCCGTCTTCGGCGCGCCCTTCCATGACAAGATCGAGGACGAGTTCTTCACCACGCCGCTGACCAGCTACGGCACGCAGAAGGCGATCGGCGAGCTCCTGCTCAGCGACTACTCCCGCCGTGGTTTCTTCGACGGCATCGGCATCCGCCTGCCGACGATCTGCGTGCGCCCGGGCGCGCCGAACAAGGCGGCCTCCGGCTTCTTCTCCAACATCATCCGCGAGCCGCTCAACGGCCAGGAGGCAGTGCTGCCGGTCTCCGACCAGGTCCGCCACTGGCACGCCTCACCACGCTCGGCCGTCGGCTTCCTTGTCCACGCCGCGACCATGGATACGAACGCGATCGGCCCGCGCCGAGCGCTGACCATGCCGGGCTATTCCGCCACCGTCGCCGAACAGATCGAGGCGCTGCGCAAGGTCGCCGGCGAGAACGTGGTCAAGCGCATCAAGCACGTGCCCGATCCGGTGATCGACGCCATCGTCGCCGGCTGGCCGCGGAATTTCGACGCCAAGCGCGCGCCGGCGCTCGGCTTCAAGGCGGAATCGAGCTTCGAAGAGATCATCCGCGCCCATATCGACGACGAGCTCGGCGGGACATTCGTCGCGTAGGGACCGAACTCCACCGTCATGCTCGCCCTTGTGGCGAGCATCCACGTCTTGAACGCCGCATGCGATTGGTGAAGCCAAGACGTGGATGGTCGGGACGAGCCCGACCATGACGAAATGAGGCGAGGCTATCTCAGGGCAGCTTCTTCAGCATCAGCGGCGCGCCGACCGCCGGGTCCTTGCGCCACTGCCCGCCTTCGAAGACCAGCTCGACCTTGTGGCCCTTGCGGGCGATCAGTTCGAGCCGGCCGGCCTCGTAGCGCCAAGCGACCGGCGAGAAGATCGTCAACCCCGTGTCGGGGCAGAGCCCGTCGAAGCTCGCGACTGACGCGCCGGCATTGGCCGAGGGATTGGTGGAGAGCATCAGCTTGCAGACATCGCGCCCAGCCTGTCGCATCACCGTATAGCGGCCGGGGACACTGCCTGCCGCAGGCGCGCTCGCAGGATCGACGGCCGTCGGGCGCGCCGCCGCCGTCGCCGCAAGCTCGGCTTGGCCCGGTACCGGGCGCTGCTGCGCCCGGACATAGCCAGCCGGATCGAGCCCGTAATCCGCACCATCGCTGCCCTTGCCGCGCCGTCCCGGATCGGCCTTTCCGCTGAAGACGATCACCGGCTTGCCGTGACCGTCGAGGAGCCTCGGCGCGCCGTCGGCCACATCCCAGGCGACGACCCCGGTGAGGATCGGCAGGGCGCGCCGACAGGTCGCCGGGAACCGGACCTGCCGCCCCTGCCCGGCCGCTTCGGTCCCGAAGGTGACCGTGCACTCGCGCGACGCGCCAAGTTTCTCGATATCCCAGGAGCCAATGAAGGGCTTCAGGGCCTCGGGCGCCTTTTCGGCGCCGCGCGGCAGCGGCGCCGTCTGCGCTCCGGCCGGCGAGCCGATGAGCAGCGCCAGCGCGGCGGCAGCCGCGCCGCGCCGTAGTCCCGTCGTGATCAGGCTTTTGTCCATGGTGTCTCGGCAACCGGTGTCAAAGGACCCTTGCCATCGAACCATGAAACCAGATTGTCGACCAGAAGCTGGCCCATCTGTTCGCGCGTATGCACAGATGCCGAACCGACATGCGGCAGCAGCACGACATGGTCCATCGCGATCAGCTCGGCCGGCACGCGCGGCTCGTCCTCGAACACGTCGAGGCCGGCGGAGAGGATGGTCTTCGACTTCAGCGCCTCGATCAGCGCCTGCTCGTCGATCACCGTGCCGCGGCCGACATTGACGACGATGCCGTTCGGCCCGAGCGCCTTCAGCACCTCGGCATTGATGATGTGGTAGGTCGAATCGCCGCCTGGCGCGACCGAGACCAGCGTGTCGACATCCGCGGCCATCTCGGTGAGCGAGGGGTAGTAGCGATAGGCGACGTCGGCCTGGCGCGAGCGGCCGTGATAGACGACCGGCACGTCGAAGGCTTCGAGCCGGCGCGCCACCGCCTTGCCGATCCGGCCGAGGCCGACGATGCCGATCTTGCGCTTGCGCAGCGAGGTGGTGAGCGGATAGGCGGCCTGCAACCACTTGCCGGCGCGCAGATAGCGGTCGACCTGCGGCAGCTGGCGCACCGTCGCCAGCAGCAGGCCGATGGCGAGATCGGCGACCTCGTCGGTCAGCACATCCGGCGTATTGGTGACGATGATGCCGCGCTTGCCGGCGGCCTTGGCATCGACATTGTCGTAGCCGACGCCGAAATTCGAGACGACTTCCAGCTTCGGCAGCGCATCGAACAGCGCGTCGTCGATCCGCACATGCGCGCCGCCGCCGGCCACGCCGCGCACCCGGTCCTTCACCGCAGCCAGCGCCGCCGTGCGATCCTGCTCCTTCCAGAGCTCGTGCACGATAAAGCGCGCCTTCAGCTGGTCGGCGGCATAGGCCATCAGCGGCCCGGTCATGACGATCTCGATCTTGTTCTGCGTGGTCATGGTCCTGCTTTCCTGGAACTCTGCTGGGCTTGATTTCAAATTCTTAAAACGATTAGATCAACCTAGCTGCTAGAGCGCCGCCGGGGAATTCCCCTAGCCGCAGACAGGGGCTGCCCGCAAAGCCGGTTATGCCATGCCGGCTCGGCTGTCGATTCAGCCGGATATAGTATGACTTAATCACGCGCTTTTCGCCGCTGGAGACCGCGCTCGCGCCGCGAGCAGCCCCAAAGTGCTGTTCAGGCTGTCGATTACCAGCCCACTCATCCGCGCCGCTGCGAGGTCGCCGTCGCGCTGCACGATCGCATCGAAGACGCGTTCGTGATCGATCAGCGAGGCGGTGAAGAAGAAGCGATCGTCAGGCGCCTTCAGGAACAGTGACCACTGGATCGTCGCGCTGACGGCCGGCGCCAGGCATTGCAGCGGCGGGTTGCGGGTCGCGGCGAAGATCGCCTCGTGGAAGGCGAGGTCGGCACTGACCGTCGGCTCGGCATAGGGCGGGTTCTCGACCATGCCGCGAAAGGCCGTCTCGATCAGCCTGAGATCGGCATCGCTGCGCCGCTGCGCTGCCAGCCGCGCCGCGCTCGGCTCGACGAAGAGCCGAAGCTCGAACAGATCGCGGATGAATTTCTCGTTGGGATCGGCCGCGAAATGCCAAGCGAGCACATCGGGATCGAGCAGGTTCCAGGCCTCGCGAGGCGCCACCCGCGTGCCGCTCTTCGGCCTGGCCTCGACCAGCCCCTTGCCGCTCAGGAACTTCACTGCCTCACGATAGGCAGTGCGCGAGACTGAGATCTCGCCCTTCAGATCGTCCTCGTTTGGCAGCAGCGAGCCAGCGGGAGAGGCGCCGGTGATGATCGCGACCGCGAGCCTGTGCGCGACCTGGCCGAACAGCCGGTCGGGGTTGAGCCTCGTCGCGCGCGCTTTGACATGAAGCTGCATCGGACCGCGCATTTTCCTCCGTGATCGGCGGCGCTGGAGGAGCTCCCCCGTCGCCTGCCCGGCGCTTGACACGCCTGTTTCTATCGTATGACTTTATCCGGGAACGAGGTTGACGCAACAGGCGGCTCGCCTGGGTTGCGGGGCCTTGTCTCGATCGGCCGTCAGAAGCCGATGTTCTGCAACGCCGCCGGCGGGGATCGTGTCAGGCACCCCGGGGCAAACCAAAGAGCGGGAGAAACAACCAAGATGGCATCCGTCCAGATTGCCGACGTGCGCAAGGCCTATGGCTCGACGCAGGTCATTCACGGCGTCGACATCGACATCAACGATGGCGAGTTCGTCATCCTCGTCGGCCCCTCGGGCTGCGGAAAATCGACCCTGCTGCGCATGATCGCCGGCCTCGAGAACATCTCGGGCGGCGAGATCCGGATCGGCTCGCGCGTCGTCAACGACGTGCCGCCGAAGGAGCGCGACATCGCCATGGTGTTCCAGAACTATGCGCTCTACCCGCATATGACGGTCGCCGATAACATGGCCTTCTCGATGAAGCTGCGGAAGGCGCCGAAAGCCGAGATCGACGAGCGCGTCAGCAAGGCTGCGGGCATTCTCGGCCTGACCAACCTGCTCGACCGCTTCCCGCGCCAGCTCTCCGGCGGCCAGCGCCAGCGCGTCGCCATGGGCCGCGCCATCGTACGCGATCCGCAGGTCTTCCTGTTCGACGAGCCGCTCTCCAACCTCGACGCCAAGCTGCGCGTGCAGATGCGGACCGAGATCAAGGAGCTGCACCAGCGCCTCAAGACCACGACGGTCTACGTCACCCACGACCAGATCGAGGCCATGACCATGGCCGACAAGATCGTCGTGATGCATGACGGCATCGTCGAGCAGATGGGCGCCCCGCTCGATCTCTACGACAATCCCGCCAACCTCTTCGTCGCCGCCTTCATCGGCTCGCCCTCGATGAATCTGCTGAAGGGCACGATCCGCGCCAACGGCTTCGAGACCGAGGGCGGCGTGATCTGGCCGATCGGCAAGCATCCGGCGGATTCGAACGACCGGGCCGCGGTGCTCGGCATCCGCCCCGAACATCTGATGCTCGACCCGAACGGCCTGTCCGCCGAGGTGGTGGTCATCGAGCCGATGGGATCGGAGACGCAGGTCGTCGTCCGCTGCGGCGGCCAGGACCTGACCTGCATCTTCCGCGAGCGCATCGGCGCCAAGCCCGGCGAAACGATCAAGATCCGGCCCGACACTTCGGTGACCCATCTGTTCGACGCCGCGACCGGCAAGCGGATCTGACTTCCGTCGCCGCCGCACGGGGAACACCCCGGCGGCGGCGATGTCCGACAAAAAACGCGACGAGGCTCCCATGCAGGGCCTCGCGGCAACCCGGAGGAGACAAGCGATGAGCATTTCCAGACGTGACGTATTGATCGGCGGCGCAGGCCTTGCGGCCGGCGCCACCCTTGCCGCGCCTTCGATCGCCCAGACCGCCAATATCGAGAAGGGCGCGACGCTGCGCGTGCTGCGCCCGACCAAGTTCGTCGACCCCGACCAGGCGATCTTCAACGAGAACACCGAGGCCTTCACCAAGGCGACCGGCGTCCCGGTCCGTGTCGACTATGCCAGCTGGGAGGATCTGCGCCCGCAGACCGCCGTCACCGCCAACACCGGCGCCGGCCCCGACGTCGTCGTCGGTTGGGCCGACGACCCGCACATCTTCGCCGACAAGCTGATCGACCTGACTGCGGTCGCCGAAGACCTCGGCAAGAAGTATGGCGGCTGGTATCCGGTCGCCGAGAAATACGGCAAGAAGGACAAGACCAACCAGTGGATTTCGATCCCGATGGGCGGCTCCGGCGGCCCGGCGGTCTATCGCGAATCCTGGGTCAAGGAGGCGGGCTTCGACAAGTTTCCGACCGACCATGCCGGCTTCCTCGACCTCTGCCGCAAGCTCAAGGCCAAGGGCCATCCGGCCGGCTTTGCCCTCGGCAACGCCGTCGGCGACGGCAATGCCTTCTGCAACTGGCTGGTCTGGTCGCATGGCGGCTACATGGTCGACGAGAACAACAAGGTTGCGATCAACAGCAAGGAGACGATCGAGGCGCTGAAATACGCCAAGGCGCTCTACGAGACCTTCATCCCGGGTACGCTGTCCTGGCTCGACATCAGCAACAACAAGGCGCTGACGGCCGGTGAAATCGGCCTGACCCAGAACGGCGTCTCGCTCTACTTCTCGATCAAGAACTCGAAGGACGAGAAGACCGCGGAGATCGGCAAGGACCTCAACCACGCGCCGATGCCGGTCGGCGCCGGTGTCGGTCGGCCCACCGAGACGGCGCTGGTGATCAACGCCATGGTGTTCAAGCACACCAAGTTCCCGAACGCGGCCAAGGAATATCTCCGCTTCATGATGGAGAAGGAACAGTACGACAAGTGGCTGACCGGCTGCTTCGGCTACTGGACCCAGCCGCTGAAAGGCTACGCGCAGAGCAAGGTCTGGGAGAGCGATCCCAAGATCCTGGTCTATCGCGACACCTGGGAGCGGGCTCTGTGGAGCGGCTACAAGGGCGCGATCACCGAGGCGGCCGGCACCGTCAACGCCGAATACGTCATGGTCCAGATGGTCGCTTCCGTCTGCGCCGGCCAGGCAACGCCTGAACAGGCGGCCGCTGAAGCCGAGCGCCGCGCCAAGCGCTACTACCGCACCTGATCATCCGTCGACACCGCGCCGCTGGGATAACCGGCGGCGCGGCTCCATCACGGGATAAAGCGCCATGACGATTGCGGCGGAGGCCCGGCCGACCACCCAGCCCGAGCAGAGCTGGCTGGTCAGGCTGTTCGACTACAAGCCATTCCTGATCTTCATCTGCCTGCTGCCGGCACTCGGCCTGCTTTTGGTCTTCCTGAGCTATCCGCTCGGCCTCGGCATCTGGCTCGCCTTCACCGATACGCGCATCGGCCGCAGCGGCATCTTCATCGGCTTCGAGAATTTCGAGTCGCTCTGGCACGACCCGGTCTTCATCACCTCGGTCTGGAACACGCTGCTCTATACGGGCGTCGCGACCGTCGGGAAGTTCGGGCTCGGCCTCTGGCTGGCGTTGCTGCTCAACAACAACCTGCCGTTCAAGTCGCTACTCAGGGCGCTGATCCTGGTGCCCTGGATCGTGCCGACCGTGCTCTCGGCGATCGCCTTCTGGTGGATCTACGATCCGCAGTTCTCGATCATTTCCTATGTGCTCGTCGACGTGCTCGGCTGGCGTGACACCTATATCGATTTCCTCGGTGCCCCCTGGCCGGCACGCTGGTCACTGATCGCCGCCAATGTCTGGCGCGGCATCCCCTTCGTCGCGATCTCGCTGCTTGCCGGCCTGCAGACCATCTCGCCAACGCTCTACGAGGCGGCGATGCTCGACGGCGCCAATGCCTGGCAGCGCTTCCGGCATGTCACCCTGCCGATGCTGATGCCGATCCTGGCGATCGTGCTGACCTTCTCGGTGCTGTTCACTTTCACCGATTTCCAGCTCGTCTACGCCATCACCCGCGGCGGCCCGATCAACTCGACCCATCTGATGGCCACCCTCGCCTTCCAACGCGGCATCCCGGGCGGCCAGCTCGGCGAGGGCGCGGCGATCGCGGTGGCGATGATCCCCTTCCTCGTGATGGCGACGCTGTTCAGCTACTTCGCGCTCGCCCGCCGCAAATGGCAGCAGGGAGAAGACAATGACTGATCAAGCTGCCCCTGCCCCGCGCCCGCATCTCGTCGACGAGGAGCGAACCGGCGTGATCGACTGGTCCTCGGGACCGCGTCGCTTCATCACGCTCTATCTGCCGCTCTCGCTCTTCGTGATCGTGCTGCTGTTCCCGTTCTATTGGATGGCGATCACGGCGATCAAACCGAATGGCGAACTGCTCGACTACAAGAACAACAACCCGTTCTGGGTGAAGTCGCCGACGCTGGACAACATCAACAAGCTGCTCTTCCAGACCGACTACCCGCAATGGCTGCTGACGACGATGACGGTGGCGACGGTCGCGACGGCGCTCTCGCTCTTCGCCAGCGTGCTCGCCGCCTATGCGATCCAGCGCCTGAAGTTCAAGGGCTCGAACTATGTCGGCCTCGCCATCTACCTGGCCTATCTGGTGCCGCCCTCGATCCTGTTCATCCCGCTGGCGACGCTGATCTTCCAGTTCGGGCTGTACGACTCGCAGCTCGCGCTGATCCTGACCTATCCGACCTTCCTGATCCCGTTCTGCACCTGGCTCCTGATCGGCTACTTCAAGTCGATCCCCTACGAGCTCGAGGAATGCGCCATGATCGACGGCGCGACCCGGTTGCAGACGCTCTGGAAGATCACCCTGCCGCTGGCGCTGCCCGGGCTGATCTCGGCCGGTATCTTCGCCTTCACTCTGTCCTGGAACGAGTTCATCTACGCGCTCGCCTTCATCCAGTCGGCCGAGAAGAAGACGGTTCCGGTCGCGGTGCTGACCCAGCTGGTCGAGGGCGACGTCTACCATTGGGGCTCGCTGATGGCCGGCGCGCTGCTCGGCTCGATCCCGGTCGCGATCCTCTATTCGTTCTTCGTCGACTACTACGTCGCCTCGATGACCGGCGCGGTGAAGGAATAGTTCCCGGCGGGCGGCCAGGCCGCCCGCCTTCCAACCAAGGCAAATCATTGTGACTTCAATCGCCTTCGTCGGGCTCGGCGCCATGGGTGCGCCGATGGCCGAGAATCTCGTCAAGCGCCAGTTTCGCGTCACCGGTTTCGACATGAGAGAAAGCGCCCGAACCGCGCTCGTCACGGCCGGCGGCCAGGCCGCCGACAGCGCTGCCGCCGCGGCTGAAGGAGCCGAGACGCTCGTCCTGATGGTGGTCAACGCGGCACAGGCCCGTTCGGTCCTGTTCGACTCCGGCGCGCTCGCTGCACTGGCTCCCGGCGCGACCGTCATCCTGATGGCGACCTGCCCGCCCGGTGAAGTCGAGGTCATCGCCGAAGCCGTGACCAAGACGGGCCGGCATTTCGTCGACGCGCCGGTCTCCGGCGGGGTGAAGGGAGCTCAGGGTGGCACGCTCACCATCATGGTCGGTGCCCTCGCCGACAGTTTCGCTAGGGCGAAGCCCGTGCTCGACGCCATGGGCGACAAGGTCTTCCATGTCGGGCAGAAGCCGGGCCAGGGCGCGACGGTGAAGACCGTCAACCAGCTGCTCTGCGGCGTCCATATCGCCGTCGCAGCGGAAGCACTCTCGCGGGCGCAAAAGGCCGGCATCGACGGCGCGCTGCTGTTCGAGATCATGGGCGGCTCGGCCGCCTCGTCCTGGATGCTGAGGGATCGCGGCCCGCGCATGCTCGACGACGAGCCACCGGTCGCCAGCGCCGTCGACATCTTCGTCAAGGACCTCGGCATCGTCCTCGATGCCGGCCGTGCCGCCAAGGCGGCCCTCCCGCTCGCTGCGGCCGCGCACCAGATGTTCCTCGCAGCGTCGGGCCTTGGCCATGGCGGACGCGACGACTCGCATGTGGTCCGCGCCTATCGGGCGCTGAACCGCAAGCCTGACAACGATGCCTGATCCAGCTTCAGCGCCGCGCCTTCGGCGGCGCCGTGGTCCCGCGCACCACCAGCTCCGGCGTCAGCACGGCGCGCTGCGGCGGCGCCGACGGGTCGGCGATCCGGTTGATCAGCATCTCCGCGGTCTTGCGGCCCATCTCGTCCTGGAAATTCTTGATGGTGGTCAGTCCAGGATACCACTGCGCCGCCTCCTGCACGTCGTCGCAGCCGATCAGCGAGAAATCGCTGCCGGCCTCGAGCCCGCGATGGCGCAGCCCGAGCATGGCGCCGAAGGCGGTGAGATCGTTGAAGCAGACCGCGGCGGTCGGCGGATTCGCCGCGTCGAGCACCTTCTGGACGCCCTTCAGCCCGTTCTCGCGCGTGCCATAGGCCGAGTAGACGATCGCCGGGTCGAGCGGCAGCCCGTGCTTGGCAAGAGTCTCGCAATAACCGCGATAGCGGTTGCGTCCGGTCGAGATCAGCGGGCTCTCACCGAGGAAGGCGATGCGGGTATGGCCGAGGCCGATCAGGTGCTCGACCGCCAGCACCGTGCCATGGCGGTCGTCCGAGCCGACGAAGTCGAGCCCGATGCCGGGGATCTCGCGCGAGAGCTGCACCAGCGGCACCTGCGCCGCCATCAGGTGCTGCAGCGTCTCGGCCGTGGTGCCGCCGGCCGGGCAGATGATCATGCCGTCGGGGCGATATTCCTTGAGCGTGGTGAGGACACGGTCCTGCCGCTGCAGGTTCTCGGCATAGGTGCCGAGCAGGATCGAGCGGCCATGCGCGGCAGCGGTTTCCTCGATCGCCGCGAGCAATTCGGCGAAATAGGGATTGGTGATGTCATGGAAGCCGACGCCGAGGATATTGGTCCGGTCGGTCCGCAGCGAGGCCGCGCTGCGATTGTAGCTATAGCCCATCTCGCGGGCGATCTGCTGCACCCGCAGGCGTGTGCCGTCAGCGACGAGCGGGCTTTCGCGCAGGGCGAGCGAGACTGTCGCGGTCGAGACTTCCAGCCGGTCGGCGATGATCTGCAAGGTAACGCGACCCCGGCCACCGGGTTTGACGCCCGCTTTCCCCGCCCCAGAGGGGTCGCGCGAGTGTCCGTCATTCGCCATCGATCGCTTCTCCTGAAGCCGGTAAGCCGATGCATTCAACCAGTTCTTGGCCAAATCGTTCCGCATTGCATTGTTCCATCTCATAGAATTCGGAGAAACTGAAGATGAGCACGACTAAAGAATCGATCGGCTTCATCGGTGTCGGTTACATGGGTCAGGGCATGGCGAGTTGCATTCTCGCCAAGGGCTTCCCCCTCACCGTCATGGGCCACCGCAACCGCAAGCCTGTCGAAGAACTCAAGGCAGAGGGCGCCAAGGAAGCCGCCACGCCGAAAGAACTCGCCCAGAATGCGAGCATCATCTTCCTCTGCGTGACCGGCTCTCCGCAGGTCGAACAGGTCGTCAACGGACCGGACGGCATCGCCGCCGGCGCCAGGCCCGGTACGGTCATCGTCGACTGCTCGACCTCCGACCCGGTCTCGACGATCGCTCTGGCGGAACGGCTCGCTGCCATCGGCCTGCACCTCTGCGACGCTCCGCTCGGCGGAACACCCGCCCAGGCGAAGCTCGGTCAACTCTCCACGATGATTGGCGCGGACAGTGGCGTTTTCGAGCGCATTCGCCCGGTCTGCGAAGCCTGGGCCCAGAAGATCGTGCATCTCGGCCCGGTCGGCGACGGCCACAAGATGAAGCTGCTCAACAACTTTCTCTCCCTCGGCTACGGCGCCATCTACGCGGAGGCGCTGACGCTGGCGCAGAAGGTCGGCATCACCCCGCAGACCTTCGACAGCGTCATCACCGGCGGGCGCATGGAGTGCGGCTTCTACCGGACCTTCATGCAATACGTGCTGGAGCGCGATCCGGATGCGCACAAGTTCACGCTCTCCAACGCGCTGAAGGATGTCCGCTACCTGGAAAGCCTCGCCAACGCCGCCGGTGTTCCCAATCCGGTCGGCGGCGCCGTCAAGAATGTCTACGCGGCGGCCGTCGCCAGCGGCAAGGGCGAGGACTATGTGCCGATGCTCTCGGATTTCGTCGCTGCGCAGAGCAAGGTCTCGCTCGGCTGAGCCCGGCGCCTGTGCCATGGCGGGACGCGCCCGGGCCACATCTGTGCCGAACGCGGTAGCCGGTAGCCAGTTGCGGTGCCAAACCGTCATCATGGCCTCCATCCACGGATGGAGGCTTCAAGAACCGTGCCTGGGTCAGTCGAGCCGGGCCGAGCCTTCGGGCACGTGCCGCACGCGCTCACGATAGAGCAGGTAGAGGCCCGACGCGATGACGATCGCCGCTCCGATGAAGGTGGAGCGGTCGGGGATCTGGCCGAAGACGAACCAGCCGAGCAGGATCATCCAGACGATCTGGGAATAGATGAACGGCGCCAGGATCGTCGCCGGCGCACGCTGATGCGCCAGGATCAGGAGCCAGTGACCGACCGCTCCGAAGAAGCCGGTGCCAGCCATCAGCAGCCAGCTCTGCCAGTCCGCTGGCCAGGACCAGTACAATGGCACCAGCGGCAGCATGATCACCACCCCGCCGATGCCGGAATAGAACATCGTCGTCTGCGGCGAGTCGCTCGAGGCCAGCATCCGCGTCGACAAGGCATAGAAGGCGTAGCAGAAGCAGCCGCAGACGCTGAGCAGAGCCGCCGGATGCAGGCCGCCGAGCCCCGGCCGCGTCACCACGAGGACACCGAGGAAGCCGACGCCGATCGCGATCAGCCGGCGCGGCCCGGCCCACTCGCCGAGCAAGGGCCCCGCCAGCAGCGCCACCAGCAGCGGCGCCGCGAACATGATCGAGACCGTCTCGGCCAGTTGCAGATATTGCAGGGCGACAAAGTTGAGCGCGGTCGAGCCGAGCAGTAACAAGGAGCGGAAGCCCTGCAGCCAGGGGCGCTTGGTCCGGGTGATGCCCGGGTGGCTCCAGGGATTGAGCAGCAACGAGACCAAGGCGACGCTGATCACATAGCGCGCCAGCACGACCTGCATCGGGTGCATTGTGCTGCCGAGCCATTTCGCGCAGCTGTCGAGCAGGGAGAAGCAGATAATCGCCCCGCTCATCAGGGCGATGGCGGTCAGGCGTGTCCGGCGCGTATCCGGAAGCGGAGCGGGAGCGGCCGACAAGGTCTCGTCATGCTCTGGAGGAATGACGAGACATAGATGAACCGATTTAAGGCTTGAAACCAGCCCGCCAGCGCATGCGAGACATGCCGCTGACGCGCTCGGTCTCAGGCGGCGTCTTCGGCCTCGTCATCGACTTCGTCGACATCGGCACCGGCCTTGGACAAGCCCTTCGACGCTTTGCGCAGCAATTTGCGCAATTGCTTGCGCTCCTTGGCGTCGAGCTTTTCGAGAAGCTCTTCCTCGACCTGGTTCCAGACCGCATCGAGGGCCGCCGCGGTCTTCTGGCCATTCTCGGTCAGCGCCACCTGCACCAGCCGGCCGTCCCGGCCGCCGCCTTCGCGCGTGACCAGCCCCTGCAGCGAGAGCCGGCCGATCGTCTTGGACACGGTCGGCGGCTTGACCCGCAGCAGGGTCGCAAGCTCGCCCATCGTCATCGGGGCGCTTTGCAGGGATTTCAGAGCCTGTTCCTGGCCCGGGAAGAGCCCGAGCGCATTGAGGCGCTCGCCCATCCGTGCCCTATGGAGCCGCGCCGTCACCAACAGGGCACGGCCGACGCTTTTTTCGAGGGACTTGGTCATGAGCCGGCCCTTGGAAAAGGTTGCGGATACTTTTCGCCGGCTGTGCAATCGCCCGCCTTCATGACAGGCCGATGACAATTGTCAGACAGGCTTTTGAATCCGTGCGATTTCCTGCTCGACCCTGGCGAGAAAGGCCGTGCGGCTCTGTGGCGTCGAGCGGTTCATGTCGTAATGCGCCAGATAAGACACCCGCGCTGCCGGATGGCACACCGCCCGCAGGCCGCGCTTGATCTGCCGGCGCGGCGGATCTCCCATCAGGAAGGTCCGCCAGCGCGAGCCGCCATAGCTCGTCACCGTCATCAGCCGGCGAATATTCCAGAGGTTCGGCCGAATCGAGCCGTCGACCAGCTTGAACGAGACGCCCGGCAGGAAGACGCGGTCGAAATAGCCCTTCATGATCGCGGGATAGCCGTAGTTCCAGACCGGGAAGCAGAGGAACAGCGCTTCAGCTCGCATCAGACGCTCAACGTAGCCGGCTACATGGTTCTGGTTGCTGGCGAGATCATGATAGCCGACCCGTTCCTCGCGGCTGAGGACCGGATCGAAGCCTTCGGCATAGAGGTCGCAATCGTCGACCTCGTGCCCGGCCCGGCGCAAGCCGGAGACAACAGTCTCATGCACCGCCGCCCCGAAACTCCCGGGATCGGGGTGGGCATAGAGGACGAGCGCGCGCATCGGCCGGCTCAGGCGCCCACGCCGGCTTCGCCGAGCGCCTTGAACAGGAAGGTCTTGCCCGAACGGTAGTCGTAGTTCGGGTCTTCCCAGGCGATCATCTTGCCGGGATTGAGCAGCCCCTGCGGATCGGCCTCGCGCTTGAAGGCGAGCTGGACCTCGTCGGTCTGCTTCATCCCGCCCTCTTCCAGCGTGTAGCGGTGCGGATTGAAGATCGGCGCGCCCATCTCCTCATGGATCGCCATGATCTCCTCCAGCCGCTCCTCGCTGGTGAAGCGCACCAGCGGCAGACCGAAGCAGGTGATCTTGCCGTCGAAGCGGACGAATTCGAGATGGCAGGTGACCTCGTCGCCGAAGCGGGCATGGATCTTGTCGACGAGATCGACCTGGTTCGGGAAGGGATAGAGCACCTGCAGATAGGTGATCGAGGGATCGACCCGCAGGGCCCGCAAGGTGGTGTGGTTCCAGCCGAGCTCGAAGGTCGGCGGCAGGCCCTTGGCCTCCTCCGCTGTCAGCTTGTCCGAGCGCATCAGCAGCTGCGAGCCGCCGAAGCGGCGGGCGAAGGCCAGCATCGACTCGACCGCGAAATCGGCGACCATGACCATCACGCAATGACTGTCGCGCGGCAGGAACTTCTTGTGGCGCAGGAAATAATCGTGCGGCGCGGGTGCAGCGACCACGGCGAGGTTCTTCAGCGCCAGTCCGTCCTGTTCGCCGAGCGCATTGGCGAATTCGGCCGCGGCGCGCAGCTCATTGAAGCCGAGGATGACGTCGACCCATGAATAGGCCGGGCCGAGCGGCATCTCGACCTGCGTGATGATGCCGTTGGTGCCATAGGCATGCGCGACCTTGTGCAGGTCCTCGCCCTGGAGTTCGAGGATGCGCGGCGTGCCCTCCATGGTCGCGACGCGCAGCGAGATGATGTTGCCCCAGTCGCGCAGGCCGCCCCATTTGATCGAGCCAACGCCGCCGGAGCCGCCGGCGATGAAGCCGCCGACCGAAGCGGTGTGATAGGTCGAGGGATGCAGCCGGATCTCCTGGCGCGAATGGGCCCGCGTCTCCTGGTCAATCTTGGCCAGCACCGCGCCGGGCTCGGCGACATAGCGCCCGGCCTCGATGCTGGTCACCTTGTTGAAGCCGGCAAGGTCGAGCACGATGCCGCCCGAGAGCGGCATGGCCTGGCCGTAATTGCCGGTGCCGGTGCCGCGCGGCGTCACGGGGATGCCGAGCGCATGCGCGGCCGAGAGTGTCTCGAGCACCTCTCCCTCGCTGGTCGGCGAGACGATGATGTCGGCGGTGACATGGTCGAGCTGGCGCTTCAGCTTCGGCGAGTACCAGAAGAAATCGCGGCTCTTCTGCTTGACCAGTGCCGGATTGTCCTCGGTGCGGATGCCGTTCAGGCGGCGCTTCAGGGCGTCGATGTCGTAGCGTGCGGTCATGCGGGGCGGCTCATCAGATGGTCGAGTTCACGGTAATCGGGCAAGGTGCGGTCGATAACGCGGCCCTTGACCAGCACCGTCCGGTCGGCCTGCGGCCTGGCGAAGAATTCGGTCCAGTCCCGGGCGCGGGTCAGGATCAGGTCGGCAGGACCGCCCACCGCGATGCGGCCGGCGCTCGAAAGGCCCATGACATCGGCCGGCGTGGCCGCGACCGCCCTTGCCCAATCACCGCCGGAATGGTCGAGTTGGAGGATGCGAGTGCCCTCGCGCAGCGTCTCGACGAGATCGAGATCGCCATAGGCGTAGAACGGGTCGCGGGTGTTGTCGGAGGCGATCATCACCGGCACGCCCGCGGCCTTCAGCTCATGCAGCGCCGTGACGCCACGCCAGCGCGGCGTGCGCCCGCGCTGGCGATCCTGCAGATACATGTTGCACATCGGCAGCGAGACCACGGCGATGCCGGCGTCGCGCACTTTCCCGACGATCCGCGCCTCGTCCTGCGGCTGCTGCAATGAGAGCGAGCAACAATGCCCGGCCAGGATTTTGCCCTGGAAGCGATGGCGTAGCGCCGCATCGGCGATGTGCTCAAGCGAGCGTGCCGCCGGGTCGTTGGTCTCGTCGACATGGAAATCGAGATCGAAGCCGTTTTCGATCGCGGCCCGGAACAGCCTGTCGAGCCCGGCGTCGAGCTCAGGCACCATATAGGTGACGGCGCCGAGCAGCCTGTCGCCATGATCAGTCACGGCCTTGGTAATCGCCTGCATATGTGTGGGGTCGACGGCGGCATCGATGCCGAACAGCGGCGAAGCCTGCAGCGCGATCCGCCCGGCCCATTCGGCCCTGAGCTCGGCATAGACCGGCCAGGAGATGCCGATCTGCTTGCCGAGCGAGTCGAGATGGGTCCGGATCGCCGCGGTGCCGTGGGCGTAGGCACAGCGCAGGCCGAATTCCATGCGCGCCCGCACGTCCTCCGCGGACCAGTTCGCCTCGCGATCGGCCGCGACCGCGCTCAGCGCGCCCATGAAGCTGCCGTCCGGATTGGGCCGGCGCGGCCAGATATGGCCCTTGTCGAGATGGGTGTGGACGTCGACCAACCGCGGCAGCGCGATGCCGCCATCGAGATCGAGCGCAGGCACGGCATCGAGCGCAGGCGTGCCCGCCGGCAGGAGCGAGGCGATGGCGCCGTCCTCGACGGCAATGTCGAGCAGCGCAAATCCATCGCGATCGCTCGCCAGGCTGCCGGCCTCGACCAGACAGGCAGGCGCCCTGGCATTGCGCAGCACATAGCTGCCGGAAGCCGGGATCGCTGCAAAGCCGGTGGTCACGTCGATCGTCTCCGGCTTGCACGCCGCCTTCTGAATCACCTGCGGACCATGCTGGCTCGCCGCCTCCCGATCAAGCGGCGCGAGCGGCATCCCCACCCGCCGGAGATTCAAGGCACGACGGCCCTTGTCCGTTCTGTCGCAATGCAGCAAGAGAGCGGCGCAGGGCATCAAACCGGAAACAGGAATCCGTTTTTCGATCCGATGCCTCACCAAGGAGCTGGTCATGACGGCACGCATCATCGACGGCAAGGCTGTGGCAGCGGAGCTGCGAGCTGAGATCAGCCGCGAGGTCGCGGCGCTCAAGGCCGCTGGCAACCCCGTGCCCGGCCTTCATGTCGTGCTCGTCGGCGAGGACCCTGCCAGCAAGGTCTATGTCGCCTCCAAGGAGAAGCTTGCGGCCGAGATCGGCATGAACTCGGTCGCTCATCGCCTGCCCGCGGAGACGACCGAAGCGGCGCTGCTCGCCAAGATCGCCGAACTCAACGCCGATGACGGCGTCGACGGCATCCTCGTCCAGCTGCCGCTGCCCAAGCATATCGACACCGGCCGCATCATCGACGCCATCGACCCCGCCAAGGATGTGGACGGCCTCCACCCGATCAATGCCGGCCTGCTCGCCGGCGGCAAGAACGGGCTCGTGCCCTGCACGCCGCTCGGCTGCATGCTGCTGCTGAAGCAGGCGCTGCCCTCGCTGTCGGGGCTGGAGGCGGTCGTCATCGGCCGCTCCGAGTTGGTCGGCCGGCCGGTGGCGCAGTTGCTGCTGCAGGCTGACTGCACCGTCACCATCGCCCATTCGCGGACGCGCGACCTGCCGGCCGTGGTGAAGCGCGCCGACATCGTCGTCGCCGCGGTCGGCCGGCCGCGCATGGTCAAGGGCGACTGGATCAAGCCGGGCGCGACGGTGATCGATGTCGGCATCAACCGCATGCCCGACGGCAAGCTCGCCGGCGATGTCGATTATGCCGAGGCGGCGGAGATCGCCGGTGCGATCACGCCGGTGCCCGGCGGCGTCGGCCCGATGACGATCGCCTGCCTGCTGCGCAACACGCTGACGGCTTATCGCGCCCGGCGCGGATAGGTTGGAAGCCGCCGCCGGCGTTAACTATAGATTAACCAAGAATTTGTGCGGCGCCGCGGGCGGGAGCATGGTCGGGCTCTCGAACGAAGCGGAGGCGCGCCATGCACGCCACGACCATCGACATCGCCCGGCACAATGCCGACCTGTTCGACCGAAGCGAGATCGCCGAATGGTACGGCGGACAGAGCCTCTTTGCCTCCGAGGCGGTGATCCTCGAGCGCTTCCGCGACGCCTATGCCGGCAAGCGCCTGCTCGATCTCGGCGTCGGCTCCGGCCGCACCACGGGCGCGCTGCTGCCTGATGTCGCCGACTATGTCGGGATCGACAAGGCCGAGGCGATGCTCGCCGTCGCCCGGCGTCGCTTTCCAGGCGCGACCTTCCTCGACATGGACGTCCGCGCTATCAGCGAGTTCGGGCCGGGTCGCTTCGATTTCGTGCTCGGCGCCCTCGCCATCCTGAGCGCCTTCGATCATGCCGAACGCCTCGCCGTCATCGCCTCGGTGCACGAGGTGCTGACGCCCGGCGGCGTCTTCGCCTTCTCCTTCCACAATCGCGCCTGGAGCCGCGCCGGCGGCATGCCGCTGCATGCGCGCTCCTGGCACCCGCGCGAGATCATGAACTCGGTGCATCCGCAGAGCTGGATCAACTATCTGCGCCTGCGGCCCTTCGCTCACGAAGAGGCCGACTACGCCATCCATGTCGACCCCGCCCATCGCTGGAGCGGGCTGTTCTATTTCATCGATCTGGCGACGCAGGAGCGCCAGCTCGAGGCGGCCGGCTTCGAAATCCTGGCACGCTTCGGCGAAGACGGCCGCCCACTCGCGGCGGGTGACGACACCAGCCGCGACGGTCTCCTGAACCTGGTCTGCAAAAAGGCCGGCGCGCCACACTGACGCGCCGGCCCCGAAACTGAAAGCGTGGCCGCCGGAGCGGCCTCGCCTCACATATGGATCGGGCGCTTGTCGACGGCGAGCGCCGCTTCCTTGACCGCCTCGGCCAGCGTCGGATGGGCGTGGCAGGTGCGGGCGAGATCCTCGGCCGAGCCGCCGAACTCCATCAGCACCGTCACCTCGGCGATCAGGTCGCCGGCATGCGGGCCGATGATGTGGCAGCCGAGAACGCGGTCGGTTGCAGCGTCGGCGAGGAACTTGACGAAGCCGTCGGTGTGCCGCATCGCCCGCGCCCGGCCATTGGCCGTGAACGGGAACTTGCCGACCTTGTAGGCGACGCCCGCGGCCTTGAGCTCTTCCTCGGTCTTGCCGATCGCGGCGACCTCGGGGGCGGTGTAGACGATGCCGGGAATGGCGTCGTAGTTCACATGGCCATGCTTGCCGGCGAGGATCTCGGCGACGGCGACGCCCTCATCCTCGGCCTTGTGCGCCAGCATCGGCCCGCGCACCACGTCGCCGATCGCATAGATGCCCGGGACATTGGTCTGGAAATGTTCGTCGATGATGACGCGACCGCGCTCGGTCGCGATGCCGGCCTTGTCGAGGCCAAGTCCGTCCGTGTTCGGACGACGGCCGATCGCGACCAGCACGATGTCGGCATTCAGCGTCTTGGCCTCGCCGCCAGCGGCCGGCTCGACAGTGATGGTGGCGCCCTTTTTGCCGGTCTCGACCTTGGTGACCTTCGAGCCGAGATGGAAGGTGAAGCCCTGCTTCTGCAGGATGCGCTGGAACTGCTTGGCGATCTCGTCGTCCATGCCGGGCAGGATGCGGTCGAGATACTCGACCACCGTGACCTTCGCGCCGAGCCGGGCCCAGACCGAGCCGATCTCAAGGCCGATCACGCCGGCGCCGACCACCAGCAGCTCCTTCGGCACGCCGGAGAGTTCGAGCGCGCCGGTCGAAGTCACCACCGTCTTCTCGTCGGTCGTGACGCCCGGGAGCGCCGCCGATTCCGAGCCGGTCGCGATGACGATGTTCTTGGTCTCGAGCTCCTGCGTCTTGCCGTCCTCGCTGGTGACGACGACCTTGCCGGCAGCCGGGATCGAGGCGGTGCCGTGGAACGGGTCGATCTTGTTCTTCTTCAGCAGGAAGGCAACGCCGTTGACGTTGGCATCGATGGTCTCCTGCTTGTGGACCATCATCTGCTTCAGATCGAGCTTGGGCTTGCCGACATTGATGCCGAGGCTCTCGAAGGTGTGGCCGGCCTCCTCGAACATCTCGGAAGCGTGCAGCAGCGCCTTGGAGGGGATACAGCCGACATTCAGGCAGGTGCCGCCATGGGTCTTACGCTTCTCGACCACCGCGACCTTGAGGCCGAGCTGGGCGGCGCGGATGGCGCAGACATAGCCGCCGGGGCCGGTTCCGATGACGACGAGATCGTAGGACATGGTCTCTCTTCCGTTCAGACTTTACGATTGCTGCGCCAGCGGCGCGTTGAAGGCCCAGACATGGCCGAAGGGGTCGCGCAGCCTCGCATAGCGCGCGCCCCAGAACACATCGCTCGGCGGCATGGCGACATCCGCGCCGGCAGCCGCGGCCTTCGCGACGGCGGCATCGACATCGGCCGGCGCAGGCAGGTTGATGTTGATCGCGATGCTGGCCCCGCTGCGCGAATGCGGCGCCAGCACATCGCCGCCGAATTCGAGGAATTCGTCGTGCAGCATCACCTCGCTGCCGAACATGGCGAGGTTGGCATGCATGACGCGCTCGCCGTCCTCCGCCATCGCCTTGAACGTACACTGCGCGCCAAAAGCCTTCTCGTAGAAGGCGATCGCCGCTTCGCCGCCCTTGACGCAGAGATGCGCCTGGATCGGTGGCGGGTTGGGTCCGAAAGCCATGCTCCCTCCTCCTAGGCAGATCGAACGACCACGTCGGACTTCGTGGGCAACTTGGTCACCCCATCCTATCGATGCGACGGCAAAAACCGCGCTGCCATCGCCGGTAAGAGGGCCAGGAGCCCGATGATGTCGGCGATCACGACCTTCCTGATCGCGGGACCATACCCGCCGACGAGGAGCGCGATCACGATGAAGCTCGCCATGCTCGCACCAGCGACGAGCACGGCCACATCGCGCAGCCCGGGCCGGACGGCGGCCACCAGCAGCAAGACGCCCACGAGACCGAACAGGACGGCACGGTGCCGCAGCAGGATTTCGAGATCGGGACTGGCGATCTCGAAACCGTAGAGCGAGCGCAGCCATCCGGCCCCGGCTACGCCAATCGTCGGCAAAAGATTGATGATGCCGGCAACGGCGAGGCCAACAGGGACGAGCTGTGCCGGGATCGCCATCTAGGCAGGTCTCAGAGGTCGAGCACGAGGCGCGCCGGGTCCTCCAGGCCTTCCTTGACGCGAACAAGGAAGGTCACGGCCTCCTTGCCGTCGATGATGCGGTGGTCGTACGAGACTGCGAGATACATCATCGGGCGGATTTCGATCTTGCCGCCGACGACCATCGGCCGCTCCTGGATCTTGTGCATGCCCAGAATCGCCGATTGCGGCGCGTTCAGGATCGGCGTCGACATCAGCGAGCCGTAGACGCCGCCATTCGAGATGGTGAAGGTGCCACCCTGCATCTCCTCGATCTTGAGGGCGCCGTCGCGGGCCTTCTTGCCGAACTCGCCGATCTTCTTCTCGACGCCAGCGATGGAGAGTTCGTCCGCATCGCGCACGACCGGCACGACCAGGCCCTTGTCAGTGCCGACGGCGACGCCGATGTGGTAGTAGTTCTTGTAGACGATGTCGGTGCCGTCGATCTCGGCGTTGACGGCCGGGATTTCCTTCAGCGCCTGCACGCAGGCCTTCACGAAGAAGCCCATGAAGCCGAGCTTCACGCCGTGCTTCTTCTCGAACACGTCCTTGTACTGGTTGCGCAGCGCCATGACGTTGGTCATGTCCACCTCGTTGAAGGTGGTCAGCATCGCGGCGTTGGTCTGGGCTTCCTTGAGACGGCGCGCGATGGTCTGGCGCAGCTTGGTCATCTTGACGCGCTCTTCGCGCGAGGCGTCGTCCGGGGCCGACGGGGCGCGGACCTGAACCGGGGCGGCGGGCGCCGCAGCGGCGACGGCCGGGCCGGTTGCGATCGCAGCGAGCATGTCGCCCTTGGTGACGCGGCCGTCCTTGCCGGAGGCTGCGACCTTCGAGGGGTCGACGCCGCTCTCGGCAGCAAGGCGGGAAACAGCCGGGCCGGAATCGGCCGCCTTGGTCGCGGGCGCGGTGGCAGCGGGAGCAGCGGCAGCCGGCTTGGGCGCCTCTTCAGCCTTGGCCGGAGCGGCCGCTGCCTTGCCGTCACCGGCGGCGATGGTGCCGAGCAGCGCGCTGACGCCGACCGTCTCGCCTTCCTTGGCGACGATCTCGCCGAGCACGCCGGCAGCCGGAGCGTTGACTTCCAGC
Organism: Allobosea sp.; assembly: GCA_024231975.1. Taxonomy (GTDB): domain Bacteria; phylum Pseudomonadota; class Alphaproteobacteria; order Rhizobiales; family Beijerinckiaceae; genus Allobosea. The sequence continues at coordinate 364,447 of JAAEQB010000120.1, forward strand.
GTCACCTTGTCGGTCTCGAGCTCGACCAAAGGCTCGTCCGCCTTCACCGCGTCGCCGGGCTTCTTGAACCACTTGCCGATGGTGGCCTCGGAGACGGATTCGCCGAGGGTCGGAACGCGGATTTCGGTCGCCATGTCAGGCCTCTTCTCGTGTCTTTATGTCAGGCGAAGGATCAGACCGCGAAGGTCTCGTCCAGGAAGGCGTTGAGCTGGGCCAGGTGCTTCGACATCAGGCCGGTCGCGGTCGCAGCCGAGGCCGGGCGGCCGACATAACGCGGCCGCTTCGACTTCGAGCCGGCATGGCCCAGCACCCACTCCAGATAGGGCTCGACGAAGGTCCAGGCGCCCTGGTTCTTCGGCTCTTCCTGGCACCAGACGACGTCGGCGCCCTTGAAGCGGCCCAGCTCCTGGGCCAGCGACTTCAGCGGGAACGGATAGAGCTGCTCGACGCGCATCAGGTAGACATCGTCGATGCCGCGCTTCTCGCGCTCCTCCAGCAGGTCGAAATAGACTTTGCCCGAGCAGAGCACGACGCGGCGGATCTTCGAATCCTTGACCAGCTTGGTGGTCGACTTGCCGCGCTCGGCATCATCGTGCAGCACGCGGTGGAAGGTCGAGCCCTCGGCCAGCTCGCTGAGGTCCGAGACGCAGCGCTTGTGGCGCAGCAGCGATTTCGGCGTCATCAGGATCAGCGGCTTGCGGAAGTCGCGCTTCAGCTGGCGGCGCAGGATGTGGAAATAGCTCGCCGGGGTCGAGCAGTTCGCCACCTGCATGTTGTCTTCGGCGCACATCTGCAGGAAGCGCTCGAGGCGGGCCGAAGAGTGCTCCGGCCCCTGGCCCTCATAGCCATGCGGCAGCAGGCAGACGAGGCCCGACATGCGCAGCCACTTGCGCTCGCCCGAGGAGATGAACTGGTCGAACACGACCTGCGCACCATTGGCGAAGTCGCCGAACTGCGCCTCCCACATCGTCAGCGCGTTCGGCTCCGACAGGGTGTAGCCGTATTCGAAGCCGAGCACCGCCTCTTCCGAGAGCATCGAGTTGATGACCTCGTAGCGGCCCTGGCCCTCGCGGATATGGTTCAGCGAGGTGTGACGAGCCTCGGTCTCCTGGTCGATCAGCACCGAATGGCGCTGCGAGAAGGTGCCGCGCTCGCAATCCTGGCCGGAGAGGCGGACCGGGTTGCCGTCGAGCAGCAGCGAGCCGAAGGCAAGCGCTTCGCCCGTCGCCCAGTCGATCCCCTGCCCGCTCTCGACCGCCTTGCGACGGTTGTCGAGGAAGCGCTGGATCGTCTTGTGGACGTTGAAGCCTTCCGGGACCTCGGTGATCTTCTGCGTGATTTCCTTGAGCGTCGCTTCCGGCACGCCGGTGGCGCCGCGGCGCGGATCGTCCTCGTCGGCGCGGATCGCCTTCATGCCGGCCCAGCGGCCGTCGAGCCAGTCGGCCTTGTTCGGCTTGAAGGCCTGGCCGGCGTCGAACTCGACCTCGAGCCTGTCCTTCCAGGCGGCGCGCATCTGGTCGAGCTCGCCCGGCTGGATCACGCCCTCGGCCTCGAGCTTGGCGCTGTAGAGCTCCAGCGTCGACTTGTGGCCGCGGATCTTGCGGTACATGAGCGGCTGGGTGAAGCCCGGCTCGTCGCCTTCGTTATGGCCGAAGCGGCGATAGCAGAACATGTCGATCACGACCGGCTTGTGGAACTTCTGCCGGAACTCGATCGCGATCTTGGCGGCGAAGACGACCGCTTCCGGATCGTCGCCGTTCACATGGAAGACCGGTGCCTCGACCATCTTCGCCACGTCGGACGGATAGGGCGAGGAGCGCGAATAGCGCGGATAGGTGGTGAAGCCGATCTGGTTGTTGATGATGAAGTGCAGCGAGCCGCCGGTGCGGTGGCCCTTCAGGCCCGACAGGCCGAGGCACTCGGCCACGACGCCCTGGCCGGCGAAGGCTGCGTCGCCATGGATCAGCAGCGGCAGCACCTTGGAGCGCTCGACGATGTCGCCGAACTGGTCCTGCTTGGCGCGGACCTTACCGAGCACCACGGGGTCGACGATCTCGAGATGCGAGGGGTTCGCGGTCAGCGAGACGTGGACATTGTTGCCGTCGAACTCGCGATCGCTGGACGCACCGAGATGGTACTTGACGTCGCCCGAGCCCTCGACGTCGTCGGGGGCGAAGGAGCCGCCCTTGAACTCGTGGAACAGCGCGCGGTGCGGCTTGCCCAGCACCTGGGTCAGCACGTTGAGGCGGCCGCGATGGGCCATGCCGAAGACGATGTCGCGCACGCCGAGCGAGCCGCCGCGCTTGATGATCTGCTCCAGCGCCGGGATCAGCGACTCGCCGCCATCGAGGCCGAAGCGCTTGGTGCCGGTGAACTTGAGGTCCAAGAACTTCTCGAAGCCTTCGGCCTCGACCAGCTTGTTCAGGATCGCCTTCTTGCCCTCGCGGGTGAAGGCGATCTCCTTGTCCGGCCCCTCGATCCGTTCCTGCAGCCAGGCCTTCTGCTCGGGATCGGAGATGTGCATGAACTCGACGCCGAGCGTCTGGCAATAGGTCCGCTGCAGGATCGCCGTCATCTCGCGGATGGTGGCGAACTCCAGGCCGAGCACGTTGTCGATGAAGATCTTGCGGTCGAGATCGGCCTCGGTGAAGCCGAACGCCGCCGGCGACAGCTCCTCCGGATCCTTCTGGCTCTCGATCCCGAGCGGGTCGAGCTGGGCATGGAGGTGGCCGCGCATGCGATAGGCGCGGATCAACATGATCGCACGGACAGAGTCCCGCGTCGCCTGCTGGACGTCAGCGGCAGACAGCGTCGCGCCAGCGGCCTTGGCCTTGGCGCCGAGCTTCTCGCCGACAGCCTTCTCGACCGCGGCCCAGTTGCCGTCGAGCGCCGAGACCAGCTCGCCGCCGGCCGGGATCGGCCAGTTCGGCTTCTTCCAGGACGCGCCCTTGGCGTTGTCGACGATCGCCTGCTTGTCGTCGTTCAGCGCGGAGAAGAAGCCCTGCCACTCCGGATCGACCGACTTGGGGTCGGCCTGATAGCGGGCGTAGAGATCCTCGATATAGGCCGCGTTGCCGCCATAGAGGAAACCCGTCTGCGCGAGAGCCTCGTTGATGTCCTGGCGAGCCATGGTCGTCCTGCCTTCTTCCTAACCTGCCGCTTCGTCTTGCCGTCATGCTCGGGCAAAGCCCGAGCATCTCTTTGTCGAGCCTGGCTGGTCACGAGATGGTCGGCTCAAGCCCGACCATGACGCAGCCTGCTGCTTAGCCCTTCAAAACCTCGACCAAGGTCTTTCCAAGGCGAGCCGGCGATGGTGAGACCCGGATGCCGGCCGCTTCCATCGCCGCGATCTTGTCCTCGGCGCCGCCCTTGCCGCCGGAGATGATCGCGCCGGCATGGCCCATGCGGCGGCCGGGGGGAGCGGTGCGGCCAGCGATGAAGCCGACCATCGGCTTCTTGCGCCCGCGCTTCGCCTCGTCCTTGATGAACTGCGCCGCGTCTTCCTCGGCCGAGCCGCCGATCTCGCCGATCATCACGATCGAGGTGGTCTTCTCGTCGGCGAGGAACATCTCGAGCATGTCGATGAACTCGGTGCCCTTGACCGGGTCGCCGCCGATGCCGACCGCCGTGGTCTGGCCGAGGCCCTCGTTCGTGGTCTGGAACACCGCCTCATAGGTCAGCGTGCCGGAGCGCGAGACGATGCCGACCGAGCCGGGCTTGAAGATATTGGCCGGCATGATGCCGATCTTGCTCTCGCCGGCGGTGACGACGCCCGGGCAGTTCGGCCCGATCAGGCGGGTCTTCGAGCCGCAGAGCGAGCGCTTCACACGGACCATGTCGAGCACCGGGATACCCTCGGTGATGCAGATCACCAGCGGGATCTCGGCGTCGATCGCCTCGCAGATCGCATCGGCCGCGCCCGGCGGCGGAACGTAGACGACGGAGGCCGTAGCGCCGGTCTTCTCGCGCGCCTCGGCGACGGTGTCGAAGACGGGCAGGCCGAGATGGAGCGAGCCGCCCTTACCGGGCGAGGTGCCGCCGACCATCTGCGTGCCATAGGCGATCGCCTGCTCGGAGTGGAAGGTGCCGTTCTTGCCGGTGAAGCCCTGGCAGATGACCTTGGTGTTCTTGTCGATCAGGATGGACATCGGTTTACCTCAAGCCTTCTTGATCGCAGCCACGATCTTCTGGGCGGCGTCGTCGAGATCATCGGCCGGGATGACGTTGAGGCCGGAGTCGCGAATGATGGCCTTGCCTTCCTCGACATTGGTGCCTTCGAGACGCACCACCAGCGGGACCTCGAGCCCGACCGTCTTCACTGCCGCGATGACGCCGCGGGCGATGACGTCGCACTTCATGATGCCGCCGAAGATGTTGACCAGGATGCCCTTCACCTTCGGATCGGCGGTGATGATCTTGAAGGCCGCGGTGACCTTCTCCTCCGAGGCACCGCCGCCGACGTCGAGGAAGTTCGCAGGGCTTTCGCCGTAGAGCTGGATGATGTCGAGCGTCGCCATGGCGAGGCCGGCGCCGTTGACCATGCAGCCGATCGTGCCGTCGAGGGCGATATAGGCGAGGTCGTACTTCGACGCCTCGATCTCCTTGGCGTCTTCCTCGGTCTCGTCACGCAGCGCCATCAGCTCGGGATGGCGGTAGAGCGAGTTCGAGTCGAAGGAGACCTTGGCGTCGAGGCACTTGACCTGGCCCTGCGTCGTCACGATCAGCGGGTTGATCTCGAGCATCGCCATGTCCTTGCCGACGAAGGCGGCATAGATCTGGCCGAGCACGCTCGCAGCCTGCTTGGCCTGGTCACCGGCAAGGCCGAGGGCCTTGGCGACAGTGCGGCCGTGATGCGGCATGATGCCGGTCGCCGGATCGACCGAGAAGGTCAGGATCTTCTCGGGGGTGTCATGGGCCACCTTCTCGATGTCCATGCCGCCCTCGGTCGAGACCACGAAGGCCACGCGCGAGGTCTCGCGGTCGACCAGCGCCGAGAGATAGAACTCCTTGGCGATGTCCGAGCCGTCCTCGATATAGAGGCGGTTGACCTGCTTGCCGGCCGGGCCGGTCTGCAGCGTCACCAGCGTGTTGCCGAGCATCTCCTTGGCATGGGCCTCGACCTCGTCGATCGACTTGGCGAGCCGCACACCGCCCTTGGCGTCGGCCGGCAGTTCCTTGAACTTGCCCTTGCCGCGCCCGCCGGCATGGATCTGGCTCTTCACCACATAGAGCGGTCCGGGCAGCTTCTTCGCGGCCTCGACGGCCTCCGCCACCGATAGCGCCGGGAAGCCGGCGGAGACGGGCGCGCCGTACTCCTTGAGAACCGCCTTGCCCTGATATTCGTGGATGTTCATGCCTGATGTCCTGTGCCGGTAAAGGGAGAGGCGATGGCGTGACGGCCGCCGGCCATCACGCCATCCGTCTGTCTCACGCCAATGACGCGTCGATGCTCTTGCAGGCGTCGATCAGGCTCTGGACCGAGGCGACCGACTTGGCCAGCATCTCCTTCTCGGCGCCGTTGAGGCGGATCTTGACGACCCGTTCGACACCCTTTGCACCGATCACCACCGGCACGCCGACGAACATGTCCTTGACGCCGTACTGGCCCTTGAGCGCAGCCGCCGCCGGCAGGACGCGCTTCTGGTCCTTGAGATAGCTCTCGGCCATGGCGATCGCCGAGGCGGCCGGGGCGTAGAAGGCCGAGCCGGTCTTGAGCAGGTTGACGATCTCGCCGCCACCCTTGCGGGTGCGCTCGACGATGGCGTCGAGACGCTCCTGCGTCGTCCACTTCATCTTGACGAGGTCGGGCAGCGGGATGCCGGCGACGCCCGAGTAACGGACCAGCGGCACCATGTCGTCGCCATGGCCGCCGAGCACGAAGGCCGAGACGTCCTTGACCGAGACCTTGAACTCGTCGGCGAGGAAGTGGCGGAAGCGGGCCGAGTCGAGCACGCCGGCCATGCCGCAGATCATGTTGGGCTTCAGGCCCGAGAACTTCTGCAGGGCCCAGACCATCGCGTCGAGCGGGTTGGTGATGCAGATCACGAAGGCCTTGGGAGCATACTGCTTGATGCCCTCGCCGACCGACTTCATCACCTTGAGGTTGATGCCGATCAGGTCGTCGCGGCTCATGCCGGGCTTACGCGGCACGCCGGCGGTGACGATGATCACGTCGGCGCCCTTGATGTCCTCGTAAGAATTCGTGCCCTTGTAGCCGGCGTCGAAGCCGTCGACCGGAGCGGACTCGGCGATATCCAGGCCTTTGCCCTGGGGAATGCCCTCAGCGATGTCGAACAGGACGACGTCGCCCAGTTCCTTGAGACCGGCGAGGTGCGCGAGCGTGCCGCCGATCTGTCCAGCGCCGATGAGGGCGATCTTCTTGCGGGCCATTGCCGAATCCTTGTTGTTGGATGCGAAAGCAGGTGAAGCCGAAAAGCCGTGGGTTCTTTGACCCAAGCCGCTCTCGGGCTCAACCCTGTCGAAAATTGGACATTGGAATGTCCCCAAGCGGCAATTTCGGCCCTCTGATCACGGAATGCCCTGCAAAACCAAACCCTTAGAAGCTAACCCGTGAAGGTGCGCCGTCATCCTGCCGCGAAAACGGGCAGTTACATTTTACAAATTTTGTCATTTTTTCAGATGACGCCCGTCGCAAGCGTGCGCAGCGCCACCTTGATCAGGGTGGCGAGCCTGGTATCGACCGAGGCCTGCGGCACATCCGCCTCCAGTTCCAGCGAGGCAGGATGGATGAAACGGTGGGTGGCGTCGATCACGAAGGCGATAGCGCGGTCACGGTCGCGCGGCTCGAAGGCCCCCGTCGCGATGCCATCGTCGATCACGCGCTCGAACAGCGCGCGCACCCGCGTGCGGTTGCGCCGGCTGATCGCGTGGCGCTTCGCCACCGCCTGCGACAGCGCCGCGAACAGATGCGGCTCCTCATGCAGCAAGTCGCGATTGGCCTTGGCCAGCGCCAGGATAAGGCGCTCGAGCTTGTCCTCGGCCGGGTCCGGCCCGTCGGCGATGTCGGCGAGCCTGCGTTCTGCCGATTTCAGCCAGACGTCGACGACCGCATCGATCAGCGCGGTACGCGATGGGAAATAGCGGTAGACATTGGCATGGGTCATGCCCGCCTCTTCCGCCACCGCGACCACGGTGAAACGGCGCAGACCGTGCTGGCGCAGATGTTCGCCGGCGACCGAGAGAATGCGCATCTCGCTCGGTTCGCGCGGCGCGGCCACGCTCAGGTCTCCACCAGCCCGGTCGCGTCGCCGCTCGCGGCCGAGTCGGCCCGGCCATGCGGCAGAGCGAGGTATTCCTCCGAGCGCATCTCGATCAGGCGCGACACCGTCCGGTCGAACTCGAAGGCCTCGCGGCCGCTCTGCGCGACATAGAGACCGGTCGGCTCCGCCGCCGCCGAGGCGACGAGCTTCACATGGCTCTCATAAAGCGTGTCGATCAGGATGATGAAGCGCTTGGCCTCGTTGCGCCGGTCGATGTCCATGATCGGGATGCCGTCGAGGATCAGCGTGTGGAAATGCTGGGCCAGCGCGAGATAGTCCGAGGCGCCATAGGCCTGGGCGCAAAGGTCCTTGAAGCTCGCCCGCGCCACGCCGCCCGCCGCCTGCGGCAGCTTGAGCTCATGGCCCTTGATCGAGATGGTGGCGGGCGCGCCCTGCGCCACGCCGGTGAGCTGGCTGAAGGCCTTGTCGAGCGCGGCCTTGGCCCTGTCGTCGGCGGGGACGTGATAGGTCGGCGCACCGCCGAGCTTCTCCAGCCGGAAATCGGTGCGCGCTTCCAGCTTGATCACGTCGACCTTGCTGGCGAGCAAGTCGATGAAGGGCAGGAAGAGCGCCCGGTTGAGCCCGCCTTCATAGAGCCGCGACGGCTCGACATTAGAGGTCGCGACCACGGTGACGCCGTCGGCGAACAGCTTGGTGAACAATCGGCCGAGGATCATTGCGTCGGCGATGTCGGTGACGGTGAACTCGTCGAAGCAGAGCAGGCTCGCCTCTTCCGCCAACTCCGCTGCCACCGGCCCGATCGGATCCGGCTCCTTGACCGTCCCCGCCTTGAGCGCCTGGCGATAGGCATGGATGCGTTCATGGACATCGGCCATGAAGGCGTGGAAGTGCGCCCGCCGCCGTCGCTCGACTTGGACCGTCTCGTAGAACAGGTCCATCAGCATGGTCTTGCCGCGGCCGACCGAGCCCCAGATGTAGAGGCCCTTGACCGCATCCGCTGCCGGCTGCTTGCGACCGAACAACCAGCCCAGCGCGCTGCTCTTCTTCGCAAGCTTGCGGCTGGCGAGGGTTTCGGACAGCGCCTGCAAGCGCCTGACGACGGCGATTTGCGCTGGATCGCGCTCGATCGCGCCTGAGGCGACCAGGGCGTCATAACGTTCGGGGAGCGTGGCGGACATGGCCTGGAGGCGGGGCAGCAGGAAGGAACTCGCTTTCCGGGTTACGGCAGGGCGGCCCGGCCCGCAACCCTCGGCAGGACCAGCAGGCTATGCGGCCTGCCGCGAGCGCAGCCAGCCGGCGCGCAGATGGCGGGCAAGCTCACGCGCCGCTTCCGAGGGCTGCGACCGCGACAGATGCAGCGTGATCGCGAAAGGCGGCAGTTCCGGCAAGTCCTGCTCAGCCCCGAGAATGTCGAGATCGGGCGGCACCGTGCAGGCAAGCCAGGCGGTGACGGCAAGGTCGGTCCTGACCGTCGCCGTGGTCGCATCGATATTGCCGTTCTCGAACACGCTGCGCCACGTCCTCCCCTGCCCGTCGAGCGCTTCGGTCACCGCCGGCCGGAAGGCGCAGCTGTCGGCGACCAGCGACAAGGGCAGCGGCTGCTTCAGATGGGCGGAGCCGGCCTTGGCGCCGACCCAGACCAGCCGCTCGATGCCAAGGCACTCCCCGCCTGCCGTCGCGAGCGGCTCCTCGACGAGAGCAAGGTCGACCTCGCCCTTGCCGAGCGCCTCCAGTAATTGCGGCGAGGAGGCGCAGACCAGCGAAATCTCGACCAAAGGACTCGCCTCGGCAAAGCCCTTCAGGATCGGCGCGAGCGCGGTGCCAACGAGATCATAGGGCACCCCGAGCCGCACCGTGCCGGCGCAACCCGTGGTCATTTCCGCCCAGATCTCGTCATTGAGGGCGATCAGCCGGCGCGCCTTGGCGAGCAGGCGATCACCCGCCGCCGTCAGCTTCAACCCGCGCCGCTCGCGCAGGAACAGGGCCTGCCCGAGCCGCCGCTCCAGCCGCATGATCTGCTGACTGACAGCGCTCTGCGTCAGATGCAGCGCATTGCCGGCGATCGTCATGCTGCCATGGTCGGCGACGGCGACGAAGGCCCGGATCAGTTCGAGGTCGAGATTGCGCATCACCGGCATTATGAATGCTAATGCCAGATCGCTTCAACATTCGTTTTCATCATCCATGCGACGAACCTAATGTGATCGCTCCTACCCGGAGCCGTCCGTGTCGTCAGACCAGATCCTGCCGCTCATCGCCTTTGCCGCCATCTCAACGGTGACGCCGGGCGCCACCACTACGCTCGCCACCGCCTCCGGAGCGCATTTCGGCTTTCGGCGTTCCCTGCCCTTCATGATCGGCGTCGCGATCGGGCTCGCCGGAATGGCCGTCGCGGCCGCGGCCGGGCTCGCCGGCCTGCTGTTGGCGCTGCCGTCGCTCGAATTCGCGATGAAGCTCGCCGGCTCGGCCTATCTGCTCTGGCTCGCCGTCAGGATCGGCCGCAGCGGGCCCCCGCATCTCGACAGGAGCATCGCCAAGCCGACCAGCTTTCTCGGCGCGCTCTGGATCCAGCTGCAGAATCCCAAGGGCTGGGCGATGACGCTCGGCGCCGCCGCCTCCTTCGGCGAGCTTGCCCGCGGCGCAGGAGAACTCGCCGCCCTGCTCGGCACCGTCTTCGGCGTGCTCGCGCTGCTCTCGCTGATGCTCTGGTGCGTCGCCGGGCTGCTTCTGGCGCGGCTGCTGACACAGGCCTGGCAATGGCGAGCCCTCAATATCGCGCTCGCCCTGGCGTTGGCCGCATCCATCGCGACGATGTGGCGATAGCGCGCAGCCTTGACCATTCCGGCCAATTTTACAGGCATTTAGCCGTAAATTGCCGCAATTGCGCCTCTTGCATTCCCAGATCGGGAGCGCATCTTGCTGATCGAGTTAGGGAAGACACGCCTCCTTTGGGCAGCGCAATCCGCGCTTTCACAGGAGCTGCAATTGAATCGTTCGATCAAGTCTGGCGCCAAGGCCAGGCACGGCGAGGTCAGGCGTCTCTGGCCTGCCGAGCGCGATCTCTTCACCGCCCATCTGCTTCGTCTCGACGCCGACACCAGGCGCGAGCGTTTCGGCACGGCGGTCACGGATGATTTTCTCCGGAACTACGCCGAAACCACCTTTGGTGTCGGCGGGCTCGTCTACGCCTACGTCGAGGCCGGCGAAGTCCGCGGAGCCGCCGAATTGCGGGGGCTGGAGGAAATCGTCATCCAGACCGGCGAGGCCGCCTTCAGCGTCGAGCGCCCTTGGCGCCGGCGCGGCATCGGCGGAGAGCTGTTCAGCCGCCTGATCACGGCGGCGCGCAACCGCAATATCCGCACGCTCTACATGACCTGCCTGCCGGAAAACGCCGCGATGCGGAACCTCGCGCGCAAGTTCGAGGCCGAGATGGTCGGCGGCTACGCCGATGTCGAGGGCCGGATCGCCACCGGCGCGCCGACGCCGTTTACCTTGCTCGACGAGGCGATGGACAATGCTCGCAGCTTCGCGACCTTGTCGCTCTCGCTGCAGCGCAGTTTCTGGCCTTCCGCCCTGTTCGGCCGGAGCGCCTCTCGGCACTGACGGGCTCCCCCTCTCCCCTTGCGGGAGAGCGACTGTGTGGTCAAGCGCATCTCCATGGTGATTTGGTTCGGATGATTGCGTTGAGGATGGTGATGAGCTTGCGCATGCAGGCTGTGATGGCGAGCTTGGACGGTTTTCCGGCGGCGCG
>JAAEQB010000121.1 GCA_024231975.1 Allobosea sp.
CTCACCCGAGAGCAGGTCGAAGCCGGCCCGCGCCTCGGCCGCCGTCGCCGAGATCAGCGTGTCATAGATCGGATTGCCAACCCCCAGCCGCTCCGCCGCGATCGCGATGAAGCCCTGGTTGCGCGTCGGCGCGATCGAGGTCCCGCTCGAGCTGCCGCTACCGCCATTATCGGGGCCGAAGGAGTTGTCGTTGCGCGTCATGCTCAGCGTGACGGTCTGGCTGTCGTAAGCCAGCGACGGCGTCAGGAAGGCGAGGTTCGACGTGACGGTGTTGAACGTCCCGGTCACGCCACCGGAGGCGGTCAGGATCGTGTAGTTCGTGCTCGCGGCGTAGTTGCCGTTCTCGGCCAGCACCTGCACGGTACCGCCGGTGATGCTGGCACTGCCCGACGCCACGATCCTGTCGCTCTGGCCGGCGGCGTTGACCTCGACCTGATAGGTCGAGCCCGCGGCGAAGGCGACATTGCCGGAGACGGTCAGCGTTCCGATCGAGTTGCCCGGCGCAACCGTCGCACCGCTGCCGACGCTGACACCGCCGACCGTGCCCGAGCCGCCGAGCATGCCACCATCGAGCGTGACATTGCTGGTGATCGAGCCGTTCACCACCAGCTTGCCGCCCGAGACCTTCGTCGCACCGGTATAGGTGTTGGTCCCGCTCAGTGTCAGCGTGCCGGTGCCGGTCTTGGTGAACCCGCCCGTCCCGGTGATCTTGCCGGAGAACGTCGTCGATGAATTGTCCGAGCCGGTGGTCAGGTTGCCCCGAGCCGAGCACGACCGTGCCGGTGCTGCTCATTCCGATCGTCGTCTTGGCCGCGCTGACCTTGCCGTCCTTCTCGACCGTCAGCGACCCGGGGGCCCTGGCGGCCGGTATGGAGCTCGCCCGAATTGGTCCGGCTCGAGCCGATACCTGTCACCGTCACCGTGCCGACCTAGCGGGAGCCGACATAGCCGTTTGTGTTCTTGACGGCACCACGGCCCTCGATTTCATCGTACGGGTGCCGATGAAATCGAGCGCCACCAATGGTCCAGGTCGAGCCCGTGCCCTTGACCGTCACCGTGCCGTTGGCGCCGGGATTATAACCGATATTGCCGCGGCCGCTGCGACGGCGCGATCACCGAACCGGTCAGTGTCCCGCCGCTGCGGCAGATGTGGAAGCGCCCGTCCAGCAAGACGCGCGCGTCCGGAGCGACAGCAGGGGCCGCCCTCTCCTCCTGACACTCACGCCCGGCGACTCGATGGCGCCGGTCCTCACGCCTTCCAATCGCGAGCAGGAAAACATTTCGATTCTTACTCTTTGCGACAAGCAAGTCCTAGTCACGATCGCCGAGGCCTTGAAACCAGCCTGCCAGCCCCAGCGTAACCGGTTTGGCTGGGTTGCAGGGAGATCTGACCATGCAGGCCAAGATTACTGGACCTCTCGCAGGCTGCATCTTGCTGGCAGTCTGCAATACCGCCCCCACATCGGCCATCGCCGAAGATGTCTGTGCAGGGTTGAGCGGAACAGGACGATCCGATTGCCTGAAGCTTTCGTCGCGGATCAAGTCGCAGCTGATGCTGCAATACAGCTCCCTCGGCGTGGGCTCGGGCAATAGCGTCAGCGGTGGCTCCGGCACATCCGGCGCCGGTATCGGCGGCGGCGACGGTGGCGGCCGCGGCGGCAATGGCAGCGGGCCATCGGCCGGCAGCAATGACGGCGGCGGAGCCTCCGCTCCCGGTGGCGGCGCATCGCCCGGAGGTGGAACCGGATCGCGCGGCATCGGGCTTGGCGTGACAGCCGGCATCGACGCAGGCGGCACCCGCACAGGCGCCAGGGTCGGTGCCGGGGTAAACACCAAGGGCATCGGCGCGACCGCGGGGCTCGGCGCTGATATCGGCGGCAACTCGGTCAACGGCGGCCTCGTCGCTGGCGCCAATTACGGCAACATCGGCGCTGGCGTCGGCGCGGGGGCGAATGTCGCGGGCGCCAATGTCGGCGCGGGCGTCGGCACCAGCGTCAATGGCGGCGGCTTGGGAGCCGGCACTGGAGCCGGAGCCAGCGTTGCGGGCGCCAATGTCGGTGCTGGTATCAGCGCCGGAGCCAGTAACAGCGGGCTGGGAGCAGGCCTCGGGGCCGGAGCCGATGTCGGCGGCGTCAACGCCGGCGCGGGGATCGGCGCAGGCGCCAACAGCAGCGGCGTCGGAGCAGGCGTCGGGGCTGGGGCCAATGTCGGAGGGACCAGCGCCAGTGCCGGCGTCGGGGCCAGCGCCAACAATAGCGGCATCGGAGCCGGCGTCGGCGCCGGGGCCAATGTCGGCGGAACCAGCGCCAGCGCGGGCGTCGGCGCAGCCACGAGCAGCGGCGGCATCGGAGCAGGTGTCGGAGCCAGCGTCGGGGGCGCTAGCGTCGGTGCCGGCGCCGGCCTCGGCGGCGGCGGGCTGGGTGCCGGCCTCGGAGCGAATGTCGGCGGACTCGGCGTGGGCGTCGGTGCCGGCGCCGGCGCCGGCAGCGGTGGATCGTCGACCGGGTCGGACGGCTCCACCCCGAGGTGAAGCCAGCCGGCGTTGCCTCCACGGATCGGAGGCAACGCTGGGCGTCGCGGCAGCGCCGCTCAGAAAGCCGGCTTCGGCACGAACAGGCAGATCGGCCGCTGCGATGGCGCGATCACCGAACCGGTCAGCATCCCGCCGCTGCGGCAGATGTGGAAGCGCCCGTCCAGCGAGACGCGCGTGTCGCGTTCCGCCACGAAATGCCCGTCATGGGTGAGGTATCCGCCGGGAACGATGCGGGGCTCGGGCTCGCGCGCATCGGCATCGAGCCCCATCGGCCAGCAATCGCGGTCGCTGCAGCAATCGTAAGGGTACCAGCTATGCGCGTGAACAGGCCCTCCGCCCCACGGCAGCAATGCGAGGCAGAGCGCCGATGCGATGAGACGCATGGGTCGCTCCTTGGAGTCCGCTTGACCGATGAGGCCATGCCGGCCGGATCGGCGTCGGCTCGTGCTAGGATATAAGGCCAGCAGCTTCGCAGCCGAATAGCAGGGCATGCGAATCGTTGTCAGATTAGCATGAGACGACGATGGTTAATGCAGCCTTGCATCCCCATCGGCGCCTAGTTCTTGGCCAGTATTCGCCGATGGACTCGCCAGTCGCCTTCGACGCGAGCAGTTCGATCCAGCTCCCCGCGGAGCGCTGGCGCCGGGAGCGCCGATCTTCTAGCGTGCACGCGCGGCTCAGGCCGCGCCATCCGCAGGAGCGTCCTTGAGCAACGGCCCCGATCCAGCCGAACAGCATCCGCGTCCGGGCGGGCTGGTGCGCGGCTTCCTGCGCCTGATCGTCGAGGTCGACGAGTCGCGCCGCTGGACGCACCGGGTGCGGGCCGCGCTGCTCCTGCTGTTGCTGCTCGTCGGTGTCGGCGTGCTCGGCTACTGGATACCGGAGCTGGTCGAGCGCTATCTGCGCTGAGGCGCTGCCCTAGATCACGATGATTTTGGATCGAATTGATCCAAAATCATCGTGATCGATTTTAAAAGCTTAGAGCAGGATTTCTGCGAAAAACCGGTTCCCGCTTTTTCGCATCCTGCTCTAGAAAACGAGGTGGCCGGCCGACGGCGGGGCTGAGGAGGCCAGGATCCCGTCATCGACCGGCCGAGCCCAGCGGTGACCCAGGAGATGCGGCGGAACCTGGGCTTCCGAAGGGCGTTCCGGACGGCTGCTCGGCAGCCGCTCTCGTGGAAATCACCCTACGCGGAAGGCCCTTCGAATCAATCGAAGACGATTGATTCACCATTATTCATCGAAACTTAACCCTACTTGGAAACCTTACCGTCCCGGCGGCCTGCGTTCAGGCGGCATTGGCGACGATGACGCGATTGCGGCCGGCGGCCTTGGCCCGGTAGACCGCCTCGTCGGCCCGCTTCATCATCTCGACCGGCCCGCCATCGCCTGCCCGCCGGCTGGCGACGCCGATCGACACCGTCACCGGGATCGCGCGCTGCCCGCGCTGGATCTGGAAGGGCTCGCCCTCGACGCGCTTGCGGATGCGCTCGGCCACCGCCTGGGCCGCATCGAGCGCGGTGTCCGGCAGCACGACGACGATCTCCTCGCCGCCCATGCGCGCCACCAGGTCGATGCCGCGCGTGCAGGCGCGGATCCGGTCGGCGAATTCGCGCAGCACCTCGTCGCCGGCGTCATGCCCCCAGGTGTCGTTGACGACCTTGAAGCGGTCGACGTCGAGCACCAGCAGCGACAGCGCCCGCGCGCGCAGCGCCGACTCGTCGAAAAGGGTCGCAAGCCGGCTGTCGAGATAGCGGCGGTTATGCAGCCCGGTGAGCTGGTCCATCACCGCCATTTCCATCGAGGACTGCACGCTGTCGCGCAGCCGCTCGGCGAAGCGCTTGCGGCGGACCAGCGTCCGGGCTCGCGCCAGCAATTCGTTGCGGTCGATCGGCCGGACCAGGAAGTCGTGCGCGCCGATCTCCAGCCCGCGCAGCACGCGCGACTTGTCCTCGGCCTCGCCGAGCAGCAGCACCGAAAGATTGCGCGTCCGCTCCAGCGAGCGCAGCTGGCTGCAGAGCCGGAGCCCGTCGTAATCCTGCAGGTCCAGGCTCACCAGCACGATCTCGAAATCGCCCTCGGCGGCGCGGGTGAGCGCGGCCTGCGCATCGGGCTCGGTCTCGATCGAATGGAAAGCCGAGAGCGCCTGCGTCAGGCGCTCGGCGATCAGCGGCCGGTCCTCGATCAGGAGGACGCGGCCGTTGAGCCCGGTCTCGGCCGCGGCCGCGGCCAGCGGGTCGGCGATGCCGAGCTGGCGCGAGGCGAGCGCGCGCTGGCGCAGTTCGTCGGTGACCGATTTCAGCCGGACCAGGCTGCGAACGCGCGCGAACAGGGAGGTGTCGTCGATCGGCTTGGTCAGGAAATCGTCGGCGCCGGCATCGAGCCCCTTCAGCCGGTCGCTCGGCTGGTCGAGCGCCGTCACCATCACCACCGGGATATGGGCGGTGGTCGCGCTGTTCTTCAGCCGCCGGCAGACCTCGAAGCCGTTCATGCCGGGCATCATCACGTCGAGCAGGACGATGTCCGCCTCGCCACGCTCGCAGATCGCCAGCGCATCGATCCCGTTCGTCGCGGTGACGACGTCGAAATACTCAGCGCCGAGCTTGGCTTCGAGCAGCTTCACATTCGCGGGAATGTCGTCGACGACCAGGACCCGTGCGGACATGGCTCAGCACTTCTCCTCAGGCCGTGCCGACATAGGCGCGCACGGTCTCGAGGAACTTGCCCACCGAGATCGGCTTGGAGATATAGGCCTCGCAGCCACCCTCGCGGATGCGCTCCTCGTCGCCCTTCATCGCGAAGGCGGTGACCGCGATCACGGGGATCGACTTCAGCGCGTCGTCCTCCTTGATCCATTTCGTCACCTCCAGCCCGGAGACCTCCGGCAGCTGGATGTCCATCAGGATCAGGTCGGGATGATGCGTGCGCGCCAGCTCGATCGCCTCGATGCCGTCGGCCGTCTTGAGGGTCGCATAGCCATGGGCCTCCAACAGGTCGTTGAAGAGCTTCATGTTGAGCTCGTTGTCCTCGACGATCAGAACCGTCTTCTTCATCTGTCCCCCAGTCCGTCCAGTCCCGGTCATCCGATGTCGGATTTCTCAGGCTGTCGGCCGCGTTCAGTGCTAGGTTTAACATGCGAGCAGTTGACGAAACGCAAACCCGAAACCCGACTCGCCGATCATAGATAGATGGCCATGCCTCACCCGATCACCAGCGAGGAAGCGCAGACTCTCGCGCTCAAGGCCCTCGCCTTCCTGGCCTCCGAGCCGGAGCGCCTGGAGCCCTTCCTGGCCGCCACCGGCCTCGGCCCGGCCACCCTGCGCAGCGCCGCGCAGGAGCCCGGCTTCCTGCTCGGCGTGCTCGACCATCTCTGCGCCAGCGATTCGCTGCTGCTCGAGTTTGCCGGAAATCTGAGCCTGAAGCCCGAAATGGTGGCGCAGGCGCGCGAAGTCCTGGCCGGTCCGCCCGAAGCCTACGAGCCGTGAGCGACGCGGCCGGCCTCGCCGTCTCGCCCCGGGCGCTCTGCCGTGACTGCCTGCGCGATCATGACGAGGCGCGTGCGCGGGTGCGGCGCTGCCCGGCCTGCGGCTCGCCTCGGTTGCTCCGTCATGCCGAGCGCGACAGCCTGCATCTTGCCCATATCGACTGCGACGCCTTCTACGCAGCGATCGAGAAGCGCGACGACCCTTCCCTGCTCGACAAGCCGGTGATCGTCGGCGGCGGCAAGCGCGGCGTGGTCTCGACCTGCTGCTACATCGCCCGCATGTCGGGCGTGCGCTCGGCCATGCCGATGTTCCAGGCGCTCAAGGCCTGCCCGGACGCCATCGTGATCAAGCCGGACATGGCGAAATACGTCGCTGTCGGCCGCCAGGTCCGCAGGCTGATGCAGGAATTGACGCCCTTGGTCGAGCCGCTCTCGATCGACGAGGCCTTCCTCGACCTCGGCGGCACCGAGCGGCTCCACCATGCCAGCCCTGCCCTCACCCTCGCTCGCTTCCAGCGCCGGATCGAGGACGAGATCGGCATCACCATCTCGGTCGGGCTGTCCTATGCCAAGTTCCTCGCCAAGGTCGCCTCCGACCTCGACAAGCCGCGCGGCTTCTCGATCATCGGCCAGGCCGAGGCCGTTGCCTTCCTGGCCCAGAAGCCTGTCGGGATGATCCCCGGCATCGGCAAGGCCGGCGCGGCCAAGCTGGCGCAATCGGGCTTCCGCGTCATCGGCGACCTTGCCAAGGCCGAGATCGCGACGCTCTACCGCTTGGTTGGCAAAGACGGGCCGCGCCTGCGCAACCTCGCCCTCGGCATCGACCCACGCAAGGTCACGGTCGAGCACGAGGCCAAGACCGTCTCTTCCGAAACCACGCTCGATGTCGACCTCGCCCGCTTCGAGGAGCTGGAGCCGATCCTCTGGCGGCTCTGCGAGAGGACCTCGCAGCGATTGAAGGCGCAGGAACTCGCCGGGCGCACCGTCACCCTCAAGCTCAAGACCCACGACTTCCACATCATCACCCGCGCCGCCCGGCTGCCCGAGCCGAGCCAACTCGCGGCGCGCCTCTTTTCTGCCGGGCGCGATTTGCTCAAGCGCGAATGCACCGGGCCGCGCTACCGTCTGATCGGCATCGGCATGAGCGACTTCTCCGATCCGGCCGAGGCCGACCGCGGCGACCTCGCCGACCAGCAGACGCCCAGGCTGAAAGCGATGGAAAGCGCCCTCGACAAGGTCCGCGCCAAGTTCGGCGATGCCGCGATCGAGAAAGGCCTGTCGCTGCGCGATACGCGCCGGCGCTCTACTTCGAGCAGTCGCTCGCCGGAAGCAGATCCAGACGCGTGAGCGTGCCGCGCAGGGCGAACGAGCCGTAATCGAGCCGGATCGCGCCGGTGACGCCGTTCTCATAGAGCTCGAAGGACACGGTGTAAGCCGGTGTACTCTCGCCGGAACCGACCTTGAAATACGAGATCGTCACCGGCCAGCGCGCCAGCTTCTCGAATTCCGGCTTGCGCAGCGGCGCCTCGGCAGCAGCCGTCGTGATCTTGCGGCCGATCACCGAGAGCGTGTCGTAGACGTCCTTGCCGGAATTGGCGCCGTCATAGAGACGGACATTGAGGGTATTCTTGCCCTCGCGCGCCGCCTGGATCACCGCCTTCATCTGCTCGTTCGGGAACATCGCGGCGCTCGGCTCGCGATGCGTCTCGGCCTTGGGCGCGCGCAGCTGCACCTCGTAGCCGCCCTCGCCCTTCTTGGCCGTGCCGTCGACGATGTCGGCCGGTGCGCCGGCTGCCGAACTCTCGGTCTTGAAGCGATAGCTCTTGGCGTCGCCCTCTTCGAAGCTGGTGGTGCGCGCGTCGATCACCCGCGGCCCGCCCTCGCTGGTCAGCTCGGTGACCTGGCGGAAGGAGAGCGCATAGCCGTCGCAGGCATCGCCGGAGAAGTCGAAGGCGATGCGGCCGCGCGCCGTGGTGATGTCGCGCGAGGGCTTGCCGTCGTCGAGCACGAGATCATAGACCGCCCGGTGCGGCACGAGCACGACGCGCCCCGCCGAAGCAGGAGCCGGCGCTTGCGCCCAGGCCCCCGTCGCCGCGATCACTGCCAGGCCTGCGATCCCGCCGCGATACGTCTTCATGCCGATCCTCGATTCGCGCTCTTAGCCGGGTCGAACTACAGCCCGGTCGAATCTAGGTGCATTGCGGCAATGGCGCAAACAAGGCGAGGCAATGCGGGTTGTGCCGGTCACGCCTCGGCAGAGCGAAGCGCATCCCTGGCCGCGGTCAGGATCTCGTCCGAGAGCGCCGCATCGTCGACCATGCGCGACAGGACGAGCGCACCGACCAATGTGGCGTAACCCGCAATGGCGCTGGTCCTGCGCTCGTCCGCGGTTGCGCCCGGCGAGATGGCGGAGAGGCCCTTGATCGCCGCGCGCACGCCCTCCGTCGCGGCAAGGCGCGATGCCTCGCTTTGGCGCGCCGTGTCGCTGCCGAGGGCCGCCACCGGGCAACCATGGCCGGGATCATCGCGATGTGACGGTGACAGATAGCGATCGACGATGGCCTGCAGCGGCGCCTGCGGTTCCGCGGCCTTCGCCTCGGCGGCCCATTGACCGGAGTGCACGAAAGCGCGCCCGAGCGCCTGGGCGGCGAGGTCGTCCTTCGACGAGAAATGCCCGTAGAATCCGCCATGGGTCAGGCCGACCGCCTTCATGACATCGGCGACGCCGACCCCGTCGAAACCGCGCTCGCGAAACAACGTCGCGGCCGTGTCGAGTATCCGCTCGCGATTCTCGGCCATCTGTTCGCGGCTCACCCGCATCGATCCGCTCCTTCCGAAAATCGGCAATCCAGGCTCTTGACTATTTATATGATGTTGATCATCTAAGTTCAATCATGATGACGATCATGAAAAAATCCACACCGACATCGAGCAGGAGTTGGACATGGCTACGCAGCAGCTCGGCACCGCCCTCATCACCGGTGCCTCGACCGGGATCGGTGCCGTCTACGCCGACCGATTGGCCCGCCGTGGCTATGATCTTGTCCTCGTCGCCCGCGACGCGGCGCGTCTCGAAGCGCTCGCCGAGCGCCTTCGCAGCGAGACCGGCCGCAAGGTCGAATGGCTCAAGGCCGATCTGACCGCGAAGGCGGATCTTGCCGAAGTCGAGCGGCGCCTGCGTGAGGACAAGAGCCTGACATTGCTGGTCAACAATGCCGGCATGTCGGTCTCCGGCACGCTGGTCGACGGCGACATCGACCGCTTCCAGAGCATGCTGGAGCTCAACATCATCGCCCCGACCCGCCTCGCCGCCGCCGCGGCTCGCAACTTCGTGACCCGCAAGCAGGGCGCGATCATCAACATCGCCTCGGTGCTGGCCCTGGCGCCGGAACTGTTCAACGGCAGCTACAGCGGCACCAAGGCCTATGTGCTGAACCTCAGCATCTCACTGCAGAAGGAACTGGAGCAGGCAGGCGTCCGCGTCCAGGCCGTGTTGCCCGGCGCCACCCGCACCGAGATCTGGGCTCGGGCCGGCGTCGATGTCGACGGATTCCCGCCCGAAATGGTGATGGAGGTCGACGACATGGTCGATGCGGCGCTGGCTGGCTTCGACCAAGGCGAGCTCGTCACAATTCCCTCGCTGCCGAACCCTGCGGATTTCGAGGGCTATACGGCAGCACGGCTGGCGCTCGGCCCCAATCTCTCGCGCAACCGGCCTGCCGAGCGCTATCTGGCGAAGCGCCCCAACGCTGCCTGAGCCGCCCTGCCCGGCAGGCGCATCGGCCAAGCCGCACCGCGCTTGCGACCTTGCCTGCCATCGGCGATGAAAGGCTCCTGTCCAGCACAGGCCGGGAGCCTCTCATCATGAACGCCATCGACACCAAGCTCGCTGCCCTCGGCATCACCCTGCCTGCCCCGGCCGCGCCGGTCGCGAACTACGTTCCCTATGTCATCACCGGCAACCTGCTCATCATCTCCGGCCAGCTCTGCTTCGGCCTCGATGGCAAGCTGTCCGACGCGCACAAGGGCAAGCTCGGCGGCGAGATCTTCAACGAAGCCGGGCTCGAGGCAGCCAAGCTCTGCGCCATCAATGTGCTGGCCCAGGCCAAGGCGGCGCTCGGCGGCGATCTCAGCCGGATCAAGCGTTGCGTCCGCCTCGGCGGCTTCATCAACGCCACCCCGCATTTCGCCGCCTTGCCGGCGATCATGAACGGCGCCTCAGACTTCATGGTCGAGGTGCTCGGCGATGCCGGCCGCCATGCCCGCTCGACCATCGGCGTCGCCAACCTGCCGGCCGACGCCGCCGTCGAGGTCGAAGCCATGTTCGAGATCGCCTGATGGCCGCGGAAGCCTGGCTCACCGCCCGCCCGATCGCGCATCGTGGTCTCCACGATGCCGCCGGCGGCGTGATCGAGAACTCGCTGTCGGCAGCCGCCGGCGCGATCGCCGGCAACTTCGCCATCGAATGCGACGTCCAGCTCAGCGTCGACGAGGACGCCGTCGTCTTCCACGACTTCGTCCTCGACCGCCTCACTGCGCAGAGCGGCCGCGTCGATGCCCGCAAGGCCGCCGATCTGGCGCAGATCAGCCTGAAGGGCGCCAGCGACCGCATCCCGACGCTGACCGGTTTCCTCGACGCCATTGGCGGCCGGACCCCGCTGGTGATCGAGATCAAGAGCCGCTTCGACGGCGATCTGCGGCTGGCGAAGCGCACCGCGCAGATCCTCGAAGCCCATAAGGGCCAGCCGATCGTGTTGAAGTCCTTCGATCCGGTGATCGTCGCCGCCCTGCGCGAGCTCGCCCCCGGCTTCGCCCGCGGCATCGTCGCCATGAACGAATACAATTATGGCGACTACGACCGGCTTTCTCCCAGTGAGAAGCATGCGCTCGCCAATCTCCTGCATTTCGAGCAGAGCCGACCGGACTTTATCTCCTGGAAGGTCGGCGACCTGCCGAGCGCCGCGCCTTTCCTCTGCCGCAAGGCGCTGGGGCTACCGCTGATGAGCTGGACGGTGCGCACGCCGGAAGACCGCGCCCGCGCCGCCGAGCATGCGGACCAGATGGTCTTCGAGGGCTTTCTGCCTTGAGCGAAACCGGCACACGCGACACTCTCAGGGTCCGCGTTGCCACCTCGCTGAAAAGCGTCCCGGCCGCGGACTGGGACGCCTGCGCCAATCCGGGGGCTGCAAGACGGTCGCTAGAAGCGCAGGGCAATCCCCTTCCCCCCGCTTGCGGTGGGGAAGGGCTAGGGATGGGGGGACGCAAAGCAGGGCTTGGGACGTCTTCCATGTCGCGCCGAGCGGCACTGCCCCCCACCCAACCCTCCCCACCGCAAGCGGGGGGAGGGCTTGAGCCAGACTCCGACAACCCCTTCATTTCCTACGCTTTTCTGCGTGCGCTGGAGGAGAGCGGCTGTGTCGGCGGCCGCACCGGCTGGTCACCGGCCTATCTC
Source organism: Allobosea sp. (assembly GCA_024231975.1). Taxonomy (GTDB): domain Bacteria; phylum Pseudomonadota; class Alphaproteobacteria; order Rhizobiales; family Beijerinckiaceae; genus Allobosea. The sequence goes on from JAAEQB010000121.1 coordinate 11,470, forward strand.
CTGGTCGAGGATGCCGATGATCGCCTGATCGCCGCCGCGCCCTCGTTCGTGAAGGGCCATAGCCAGGGCGAATACGTCTTCGACCATAGCTGGGCCGAAGCCTATATGCGCGCCGGCGGCCGCTACTACCCGAAGATCCAGGTCGCAGCTCCCTTCACGCCCGCGACCGGCCCGCGCCTGCTCGTCGCCGAAGGGCCGCACGCCAACGATGCACGCGAAGCCCTGATCGCCGGGCTGGAGGCACTGCGCGAGCAGGTCCGCGGCTCGTCCGTCCATGTCACCTTCGCGCAGGAGCCGGATATGGCGGCGCTGCTCGAAGCCGGCTTCCTCGAACGCCATGACATCCAGTTCCATTGGCAGAACGAGGGTTTCGCCAGCTATGACGACTTCCTCGCCACGCTCGCCTCGCGCAAGCGCAAGGCGCTGAAGCGCGAGCGCCGCGAAGCGCTCTCGGCCGGGATCGAGGTCGCGGTCCTCTCCGGCTCGGACCTCACCGAAAGCGTCTGGGACGATTTCCACTCGTTCTACGAGGACACCGGCTCGCGCAAATGGGGCCGGCCCTATCTCAACCGCCGCTTCTTCTCCGAGATCGGCCAGCGCATGGGCGAGCGCATCGTGCTGGTGCTGGCCCGCCGCGCCGGCCGCAACATCGCCGGCGCCATCAACTTCCGCGGTGGCAACACGCTCTACGGCCGCAACTGGGGCTGCATCGAGGATCACCCCTTCCTGCATTTCGAGCTCTGCTATCACCAGGCCATCGACTACGCGATCGCGCACAAGCTCGTCCGCGTCGAGGCCGGCGCCCAGGGCGAGCACAAGCTCGCCCGCGGCTATCGCCCGGTGATCACCCGCTCGGCCCATCTCCTCGCCGATCCCGGCCTCGCCCGCGCCGTCGCCGCCTATCTGCCCGGCGAGCGGCGTGAGATCGGCTCTGCAGTGGCTGCGCTTGCGCAGGACAGCCCCTTCCGCAAGGGTGACGACCACTGACCTCCCTTTCAACCATCGGGACGCGCGCTGATGACCGCCTATGATCCGAACAACATCTTCGCCAAGATCCTGCGCGGCGAATTGCCGGCCCATCGCGTCTACGAAGACGACCGGGCGCTGGCCTTCCTCGACATCATGCCGCGCGCCACCGGCCACACGCTGGTCATCCCGAAGAACCCGGCCCGCAACCTCCTCGACATCGACGCCGACGATCTCGGCTATGTCGCGGGAATCGCCCAGCGCATCGCCCGCGCGGGGATGAAGGCCTTCGCCGCCGACGGCATCACCGTGCAGCAGTTCAACGAGACCGCGGGCGGCCAGGTCGTCTTCCATCTGCACGTCCACGTCATCCCGCGTCATGACGGCGTCGCCCTGCGTCCGCCGGCCACCTACAAGGCGGGTCAGGACGAACTCGTCGCCTCCGCAGAAAAAATTCGCGAGGCGCTGAAAAATATCTGAGCGGCATGTCACGCGGGCGCTGACTGCCTCGTCCTGTCTTCATCGAACCCCGATGGAGAGAACGATGACCCAGCGCCTCAACGGCTTCCAGACCGCCCCCGACGCCTACAAGGCCATGCTCGGCCTGCAGGACTACATCAACCAGTCGAAGCTGGAGCACAGCCTGCTCGAGCTGGTGAAGATCCGGGCCTCGCAGATCAACCGCTGCGCCTACTGCCTGCACATGCACATCGCCGATGCGCGCAAGGCCGGCGAGAGCGAGATCCGCATCGCCCTGCTCAGCGCCTGGGAGGAGTCCGAGCTCTTCACCCCGCGCGAGCGCGCCGTCCTGCGCTGGACGGAAGAGCTGACCCGGCTCGTCGACCGCAGCCCGAGCGACGAGGCCTTCGCCGAACTGCGCGAGCATTTCGACGAGAAGGATTGCGTCGACCTCTCGGTCGCCATCGGCATGATCAACCTCTGGAACCGGATCAATTGCGGTTTCCGTACCCTGCATCCGAATGATCGTCGCCGCGAAAAGCTCGCGGCCTGACGCTCACCGAACAGTCTGCTGGCCCGGCAGTCGCCGGGCCAGAATCGCCTCTGTCCGAAAGCCCCATGATGAGCAAGCGCCTCAACCCCTACGTCACCGCCCCCGAGACCATGAAGCCGATGATCGCGCTCGAAGCGTCGATCAAGGAGAGCGGCCTGGAGCATAGCCTGATCCATCTGGTGAAGATGCGGGCCTCGCAGATCAATGGCTGCGCCTACTGCCTGCACATGCACTCGGCCGATGCGATCAAGGAGGGCGAGAGCCCGGCCCGCCTCTTCCTGCTCGATGCCTGGCACGAGTCGGCGCTCTATACCCCGCGCGAGCGTGCCGCCCTCGCCTGGACCGAGGCGCTGACGCTGATCTCGCAGACCCATGCGCCGGACGAGGCCTATGAGGACGTCCTGCGTTATTTCAGCCCGGAGGAAACCGTGAAGCTCACCTTGCTGATCGGCACGATCAACACCTGGAACCGCATCGCGATCGGCTTCCGCACGAGCCATCCCAACGACCGGCCGGCCAAGGCCGGTGCGACGGCTGCCTGAGACGCTCCCCATGACAACCCCGGACGATATCTTCGAGACGCATCGCCGTTTCCTGACCCGCCTCGCCTATCGCATGCTCGGCTCGGTCAGCGACGCCGAGGACATCGTCCAGGAAGCCTGGCTGCGCTGGCGCGATGTGGCCCAGGGCGAGGTCGAGGCGCCGCGCGCCTATCTCGCCCGCACCGTCACGCGCCTCTGCCTCGACCAGATGAAGTCGGCCCGCAGCAAGCGCGAGTTCTATGTCGGCGCCTGGCTGCCCGAGCCGCTGGTCGAGGAGATCGGCGCGGCCGAATCCGATGTCGACACCCAGCTCGACGCGCCGATCGCACTGATGCTGGCGCTCGAACGGCTCTCGCCGCTCGAGCGCGCCGCCTTCCTGCTGCACGACGTCTTCGAGCTGGATTTCGCCGAGATCGCCCGCACCATCGATCGCAGCGAGAGCGCGTGCCGCCAGCTCGCCAAGCGCGCCCGCGAGCATGTCCGCATCGACATGCCGCCGCGCAACAAGATCGACCCCGCCGAGGCGAAGCGCTTCGTCGAGGCCTTCTTCAAGGCCGCCCACAAGGCCGACACCAGCGACCTGCAGACCCTGCTCGCCCAGGATGTCGCCTTCCATAGCGACGGCGGCGGCAAGGTGCTGGCCATCCTCAATCCGCTCCACGGGATCGAGCGCGTCCTGCGCTTCTTCGCCGGCATCGCCCAAAAAGTGGCCAGCCTTCACAAATCGACCACGCTGTACAAGCCGGTGCTGATCAACGGCATGCCCGGCTATCTCAGCCTCGAACGCGGCGAGACCCTACAGGCGACAGCGCTCGATATCCGCGACGGGCGGGTCCACGTGATCTATGTCGTGCGTAATCCCGACAAGCTCCGGCACATCTCGCTAGTGGCCGAATAGCGCGTGCTGCGGCCTACATGAATGACGCAACGTCAGATCGAACCCGACCCGGACCACACGCAACCAGACGCGATTATGGCTCAAATGCGGACAAGGCGCTCCCGCTAGCTGATTTCATCCATGCTGGAGCCTTGCGCTATGAATTTTGACATTTCCCAAGTGAAGCATCCGAAGGAAAAGCTCTACGGCAGCATCATGCTCGTCGTCGGAATCGCCATCTGGGCGGTGGTGCTCGGCGCCATTGCCGTTGCCCTGCTGAGCGGCTCGATCTGGCACGGCCTGGTGCTGCTCTTCTATTTCGGCATCTTCTGGCTGGTCTCCTATTGGGCCCGCGCCCTCACCCGCGCCTACATGATCGGCCATTTTGTCATGGTCGGACCCGACCAGTTCCCGCATATCCACCGCATGGTCGAGGACGGCGCCCGCGCACTCGGCCTGCGCGAGATCCCGCAGACCTTCGTCTACAATTCCAGCGGCGTGCTGAACGCGATGGCGCTGCGCCTCGTCGGCCGTCAGCGCTATATCTGGCTGACCTCGGCCCTGATCGACGCCGACAATGACGAGCAGGTCCGCTTCGTCATCGGCCATGAGCTCGGCCACCATGTCGCCGGCCATCTCGACGAGCCCTGGAGCTATCTGCGCTTCCCCGGCCACATCATCCCCTTCCTCGGCGCCGCTTATTCCCGCGGCCGCGAGCTGACCTGCGACCGCATCGGCGCCTTCGTCGCCCGCGACCTTCAGGCCGCCCGCACCGGCCTGCAGATGCTGGCCTGCGGCAGCGCCAGGCTGAACGCCCAGATGAACCCCGATGCCTTCCAGAACCAGGAGCAGATGGTGCCGGGCATCGCCGGCTTCTTCCTCAAGCTCGTCTCGCACTATCCGCGCCACACCCAGCGCGTCGAGGCTGTGACGCAGTGGTACCGGACCCAGCCGGCGGCCAGCCAGCCGATCCGTCCCAGCTTCGCGCCGCGGCCAGCCTGAGGCACGCACCGAGAGCCATCGAAGAACCAGCGAACCGGCGCCTCTCAGGCGCCGGTTTTCCTATGGAAGAGACCAGCCGCGGCTTGGCCTTCAGCTCAGCCAGATGGCGCCGCCGATCAACACCGCCTCGCCGAAGAGCACCGCCAGCATCACCCGGCGCCAGGCGAGGACAATGGCGACGGCGACGGCCAGCGCCGCCAATCTCACCGCGAGCGGCACGCCAGCGAGTGCGCCCGGAGCTGAAAGCACCAGCTTGGCCACGACGCCGGCCAGCAGCGAGGTCGCGACCAGCCGGACCCATTCGAGCCAGGGCGAGCTCTCATCCAGCTTCCTTGCGAAGGCGACAGCGAGCCAGCGCCAGATCTCGGTCGGCAGCACCGCGAACAGGATGAGCGCGAGATAGGGCCACCACGGCCCGTCGAGGAAGGCGATCGGCTGGGTCATGCGCCCGCCTTCCGTGCCTTGCGCCAGCGCTGGACCAGGAAGGCGATGCTGCCGCCGACAATGCCGCTGGCGATCAGGTCGAAACCGCCGCCAATCGCCCAGCTCGCCACCGGCGCGAGCGCTAGGCCGAGGCCGATCGCGATGGTGTCGCCGAGACCGCGAATGCCGGCGACCATCGAGGACAGGAAGAAGATCGGCGTCAGGCACAGCAATCCGGCCGCCACCGGCGCGGGCACGATGCCGGCAAGGTGGAAGCCGGCATAGGTGCAGAGCGCGCTGACGGCGATCAGCGCGTTGGCGAAGCCGAGGAAATAGCCGACGCGCTGCTCGGGCGGGATGTTCGGCAGCCGCCTGAGTGCCTCGACCCAGGCCGTTACGGCGACGAAATGGGCGATCAGCATCTGCTGCGCCACACTCTGACCCGGCCGGCGCAGCAGCGGCAGCAGCGACACCGTCATCGGCAGGAAGCGCAGCGAGGCGAAGCCGATGGCGAGCGCGATCGCGCTCCAGGCGGCGCCTGCGGCTACCGAGGCGAAGAACAGCACCTGCGACGGGCCGGCCCAGACCAGGAAGGTCGAGAGCACGGCGGCCTCGACCGGATAGCCGACATCGCGCGCCAGCGTGCCGACGCCCATCAGCGAGAGCCCGACGATCCAGGCCGGCAGCATCACCGCATCGCGAAAGCCGCGCGCCCATGGTCGCAGCCACTGGTTGGGAGCGGCGTCGGTCATCTTGCCATCGCTCTGCGCCATCAGCTGTCCACCGGCATGGTCCCTGGCGGGGCCGCGCTGCTGCGATCAGAAGGCGAAGAGTTCGAGGATCGGATCATCGGGCCGAAAGATACGAAAAAGGCCCGCAGCAGTTGCGAGCCCTTTTGCTTAAAGCGCATGACGCTTGTCGCATGACAGACACTGCGCCGCGCGCCGGCCCTGCGTCCAGCGCAAACCGGATCAGAAGCTCTTCATCGCGAGCCCGATCAGCTCCTGGAAGAAATCCATCGCTTCCTTCGGGACGCCGCCGACGGCGCGATAGCCGAGATAGAGCAGATAGAGGAAGGCCGGGACCATGATCCAGCCCAGCACCTCCTCGAAGATGATCCGGCGCCGGCGCCGGCGCGCCCGCTTCTCGAACCAGCCGAGCTTTTCCTTCGGCGCCGGAGCGGCCGCCTGCGCGGCGACCTCTCCTTCTTGAGCCCAGACGCTTTCCGATTTGCGCTTGAAGAACACCGGATCAGGCCTTGGTCAACGGAACCTTCGGAACGGTACGGACGCTACGAGCAACCTTCGGCGGCTCGACCGGAGCATCCGGCTTCGGGCCGCGCTTCGCGCCGCCCGATCCGGCCGACTTGGCCTTGCCCGGCGTCTTAGTCAACCCCTTGGCCCGCGGCTTGCGCGTGCGCTTCTCGGCCGCGGCGGCGACGTCCTTCTCCGGCTTGGGCTTCACCGGCCCGTCCGGGAATTCGAGGCCGAGCACCTTGATACCGGTCTCCGACTGGATCACCACCACCTTGACCGCGCCGCCAGTCTTCAGCCGGCCGAAGAGCACCTCGTCGGCGAGCGGCGTCTTGATCGTCTGCTGGATCAGGCGGGCCATCGGGCGAGCGCCCATCGCCTCGTCATAGCCGTTCTCGACCAGCCATTCGCGCGCCTCGTCCGACAGCTCAATGGTGACGTTGCGGTCGGCGAGCTGCGCCTCGAGCTGCAGCACGAACTTGTCGACGACGCGCGCCACGACCGTCTTCGGCAGGTGGCCGAAGGAGATCGTCGCATCGAGCCGGTTGCGGAATTCCGGCGCGAACAGCTTGTTGATCGCCTCGGTGTCGTCGCCCTCGCGCTTCTGGCGGGTGAAGCCATAGGCGTTCTTGGCCATGTCGGCAGCGCCAGCATTGGTCGTCATGATCAGGATGACGTTCCTGAAATCGACCTGCTTGCCGTTGTTATCGGTCAGCTTGCCGTGGTCCATCACCTGCAGGAGTATGTTGAACAGGTCGGGATGGGCCTTCTCGATCTCGTCGAGCAGCAGCACGCAATGCGGATGCTGGTCGATCTGGTCGGTCAGCAGGCCGCCCTGGTCGAAGCCGACATAGCCGGGAGGCGCACCGATCAGCCGCGAGACGGTGTGGCGCTCCATGTACTCCGACATGTCGAAGCGCACGAGCTCGACGCCGAGCGAGGATGCCAGCTGGCGCGCGACCTCGGTCTTGCCGACGCCGGTCGGGCCGGCGAAGAGATAGCAGCCGATCGGCTTCTCACCGTCGCGCAGGCCGGCGCGGGCAAGCTTGATCGAGGAGGACAGCGCCTCGATCGCCTTCTCCTGGCCGTAGACCGAGCGCTTCAGCGTGGTCTCGAGGTTGCGCAGCACCTCGGCATCGTCCTTGGAGACGGTCTTGGCCGGGATGCGCGCCATCGTCGCGACCGCCGCCTCGATCTCCTTGACGCCGATCGTCTTCTTGCGCTTGGCCTCGGTCACCAGCATCTGCGAGGCGCCGGTCTCGTCGATCACGTCGATCGCCTTGTCCGGCAGCTTGCGGTCATGGATATAGCGCGCCGACAGCTCCACCGCCGCCTTGATGGCGTCGTTGGTGTAGCGCAGCTTGTGGAACTCCTCGAAATAAGGCTTCAGCCCCTTCAGGATCTCGATCGTATCCGGAACCGACGGCTCGTTGACGTCGATCTTCTGGAAGCGCCGGACGAGCGCCCGGTCCTTCTCGAAATACTGACGATATTCCTTGTAGGTGGTCGAGCCGATGCAGCGCAGCGTGCCCGAGGCCAGCGCCGGCTTGAGCAGGTTCGAGGCGTCCATCGCACCGCCCGAGGTCGCACCGGCGCCGATCACCGTATGAATCTCATCGATGAACATGATCGCCTTCGGGTGCTGCTCGATCTCCTTCATCACCTGCTTGAGGCGTTCCTCGAAATCGCCGCGATAGCGCGTGCCGGCGAGCAGCGTGCCCATGTCGAGCGAGAAGACGGTCGCGTCCTCCAGCACTTCCGGCACCTCGCCGCGCACGATCTTGAGCGCCAGGCCCTCGGCGATCGCGGTCTTGCCGACGCCGGGGTCGCCGACCAGCAGCGGATTGTTCTTCTGCCGGCGGCAGAGGATCTGGATGGTGCGCTGCACCTCGGCCTCGCGGCCGATCAGCGGATCGATGCGCCCGTCCCTCGCCTTGCGGTTGAGGTTGACGCAGTAAGCTTCGAGCGCGCTTTCCTTTTTCTTCTTGTCCTTGTCGCCGTCATTGGCCTGCTCGCTGCGCTGCTCGCGCTGCTGCTCCGGCTCGTCCTCGGCCCCGCGCACCGGCCGGCTCTCGCTGGCGCCGGGGCGCTTTGCGATGCCGTGGCTGATATAGTTGACCGCGTCGTAGCGGGTCATGTCCTGCTCCTGCAGGAAGTAGGCCGCATGGCTCTCGCGCTCGGCGAACATCGCGACGAGCACATTGGCCCCGGTCACCTCCTCGCGGCCGGACGACTGGACATGGATCACCGCGCGTTGGATCACGCGCTGGAAGCCGGCGGTCGGCTTGGAATCATCGCGCCCGTCGGTGACGAGGTTGGTCAGTTCCGCATCGATATAGTCGACGAGGTTGCGGCGCAGCGTGTCGAGATCGACGCTGCAGGCGCGCATCACCGCGGCGGCGTCCTGGTCGTCGACCAGCGCCAGCAGCAGGTGTTCCAGCGTCGCATATTCATGGTGGCGTTCATTGGCGAGCGCGAGGGCCCGGTGAAGCGCCTGTTCGAGGCTGCGCGAGAAGCTCGGCAAGGTCAGCGCTCCCGGTCCAGTGTCGAAAGGATGATGTTCAAAGCTACTTCTTCTCCATCACGCATTGCAGCGGATGCATGTGCTTGCGGGCGAGGTCCATCACCAAGGTGACCTTGGTCTCCGCGACCTCGTAGGTGAAGACGCCGCATTCGCCGACGCCGTTCTGGTGGACGTGCATCATGATGCGCGTCGCTTCGGCGCGGTCCTTGTTGAAGAACCGTTCCAGCACATGCACCACGAACTCCATCGGCGTGTAATCGTCGTTGAGGATCAGCACGCGATAGAGGTTGGGCTTGCGCGTCCTTGTGCGGGTCAGGACCGCAGTACCGGTCCCGGTGCGGTCGCTATCGGTCGGGCCGGACGGCGCCCGCGGCTTCGAGGCCAGACGCGGCGCAAAAAGGGACGCGTTCCCGCGCGGCGTGATGCCGGCTGGCAGGTCCTGATCGATCGGCGTCGTGGCTGCTTGGCTCAAGGTGTCCGTCCCGAAGGCTGACATCAAGATAGTGCTTCGCTCACGAATTTACAGTCGTCTCCCCCGCTTCGCCAGCCCGTTCCGAGCGCATGCCACAGCAAAGCGCCCTTTTTGAAGCGGACGGAGCAGAAGCCGGGGCGAAATGGCCGGGCTTCCCAAGGCCTTGCAGCGCTGAACCGACCTCAGGTCCGCCAGCGCAACCGCTCGGGAGTAAGCTCATTGGTGAAGGCAGCGCCCTCCCGGCGTGCTGCGGCATAGTCGCGCTTCAGGCGGAAATACCATTGCGCCAGCCGGTCGGCTTGCCCGAGCAGCAGCATGGTCGGCTTGCGCTCCAGCCCTTGCTGGGCGAGTTCGAGAATGCGCTGGTCCTGACGCAGGAAGGCATGCGCCGCCAGCCTGATCACCGGCGCGAGCGGCATGAGCTGCGGCAGGTCCGACAGCAGCACATTGGTCAGCAGCGTCCGGCGCGCATCGATCGGCGTGGCGAAGGTCGCGTTGACGATGGCGCGCTCGCCCATGCGGATGCACTCGATCCGCTGGCCGGGCAGCAGGAAGTCGACCTCCGTCTGCGGCCGCCCGAGCAGGCGATAGCCGCGCGAGTTCGCCGCCGCCTTGTGTGCCTTCATCCGGAAGCCGAAGGGCAGCGGCTCGAAATCCTTGACCTTCTCCCGCGCCGTCGCGGTTGGCCGCCACCACCAGGAATTATGAACATAGCCGACATGGCCGGGGTCGATCAGGCTGAGCACGCTGAGATCATAGGAGGCCTCGACCAGAACCGAGACGGCGATGCGGCAGCGCGTCCTCCCCGCGAGCGTCAGCGCCGGCACCGGCGGCGCGAGCCCCGGCCGCGTGCCGGGATAGAGCCAGATGATGCCGTCGCTCTCGCGGATCGGGAATTCGCCGACCTTGACCTGGCCGGGATCGGTAACATCGCCATCGACCAGCGTCGGCATCGCCCGGCACCGGCCATCGGCCCCGAAGCGCCAGCCGTGGAAGGGACAGGTGATCGCGACGCCGTCGAAGCGCCCTTCGGACAAGGGAGCGCCGCGATGCGGACAGCGATCGCGCAAGGCGAAGAGCTCACCGAGCTTGGTGCGGCCGATCACGATCTGCTCGCCGAGAACGGCCACGCTCGCCATCGCGCCTGTCGCCAGGCTGCCGGTGCTCTTGACGCAGTACCACGCCTCCCGGGGCGGCTCGCGGAACTCGCTGGCCGGAGGCGCCTCGGCGCTGCCCGATGCGTCTTCGGCGATCGTCGAACGGCTCATCGCGGCTCCTGGCTGACCTGCCCGCCATCAGGCGGAATGCGGTGGCCGGAAGACATCGTCCGCCGGTTGCCAGAGCATTGCCGCGCAAGCGAACGGGATAGCCGGAGCCCAAACGCAAAGAAGCCCGGCCGAGGCCGGGCTTCTTGAAAGTCTCAGGTGATCAGCTGCGGCCGGGCGAAGCCGGCCGCGCCAAAATCACTTGGCCGGGGTCGGGACGGCCTTGGCGACGATGCCCTCGAACGGCTTGTAGGCGTCCTTGGCGATCGCGGCATAGAGCTCGCCGATCTTGGTGACCTGGGCGACATAGCCCTCAAAAGCGGTCTTGACGTAGTCCGACTGGATCTCGATGGCCTTGTCGAGCGTCTTCACGCCGGCAAGCTTCTCAATCGTGGCCGTGCCGGCCTCGAACGACTTCTTGGCGTAGTCGGTGGCCTCGACGGCCAGAGCCTGCACGCCCTTCGAGGTGGCGCCGAAAGCCTTCAGGGCGGCGTCGACGTTCTCTTTGGAAGCCTTCTGGATGGTCTCGAACTGCTGGATCATGGTGTCCCTTTCGACGCTCGCGCGCCGCCTCTGCTGACGAGCCGGAATGGCCCGGGTTCCGTGCCCCCAAGGTCAGATGAAAAGGTCCATCACCGGGGCGCTTAGTCATATTGTGCACCGCAACATAAAAGTCAAGCTCGCGCTGCAATGCACCAAACGCAGAGCCACCCGGCGTGTACCGGCAACGGTTTGCAACCTGACCGCTCCATGTGACGGCCGTGCGAAATGGTCATGTGAAAGCTGTCCGGCGCTTAACCGCTCCGTAACCGCATCCGCCTAACCTCTGCATCTGTGTCCTTCGCGCCACGCTGCAAAGCCTGCGACGGACGGGTGGGTGAAGTTGAGGCGAGTTGCATGGCTTCTGGTTGCGTTGGGTCCCGACGCGGGCGCTGGCTTGCGTTCATCGGGGTGGTGAGTGCTGCTGCCGTCGTGCTGACAGCGACGGTCTCCCCCGCCGAGGCGGCGCGCAAGAAGCGGCGCCATGTCTCGGGCGGCTATGCCCCGCCTTATGCGGCGATGGTCGTCGACGTGAAGAGCGGCCGCACCTTGCACGCCGTCAACGAGGATGCGCCGCGCATCCCGGCCTCGCTCACCAAGGTGATGACGCTCTACATGCTCTTCGAGCAGATGGAGCGCGGCCGCTTCACCATGAATTCGGAGCTCAAGGTCTCGGCCTATGCCGCCTCGCAGCCGCCGACCAAGCTCGGCCTGCGCGCCGGCTCGACCATCGAGGTCGAGGACGCGATCAAGAGCATGATCACCCTTTCGGCCAACGACTCCTCGGTCGTGGTCGCCGAGAACATCGCCGGTTCCGAGGAGGCCTTCGCCGAGCAGATGACGCGCAAGGCGCGCTCGCTCGGCATGGACTCGACGCGCTTCTACAATCCGCACGGCCTGCCGAACTCACCGCCGAACATCACCACGGCGCGCGACCTCACCATCCTGGCCCGCGCGATCCAGGAGCGCTTCCCGCGCTATTTCCCGCTCTTTCAAATGCGCTCCTTCCAGTATGGCTCGCGCACCATCCGCGGGCATAACCGCCTGCTCGGCAAGATCGAGGGCGTCGACGGCATCAAGACCGGCTACACCCGCGCCTCCGGCTTCAACCTGATGACCTCGGCCAAGTCGGAAGGCCGCCAGATCGTCTCGATCGTGCTCGGCGGCCGCTCCGGCGCTTCGCGCGACAAGATCATGTCCGATCTCGTCCTCGCCAGCCTGCCACGCGCCAGCGCCGGCGGCCGCAGCGCCCCGATGATCGCCGAGGCCTCCGAGCCGCAGCAGGAGCGCTTCCGCGCCCCGGCCCCGGCGCCGGCTCCCGAGCCGCCGGCCCGCCCGGCGCTCGTTGCCCAGGCACCAGAGCCCGCTCCGGCCCCTGCGCCGATCCCGGTGCCGCGCCCGCGCGCCGAGCCCGAGGTTCCGGCCGCCGCCCGCGCCTATGCCGCGACGACGACGACCGCCCAGATGCCGCCGCCGCGCGCCCTGAGCGGCAGCGCCCAAGCACTCGCCCTCTCCAACATGCGCCCGGTCGCCGCGACCACGACGCCGTCGGCGATGCGCTGGTCGATCGGCGCCGCCCCGGCTGAAGGCAAGGTCCTGCGTCCGCCGGCGAATGTCGACACCACCTCGTCGATCGCCAAGGTCGCCGAAGTGGCGGTCAAGGACGAGGTTCAGCCCATGCCGAAGAAGGTCGAGGCTCGCCTGCCCGAGCCGGCTCCCGCCCCGGTCAAGGTGGCGCATGCCGCCAAGGCCCCTGAAGCCAAGCCGGCCGAGAAGACCGCGATCGCCTCGAAATGGGTGATCCAGCTCGGCGCCACCGATGACGAGGCCAAGGCCAAGGACATCCTCAGCCGCGCCCGTGCCAAGGCCTCCGGCTCGCTCGCCGACGCCTCGCCCTTCACCGAGAAGGTCGAGAAGGGCGGCGCCACCCTGTTCCGTGCCCGCTTCGCCGGCTTCGAGGAGTCCAAGGACGCCGAGAAGGCCTGCGCCCAGCTCAAGCGCGGCGGCTTCTCCTGCTTCGCCACCCGCGGCTGACCGATCGGGAAAGGAGATCAACCATGCTTTTTCAGCAAGGTATCCTTGGCCTGGTTGACACGAGCGGCAAGCCCGCTGGTGCCGCCGGCATCCGGATGGATGCGCTTCATCAGGCTCCGATGGGCCTCGCGGATCGCCTCCTGGCCCGCCCCCGGCTGAAGCCCCAGGATCTCGTAGGCCTCCTCGTCCGCCATCGCGCCCGTGCGCGCCGGGCCGCGCTGCCCCGCGTCGCGGTGACGATCAGCGTCTTCACGCCATCCGGGCGCCCGGCGGTCGAGATATGCCTCTAGCAGGCGCGCCCCGTCGGGATCGCCAGCGAGGCATTCGCGCAGCAGTGTGCTGAGATCGGCGGGGTTGAGATCGTCGAGATCGCGCCCCGCATAGGCGCCGGCCAGGACCTTGCCCCTGATGCCGCCGCTGTCATGGTCGAGCTCCATCTCCAGCAGGCTCGATGCGACCTTGGAGCGCCCGGCCGAACCGGTGCCGCCCCAGTCCCGTGCCCATTCCGGCATCTTGAGGCCGCCCGGCCCATAGGCGCTCCAGCCGAGCAGCCAGGCGCCGAGGCCACTGAGAAAGATCGCCATGTCGGGCCGCCCGCGCAGCATCAGCAGCACCGCGACGCCGAGCGAGAGCGTGCCGCCGACGACCTTGCCGACCCGGACCAGCTTCTTCGGGTCAGCCCCGGCGAAGAGCTTGGCCAGCCACCAGATCAGGATCAGCACGGCGATACCGTAGAGCAGGCTCACAGCTTACGGCCCTCCATCGCCGTGAGCAGCCTTTGCGCCGCGGCATTCTGCCCGGCGAGCTTCAGCAACGCCTCGCGCCCGCCGCTGGCATAGGCCGCCGCGCCGCGCAGCAGGTCGAGCAGGGAATTCGGCGCATTGACATCGAAGCGGGCATGGGCGCCGCCAGTCAGCCGCGCGATCTCGGCGAAGGCGGCGCTGGCATCCGGATCGGCCCCCTCCTGAAACAGGAAGCCCTTGACGCCGCGCAGGCCGAGCTCGCCGGCAAGCGCGCAGAGCCGGTCGACATCCTCCTCCATCGCATCGCCGACATAGACGAAGGCGCGGATCGGCACCTGCCGCTCCTCGTCGCGGACATGCTTGAGCACGCGGCCGATCTGCGTCTGGCCGCCGCGGCAATCGATCTTGTTCATCAGCCCGGTCAGGCGCTGCGGCTCGCCGAGCCAACCCGAGGCACGGCATTCGTCGAAGCCGCGGAAATAGACGAGCTGAACCGCGAGCCCGCCAGTCCTGGCCGCGACCTCGAACATCTGGCCCTGCAGCGAGCAGGCAAGATCCCAGGTCGGCTGCCGGCTCATGGTCGCGTCCAGCGCGAAGACGAGCCGCCCCGCCTGCCCGGTCGCGAGCGGCGCGAGTTGCTTGGCGGAAGCGAGGAAGCGGTCGATCTCGCCGGGCTTCGAACGCGCAGCGCTCTCGGCCGGGCGCGTTTCGCCCGCCTTGCCCACTGCCTTGCCGTTGTCGCGCGTCATGCTCTTCGCCGGGATTCGCTCATGCCGAAGATATTGGCCGCGCCGCCGGCATTTGCTACCCGTCGCGCAGCCTCAGGGAGAAGCGCTATGTCGCAGGTCGCGGTGTTCGAGACGGTCAAGGCGATGCGCGAGGCCGTCGCGGCCTGGCATGCCGCCGGCGAGAAGGTCGCGCTGGTGCCGACCATGGGAGCGCTGCATGAGGGCCATATCGCGCTCGTCACCGAGGCGCAGAAGCATGCTCGCCGCGTCATCGTCTCGATCTTCGTCAACCCGACGCAGTTCGCCCCACACGAGGACTTCAAGAAATACCCGCGCACCTTCGACAGCGACCGTGCCCAGTTGGAAGCGGTCAACGCCGACGCGATCTATTTCCCGGCCGTCGAGGAGATGTATCCGCCCGGCTTTGCCAGCCGCGTGCTGCTGCTCGGCCCGGCTGCCGTCGGCCTGGAGGATCGCTTCCGCCCGACGCATTTCGAAGGCGTGGCAACAGTTTGCTGCAAGCTGTTCACACAGTCGCAGGCCGATTTCGCCATTTTCGGCGAGAAGGACTACCAGCAACTCAAGGTGGTGACGCGCATGGCTGGCGATCTCGACCTCGGCATCAAGATCGTGCCGCTGGCAACCTTCCGCGAGCCCGACGGCCTCGCAATGTCCTCGCGCAACCGCTACCTCTCCGCCGAGGAGCGCGCCTTGGCCCCGACCCTCCATCGGGTGATGCAGGCCCTAGCCGCACGCATCCGCAATGACGACCCGCTCTTCCAGGCGGTCGCGGACGCGCAGACCGAGATCATCACCGCCGGCTTCGAGCTCGACTATCTGGAAGCCCGCCACGCCGACACGCTGGCCCCGGTGACCTCGCGCGCCGATGGCCCGATCCGCCTGCTGCTCGCGGCGCGGCTGGGAGCGACGCGGCTGATCGACAATATCGGAGTGTGAGGCGCAGGCCGATCGGAAGAGGCGATGAACCGCAAGGCGACCTTCACCCTCGACGAGCTCGACCTCCGCCGCGCTGTCCGTCTGCACGCCTTCAGCGGAATTCGTGAGAAGCGGACCATCATTCGCCTGGCGCTGCTCTGGTTCATCGCGATGGCGGCCTTCATCGGCTTTTTCTCCGCCGCCGGGATGCCCTGGCCGGAATTGCGCGGCAATCTCCTGCCGTTCGCGCTCATCATCGTCGCGACCATCCTCGGCTTCAGCCTCGGCATACCGCTCGCGCTCGGCCCGCTCGTCATCCGCCGGCGCTTCAAGCAGGACAAGCTGGTGCGCAAGCCCGTTTCGGCCAGCTGGGACGAAGAGGCTTACGAGGCCGAGCAGCCCGGCGCGCGCAATCACATTCCGTGGCGCGACTACATGAAGATCCGCGAGGACAAGCACCTCTTCCTGTTCTTCATTTCGGACTACAGCTACCAGATCCTGCCGAAGCGGGTGTTGACCGCTGAGCAGATCGCGGATTTGCAGCGAGTGCTTGCGGCAGTCTGAGCAAGGGACGAAAAGCCGAGTTTCGCCTCAGATACTTGTCTTCGGCGCAGCGATCCAACGCACCTGCAGCTTACAGATGCCGCGTCACATCCATGTGCTGGTGCAGGATTCGGACGATGTCTATGCCGACTCCCGAACGCTGGTAGAAAACGAGATGAGATCCGACGGCGTATTTGAAATAGCCTTCGCGGACATCGCTTGAGCGCCCCTGTTTGCTGCCGGTAGCAAGGCCTTCGAAGGCGGCGATCATGGCAGCGTGGTAACTCTCGGCCTGTTCCGCCGACCAGCGCATAGCCGTGTATGACCAGATATCTTCGAGGTCCGTCTGCGCGAGCGGATAGAGCCGATATCCACGGCTCTCAATCATGCTTGGCCCGCATCTTCGCCAGGAAGGTCTCGTTGTCGAATGGCTGGGGCTCGCCAGACGTCTCCCCGGCGATCAGCGCCTCCCGCAGCGCCTTCACTTTTGCCTCATGCTCTTCCAGCAAGCGCAAGCCGGCTCGCACGACGTCGCTGGCCGAACCAAAGCGACCGCTTCGCACCTGAGCGCCGACGAAATCGGTGAAATGCTCGCCGAGCGAGATCGAGGTGTTCTTTGACATGCCGCGCCCTTACATCGATACCAGATAATACCAAATTCTGGTAACAACGACCAGCCTACAGCAGGCCGAGTTCCGCCAGCTCCCGGCGCATCTGCTCCGGCATCACGCCCAAATCGCCGCTGCGGCCATCGATGTCGCGCGGCGCGTCCTTCTCCTGCAGATAGCGCCAGCCCTGGAACGGCCGGAACGGACGCGGCTCGACCGGCACCACCACCGGCTCCATCACCAGATGGCAGCGGCCGATGCCCTCGCCATCGGTGAAGGGGCGGATATCGATCAGGCGCTGGCGGGCCGAGACCTGGCCTTTGATCACCCAGTAGAGCGAGCCGCCGTTGACGATCTCCTCGATCCGCTTGGGAACCATGCGGGTGGTGTGGAGTTGCTCGGCCGGCTCGCCGCGGGCGCGGCGCTGCGCCTGCCGCTCGGCGATCCACTCTTCGAGATCGCTGATCGATTCGGCGCCGACGCAGAGCTTGAGGATATGGAGCGGCATGATCGGCAACCTAGTCCTCGCCAGGGTATCTCGCCAGAGCCTGCGGCCTTTCTCCACAACCGCACCAAGCCGGGGTGACCCGCGAGGGTGCAGCCATGACGGCGCCGCTTGCGCACGCTACTAAGGCTGCCGACCCGAACGGAGGCACGACATGCGCGGACTGCAAGGCAAGGCCATTCTCGTCACCGGCTCGTCGACCGGCATCGGCTATGCGATGGCGCAGCGGCTGATCGCCGAGGGCGCCAAGGTGCTGATCCATGGCCGCGAGCAGAACGAGGTCGACACCGCCTGCCGCAAGCTCGGGCCCGCGACGGCCGGTTCGATCGGCGACCTCGCCGAGCCGGCGACGGCCCAGGCCCTGGTCGATGCGACGCGAAAAGCCTTCGGCCGCATCGACGGGCTCGTCAACAATGCCGGCATCTATCCGCGCGGCGTGCTCGGCGAAACCACCGGCGCCTTCTTTGACCATATGTTCGCGATCAACACCCGCGCGCCGTTGCTCTGCGCCGAGGCGGCGATCCGCGCCTTCCGTCTGCAGAAGTCGGGCGGCGCGATTCTCACCGTCGGCTCGATTAACGCCTGGTGCGGCAATTCCAACCTCACGGTCTATTCGATGTCGAAGGGCGCGCTGATGACGATGACGCGCAACCTCGCCAACACGCTCGGGCGCGAGCATATCCGGGTCAACCAGCTCAATGTCGGCTGGACCTTCACCGCCAATGAAGATGCGACGCAGCAGCGCGAGGGCAAGAAGCCCGGCTGGGAGAAGGAGGTGCCGCTCGAATTCGCCCCCTTCGGCCAGATCATGCAGCCCGCCGAGATCGCCGCCCACACGGCCTTCTGGCTGTCGGAGGAGAGCGGCCACGTCTCCGGACAGATCTACGAGGTCGAGCAATACCCGCTGATGGGCCGAGGCCGGGCCGCGGACTAACGCGCGACGTAATTGCGCGGCACCTCAACGACGACGCATCCGGGATGGCAGGGCGAAGCCTCCCGGATCGCCTCGCCCATCAACCGAGACTGACGACGACCGACGATGCCGACCACTGTCTTTTCGCCCTGGCTGACCCGCTGGAATCTCGAACCGGCCGGCGAGCCGATCAGGACCCACGCCAGCCAGTTGCTCCCCGTCCGGCACGCCGGCCAGCCGGCCATGCTGAAACTGCCCGAGGTCGAGGACGAGCGGCGCGGCTACCTGCCGCTCGAATACTGGAACGGCGACGGCGCCGCCCGCCTCCTCGCCCGCAGCGAACATGGCGAAGCGATGCTGATCGAGCGCGCCACCGGCACGCGCTCGCTCGCCGCCATGGCCCGCAGTGGCGCGGCGGGGGACGATGAGGCGACCGCCATCCTCTGCGACGCCATCGCCGCCTTGCAGAAGCCGCGCGGGCCAGCGCCGTCCGGCCTGATCCCGCTTGAGGTCTGGTTCAAGGATCTGTTCCCAATGGCGCAGCAGCGTGGCGGCATCCTCGCCCGCTCGGCCGCCGCGGCGAACGAGATCCTGCCGGCTCAGCGCGAGATCATGCCGCTGCATGCCGACCTGCATCATGACAACGTCCTCGATTTCGAGGCCAGGGGCTGGCTCGCCATCGACCCGAAATCAGTGATCGGCGACCGTGCCTTCGAATACACCATCCTGTTCTGCGACCCCGACCTCGCCGACCCCGAGCCGCCGGTCGCGACCCTGCCCGGCCGTTTCGAGCGCCGGCTGGAAATCGTGCTGGCGAAATCGGGCCTGGAGCGCGAGCGCCTGCTGACATGGATCCTGGCCTGGTGCGGACTCTCGGCCGCCTGGTTCCTCGGCGACGAGGACCCGCTGGCGGAGATCAACCTCGCCGTAGCGGAGCGGGCGATCGTCGCGCTGGATGGGCTCTAGTTCTGCATCCAGGCGCTGAACCGGTCGGGCAGGACGTTGGCTCCGCAGATCACGGTGGCGACGCGTTTGCCGCGGTAGCGCTCCGGGTCTTCCAGCGTCGCGGCGATGCCCAGCGCCGCGGACGGCTCGGTGACGAGCGCAGCGTGCCGGTAGAGCAGCCGCATCCCCTCGATAATGCTCTCCTCCTCGACGAGCGGGACATGGTCGGCGACGGCGAGCAGATCGTCGAGCACCTCCGGGATCGGAAATCGCCCGGCGACGCCATCGGCGATGGTGTCTGTAGTCTCTGTGGTCACGACCGATCGGGCGCGCCAGGACAACGCCAGGGCCGGCGCGCCCTTGGGCTGAATGCAGACGATCTCGGTCGCTGGCGACAGGGCCTTGAAGACATGGCCGACGCCGGTAGCGAGCGCACCACCGCCGAGCGCGAGCAGAACCGTATCGATGCGATCGAAGCCCTCGACCAGTTCGAGACCGATCGTGCCCGCGCCCTCGCAGGTATCGAGATTCTCGCTGTCCTCGATCAGGAAGGCGTCGCCACGGGCCGCGATCTCGCGAGCGCGCTCGCGGGCGTTCTCGATATCGCCCTCGACCAGCTCGACGATCCCGCCCAGCCGGCGGATGCGCTCGATCTTGCCGGGATTGGCGCCCTTCCCCGCGACCACCGTGACGTCGATGCCGCGCGCCCGGCCGCTATAGGCGAGCGCTTGGCCAAGATTGCCCGCGCTGGCGCAAACCGCGGCCTTCGGGCCGGAGCTTCGAGCGAGCCGCGCCATCGCCACCTCGGTGCCGCGCCCCTTGAAGCAGCCGACCGGATTCGCGGTCTCAAGCTTGATCAGCAGTTCGCAACCGAGCAATTCGCCGAGGGTGGGCGATGGAAATTGCGGTGTGTCGCGAAACAGCGGCGCGATCTCGTGCCGCGCCTGCCGGATACGGTCGAGGTCGAGCCTGGTGTTCGGCTGCATGGGACAAGCCTTCGGCAGGATGGTAGGAACGGCACGTGCGCTTTAACGCACAAGACATTTGTGCGCAATAACGCACGACACGGGGATGCCTGCCATGAAGCCCGTCGGCCCAGTCGAGACGCCGAAGCTGCTCAAAGCGATCAGGAGTGAGCGCGGCTGGAGCCTCGACCAGACGGCGGCACGCACCGGCGTCAGCAAGGCGATGCTGGGCCAGATCGAGCGGGGGGAATCCGCGCCGACGATCGCGACCCTCTGGAAGATAGCGACGGGGCTCGGCGTGCCGATGACTGCCTTGCTGGAGGCCGATCGCAGCGACGGCGATGTCCTGCTCATGCGCGACGCCGCCGACTTACGCGTGCGCCCATCGCCGGAAGGCATGCAGCGGGCGCTGCTATTCCCTTATGAGTTTCGGTTCGGCTTTGAGCTCTACGAACTCACCTTCGCGCCCGGCTTCGAGAGCATCTCCGAGCCGCACGACACCGGCGTCGTCGAGCACATCACCGTCCAGCACGGCGAGGTCGAATTACTGGTCGAGGAGGAGTGGCGTCCGCTCAGACAGGGCCAGTCGCTGCGCTTCCCGGCCGACCGCCGGCATGGCTACCGCAACCGGACGCGCGAAGAAGCCGTGGTCATGGACCTGATCCACTACCGCTTTGCGCCGAGCCCGAAGATCTGAACCTCTGCCGACGCCGCCGCCGGTTCACTCTCCGAGCACGACGACCTTCGCGCCCTCGGCCACCTGCGCGCCCGGCTCGGCGCCGAGCTCGGTGACGGTGCCGTCGCGCGGGGCGGTCAGGACGTGCTCCATCTTCATCGCTTCGACGATGGCGAGGCGCTGGCCCTTCACCACCGCCTCGCCCGCCTTGACGAAGAGCGCGATCAGCTTGCCGTGCATCGGCGCCTTGATCACGCCGCCAGCGGCCGCCGCCGCATCGAGATCGACGCTGAACGGATCGAACAGCGCCACCGCCGTCTGCCGGCCGCGATGCAGCGCGAGATAAGTGCCTGCGTCGGCGCGGGCCAGCGTCACCTCATGCTCGCCTTCGGGCAGCGGATGGCCCGGCAGCGAGACGCGGGCATCGTCGCCGTTCCATTCAATCTTCGCCTCGATCCGCTCGCCATCGACCAGCAGCGGCAGGCCGAGCGCCGGGCGCGGCATGATCGAGAAAGCGTCGGCATCAAGCCAGGGCGATTTGGCCTCATCGCCGGTCCGCTCGACGGCAAGGTCGAGCAGCGCCACCTGACGCTCCTCCTCGAGCTGCAGGGCTGCCGCCGCGACCGCCGCGGCGTCGAGCGGCTGCGGCTCGGCGCCCAGCGCCGTGATGTTGCGCTCGATAAAGCCAGTGTCGAACGGCCCCTTCCGGAAGCCCTCCGCCTCGGCGAGCTTCTTCAGGAAGGCGAGATTGGTGCGCGGACCGGCGACGATGGCCTCGCCGAGGGCGAAGGCGAGATGGTCGAGCGCCTCGTCGCGGGTGCGGCCATGCGCGATCACCTTGGCGATCATCGGGTCGTAATACGGCGTCACCGAATCGCCGGCCTCGACGCCGGTGTCGATGCGGATGTCCTCGCTCTGCGGGAATTGCAGCGCCCAGAGCTTGCCGGTCGACGGCAGGAAGCCCCTCTCCGGATCCTCGGCATAGAGCCGCGCCTCGACGGCATGGCCTTCCGCGCGGACGTCGTCCTGCGTGAAGCCAAGCGGCTCGCCGGCCGCGACCTTGAGCTGGAGCTCGACCAGATCGAGCCCGGTGATCGCCTCGGTGACGGGATGCTCAACCTGAAGGCGGGTGTTCATCTCCATGAAATAGAAGCGGTCGGCCCTGAGCCCGTCGCGCCCGTCGGCGATGAACTCGACCGTGCCGGCCCCGACATAGCCGACCGCCTTGGCGGCTTCAGTCGCAGCCTTGCCCATGGCGGCGCGCACCTCCGGCGTCATGCCCGGCGCCGGCGCCTCCTCGATCACCTTCTGGTGGCGGCGTTGCAGCGAGCAGTCGCGCTCATAAAGGTGGACGACATTGCCATGGCTATCGCCGAAGACCTGGATTTCGACATGGCGCGGCGAGAGCACGTATTTCTCGACCAGCACGCGCGCATCGCCAAAGGCGTTCTTGCCCTCGCGCTGGGCGCTGGAAAGCGCGTCGGCGAAATCCTCCGGCCGGTCGACCTTCTTCATGCCCTTGCCGCCGCCGCCGGCGACCGCCTTGATCAGCACGGGATAGCCGATGCGCTCAGCTTCCTTGGCGAGGAAATCGACGCCCTGCTCGGCACCGTGATAGCCCGGCACCACCGGGACATTGGCCTTCTCGACCAGCGCCTTGGCAGCGTCCTTCAGGCCCATGGCGCTGATCGCAGATGCGGGCGGACCGACAAAGACGATGCCGGCGGCAGCGCAGGCCTCAGCGAACTCGACATTCTCGGAGAGGAAGCCATAGCCGGGATGGATGCAGGCGGCGCCGGCTTCCTTCGCGACGGCGAGGATCTTCTGCGCATCAAGATAGCTCTCGCGCGCCGGCGCCGGGCCGATCCGATAGGCCTCGTCCGCCATCTCGACGAACAGCGCCTCGGCATCGGCATCGGAATAAACCGCGATGGTGCGCAAGCCGAGCCGCTTGGCGGTGCGGATCACCCGGCAGGCGATCTCGCCGCGATTGGCGATCAGGATGGAGGGCAGTTTGGCGGCAATCGACATGAGAACATCCTTCGACCGATGCTCTCGTTATAGCCCAGCCTAGCCCCATGTCTGCGCCTTGTTGCGCAGGCTGGGATGGGCGCAGCGCCTCAATCCAGCAATCCCATCCGCCGCCCCAGCTTCAGCGTCGCGGTCGTCCCGACGATCAGACCTAGCGCGAACACCCAGCCCGAGACCGCCCCGGCCGAGATGCCCGAGAGCAGCGTCCCCACCGTGCAGCCGAGCCCGAACACCGTGCCCCAGCCGAGCAGCACGCCACCGACCAGCCCGCGCAGCACGTGCCCGCCCGTTGGCCATCTTGGCTTGAACTCACCTGCCGCCAGCGCCGCGGCGAAAGCGGCCGCGACCAGCCCGGCGATGAAGAGCCCGTTCGGCGTCAGCAGCGCGTCGCGGATCAAGGTGGCGCAGCCGCGGAACCCGTCGAGCCCTTCCAGGCGCGCGGGCAGCCAATCGAGCCCGGTCGCAAGCTGGCGCGAGCGCGAGCCGAGCTCGGCGGTGACACCCAGCGGCGACAAGCGGAGGTAAGCCGCAACGCCGATCAAGCCGACGAAGAGCCCGCCGAGCCAGGACGGCCAGCGCCGGAGGAAGATCGCAGCGACGGGATCAGCCTGCGATTTGTCCGCAGCGCCCTGCTCGCTCGGCTGCCCAGCCCGCAGGAGCCACCAGGCCGCCGCCACAAGCACGGCGATCCCCGCCAGCAACGCACCACCATAACCGAGCTGGCGCGGCAGCCACAGCACCGGCGACTCCGAGATCGTCAGCAGATAGAGCTCATTCCAGCTCAGGAAGCCCAGGAGGAAGCCGAGACCGGCGCCGATCAGCGCGAAGGGCGAGGTCGGCGAGCCCTCGCCCAGCCGGTAGAGATGCGCGCTGATGCAGGAGCCGGAGATCGCCATGCCGGCGCCGAAGGCGAGTCCCGCCAGCAGCAGCGCCGGGCCGACCGGGCCGATATGCGCCGTCGGTGGCAGGCGCGTGCCCGTGGGGTCAGGCAGCCAGGCGCCGTAGATCAGGGTGTAGCCGGCAAGCCCGACGCCAAGCGCGGTGAGGATGCCGAGCAGGCCGCGCGGATCGCGCCGGTCGAGCCAGTCCTTCCAGATGCAGAAGAAGCAGAAGCGCGCCCGCTGCAGCACGAAGCCGAAGGCAGCGCCCAAGATCAGCGAAAGCTGGAGCTGCGGCGCCGGCTCGCCATGACGCCCGACCAGATAGATCGAGGCCGTGAGTGCGACAGCGACGACCGCCGCCGCGATGTAGCGCAAGGGCGGCAGCCTGATCGGCTCCGCCCCTGCCTGCCGGCGCGCCAGCTCATAATCCAGCGCGCCGCTATCGTCGAAGATGCTCATCAGGGGCTTACTTGCCGCCCCAGACCGTGCCGGCCGGATTGCTGATCGGCAGGCCGACGACATTGCCGTACTCGGTCCAGGAGCCATCATAATTGGCGGCCTGGTAGCCGAGCACGCGCGACAGGATGAACCAGGTATGGCTCGAGCGCTCACCGATGCGGCAGGAGGTGATCACCGGCTTGCTACCGTCGATCCCAACCTCGGCATAGAGCTTCTTCAGCTCCTCCGGCGACTTCAGCGTGCCGTCTGCCTGGTTGACCGCCCGCGCCCACGGCACGTTGACCGAGCCGGGGATATGGCCGGCGCGCAGCGCCAGCTCCTGGAAGCCGGCCGGCGCGATGATCTTGCCGGAGAACTCGTCCGGCGAGCGGATGTCGAGCACGCGCGCCTCAGATTTCTTCTCGACGGTGGCGACGACATCGGTCAGGCGGGCACGCAGCGTCTTGTTGGGCTCGCCGACGCTGAAGCTCGACGCCTTGACCGGCACCGGGTTGGTCGCGACCGGGCGCTTCTCCAGCTCCCATTTCTTGCGGCCGCCATCGAGCAGTTTCACATTGTCGCGCAGGCCGTAAATATCGAACACCCAGGCGCCCCAGGCGGCGAACCAGTTGTTGTTGTCGCCGTAGAGGACGACGGTGACATCCTTGTCGACGCCGAGCTTGCGGGCCAGCGCCTGGAATTTCTCCGGCCCGGCGATGTCGCGCGAGACGGTCTCGACCAGGTCGGTATGCCAGGCGATGTTCTGCGCGCCGGGGATATGGCCGCGCTCATAGACGCCCGGCTCGACGCTGACCTCGACGATGCGGACCTTGGGATCGCTGAGGTTCTTCTCCAGCCACTCGGTCGAGACCAGCGGGCCGCTCTGGGCCAGCGCCGCGCCGCCGAGCACGAGACTTGCGGCGATCGCAGCGACGCCGTGGCGGATGAAAGACAGGACGGACATTCTGGCGCTCCGTAGCGCCGAAAGAGCCGGGATATCGGCCCGTTTCGGCATGAATTGCAGGGGCTGCCATGATTTCGCCACGCGGCCTGCCGGAGAAGCCGGACAGGATTTTTTTGTTTGCCATCAAGGCGGAAGAACTGGGTCGTACGACCTTGGTCTAGGGAGAATATTCTCCTGTTGCTTCGACTTTGGTTCGATCCTGCGACTGTCTCGTCGCCCGCCAGATCGCCCATGTCGCCTGGAAGCAGAGAAAGGCAACGAAGACGTCGAACAGGTATTCCGGCCAGCGCACCGGCAGAAGCCGAGCGGCAAGGCCGAGCAGCGCAAAGCCGGTGGTCGAGATCGCGTCGTTGCGGGAGGACAGCCAGGTCGCCTTGATCACCGGATTGGACTCGGCCCGGAAGCGCCAGAGCACGCCGATGATCAAGTAGGCGATCAGGATCGCGCTCGCCGCCGAGAAGCCCAGCGTGAACAGCTCGATCGGCCGCGGCCGCAGGATCTTGTCCCAGAGATCGTAGAGCGTGTGCAGGCCCGCAACCGCCATCACCGCGCCGATGCCGAGTGCCGCCAGCTTCTCGGCCCGCTCGTCGCGGCCGAAGACCAAAGCCGCGATGCCGTAGAGGGCAACGTCGTAGACCCAGTCGACGCCGTCCTTGAACAGCTGGTTGTTGCCGATCGCCAGCGCCCAGAGCACGACATTGCCGGCGAAAATCAGGATGCCGAGCGCGATGCCCCAGATCGTCAGCCGATAGGCGCGCGCAACCTTGGCATCGACCGGCGCGGCATGGCCAGGCTCGCCTTGGCCATCATGGTCAGCCTTGTGCCGACCATCTACGTCTTCGCTTCGTTCCGACGCATCGAAGGCTGACAAGCGAGGCACTCCCGAGCCGCCCCGGGCAGTGTCGCGCAAATTATGCCCGTCGCAAGACGTCGCTGGCCGGGACTGGCCCGACCAGGACGACAGCGGATCGCCGCTCATCACACCGGCGCTGCGGGAGCTTATCCCTCAGCCGCGGCCGACGAGCGGGGCCTTGGTCGCCATCACCGTAACGAACAGGATGTTGGCGTCGAGCGGCAGGCCGGCCATGTGCAGCACGGTCGTGGCGACATGGTCGACATCCATCACCGGCTCGACCTTGATCGAGCCGTCGGGCTGCGGCACGCCGGTGGTCATCTTCTTGGCCATTTCGGTCAGCGCATTGCCGATATCGACCTGGCCGACGGCGATGTCGTATTTGCGCCCGTCGAGCGAGGCGGTCTTGGTCAGGCCGGAGATGGCGTGCTTGGTCGCGGTATAGGCCGCCGAATTCGGCCGCGGCACCTGCGCCGAGATCGAGCCGTTGTTGATGATGCGCCCGCCGCGCGGCTCCTGCGCCTTCATCGCCTTGAATGCCTCCTGCGTGCACAGGAACGGGCCGGTCAGGTTGGTGTCGACCACCTTCTGCCAGTCCTCGAGCGAGAGGTCCTCGAGCAGCACGCCGCCCGGTGCATTGACGCCGGCATTGTTGAACAGCACGTCGACGCGGCCGAACTTGGCCTTGGTGGCGGCGAACAGCGCCTCGACCGACTTCTTGTCGGTCACGTCTGTGGATACGGCGAGCGCCTGCGCCGCCGGCGCGCCCGACATCTTGATCGTCTCTTCCAGCGCATCGGTGCGGCGTCCGGCCAGCACGGTGCGGTAGCCGTCCTTCAGGAAGGCGATGGCGACGGACCGGCCGACGCCCGAGCCGGCACCGGTGATGATCGCGACCTTGTTATGCCCAGACATGCGCTTCCTCGCCTTACCGTGATTTAAACCGTTTCAGGTGCCGCACCTTAGCAGCGTATGCAGTATGCGGAACCGCTTTTCCAGCAGGCCGGCCCTGCCCTTCCCTTGCCTGACGCAAGGTCTCCCGTACAGTTCTAGCGAGGGAGGACGCATCATGACCAGCCTGAACCGTCGGAGCTTCATCGCAGCCGGAGCGGCGGGCCTTGCCGTACCTGCCCTCGCCCAGCAGCCCGGCCATGAGCAGCATGGCGGCCATTACGAGCGGCTGAGCCAGCCCGGCCGGATCGGCAAGCCCGAGCTCGCCGCCTCGCAGAACGTCTTCGATTCACCGGCGCCCAAGGCCGCCGATCCCGGCCGCTGGAGCGCCAAGGCGCTGCTGCCGCTGCCGCGCTCGGAGATGGCCTGGGCGGCGGCGCATGACGACCGCATGCACATCGTCGGCGGCTATGGCGAGCAGCGCACCGACCGGCCCTATCATCATGTCTACGAGCCCAAGGCCGACAGATGGAGCGATGGAGCGCCGCTGCCGCAGGGCGCCAATCATGTCGGCGTCGCCTTCCTCGACGGAAAACTCTACGCCATCGGCGGCTTCCTCGAGCAGAACCGCAAGCCGCATCCGCGCTGCTTCGTCTACGATCCCAAGGCGGATAAATGGGCGGAGATCGCGCCCTTGCCCCGCCCGGTCGGCTCGGCCGCGATCGTCGGCCTGAACGGCGTACTGCATGCGATCGGCGGCGCGATCGGTGACACCACTGAGAGCAAGACCTCGGTCAACTGGCACCGCGTCTACGATCCCAAGGCCGATGCCTGGAGCGAGCGCACGCCGCTGCCGACGGCGCGCGACCACACCGGGACGGTTCCCATCGGCAAGCTGATCCATGTCATCGGCGGGCGCGTCGACTCATTCCACACCAATTCGAACCTGCACCACGCCTATGATCCGGCCACCGACAAATGGGCGCCGCGCAACCCGCTGCCGACCGCCCGCTCCGGCCATGGCGCGGTACTCTATCGCGGCAAGGTCTTCATCATGGGCGGCGAAGGCACCAATCGCGTCTTCGGCCAGATGGAGGCCTACGACCCCGCCAGCGACGGCTGGGAGCAATACGCCCCGATGCTGACGCCGCGCCACGGCCTCGGCGCGGCGCTGGTCGGCGACGCCATCCACGTCGCCGGCGGCGGCCCGATCATGGGCGGCGGCGTGCAGAGCGCGATCCACGAGGCGTTCAGTTTGGGGTAGGCGACGACGATCACAGCGGGGACGGAATGAATCCGCATCAAGCCAGCTCGGCGGGGATGTCGTGCCCGCCTGCAACGCCGGTTGAGACCAATGTTTCGAAATACTCGACCTTGAGATCAAAGGACTTGAGCAGCTTCTGCGTGCTCGCTTTCACCACTGCGTCATCGAAATCACCTTTGATGAAATGGCCCGCTGATGCCATGTCCTCCCAGAAGCTCATCACGACGAGTTCATTGTCGTTTCCTTTCACCTTGCGGGCCAAGGTAGCGCCAAGATGGCCGGGCAACTCAGCCATCTCGACGAAGGTGGTTCTACGGAGATGGTCCGCATAGGCCGCCAGCACCTCCTCCGAGCCGGCAACGGCTCGCCAGGACCGAATGATCATCCGTCTTGCCTCCTTCCGCTCGAGCAAGGGTGGGATCCGGAGAGAACGCCCCCGATCGCCCTTGTCGTAACCGCGCGCGAGGATAGCTCACCGCTGCGTGCCGCGCGAATGATCGGCCCGCGCTGCAGTGCGCCAAGACGCCCGCCCGGGGGATATCCCAGGCGACCTCGCCGAAGGTTGTGATCGCGTCGATGACCGGCTTCGACACGCCACTCCTATTGCTGGCCGGCAGCATCGCCTGGAGCGACGGCAGCGTCCGAGAACCGATCGAGGATGCAGGCGACAGCCGCCGTCGCCACAATCGCGAACACCAGCCGTCCGAACAGCACAGTCGCTAGGTCGGCGCCCAACGCGACCATGATCAGCGTGTCCTCGATCAGGCTGTGGGCGAAGCCCATGAAGACGCTGGCGAGGAAGATCTGACGCGGCTCGATCGGCTGCCGACGCACCTCCGCCAGCATCAGCCCGCTGCCATAGGAGATGCCGAGGAGCAGACCGACGGTAGTGAAGGGCAGCGCCTCCTTGCGCAGGCCGACCAGACGGAACAGCGGGGCGAGCCCCTTGTAGAGCGCATCGAGGATGCCGGCGGCCCTGAGCAGCTCCATCACCCAGGACAGGATGAGCAAGACCGCGAGCATCACCAGCAGCGTCTTGGCGGTGCCGTAGGCGAAGCCGAGCCAGCCGCCCTCGCCTGCCGCGGGCTGCCAGACCGGGGTGATCGGCTGCGACAGCCAACCAGTCATGGAAAAGAGCAGGTGCAGCAGCGCCGCGAAGGCCATCGCGCCGGCGATGCGGATGATCGATGTCGTCCAGAAATTCGGCCCGGCCTTGGCGACGATGCGCTGCTCGACCGGAATGGCATGCGCCATCAGGAGCAGGCTCGAGAACACGGTCATGTCGGCGCTGCTGAGCGCCAGCGTCGGGATGAGCGTGAACAGCACGACGACACCACCCCACATCCCGACCAGCAAGCCCGTCAGCCAGGCCAGCGCGAGTTCCGGCGGCAGGCCGAACAGCTGCATCGCCGGCGCGATCCAGGGCGATGCGACCTTGATGACACCGAATTCCGCCAGCGCCTGCGTCGCCACTGCGATCGGCACCATGATCACCACCAGCTCACGGTAGACGACCAGCGTTTCCCGTGTCTTGCGGTAGAACTGACTCTGGAGCGGCATCGGTAGCGATCCTCGATTGGCTACCGGAAGAGTAGCGCCAGCGCATGCGCGGCAGTGGTCAAAATAGTCACCTTCGTGCAATTTTATTGCATGGCGAGTGCTGGGATGGCCGCGATGGACCGTATCGACAGAAAGCTGCTGAACCTGCTCCAAGCCGACGCCTCGCGCACCAATGCGCAGTTGGCCGACGAAGTCGGACTCGCGCCGTCGAGTTGCCTGCGCCGGATCAGGCGGCTGGAAGCGGCCGGGCTGATCCTGCGCACCGTCGCCATCCTCGATCCCGCCAGGATCGGCAAGAACCTCAGGGTGATCATCGCCGTCGAGCTCGCCCGGCATGACGAGCCGAGCCGGCGGCGCTTCCTCGACTTGGCGGCGCGCCAGCCGGCGATCGTCCAGGCCTATGGCGTCACCGGCCAGACCGATGTGATCCTGATGCTGCGCGTCGCCGACATGGATGAGGTGACAGCGTTGTGCGAGCTGCTCTTCGGCGAAGGCAGCAATGTCACGCGCTACTACACCATGGTGGTCAACAAGACCGCCAAGGAGACGACGGCGATCCCGCTGTGAGCGGACGCCTCACCCGCCGAGCAGCTTCTTCATCGACGGCGCCGGGTGGAAATCGTAGCGCTCGCGCTCGTAGAACGGGATCGCCTCGCGCCTGGCGTCGAGGAAGACCGCATTGAGGCCGCGCGCCCTAGCATCCTCCTCGGCGAAGGCGAGCAAGGCCCGGCCGATTCCGCCGCTGCGGACCCGCTCGTCCACCACGAGATCGTCGACATGAAGATGCCCCCCGCGCGCCAGCGTATGGACCGGTCGCATGCCGAGCACGCCGACGAGGGCGCCGTCACTGAAGGCGCCGACCAGCTCGTAGCCGGAGAAGGATTGCCGCCGCACCCGCTGCAGGAACTCCGCCTGGTCGAGCGCGGTCCGCAGCTGGACGACGATCGGGAAGGCCTCGCGCCACTCCGCCGGAACGAGCCGTCTGACTGAAACCATCGTTTCCTCCCACGCACCGCCGACGCCATGGCCGCTCCCGCGAGCAAGACTCCTACCGCCAGCGGGCCGGCTCCACCATTGCGGCTGCGTGACCACCTCCATGCTGGCAACAAGGTCGATATCCTGCATACAAAATTCCGCATACACTCTTGCCGCTGAGGCATGAGCGCTCTACTCCTTGCATGCAAGAAGCAATGACAAAGCATGGGAGGAGTAAAATGAAGGGTTTCCGCAAGCTCGCTCTGGCCGTGGCCACGCTCGCCATCGGCGCGGTGCCGGCCTTCGCCTTTCCGGACCGGCCAGTGCAGTTGATCGTGCCCTGGGCGGCCGGCGGCGGCATGGATTCGGTGATGCGCATCTTCGCCAACGGGCTGGAGGCGGAACTGAAGCAGCCGGTCAACGTCATCAACCGCACCGGCGGCGGCGGCATCACCGGGCACAGCGCCATCGCGACGGCAGCGCCCGACGGCTACACCATCGGCGGCGCCAGCCCGGAAATCTCCTTCTTCAAGTCGCTCGGCCTCGGCGACCTGACCCCCGACAGCATCGACATGTTCTCGCGGGTGTCGCTGATCCCGGCCGGCATCACGGTCAAGGCCGACAGCCCGTGGAAGACCGCGGCCGACTATCTCAAGGCGGTGAAGGAGAGCCCGAAAGGCTCGATCATGGCCTCGGGCACCGGCGTCGGCGGCTCCTGGCACATCGCCTCGGGCGGCATCCTCAAGGCGGCCGGCATCGCCCCCGACGCCGTGCGCTGGGTGCCGAGCAATGGCGGCGCCCCTGCTTTGCAGGACCTCGTCGCCGGCGGCCTCCAGGTCTTCACCGGCTCGCCGATCGAGGCCAAGGCGATGCTGGAAGCCGGGCGCGTGCGCACCATTCTGCTGATGACCGAGGAGCGCCACCCGAACTTCCCGGATGTGCCCAGCGCCAAGGAGGCCGGGCTCGACTGGACCTATCAGAACTGGTTCGCGCTCGCCGCACCCAAGGGCGTGCCCGCCGACCGCCGCAAGATCCTGTTCGACGCCGCCCAGCGCACCATGCAGCGCGAGGATGTCCGCAAGGGCATGGCCGATCGTGGCATCACCCCGGTCTGGGACAAGCCGGAGGAGTTCGCCGCCTATGTGAAGGCCTTCACCGAACGCGGCAACGGCGTGCTGAAAGAACTCGGCCTGACCAAGAACTGACGGCCGACACCGAACGGGCTCGCTGCGTGGCAGCGGGCCCGGCGTTGTGAAATTTGTCCCTACCGCAGCCGCGCCTGCAGCGGCAGGTCGCCGAACAATGACGGCTCGACGCTGGTGCGCGCCTTCTCGATCGTCAGGATCCTGAGCTTGGTCTCGACGCCGCCATCGGCCGAGAAGCCGCCGGTCTTGCCGCCGGCGGCGAGCACGCGATGGCACGGCACGATGATCGGGATCGGGTTCTGGCCGAGCGCGACGCCGACGGCCCGCGCCGCGCCGGGCTCGCCGATCCGCGCCGCGACCTCGCCATAGGTCAAGGTCTCGCCGGGCGGGATCGACAGCGCCACCGCATAGACGCGGCGGTTGAACTCCGGCGTGCCCGAGAGATCGATCGGCAAATGCGCGAGGTCGCGCCGCTCGCCGGCCAGCAGGGCGACGACCTCGGCGATCGCCTGCCGCACGAAAGCGGGAGGCTCGGCTTCGACGCCTTCCGGAAAGCGGCGCGCCAGCCGACGCCGGGCCGCATCCTCGTCACGCTCGGGCAATTGCGCCGCGACGATGCGCTCGCCTTGCCAGACCAGGGCGCAGGAGCCGATCGCGGTGATGAAGAGACAGAAGCTTGTCATGCCTGCCACGCTAGCGCAGCCGCGCGCCGTAGGGCACCCGATTCCTGCCACCTGATGTCAGCGGTCGTCCCATGAGGAGCGTCACATCGCTCCGGGACGACCCCGGTAGGAAATCGAGAAAGTTGCAGCTCAGGCCCAGAGCCGCTCCTTCTCCAGCCCCTTGTAGAGATCGGCCACCTGCTCGGCATAACCGTTGAACAGCAGCGTCGGCTTGCGATCGCGCGTGCCCAGCACCTGCTCGCTCGCCTGGCTCCAGCGCGGATGCGAGACTTCCGGGTTCACATTGGCCCAGAAGCCGTATTCCGAGGCCTGCAAGCCTTCCCAGAAGGTCTTGGGCCGCTCGGCGACGAAGCTGATCTTGCTGATCGATTTCACCGATTTGAAGCCGTATTTCCACGGCGTGATCAGCCGCAGCGGCGCGCCGTGCTGGGTCGGGATCGGCTTGCCGTAGATGCCGGTCACCATCAGCGCCATGTCATGCGTCGCCTCGGCCATGGTCAGCCCCTCGGTATAGGGCCAGGGGTACCAGCGCTGCGACTGGCCGGGCGCCATCTTCGGGTTCATGAAGGTCTGCATCTGGACGTATTTCGCGCCCGACAGCGGCTTGGCCAGCGCGACGAGCTCTTTCAGCGGGAAGCCGGTCCACGGCACCGCCATCGACCAGGCCTCGACGCAGCGGAAGCGGTAGAGCCGCTCCTGCAGGGCGACCTTGCGGATCAGATCGTCGAAACCGATCTCGAACGGCTTCTCGACCAGCCCGTCGATCGCGATCGTCCAGGGCCGCGTGACGAGCCGCTTCGAAGCGGCGGCGACCTCCTTGGAGGTGCCGAACTCGTAGAAATTATTGTAGTTCGCCGCCAGCTCCTCGTCGGTCACCGGCCGGTCGAGCGTATAGGCGGCGTTGCGCTTGGCCGGGTAGAGGTCGAGCGTCGGATCGGCGCCCTGAGCACCGGCGATTTGCGGCAAGGCGGCACCGGCGATCACGCTGGCACTCCCGGCGAGCCATTGCCGCCGATTGAGGAAGATGGATTCCGCTGTCGCCTGGCTTTCGGGCATCTCCCAGCCGGCGCGACGCTTGATCAACATGACGGACATGCTCCGTTATAATGGAGGCAAGTTTAGTCGATCAGGCACCGCCCCACCAAGTCACGAGCGGGAGAGGTCGAGCAATCTTCGATCAGGCCGCCTTGCCGGCGGCGCACCATCGATGCGGGCCTCACCGGTGAAGCAGCCCTAAGTCAAGGCAGGTTGAGTTGCCAGGACACGCCGAAGCGGTCGTTGACCCAGGCGAAGCGCCGGCTGAAGCCATAATTGTCGAGAGGCATCAGCACGCCGCCGCCCTCGGCCAGTGCAGCGCTCAGCCGCTCGATCTCCTCATCGCCAGTGCAGTTGAGGAAGAGCGACAGCGAAGGCGTGAAGCTGAATGCATGTTTCACGTAGCTGTCGCTCACCATCACCGGCAGGCCGCCGATGGTCGCGTTCGCGGCCATCACCGAGCCTTCCGGCCCCGGCCCCTGTGGCCCATAGCGCATGATGCTCTCGATCCTGCTGTCGGGAATCAGCGAGATGTAGAAGTTCAGTGCCTCTTCGGCCCGCCCCTCGAACATCAGAAAGGGTTGAAGACGTTCAGCCATGATTTGATCTCCTGTTCGGCTCGGAAGAGAATAGCCTCATCCCGACGTCGCCGACGGCGGAAGCCTGGATGCGCAGCGCTTCACACCGTCGGGTGGTCCAGCCATTGCGCTCAAGCCGGCAGATCGGCGAAACGCTTGGCGTAATCTGCCTCGAGCTCTTCGATTCGCGACCAGAAGCCGCGCGGCGGCTTGCCGGCGAGCTTGTCCTCCAGGAGGCCGAGATGGGCGTGCCAGCCGCTGGAGACGCTGGCCATCTCAGTCTTGTTGGCGAGCTTGCGATGCGTCACCACCAGCCTGACCTTCTCGCCCTCCGGGGCGAGCTCGAAGGTCACTTCGGAGCTGGCGTCGCCCTCGCCCGGCCAGGTCATCGCCAGTGCCGTCATCGGCTCATAGCGCGTCACCGTGCCCTTGGACGGCCAGCCCTTGTCGTTCATCTCGCGATAGCGCTCGGGTGGCTGCTCGCCGGTGATCTGCGAATGCTTGAACAGGAGATCGGCCGTGCCGCCGACCCGAGGCTCGATCTCGCCCGAGGCGAGCCAGGTGCCGCGCTTGTCGGACTGCGTCAGATAGGACCAGACCCGCTCGACCGGGCCCGGCAGAAGCCGTTCGAAGCGGACCGCGCCGCTCTCCAGGACCACGCCGTACTCGTTCATCATCTCTCTCCTCACTCGTCTTCGGGTTCCGTGAGTTCTCGTTCCAGGCGGTCGAGCCCCGCATTCCAGAAGCCGCGCACCTGCCGGACCCAGGCGTCGAAGGCATCGAGCCCATCGGGGTCGAGCCGGTAGATCCGGCGCTGACCACTGACTTCGACGCTCACCAGCCCGGCCTCCTTCAGCACTTTGAGGTGCTGCGAGATTGCCGGCGCGCTCATGCCGAATTGCGCAGTGATCTCGCCTGCCGCCATGGCGCGTTGACCCAGCATCTCGACGATGCGGCGGCGGGTCGGGTCGGCAAGGGCGGTGAAGCGATCCATGCCCTGTATTTAATCTATTGCTTAATTAAGTCAACACGTAAATAATACCGTACCGATGGCGCACCCTCCCCTTGCATGCATGTCGCTTGTGGTTGCGGCGGTTGCAGGTCATGAAGGGCTCCCCATCCGCCTTCCGTCCGAGATCATGCCCTCCCGAAACGCCACCCTCGCCGGCATCCTGATGATGCTGCTCGGCATCCTCTTGTTCTCGGTCAACGACGTGATGGGGAAATGGCTGGTCGCGACCTATACGGTCGGCCAGGTCCTGCTGCTGCGCTCGGCTGCGGCGCTGCTGGTGATCGTGCCTTTCGTCGTCAAGCAGGGCGTTCACCGCACGCTGCGGCCGGAGCGGCCGGGCCTGCAGCTATTGCGCGTCACGCTCGGCTCCTGCGAGGTCGCGCTGTTCTATTGGGCGGTGTCCTATCTGCCTCTCGCCGACACGATGACGCTCTGGCTGGCGGCGCCGGTCTGGGCTGTGGTGCTGGCGGCGCTGCTGCTCGGCGAGCGCGTCGACGCCGGGCGCTGGCTCGCTGTGGTCGCCGGCTTCGTCGGCGTCGCGATCGCGCTCAACCCGTCCGGCCAGAGCCTTTCCCTGCCGGCGATCATCGCGCTGGTCGGCAGCTTCTCCTTCGCGGCGATGATGATCACGGGGCGGCAATTGCGCGGCACGCCCGACGTCACCCTGGTCTTCTGGCAGACGCTCGGCGCGCTGGTGATGGGCATCGCGCTGCTGCCCTTCGGCTGGGTCCCCCCGACACTGGCAGACCTTGGACTGCTCGGCCTGCTCGGCATCGTCGCCATGGTCGCGCATATCTGCGTGACGCGCTCGCTCAAGCTGGCGGAAGCCTCGGTCGTCGTGCCCTATCAGTACACGCTGATCGTCTGGGCGCTGGTCTTCGGCTGGTTCGTCTTCGGCGACTGGCCGACGCCGGCCATGCTGTTCGGCGCCGCCCTGATCATCGCGGCGGGCCTCGCCCTGCTCGTTCTCGAGCGGCGAGCGAGCAGCATGGCCTCTGACACCGCCAAGGAGCGTGTTACGATCGAGCAGAACTGATCCGGAGGTGCGATGGCCGAGGCTGCGAAACCGCCGGATTTCTGGAGCTGGCTCGGCGCCGCGATCTCCCTCGTCCTCGGTCTCTGGCTGCTCATCGCCGGCTGGCGCACTTTGCCGCTGGCACGCGGCGACCTCCTGGTCGCCGACCATGTCGGCCCGATCAGCTACAGCACGCCGCTGATGCGCGTCAGCTCGGGGCGAAGCGGCTCGGCGACCTACCGCACGCAGGACCTCTGGCTCGTCGCAATAGGGGGCAATCAGCAGGTCTACTACCAGCGCCTGTACAGGCCCGCCCGCGGGCTCTGGGTCGACGGCATCGACCGGCTAGACGCTGGCCAGCAGGTTCGCTTCCTGGTCGATCCCGGCCACAAGCTAGTCTACGAGGCGACCTCCCGCGGCAAGAGCTTCCTCGCCTATGACGACACGGCCGAGGCACTGACCAGCGGCGCGCGGCGCTCGTTCCTGTTCGGATTCGCTCTGCTCGGCAGCGTCGCCTGGCATCTCTGGCCGCTGGCCTCGCGCTGGTGGCGCGAGCGGCAAGGCGCCGGCGCACCAATGCCCTGATCCCGCTGGCCGCCGGGGTGCCTTGCGTCGGAGTCGGGGCTCCGGGACTGGCGCCGCTGCGCCCGGCACGCCACAAATTGCGAGCCCGCCCGAAAACTGAGCGGGCGGGAGGACTTCATGGCGACGATCACTTATCTGACTACCGTCCAGTTCGGCTTCAGCGAGCTCAAGACCATCGCGCCCGGCCTGACCGATCTGAGGATCGCGCGCCCGCTGATCGTCGCCGATCGCGGCCTGGCGGCGACCGATCTGATCGACCGGCTGCGGGCCGCCTCGCCGCTGCTCGGCAATGCCCCGCTCTTCGTCGACACCCCGACCAACCCGACCGAGGAAGCGGTCGAGGCCGCGCTGGCGCTCTATCGCGAGCATGACTGCGACGGCCTCGTCGCCATCGGCGGCGGCTCGCCGATCGACCTCGCCAAGGGTGTCGCTTTGCTCGCCGGCCATGACGGTCCGCTCGAGACCTATGCCGCGATCCTCGGCGGCATCCCGAAGGTGACGGGCAAGGTCGCGCCGGTGATCGCAGTGCCGACCACCGCCGGCACCGGCAGCGAGGTCGGCCGCGCCGCGCTGATCACGCTGAAGGACGGCCGCAAGCTCGGCTTCATCTCGCCGCACCTGATCCCGAAACTCGCCATCTGCGACCCCGAGCTGACGCTCGGCCTGCCGGCCATGCTGACAGCAGCCACGGGCATGGACGCGCTGACCCATTGCATCGAGACCTATCTGAGCCCGCGCGAGAATCCGCCGGCCGAGGCGATCGCGCTCGACGGGCTGAAGCGCGCCGCCCTCAATATCGAGCGCGCCACCAAGGACGGCTCAGACCGCGAAGCCCGCAAGGAGATGCTGATGGCTGCCCTGCAGGGCGGCCTCACCTTCCAGAAGGGGCTGGGCGCCGTCCATGCCCTCTCGCATCCGCTCGGCGGCCTGAAGCAGGTCTCGTTGCACCACGGCACGCTCAACGCCGTGCTGCTGCCGGCCGTGCTGCGCTTCAACGAGCAGGCCTCCGGCGCGAAATATGCAGAAATCCGCCGCGTGCTCGGCCTCCCCGCCGATGCCGACCTTGCCGCCTGGGTGGCCGGACTGACGCAGCGCCTCGGCCTGCCGGGCTCGCTGTCGCAGATGGGCGTGCCGCGCGAGGTGCTGCCGGCCATCGCCGAGGCGGCGACGCAGGACCATTCGAGCGCGACCAATCCGCGGCCGGCGAGCGCGGCGGATTATCTGGCGATGCTGGAAGCCTCGTTCGGGTAACAGATTAGCGTGGGGAACCCCTCTCCCGGATGGGAGAGGGGCAGGGGTGAGGGACCGCCGCTGATTGTTGAAGCGAGGCGTCGCCGTTGTGCCTTCTGCGGTCAGGGCAGGCCCTCATCCCTGCCCTTCTCCCACACGGGAGAAGGGTTCCCCGCGGATGCCACTTCGATCAGCGCCTACTCGCATGCCGTGAGTGGGTTAGAGCAGCCAAGTCCGAGCATGACGCCTCGGGATCACATCCGGAACACACCAAAGCGCGTCTCCGGCACCTCGGCGTTGAGGCAGGCGGAGAAGGCGAGCGCCAGCACCCGGCGCGTCTCGGACGGCAGGATGATGCCGTCGTCCCACAGCCGGGCGGTGGCGTAATAGGGCGAGCCCTCGGATTCGATCTTGTCGCGGATCGGCGCCTTGAAGGCTTCGGCGTCCTCGGCGCTCCAGGGCTTGCCCTCAGCTTCGAGATTGTCGCCGCGCACGGTCGCCAGCACGCTCGCCGCCTGCTCGGCGCCCATCACCGAGACCTTCGAGTTCGGCCAGGCGAACAGGAATCGCGGCGAGTAGGCGCGCCCGCACATGCCGTAATTGCCGGCGCCGAACGAGCCGCCGACCAGCACGGTGATCTTCGGCACCCGCGCCGAGGCGACCGCCGTGACCAGCTTGGCGCCGTCCTTGGCGATGCCGCGCGTCTCGGCCTCGCGCCCGACCATGAAGCCGGTGATGTTCTGCAGGAACAGCAGCGGGATGCGGCGCTGGCAGCAGAGCTCGATGAAATGCGCGCCCTTGAGCGCGCTCTCCGAGAACAGGATGCCGTTATTGGCGATGATGCCGACCGGGATGCCGTGGATGCGGGCAAAGCCCGTGACCAGCGTCGAGCCGTAGAGCGGCTTGAACTCGTCGAGCTGCGAGCCGTCGACCAGCCGGGCGATGATCTCGCGGGCGTCATATTGCTTCTTCAGATCGGTCGGCACGACCGCATCGAACTCGTCCGCGCCATAGAGCGGTTCGACCGTCTCGGCGAGGTCGATATCCGGCCGCTTGACGCTGTTGAAGTTGCTGGCGATGCGGCGCGCGATCGCGAGCGCATGGGTGTCGTCGCCGGCATAATGGTCGGCGACGCCCGAGAGCCTGGCATGGACGTCGGCGCCGCCGAGATCCTCGGCCGAGACCACCTCGCCGGTCGCGGCCTTCACCAGCGGAGGGCCACCGAGGAAGATCGTGCCCTGGTTCCTGACGATGACCGTCTCGTCCGACATCGCCGGCACATAGGCGCCGCCGGCGGTGCAGGAGCCCATCACCACCGCGACCTGCGGGATGCCGAGGCCGGACAGGGTCGCCTGATTGTAGAAGATTCGGCCGAAATGCTCGCGGTCGGGGAAGACCTCGGTCTGGTGCGGCAGGTTGGCGCCGCCCGAATCGACCAGGTAGATGCAGGGAAGCTTGTTCTCGCGCGCAATCTCCTGGGCGCGCAGATGCTTCTTCACCGTCATCGGGTAATAGGTGCCGCCCTTGATGGTGGCATCGTTGCAGACGACCATCACTTCGCGCCCGGCGACGCGGCCGATGCCGGCGATCATGCCGGCGCCATGCACGTCCTTGTCGTACATGTCGTAGGCGGCGAGCGAGCCGATCTCGAGGAAGGCGGAGCCGGGATCGAGCAGGCGCAGCACGCGTTCCCTGGGCAGCAGTTTTCCGCGCGAGGTGTGGCGCTCACGCGAGCGGGCATTTCCGCCGAGCGCGGCGGTGGCGCGCCGTTCCAGAAGCTGATCGCGCAGCGCGCTCCAGGCGGCAACATTGGTGCGCGCCTCGGCCGAGTTGAGGTCGACCTTGCTCTCGATGACCGCCACGGCGCGCTCCCTTGCGATAGACTTCGCTCGGTTATGGCGCGCCGCGGCCAAAAGGCAAACAGGCGACGGCGCGCAGATGCGCCGTGCGCGATTCTGCCGAGCGCTATTCGCGCATCCGCTTGACCGAGCCGGTCACGGTCGGTGCAGCGAAGGCGCCGACCGCCCCGCCCGCGACGGCGCCGATCGGCCCGCCGATGATCGCGCCGGTGCCAGCGCCGGCGGCAGCGCCGGCGATGCGTTCCTCGGTGGTGGAGCAGGCAGAAAGCAGGGCCGCCAGGCAGCCCGCGAAGATGATCCTCATCGTCGTCGTCCCCATGGTTTCGTCACGGGGGCAAGCATCCGGGCGGATGGTCAACGCGAGGTAAACGTCAGGAAACCGCGACCGTCGGGCCAAAAATCTGCTCGAATTCGGCCCGCAGCGCGCTGTCGACCTCGGGCATCGTCACGGGCAGGCCGAGATCGACCAGCGAGGTCACGCCCTGGTCGGAGACACCGCAGGGGACGATGCCGTCGAAATGCGCCAGCTCCGGCTCCACATTGAGCGAGATGCCGTGGAACGAGACCCAGCGCCGGACGCGGATGCCGAGCGCGGCGATCTTGTCCTCGGCGCCCACCCCTTTCTCGGGCCGGCGCACCCAGACGCCGACACGCTCCTCGCGCCGCTCGCCACGGATGTTGAAAGCGGCGAGCGTGCCGATCAGCCAAGCCTCCAGCGCAGAGACGAAGCGGCGCAGGTCCGGCTCTCGCCGCTTCAGGTCGAGCATGACGTAAGCCACGCGCTGGCCAGGGCCGTGATAGGTGAACTGGCCTCCCCGCCCGGTGCGGTGCACGGGAAAGCGTTCCGGCGTCAGCAGGTCCTCGTCCTTGGCCGAGGTACCGGCGGTGTAGAGCGCCGGGTGCTCGACCAGCCAGACGCGCTCGCGCGCGACGCCGTCGGCGATCAGCGCGGCGCGGGCCTCCATCTCGGCGACGGCCGCCTCATAGCCGACCGGTTCGTCGGCGATAACCCATTCGACCGGCTCGGAACCCGCCTCGGGCAGGAACGAAACCGAAAGCGCCTCGCGCGTCTTCACCTTGCCTTAACCCTGTCCGTTCAACTCTTGGAAACCGGTGCCGCGCCCGCTTCGCCGCTGCTCATGCGCCGGTTTGCGCGTCGCTGGCAAGTTCGTGGAATGATTCGAAGTTAAGTCTGCGGAGGCAGGTTTTGAAGGCCGATCTCGATCACGTTGCGGTAGAGCTCACGGTGGTGCTCGGCTCGGCCCAGATGCCGATCTACAAGCTGCTGCGCATGGGCCGCGGCGCGATCATCGAGCTCAACGCGACCGAGAACGACGAAGTCCAGATTCTCGCCAACAACCACCCCTTCGCCAAGGGCCATGTCGTCGTCGCCGGCACCCGCATCTCGGTCGAGATCACCGAGATGCTGAAGCGCCCGACCGTCTACACGCTCGAAACCGTCGCCGACGCCGCCTGAGCGCCCCCCTTCCCACAGCCCTGACGATTTTCCTGATTGCGGCTCTTGTAGCCGGGAACTTGATTTGCTAGACCCGCGCCGCTCCGGAGTTCACCGCCACAGCGCGGCGCCCTTCAGAGCCGCTGCGGTCATGGCGGAATTGGTAGACGCACTACCTTGAGGTGGTAGCGGGGAGACCCGTGGAGGTTCGAGTCCTCTTGACCGCACCAGTTTAGGACGAAGGTCCGCGAAACGGCGATCCCCTCGGGGATCGCCGTTTTTCGTTGCGGATGCATCGAATTCCGTCGCGGCGCGTTGCCTTGGAGCAATAGCGCTGACACAAGGGCGCATCCGCGTTCCGGCGCGAATCCCCTGCCCCTGTATCCCCCAGCCCTCGAATCGCGGAGCGACCCATGGTGGAAGCCGAGCCCGCTCCGGACGAGACGCTGGAGCGCAAGGTCCGCGACGAGGACGGCGCGATCGATGCCGGCTTCGTCGAGCAGGTCTCGCAGGCCGTTCTGCTTTCCGACGTCACCGCCCTGCGCGGGCTCGTCGCGGAACTCCACGAAGCCGATCTCGGCGACCTGATCGAGGCGCTCGACCCCGAGGAGCGGCCGAAGCTGATCTCGCTGCTCGGCGGCGATTTCGATTTCACGGCGCTGACCGAGGTCGACGACGCCGTTCGCGAGGAGATTCTCGAGGAGCTGTCGCCCGAGACCGTCGCCGAGGGCGTGCGCGATCTCGATACGGACGATGCGGTCTACATCCTCGAGGACCTCGACGAGGCCGACAAGCGCGAGATCCTCGACAAGCTGACGCCAGCCGAGCGCACGGTGCTGCAGCAGGGCCTCGACTATCCGGAAGGGTCGGCCGGCCGGCGCATGCAGCCCGAGGTGATCGCCGTGCCGCCGTTCTGGACGGTCGGTCAGACCATCGACTTCCTGCGCGATACCGCCGAGCTGCCCGAGCGCTTCTTCGAGATCTTCGTCGCCGACCCCGGCCATCATTTCGTCGGCACGGTCCCGCTCGACCGGCTGCTGCGCACCAAGCGCCCGGTCAGCATCGTCGATCTCGTCGAGGATGATCGACGCGTCGTCCAGGCGACCGACGACATCGAGGACGTGGCGCGGATGTTCCAGCGCTATAACCTCGTCGCCGCACCGGTGGTGGATTCAGCTGGCCGGCTCGTCGGCGTGATGACGATCGACGACATCGTCGACGTGATCGAGGAGGCCGGCGATGACGACGTCAAGCAGCTCGCCGGCGTCGACGCGGAAGAAGAGATTTCGGATTCGGTGCGCCAGGTCGCGCTAGGCCGCTTCCGTTGGCGCTTCATCAGCCTGGTCGCCGCCTTCCTCAGCGCCTCGGTGATGGCGATGTTCGAGGAGCAGCTCGGCAAGCTCGTCGCGCTCGCCGTGCTGGCGCCGATCGTCGCCAGCCAGGGCGGCAACGCGGCGACGCAGACGATGACGGTCGCCGTGCGCGCGCTCGGCACCGGTGAGCTCGGCGGCTGGAACATGGCCCGCTTCTTCCGCCGCGAGATGATCGTCGGCGTGCTCAACGGTGTCGCCTTCGCGCTGATCACCGCGCTGGTCGCCGGCTTCTGGTTCGGCAATCCGATGCTCGGCGTGGTCATCGGCCTCGCCATGGTCGCAACCCTGATCATCGCAGCATTCGCCGGCGTCGCCGTGCCACTGGCGCTCGACAAGGCCGGCATCGACCCGGCGATCTCGTCCGGCACCTTCGTCACCACCATCACCGACGTGGTCGGCTTCTTCTCCTTCCTCGGCATCGCGACGGTGCTGCTGCGCTTGGCTTAGAATCAGCTCGAGCCGAAATTGCTCTCAATCTCGAAGCGACAGCCACGGAAAAACCGGTAACGTAAACCGGGCGTCAAGCTTTCTCCTTAATTGTCCGGGAAATGACCGCCCGCCGCATGAAATCCTTGTCCCTGGCCCCCTTCGCACTGCTCGCCGCCCTGACGGCCTTGGGCGGCTGCGTCGCGTTGGACAACTATCCCTCCAAGGGCGATGCCCGCCCGCATCCGGGCGTCGAGGCTGCCCGGCGCTACCCGATCCAGGGCATCGACATCTCGCGCTGGCAGGGCGAGATCGACTGGGCCTCGGTCAAGGCCGCCGGCACCCGCTTCGTCTACATCAAGGCGACCGAGGGCGGCGATCATATCGACCCGGCCTTCCAGCGGAACTGGGAAGGCGCCCGCCGGGCCGGCGTACCGCGCGGCGCCTATCACTTCGTCTACTGGTGCCGCCCGGCGCATGAGCAGGCGGTCTGGTTCAAGCAGCAGATCCCGAACGATCCCGACGCGCTGCCGCCGGTGCTCGACCTCGAATGGAACGGCCACTCCAAGACCTGCCCGAAGAAGGTCGAGCGTTCGCTGGCGCTGGAGAAGATCCGGCTGATGCTGACCGAGCTCGAGCAGCTCACCGGCAAGAAGCCGGTGATCTACACCGACATCACCTTCCACAAGGACATCCTGGAAGGCGAGTTCAACGACTACGCCTACTGGATCCGCTCGACCGCGGCCAAGCCCGAGACGCGCTACGAGAACCGGCCCTGGGCCTTCTGGCAGTTCACCACCACCGGCCGCGTCCCCGGCATCAAGGGCGATGTCGACCGCAACGCCTTCTACGGCAATGAGGGCGAGTTCACCGGCTGGCGCGAGGGTCGTTTCGACATCGGCACCCGCACCTGGACGCGCCAGCGCCCGGCTCCGGCGAATCCGAGTCCCGGCCCGGAGCACACGCCCGTCGCGATGATGCCGGGCGCGAGCCGGACGGTCGCAGCCGCTTCCTTCCAGCCGGCGCCGCTCGGCGAGGTCGTGGAGAGCGACGAGC
Source organism: Allobosea sp. (assembly GCA_024231975.1). Taxonomy (GTDB): domain Bacteria; phylum Pseudomonadota; class Alphaproteobacteria; order Rhizobiales; family Beijerinckiaceae; genus Allobosea. The sequence goes on from JAAEQB010000121.1 coordinate 55,252, forward strand.
CCGGACCGGATTCCGAATAAGACCTATCGAGCCGGCATCCTGGCGCGCACTAATCCGAGCCCGACGAAATAGCAGGCCGCCAGCGCAAGCCCGGCCTTGCTCCAGATATCCGGCACCATCCCCTGCCACAGCGTCGCCGCAGCGGCGATGCCCCACAGCGCCAGCATCGCCATCGTCAGCCCGCGCCAGCGTCGCACCCGAACCGGGTGCACGAACACGACCGGCAGGAACATCAGCGCTGTGGCGATCAGGATGACCGCCAGGGCCAGCCAGGACGACGGCGCGAAAACGACGATATAGAAGACGACGATGTTCCACACTGCCGGGAAGCCGCGAAACCACCAGTCGTCGGTCTTCATGCCGGTGTCGGCGAAATAGAGCGCGCTCGCCAGCGTCACGGCAAGGCCCGCGACGAGGCCATAGGGTTGCGTCATGACCTCAGGCCGCAGCAGCATCGCCGCCGGCACGAAGACATAGGTGATGAAGTCGACGACGAGGTCGAGCAGCGCCCCGTCATAGCGCTTCGCCCTGCTCTTGACCGCAAGGCGCCGTGCCAGCGGCCCGTCGACCGCATCGACCACCAGGGCCACGCCGAGCCAGATGAAGGCCAGAGTCAGATTCCCGGCGAACACCGCCTGCAGCGCCAGGAAGCCGAGCGCGGCGCCGAGCGCCGTCAGCACATGGACGCCATAGGCCAGGACCCGGCTGCCCTTACCTTCCTCCTCGCCGCCGGAATCGTCCATCGCCAGCCTCCCGCCGGTTAACCAAGCCTGAAACCGGTCGTTCGAATGCTAACCACCTCTTAACCCGCCCCTCGCCTATGCTTTTCCCGCGAACAGGAGACAAGCATGGCGCCCCGCGCTGAGACCAGACCAGAAGCGCGGCGCAGGGCGAAATCCACCGGTCGGCTGGCGATCTGCGCCCTGCTCGGCCTGTTCGGCGCCGAGCCTGCCCTCGCGCTCTATCCCAAGAAGGGCGACAGCGACCCGCATGCAGGCGTGCGCGATGCGCGCCGCCGCGTCATCCAGGGCATCGACGTCTCGCGCTGGCAGGATGATATCGACTGGCAGAAGGTCAAGGACGCCGGCACGCGCTTCGCCTTCATCAAGGCGACCGAGGGCGGCGACCATCTCGACCCGATGTTCCGCAAGAACTGGGCTGGAGCGAAGGCGGCTGGCGTGCCGCGCGGCGCCTATCATTTCGTCTATTGGTGCCGGCCGGCCAAGGACCAGATCCGCTGGTTCAAGCGCCATATCCCGCGCGACCCCGACGCGTTGCCGCCGGTACTCGACGTCGAGTGGAACGGCGAATCCGCCAAATGCGGCAAGAAGATCCCGCGCGACAAGGCGCTCGCCAAGATCCGCGAGATGCTGAAGGGCTTGCAGGAGCACACCGGCAAGAAGCCGATCATCTATACCGACATCACCTTCCACGAGGACGTGCTGGAAGGTGAGTTCAACGACCACCCCTACTGGCTGCGCTCGACCGCCGCTCCGCTGCATCACCGCTATGAGCGCAAGCAGTGGGAGTTCTGGCAGTTCACCACCACCGGCCGCGTGCCCGGCATCACCGGCGACGTCGACCGTAACGCCTTCTTCGGCAGCGAGCACGAATTCGCCGCCTGGCGCGACGGGCGCTACGACATCGGTGCCCGCAAATGGCGCGGCGGCGAGCCCAAGGTCGCGACCACGCCGAAACCGCCGGCCACGCCGGCCGGCCTGCGTACCCCGAAGGCCGCCGGCGGCACGCCGCTGAAATTCCTGCCGCCTGGCAGGATTCCGCGCGCCGCCTCCCGCGACGTCGCGACGACCGGCTCGCTGGCCAGTCGCGACGACTGAAGCGTCGGACTCGTATAGCCGGGACATAAACTTCTCGATCACTGTCAAAATTAGACGAAAGTCGTACAACTAAACTTAGAAGATCGGCACAAAGACCTACCGCGATCGATACAATACGCTCGATCGTCATCAGACTGTCGGCAACACCGCTCAGCTTCCCTCGCATCTCAACGGAGTTGTGGGGACGTCGCGATGAGCACCATCACGCTTGATCAGGGCAAAGGTCTTCAGCCTGGGACCGGAAAACCGAAGCTCGATGCGCCGAGCGGAATGATCGCCGGCCTGATCTTCGTCGCGATCATGCTGGCCGGCCTCGCCTACACCGTCTGGTCGCTCTATCAGGACATCAGCGGCTCCGGCATGCCGGCGACGACCTGGCTGCCCTTCATCCTGCTCGGCGTCGCGCTCCTGATCGCGCTCGCCTTCGAATTCGTCAACGGCTTCCACGACACCGCCAATGCGGTCGCGACCGTGATCTACACCCATGCCATGCCGGCGCAGGTCGCAGTGGTCTGGTCCGGCTTCTTCAACTTCCTCGGCGTGCTGCTCGCCTCGGGCGCGGTCGCCTTCGGCATCATCTCGCTGCTGCCGGTCGAGCTCATCCTGAACGTCGGCTCCAGCGCCGGCTTCGCCATGGTCTTCGCCCTGCTGATCGCCGCGATCATCTGGAATCTCGGCACCTGGGCGCTCGGCCTGCCGGCCTCCTCCTCGCATACGCTGATCGGCTCGATCATCGGCGTCGGCCTCGCCAACCAGCTGTTCTTCACCGACAACAAGACCGCCGGCGTCGACTGGTCGAAGGCGATCGAGATCGGCTGGTCGCTGCTGCTCTCGCCGCTGTTCGGCTTCTGCGCCGCCGCCTTGCTGTTCCTGACCCTCAAGGTCCTGGTCAAGAACCCGGAGCTCTATGCCGAGCCGAAGGGCAACCAGCCGCCGCCGACCTGGATCCGCGGCCTCCTGATCGCCACCTGCACCGGCGTCTCCTTCGCCCATGGCTCGAATGACGGCCAGAAGGGCATGGGCCTGATCATGCTGATCCTGATCGGCTGCGCTCCGACCGCCTATGCGCTCAACCGCGCCATCCCGGCCGCCGAGATCGCCCAGGTCCGGGCGCAGGCCGTCGCCGCCGGCCTGATCTTCGAGAACAAGGGCTTCGGCTACAACATCATCGGCAACCCGCGCACCAACGTCACCAACTACATCAATGCCAAGAAGCTCGACGACGCCACCTTCCCGGCGCTGGCGTTGCTGAACAAGGACATCGTCAAGGAGATCGAAGATCTTGGCAAAAACGGCATCGCCAAGATGCCGGCCGAGGCGGTGAGCAATATCCGCAACGACATGTACCTCGCCTCGGAAGCGCTGAACCGCATCTTCAAGAACGAGGCCAAGGAAGAGAAGGTCTTCGACGATGCTGACCGCAAGGTGCTGAAGGCGTACAAGGAATCGCTCGACAACACGACCAAGTTCATCCCTTTCTGGGTCAAGGTCGCGGTCGCCATCGCGCTCGGACTGGGCACCATGGTCGGCTGGAAGCGCATCGTCGTCACCGTCGGCGAGAAGATCGGCAAGCAGCATTTGACCTATGCGCAGGGAGCCTCCGCCGAGATGGTCGCGGCCACCACCATCGGCGTCGCCGACGTGCTCGGCCTGCCGGTTTCGACCACGCACGTCCTGTCCTCCGGCGTCGCCGGCACCATGGCGGCGAACAAGTCCGGCCTGCAGATGTCGACCGTGCGCAACATGCTGATGGCCTGGGTGCTGACCCTGCCTTGCGCCATCGCGCTCTCGGCGGGCCTGTTCGTCATCTTCCGCCAGCTCTTCTGAGCCAGGCGACAGCCCGGCGGCGCGTGCCCTGCGCCGCCGGCACTCTCAATCCGACCTGCCCATATTCGCGCGGATCAAGTCCAGCTCATGCAAGTCGCGCATCTGGCCCCGACCGACATCCAGTCCCGGCACGGCGTCCTCTGGGTCTTCCGGTTCGATCCGGACAGCCCCGCCGCCCTGCTGGATCGCGGCGTCATGCCCGATCTCGGCGATGAACAGGGCTTCGCTTGGGTGCATCTCGACCTGGTCGACGAGCGTGCACGCAAATGGATCGCTGCCGAGCCCGCCATTCCCGCGCCGGCCGGCGATCTCCTCATCGGCCACGAGCAGCATCAATGCCTCGACCACTCTGCCGACCAGGTCTGGGGGGTCGTGCATGATGTCGGCCGCGACGCCGTCGGCAAATCCCACCATGTCAGCCCTCTGCACTGGGTGATCGGCCGGACCTACCTCGTCACCGGCCGGCGCGAGCCGTTGCAGGCGATCAGCCAGACCGCCGACGGCCTGCGCAAGGGCGAGCGCTCCGGCACGCCCGCAGCGCTGTTCGAGCGCATCATCGCCTTCATCATCCAGGACATCGCCGCCGCTGTCCTGCAAGCGACCGACGAGATCGACGCGCTCGAGGATCAGCTGCTGGCCAACCGGCTGAGCGACGCGGCCAGGCGCATCGGCGCCTTGCGTCGCGCCATCGTGCGGCTGCAACGCCATGTCAGCGGGCTGCATCTGCTGTTCCGCCGCTTCAGCGAGGCCGAGATCGGCCCGGCCGCGCCCGCCGCGGTCAAGAGCGCGGCGATGCGGCTGCTGCAGCGCATCGACACCTTGCGTCACGACGTCCACGCCCTGCACGAGCGCACCCGCCTGCTGCAGGAGGAGGCCGCGGCCGCGACGGCGACCGAATCCAGCCGCCAGCTGCACTTCCTCTCGATCCTGACCGCCTTGTTCCTGCCCGCAACCTTCATCACCGGCATGTTCGGCGTCAACGCCAAGGGCGTGCCCTGGGACGACACCACCAATGGCTTTGCTTACGTCCTCCTGGTGTGCCTGGCCTGCTCGCTGCTGACGCTGTTCGTCCTCCGGCGCCGCGGCATCCTCACGTGACCCGCCCTGCCCCACACCCGATCTTGTGCGATTGCGAAAAGCCGCCCAAGGCGATAATCGGCCGGGCACGCTCCGCGGCGCGCCCCCGCCCGGCTGAGCGGCGGCAGGATTCCCGGCACGAGGTTGCGCATGGACGGACGCCCATCCCGGATGCCTGACCTCCATTCGCAGACCGGCATCGTCTGGGCCTATCGCTTCGCTGCCGACGGCACGCCCACGCTGATGCCGCGCGACGAAGTACCGACGCTCGCCCCGGAGGAAGGCTTCGTCTGGCTGCATCTCGATCTCGTCCACACCCGGGCGCAGGCCTGGATCGACGAGCGCAGGGAGCTGCCGCCGGCGGCGCGCGAGCTCCTGCTCTCGCGCGAGACGCATCAGCGGCTCGACCATTCCGCCAGCCTGGTCTGGGGCATCGCCCATGACCTCACCCGCGACATCGTCGACCGCACCGACACTATCGGCACGCTCGCCTGGGCCGTGGGTGAGCGATTCCTGCTGACCGGACGGCGCGAGGCGCTGCAATCGGTCCGCAAGGCGGTCGAGGCCCTCAATGCGGGCGAGCAGATCGCCTCACCGGCCGAGCTCTTCGAGCACATCATCGAGTACCTGATCGACGACGTCACCGACGCGGTGGTACGCCTCTCCGACGAGACCGACAGCGTCGAGGACCAGATCCTGCTCGACAAGCTGGAGGACGGCCCGCAGCGCGTCGGCGCCGTCCGCCGCTCCGCCGTGCAACTGCATCGCCAGCTTGCCGGCCTGCATCTGCTGTTCCGGCGCTTCGCCGAGACGCCCTCGGGGCGCTCGGCGCCGGAAGCGGTGCGCGCCAGCGCGCTGCGGCTGCTGCTGCGGGTCGACACGCTGCGCCAGGACATCCAGTCGGTGCAGGATCGCGCCCGCCTGCTTCAGGACGAGATCGCCGTGCGCTCGGCCAACCAAACCAACCGGCAGCTCTACACACTCTCGATCCTGACCGCGCTCTTCCTGCCGGCGACCTTCATCACCGGCCTGTTCGGCATCAATGTGAAGGGCCTGCCCTGGGTGGAATGGGACCTTGGCGCCGGCTTCGTCACCCTCGCTTGTCTCGCCGCCTCGATGCTGACGCTGTTCCTGCTGCGACGGCGCGGCGTTATCGGACGGCAGTAGCGGTCACAGGCCGTCAACCTGCGCCCGCAGGACCTCGACCAGGGCTTCCGGATTGAGCCGTGCGACGTTGTGGCCGCAATCGAAGGCGAAGGTCGACCACTCCGGATCGCCGCTCAAGCGTTCATGGAGGTCGCGGAACGGGCTTCCCTCCCAGCCGAACGCGCCGATGAAGGTCTTGCGCGGCACCTCGCGCCAGCGCCCGCTGAGCTTGATCGCCTGGAGAAAGGTCCCGATCGGATGCGGCCGGCAGCGCGGGTCGAGATGGCCAGGCGGCGCGCAGGTCAGCCCGTCGGCCTTAGCCCCCTCGATGAAGACATCCCGAAAACGAGGCGACGTCAGCGACCAGAGAGAGTCGCCATCATCGGGCACATAGGCGTCGACATAGACCAGCGCCCGGACCTGCGACGGCACGGCGTCGGCCGCGCCGCTCACGACCATGCCGCCATAGGACTGCCCGACGAGGACGACCTCGTCGGGCTGCGCCCTCACCACATCGACAAGTTCTTTTATGTGGGTATCGAGATTAGCCGCCGGGGCAGGCTTGTCACCAAGGCCGGACAGCGTGATCGGCAGGGCCTTGTGCCCGCGCGCAGCGAGCAGCTCGGCCACCGTCTCGTAGACCCAGCCGCCCTGCCAGCCTCCGGCAATCAGGATGAAAGTGGCCATCGCGATCACTCCCGATTTTGACACCCGCGGAACGTCAGCATCTTTTCGTCAACGAGGCCAGGGTGCCGGTTGGCGCGTGAGGTTGATGGCATCAACTCAGCGACTGGCCTTGGCGGCCTGGCGCTGTGCCCGCTTCTCTGCCCCTTTCGCGCCGATGCCGATGGCCAGGCGAATGACGAGCAGTTCCAGCACGGCGACGGCCACGAACACGCCGAGGATGATCATCTGGTCGCTGCCCCTGCGCAGGCCCAGGGTTCCGAATTCGCTCAGTGCGGCGCCCGCCGCCAGCAGCACGAAGGCCGCCTGCACCGCATAGGTCACGAGCGCACACAGGGCTGCGACGGTCCAGGCCCGGCCGGATGCCGGACGTTCCTGCTCGCGGAGGAACCAGAGCTGGCCGACCCATGAGGCCGCTCCCCAGATCAGGAACAGGCCCATCGCTCCCATATTGCCGGGGCTGAACTTGAAATACGATTCCAGGAGCAGGAAGACGACGTTCAGCAGGATCACGCCGATGATCAGGAACCCGGAGTAACGCAGGACGAGGGCGCCCGTGGAGATGGGCGAGGCGGTCGGCAGCTGAGGCATGGCAAATCTCCGGCGTCTTTGGTTCGACCCGCCGGCTACGGCAGTCGAAAGCGCCGGTAAACCGCGGCGGCCGCATACGGGGCCGGCTCGGAAAGCGGGCCGGGCGGCGCGAAAACACCTCTCCGGCTCCCAGCGCTCCGCTGCGTCGGTGGAGTATGGTGGGTGCTGGAGACGTCCCTCGCCGCGGCTCCTCAGAACCGCATCTCGACCCTGCCTTTGAGGGCATGGTCACGGGAGCGCTCGCCGATCGCTGCGGAGTAGGTCAGGCCGAGGGCGGTGGCCTGCGAGAGGCGCCAGTCGAGGCCAGCCTCGGCGACGAGGGCCTCGCGGTCGATCCTGGCGGCGAAGACCGTGGCCGGTGTCGTGCCGGCGACGAAGGCGGTGCGGGCCTGCGGGGTGAGCTCGCCAAAGCCGTGGCGCCAGCCGAGCATGGCGCGGGCGAACAAGGGCATCGCCCCGAGCTGCGCCTCGGCCCGTAGGCCCAGCGTGGTGAAGCCGAGCATCTGCTCGGAGGACAGAACCCGCAGCGCAGCCGCCCCGCCACGCTCGGTGCCGGCGTCCGTGCTGACGCGGATCAGGGCGAGCTGCGCGAACGGCTCCAGCGCGACCCCGCTGAAGGCGAAGGCATAGCCGAGTTCGGCGAAGCCCTGCGTCACCGAGCCGGGACGCTGCAGGCGCAGCAGATCGCCGAAGCCGCGGATCTGGACCTGGCGGCGGATGTCGCTCTCGGACCAGCTATAGGCCGCGCCGGCATCGAAGCGCAGATTGCCGAAGCGGGCGCCGGCATAGAGCGCGGCATGGCCGCTCTCCAGCCTGCCGGTCGAGAGGCGGGCATCGAGATCGAAGCGCGACTGGCTGTAGCCGCCGGCGACGCCGACCTTCAGCGAGGAGCCCGGCGCATCGTAGAGCATGACGTCGGCGCCGAGCAGGGCGCCGCCGCTGCGGCGGTTGAGGCCTGCGGCATTGCCGTCGCCATCGCTGTTGCCGGTGCTGCCGAAGGCCGTGCCCCAGACCGCATAGCGCGGCTGCAGCACCGGCGCCGGCATCATGATCGCACCCTTGCGGCCGGGCAGGTCAGCGGTGAACGAGGCTGCGACCTGCTGGCCGGGCACGGTCAGTAGCGGGCCGCGCAGGTGGCCCAAAATGGTGTCGCGCACCAGCCGGCTCTCATCGATCATCACCGAGACCGCCTGGGCATGCGCCTCGCCCGAGAGCAGGTCGAAGCCGGCCCGCGCCTCGGCCGCCGTCGCCGAGATCAGCGCGTCATAGACCGGGTTGCCGACCCCCAGCCGCTCCGCCGCGATCGCGATGAAGCCCTGGTTGCGGGTGGCCGCGATGTAGGTGCCGCCGGTGCTGGGGCTGGTGTTGCCGCCGGAGCCGCCATTGTCAGGGCCGAAGGAGGTGTCGTTGCGGGTCATCGTTAGCGTGACGCTCGTGCCTCCATAACTCAGCGACGGCGTCAGGAAGGCGAGGTTCGAGGTGACGGTGCTGAAGGTTCCGCTGACGCCACCGCTGGCCGTCAGGATCGTGTAGCTCGTGCTTGCGGCGTAATTGCCGTTCTCAGCCAGGACCTGCACCGTGCCGCCCGAGAGCGTTGCCGAGCCCGAGGCGACGATCCTGTCGCTCTGCCCGGCGGCGTTGACCTCGACCTGATAGGTCGAACCCGAGGCGAAGGCGACATTGCCGGAGACGGTCAGCGTTCCGATCGAGTTGCCCGGCGCAACCGTCGCACCGCTGCCGACGCTGACACCGCCGACCGTGCCCGAGCCGCCCAGCGTGCCGCCATCGAGCGTCACACTGCTGGTGATCGAGCCGTTCACCACCAGCTTGCCGCCGGAGACCTTGGTCGCGCCGGTATAGGTGTTGGTCCCGCTCAGCGTCAGTGTGCCGGTGCCCGTCTTGGTGACGCCGCCCGTACCGGTGATCGAACCCGAGAACGTCGTCGATGAATTGTCCGAGCCGGTGGTCAGGTTGCCCGAGCCGAGCACGACCGAGCCGGCGCCGGCGAGCGAGCCGATGCTCTGGCTGAAACTGGCGAGGTCGAGCGTCGCGCCGGCGCCGACCGTGAAGGCCGAGTTCGGCGAGAACGAACCGGCCTGACCGGCCCGCAAGGTCCCGCCGGACACCGTCGTCGCACCGGAATAGCTGTGGGTGTTCGTCAGCACCAGCGTGCCGGCGCCGGCCTTCGAGAGCGAGCCTGTGCCGGAGAAGGACTGCCTCACGGTGAAGGTATTGCCGGCCTCGACGATATCGAAGCCGCCACCGTTCGCACCGAGGACGATGTCGCGCGTCAGCTCGTGCAGTATGGTATCGGTGACCTGCAGCACGCCGCCATCCAGCGTCAACGCCCCCGAGGCGTCGCCGAGTCTGTCTCCCTTCGAGATGCTGATCGTCCCGCCTGCGATCGTCGTGCCGCCCGAATAGGTGCTTCCTCTGGTCAGGGTCAGCGTCCCCGTGCCGACCTTGCGCAAGCTGCCGTCGCCAGAGATCTGACCGGAGAACGTGGTCGAGGCGTTGGTCGCGCCCGTCTCCAGCGTCGAGTTGCGATCGATCCGGATCTGGCCGTCGCCGGCGATCGAGCCCGCGGTGACCGTGCTAAGCGCGTCGTTCACGTGGAGTAGCGCGCCGCCAGCGACAGTATAGTCCGACGCCGCCGACATCGCGCCGGAGCCGTTGATGTAGAGCGTCCCGGCCGAGACCGTGGTCGCGCCCGAATAGGTGCTGGTGCCGGTCAGCGTCAGCTTGCCGTCGCCGGACTTGGTCAGCCCGCCCGTGCCCGAGATCGTGCCGCTGTGGGAGAAGCTCTGGCCGCTCACCACATCGATGCCGCCGCCGGCGCTGCCCAGGGTCACCGCGCGCGACGAGGCGAAGCTGCCGGTCACCTGCAAGCTGCCGCCATCAAACGTCAGCCCACCCGAGGCGTCGCCGAGATTGGCGTCGGACGAGATCGAGAGCGTGCCGCCCAGGATGCTCGTTCCGCCGGTGTAGCTGCTGGTGCCGGTCAAGGTCAGCGTGCCGGCGCCGAGCTTGGTCAGCCCGCCCGTGCCGTCGAAACTGGCCGAGACGACGATCTCATAACCGTTGCTGTCGAAGAAGGCGCCGTTCGCGCCGATGGTCTGCACGCCGACACTGTCGAAGAACCAGGACGAATTCATGCGCGCGCGCAGGATGCCGCCGTCCAGATTGACCGTGCCGTAATTGGCCCACACGTAGTTGGCTTCCAGGACGCCGCGGCCGTTCGTGGCATCGCCGAGCAGGTTCAGCGTGCCGCCGCTTCCATAGAAGACGACTCCCGTGCCTTGGACGTAGCCTTCCTTCTCGATCGTTAGTGTGCCGGCCCCGCTGGTCCCGCCAATCGTGATCCCTCGGGTGTACAAGGCCGAGCCGGCCCCGGTGACCGTGACCGAGCCCGTGCCGGCACCGTACCTTCCGATCTCGGTTCCGCCGCTCTCGATCGCCCCGCCATTGGCGATCGTCAACGTGCCGGTGCCGTCACGGCCGACATCGAGCAGCCCAACGACGGTCCAGCGCGAGCCTGTCCCGGTCACCGTCACCGTCCCACTGCCGCCGGAAGCAAAGCCGAGATAGCCGGAGGTACTCTTGACCCACCCGCCATCCTCCACGATCAGCGTGCCGGTGCCGGCCTTGCCGACATAAAGCTCGCCGTCGCCGAGCATGCCGTTATTGAGCCAGGTCGAGCCGGCACCGGTCACCGTCACCGTGCCGGTGCTGCCGGCCGTGACGCCGATCGAGCCGGCAGGGCCGCCCGCACCAGCACTCGTGACCACGCCGCCATCGGCGATGGTCAGCGTTCCCGTGCCCCCATAGCCGACATTGAGCGTGCCATTGTTGGTCCAGGTCGAGCCTGCGCCAGTCACCGTCACCGTGCCGGTGCTGCCGGAGGCATGGCCGACATAGCCGACGGTGCTCGAGACCTTGCCGCCCCCTGCAATGGTCAGCGTCCCGGTGCCTGAGCCGCCGACATAAAGCTCGGCGCTGTTGGTCCAGGTCGAGCCCAGCCCTGTCACCGTCACCGTGCTAGTGCTGCCGGCGCCAACGCCGACATAGCCGACGGTGTTCGAGACCTTGCCGCCATCGGCGATGGTCAGCGTGCCGGTGCCCTCATAGCCGACATGGAGCTGGCGGCTGTTGGTCCAGGTCGAGCCGCCTCCCGTCACCGTAACCGAGCCGGTGCTGCCGGCCTTGTCACCGACAAAGGCATCCGTGTTCGAGACCGTGCCGCCATTCTCGATGATCAGCGTGCCAGTGCCGAAATAGCCGACACCAAGAAGATCGGTATTGGTCCAGGTCGAGCCGGCGCCGGTCACCGTCACCGTGCCGGTACCGCCGGTCTGCCAGCCGACAAAGCCCCTGGCATTCGAGACGGTGCCGCCATCCTCGATGATCAGCGTGCCGGTGCCTGAGCTGCCGACAGCAAGCGTGTCGTTGTTGGTCCAGGTCGAGCCCGCACCCGTCACCGTCACCGAGCCTGTGCTGCCGGAAGACCTCCCGATATAAGTAAGTGAGCCGCTCGTGACCGTGCCGCCATTCTCGATGGCCAGCGTACCGGTGCCCTCATAGCCGACATAAAGCAGGCCGCTGTTGGTCCAGGCCGAGCCCGCGCCGGTCACCGTCACCGTGCCGATGCCGCCGGTCCGCCAGCCGACGCTGGTTTCGGAAGTGCTGACACTGCCGCCATTCTCGATAGTCAGTGTGCCGGTGCCGGAATCGCCGACGAAGAGCAGCCCGAGAGTAGGAGTCCAGCTTGGACGCGGCGTGGGGAGCACAGGGGCAATGTCGCCACTGCCGCTCACCGACTGGGCGAGCGCGGCAGGCGCGCCGGCGAGCAGCGTGAGCCCCGCCGCCAGCATGAGCGCGCGCAGAGAGACGGCAGACGACATCACACCCGGCACAGGCCGAGCCAGCCTGCTCACCGCAAGCGTCTGAACGATCGTCTCCGGCACCAATCCTGCCCTCTCACCCAAGGGCAGGCTCAGCCAGTGCCGCACGCAAGGCAATGAACAGCCGTTCACAACCCGCCAAATCTCACCGCTGTGGCGGATTTGCCATGCGCCTTCGGAAAGGCCTGCGCATCGGCGCAGAACCATCTGTCGCCGCATGCCCGCTGACTTGGGCACCAACCGCGCTATAACCGGGCAAAGGCCTCATCTGAGCCGGGAGGACATCATGCTCGCCAACGCGCCCCGCCCCTTCAATTTCGACCTCGGCGAGACCGCCGACGCGATCCGCGACACCGTCCACGCCTTCGCGCAGGAGAAGATCGCCCCGCGCGCCGAGGAGATCGACCGGACCAACCAGTTCCCGCGCGATCTCTGGCCTGAGATGGGCGCGCTCGGCCTGCACGGCATCACGGTTTCGGAGGAATATGGCGGCGCCGGCCTCGGCTATCTCGAGCATTGCGTCGCGATCGAGGAGGTCAGCCGCGCCTCCGCCTCGGTCGGCCTTTCCTACGGCGCCCATTCCAATCTCTGCGTCAACCAGATCGCCCGCAACGGCAACGACGCGCAGAAGAAGAAGTACCTGCCCAAGCTGATCTCGGGCGAGCATGTCGGCGCGCTCGCCATGTCGGAGCCGGGCTCGGGCTCCGACGTCGTCTCGATGAAGACCAAGGCGGTCAGGAAGGGCGACCGCTATGTCCTGACCGGCAACAAGATGTGGATCACCAACGGCCCGATTGCCGAGACGCTGGTGGTCTATGCCAAGACCGATCCGGAAGCCGGGCCGAAGGGCATCACCGCCTTCCTGATCGAGAAGGGCATGAAGGGCTTCTCGACTCATCAGAAGCTCGACAAGCTCGGCATGCGCGGCTCCGACACCTGCGAGCTTGTCTTCGAGGAGTGCGAGGTTCCCGAGGAGAACGTGCTCGGCTCGGTCGGCCGCGGCGTCAACGTGCTGATGAGCGGGCTCGACTATGAGCGCGTCGTGCTCTCCGCCGGCCCGCTCGGCATCATGCAGGCGGCGATGGACATCGTCCTGCCCTATATCCACGAGCGCAAGCAGTTCGGCCAGTCGATCGGCGAGTTCCAGCTCGTCCAGGGCAAGGTCGCCGACATGTATGTCGCGATGAACTCGTGCAAGGCCTATGTCTACGCCGTCGCCAAGGCCTGCGATCGCGCCGAGACCACCCGCGAAGACGCTGCCGGCGCGATCCTGATCGCGGCTGAGAAGGCGACGCAGCTCGCCCTCGACGCGATCCAGCTGCTCGGCGGCAACGGCTATATCAACGACTACCCGACGGGGCGGCTGCTGCGCGACGCCAAGCTCTACGAGATCGGCGCCGGCACCAGCGAGATCCGCCGCATGCTGATCGGCCGGGAATTGTTCAACAAGACGAAGTGAGAATCGCCTTCCTTCTCCCCTCGGGGGAGAAGGTGGCAGCGCGAAGCGCTGACGGATGAGGGAAGGACGCACCCAACCTGCCCTCATCTCACCCGGTCGTCCCGCCCTCATCCCCTGCCGGACCTTCTCCCCCGAGGGGAGAAGGAGGCTACGTCGGTAACCCGCACCAATGCCCCTCTACTTCGCCTATGGCGCCAACATGGACGTCGCCGCGATGCGCGAGCGCTGCCCGCGCTCGACGCCGCTCGGCCTCGCCCGCCTGCCGCGGCATCGCTTCATCATCACCACCGACGGCTATGCCTCGGTGCTCCGCGACCCGCGCGAGAGCGTCCATGGCGTGCTCTGGGATTGCGCGCTCGGCGATATCCGCACGCTCGACAAGTTCGAGGAGCTGGCGAGCGGGCTCTACATCAAGATCAACCAGCCGGTCGTGGTCGAAGGCGGCGCCAAGCGGGCATTGATCTATGTCGGGCGCAGCGCACAGATCGGGAAGCCCCGCCCCGGCTACCTCGAAAGCGTCATCGCCAGCGCCAGAAGCTGGGCCTTGCCAGAGGCTTACCTCGCCAACATGACTCGCTTTCTGAGCAAGCCGATTCAGGATGGCAAGCCGTTGAATCCGGGTCTGAGCGAACAGCTGCCGGCCGGCCCGGTGGCCGGTGTCAGGCCGCGTGCCGCAGCGCCGAGCTCGGCGATCCGCTCCGGCAAGGCGGCCGAATAGTTCGACTTTCGAAAGATTGACGCAGGCGCATGCACGCCATGCGCGAGGCCTTCCCGACCGCGAAAATTGCGCTGGCCCCGACAGGCGGCAGGCGTCCGGACGAAAGCGCCGGGCTCCTTTCCCGAACTGTCTCGATGGAGGCCCCAATGAGCGGAATCGTCGGCTGGATCACCGGCAAGATCAAATGGCTGCTGCTGATCGCAGCGATCGGAGGCCCGGTCCTCGCCTTCTTCAGCTGGCAGGACGGCGAGCGCGTCAGGATGATCGCGGCGAAGGGCATCGAGGCGCAGGCCTCGGTCGAGGGCGCGACCCGCACCAAGCGCCGCCGCGGCGGCACCAGCTATTCGGTCGACCTCGCCTGGAAGGATGCAGCCGGCAAGGACCGCAGCGCTGAGAAGATCTCGGTCTCCACTCAGTTCGCCAATCGCATCATCAGCAACGACAAGCTCACCGTCGACACGCTGAAAATCAAGTATTTGCCGGACGAGCCGGGCAAGGACGCGGTGATCATCGCCGACGACGCCGACAAGCAGGCCGATCAGGACAGCGAGATGATCTATGTCGGCGCCGGAGCCGGCGCGATCGGCATCCTCGGCTCGGGGCTGTTCTTTCTGCTCGGCCGCCGGCGCCGGGAGGACGAGCCACAAGCGGCCTGAGCTGACCGTCTACCGACTTTTGCGCCGCTATCCTGCGAGGATGGCGGCGCAAGGCGTTGTCCGTGGAAGCAAGATCGATGAAACCCGTCAGCGCTGCCGCTGTCCTGCTGTTCTGTGCCATGCCCGCAATGGCATTCGCACGCTCGCCGGAAACACCGGCACCACCGCTGACCTGTGGCGGCGACGAACCCTTCTGGAGCCTGAAGCTCGGGACCGACGGCAAGGCCCGCCTCTCGGATGGCAATGGCGAGGCCTCCACTACCCCCTTCACCTTGCAGCAGAGCCGCAACACGACACTGATCGCCGGCGTGACCTTCGGATCGAAGGGCGAGATCCGCGCCGTCATCGGCCACGAGGCCTGCTCGGCGACCAACAGCGACGAGGACAGGCCGATGACGATCTCCGTCTGGTACAAGGACGGATTGCTGTCCGGCTGCTGCCAGCCGGACAGCTAGGCATTCCCCTATTCAGGGGTGGAACTGGTGGCTTTACGCCACCAGCCCCTTGGCCAGCTCGCTGACCTGCTTCTCGAACAGCGCCCGGTAGATGCCGCCGTCATGGGTCAGCAGCGCCTCATGCCGGCCCTCTTCCACGACCTTGCCGCGGTCGAAGACCAGGATGCGGTCCATGGCGCGCACCGTCGAGAGCCGGTGGGCGATGACGATGGTGGTGCGGCCTTCCATCAGCCGCTCCATCGCCTCCTGGATCAGCGCCTCCGATTCCGAATCGAGGCTCGAGGTCGCCTCGTCCAGGATCAGGATCGGCGCATCGGCCAGGAAGGCGCGGGCCAGCGCCACCCTCTGCCGCTCGCCGCCCGAGAGCTTGACGCCGCGCTCGCCGACGAGCGTGCCGTAGCCCTTGGGCAGGCGCATGATGAACTCATGCGCATTGGCGAGCATCGCCGCCTGCTCGATCTGCGCCATGCTGGCACCGGGCCGGCCATAGGCGATGTTCTCCGCCAGCGAGCGGTGGAACAGCACCGGCTCCTGCTGCACGATCGCGATCTGCGCCCGCAGGGAAGCCTGCGTCGCCGAGGCGATGTCGCGCCCGTCGATGGCGATCCGCCCGCCGGTGACGTCGTAGAGACGCTGCACCAGCTTGACGAAGGTGGTCTTGCCGGAGCCGGAACGCCCGACCAGGCCGACCTTCTCGCCCGCTTTGATCGTCAGCGAGAAATCGCGATAGAGCGGCTCGATGTGGCCTCCATAGTGGAAGGTCACGCGCTCGAAGGCGATCTCGCCGGCGGTCACGTCCATCGCGGTCGAGCCAGGACGATCCGGCACGCCGAAGGGCAGCGCATGCATCGCGACCAGCTCCTCCATGTCGTTCACCGAACGCTGGAGGTTGTGCACGTGCTGGCCGACATCGCGCAGATAGCCATGCACGACGGCATAGCTGGTCAGCACGAAGGCGACGTCGCCGGGCGAAGCCTGGCCATTGGCCCAGAGCCAGATCACCAGTCCGATCACCGAGGCGCGCAGCGCCAGCAGCACGATCTGCTGCGCGGTCCCCGACCAGGTTCCACGCACCCACGTCCGCCGCGTCCGCCCGGCCCACTTCGCCAGCACGCCGGTCAGGCGGCTGTCTTCGCGAGCCTCGGCGCCGAAGGCCTTGACCACCGGGTTGCACGAGATCGAGTCGGCGAGCGCACCGCCCAGCCTCGTGTCCCAGCTGTTGGCGAGCGTCGCCGCCGGCGCGACGAAGCGCAGAGACAGCGCGATCGTGACGGCACAGTAGATCAGCGCGCCGGCAAGAACGATCGCGCCCATCGCCGGCCAGTGCCAGGCCAGCAGCACCGTCGTGCCGAGCAGCACGATCAGCGACGGCAGCAGCGCGATCACGATCGTGTCGGTGAGCAGGTCGAGCGCCCACATGCCACGCGTGATCTTGCGCACTGTCGAGCCGGCAAAGTTGTTGGCGTGCCAATCGGTCGAGAAGCGCTGCAGGCGCGCAAAGGACTCACGTGCCACGTCGCCCATGGTGCGCAGCGTCATCTCGGTGATGCCGATGAAGGACAGGTGCCGGAAGAACACCGTGCCGGCACCGAGCGCGATCATCATGGCGAGCGCTGCAAGCGCTGCATCGAGCCCGCTCGCCTTCTCGCCGGCGACCGCGTCGACCAGCCGCCCGGCATAGAGCGGCATGAACAGGTCGGCGGCGGTCGCCGCCATCACAGTGAAGACCACGCCGGCGACGCGCCAACGCTGGCGGCCCCAATGCGAAAATGTGAAGCCGAGAACGGCCCGGAACGGCTCCTGCCGCTCCGTCTTGGGAGAAAGAGACATGAAAGCATCCGGTCCCGAGAGACCGGCTCCAAAGTCAGGCGAAGCGCAGCGAAGGCCGCGGCTTCAGAAAACGCGTTTGGAAATGATGGCTCGGGCCGCCTGGAAGGCGGGCCTCGTGCGGATCCGACCTAGTGGTGGAAAACCCGCACAGCGGGAGGGGCAGTGATGATGAAATTCATTCAGCCCTCCCTTTCCTGAGTTGGAGCCAAGGCAAGCAAGATGCCTGATGCCCGCTTATTGTGCAAGCCGCGCCCAATGCATGGGGTGGTTGCAACCGAAACCGATCGGGCTTCGCATTCCGGTCACGATGTTGAACGACGCGCGCACAGGATTCGCGTATCTTCCTTCTCCCCTCGGGGGAGAAGGTGGCAGCGCGAAGCGCTGACGGATGAGGGCCGTTGTGCAGGGCGAACGGCAGGTGCTTCACCCAGTCGCACCGCCCTCATCCCCCTGCCGGGACCTTCTCCCCTGAAGGGAGAAGGAGGCTGACTTCACCAGAACAGCGCCAGCAGCCTCATCCCGATCACCAGCAGGAATGCCGCGATGATCGTGCCGAGCACGCGCTGGCGCTTCGCCCGGTCGGGGAATTGCTTCGCCAGCAGGCGGCCGAGCGGCTTGCGGAAAAGGAAGCAGATGACCAGGAAAACGACGACGTAATGGGACAAGCGGCGTGCTCAGCCTTGCCTGGGCGCAGGCACATCGAACGGCGCGCCGGCCTTCTTCCAGGCGCCGAAACCGCCGGCGACATGCGCCACCGGCTTCAGCCCCATATCCTGCGCCGTCTTGGCCGCCAGCGCCGAGCGCCAGCCGCCGGCGCAGAAGAAGACAAACTGCTTGTCCTCCTGGAAAACCGGCTTGGCATAGGGGCTTTCCGGATCGATCCAGAACTCGAGCATGCCGCGCGGGCAATGGAAGGCGCCGGGCATGCGCCCTTCCCGCTCGAGCTCGCGCGGATCGCGCAGGTCGACGAAGACAGTGTCGTCGCGCCCGACCAGGCCTTTCGCCTCGTCGACCGAGAGCGTCTTCACCGCCGCTTCCGCCTCGGCCAGCAGCGCCTTGTAGCCCTTGGTGATCGTCTGCGGCATGGCCGGCCTCCCCCTTAAGAGGCCGGCAAAGTGGCGGCTGCGGCGGCCGGCGTCAATCGCGGGCTTGCCGGCCGCAGGCGCTGCCGTCAGATTGCCGGCCGGAGGGGCTCATGGCCGGATTCGGACCACTCGACCTGATCGCGATCGCCTTCTTCGCGGCCGCCTGGATCGGCTATCTGCTCGCCGTCGAGGTCGGTCCGCATTCGCGGCGCAGCCTCAACACGCTGATGAACGAGCGGCGCGAGCGCTGGATCATGGAATCGGTCAAGCGCGAGAACCGGATCATCGACACGCAGGTGATGAACGGCCTGCAGAACGGCACCGCCTTCTTCGCCTCGACCTCGCTGATCGCCATCGGCGGCTCGCTCACCCTGCTGCAATCGGCCGACCGCGTCGTCCAGATCTTCGCCGACCTGCCCTTCGCCACGCAGACGACGCGCACTGCCTGGGAGATCAAGGTGATCGGGCTCGCGGTGATCTTCGCCTATGCCTTCTTCAAGTTCGGCTGGGCCTACCGATTGTTCAACTACTGCGCCATCCTGATCGGCGCGATCCCGCCCCATACCGAGGCCGACAAGCCGGAGACGCTCGCGGCGGCGCGCGAGGCGGTGGCGATGAACATCGTCGCCGGGCTGCACTTCAACCGCGGCCAGCGCGCCTTCTTCTTCGCGCTGGCCTATCTCGGCTGGTTCATCTCGCCCTGGCTCTTCCTGATCGCCACGGCGGCGGTACTGACCGTGATGTGGCGCCGGCAATTCGCCTCGGATTCGGCCGCTGCCGTCGGCGCGGGACGCAAGGCCGCTTGACGAAGCCTGCCCGGCAGCTCAGCAAGCGGCATGACCAGACCGACAGACGACGAACTCGCCGAGACTATCCTGCGCCTTGCAGCAGAGCGCGGCGACGAGCGCACGCTCGGCCCGATGGACGTCGCCCGCGCCCTCGGCGGCGACCATCCCGATGGCTGGGGCCCGCTGATGCAGCCGATCCGCCGCGTCGCGGTGCAATTGATGAAGGATGGCCGGCTGGTGATCACCCGGAAGGGCCGTCCGGTCGATCCCGACGATTTCCGCGGCGTCTACCGCCTGCGCCTGCCGGGGCAGGACGAGGCCGGACAGGGCTAGGGCGTTCCCCTGCGACCGGCCTGCGCCGTGCCGCGGTGAGGCAACAAAAAAGGGCCGAGGAATGCCTCCGCCCTTTGCCACTATCATCGTCTAACGCGCCCGGGGACTTGCGGCAAGCCCCCCTCCATGTCCTAGCAACGCTGCCCTCGGCCTGATCCTCAGGCCAAAGGGAGTAGCGAAATGCGTGTCTTGTTATCGACTTACGGCTCGCGCGGCGATGTCGAGCCCATGGCTGCATTGGCCGTGCAATTGCAGGCGCTCGGCATCGATGCCGTCGTGTCAGCCCCACCGGACCAGGAGTTCATCGACCTGCTGACCCGTGCCGGCGCGCCGCTCGCACCGGCCTTCATGCCGATCCGCCAATGGGTCAGCGAACGGGCGAAGCCGGCATCGTCAGCCGACTTCCACAAGCTCGCCTCCGACATGATGGCGGCGCAGTTCGAGGCCATCTCGGCAGCCGCCGAGGGCTGCGCTGCGATCGTCGCGACCGGACTGTTCCCGTCAGCCAGCGCTGCATGCTCGGTCACCGAGCTGCGCGGCCTCTCTTATCGCCACGTCACCTTCTGCCCACTCTTCCTCCCGTCGCAGCATCACCGGCCTTTCCCCTATCCGGGCCATCCTCTGCCGGCGGAGGTGACCGACAATCGCGAACTGTGGGACTTCAACGCGCGGACCATGAATGCGCTGTTCGGCGAGGCGCTGGCGACACACCGCGCCGCGGTCGGCCTGCCGCCCGTCGCCAATGCCCGCGACCACATCTTCACGGATAAGCCGTTGCTGGCCTCAGACCCGGTGCTGTGGCCCTGGCGGCAGACCGGGCTCTGCGACGCCGTCCAGACCGGCGCCTGGATCCTGCCTGACACGCGTCCGCTTCCGGCGGAGCTGGTTGCGTTCCTCAAGGCCGGCGAACCGCCGATCTATATCGGCTTCGGCAGCATGTTCATGCAGTCGGCCAGGGACGCCGCCCGCGTGGCGATCGAGGCCGTTCGTGCACAGGGCCGCCGCGCGGTCGTGCTGCGGGGCTGGGCCGATCTCGCCTTGGGCGACGATCGGGGCGACTGCTTCGTCATCGGTGACGTTAACCAGCAGGCCCTCTTCCCGCGGATGGCGGCCGTCATGCATCATGGCGGCGCCGGCACGACGACGGCCGCAGCCCGCTCCGGCGCACCGCAGGTGATCGTACCGCAGATCGTCGACCAGCCCTTCTGGGCCGGCCGGGTGGCAAAGCTAGGCATCGGCGCGGCCCATGATGGTCCGACGCCGACATTCGACTCGCTGTCCGCGGGATTGGCGATAGCCCTGTCTCCGCAAACCCGGGCACGGGCCATTCAGGTCAGCGGCACGATGCGCTCCGACGGCGCAATGGCCGCTGCGAGACTGGTCGTCGACGCGATCAGCCGGGAAAGGCGGCAGTTCTAGCGCCGCGTCGCCGCCTGCGCCGGCCCGGGGAACAGCGCGTCCGTATACCCCGCGAGGTAATAGGCCAGCAGTCCGGCCCATTCCTTGAAGGCGTCGTCGGCGATGTCGAGTCCGCGCGACGCCTTCCGATAGGGCCGGAGATAGTCGGCCGACGTCCCGGCCGAGAGGAAGTCGACCGGGAAGGCCTCGACCTCGAAACCCGCCTTGCGGAACACGCCCATGGCCCGCGGCATATGCCAGGCCGAGGTCACCAGGAGCCAGCGCTCGCCAGGCTTGGGATCGACCAGGCGGCGGGTGAACACCGCGTTCTCGACTGTGTTGCGCGACTTGTCCTCGAGGACGAGCCGGTTCTCCGGCAGGCCGAGCCCGAGGAACAGCAGCCGCGCCCCGTCGGCCTCGGTCTTCACCACCGGCGAGAGCAGATTGGCGCCGCCGCCGGTGAAGACCAGCTTCGCCTCGGGATGGGCCCGGGCGAGCTCGACTGCCTTGGTCATTCGCGCCGCGGCGTTGTTGAGCACGATGTCCTCGCGCGCCACGCCGATCGCGCCACCGAGCACGATGATGCCGTCGACCTTGCCGGAGTTCACCGCCTGCTGCGGGAAGCGATCCTCCAGGGGCCGAACGATGATCCGCGGCAGCGGACTGAAGGCGAGCAGGCCGAGCACGGTGACGCAGATCAGCCCGAGCCAGCGTCCCGGCCCGGAAAAGCGCGTGAAGGCGAGCAGGCTCGCCAGCAGGAGCCCGGCAATGGCGAGGTTCACCGGCGAGGCCAGGAACCAGAGGATCTTGGAAAGGACGAAGAACATGATTTTCTTGAACAGACCCGCCTCCCTTACCCACAGAAAGCTGACAGGCCGTTAGGAAACGGCTGAGCGCGGCTGGAGTTCGGTGCGGGATTGCGTTCACGTTGCGGTGAGTTGCCGGCGGCGAACGCCGTCATCCCAAGCCGTCATGCTCGGGCGAAGCGCGGCACAGACCCGAGACTCTCATGACAACGAGGCGCCGGCCGGAGCCCCGTCCGGGCCTGTGATGGTCAGCTCAAGGCAGACCATGACTTCGCCGATCTATCGGATGATCTGCGGCGGCTGCGCTGGCGGGCGGCGGGTCTGCCGTGCGGCCAGGCGCTCGACCTCCAGCGCCCGCTCGGCAACCTCGCGCAGTTCGCAGCCGGCCTGCAGCCCGGCCGAACGCGCCGGCGGCTGCGAGGCGCCATAGAAGGCGCATTTCTGCACGGCATAGCTCTGCCAGGCGAGCTGCAGCGCCGCGAACTGGCTGCGTGCCCCGGCCTCGAGGGTCCGCTCCAGCGCCGCTCCCGCCAGCGTCAGGCGCTCGCGCCAGACCGCCTCCTCGCGCCTCGCGCAGGAGATTTCGGCCTGGGCACGATCATTCGTCGAGGCGGCGCTGACGCAGGGCACCGCGACGAGGCCAATGCAGGCCGGGCTCGCGGCAAGGCCCTGCCGAACGCAGTTCGCCACCTGCAGGCGATCGGCAGACTGCACGGGATTGGTCGGCATCTGCGCGAGCGCTGCCCCGCAGGAAAACTGCGCTATCAGGACAGGAATGACGAGGAAACCGCGCATGTCGGCGATCATGACCGCCAAATCGGCCGGGTCAAGCGCAGGCTGCCGTCCTCACGTGATCGGCAACGGCATGGCCGGAGCGGCCGCCGGCCGCGCCGAAACCTGCGCATACCAGCGGCGGATATTGGGCCACTCCTTCTGCTGCACCGGCATGTGCAGCCAGCGATGCGCACCCAAAGCCACCGTGATATCGCCCATGCCGAAGCGCTCATTGGCGAGATAGCTCCGCCCTGCCAGATGCGACTCGAGGATATCGAGCTTGGCTTGCGCCTTGGCGATCGAGGCGGCGATCACCGCCTCGTCGGTGTAGCCCGGCGTCTTGCGGATCAGCCCCCAGAAGGCAGGAGTCATCGACGGCTGCAATTCGGACAGCATCCAGTCCATCCAGCGATCGGCCTCGGCGCGCCTCGCCGGATCCTCCTCCCAGATCCAGCCGGCGCCGTAGCGGGCGGCAAGATAGCGTACGATGCTGTTCGATTCCCAGATGACGACCTCGCCGTCCTCCAGCGTCGGAATCTGCCCGTTCGGATTCTTGGCGAGATAGGCCGGTTCGCGATTGCCGCCGAACTGTCCGCCAACATCGATGCGCTCGAAGGGCTGGCCGACCTCACCGGCCGCCCAGACCGCCTTCTGCACATTGATGGAGCTGATCCGCCCCCAGATCGTCAGCATGGTCGCCACCGTCGCATGATAGGGCGGCGACAATCAGCCGGCCGCCTCGCTAAGGCAAGCGCCTCAGGCGAATTCCATGATGACGGCGTCGACGGCCAGCGAATCGCCTTCCTTCGCCAGGATCTTGGCGATGGTGACATCCTTTTCGGCGCGCAGCACGTTCTCCATCTTCATCGCTTCGACCATGGCGAGCGCTTCGCCGGCCTTGACCTCTTGGCCGACGCTGACGAGCAGTTGCTTGACCAGGCCCGGCATCGGGCAGAGCAGCACCTTGCCGGTGTCGGCCGCCGCCTTCTCCGGCATCAGCGCCGCCAGCTCCGCTTCGCGCGGCGTGTAGACATGGGCGTTGGCATAGGCGCCGGCATGGCCGAGCGCGACCCCGTTGAGGATCGGCCGGATCTGCGCCGCGATGGCGACGCCGTCGAGCGTACCGCGCCAGACCGGCTCGCCCGGCCGCCAGTCGCTGGCGACTGTCAGGCTGCGCTCGGGGAAGGCGATCGTCACCACCCCACCCTGCTCCGAAACCTGTCCCTCGAAGCGTTCGCCGCCGAGCGAGACGATGCGGGTGCGCTCGAACTCGACCTTGCGCCAACCCTCCATCTGCGCCGAGACATGGCGCTTGCGGCTGTTGAGGCGATGATCGCAGGCGATCGCGATCGCCGCCATGCGCAGGGCGATCTCGCCTTCCGGCTGCGGCAGCGAAAAGCCCTCCGGGAACTCCTCGGCGATGAAGCCGGTCGAGAGATTGCCCGAGATCCAGCGCGGATGCTGCATCACCGCCGCGACGAACGGAATGTTATGGCGGATGCCGTCGATGGCGAAGGCGTCGAGCGCCCGCGCCTGCGCCTTGATCGCCGCCTCCCGCGTCGGCGCGTGCGTCACCAGCTTGGCGATCATCGGATCGTAATAGATCGAGATCTCGCCGCCCTCGAACACGCCGGTGTCGTTGCGCACGGTGGCGTCGCCGTCCGGACCTTCGCTCGGCGGGCGATAGGTGACGAGCCGGCCCGTCGAAGGCAGGAAGTTGCGGGTCGGATCCTCGGCATAGACTCTGGATTCGACCGCCCAGCCGTTCAACTTCACATCACTTTGGCTGATGCCGAGCTTCTCGCCATAGGCGACGCGGATCATCTGCTCGACGAGATCGATGCCGGTGATCATCTCCGTCACAGGATGCTCGACCTGGAGACGCGTGTTCATCTCCAGGAAATAGAACGACTTGTCCTGGCCGGCGACAAACTCGACCGTGCCAGCGCTGTCATAGTTCACGGCCTTGGCCAGCGCGACCGCCTGCTCGCCCATCTTGCGGCGGGTCGCCTCGTCGAGCAGCGGCGACGGCGCCTCCTCCAGCACCTTCTGGTTCCGGCGCTGGATCGAGCATTCGCGCTCGCCGAGATAGATGACGTTGCCGTGCTTGTCGCCCAGCACCTGGATCTCGATATGGCGGGGATCGACGATGAACTTCTCGACGAAGACGCGGTCGTCGCCGAAGGAGGACGCTGCTTCCGACTTGGCGCGGGCGAAGCCCTCGGCGACCTCGCCGGCCGAATGGGCGATACGCATGCCCTTGCCGCCGCCGCCGGCCGAGGCCTTGATCATCACGGGATAGCCGATCTCGTCGGCAATCTTGACCGCGTGCTCGGGGTTCTCGATCACGCCGAGATAGCCGGGCACCGTCGAGACCTTGGCCGCAGCCGCCGCCTTCTTCGATTCGATCTTATCGCCCATCGCGGCGATGGCGCCCGGATTGGGACCGATGAAGACGATGCCGTTGTCCTTCAGCGCTTTGGCGAAGGCCTCGCGCTCGGAGAGGAAGCCATAGCCGGGATGCACGGCCTGCGCCCCCGTCTGCTTGCAGGCGGCGATGATCTTGTCGATCTGGAGATAGGATTCGGCCGCGGGCGCGGCGCCGATATGCACGGCCTCGTCGGCCATCTCGACATGCAGCGCGTCACGATCGGCGTCGGAATAGACCGCAACCGTCGCGATCCCCATCCGCTTTGCCGTCTTGATGACGCGGCAGGCGATCTCGCCACGGTTCGCGATCAGGATCTTCGAGAACATGCGTGGCGTCCCCCCGGCCCGGTGCCGTTACTGTGCAGTGCGGGATTTACGGGAGGCAAGCGCATCCGTCCACTGATGCGAAAGTTTTGTAACGTGCGCAAACGCCCGGCGGCGACCGGGCGCTAGAGCACGCTTCGATCTGTCGGATGATCTCAGCTCGCCAGCACGACGCGCTGGGCGATCGGCGCGATGGCGATCCGGGCATCGGCCTTGCGCAAAGCGAAGCTGACCAGCCCCTCGTCGCAGGACTCGGCTTCGCGGACGACCTCGAAGGCGATCTTCTGCGCCAGCGGCGTCGGGCCGTCGCCGGCCGAGAGCGTCGTCACCAGCCAATGTGCCTTGTCGCGGTCGATCCGGCCGGTCGGGCGGCTCTCCCAGACCGAGAAGTCGACGCAGAACGCCAGCAGCACATCGGCGAAGAGCGGCGACTTGTCGGCAACGGCGCGGTCGAGTGCCACCAGCACATCGATGATGTCACGGGTCAGCACGACCTCGTGCAAGATTTCACGCTGAAGAATTCGGACGTCTTCATCGTCGATCACGCGCCTGTCCATCACGTGATCGACGAATTCGCGAAGTTCGTGGCCAATCATCGTTCAACCCCTGTCCGACGTTGTTGTGTGTCGGTTTGTCCCTGTCGTGTGAAGACGATGCAGCCCGGCCAGTCAGCAGGTGGTTAACACGCAAATCTGAACGTCCGTTCAGGTTAAACGGTACTGAGTCAGCGTGGTTGCGAGGATGTTACCTGCCCGCCACTCCCGCGTGCCCGCCAGCGCTTTTCCGCACTGCGTCCGGTGCATTGGACGCAGGCACGCGGCACTCTACCGTGATGCCGCATCCCAACCTCCGGCAGGCAGCGCGACCATGACTTCTTCCGACTCTCTTGCTGCGGTTTTCACGCATATCGAAGCCAATCGCAGCGCCTTCCTCGAGCGCCTGCTCGCCTATCTGCGCCATCCCAGCATCAGCGCCGAGAATATCGGTATCGCTGAAGTCGGCGCGCTGCTGGTCGAGATGCTGGCCGGGATCGGACTTGAGACCAATCTGGTGCCGACCGACGGCCATCCCATGGTGGTCGCACGCTGGCAGAAGGCGCCGGGCAAGCCGACCGTGCTGCTCTACGGCCATTACGACGTGCAGCCGCCGGACCCGCTCGACAAATGGCTCTCGCCGCCTTTCGAGCCGACGATCCGCGACGGCCGGATCTATGCGCGCGGCGTCGGCGACAACAAGGGCCAGCATTTCGCCCAGATCCTCGCGATAGAATCCCATCTTGCGGTGCATGGCACCTTGCCCTGCAACGTCATTCTGCTGCTGGAGGGCGAGGAGGAGATCGGCAGTCCGAACATCGCCGGCTTCGTGCGCGCCAACACGGCGATGCTCGCGGCCGATCTCGCCGTCACCGCCGACGGGCCGCGCCATGCCAGCGGCGCAGCGGCGATCAAGTTCGGCTCGCGTGGCGTGGTTTCCTTCGAATTGCGCTGCCGCCATGCCAGCCGCGACGTGCATTCCGGCAATTTCGGCGGCGTCGTACCGAACCCGATCTGGACGCTGGTGCATCTGCTCGGCACCATGAAGAACGCCGCCGGCGAGATCACCATCGCCGGCCTGCATGACGACATCGAAGCGCCGACGCCCGAGGAACTCGCCGCGATCGAGGCCCTGCCGCTCGACATCGAGGCGGTGAAGACCAGTCTCGGCCTGACCAGGCTCGACGCACCGGCCGACCGGGCTTTCTACGAGCGCCTCTGCTTCCGCCCGACGCTAACCATCAATGGCTTCCATGGCGGCTATGGCGGCCCCGGCACCAAGACCGTGCTCCCCAATGAAGCCCTGGTTAAATGCGATATCCGCCTGGTCGAGGCGCAGGATCCGCAGGACATCCTGCGCAAGGTCGCGGCGCATGTGGCCGAGCATGCGCCGGAGGTCGAGTTCGTCGCCGCCGATGCCGGCATGCAGCCATCGAAGACGCCGATCGCCTCGCCCTTCACCGCGCCTTTGCGCCGCGCTTTCGTCGCGGCGCAGGGCGTCGAGCCGCTGCTGATCCCGGCCGGCTTCGGCAGCCTGCCCGGCTATGTCTTCACCAAGATCCTCGGCATCCCCGCCTTCGTCACGCCCTACGCCAATCCCGACGAGGCCAACCACGCCCCGAACGAGAACCTGACGCTCGACTGCTTCTACAGCGGCCTGCGCACCGGCGCAGCGCTGCTGCACGAGCTCGGCCAGCTCGATACGCCCTGAGCAAAGCGGATATGGATTTGACGATCAGCTTGCGACGCGAGCTGTTCGAAACGGCGTCCGGAGCGGCTTCTCCAGCCGCCTCAGGCCGGCTCGGCGACCGCCAGCCTGTCGACGATCCCCGTCAGCTCGGCGCAGCTCTCGATCACATGCCGCGCCCCGGCCGCCTGCAGCGCCGCGACCGGCTGGAAGCCCCAGGAGACCGCGACCGGGGTCACGCCGGCCGCGACCGCCATCTCCATGTCGAAGGTGCTGTCGCCGACCATCAGCGTCCGCTCAGGCCTGCCGCCGGTTTCAGCGATCGCCCGCAGGATCATCTCCGGATGCGGCTTCGAGATCGCGTCGTCCGCGGTCTGGATCGTTCTGAACATCGGCGCCCAGCCATGGCGCTCGACGATATAGTCGGCTCCGCGGCGCGACTTTCCGGTGGCGATGCCGAGCACCGTGGCCGGGCGCTGCGACAGCCCCGCCAGCAGCTCGACCACACCCGGAAAGAGCGGCTCGGCCAAAGCCGGATCGCTCTCCGCCCGCTGGCGCATGCCGTTGAAGACCTCGCGATAGGTCTGCGTCAGCACATCGTCCGGCGCGGTGAGACCGGCGACCCGCATCAGCGCGATGTCGAGGGTGAGCCCGATCACGCCGAGGCCCGCCTCACGGCCGGGGTGGACGCGGCCACAGCGCGCGAAGGTCTCGTATTGCGCGCCGAGGATGATCGCCTCGGAATTGATCAGTGTGCCGTCGAGGTCGAAGATGATGAGGTCCATGCGGGCGCTCTACAGGAGATGCCGACGGCCCGCTATCGCCGCCGGCGCAAAGCCCTCATGCCGCAACGGCCTCACCCTTGCGGGTTGCGGCCGCATTCGGCGATCGCCGCCTTCAGGGCATCGGCGTCGAGGCCCCTGCCGCGCGCTTCCTTGCGGCATTCGGCCCGCTGGGCAAGGTCCGGCCGCTTGCCGTTGAAACAGGCGACCAGCGCCGCCGTCCGCTCGGCGCCCTTGAGCCCGCCGGCATCGGCCTCCTGCTTGCAGGCGGCCCGCGCCGTCACGGCAGTCGGCTTGCCGTCGCGCGTCAGCCCGTCGCTGGCATAGAGCTTCACGCCCGGAAAACGCTCCTGCATGCAGTCGCGCATGGCGCGGCGCAGATCGTCGCCCGAAAGCGCGATGTTCTCGGCATAGCAATCGCGCCGCGCCTCGGCGCGGGCAGCACGAGGGACCGGCTCATCGGCCGCCACAGCAGCCGGTTTCGGAGCGACCGGGGTCGGCTGCGCCTGGGCGAAGGCTGTGGACGAAGCGAGAACGAGGCCGGCGGCAAGCAAGGCGATGCGCAACATGGAAAGCCTCCCGTGATGACGAGTTCACAGGAACAAACTTAGAACATATCGCGTTTTGTTCGACAAGTGTTCTTACGTCAGGTCACGCAACTTTTTCGTGCGACCTACTCGTCCGGCGCGTCGACGATCGGGTCGTAAGGCGCATCCTCGAAGCCGAGCAGGTTCCAGCTCTGGCGCATATGCGGCGGCAGCGGCGCGCTGACGTCGATCGTGCCCTTGCCGCGCGGATGCGGCAGCACGATCCGGCGCGCCAGCAGATGCAGCTTGTTCTGGATGCCGCCGGGCATCTCCCAGTTCTGGATGTCGAAGTATTTGGGATCGCCGACGATCGGATGGCCGATATGGGCGGCGTGGGCACGCAATTGGTGGGTGCGCCCGGTCACCGGCTTGAGCGAGAGCCAGGCCAGCTTCTGCGCCGCGGTCTCGACCACGGCGTAATAAGTCACCGCATGCATCGCGCCCTCTCCGCCATGCTCGGCGACGGCCATGCGCTGGTCGCCGTCATAGGCTTCCTCGCGCGCGAGATAGGTCGAGATCCGGCCCTGCTTCACGCGCGGGACATGATAGACCAGCGCCCAATAGACCTTGCGGGCCGAGCGCGAGCGGAAGGTCTTGGCCAAAGTCGCCGCGGCAAAGCGCGATTTGGCGATGACGAGGCAGCCGGCCGTGTCCTTGTCGAGGCGATGGACGAGGCGCGGCTTCTGCCCATCCTTGCCGGTCAAGGCCGCCAGCATGCCGTCGACATGGCGGGTCGTGCCCGAGCCGCCCTGCACGGCCAGGCCCGCCGGCTTGTTGAGGACCATGACGTCCTCGTCCTCATAGAGCGTGATCGAACGCAGGAAGCCGATCGTATCCGCATCGGCCTTGGCCGAGCGCGGCCGTTCCGCTGCCTGCTCCAGCTTCAGCGGCGGGATGCGTACGGTCTGGCCTGCCTCCAGCCGGTCCTTGCTGTCGGCGCGCTTGCCGTCGACGCGCAGTTCGCCCTTCCGGACGATGCGCTGGATATGGCTGAAGGAGAGCTGCGGGAAGCGCGCCTCGAGGAAGCGGTCGATCCGCATCTCGTTCTCGTCCTGCGTCACCACCAGCTGCTGCACGCCGGTCGAGAGCACCTCGGCGGTGACCGCCTTGACCTCCGCGCGCGTCGGCACATCCGTGATCGGCGGCTTGCGTGGCGCGGGCTTGCGCGGACCAGCGGCCTTCGCCGGATGATGCGGCTTCGGGTTGCGCGTCGGCTCGGTCCGCACGACCTCGTCCTCCGCCGGGCGCGGCCTGGCGCGGGCCGAGCGGCGCGCATCATGGCTCGGGCGCTTGCCCTTGGGCGCGCCGGAGGCGGGCGGCCTGCCGCCGCGCTTGGGGCCATTGCCCCGCGAGGGGCCGCCGGTTCCCTTGCCGCCGGTTCTCATGTCAGCCCCCGCACGATGGACAATCCCGCAACCAGCGCCAGCAGCGACAGCGCGACCGAGCCGACCACATAGAACGCCGCCATCATCGCCTCGCCGCGCTCCCAGAGCAGCACCGCATCGAGCGAGAAGGCCGAGAAGGTGGTGAAGCCGCCCAGAATGCCGGTGGCGAGGAAGAGCCGCGTATGCGGCGGCCAGCCCTCGCCCGCCTTGAAGGCGAAGAAGCCGGCGACCAGCCCCATCACGCCGGAGCCGAGAATGTTGATCGCCATCGTGCCATAGGGGAACGACATGCCGAGCCATTTCAGCGCGAGCTGATTGACGCCGTGCCGGAGCACGCCGCCGATGCCGGCGCCGAGGAAGACGAGAGCGGTGGAAAGCATCTGCGAGGCATAGAGTGCCCTGCGGCCTCAGACAAACGAAATCCGTTGCGATCAGTGCCTATCTCGCCGTTTCCGTGCCGTACATGGTGACCTTCCTCGTCTCGTTCGTATCGCTGATCGCGGCCTGCTTCATCCCGGTGCGCCGCTTCAGCGCGGTCGACAAGCGCGGCTGGGCGCTCTACAGCGTCGCCCCCCGCCCACGCTGCCCCCGCGCTCGTAGCGGCAGGCATGGCGAATCCGTCCCGTCGAGGCGATTGACTTGCCACCATCACGCCCGGCAGAAACACCGGAACGCAGGGGGTGATCGTCGCGCCGATGGCATGCGGTTCTGAACCGGGAGGCGAGCGTATCGGCGCGGCTTGGCGCGCGATCTTGCCTGCCGGCCTTAGCCTCGCGCTCCTCTCGCAGACCGCCTTCGCCGCATCGCCGCGCCTGCCGTCCCGCCCGGCGCAAGCCCCAAGCTTCGCCCGCGCCTGCACCATCACGCTGCCCGAGACCCCGCCGCTCTTCGCCAGCACGGCAGCCGCCACCGACAAGGACGAGGCGGACGACGACAGCGACGATGATGACGATGACGACGAGGACGAGGACGAGGACCCGCCGGAGCGCGGCCTTGTCCTGCCGGGGTCCGCGACCTGCCTCTCGATCACCGGCACGGTCAGCGCCGGCATGCAGCGTGATTCCTTCCGCGCCTCGCGCAACGGCCCGCCGGCTCCCTCCGCCACGACCTCCTTCCCGGTCAGCGCCGCCTTCCGCATCGCGACCTCGCACGAGCTCGCCTCGGGCCTGCGGGTTGGCACCGCCTTCGGCTTCACGCTTTACAGCCCGGTCGACGGCATTAGCGATCCTTCGATCGACGAGGCGACCATCCTGATCGGCCCTTGGACCTTCGGCCTCGATTCCTCGCGCTTCGCCTTCTGGACCGGCGACGAGTTCATCTTCTCGGCGCGCGTGCCTTCCCGCACCGTCGGCATCATCGCGCTGGAATTGCCGCTGACCGAGAGCTGGACGGCGACGCTCGCCCTCGAGGACCCGGCACTCGGCAACACCTCCTCGACCGCACCGGTCCAGACCGGACGGCGGTTCCCGGATGCGGTCGGCCGCCTCGTCTACGAGCAGGGCGGCTGGACCATCCACGGCGCCCTCGCCCTGCGCGAGATTCCCGGCACGCCCAGGCGCTTCGGCCGTGCCGGAATCATCGGCGCGACCTATGAGGGCGAGGCCCTCGGCCATGGCTGGAGCCTGACCGGCCAGATCGCCGGCGCGATCGACGGCGCGCCCTATATCGGCTCGGTGCTCGATGCCCGCATCGTCAACCGCGTGCTGCTGGCGAGCGACGCCACGCGCGGCTTCTCGGCCGTCGTCTCCGGCCGCTTCGAATGGACCGACGAGCTCGCCAGCAACGCCTATCTCAGCCGCTACTGGCTCGCAGTGCCGCTGCTCGCCAACCAGATCCGCGGCGAGGTCAGGATCGACCGCTTCGCCGCCAATCTGGTCTGGACGCCGGTGGAGGGCTTCAAGGCCGGAATCGAAAGCTCGGTCGCCTGGGCCAAGATCGCGCTGACCGGCCGCGACATCGCGGCCGGCTTGGCCGGGCGGCAGATCTCGACGCAGGTTTTTATTGAGCGCAGCTTCTAGCGGTCGTGGCTTTCACAGAGCAGCCAACGCCGTCATGCTCGCCCTTGTGGCGAGCATCCACGTATTGAACCCCGCACGCGATCAGCGAAGTGAAGACGTAGATGGTCGGGACAAGCCCGACCATGACGGAGGGGGAGCACGCGGGTTATTGAGTTCGGCAAAGCCGCCCTACTCCCCTCGCTCCTGCCTGAGCTTCTCCCAATACTCCAGTCGCTTCCTGATCTCGCGCTCGAAGCCGCGCTCCGGCGGGTCGTAGAAAAGCTGGCGGCCGAGCGCGTCCGGCCAGTAGTTCTGGCCGGAGAAGGCGTCGGGCGCGTCATGGTCATAGGCGTAGTCGGCGCCGTAGCCCTCTTCCTTCATCAGCTTGGTCGGGGCATTCAGGATGGTCTTGGGCGGCGTCAGCGAGCCCGCCTGCTTGGCGGTGCGCATCGCCGCCTTGTAGGCGACATAGGCGGCGTTCGATTTCGGCGCGGTCGCGAGATAGATCACCGTATTGGCCAGAGCGAGCTCGCCCTCGGGCGAGCCGAGCTGCTCATAGGTCTCGGCCGCGGCGCGAGCATGCACCAATGCCTGCGGGTCGGCGAGGCCGATATCCTCGACCGCCATGCGCACCAGCCGTCGCGCCAGGAAGCGCGGATCCTCGCCGGCATCGAGCATGCGGGCGAAATAATAGAGCGCCGCATCGGGATCGGAGCCGCGGATCGTCTTGTGCAGCGCCGAGATCAGATTGTAGTGGCCGTCCTGCGCCTTGTCGTAGATCGGCGCGCGGCGCTGGATCACCTCGGAAAGGCCGGCCTCGTCGAAGATCTCGCCCGGCTTGGCGGCGCGCCAGGTCTCCTCGGCCAGCGTCAGCACCGCCCGCCCGTCGCCATCGGCGAAGCGCGCCAGCGCGAGACGCGCCTCCGGCGTCAGCGGCAACTCGCGATTCTCCAGCGCCTCGGCGCGGCCGAGCATGAAGAGCAGCGCGCCCTCGTCGAGCGCCTTGAAGGTCAGGACGCGGGCCCGCGACAGCAACGCCGCATTCAGCGCGAAGGACGGGTTCTCGGTGGTGGCGCCGACCAGCGTGATCGTGCCGTCCTCCATCACCGGCAGGAAGGCGTCCTGCTGGGCCCGGTTGAAGCGGTGGATCTCGTCGACGAACAGCAAGGTGCCCCGGCCGCCGAGTCGCCGGCCGCGAGCGGCGTCGAAGACCTTCTTCAGGTCGGCGACGCCGGAGAAGATCGCGCTGATCTGCTCGAAGCCGAGATCGGTCGCCCCCGCCAGCAGGCGCGCCACGGTGGTCTTGCCGGTACCGGGCGGGCCCCAGAAGATCAGGCTGCCGAGCGAGCCGGAGGCGATCAGCCGGGTGAGGACGCCGTCCTCGCCGGTCAGGTGATCCTGGCCGGAGACCTCGCCGAGCGTCGTCGGCCGCACCCGGTCGGCGAGCGGGCGCGGGCCTGACTTGTCGAGACCGGATGCTGAGAAGAGGTCGGTCACCTCACCCGCCAAAGGTCGAGGTAACCGTCTGCCCGCCACGTGAGATCGTCACCTCCCAGGAGCGCTTGCGCTCGCGCGTCGCCAGCTCGATCTCGCGCGAGGCGGCGATGCGCTCGCCGTTGATGGCAAGGATGAGATCGCCCTTCTGGAAGCCGACGCGTGCGGCCGGACTGCCCTCCTCGATCTCGCTGACGACGACGCCCTCGGTCGACAGGTCGATCGAGAGCTCCTCGGCGACGGCGGGCGACAGGTTCAGCACGGTGAGACCGGTGAAGGGCGAACGGCCGGCGACCTTGACCGGCTCGCGCGGGCGCGTCTCCGGCGCCGGCCTCAGCTTGACGGGGATGGTGATGCGCTTGCCGCCACGCAGCACGGTAAGCTGCGTCGTGCCACCGATCGGCCGCGTCGCGAAGCGGTAGCCGAAGCTCTCGGGGTCGTCGACGCCGATGCCGTCGACGGCGAGGATCACGTCCGAGCGCTTGAGGCCGCCTTCCGCCGCAGGCCCCGCATCGACCACGCTCGCGACCACCGAGCCGGCCGGCCGGTCGAGCCCGAGCCCATCGGCGACATCCTGGGTCAGCGCCTGCAGCCGCGCCCCGAACCAGGCGCGGCGCACCGTCGTCGCCCCCGTCTTGGCGCTATCGACGACGACACGGACCATGGCCGAGGGAATGGCGAAACCGATGCCGACGCTGCCGCCCGACTTCGAGAAGATCGCGGTGTTGATGCCGGTGAGCCGGCCCTGCATGTCGACCAGCGCGCCGCCGGAATTGCCGGGGTTGATCGCTGCGTCGGTCTGGATGAAGGACTGCGCGTCGCCGACCCCGACCTGTGTGCGCGCCAGTGCCGAGATGATGCCCTGTGTCACTGTCTGGCCGACGCCGAACGGGTTGCCGATCGCCAGCACCAGATCGCCGATCTGCAGTGTGTCGGAATCGCCGAGCTCGATCGCGGCGAGGTCCTTGGCGCCCTTGAGCTTGAGCACGGCAAGATCGGTACGCGGGTCGCGCAGCAGGATCGTCGCCTCGTATTCACGCTTGTCGGCCAGCGCGACCTTGACCTCGGTCATGCCCTCGATGACGTGGTTGTTGGTGACGACCAGCCCCGCTGCGTCGACGATCACCCCCGAGCCGAGCGAGCGCTGCACCTGCTCGCGCGGCAGGCCGAAGCCGCCATCTCCGAAGAAGCGGCGGAAGAACGGATCGTCCATGAACGGGTTCTGCGGCCGCCGCTCGACACGCGCGCCATAGACGTTGACGACCGAGGCGGCCGTCTTCTGCACCACCGGCGCGAAGGACAACGTGATCTGCTGGCGCGCCTCTGGGACTTGCCGGGCCTGGGCGAGCGCCAGCGTCGAAACGCCCGCGGACAGCGCAAGGCCAAGGATCAGGGCAGCGAGCTGACGATGATTCGGCACGATGGAACGGCGCATGCCGATCTCCTTCTTGAAACAAAACAACTGCCTCGGGCGTTCGCTTCCAGAACTATCCCGCCATGGCAGCGTCCCGGATAGTCTCGGAAACACGCGCGGCGTGATTCCGTTCTGGGTCGCGTAACTCCCCGCTTTGCCCCCGAAAGGACGATCGACGTGAGCCTCGTGCGCCTTGTTTATGCCAGCCGTAGCCGACTCGTCGAGGCGGATCGACGCGCCGAGCTCGCGCGCATTCTCGAGGCGGCGCGACGGCTCAATGCCGAAAGACATGTCACGGGCTTCCTGATGGCGACGCCGGGCGGATTCGCCCAGATCCTCGAAGGCGAGGCCGGCTCTATCGCGGAAACCTATGGCCGGATCATGGTCGATCCGCGCCATGACGAGTTGCGCCTGCTGGCGCAGGATGTCGTCGCTCAGCGGCAGTTCGCCGGCTGGGCGATGGCCTTCGCCGAGCACAACGAGACCACCGCGTTCATCTTCGGGCTCTACGGCGTCTCGCCGGACACCGAACTGTTCGAGCAGCCGCTGGACGTGCTGCTCGATCTCGCCGCCGAGCTCGCCAGCGCCCGGGCCTGAACCCTATTTGGCGTCGCTGAGCAGCACCTTGTACTTCTCGATCTCGCCGGGAACCATCTTGGCGACGAACTCCGGCGACATCTCCTCCTTCTCGGGCAGCACCGATGAGAGCTCCTTGAAGCGCGCATGCAGCTTCTCGCTGGAAAGAGCGGTGCGCAGCGCCTGGTTCAGGCGATCGATCACCGGCTGCGGCGTGCCCTTCGGTGCAAAGATCGCGTTCCAGCCCTGCGCCTGGAAGGCCGGCAAGCCGGCTTCGGCCGAGGTCGGCACGTCCGGCAGGCTCGGCAGGCGCTGCGGCGTCGCCACCACCAGCGCCTTGACCTTGTTGCCCTGGACGGCGCCGGAGAGCGAGGTCGCGGCATCGCAGACGCCGTCGATCTGCCCGCCCATCAGGTCGTTCAGCGCCGGGCCCGCGCCGCGATAGCTCACCAGCGCGACATCGAGGCCGGAGGCCTTGAGGAAGTTGCGGCAGATCAGGTAGTTCGACGAGCCGACGCCGGCATGGCCGAGGCTGATCTTGCCGGGGTTCGCCTTGGCATAGGCGAGGAATTCCTTGAGGTCCTTGGCCGGGAAGTCGAGCTTCAGCGCGATCATCGGCGAGGTCTTGGCGACGAGGCCGACCGGCACGAAATCCGCCGGGGTGTATTTCAGGTCGTTGTAGATCGTGTAGGAGGCGGCGTTGGTGCCGCTGTTGCCGATCACGATGGTGTAGCCGTCGGGCTCGGCTCGCGCCGCCCGCGTCAGCGCGGTCGCGCCGCCCGCCCCGCCCATGTTCTCCATCACGATGCGCTGGCCGAGCACCTGCGCCATCTCCTCGCCGACGAGGCGCGCGATCACGTCGGAGGAGCCGCCGGCCGCGAACGGCACCAGCATGTTGATCGGCTTCGACGGATATTTGTCCTGGGCCCAGGCTGGCAGGATGACGATGGCGGCCAGCACGGCAAGAGCAGCGCGCTTCATGCGAAACATCTCCCTCGATACCAGGCTTGTTTTCGAAGCAGCGTTGCGCCGCCCTGCCCGGTTTGAGGTGACGCTAGCATCGGCCTGACGCAGCGAAAAGCGCGAGCGGGCGCAACAATTTCCCGTAGCAATCGCCGGTGCCTACGCCGCTATGACAACGAGCGCAGCCGCAAGGGCGAGGCCCGGTGCAGGAGCAGGACCTGCGCGACGGCGATGACCAGGACGCCGTACAGCGCGAACATCACCGCCTGCGGCACGGTCCAATTCGGGTCCGATACGGCGCGCCCCATGAACAAGGCCGCAGCCCCGAGATCCGGCTCATAGGTGAAGAGCATCAACACGCCAATATTGTTGCCGAAATGTGCTCCCATGGCAGCCGCCAGGTTGCCGCTCGCCATCAGGAGCCAAGTCATACACAGTGAGAAGCCCAAGATGATGAACAATCCGGCGAAGTTCATGGCGGTCGTACCTTCGCCGTGCCAGTGCAGAAGGGTGAACAGCACCGTCGGCAGCCCGAGCCAAATGACCGGCGTCGCGAAGCGTGCAGCCAGGGCCTGCTGGAGGTAACCGCGAAAGGCGAGCTCCTCGGCCGAGGTCTGCAGGAACAACGCCATAAGCAGCAACGGTGCAGCCGCGAGCCAGTCCGTGAAGCTGATGCTGTTGCGGATGACGGTCGGATCGATCAGCAGGGCGATCGGCCCCAAGACAATGCCCACGACCAAGGTCACGATCGTGCTTCTGGCAAAATCCGGCCAATTCAAGCGACGCTCGAGGCCAAACAGATCCCGGATCGATCGCCTGTGGACGATCTTCAAGGCCACCCACACGGCGATCCATAGCGAGGCGACCGAAAGGAGCATTGCCACGGTGCCGAGCGGCGTTGCGACCAGCGCCTTGTAGTCGAACGCTTCGAAGATCTCATCGAGACCGAAGGGCCAATCCCCGTTGCGGGCCAGGATGACGGCTACGCCTGCAAAGACCAGAGCAATGGACGCAACGACCCAGATGACCGTGATGATCACGACAGAAAGGACGATCCGCCACAGCGCGTTCTTCCCGTTGCGAGCCGCGTCGACATAGGCGGCAAAACGGCTTTCTCGCATCGAGATATCCAGGCTCGCATCCACCCGCATGCGTATACACATCGAAGCTTCGGTACGTCAGGCCCCGCCGAACGAAAAAAGGGCGGTCCGAAGACCGCCCTTTCAAAAATACTTGATGCCGGTAAGGCTCAGGCCGCCTGCTCGTCATCCGCCGTGAAGACCGGGCCGGAATCCTTGCCCTTGGCATCGACGTCGCGATCGACGAACTCGATCACGGCGAGCGGGGCATTGTCGCCGAAGCGGAAGCCCGCCTTCATGATGCGCAGATAGCCGCCGTTGCGCTCCTTGTAGCGCGGGCCGAGGACCGCGAAGAGCTTGCCGACGAGGGCCACGTCCTTGATCTGCGCGATCGCCTGGCGGCGGGCGTGCAGGTCACCGCGCTTGCCGAGGGTGACCAGCTTCTCGACGACCGGACGCAGGTCCTTGGCCTTCGGCAGCGTGGTGGTGATCTGCTCGTGCTTGATCAGGGCCTGGGCCATGTTGGCGAACATCGCCTGGCGATGCTCGGCGGTGCGGTTGAAACGACGACCGCGGAAACCGTGACGCATGTTTGGCTCCTTCGTTGCTTACGGCCGCCGTGCCACGGAACGGCCGTCCTTTATGCTCCAGCGCTCATGCGCCGGGCGGGGAATGGCGCGGGCGGTATCCCGCGCCGGGGTCTCAGTAGTGCTCTTCGAAGCGCTTCGCCAGCTCTTCGATGTTCTCCGGCGGCCAGCCCTGCACGTCCATGCCGAGATGGAGGCCCATGGTGGCGAGCACTTCCTTGATCTCGTTCAGCGACTTGCGGCCGAAGTTCGGGGTGCGCAGCATCTCGCCCTCCGACTTCTGGATGAGGTCGCCGATATAGACGATGTTGTCGTTCTTCAGGCAGTTCGCCGAGCGGACCGACAGTTCGAGCTCGTCGACCTTCTTGAGCAGAGCCGGGTTGAACGGCAGCTGCGGCGCGGTCGAGACGGCCTCTTCCTTGCGCGGCTCTTCGAAGGTGATGAAGACAGCGAGCTGGTCCTGCAGGATGCGGGCGGCGAGCGCCAGCGCGTCCTCAGGCGTGACCGAGCCGTTGGTCTCGATCTGCATGGTCAGCATGTCGCGGTCGAGGTTCTGGCCCTCGCGGGTGTTCTCGACGCGATAGGAGACCTTCTTGACCGGCGAGTAGAGGCTGTCGACCGGGATCAGGCCGATCGGCGCGTCCTCGGGACGGTTCTGCTCGGAGGGGACATAGCCCTTGCCGGTGTTGACCGTGAACTCCATGCGGATCTCGGCCCCGTCGTCGAGCGTGCAGAGCACGAGCTCGGGATTGAGGATCGAGACGTCGCCGATGGTGTTGATGTCGCCGGCGGTGACGACGCCCGGGCCGGTCTTGCGCAGGGTCATGCGCTTGGGACCCTCGCCCTGCATCTTGATGGCGATCGCCTTGATGTTCAGGACGATGTCGGTGACATCTTCGCGCACGCCCGGGATCGACGAGAACTCATGCAGCACGCCATCGATCTGGACGGCGGTGACGGCAGCGCCCTGGAGCGAGGAGAGCAGCACTCGACGCAGCGCATTGCCGAGCGTCATGCCGAAGCCGCGCTCGAGCGGACGCGCGATCACGGTGGCCAGACGCTTCGGGTCGTCTCCGACCTTGACTTCGAGCTTGTTCGGCTTGGACAGATCCTGCCAGTTCTTGCTGATCACGACCGCACTCCTGGTGCTTCAATAATGGCGGCGGCGGGCCGCCCCGTACCGGCGCCCGCCCCTGCGGGCGCCGCTTCGATCCGGCGCTGGCTCAGACGCGGCGGCGCTTGCGCGGCCGGCAGCCATTGTGCGGGATCGGCGTCACGTCGCGGATCGAGGTGACGGTGAAGCCGGCGGCCTGCAGCGCGCGCAGCGCCGACTCGCGGCCCGAACCCGGACCGGTGACCTCGACCTCGAGGGTGCGCATGCCGTGCTCGGCAGCCTTGCGGGCAGCGTCCTCAGCCGCGACCTGGGCGGCATAGGGGGTCGACTTGCGCGAGCCCTTGAAACCCATCGTGCCGGCGGACGACCACGAGATCGTGTTGCCCTGCGCGTCGGTGATGGTGATCATGGTGTTGTTGAACGAGGCGTTCACATGCGCGACGCCGGAGACGATGTTCTTGCGTTCGCGACGACGGACGCGTTGGGCTTCCTTGGCCATAGTCTCTTTCTTCCATCCTTCAGGCGCGCCCGTGATGCCAGGCGCTGGGGACGCCGCCTGCTCCGGTAAGGATCAGGCGGCCATTGCAGCGGACCGGTTGCCCGGCCCGCCGAAACTCACTTCTTCTTGCCGGCGATCGGCTTCGCCTTGCCCTTGCGGGTGCGGGCGTTGGTGTGGGTGCGCTGGCCGCGCACCGGCAGCGAGCGGCGATGACGCAGGCCGCGATAGCAGCCGAGGTCCATCAGGCGCTTGATGTTCATCGAGACTTCGCGACGCAGATCGCCTTCGACGAGATAGTCGCGGTCGATCGTCTCGCGGATCTGCAGGACCTCGGCGTCGGTCAGCTGGTTGACCCGGCGCTCGGCGGCAATGCCGACCTTCTCGCAGATCTCCTTGGCCTTGTGGGCGCCGATGCCGTGAATGTACTGCAGACCGATGACGACGCGCTTGCCGGTCGGAATGTTGACGCCCGCGATACGAGCCATGTTCTTCACCTCTCCATGAGGCCGCAACGCCGGGCGTTACGGCAATGACGATAACTCCGCGTCCGGTGGAGGCCGGCCCTTGCGGAGCGTTGAACCCGATCCATACGCAAACGCGACGCCGTCCCTTCTCCCGAAGGCATCGGCATCGCTCATATGAAACCGGATGGCGGCTCGTTAAAGGGTTGGGTGCAACGAGTCAACCCATCGCACCCAAGAAACATGCCAAGACCGCCCTTGCCTTCTCCCCTTGCGGGAGAAGGTGGCTCGGCGGAGCCGAGACGGATGAGGGGTCGTGCAACCCTCATCGTCATTGCGAGCGCAGCGAAGCAATCCAGAAAAGCATAGAGTGCTGCCGTTCTGAATTATTGCTTCGTCGCCACGCTCCTCGTGATGACGGAGAGCGCAGCGCGACCCCTCATCCGGCGCTATGCACCACCTTCTCCTGCAAGGGGAGAAGGCAAGCGGCCCTACTTCTTCACCAGCGGGCACTTGCTCTCCGACAGCGGCGCGATGATCTCGGCAGCCGGGATCTTGCGGACCACCTTGAAATAGTCCCACGGCGCCTTCGATTCGGCCGGAGCCTTGGCCTCGACCAGCAGCATGTCGTTCATCAGCCGGCCGTCTTCGCGGATCTTGGCGCCGGGCGCATAGAAGTCCTCGACCGGCAGCTCCTTCATCTTGGCCGCCACTGCAGGCCCCGCCGCCGTGCCGGCGGCCTTCACCGCCTTGAGATAGTGCAGCACCGAGGAATAGACGCTGGCCTGGATCATCCCCGGCATCTTCTTGGTCCGCGCCATGTAGCGGTCGGCCCAGTCGCGGCTCGGCTTGTCGGCGTCGTGGTAATAGGCGGTGGTGGTGATCAGCCCCTTGGCCTTGTCGAGGCCGAGGCCATGCACGTCGCTCAGCACGACCACCATGGCGGCGAGCTTCTGGCCGCCGTCGACCAGGCCGAACTCGCCGGCCTGCTTGATCGAGTTGATGGTGTCGGTGCCGGCATTGGCGAAGGCGACGATCTTGGCCTTCGAGGCCTGCGCCTGCAGCAGGAAGGAGGAGAAGTCCGGCGTCGAGAGTGGCGCGCGCACCGTGCCCAGCGTCTTGCCCTTGTTGGCCGCGACGATGGCCTCGATATCGGCGGTGAGCTGATGGCCAAAGGCGTAGTCGGCGGCGATGATGTACCAGCTGTCGCCGCCCTCGCGCAGGATCGACAGCGCCGTGCCCTTGGCCGAGGTCGCCGTATCGAAGGTCCACATGAAGCCCGTCGCCGAGCAGTCCTCATTGAACAGCCGTGTCGTCGCCGGCCCGTTGTAGAGCGCGACCTTCTGCTTTTCCTTGGCGATGCCGGCGACCGCGAGCGCGACCGCGGAATTGGTCAGATCGGCGATGGCGGTGACGCCGTCGACATCGTACCAGCGCCGCGCCAGGCCGGCGGCGACGTCGGGCTTGTTCTGGTGGTCGCCCGAGACGATCTCGATCGGCTTGCCCAGTACCGAGCCGCCGAAATCCTCGATCGCCAGCTTGGCCGCCTCGACCGAGCCGAGCCCGCCGAACTCGGCATAATTGCCTGACTGGTCGTTGAGGATGCCGATCTTGACCGCATCCTGCGCCCGCACGGTCGAAGCCGTCGCCAGCAGCGCCGCCGCCACAAGGCAAGCAACTCGTTTCATGCCGTCCTCCCGGTTTCCGGTCGGTCGGCCAGCCGGCGACGGCTGATGCCACCGGCCGTCGGCTGCCGCCGCCATGTCTTGGCCATCATGGGCCTGGGGCCGAGTTCAATCGGCGGGAGGAGATGTGTCAATTACAACCGCGGCGCGCGAAACCGCGCCTGCGCTGGCGCAAATGCGCACCGACTGCCGATCAGTAAGGCCTTATGAATGCGCGCCGCATGGCCTCGTCGATCTCCTCGCGCTGCTTCTGCAGTTTCTCGTCGAACTCGCGCCGCTCCCGGTGGTAGCGGGCGTTCCATTCCTGCCATTCCCGTTTTTTCGCGAGAGCCTGGACCTGCGCATCGGTCGACCAGATTCCGGCGAGGTTGCTGCCGGCGACGACGATGCCGATCAGCGGCAGCACGATCTTGATCGTATCCCACGCCGAGAACGGGCGCGGCGCCCCGCCTGCCGCGACCACCTTCCGGCCGGCCACGGCCTGCGCCTCGGTCGCATCCGGCCAGCGCGCGGCATAGACCACCGGCACGCTCGGCCTTGGCCTGTCAGGTTCGCCGCCGAAGGCCCGCCAGCGCGCTTTGACCGCGGCGCGCAGCACCTGCGGCTCGACACCGACGAATTCCGCATGCAAGGCGCACTGGACCATGTCGCCTTTCGCGATGAACGCGGTCTGGTGCCAGTAGGGTCCGCGCTGGAACAGCGACTTGATGTGCAGGTTCGCCCAGTAGAACTGCTTGGTGACCAGCACCACGGTGACATCGTTGTAGGGCAGATTCCGCGGATAGCGCGCCAGCCAGTGCCAG
Source organism: Allobosea sp. (assembly GCA_024231975.1). Taxonomy (GTDB): domain Bacteria; phylum Pseudomonadota; class Alphaproteobacteria; order Rhizobiales; family Beijerinckiaceae; genus Allobosea. The sequence goes on from JAAEQB010000121.1 coordinate 98,018, forward strand.
ACCACGATATCGATCGTGTCGATGCTCTTGATCTCGCGCCAGGGAATGAAGCTCTCCTTGCGCGATGACGACCAGCAAATGTGCACCCCGTCCGGCGCCAGCACATAGACCGGCTTGCCGCGGCGGAAACGGCGCCGGAGCGCGAAGATCGAGAGGCCGATGCCGGCGAGGATCGCAGCGAACGCACCAAAGGTCTCACCGGGGCGGGGCCAGTCGGGCATCTCCGTGGCGAAGATGAAGAGGCCGCAGAACAGCGTCAGCAAGCCGATCGGCAGCCAGCTCGCGAATTCCGCGTCCAGCCGGTATTCGAGCGTCTGATGGACATCCGAAGGATCGACCTGCACGGCCAGCCCGCCCGCTCTTGCAAGCCACAGCATGCCACAACGCAGCGGGTTTGGAACGCCGCGCTTAGGGCAGCCCGACCAGAGCGTGCGCTGAGACAGCCCTCACCGCTTGCGCACGAACTCCGTCCGCAGCACCAGCCCCTTGATGCTCTCGTGCCGGCAGTCGATCTCCTCGGGATTGTCTGTCAGCCGGATCGAACGGATCACCGTGCCCTGCTTCAGGGTCTGGCCGGCGCCCTTGACCTTGAGGTCCTTGATCAGCGTCACCGCATCGCCATCCGCCAGGATGCTGCCGGAGGCATCGCGGACCTCGGGCTTCGCCGCCGCGGCCGCCGCGAGCTCCGAGGCCGGGCGCCATTCGCCGGTCGCCTCGTCATAGACATAGTCGTCATCGCCATCGGCCATGGGTCTGCTCCATCGCAAGAAAAAGCCGCGCGGCGAGAACCGCGCGGCCCATGAACTCCAATCGTGTCGAGCGTTCAGCCCGCCAGCGCCTGGTCGATCGCAGTCGCGACCAGCTCGATCGGCTGCATGCCGTCGATCGGTGTCAGCTGGCCGCGCTTGTCGTAATAGGGCGCGACGATCGCGGTATCGCGGTTGTAGGCTTCGAGCCGGGTCTTGAAGACCTCCGGGTCGTCGTCCTTGCGCACCGGCTGGCCAGCGGCCTTGGCCTCCTCGGCGCGGCGCACGATCCGGTCGACCAGCTTGCTCTGGTCCACCCGAAGCTCCAGCACCTTGTCGAGCTTCAGCCCCTTGCCCGCCAGCATCGAGTCGAGCGCCTCGGCCTGAGCCAGCGTGCGTGGAAAACCGTCGAGGATGAAACCCTTCCTGGCGTCCTGCTCTTCGATACGGTCGGCGACGATGCCGATGACGATCTCGTCCGAGACCAGCCCGCCGGCGTCCATCACCGCCTTTGCCTTGAGGCCGACCGGGGTGCCGGCCGCCACTGCGGCGCGCAGCATGTCGCCGGTCGAGAGCTGCGGAATGCCGTGCTTCGCGACGATCCGCGTCGCCTGAGTGCCTTTACCCGCCCCCGGCGGCCCCAGGAAAATCAGCCTCATCAGCGCCTTGCCCCCCTCAACTTCGCCTTCTTGACCAGCCCCTCATACTGATGGGCCAGGAGATGACCATGGACCTGAGCGACCGTGTCCATCGTCGTCGTCACCACGATCAGCAGCGAGGTGCCGCCGAGCAGGATGATCGGAATCTGGGCATAGGTGATCATGAACTCCGGGATCAAGCAGACGATAGTCAAATAGGCGGCGCCGAGCACGGTGATGCGGGTCAGCACCCGGTCGATGTGCTCGGCGGTGCGCTCGCCCGGGCGGATGCCGGGCATGAAGCCGCCATGCTTCTTGAGGTTGTCCGCCGTCTCGACCGGATTGAACACGATCGCGGTGTAGAAGAAGCAGAAGAAGATGATCAGCGCCGCATAGAGGAACATGAACAGCGGCCGGCCATGCGCGAGGTATGTCGCCATCGTCGACAGGATGCCGGTGCCGCCCGAAGCCTGCGAGAAGCTGGCGATCGTGGTCGGCAGCAGCAGCAGCGAGGAGGCGAAGATCGGCGGAATCACGCCGGCGGTGTTGAGCTTCAGCGGCAGGAACGAGGTCTGGCCCTCATACATGCGGTTGCCGACCTGGCGCTTGGGATAGTTGATCAAGAGGCGGCGCTGGGCGCGCTCGACGAAGACCACGAAGGCGATGACGCAGACCGCCATCACCATGACGAGCAGCAGCAGACCGGTCGAGATCGCGCCCTGGCGGCCGAGCTCGAGGGTCTGAGCCAGCTGCGCCGGGAATTCAGCGATGATGCCGGCGAAGATGATCATCGAGGTGCCGTTGCCGATGCCGCGGCTGGTGATCTGCTCGCCGAGCCAGAGCAGGAACATGGTGCCGCCGACCAGGGTGATGGTGGTCGAGATCAGGAAGAACGGTCCCGGCTCCAGCACCAGGTTGCCCGAACCCTGCAGGCCGACACCGATGCCCCAGGCCTGGAACAGCGCCAGCACCAGCGTCAGGTAGCGCGTGTACTGGTTCAGGATCTTGCGGCCCGCCTCGCCTTCCTTCTTCAGCGTCTCGAAGGTCGGGACGACGCTGGAGAGCAGCTGGATGATGATCGAGGCCGAGATGTACGGCATGATCGCCAGCGCGAAGATCGCCAGCCGGCCGACCGCGCCGCCGGAGAACATGTTGAACAGGCCGAGCACGCCCGTCTGGGTCTGCTTGAACAGGTCGGCGACCGCGTCCGGGTTCATGCCGGGCAGCGGGATATAGGTGCCGAGCCGGTAGACGATCAGCGCCCCCAGCGTGAACCAGATCCGCTTCTTCAGCTCGTCGGCCTTGGCCAGCGCGCCGAAGTTCAGGTTTGCCGCAAGCTGTTCAGCCGCCGATGCCATGCGTCCGGTCCTTGGGTGATTCTCTGGTCGAGGGCCTGTTCCACAAAGGTGGGTACCACTTTTGCGAAGAGAACATGCCCAGGGATTCTGTCGCAGCGCCCATTCTGATCGCTCAACCGGGACTGGTCGAACGGAACATGCGCCAGACAGTCGAACGGCGGCCAAGGCTTCGGGCCCGGCCGCCGCTCGCGTTAGTCATGTAAGCGTGGAAGTCACGCCTGTGAAGCGGCAGCCGCCAGGATCTTGACCGTGCCGCCAGCCTTCTCGATCGCCTCGACGGCCGACTTCGACGCACCGGCGACCTCGAAGGCGAGCTTCGCCTTGAACTCGCCCTGGCCGAGGATCTTGACGCCGTCCCGCGCCGCCTTCGAGATCACGCCGGCCGAAACCAGCGACTCGATGGTGACGACACCCTTGGCATCGAGCTTGCCGGCCTCGACGGCCTGCTGGATGCGGCCGAGATTGACCTCGTTCAGCTCGCGAGCGAACAGGTTGTGGAAGCCGCGCTTCGGCAGGCGCCGATAGAGCGGCATCTGGCCGCCTTCGAAGCCCTTGACCGCCACGCCGGCGCGAGCCTTCTGGCCCTTGACGCCACGCCCGCCGGTCTTGCCCTTGCCGGAGCCAATGCCGCGGCCGACGCGGATGCGCGACTTGGTCGCGCCTTCGTTGTCACGAATGTCAGTGAGTTTCATGGTGCGCCCTCCTCACTTCGCGTCGACGACGCGGACGAGGTGCTTGACCTTCTCGACCATGCCACGCGCAGCCGGCGTGTCCTGCAGGGTCGATTGGCGGCGGATCTTGTTCAGGCCAAGACCGATCAGGGTCTGGCGCTGCGAGGCGTCGCGGCGGATCGGCGAACCGATCTGCTCGACGGTGAAGGTCTTCTCAGCCTTTGCCATCGAGCCCTCCTCACGCGTCCGCGCCGGCATCCGCGCCAGCATCGCGGCGGCGGGTCTGCAGGGCCGAAACCTTGAGCGAGCGACGCGCGGCGACGCTGCGCGGCGAATCCTCGTTCTTCAGCGCATCGAAAGTGGCGCGCACGAGGTTGTACGGGTTCGACGAGCCGAGCGACTTCGAGACCACGTCCTGCATGCCGACCGCCTCGAAGACGGCGCGCATCGGGCCGCCGGCGATGATGCCGGTACCGGCCGGGGCAGCGCGCAGGATGACCTTGCCGGCGCCGTGACGGCCGTGGACGTCATGGTGCAGCGTGCGGCCATCGCGCAGCGGAACGCGGACGAGGCCACGCTTGGCGGCTTCCGTCGCCTTGCGGATCGCCTCAGGCACTTCACGCGCCTTGCCGTGGCCGAAGCCGACGCGGCCCTTCTGGTCGCCGACGACGACGAGGGCAGCAAAGCCGAAGCGACGGCCGCCCTTCACCACCTTGGCGACGCGGTTGATGTGGACCAGGCGGTCCACGAATTCAGAATCACGCTCTTCGCGGTTCTGACGGTCACGAGGTTCTCTCGCCATATCTTCCTCTTACTTGCGCGGACGGTACCGATCATGGCCCGCCGCTCGCTCGAGCGCTCCGGAATGGAGCGACTTTCCAAAAGCGATATGCGGGAAGCCCGTGAGGCCCCCCGCATCCCGCGGTAGTCAACCGATCAGAAGCTCAACCCGCCTTCGCGAGCGGCCTCGGCCAGCGCCTTGACGCGGCCATGGTACATGTAGGCGCCGCGGTCGAACACGACCTCCTTGACGCCGGCCTTGATGGCGCGCTCGGCAAGGATCTTGCCGATCTGCGCCGCGGCCTCGACATTCGCACCCGACTTGATGTCGGCGCGGATATCCTTGTCCATCGACGAGGCCGAAGCGAGCGTCAGCCCCTTCGTGTCGTCGATGACCTGCGCGTAGATCTGCTTGCCGGTGCGGTGCACCGACAGGCGGGCGCGGCCATTGGCCACCGCCTTGATCGCGCGGCGGACGCGGGCCTTGCGGCGCGCAGTCGCAACTGTCTGCTTGCTCATGGCTGCCGTCCTTACTTCTTCTTGCCTTCCTTGCGGAAGATGAATTCGCCGGCGTACTTGACGCCCTTGCCCTTGTAGGGCTCGGGACCGCGATAGTCGCGGATCTCGGCGGCGGTCTGGCCGACGACCTGCTTGTCGATGCCGGAGATCACGATCTCGGTCGGCTTCGGCGTGACGATCGCGACCCCGGCCGGGATCGGATAGTCGATGTCGTGGCTGTAGCCGAGCGAGAGCTTCAGGATCTTGCCGTTGACAGCGGCCTTGTAGCCGACGCCGTTGATCTCGAGCTTCTTCTCGAATCCGGCCGTCGTGCCGACGACCAGGTTGTTGATGCGGGCGCGCGAGGTGCCCCAGAGCGCGCGGGCGCGCTTGGTCTGCGAGCGCGGCTGGACGGCGATGGCGCCGTTCTCCAGGGCGACCGAGACCTCCTCGGGAACCTCGAAGGACAGCTCGCCCTTCGAGCCCTTGATCTTGACCAGCTGGCCCGTGACGTTGGCGGTGACACCAGCGGGGACCGAGACGGGCTTCTTACCGATACGAGACATTGGATCTCTCCTGAGCAGCGGCCTGTAAGGTCAGAAGACCTTGCAGAGCACTTCGCCGCCCACGTTCTGCTCGCGGGCAAGATGATCGGACATCACGCCGCGGGGCGTGGAGACGATGGTGACGCCGAGGCCGTCGGCCACGCGCGGCATGGTCTCGACCGAGGAGTAGACGCGACGGCCGGGCTTCGACACGCGCGAGATCGACCGGATGACCGGCTGTCCCTCGTGGTACTTCAGCTCGATGTCGAACTCGGTACGGCCGTTGCCGAACTCGGTGGTCGAATAGCCGCGGATGTAGCCTTCCGACTGCAGCACGTCGAGGACGCGGGCGCGCAGCTTCGAGCCCGGGGTCGAGACGCGCGACTTGCGCCGCATCTGCGCATTGCGGATGCGGGTCAGCATATCGCCAAGCGGATCGATGATCGCCATGATGCTACCTCCTCACCAGCTCGACTTGACGAGGCCGGGAACCAGCCCCTTGTTGCCGAGCTCGCGCAAAGCAACGCGCGACATCTTCAGCTTGCGATAGAACGCGCGCGGGCGGCCGGTGACTTCGCAACGGTTGCGCACGCGGATGCCGGCGGAATTGCGCGGCAGTTCGGCCAGCTTCAAGCGAGCGAGGAAACGCTCGTCCATCGACTGGTTCTCGTCATTGGCGATCGCGAGAAGGCGCGCCCGGCGGCCCGCGAACTTCTTCACGAGCGCCTTGCGGTGGTTGTTCTTCTCGACGGAGCTCTTCTTAGCCATCGATATCTCCTGGTTTCCGCGTATGAGCCCGAAAGCTCACTGCCGGAACGGGAAGTTGAAGTGCTTGAGCAGGGCGCGAGCCTCGTCGTCCGACTTCGCAGTCGTGCAGACGATCACGTCCATGCCCCAGACCTGGTCGACCTTGTCGTAATTGATCTCGGGGAACACGATGTGCTCCTTGATCCCGAGCGCGAAATTGCCGCGCCCGTCGAACGACTTCGGGTTGAGACCACGGAAGTCGCGCACCCGCGGAAGAGCGATGGTCACGAGCCGGTCGACGAACTCGAACATCTTGGTCTTGCGCAGCGTGACCTTGCAGCCCACCGCCATGTTCTCGCGCAGCTTGAAGCCGGCGATGGCGAGGCGGGACTTGGTGATGACCGGCTTCTGGCCGGCGATCATGGCGAGATCGCCGGCGGCGTTGTCGACCTTCTTGCGGTCGGCAGTCGCTTCGCCAACGCCCATGTTGATGACGACCTTCTCGAGGGTCGGCACTTCCATGACGTTCTTGTAGCCGAATTCCTTGATCATCGCGGGACGAACGACGTCCTCGTAATGCTTCTTCAAACGCGGCGAGAGAGCCGCCTGCTGAGCCTCAGCCATCGATCAGATCTCCCGAACGCTTGGCGAAACGGACCTTGCGGCCGTCATCGAGCACCTTGAAGCCGACGCGGGTCGGCTTGCCGTCCTTCGGATCGGCGACGGCCAGGTTCGACAGGTCGATCGTGGCCTCCTTGCTGATGATGCCGCCCTCGGACTGGGCGGTCGCCTTGGTGTGCTTCTTGACCAGGTTCACGCCGCGCACGACGGCGCGGGCGTCCTTCGGCAGGACCTGGAGCACTTCGCCGTTCTTGCCCTTGTCGCGGCCGGCGAGCACGACGACCTTGTCGCCCTTCTTGATCTTCGCAGCCATCACAGCACCTCGGGAGCGAGCGAAATGATCTTCATGTGGTTCTTGGCGCGCAGCTCGCGCGGAACCGGTCCGAAGATACGGGTGCCCACCGGCTCCTTCTGGTTGTTGATCAGCACGGCCGCATTGCGGTCGAAGCGGATCACCGAACCATCGGGGCGCTTGATGTCCTTGGCCGTACGAACGACGATCGCCTTCATGACGTCGCCCTTCTTCACGCGGCCGCGCGGGATGGCTTCCTTGATCGAAACCACAATGATGTCGCCGATGCGGGCATAGCGCCGCTTCGAGCCGCCGAGAACCTTGATGCACATCACGCGGCGAGCGCCGGAATTGTCGGCGACCTCGAGATTCGTCTGCACCTGGATCATGGCCTTGATCCTTCCATTCCATATCAGCGCGGTTTCCGGACAAAGGCGGAGTGCCTAAGCCCGGACTACGACTGACGGGGGTCGATCGCCCCCTGGCCTCAATGATTCGACTTACGCCTTGGGAGCGTTGTCGAGCACAACCCAGCTTTTCAGCTTGGAAATGGGCTTCGACTCCTCGATCCAAACGGAGTCACCGACCTTGAACGACCCCGCCTCGTCATGGGCGTGATAGTTCTTCGAACGGCGCACCGTCTTCTTGAGGAGCGGGTGCGTATAACGCCGCTCGACCTTCACCACAACAGTTTTGTTTTGCTTGTCGCTGACGACGACGCCCTGCAGCACGCGCTTCGGCATGGTCCCCTACTCCTCAGGCGCTCACTGCCGCGGTCTTCGACCGCTGCAGCGTCTTGATGCGGGCGATCTCCTTGCGCACCTGGGTGACCCGAGCGGTATTCTCGAGCTGGCCGGTGGCGCGCTGGAAACGCAGGTTGAACTGCTCCTTCTTGAGCTTGAGAAGCTCGTCCTGGAGCTGGTCCGTGCTCATCACTTTGAGATCGGACAGGCGTTGAGTCGATTTCATCTCGCCCTCCTTACTCGGCGATGCGCTGGATGAAGCGGGTCTTGATCGGCAGCTTGGCGGCGCCGAGACGGAGCGCCTCGCGGGCGATATCCTCCGGCACGCCGTCGAGCTCGAACATGATCCGGCCCGGCTTGACCTTGGCCGCCCAGAACTCGGGCGAACCCTTGCCCTTACCCATGCGGACTTCGGTCGGCTTCTTCGAGACCGGCACGTCCGGGAAGATCCGGATCCAGACTCGACCCGCGCGCTTCATGGCGCGGGTGATGGCACGACGGGCCGCCTCGATCTGGCGGGCCGTGACGCGCTCCGGCTCCTGGGCCTTCAGGCCGAACTGGCCGAAGTTGAGGTCCGTACCGCCCTTGGCGACGCCGGAAATGCGTCCCTTGAACTGCTTACGGAACTTAGTGCGCTTTGGTTGCAGCATGGCTCTTCTCGATCAGCCTTACGCAGCCTGCTCGCGACGTTCGCGGCGCTCACCACCGGAGCGGCCGCCCTCGTCCGAGAGGCGCTTGTCCTGGGCCATCGGGTCGTGTTCGAGGATCTCGCCCTTGAAGATCCAGACCTTGATCCCGCACGTGCCATAGGTCGTGAAGGCGGTGGCGACGCCGTAATCGACGTCGGCACGCAGCGTATGCAACGGCACGCGGCCCTCACGGTACCATTCGAGGCGCGCGATTTCCGCGCCGCCCAGACGGCCCGAGCAGTTGATGCGGATGCCCTCGGCGCCCAGACGCATCGCCGACTGCACGGCGCGCTTCATGGCGCGGCGGAAGGCGACGCGGCGCTCGAGCTGCTGAGCGATCGAGTCGGCGACCAGGGTCGCGTCGATCTCGGGCTTGCGCACCTCGACGATGTTGATCGTCACGTCGGCGTTCGTCAGCTTCGCGACCGTCTTGCGCAGCTTCTCGATGTCGGCGCCCTTCTTGCCGATCACCACGCCCGGACGAGCCGAGTGGATGGTGACGCGGCACTTCTTGTGCGGACGCTCGATGATGATCTTCGAGACGGCGGCCTGCTTCAGCAGCTTCATCAGGGCGGCGCGGATGGCCATGTCCTCATGGAGCAGCTTGCCGTACTCGCCCTTGTTGGCGAACCAGCGCGAATCCCAGGTCCGGTTGATGCCGAGACGAAGGCCGATCGGATTGATTTTCTGACCCATCGTTCTCTCCTCAGGCCTTCGCAGCCTGAACTTCGCGCACCACGATCGTGATGTTGGCGAAGGGCTTCATGATGCGGGCGCCACGGCCGCGGGCGCGGGCATGGAAGCGCTTCATGACCAGCGCCTTGCCGACGAAAGCCTGGGACACGACCAGATCGTCGACGTCGAGATCATGGTTGTTCTCGGCGTTGGCGATCGCGCTCTGCAGGCACTTGCGCACATCGGTCGAGATCCGCTTGCGCGAGAACTCGAGGTCGGCGAGCGCGGTCGAGACCTTCTTGCCGCGGATGAGCTGGGCGAGAAGGTTCAGCTTCTGCGGGGAGACGCGCAGGTTGCGCGCGACCGCCTTGGCCTCGTTCTCGGGCAGCGCACGGGGGGCGGAGGGCTTACCCATGGCTTACTTCCTCTTCGCCTTCTTGTCGGCAGCGTGGCCGGGGAAGGTGCGCGTCGGCGAGAACTCGCCGAACTTGTGGCCCACCATCTCCTCGGAGACGTTCACCGGCACATGCTTGTGGCCGTTGTAGACGCCGAACGTCAGACCGACGAACTGCGGGAGGATCGTGGAGCGACGGCTCCAGATCTTGATGACTTCAGAGCGGCTCGAGGTACGGGCGACCTCGGCCTTCTTCAGGAGGTATCCGTCGACGAACGGACCTTTCCAAAGCGAACGCGCCATGACGGACCTCAGTTCTTCTTCTTGCGGGCGTGACGGCTCGACACGATGAAGGTGTCGGTCCGCTTGTTCGAGCGAGTCTTCTTGCCCTTGGTCGGCAGGCCCCACGGGGTGACCGGATGGCGGCCGCCCGAGGTGCGGCCTTCACCACCGCCGTGCGGGTGGTCGACCGGGTTCATCGACACGCCGCGGTTGTGCGGACGCTTGCCGAGCCAGCGATTGCGGCCGGCCTTGCCGATGTTGATGTTCATGTGGTCGGGGTTCGAGACCGCGCCCACGGTGGCGTAGCACAAGCCGCTGATCAGGCGCTGCTCGCCCGAGTTCAGGCGGACGATGACGTAGCCCTGGTCACGGCCGACGATCTGGGCGTAGTTGCCCGCCGAGCGCGCCAGCGCCCCGCCTTTGCCGATCTTGAGCTCGACATTGTGGACGATCGTGCCGATCGGCAGCGAGCCCATCGGGGCGGCGTTGCCGGGCTTCACGTCGACGCTGTCGCCGGCGACGACGGTATCGCCCACGGCCAGGCGCTGCGGCGCCAGGATGTAGGAGAGCTCGCCGTCCTGATACTTGATCAGGGCGATGAAGGCGGTGCGGTTCGGATCATACTCGATCCGCTCCACGGTCGCCGGGATGCCGGCCTTGCCGCGACGCTTGAAGTCGATCAGGCGCAGAGTGCGCTTGTGACCGCCGCCGCGGAAGCGGACGGTGATGCGGCCGTTATTGTTGCGGCCACCCGAGGACGACTTGCCCTCGGTCAGCGCCTTGACCGGCTTGCCCTTGTAGAGCTCGCTGCGGTCGACGATCACGAGCTGGCGAAGGCTCGGCGTGATCGGCTTGAAACTTTTCAAAGCCATGATGACGATCCTTCTCAGAGGCCCGTGGTGACGTCGATGGAGTGGCCCTCTTCGAGGGTCACGACCGCCTTCTTGACGTCAGAGCGCTGGCCGAGACGGCCGCGGAAGACCTTGACCTTGCCCTCGGTGACGAGCGTGTTGACGCTCACCACCTTGACGTCGAACAGCTTCTCGACGGCCGCCTTGATCTGCGGCTTGGTCGCGGTCTTGGCGACCTTGAAGACGACCTTGTTGTGCTCGGAGAGCATGGTCGCCTTCTCGGTGATCACGGGGCCGACGATGACGTCGTAATGCCGCGGATCGAGGTTCTTGGACTGGCTCATTTGAAGCGCGCCTCCAGCGCATCGACAGCCGAGCGCGTCAGCACGAGCTTGTCGCGACGCAGGATGTCATAAACGTTGATGCCCTGGACCGGCAGCACGTCGACGTTCGGGATCGAACGCGCGGCCAGGCCGAAGTTCACATCGATCTCGGCGCCGCCGATCACCAGCGCGCTCGACAGGTCGAGCTTGCCGAAATGGCCGAGCAGGATCTTGGTCTTCGGCTCCGCGAGCTTCGCGTCGTCGATGATGATCAGGCCGGCGTCCTTGGCCTTCGACGAAAGCGCATGGCGCAGGGCCAGGGCCTTCACCTTCTTCGGCAGCTCGTGAGCATGGTCACGAACAACCGGGCCGAAGGCCTTGCCACCGCCGCGGAACTGCGGAGCGGAAGCCGCGCCGTGGCGAGCGCCGCCGGTGCCCTTCTGCTTGTAGATCTTCTTGCGGGTGCGGTCGACTTCCGAACGGCCCTTCGACTTGTGCGTGCCGGCGCGGCGCTTGGCGAGCTGGTAGCGCACCATGCGGGCGAGCAGGTCGGCACGCGGCTCGAGGCCGAAGATCGCGTCGGACAGCTCGAGCGAGCCGGCGTTACCGCCTTCAAGAGTGACGATATCGAGTTTCATCACACGTTCTCCTCAGCCTGGGCCGCAGGAGCCTCGACAGTTTCGGCCTTGCTCTCGCCAGAAACCTTGAACTTGCCCGGCAGCGGAGCATCCTTCGGCAGCGTGCGCTTGACGGCGTCACGGACGTGGATCCAGCCGCCGGCAACGCCGGGGACGGCGCCCTCGACCAGGATCAGGCCGCGCTCGGCGTCCGTCTGGACGACGCGCAGGTTCTGCGTGGTGACGCGCTCGGCACCGAGATGGCCCGGCATCTTCTTGTTCTTGAAGGTCTTGCCCGGGTCCTGACGGCCACCGGTCGAACCGATCGAACGATGCGAGATCGACACACCGTGCGTGGCGCGCAGACCGCCGAAGTTCCAGCGCTTCATGCCGCCGGCGAAGCCCTTACCGGTGGTCGTGCCCGACACGTCGACGAACTGGCCGACGACGAAGTGGTCGGCGGTCAGCTCGGCGCCGACCGGAATCAACGCGTCGTCGCTGACGCGGAACTCGACGATCTTCTGCTTCGGCTCGACCTTGGCCACGGCGAAATGGCCGCGCTGCGCCTTCGAGACGTTCTTGACCTTGGCCAAGCCCGACCCGAGCTGCACGGCGACATAGCCGTTCTTCTCGATCGTGCGATGCGCGACGACCTGACAGTTGTCGAGCTTCAGCACGGTGACCGGGATGTGCTCGCCGGCATCGGTGAAGATGCGGGTCATCCCGACTTTCTGTGCAATCACACCGGAACGCATCGGTGCATACCTTCCCTTGGGGTCATGTCCATCCGGGGACACCGGAAACAGAGGACCCGTTTAATCGGATCAGAGCTTGATTTCGACGTCGACGCCGGCGGCGAGATCGAGCTTCATGAGGGCGTCGACCGTCTGCGGAGTCGGGTCGACGATATCGAGGACCCGCTTGTGGGTCCGCATCTCGAACTGCTCGCGCGACTTCTTGTCGATGTGGGGCGAGCGGTTGACGGTGAACTTCTCGATCAGCGTCGGCAGCGGGATCGGGCCGCGCACCTGGGCGCCCGTCCGCTTCGCGGTCGAGACGATCTCTCGCGTCGACGCATCGAGAATGCGGTGATCGAACGCCTTGAGGCGGATTCGGATGTTCTGACCGTTCATGGTCTTAGTGTCTCCGTGACGTGAAAAGGCGAAAGCCCCGAAGGGCTTCCGCCCTCACGAAAACGCGTTACGCGATGATGGTTGCGACGACGCCGGCGCCGACGGTGCGACCGCCTTCGCGGATGGCGAAGCGCAGCTTCTCTTCCATCGCGATCGGCACGATCAGGTGCACTTCCATGGCGATGTTGTCGCCCGGCATCACCATCTC
>JAAEQB010000122.1 GCA_024231975.1 Allobosea sp.
CAAGCGTATCCAGCTGGCGTTCCGCCTCGTCCGGATCGAGCTCGGCCGGCGTCCAGCCGAGCAGCCCGAGCGCCACGGCGCGATCGGTGGCGTGGCCCTTTCCGGTGAAGGCGAGCGAGCCGTGGAGCGTGGCGCCGACCGTCGCCGCTTCATGGCGGGACGGGTGCCGGCGCAGGAGGCCGAGGAAGTGCGCCGCGGCCGTCATCGGCCCCATCGTATGCGACGATGACGGCCCGATCCCGATCTTGAAGACGTCGAAAACACTCAGGAACATCATCCCCTCCCGCCGAGCGCGATCCTACACACTCGGCGAACACCGGCTATCTCCGCGACGGCTACCGAGCTTCAGACGGAGATCGCGTGCCCTACCAGATCTTCCAGATCCTGCCATATCTCGTCTCGATCGCGGCCCTCGCCTGGACGGTCGGACGCTCGCGTCAGCCGGCGGCGGCGGGTCTGATCTATGTCCGCGAGCAGCGGTAAGGTACAGACTTACCCGATGTCGAATTGGCGGCCAGCAGGCCGGTCTAGTATCGGCGGCAGACTCAGCCGGAACGCGCCAGAAGCCGATATTGGCATCGCACCCGAAACCGGACATTCGTCTTGATCATAGCGCAAATAGAGATAGGTATTTTTAGTACAGTGGCTCGGCCAGATTTAAGGCCAGCCTACTGATGCGGTGAGTTTTGTCTGAAGAGAGTCCGATTGCCCCGGAGCTCCGAGCCAGGACATGCTCGGGCGCCCCACACCAGTCGCAACTTTCTATACGGGGCGCCTGCTGTGCTGCATCGACCATCAAGGCCTGGGCGGGTGCAGTGACGTGGACTGGCGCCCCAAGGCCCGCAGCACTAGTAAGCGGCCTTCCTTAACTTTGATTGGGGCTTGGGGTTGTTGCCAGTTTGCCGATGTCCGCTGTTCGTCGCCCGGCTGCCAACTTCGCTTCCAGCCAGAGGCTGTAACGGGAGGTACAGAAGCACACGATGAAGTATATCATGGCGGCGAAGACATAGGCTTCCCGGTAGAAGCCGAGCCAGTTCGGATCCGTCGCCGAGACACGCGCCGTGTTCAGGAAATCGAACATGCCGATGGTGATCACCAGCGTCGTGTCCTGGAAGATGCCGATCGCCAGGTTGACCAGTGGCGGGATCACCGCGCGCAGCGCCTGCGGCAGTACGACGAGGCGCATCGCCCGCCAATAAGACAGGCCGAGCGCCTTCGCCGCCTCGTACTGCCCCACAGGAACCGCCTGCAGGCCGCCGCGGATCACCTCGGCGAGATAGCGGCGACGAACAGCGTCAGCGCCAGCTCAGCCCAAAGAGCGCGGCGATGGCCACCGGCAGTATAACTGCAGCAAGAACGAGTGCCGCACTTCGCTTGAAGTTCGAACGGCCGGTCCGGCGGGTCAGCCATTTCAGCGCGACGCCGACCAATACGGCGAGCAGGAAGCTGCTCATCAGGATCGCCGGCGTCGCATTATCATCGGCGATGAAGGGAAAGAAAAAGCCGCGATTGCTGAGCAGGACGCCCGGCAGCGGCGACAATGCCTGCCGTGGCCCCGGCAAGGCGTGGAACAGCGCGTTCCAGAAGAAGATCTGCAACAGCAACGGCGTATTGCGGACGATCTCGACATAAGCCTGGACGAGACGCGACAGCAGCGGGTTCGACGAGAGCCGGGCAATGCCGAGCGCGACACCGAGGATCGTGGCGAGGATGCAGCCGGCCAGGGAGATGCGCACGGTATTGAGCAGACCGACGGCGATGGCGCGCAGATAGCTGTCGCCGGCCGAATGGGCGATCAGCCCCTCGCCGATCTCGAAATTGGCAGCGTGGCCGAGGAATCCGAAGCCGGGTGTCAGGCCGACCCGCGCCCTATTCCAAAACAAGCTCGGCTTCGACTTTCGCGTTGTTCGTGTCGCCGAATTCGGTCCCGACGAGACACGGCAGCTCGCCGACATGCGCCGATCCGGGACCGTCGAAGCCACGGCGGGAGGCGCGAGTGCCCAGGCGATCTCAACCAAGATGGCCAATACCCTGGCCGCCTCGACCCACCTTCAGCAGACCTACAACCCGGTCAACATCGCGACCGTCCGCGACGTCGACGCCAACCGCCGCGAGGGTCGGGCGAAGCTCAGAAAGAACAAACCAGGACGAAAAGTGTAATGAACCCGCTCAAAAAAGTGTGATGGCCAAGAGGCGCTTTGAGCTAAGTCTTTGATTTAAATGGCGCGGGCGACGGGGCTCGAACCCGCGACCTCCGGCGTGACAGGCCGGAAATTGCTCAATGATCACAATAGCTCATTACAAATTTTGGCAACGAAACGGGGTGATAATTCCTGAAAGGTGTAATGAACGATGCTTCTGCCACCACGGACCGTTGAGCGATCCCTACGCTGCGGTCGGCAGCTATCCAGATTCAGACATTCTGTCCGGACTGGTGGGCCGGGCCGGACAAATCTACGAACATTTATATGATTGAAATCACTATATAATTCAGCTGCCGAAATCATTCGCAAGACAAAGATGGTGGGCGGCCTCGGCCTGAGTGCAGAGACTCGTGGCTGGTTACGACGGCAAAGCCTGAGACGGTTGTCTGAAACTGCCATAGCGCAGGGCTGATTTGCCAAGCCACGAACGCTGCTCACGTGCCTTTCTCGGCTTTGCGAAGTCCCGCTCGCACCCGCATCCAGATATCGGCCATGAGCGCGCCGGGGATCGTCGCGCTGTCGCGCCTGGTGCGGTGCATGAGCGGCCGCCCGCCCGTCGCCAGGAGGCATTCCCTGGCTAGACGGTTCTGATGGAACTTCGCGCGGCAGGCTTCCAGCATGAGCCGGCGGTGAGCAGCGGTGCCGGCGATGACAATCCGGTCGTTGAAAGTGAAACTGGCAGGTTCGCTGCGGCCACGGGCGGCCGTCTTGGCATCCTTGCCCCAAAATTTTGCGACGCGGAGCCGATCGGCTTCATCGTCGAATTTGAGGCCCTGCCAAAAGCCCTCGACGCTCGCGTAAGTGCGCCCCCAAAGGACGAAAGGCGTCTCGGCAAGGTTGCTGATCGGCTGCCAGCGACCGGCGTGATCGAAGACAACATTGATGGGTTCGCGGCAAGCCTGATCCTTCGTGCCGAGGTCGTGAAGCGATGCCCCCTTCGACCCTCCGCCGGGCACGTGCAGAACGTGATCGGCCATGGCCGCTTGCCATTCGAAAAGCTTGCGCTTCTCGTCATCGGTCTCCGGCACCAGAGCCAGGAGCCCGATCTTCAGGACGACCCGCATGTGGCGTGAACTCCTCGGCTTTTCGGTGGGACCCGATCTGCGCCGGCCGGCGGACGGGACGGAACACCCGGAGCGGATCGACGACGGAGCCTTCTCGCCGAAGCTCGACATGTAGCCAGGGCGGCTGCAAGTCCGGCCGGCCCCCCATCGCGCCGAGAGGCTGCTCTGCCGCAACGCAGGCACCTACAATGACCTGGATGCCGCCGAGATGTGCATAGCGCGTCGTCAGTCCCCGCCCATGATCGATGGTTACGGCCATGTCACCAGGACTGTGACGCTCGATCGAGACGATGCGCCCCAAGCCTGCCGCCCTTACGATCTCGCCGGCGACGAGCGCGTAGTCGATGCCGTTATGGAACAAGGTTCGTCCCGTCAGCGGGTTGAACCGGAGCCCGAAGCCGACGATAACCGGATCGGGAACGGGATGAAGCAGCGGTGTGTTCGTCGACGAGGCGCAGCTTGGAACCGGGCTTAGGGATGGTTGTGCCTGCCCATCATGGGGGCTCAGAGCCAGCGCGGCGAGCACGACACGTGCTGCCAGGGACGGACTTTTCGAGCCGAAGCCGTGACCCGCTATTGCTCGCATGAGGCGCCTCCCGTCGAGAGAAGTAAGGCGGTAACCGGCACGTACTCCTGTCGTGCATTGCAAGACGTTGCTTGCGATTGCATATCTGCCGCACATCCCACGGATGAGAGCCGAAAATCCGTGCGGATTTCCATCAGGATGCGGCCGCCCCAATTGGCGCCGGTGCCGTCCTTGCCGATGCCCCAGAACGCATCGCTTTGCGAATCCTCGACGAGTTCGACGTCGCCGGTGGCCAGCAGCAAGGTGGCAAGCTCGGGATTCTGGGCGTATTTCGCCTGATCGGCGCGGCGCATCACGTCGAGCCTGACCCCGTGCCAGTCGGCGCGAGGCGCCTTGCCGTTCGCGGTGAACCAGGAGCCCTTGGCGAGCCGCGCCTTGCCGCCCGGCGGCGCCGAGAGCCGCTTGACATGACCCGGGTGCTCGGCTGCCCGAATGGCCGCGCGATAGGCATGGCTGGGAGACTTCTGGGCTTGGTAGAAATGCTCGGCGGTAGGCCAGGCCTCGCCGTCGATGACGATTGGGCTCGGATGAAAATGCGAGAGGAAGCCGAAGCTCGCGCGGTCGCGGCGATAGTAGAGAATGCGGTTGTCCGGCGGAATCGGGATCATGCCTCGTCTCCTTCTCTCGCTATGGATCGTCTGGCCGCAGCGAACTGCGGATGTTATTGCGGCGCCGGAGACAACGAGAACAACGTGAAGGTGCAGATGCGATCCTCGATTTCGGCGAATGAATGGACCGGCAAGCGCGACGAGATTGTCGCGCCGCTTCGCCGCAGGGCCGCTTCGTCCAGTTCGTCCGGTTGGGGTTTTGCCCAAGCCTGCGCGCTGCTTTCTCCGGGCGCGAGCGGCAGGTGGAAGATGCGCTCGGTGCGGTAGACGCTGCGCGCTTGCGTCGGCGCGATCCCGGTCCAGGCCAGCAGGCCCATTGCCACCAGCGCAACGGAGGGCTTCGATCTCATCGCCGGGTCTCGCATCGTCGTGTCACCCTCGTCGGTTCAGTCGCGCAACCCTGCCACGGCCCTGCAGGCCTTGGCATTGCCCGACCTAGCCCGCGCTTGGCGCATCGTGCAGCGAATACACGGGAGTGCGCCCGGCAATTCGCTGCAAGTCCGCGCAATCGATCCACATGGCAGCCAAGGCCCACCGTCCCGGTATCGCGACCTCATCGGGAGACGCCGTCATATTTCGCACAATTTCGACCCCGGCTGCCGTCCTCGAGCTTTCGGATGGAAACCACGAAGCACAGACATAGGCTGACACGGATGCTGTCCGAAGGCGGTTCACGGAAGAGGGGCGGCAGAACTTTCGGGACGGGATCCGGCGCGAAAATACCTTCCTTCGGCTCGCGACCGGAGAGAATGACGGTAACCGGTCCACGCCTGTAGTCGACATGTAGATCTCGCTGGAGGGTTCTGACTCTCGGGGTTTGTCCATGGGGATTGAGCCTGAAGGAGGAGATCGCCGCAATGCCATCGGGATCAATGGCGATATCGGCAGCGATACGTGGCACTTGGCCAAGCAGCGGACCGGCTATGACGGAACATCTGGTATAGCGGCGGCATGCGACCGTGATGCACTGCTCCGGTTGAGTCCCTAGGCGCCAGCATGTCGTGACGAGCGTGTCCCGGCGAGGCTCGAACGGTTTCGCAACGGCCTGTCCCTGCTCTGCCGCGATCATCAGCGGAATTGCCAGGAGAGCCCCGATTTGCAGTCGCATCGTCAAATCTTCCAGCCAGATCGTCGGCAGGCGGCAATTCCGCACACCGGCCTCAACGAGATAGGCCTGAGGAATGCTTGAAATGGCACTGAAAAGGCCTGAAAAGCACTGATACCGGGCCATATCTGCGTTGACGGCCGTGGTCCTGGCGTGGTCCTCAAGACGAGGTTCAGTCTTTTGACATAAGACGCGTCGAAAGATTTGACAGCGCCCCTTTTTTGACATCTTAAATGTCAAAAGACACTAAACCGTTCGATCTCTGCAAGCCATATCGATGACCCCACGTCATCGAGCAACAGATGAGGCGCGCGACTACCGGGGACCTGTCTCACGGCCCGCAGGTTTTCGCGCGCGAAGCCGGCTTACGACTAAGACCGTGACAGCGCGAGCCCGCTGCTCGACTGCTGCGAAGCGGCGCGAATGGGTCGGGATCGGAGTGATCGTCGCGTTCATCAACGAAATCTTTGAGGAAAGAGCCAGGAATGCAAGCAAGGACGACACTTCCGGACCATGATCCGCTTTCGGCGTTTTCCGACGCCGTCTTGTGTGCCGGCGACAGCCAACCCATTCCTCTGTCCGGCACGCGCCATCACGTGACCCTGCGCGGCGCCCTCGCCAACGTCGAAGCCATTCGCAGATTTTCCAATACCGAGACCGACAGCATTGAGGTCACGATGACCCTGCCCGTCCCTGTGCGCGCGACGGTTTACTCGCTCGAGGTTCTGGTCGGCGAGCGGCGTCTGAGAGGCATCGCCCAGCCACGCGTTCAAGCCCGCGCGCGTTATGAAACAGCGATCGACGATGGCTCGCTTGCGGTACTGCATGAGGAAGTCATGCGCGGCATCCATATGATTTCGATCGCCCATCTTGCGCCAGGCGTCGAGGTATCCGTCATCTGCAAATGGGTCACGACGCTTGTGCCGAGCCATGGCGGCCTTGGTCTCTTGCGGATACCGCTGACCGTCGGGCAGATCTACGGGCGCTCTCCGTTGCCCGATTCCGACGATCTTGTTACCGGCGGCGACAACGCGACCAGCACCCTCAGCATCGATGCCGGCGGCTGCGACGCGGTCTGCAACGGCAAGCCGGTCACGGAGGCGCCCTTCGAGATTCCGTTGAACCAGCCCATCGATATCATCGCGCCCCTGCCGGCCGAGACCCGGCTTTCAGGCCGCGCCGCCGACGGCCGCAGGATCTCGCTCGCCATTCGCCCCGACCCGGCGACGGGCAAGGAGATCGCGGCGGCCATTCTGGTCGATCACTCCGGGTCCATGGGCTCCCCCTGCGGAGACCCCGGCATCGCGCTGACCAAGCACGAGGCGCTGCTGCGCGGCTTGGAGACAATGTCCGAACGGTTTGGCCGCTCGGACAGGATCGACCTGTTCGAATTCGACGATACCTGCGAATTCCTCGGCTCCAGCACGGGCGAGCGCCGCCCCTGCAACCTCGTCCAGCGCCTCAATCCTCCCTCAGGCGGCACCGAAATCGGTTCCGCGATCGCGTTTGTCCTGGCCAACAGCGAGATGCGCGACATCGTGCTCGTGACGGATGGCCAAAGCCATGCTCTGAACGTCGCCAAACTCGCCCGATCCGGCAGGCGCTTTTCCGTCGTTCTCATCGGCAGCGACAGTCTCGAGGCGCAGGTCGGCCATCTCGCAGCCTTGACCGGCGGCAGTCTCGCCGTCGTCTCGGGCGCCCGCGTCGCCGACGCGTTCTCGCTCGTGACGACCGCTCTTGGATCCGCATATGAGCCCTGCGAGCCCATCGACGGAGAAATCCGGCAGGTCAGGGCCCGGCGTGACGCTCTCGTGCTCGAAGCGGAATGGGGCAGCGCTGAAACCGCGTCGGACGATGGCAAAATCACCGGCGCCGTTTCAGCCTTTGCCACGTCGCTGGCCTTGCCCTTGCTGTCCGAGGAGAAGGCGGCCGCACTCAGCGCAGCGGAAGGTTTGGCTGGCGCCTTTACCAGCCTCGTTCTCGTGGACGAGGTCGGGGACAAGCAGGCCGGATTGCCCGCGACCCGCAAGGTTCGGTTGCCAGCGCCACCGCCCTATCACAGCGTGGGACGGGCCTTCCCCGGGCAGACATTCGCTGCACCGGCATTTGCGCCGCAAGCCTGCCCCGCTGCGGCCGCGCCTCGCGCGCAGATGTCGGCTCCGGCCGAAGCCGCATTCCCGAGTGCGCCGAGGTCGTCGTCGCCTTCGGTCATGGACATTCTGAAGGCGAAGCTGAAACTGCCGCGCCCTTGGCTCTCGCCCGTCGACAAGAGGTTTCCCGATACCGGCAAGCCGGCAAAGTCAAAAACGCCGAGACGCCAGAGCGGATTGGCGCTCGGTGCCGTGCTGCCGAGCATGGCGCTCGGTTTTTGGGACACGCAGGGCGACGCCCTGAGCAGCGGCGACATCACCGGCCTACCCCAAGAGCTGATCGAGATTCTGAAAGCTCTCGCATCGAGAACCGACCTGAAGCTCGAAGCCAAGCAGCTCGGTCTCTCGCCCATGCTCCTGATCGTCGGACTGATCGCCAGGCGGGACGCCCGCCGAAGCCGCCATGCCGCCAGGGTGGAGCGCCGCATCTTCAAGGCGCTGAGCAGCGACGAGGTGCACACGGCGGCTCTTGCCGTGGAGGCCTTGCTCTGACGACGGAGCATCGCCTGGACTGCAGGGCCCGGATGCTGTCCGGGCCTTCGTCGCAGATGCAGGGTCTTCATCGAAGGCGTCCGCGCTCGTTCCTGACGCGGCTCACTCACCCGGCAGATCAAGCCGCGATCGGACGGAAGCGTCCGGCTCTAGGGTCCCGGATCGATGATCAGGGTGCTGGCCGCCGTGACCAGAAAAGTCAGCACCAAGCTGAGCATGCCGATCGCCAGCGTGAACCGCCGTCCGCCACGCATCGCGGGCAACAGAAGCAGCGGCAGGAGCAAGCCGCCGGCCAAGGCGCCGTCCTGGAGCAGGATCATCCAGGTCCGGCGGGCGGGATCGGCGCTCGTCGCGACAAATCCGAGTGGGCCGCAAAGGATCGCGACAATCCACGGCAATGCGAGCACAGCCAGGACAGGCAGGCGGTGGCGCGCCGGTGTATTGACATGCGCGTCATCGGTCCCCGGGAAAAAGACGATGGCGTTGAGGATGATCAGCACCACGAAGGCTGCAAGCACAAGCATTGGCGGCACGTGGACCCAATGGGTCGTCCCCGCCAGCCACAGCAGGAAGAGCGCTATCGGCCCCCAGGTCAGCCAGCGATATCTGGGAGCTCGCGCTCCCGGCCCGCGAAGCACCCGATCACAGGCCGGTGGTGGCGGCCGCATGAGCCGTCGGCGACAAGCTCTTGCAGGTGCCGGCCAGCGCTGCCTCGAGCGATGCAGCGAGTGGATCAACGAGTCGCGCGTTTTCGAACAACCGGCTTCTCCTTGGACAACAGCTCTTCGACCGTCGCGGCCGCCTTCGTCGCGATTGAGACCGCTTCGATGCCGCTGCCAATTAGCTCCGGCGCGATCATCAGGGTGAGACCCGGCATGATCGGCACCGGAATTCCCTCCCCCGCGTCGAGCAGCAGCCGGATAGCCGCAGGCGGGAAGCCCAGTTCCCTGAGCCGTTCGTATCGACGGATCGCTGTGACATGATCGTCGCCATAGGTCGCGTAGGTCCGTCCCCCCGTCGGCGGCGGCACGAAACCCTCGGCGATCAGATAGCGGATCTGCCGCGCGGCGACCCCGGTGACGTGAACCAGTTCGTCGAACTTCATTGCCGTTCTTTATACAGTAAACTTGTTAGAAGCAACCGGCCGGCAGCCACGCGCACCGGTCAGTTTGGTCGGAACGTTGGATCGACTACGTGTGCTCGACGAGCCCGCAGCCATCGACATTTGCCTGGAACCCAAAATGAAACTTGTCTTGAAGTCTATCATCGCCGCCCCGTTGCTCATCGTCGGGGTTGCGCCTGCGGTCGCGGACCGTGCGCCTGCCTATGCCGTCTTCCGGGTCCGCACCACGCCCGAGCAGCGCCTGTTCGTGCGCTTCCCGAGCTTGCCCGCGTGCCGTCGCGAGTTGCCCAGACTCAAGGCTCTGATGTTTGACGAATTGCAGGCTCCGGCAACCAGGCGGTTCGACGTCGTTCCACCAGAGGCGGTGCCCGGCAACCAGGCCTCGGCTCCGCATATCGACGGAGCCTGCCGCCCACTGCCAGTCATGTGAGTGACTGCCGGCCACCCGAGGCCCTGGCCACCGCGGCTGGGAGATGTCGAAACCCACGAAAGCCAAAGCAATGACCTATCGGATCAAATCACGCGTCGCCGTGATCGCGCTCGCTGCAATCTGGGCCGGCCCGTCTTGGGGAGAGCCGCGGCTCAGCGGCGCGGGTGCACGATCGTGCCGGGTGCTCGCGACGATCGCGGCAAGCCGGACGCCCGTTGGCAGGGCAGCCGTGCAGTGGTCGCTCGGCTTTCTCACCGGTCGCGTCCAAGCTCCCTCGTCGGAGCGACATCGCCCGTTCGGGGGGCCAGACGGCATCGTCCTCGATCTGGTCGCGTATTGCCGCCAATACCCCGACGCACAGGTCGCGGATGCGGCCGCCTCCTTTTTCCAGGATGCCGCCCTACCGCCGAACTGAGGCGGCCTAATCGCGGGCTGGGGCGAGAATCGACGGCAACAGGCGCGGCGGCGATAAGGATTCCGTCGTCGTTGCATATCGTCGCAAACTTCGGCATCACCACGATAGATAATCGGCGCCAGCACTTGAATCGGCCATATGCCGCAAGACCGTCCTAGGTCTTTCGTCCTGCGGGACCACGGCCTCATTCAAGGGCAAACGGCCGAGAGCGCGCCTGCGTTTTCGAACGATACGGTCGCCGCGATTCAGGAATCCGGCGAGGTCGGACCAGCGCCGCCACGGCGTGAGGGACCGCCTTGACGTCGGCTCGGTCAAACGATGCAAAGATACCACACACCACGAGGAAGCCGTTGGCGGCCGTGATGACGGGGCGTTGCGACACCTGATCTTTTGCCCGCGTCATAGCCGCCTATTCCGCCTCCTTCAGTGGCTTTGCCTCTCGGGGCGGCGGTCACATCGTCCCGCCAAGTAGGGCCGGCTGGAGGTCGGCTCGACCTCCAGCCGGTAGAGGCTCTAGCGGTAACGGCCCGCCTGCCGGGTGGTCCGCCCCCTGTTTTCCGGCCTTTCGCTCATTCCGTTCGCTTTTGCCGCCCGTCTGATCTCCTCTTCCAGGATCACTCTTCCGGCGAGACGAGGATCCCCGATATCGAGTTCGATGATGAGGTCTCCTTGGCTTCCGATGCGCGATGAGAAGGCCAGGTGGTGGGAGCGGTAGGCAATCTGCTGATGGGCGATTTCGATGGATCGTTGGTTCAGCAACAGGGCCCTGAGGGCGAGGCCGGCGATCGCGTCGAGATCGGGGCCGATCATCCGCCGAACCGCGGCGGACGGATGCACGACGATGGGAAATGGATTGCGCTGCATGATGGCCTCCTTGCCAAGCCGCGACTGATCACGCCGGGACGGCGTGACGGTGCGGGGCGAAGGGGCAGAAAATCAGCGCATGAGCACCCCTTAGAAGACGGCCGTCGGGAAATCAAGGCCAAAGTAGCTTCGGAACGGTCCAAATCGTCAGCAGGCGACGTTTGCCAAGTTCTGAACGTCGAAAATCTTGTATTTGCCGGGTCCCGCAATTGAAGAGTCTTGCAACCGGTCAAAGATCTTGGGTTGTCGCTCTAGGCTCAGGACCTATTAATCCGCAAGCGAATGTGATTCAGAGTCCCTTTCGAGGAGGCTCCGATGAGTGGTCTTTTTCTGCTGAGCGAGGCCCAAATGGCTCGGATTGCTCCGCATTTTCCACTGGCGCATGGCATGCCGCGTGTCGATGACCGGCGGGTGATCAGCGGCATCGTCTACGTGATCAAGCATGGCCTGCAGTGGAAGGACGCGCCGAAGGACTATGGTCCGCACAAGACGCTCTACAACCGGTTCATCCGCTGGAGTCGCATGGGGGTGTTCGACCGCATCTTTGCGGGATTGTCCGGCCAAGGGCCGAAGCCGGAGCGGATCATGATCGACGCCACGCATCTCAAGGCGCATCGAACCGCGGCGAGCCTGCTCAAAAAGGGGCTCTTCCCCGCTGTATCGGGCGCACCAAAGGCGGCTTGAACTCCAAGCTCCACGCCGTGTGCGATGGTGACGGCAAGCCTCTCGTGATGCTGCTCACCGAGGGCCAGATGAGCGACCACAAGGGCGCCAGGCTCATACTGGGCGCGCTTCCGGCCGCCAAGGCGCTGCTGGGCGACCGTGGCTACGATTCCAACTGGTTCCGCGCAGCACTGACCGAAAAGGGTATCGAGCCCTGCATTCCGTCATCGAAGAGCCGAAAGGTCGAGATCCCCCACGACAAGACGCTCTATCGGCAGCGCCACAAGATCGAGAACATGTTCGCAAGGCTCAAGGACTGGCGGCGCATCGCTACCCGCTACGACCGATGCGCCCATGCCTTCTTCTCGGCCATCTGCATCGCCGCAACCGTCGCATTCTGGTTGTGAGCAATGAGTCCTGAGCCTAGTCTTAGGACCATCGCGCGACATGCGTCCAGTTTACGCGGATGTCGCTGTCTGGCAGCTTCAGCGGCATAGGGCAGGCGATCATGCGCTGTCGCCAAGCCAAGAGTGCCGTTTCGTCGAGTTCCGTCATGCGCGAAAGCAGAGAGGACCAGCCCGGCGAGATTGGGCCCAACCTTCGTCACCGTAGCGCAATGCCACAATAACATGAAAGCTGAGATGACGACGGAGACCATGCCGTGCCGAGATATCTTGTATCTGGCGTTGTTGTCGCCAGCATTGTCTTCGGAGCGCTCGTGCTCCCGCAAAAAAATACGCCAGCCGACCGGTTATGGGTCCGTCTCGCCAATACCGACGTCGACGCGAAGACCGTCCTTGAGGACTATGCCATGGTGGTCACGCAACCCATCGCGCGTGGAGCCTTCGAGGATGTTCAGAAGGTCGAAGGTGTCGTGCAGGCCCGCTTTAACGGCTACCGACGGATTGCGGAGGCGCGGATGCAGAGCGATGCTGATGGGCGGCCGCGGACGGCACAGCTGCATCTCGCCGCGGGTCTCAAAGCCGCCAAGCCGTAACGGCGGCGGAGCGTGGCGAACTGTATCTCGATCGGTCTAAACAGGGGCTGCTGATGAGTACAATCGAGGGAATAATTCTGGGCTATTGCGGCGTCGCAATTCTGGTCGCGGGAACAAGCGTGGTCCAATTGGCGACCAGCCCGCCGCCATCCATGCTCCGCTGTCTCAAGATGCAGGCTGAAGGTGGCCCCGAGACCTATCCGAACATCCTCATCCACAGCGCCAGGAAAGGGCTGATATGGCCCTGGGACGCGATGGAGATCGTGGGCAAGGAGATCACGGGCAAGGGCGAGCGCAAGGTTTCGGTCATCGACTGGGCGCTGGCCCGCTACGAGCCGTTCCCCACCGCCTGTCTCCCGCGCGTCCCGCCCGGTCAGCGGCCTTGGCCGACCAATCCCTTGTTGGCACCCCGCATCGACCCCTCGTCGCCGATCCGCCTCAATCCTGTGCCGGTCCGTCCGACCGAGTCCTCGTCGCCTTCGCGCATCGAACCCTTGTCAGTGCCCCGCTTCGATCCCTTGTCGCAGAACCGACCCAATCTTTTCCCGCCCGCTCGCAGCGAACTCCCGCAGACGCCTCCCCGCCAGGACTGAAGGCTCGCCTCGATACGCGCCTGCCGATGGCGGTGCCGGGAACCGGGTGGGATCGACGATGCTCGCGCTTCATCAATGGGATCGACGGTGGCGACACAGCCGCCACCAACTCCATGATGACGCAGTCCAGCTTCGCTGACGCCGAGCGGAGCCAACAAGCAAAGACCGACCCAAAAGCCGCGCTCAGAACGCGCAACCACCGATGCCATCGTCACCGGCGCCTACGTCCTCTTGCTGAAGAGCACGATCAGCCCATTAACGGTTGCGACGACGACATTGACGGTGAACGCGGTCGCCGAAAGCCAGTCCCGCCGCGCCGACTCGATGAACCCGTCCGACGGATCGGCCTCGATCTGCGAGCGTGGCTTCGCTTTGGGGAAGACAAGGTCTGACGTCGCCGCAAAGAGCGCAGCCATCAGATCGAGCATCTGCCTGGCGAGCAGAGACAATGCGACCGCTGTATAGACAAGCAACGCGACTCCCGCAGCCAGAAACAAGATCGATCCCGTGATCATCGAGACAAGGTCGCCGAAGCTGTGCAACCTCAGGGCTTCCAGGCTCGTCTTGGCCGACGCCATGGCGTCAAAGCCGGTTCTGATCAAGAGCAACTGCATCAAGGTGAAGAAAGTGAAGACGAACGCGACGAACCAGATCGCCTGAGCACGCATCCGGCGCAGCGCCAGGCTCGCCGGCGGCCGGAGCGGATCGTCAGGCGTCTCTGCGTCAGGGCCCTCCTTCCTGGCCGGGAAGACGGAACCAGGATCGCCTCCGGACCGCGCGTCATCCGAATTCGGATCAGGCTCGATGGTCACGCTTGGGTTCCCGTCTTGCGATCATCCTGATCGCTGGCGGGCTGACCAAGCAGAGCCAGGATCTCGCGCGCTTCGGCGCTGTGTTGATCCACGGCGTACTGCCGATAGCGCTGAGCGGCTTCGGCGAGCGCTTCAGGATGATTTTCGACCAACTGGCGATAGCGCCGCTTGGCTTCGACGAGATTCTTGGGGATACCGTCGAACCCAAAGCAATGGCACTCAGCGACGTTCCTGATGGCGAGCCAAAAATTCCCATCTGCTGCCTTGCCGTACCATAGCGCAGCCTGGGACATGTCCTGCGGAACACCGCGGCCAATCTCGTAAAAAAAGCCGAGGTTGTTTTGCGCCGCTTGGGTGCCCTGCTCCGCCGCCAGACGATAGAATTTTGCGGCGCGCGCGTCATCCTGCAGTATGCCCCCTAAGCCTTCATCATAGAATAAGCCGAGCTGATATTGCGCTCCCGCGAAGCCCTGATCGGCGGCTTTTTTGAACCAGGCCGCAGCTTCGCCCAAATCTTTCGGAACACCCTTGCCCTCCCTTAACAGGACGCCGAGATTAAATTGCGCTTCGGCGTGGCCGGCTTCGGCCGCGTTGCGGAACCAGTTCGCGGCATCGGCAAAGTATTCGGGATTTCCGGGGGCGAGGAAGACCTGACCAAGTTTGAACTGTGCCGGCACATAGCCGTTATCGGCACCCTTCCGGTACCAGAGGCCGGCCGCCGTGCTATCGGCTAGCGCAAGCGAGCCGTTTTCGTAGATGCGGCCGAGTTCATACTGCGCCTCGGCCAGCCCCTGATCGGCAGCCTTGCGATATAGCTGCAGCGCTCTTTTTGGATCGGGGGCGCAGCCGCGCCCTGCCTCGCAGAGGCGGGCAAGCGCGAGTTGCGCCGCAGCCCACCCGTTGTCGGCGCCCCGCTCGAATGCCTCGAAAACCTGCTCGTGCTCCAGGTCCGTGACAGCATAGGCGGCAAGAAGCGAGCCTCGCCAATAATGAGCTTCGCCCGGCAGCCCTGCTTCCGCCGCGCGCCCATAGAGTTCGAGCGCCTTGTCGCGATCCCGCGGGACGCCGACCCCATCGCGATGCAAATGCCCAAGTTCGAGCAGGGCCGGAGCATGGCCTTGGTCGGCCGCAAGGCCGAACCAAGATAACGCAGCGGCGGGGTCGCCCTGCAATCCGGACGCCGCTGCGCGAAGCCAGTATTCGCCGACCATGTGCTGGCTCGGTGCATGCCCCTTATGCGCCGTGTCGAAATACCATTTAACCGCCTTGGAATCGTCCCGCTCGACGCCGTCTCCGCGTTCGTAAGCCCGGCCCAGCTCGTAGCCAGCAGCGACGAAGCCGTTCTCCCAAGCCTGCCTGAAGAGCCCGACAGCCCGTTCCCGATCGACCGGGGTTCCGATGCCATTCATGTGGCAAAGCGCGGCATAGTATTGGCCGTACTCTTCGCCAGCATCGGCGGCGCGTTGGCTCCAAAGGTAGGTTTCGGTATCGTCGCGCGCGCAACCTCGTTCTCCGTAAAGGCAAAGCGCAAGATTTCCCATGGCCACCACATGGCCGGCCTCGGCGGCCAATCGAAAAAGCTTCACAGCTTTGACGTCGTCTCGCGGAACGCCAAGCCCTTTTAAATGCACACAGCCGAGATGGTTCTGCGCGTTGGAATGGCCCTGTGCGGCCGCTTGCTCCAACCACAATCTAGCGATGTCGTAGCGTTGTTCTCGATAGGCCTTCGAGCCAATTTCCCATTGCGCCTCGGCAATGCCGAGATCGGCTGCGCGCTCATAGTTGCGTTGCGCCGCTAGCATATCTCGAACGACGCCCAGCCCGGCCTCCTGACGGCGCGCCACTTCCAGCAGCGCTTCCGCGTCGTCGTCGGCCGCCTTCTCCGAAGCCTGTCGAAACCGTGCGATCTCTTCGGCCAGCGCCTGCCCGGCGACATCGCCCTGACGGGCCGCCGCCTTGGCCAGCTCTTCCGCACGCGGCTGGTCCGGCTGCAGCACGGTGCCTTCGAGAAGCATCTGCGCCAAGGCGGCTTGCGCGTAGGCCAGCCCCGCCTCGGCCTGCAGGCAACGCTTGATCGTCATGTGCGTATGATTGCGGCCGCGATCACGTTCAGGCATCGCGTTCGGATCGAGATAGAACAGGAACTCGATCAGCTGCTGCTCCGCCGTCAGCTTCTCGCCCAGAACCGTTTTCAGCTCGAGATCCTGCAGCATGCTGGCGGCGTCGTTCTTGCTCGGCTCGCCTTCCAGCCATTTCAGGAGGGCGCCGCGCCCCAGCCGTGTCACCGCCTGGTCCCAATGCCGTGCCAGGGTCCGGCCGAGTTTCCGTTCGTCGCTATAGAGCGTTCCCATGAATTCGAAGGGCCTGACGCCGGGAACCGGGGGCGTCGGGGCCAGGCGCTGCTCGGCGGCGACCAGCGCCTGGGCGGCCGCGCGCATGGCCGGATCGCAGTCGAGCCAGGCGCGCGCCTGGGTACCGGCCCAGCGCCGCCTGGGATCGCGCTGCAGCAGGCCTGCAAACAATCCCGCCCATTCGACGAGCTCCGGCGGCAAGCTCTCGAACTGGAAGCCGATCTGCCCCTTCAGCAGTTGATGCTGCTCCGATCCCGATAGACCGTCGAAGGGATGCCTGCCGGCTGCGATTTCGAGCAGGATGATGCCGAGCGACCACCAGTCGAGCGCCGGCGAGACGACGACCGCGCCGCCATGCGCGTCGGACTGTCCTTCCGGGGCGGTGTAGCTCCGTGTCCCGGCGAAGATCGTTCCCGCTTCCTCGAACTCCAGCATCCGCGCCGTGCCGAAATCGGCGACGACGAGGGCAAGCGGGTCGGTCGCGCGGATGAGGATATTGGCGGGCTTGATGTCCCGGTGTACGAGCGTTTTCGTTTTCGGAAGCCCGTGCAGGTAGTCCAGGATCGCCGTCATCTGCTTGGCGACCGACGCCAGAAGGTGGCTGCGCTCGTCGGGAGATCCGGACGGCTCCGCCGCCAGCAAGGAATCGAGCGATCCCGCCGGCAAGTGCTCCAGGATCTCGTAGCTGCGTCCGTTCTCCTCGCCGACCTCGATCTGCTTGACGACATAGGCGTCGTCGAGTTCGCCGATGGCCAGGAGGACCTCGGCGCTGGGCGCGCGTTTGGGCCGGTAGAGCTTGAGGACGAGGCGGTGCGGCTGCGCGGCGCGATCGTCGACGCGCCGCACGAGGAAGATGTCGGCCTCGTTGCCCGAGCCCGCGATATCTCCGAGCAGCACATAGCTCCGTGCCAACTCGCCCGGCAGCATCGAGAAGGGGACCGGAGCAGAGGTTGCACCGGCGGACGGAGCTTCGTTGACGGCCGGCTCCCGCGCCGCTGTCGTCGCGGACGGCGCATCATAGACACCACCGGCGCGCACGGCCCAGTCGGGGATGTCCTCGTCGATCTCGGTCGGTGCCAGCATGGCTCGCGCGACGGCCGAAGAGGGATTTGGGTTTTTGAGGGCGCTTTCGGACATCGATGTCGCCTCCTTCTTCATACGCGGTCCTCGAGTCGTCCCGGCAGCGCCCGGCGGGGCGCCGCTCACTTCGGCAGAAGAGCGGGCAGGCTCCTGTTTCCGGCCGGCGCTTGCCCCTCGGTCGGGCCGGCTGTTGCTGACCGCTGGGCGCTCGACGCAGCCGCGCCCTGTTCCACGCTGGTCAGCAAGGAGGCGACGGCATCGGCATCGAGCACCACGATCGGCGGAAACGCCTGCAACAGCGCGGCGCCCTCATCGCCATGGAGCCGGACGGCGATGGTATGGGCCGGGAGCACGCCGTCGCCCTTTGGCTGGAGAAGGGCTATGTCGGGGGCGCTTTGCCGGCCCCGATGATAGGCGATCAGGACATAGTTCTCCGCCAATTCCGCCATGCTCTGCGCGAGCGTTTCCGCAGCCGATCGGGCATCGGGAGCCGCCGATCGCGGAGGAACGGGCAGCGCCCCGAGCGGGACGGTCCGATCGGGCTCCGCGCCGTCACCCCAGAGGTGCGCCATGAAACCGGCGAGGTCCTCTTCCGCCTCGGTCGAAGCCCGCGCGCTCGTGGCCGCTTTGTCCATGGCGTCCGGCGAAACGCTTGCGTCCGTACCCAGGCTGTTTGCCCGACTTTCGGCTTCCGCGCTCATCAGCGGCTCTCCTCTGGTTTCCCCGCCCCGGCTCACAGGCTTGGCCGATCGGGCGCCCTCACGGATGCGGCTCGCGGGCATTGCACCATCATGATCGAAATATTGTCCTCGCCGCCCGCGGCCATGGCGGCCTTGAACAGCCGCGTCACAGTCGCCGCCAGATCCGGCTCCAGGCAGGCTTCGATCTCGTCCTGATCGAGCATGTCGGTCAGGCCGTCGCTGCAGAGCAGAAAGCGCTCGCCGCCGCCGATCTTCACGGCGCTCAGATGCGGCGAGGGTGCGGTGCCGCCGAGATCGAGCCCCAGTGCCTGGAGCAGTCCGTGCGAGGAACGGCGACCGGTCCTGGCCTCCGGCCCGTCGCTGTCGAAGGAACTGGTATCGTCGCAGCTCAGCAGACGCAGATAGCCGCTATTCTCGCGATAGACCCGGCTGTCGCCGATGTTGAAGACCAGCGCCTGGCCATCGAGGACCAGGAGCCCCGCCAGGGTCGTGCCCATATCGGCTTTCGCCGGATCGGCCAGTGCCGCCGCCCGCACCGCCAGATGCGCCTGCAGGATCGTTGCACGCAGTCCGGCCTCGTCGGTGACGCCGGTGGTCGCTGCCAGAAGGCGCTCGACAGCGAGCCGGCTCGCGACCTCGCCCGCGGCATGGCCGCCCATGCCGTCGGCGATGACGCACAGCGCCGGGCCGTCCGCAGTCCAGTGCAGAGCGACCGGATGCTTGCCGGATTCGGCGCTGAGCCAGCCGGCCAGTCCGATCGTATCCTCGTTGCCGGGCCGGACGCGGCCGCGATGCGTCAGCGCCGCCGCCTGGATCGCGCTCACGGCCGGGGCCTCGCGCTGCGCAGGGCGACGACCTTCGCCTCGACCCGGAAGCCGAAGGACAGCTTGTCGCCGATCTTCAGCACGGTCGCGACGTCCTTGGGCAAGCGCTCGCGGTTGACGAAGGTTCCGTTGCTGCCGGCCGCGAAATCGATCAGTTCGAGGCGCCCGTCGCGGATCGCGAGCTCGGCATGGCGGCGCGAAACCGTGTTGGCGTAGGTTCCGTTCAAAAGTGCCTCCGACAGCGTCGAGAAGTCCGGATCGCGCCCGATGCCGAGACGATCATAGACCTGCTGTTCGCCCCAGGGAAAGCTGAGCTGCGCGACCACGGGTAGAACGTCTCCCGGGCCAAAGGGAGCGAATGACTGCATCTTGAGGTGGCCGACCTTGCCCTTGCAGCCCGGTGCGGCACAAAAATGGGCTTCAGGCTGATTGAGGAAGCCGCAGACCTCGCAGCGCCTGGCCAGGCGGTTGGCAGATTTCACATCCATGACGCCTCTCCGAGTTGAAGTCCGGCCGCGCGCGCCTTCGCCTCCAGCCTGGCGAGATCGCCGCGGCGCGGGATGCCGACCATCCAGATCTGGTCGCCCTCGACCGAGACCTGCAGGCCGGCCGAGTTCGTGGCCTTACCGTCGAGATAGGGCGCGTAGATACGCCGCCCGCGTTCCGACAGGGCGATAAGCGGCTGATTGACCGAGCCTCGCCAGATCGCGCCGTCCGGCAGCGCCTCGACGAAGGGCTCGGGAATGACGGCGTCGAGCTTCGCCAGGATCGCGGCATGAAGCCGGCGCAGGCGCGTGAGCTTCAGGCCGGAGTAGCAGAGGATGTCGAAATCCCGGCTCCCCGCGGCGCGGGCCGCGATCAGGCCATCGAGCAGGGCTGCAAGCCCGTCGGGCTGCTCGAACGGTTCCCCGCCCGAGATCGTCACGCCATCGGCTCCGCTGGCTACGCAGGCAAGGCTCCAGGAGAGGATCGTGGCGACCGGCATCGCCGAGCCGCCCGCCCTGTTCCAGGTGTCCTTCGAAACGCAGCCCTTGCAGCCGACGCCGCAGCCCTGGACCCAGATGCCCGCCCGGCAGCCGGGGCCGAGCACCGTCACCGGAAAATGCGTGCGGCTGATCTGCAGATTCACGCCAGCACCACCGAAACATGGCGGTCGACGACCCGGATGTCCGTCACGGTGATCGTCTTGCGCGCCGGATCGTCATCGATGTCCAGGAGCGCGCGCGAGACCGCCTTGTTGAAGTTGGACTCGAACAGGTTGAAGATGCCGCGCCCGCCCTGCGAAAGCCCCGTGTCGCCCGGTGCTCTCTGTCCGTTGATGTAAAGCTCGGGCATCACCAGCTCCTTCAGCTTCTCGATGACGCCGTCCGCGATCTCGATCTTCAGTTTCCGTTCCTTTTCGAAACGCGCCTTGAAGTTGCGGACATAGATGTCGAATATCTGCATCGCGGTGTCGGCGCGGATGAAGTCGAACACGACGATGTTGTCGCCGAGGCGGTTGAGCAGTTCAGGCCGCTTTAGCACCTCCTTGAAATGTTTCTCGATACCCGTGCGAACCCGCTCCTCGACCTCGCGATAAGGCAATTCCGGACTGACCGTGGTGGTCCGGACGAACGGTCTTCCGCCGATGAACTCGACATCCTCCTGACTGATGCCGAGATTGGAGGTGAAGACGATGATCGCTTCGGAAAAATAGACCGTGTCGCCGCGGCCATCGGTCAGACGGCCATCTTCGAGAATCTGCAGGAACTTGTCCATGATGCGCGGATGCGCCTTCTCGATCTCGTCGAAGAGAACGACGCAGAAGGGCCGTTCGCGGACAGCCTTGGTCAACTGACCGCCCGCGTCATGGCCGACATAGCCGGGTGGAGCGCCGATCAGGCGGGCCTCGCTGTGCTCGGCCGAAAACTCGCTCATGTCGAAACGGATGCAGGCGCGTTCGTCGCCGAAGAGCAACTGGCTCAGGGCCTTGGCGAGCTCCGTCTTGCCCGTTCCGGTCGGGCCGGCGAGAAACAGCACGCCGCGCGGCCGGCCGGACTGGCCCGATGCGGAGGTGTGCGCGCCGCTGAGGCCGAGCACGGAGCTGCGCAGGATATCGGCGGCCTTGACCACGGCGCGATCCTGGCCCTTGACGCGCTCGCGGATCTCCGTTTCGGCCCGCCTGATCTTGCCGAGCAGACCGGCCTCGCCATCGGCGCCATCGGCCTTCCAGGGGCTGTCGACGACGCCGAGCTTGTAGGCGCGAACCGCATCGGCCAGGTCGCTGAAAGGCGTCGGCGGGCGCTTGTTGCGCGCCAGCTCGGCGATCTTCTCCATGGCGAGGATGGTCATGCCTTCGGTCTGATCGACAAAGGTGGCGAGAAGCTTGCTGCGCTGGTCGTCATCGGCCGTCGCGGCAAACCCGTCGAAGCCGGCCGCCAGGAAGCGGGCGACGGGCGCACGGGCGTTGCTGGTCGGCATCGGGATCGATTGCTGCCTGATGTTCTCGTTGCCGACGAGGAGCCAGGCGGGGAGATCGCCAACCTGGTCGACAGCCCAGAAGATCGGCCGATAGACTTGGTCGCCATAGGGCGTCACGATGGGCGTCGCCTGATGGCTCAACTTCAGCATGGCTCCGAACAGGTCGGATTCCTGCTCGGTGATCTGGGTCGCATTGAGGGTCAGCCGCGAGGCGTAGTGGATGAGCACGCCGATATTCGGCTCCGGCCCGCCATCGGGCGGCGTCGTCGCGGCCAGAAGCCGGCGGCAGATGTCGGGAACGTGCTGCATCGAGCGCGCCGCGCGTCCGGCCCCGTCGAAGGGCAGGCTGGTCACGCCGCGGACGAGCTCGATCTTCGCATCGAATGGCGGATAGACCTGAAAATTCTCGAAGCGGTCATAGACCAGCAGGGCGTCGAAGCCGTTGATCTCGAGCAGCGACCAGAGTGTCTCCGTCAGGGTCCGGATGTAGACGCCGCCGGCATGCGGCAAGACATAATGATCGAAGATATTGCCGCTCAGCACGAATTGCGGCTTCACCGAGAGAAACTGCCCGACATCGCGCAGCCAGGCGGGGGCGCCCGGAGCGAGCGGTAGCAGGTGTTCGGCCGTCATGCGTTCCTGGGGGCTCGGCGCGTCAAGCGTGGACATGGGCAATAACCTCGTTTGAAAGGATGGGTCGGATCGATCCGATCCGGAAGCCGCCAGTGCGGCGGCGTGTTTCACAGTGGCCTGGCCGCCTCGATCTTGCGCGGGGCGGAACTGGATTTGCCGGCGGCCGCAGGAGAGCCGGCCACACGCTGCATGGGTACCTCGCCCGGCATCGCCGCGCGCTCCAGCCCGAGATCGATGCCGGCCTTGGCGAGCCTTGCGCGCAGCGCCTCGACATCGCGGCAGAAACGCGTCTCCATCTCGATGTCCTGCATCGCCTCGCCGCGGGTCGCCTCCCTCTCCGCGCCGAATCTGACGACGCTCAGGTCGAGTGTCCTGGCCTGCGCGTCGATGGCGATGCGGCAGGCATGCTCGCTCCAGGCCTTGTCGTGCTTGCCGAGGACCACCTCGCCTCCGCTCGCGAAACAGGTCTCGAATGCTTCGCCGACGTCGTAGTCGAGCTCGCTCAGCGCGGTCTTCAGGATCGTCGCTGCCTTGGTGGCCTGTGCCGCCTGAACCAGCGCGGTGGCCCGCGCGACGACCTCGTCGGTGAGGATCTCGTCGCCGCGCTGGGCCGCCTCCAGCGCGGTGCGGATGGTTTCGGCCTCCGGCTTCTCGATTCCGAGCATCGCCACCAGCAGCTGGCCGGCGCGCGCGCCTTGCCGGCGTTGGCGAAGCGTCCTGCGGTCGCGCAGCTCGGCGATGCCGGCATTGCTCTTCGAGACGATCTGCTTGAGCCGCTTCAGCTCCTGGTCGAGCGAGCCGCCGATCCCGGCACCCAGAATATCGGCCGTTTCCAGAATGCGCCTGACCTCCTGGACGGTCGCATCGGATGCGCCCGGCAGGAGCCTTTTCGCGACCATGCGCATGCTCTCCGCGGTGTCCGGCTCGTCCGCGCGGCAAAGGGCTGGCGCTCCGTCCATGGCCGTGCGCGGGATCGCCAGCGCCAGCGCCAGCGCCGCCCTGGCCTCTTCGAGTGCGGCGAGAAGGCGGTTGTTCCAGTCCTGCGTGGCAATGAGCTGCGCCACGAGCGCGCCCGGTTCGGCAGGCGCGTCCGAAGGGACCAGCGCAGCGACTTCGGCGATGGCGAGCCCGGGCTCGGCGGCACGAAGGGCGTCGAGCTCGGCTGCCAGCAACTCCGCCTTGCGGCGGTATTCGGCAAGCAACGCGCAGCCTTCCTCGAAACTCAGCGCGCCAGGCGTGCCGGCATCGGCCAGTTGCCACTTCGCCGTCTTCGGTCCGCTCATGACAGCTCGCTCTCCGCCCCGTAACTACAGATCAGGACTGGTCCATTTGCTTGGCAGGCACGGCCGATGTCTCATTCTAGCCTGGGCGCGCAAGCCGTCCAGCTTGCCTCTCACAGGGCTGAACCGCCTTCATACGGTTTTCGTAAACCCGCGGCCAGAATCCGGCGCCTGAAGATCTTGGAACTCTGCTGAAACAGGCGCCGCCTTTCGTGGGATGACCTGGAATTGTGTTGCGACAGGACGGGTCGCTTCGAGAATCTGCAGTGAATTTGAGTGCCGGAGCAGAAACCGACATGGCATGTGACAGGCATGCGCACCGCCCCCGACAAACTGCAGCCGCCCCGATCCTTAGCCGCAGATGGACCAGAGGACATCGGGAGCGCAGGAGCAATCCAACGCCAGGCACGCGACAGCGTTGCGACGACGGTCGAGCGGCCGTCGGGGGTGCCCGGCCCAGCGCGCCGGAAACTCATGGCCGACCTGCGGCGGCTCAGCCTCGCGGCCTTGCGGGCTCAGCCGCCGGATTATGCCCAGGCGCGGTTCTGGCTGCTGCACGCGTCCAGACGCGGTGATGTCTGGGCGTCGCTGACGCTGGGCCGCCTCCATGGCGAGGGCCTGGGCGGGACCGCCGACCCCGAGCGCGCGGTGCGGCTGTTCCGCAAGGCCGGGAGGAGTGGCGATCCCGAAGGGATGTTTCGCTGCGGCATCGCCTTCCAGGTCGGGGAAGGCGTGCCTGAAGACGGCAAGGAGGCAGCGCGCTGGTACGCCCGCGCCGCGCGGGCCGGCCACGCCTGCGCAGCTTTCAATCTCGCGACGATGCTCGCGGCAGGGGCGGGCATCGCGCGCAACCCGGCCCGCGCGATCCGGTTTTACGAGCAGGCCGCGGCTGGCGGCGAGACACGCGCCATGGTCAATCTCGCAAACATCCATGTGCGAGGCGAGGTTGCGCCGGAGAACCTGCCCGAGGCGGCCAGGCTCTATGGGCTTGCGGTCGAGAAGGGCGATGCCGGAGCCGCGTTCCATCTCGCCCAGTTGCACTTCCACGGCTATGGCGTGGCGCGCGACCTCGTGCTGGCGAAGGCGCTGCTGCTCTTCGCCGATCGCCAGGACTTTCAGAGCGCACGCGAGATGCTGGAAGCGGTCGATCGGGAGATGAGCGCGGCCGAGCGGCGGGCCGCCGTGACGGAGGCAACCCGGCGCTGGGGCAGTCCGCGGCAATAGCCCGATGGATTTCAGCGGAATTCAGCTGTGCGGAGCGCGTGTGCAGGTTAGCATCATGCGAGGTCAACGGGACGACACCTTGACCTGCGAAGATTTGGACCATCGACGGATCGTACCCCTTGCGCGAATTCTTGAGAGAGGGAGCGCCTCACCATGCCGGCTTCACCGAATTTCGGCTATCTCGGCCTCGCTGCGATCATTGTTGCGGCCGGCCTGCAGGGCAGCCCGGCCATTGCACAGGGGACCAGCCCGGCGCTGCCTTATGGCGGCCGGCTGGCAATACCGTCCGATGCGATCACGTCCGAGCGCCTGGCTCTTGCCGCTGTCGCGCTGAACCCGGCCATTCTC
Source organism: Allobosea sp. (assembly GCA_024231975.1). GTDB lineage: Bacteria > Pseudomonadota > Alphaproteobacteria > Rhizobiales > Beijerinckiaceae > Allobosea. The sequence continues at coordinate 25,008 of JAAEQB010000122.1, forward strand.
GACGACGATGATTTCTACGCCAATCTGGCGGTCAAATATCTCTGCGACGATGCGCTGCGGAGCTTCGGCAGCGAATTCCAGGCCTCGGGAACCTTCGCCGACTTCCGGGCCGAGACGCGCTCCAAGCTCGCGGCCTCGATGCGGGGGACGCGCCGCAGCTTCCAGATGAAATCCGGCGGGCGGCTCGAAACCTACGACGTCGCCAACCAGCGTTTCCCGATCAGCGCCAGCTTCTGGAGCAAGAGCTATGGTCAGCCCACCAATGTCGTGACGATCGAGGGACGCAGCGACACCGCGCCCACCTGTCCCCAGGTCTTTCGTCGTCCGGGCCTGCCGAAGCCCAGTGGCAGCTATGCCCGGTTCTGGCGCATCGAGCTCGACCGGCCGGTCGACCTGTTCCCCTTCCCGATCGATTCCAACCGCGCTCAGACGCTGGTCGCCACGGCGGATCGCGGCGTCGACATCGAACTCGATCTCGAGCTCACCGGAGCCCGGCGGATCGAGGGCTTCGGCAACAGGCGCTCGATCACGGTCACGGGGCGCGTGCTCAAGGTCCGGGTCTTCAGCACGCGCCTGCGGCAGATGAAATATGGCGACCAGCGGCCGCTCTTTGAAATTCCGTCCTAGAGGAGGATTGCTATGAAGCGACAGGAGATGCCCGAGGCGTCCCGCGAGCCGGATGTGCCCCGGTCCCGAATCCACGATGCCAATCGCCGCGCACTCGACGCGATTGCGCTGGAATGGCGCTGTGTCACCACGCAGGATCAGGCGCGCCGGCTGGACGACGCCTATGACGCCATCGCGGCAAGCGCGGCCGAGCCATCCTGCGAGATGCGCCGGATCGATCTGGCGGACGGCGCCGCAGATCGGCTCCGCACTGTCTTCGGCAGCGGCACCGTCCGCACCGTCGCCTATGATGCCGAACTGGCGACGGCCCATCTCGCCGCAAAGGATGCGCTCGAACAACGCCGCGCAGGATCGCTAGACGCGCCCGACGGCGACCTTGCCGACGATTATCGCCGCGCGCTCGGGCGCGGAGCCGATATTCCCGGCCAGGACCTGTTTCACCTGAGCTCCGCTTTCGCCGATGGTCGCGTCGATACCGAACAGATGCTGGTGCATCGCAGGCAGTCCGCGGCGTCCTGCGACGGGCGAACGGTCGCGGAGCAGCTCGCATCCGGATTTGCCGGGCATGAGGGCGATGCCGCGCTGATGCGGTGGTGCCAGTTCGACAATCCCAACGCCATCGTTCCGCTCGGCCGGGTCGCCGGGACGCTGGCATCGGCGCTGGAGAGCCCCGCAGCGGAGCCCTGGAAGGCCAAGGGTTATTACGCCGGCTACAGCAACTATCTCGCGCCCGAGGAGATCGGTGTGGCGGAGATCCTGTCGCCGCCGCCCGAGCCCGGCAGCGACGCCTATCGACTCGACCTCGATGCCGTCCGCACCGCCAATCGCGAGCGCAGCGCCGCGCAGATGGAGGCGGCGCGGCTGGACGCCGAGATGAGTGCGTTCCGGTTCGCCGACGTGCTCGGACCCGGCTTCGCCCCGGAGACCGTGCCGTTTTCGGCCGGGTTCCTTCGCCAGGCCTTTCTCGATAGCGACAATGCCATCGCCTCGGTCAAGGCCAGCGTCGGGCGGGCACGCCCTTTCATGGTCGACCCGGAGATCGTGACGATCGTCGAACAGCCGCCAAACGCGTCATTCCCCAGCGGCCATTCGGCCTTCGGGCATCTCAATGCCAGGCTTCTGGCGCGTGCTGTGCCGGAGCAGGCCGACGCCCTGCTGGCGCGCGGCGACGCCTATGCGGCTCGCCGCGTCATCGCCGGCGTGCATTTTCCGAGCGACCTCGAAGGCGGCCGCGAGGCCGCGATCCAGGCCGAGCGGATGCTGATGGACGATCCACGCTTCCAGCGCGATTTCGAACGTGCCCGATCGGAACTGCGGCAGGCCCTGGGCCTGGACGAGGCTGTTGTCCTGCCCGCTAGGGAATGCAGCATGTCGTCGGCGTATCAGGATCTGCGTCGCACCGACGAGGGGCTCTGATCGGCATGGTGCGGCTCAGGTCGCTGCAGCGCTCGTATCGGTTCCCTCTCGTGCGGAGTGCAGCGCCCGGGCCAGGATCCCGGCACGTTGCTGGAGATACTGCGCTGCCGGTGGGGTCTTTGCAGTACGACGATAATGATTGAGCTGGTGCAGGGCATAGCAATAGGCTGCGCCCATCTTCATCTCCCAGGTCGCCTCTGGAAAGCTGCCACGGGCGACCCATTGCGCTTGGGCGACGAGATCGCCGGGTTCGCCAGCCTCGGCGAGCCGGCTTTGGAAAATCTCGGTCTGTTCGGGATGGCGCGAAATCAGGCTGCCGACGTCATAGCGATAGGCGCAAGGGGTCCGGCAATCGGTGCAGCCGGGAAATGGCAGGTCCATCGGCGGTTGCGGCCTCTGCGCGGTTGCAACGGCTTGGGCGAAGCGGGTCAGCGCTTGTGAAGCCATGTCCCGGCTGCCGGACGCCGACGGGACTGCGTCGAGACGACTGGCCAATTCGTCGCCGCGCCGCAGGATCTCCGCCATCTCCGGAAAGCGCCAGGCGCCGTAGGCTCCGCGCGACTCGATTTCGTCGGCGAGCAGCGCGGCGAAGACGCGGCCGGCCGCGCCGGTCGCGCCGCAGCGTTCGCAGGCGGCCACGAACCGCTCGCCGTAGAGCCTGGCGACCGCCATCAGCTCTGTCGGCTGGTCCGCGGCCCGCAGATAGACTGCATTGAATGCCTGCACGAGGCCGTGGAAGGCCGCCGGACGGCGCTTCTGCATCGCGTCGAGCATGGCGCCGCCATTTGGCTCCGCGCCGGAATGCGCCCGCGCCAGATCGGCCTCGCGCACCTTGGGCGCGCTTTCCTTGGCGGGCGAGAGCGGCACCTTGAGCAGGACCGGATTCAGCAGCCGCTCGGCATAAACGATCGCCTCGCCCTTCTGGAGCCGGGCGAGATGATCGATCTGGCCCTGATCGAGATTCATCGTGGTGCCGACGGCCTCGCGGTCGTCCTTGGCCAGCAGGCGATGAATGATCTTCAGATTGGTGTTCTTGATCGCATCGGGCACGAGCTTCACCGGGATCTGCTCGGCCATCAGGATGCCTTCGCCGTAGGCGCGGATCTCGGACAGGATGTTGGTGAAGACCTCGATGGCACGGCCTTTGGGATTGGCGTTCTCGCCGCCCTGTTCCATGCCGACATTGCGCAGCAGCCGGTGCGCCTCCTCGATCAGCGTGACGTGCCGCAACTTGCCTGGAGCCGCATCCGCGGGAGCCCCGTCCTGGCCGGCATGGCTTCGGCCCTCGTGATATTCGGCGAGCCGGATGAGCAGAAGCCCGATCAGGAAGGCCTTCTCGTCATCGCTGACCAGCGCCTTCAGTTCGATGATGCAGGGCGCCCCGAACAGCTCCTCGGCGCTGTGGGAGCGGCGCGTATTGAACATCGGGCCCTTGCCGCCGCTGCCCTTCAACTGGCCCAGCCGCGCGACGAGGCCCGCCGTGACGTCCATCTTGATGCGGCTGTCATAGCCCATGCGGTCGATGACGACCCGGACCTTGCGTTCGAGATCGTCGAGCGTCGGAAAGGCGAGGCCTCCCGCAGCCTCGCCGCCGCGCAGATTGGTGTTGTCGGCGAGGTCCCAGCCGCGATCGACGTAAGTCTCCTCGATGCTCTGTTCGAGAATATAGGGCATCGGCGCGTAGAGCACGAAGGCGGCCGAGAAGAGCTGCTTGAGATAGTCGATATGCGATTGCACCAGCGTGCCGGCGGGAACCTCGAACGGGTTCAGGCGCAAGGGCGCCAACGTCTCGTTGCCGACAGTGAAGATGCGCGGCGGCCGCCTGGCGAAGCGCGGATCGGCGAGCAGCTCGCGATATTCCGATTTCGCGGATTCGACGACGAGGAAGGGAATGTCGTTGGCCGCGAGCTGGGCCAGGATCTGGAAGCAGGTGTTGGTCTTGCCGCTGCCGGTGACGCCGACGATCAGCCCGTGCGCGGTCAGGTCGTCCAGCGGCATCGCGAGCTGATTGCCGCTCGGGCGGCCCTCCGCGAGGATTTCGCCGATGTCGAGGCTGCGCCGGGAGCCGTCGTCCCGGATCGCGATCGGCTGGGCTCCGAAGGCGGCGTGGCCGACGATCTCGTAGCCGGGAAACTCCTGCGCGGGCGGGGTGACCATCCAGGCGAGCTGCCGGCTGGACAACGGCAATGGCGTCGTCGCGGTTGCCTGGCCCTGCAGACAGGGCGTGGCCCGCATCGGGTCCGGCAGGGAGAGCGCGCCGCTGAGGCCGCTCTGCAGCAGGGCGGCGCCGCGATCGGCGACCTCCGCCTCGGGTGCCGAGAACCAGGCGTCGACCTCCCACATGCCGTAGAGCATGCCGTCATCGTAGCGCTCGCGGACGGTCTCGAGCAGGGCGACATAGCGGTCGCGCTCGCGGTCCAGCGCAGCCGCTCCCTGCAGCGCGGGCTGACGCGTCACACCGGTCAGGATGCGGTCGAATTCGCCTGCCCAGGCGGTCGTGTCATGGCGCGGCTGCGGCCGCGCCCGCACCAGATAGCGCCATTTGCGCCCCACAAGCCCGCGGCAGAGCCTGTCGAGCACATGGCCGGGGGCATCCGCATCCGGCGGGCTCGGCGCTCCCGTGATCTGGCGCATATGCGGGTGGCGTTCGCGCAGGGAAAGCGCGTTGCCGCCGGTGGCGACGAGATTGCGCAGGGCGCTGGAAAGGACCGGCTGGAGATCGGCATCCCGACCGTCCGATCTCTCCGCACCGAAACGGCATTCGATCGCGGTTCCGGTTCCCGTCAGCGAGAACGCCCAGGACGGGTGCAGGCCATGCATCCCGGTCACCAGCTCCTCGACCGCTTTCGACAATTCGCCGACAGATTCGCCCCAGAAACGGGCGTGCCTCAGCAGCCGCGTGAACTGCATCGAGCGGAACAGCGCCTCGAACTCGGCCTCGCCGGGCCTTGCGAAGAAAGCCCCGACGGCGTCGCGGTCAGCCTTGGTCAGGTCGGCGATCTGGTAGGGGAAGTCATGGGCCATCGGTCGCTGGGTCCCGCCCATGCTCAGAGGTTTTGCAGGCGGCGGCGCAATTCGCGCGTGATCTGGGTTCCAGTCCTCATGTCGACGCCGGATTCGACCTGGAAGACGCCCCTGGCGTCGAGATGGCCGTAGAAGGTGACGAGTTGTCCTGCGAACAGAGGCAGGTTCGGCTCGCCGACAAGCCGAAAATCGACCTCGTCGCGCGGCCCGGTCGCTTGGCGGGCCTGGAGGCCGCCGGCGGCGCCACCCGGCAGGGGGCCACGCAACTGGTCGGTCAGGCGGACCGGCCCGCCTGCAGCTCCCGATCCCTGCGCCTGGCGCTCCAGGCGGCCATTGCGGACCGGAACGCCGCGCTGTTCGTCGAGGCGCGAAGCGTGGACACGCGCCTCGAACAATTCGCGGATGTTGCGATGGATGAAGCCGATCGGGATGAGGAGCTTCAGTAGGTTCCAGATCATGCGCAGGCCGAGCCCGCCGGCATCGGATAGCATCCCGGACCCCTGACGCCTGCCGCCGCCGGCCATGGTCTGGAAGCCGATCACCCCGATCGCGATCGCCGCGATCACGCCCAATATGCTCGTGCCGAAGACCTGGAAGCTCAAGAGGCCTGCGACCAGGTTCGACAGGATGGTCGGCCCGATCCAGAGCAGCAGCGCGATGACCGGCACGACCACGATAGCCGTCAGGACGAAGGGCAGCACGTCCTGGAGAAAGGCCGCGTTGAGAATCCAGCCCCAGAGTCCGGGCCTTCCGCCATAGCGTTCGGTGATCTCGATCGTATTGATCACCCCGGTGCGTGCCGTGTCGGTCCAGGCCGCCTGCGGCAGGACCCGGTTCGCGTTTGGTCGCAGCGATCCGGCTGGGCGGGAGGAGGTCATCCTGCGGGTCCTATTTCGAGCGCTTCAGTTCGGTGTCGACGACGTTCTCGAAAGCTTTGGCGACCTCGTCTTGCGAGGGGGCGGCGGCCGGGTTCTGGAATGCCTGCCAGCGCGCCAGCTGGAGCCATTCGGGTACGTCGCCCCAGGCCATTTCCGAATATTTATGGCTGTCGTCGCCATAGACCTCATGCAGTTGGTCATGTGCGCTGCGGCCGCTGCCGACCGCGAGCGGGCCGGGCCGGGTCACTTCGAGGTTCTCCGGATCGAGGACGTGGTCGCGATGCTCGCGGATCGGGAACTGGCGGTGATGCACGGGATGGCGAGGGATCTCGACTTCGCGTCCGAGCCCTTGCCGAAGCCGGTTGAACACCGCGCGGCCGCTCGCTTCGGGATGGCGGTCCTGGTAGCGCGCGGCTGCGGGCTCGGCCGCCTCATAGGCGGCAAACAATGTCGCGTCATAGGCGAGCGGCATGACCGCGCCGGTCTCGATCACTTCGCTCAGCTGTGTCAGCCGGGCATCCGTCGTCGTGAGCGTCACCGGTTCGCCGGCGGCGTGGTCGCCGCGCGGCGGCGTCAGCCCGGCATCGACCCGGCGGACATATTCGGCGACGCCTTCGTCGCGCCAGCTCAGCGGCATGGCATCCAGCCGCGCCTGATTGCGGGCTTCCAGCCCCTCGGTGTCCCGTGTGGCGGCATGCGCCTCGATCTCGCGCCCAATGTTGCGTTTCGCCATGGCGGCGGGTTCCTTCCCAAAATGGCGGTTTCAGTCGCGAAGTTTCCGATGGCTGTTGAAGACCAGGTCATTGAACTCTTCATGGGCCTCTATCGACCGGGCATACCAGGCCTGCCGCCCCTCATCCTTGAAGAAGGGATCATTCGCGATGTCATCGAACCCGTCATTCATCTTGCGCCAGACGTCGCGGTCCTCCGGGCGCAGATAGGTGCCGTCCTCCTTCTCGCGCTCTTCTCGCTCGTAGCGGGCGGGAAAGGCGCGATGCTCGGCCATTTCCCGTTCTGCCCGCTGCCAGAAGGCCGCCCGCTCCTCGCTGGTGGCTTCCCAGCCCTGCTGGTTCTCCTCGGCCAGTTCGGCCTGGCGCTGCTCGAAATTGCGCCAGACCCGGTCATGCCGTTCCTCGGGGCTTTCGGGCGCAGCCTCCTCCGCAGCCGGACGATCGCCGCCATCATGCTCGGGCATGGCCGGCTCGGCTGTCTCCGTGGCATCGCCCTCGCGATCCGTCATCTGTGCGTCGTGCCGCTCGGCCCGGTCGTTCCCGTCGGCCAGATCGACGCCTTCCCGTTCTTGCCCGTTCTCCAGTCGCGGCTCGCCGAGATTACCGATCTCGGCTTGCCGGTTGCTCACGCTCGCGGCTCCGTCACGCCATTCGGCCGCGCCGCCGTTGCTGTCGGTGCTATTTCGCGCTTCAAAATGATCGGCGCGCTCGTTTCCGGCTGCCAGGTCGAACTCGGCGCGTTCCGCGAACCCGTCGAACTTGAACAGGCCGGCATCGACGACGTCGCCGCGCTCGCCCTGGAGGCCCGCGGCCTCGCCGGAACCGAGGCTGGTCCACGCCGCGTCGCCGGCTTCATGCGAAGGACCACCCTGCATCTGTCCCGCCTCCCTGTGATCCCTGCCATCGGCGCGCCGTGGACTGCCTCACTCATATCGCGTCGTGGCGTGCTCTGCGATAAACTCTGCTGAACTGTCCCGAAGACCGTGGTGCAGGCCCTTACGGCATCCCGGCATTGAAACTATCGTCGTCTTGCAGATCAAGCGGAGAACGAGCATGCCTTCAGCTCGACGACATCAAGATGATACCGCTTCCGAGGCGGCCGGCGGCGAGGCCGAGCAGGCGGAACAGCGCAGCAGCCGGACCGGCGAAAACATTGCCGCGCCGCGCTATGTCCATGGCCTGAACAAGGGCGGGCTCGACGAGATCCTCGCGACCGGGCGCCTGAACAGCAGCGAGGCCGCCATGATCGCGGGCGGCGTGCCCCGGGTCAATGCGCTGCGCGGTGACTTCGGTTCGCTTCACGAAACCATGAACTGGCACGACCCCGACAAAATCTTCATCGAGTTCACGACCGAGGTCGAGCCGCCCTATCATCCCGCCTATGCGCGCTGGAGCGGCCTCGAGAACGACTATCTCCCGATCGCGGTCACGGGCGTCTTCGACGGCAGCGGGAGGCGGTTGGATGCGACGGGCGCGGAGTCGTCCCGCCAGGACCCGCCAAGGCTGGAGGCGAACCGCGACGCCAGCCTTGCAATCTGCCGGCAGGAGCTCGAGCATATGGGCATCGAGATCGCCCCTGCCGTGCTGGCGCGGGCCTTTCCGGCGCAGGAGCCTCTTGGCGAGGTGGTCGCTTCTGACGAAGCTGGTCGAGACGAGTCCCGAGACCGGGCGCGGCCGGCTGCTGATGACGGGGGCGAGCGCTGATCGGCCTCGGGTTCAGCGCTCTTTCGGTCTCTTCAGATGATTTCGGGGGCGCCGGGCATGACATTGGCTTCAGTGCAAATGGAGCATCGCCATGTCCAGTTTCACCCGCCCCGATCGCTGCGACGACCTCTCGTCCGATATCGCGCAGCGTCTTACCCGCCATGCTTGCGAACGCTCGATCCAGCGCGCCGTTCCGGCTTTCCTCGTCGAATTGCTGATCGATTTCGCAAGGCCGGTCCGATGCGGTGCCGCCGATCGCTACGCTCTCGACAAGCGCGGTCGTCAGGAGATCAGGAGCCACCTCGGCCCGCAGCGCTATCGCGAGATCGACGGCAAGCTCGATTGCTGGGCAGTCGTCGGGGATGATGGCAAGGTCATCACCATTGGCCGCCGCGGCAGGGGGTTCCGCAGCGCGACGAGATCGAAGATCAGGGGCGCAGCGCAGCGGCGCGCGAGGTGGCTGCCTCGGACGGGCTGCGACGACCTGACCTTGGAAGACCCGTTTCGTATCGGCCAGAACAGCGCCCGCTGAGGGCTCCAGAGCGAGGTTCGTCTCAGATGTCGGTCCATGTCCCTCACTTCGAAGAGAAGTTCCAGTATCTCTTCCGGCGCCATCCGGCGATCAAGACCTATTCGGACCTGGCCGAGGCCGTCGGCGTCTCGCCTGCCCTGGTCGCGGGCTGGAAGAACGGCACCGTGACGACGCGGGAGCGGCATATCCCGATCCGGCATGTCGGCACCGTCTGCGAGCACATGATGGTGTCGGAGGATGTGCTCCAGCTCGCGAGCCTGGCCGACTTCAAAGCGCAGGCCGGCGTTCTGCCGGGCGCTAATCCCTTCGACGCGCTCGTGCTGAAGGCGCGCTCGAGCAGCCGGCTCCAGCTTCTGCGCGGCGCCGATGTGCGCGAGCGGCCGGCCCTGATCGCGCGCACGCGCGGCCTTTACGACCCCGATGACGCCGAAGCCGACCTGCCGGTTTTCGAGCGCAACGAGGACGTGCTGGTGCGGCTCGAGGTTCCCGCCGGCTGGCATGTCCTGCTGCTGCTGAAGGACCGCGTCGGCTGGCAATGCCTGCATCCCAGCCCGCGCCGCGCCGAGACGCTCGCCGACGGCGTCTTCTTCTTCCCGGCCCAGCAGGACCCCGACCGGCCGCGCTTCGCGCGGTTCGACGCGGTGACCGGCCTGCAGAAACTGACGGCGGTGTTGATGCGCCCGGCGCCGCCGCCCGAGCTGCGCAGCGCCCTGATGGACAGCGACGCGCTGGCCGCCGCATTGACGCGGCTCGCGACGATGCTGTCGGCATTGGACGAGCCCGACGAACGCGAGATCGCCGAAGCGCGCTTCATGGTCAGAGCCTGAGACGATGCGCGAGCGCGGCCAGATGGACCGGCTGATCGCCGCGCTGACATCCGACGGCGCCGATGCGGCTGCGCTCGCCGCGGAGCTCTTCGACAGGGCAGGCCGCGACGAGGCGCTGCGCCTCGGCGAGATGCTGGTGTCCGGCTCCGATTTCGCGGACCGGGCGGACGGGCTGCAGGCACTTCTCTTCCTGCTGCATCTGCGCAGGCTCGCCTTCGGCACGGCCCATCTCAGCGTCGCGGCCATCCTGCAGCGGATCGCCATGATCCACTGCGCATTCGGCGATCCTCGCGCTGCGCTCCCGGCGATCGACGAGGCGGTCTCGATTTGCGCCGGCCTGACGGATGCCGACGAAGCGTCGACGCTGCGCTGCCTTGCCGATCTGGCGCGGATACGCCTCGCTCTGGGCGATCATGGCGGCGCCGGACGCGCCGTGGCGGAGGTCCAGGCCTGTCTGGCACGCGAGACGCCGCCGAGATCCGAAAGCTATGTCGAGCTGCTCGCCGTCACCGCCGCCCTGGCGCGGGCGCAGGGCGATTTTCACACGGCGAAGGCCTCGGCAGCGGATCTGCTCGCTCTGTGCGGACAGATCCATGGCAAGGCCTCTCCCGTCAGTGCCAGCGCCATGATCGATCTGGCGCTCACCCTTCACGAAGCCGCCTGCGATCCTGCGGCGATCTCGCTTTGCCGCAGCGCCCTGGCGATTTTGCGACCCGCCGCCGGCTCGCCTCATCCTCGCGCGGTGGCGGCGCTTCATGCGCTGGGGCGGGTGATGATGGACCGTGGCGAGCATGGCAAGGCGCTCGGCCTGCTGCGGGAGGCCTACAGCCTGGCCAAGGACCGGTTGGGGCCCCACCATTGCGAGAGCCTGGCCTCGCTCGGCTCCCTGGCCGATCTGACGGCAAGATCGGGCCCGCCGATCGCGGCGGCACCGATCTATGCCTGGCTGATCGAACTCAAGCGCGAGGCTCTCGGGCCCTTGCATCCCGAGATCGCCGATCTGCTGGTGCGTGCCGCGACCGTCGACACCCGGCTCGGCGATAGCGGGCAGGCAGGGTTCAAGCTGCGCGAGGCGAGGGCCATCCAGGAGACGGTTCTCGATGCCGATCATCCGGCAATTGCCCGCACCATGATGGCGCTGGCCGAACTTGCCATCCGCGACGGGCGGTATGCGCAGGCGCGACGCGGCTTCGAGGATGCCCTGGCTATCCGCAAGGCGCGCCTTGGAGAGCGCCATCCGTCGATCGTGGAGGCGCTGTCTGGCCTTGCGCGCCTGCATGCCGATCTCGGCGCGTTGCCGGAGGCGCTCGCCCTGCAAAGCGAGGCGCTCGCTCGCCTGACGGCGCTGCATGGCGAGGATCATCCCATTCTCGCCGGGGCGCTGGCGCTGCATGCGCGGATCCTGATGAAGGCCGGCGATATCGCTGCGGCGGAACGCCATGCCCGGCGGGCGGTCGCCCTGCGGCGCGCTGCGCTGGGCACGGCGCTCGGTTCGCCTCATGCCGAGCTGGCCGCGGCTCTGTGCGACCTCGGCGCCATCCTTGCCGCGAGGAGCGCTCCGGACGACCGGTCGCAAGCCGAGATCCGGTCCTGCCTCGACGAGGCTGCCGGGCTCGTCGAGGCAGCGTTCGGAGATGCACATTCCGGCCTCGTTCCCGTCCACATCGCCCGCGCCTCGTCATGGAGCCGGTCCGCCGATGCCGGCGCCGCGACGGATTGCCTCGTGGAGGCCGCAATCCTGCTCGCGTCGCATCCGACGCAGGAGGACGACTGGCTGGTCTGGCTGCGGCTCGGCGAGCTGAAGGCCCGCGCCCATGACTGGCCCCTTGCGATCGCGTTCGGAAAGCGCGCGATCAACCGGCTGCAGCAGGTTCGGGCCGGGCTGGCCGATCTCGAAGCCGACCTGCGCAAGGGCTATCTGCGCGAGCGCTCCGATGCCTATCGACAGCTGGCGGGCTGGCTCGTCGCGGCGGGCCGGCTGCCCGAAGCCCTGTTCGTGCGAGACCTGATGAAGGGCGCGGAGCTGCGCGAGGGCCTGCGTGCGGCCGTCGCGGCGGCGCCGACGGTCGTCCTGGCCTTCACCTCTTCCGAAGCGCTGTGGTGGGAGACGACAGATCGGCTTCTCGCCGATCTCGGCGCGACGCTGGCGGCCGCCGAGGCAGTCGGCGATGGCGTCCCCTATCGGGCCGAGCACCAGGCGAGATTGAGCGGGCTGCGCGCGGCGCGGCGGCACCTGACCTCGCAGCTCAGGCTCTGGGTCGACGACGGTCGCACCACGGGCGGGCGCCGCGCCCAGGCTCCGCCCGTCGAGGCGGCCGCGCCGCCCCCTGGCCATGCCGCTCTGTCCTATCTCGTCTTGCCCGACCGCTTGCAGATCGTCGCCGGCATGGCGCATGGCACCCTGTCCCGCGACCTGCCGATCGCGGCTGCGAGGCTCAACGATCTCGTCTTCTCGCTCTGGTCGCATCTGCGGCATCGCGGACCCGGCGTGATCGAGGCCGGCCGACGCCTTCATGACGTCCTGCTCGCCCCCATCGAGGCGGAACTGGATGCGGCTGGCGTCCATCACCTCACGGTCTCGCTCGATGGCGGCCTGCGCTACATTCCCCTCGCGGCGCTCCATGACGGGGCGGGCTTCTCCGTCCAGCGCTTCTCGATCTCGGTTGCCGGGACGGGCGCCCAAACCGGCGCCCGCGAGCGCCCGGCCGCATCCGGCGGTCCGGCGATAGCCGGGTTCGGCATGGGGCGGGCGGCACGCGGCCTGCCGGCGCTGCCGCATATCGCAAGCGAGCTTGCCGCAGTGGTCAAAACCCCGGAGACACCGGATGGCATGGTGGCCGGCACGATCAGGCTCGACCAGCGCTTCACGGACTTCTCCCTGCGCGAAACTCTCGCCACGGCCCCCGACATCGTTCACATCGCCAGCCATTTCTGCTTCCTGCCGGGCCAGGAGATGGCCTCCTGGCTGCTGCTGGGCGATGGCGAGACCTTGTCCGTCGAGCGGCTCGTCGGCGGCGAGTATCGCTTGGCGGGCATCGAACTCGTGGTGCTGTCGGCGTGCGACACCGCTTTGGCCGCCCGCGGCGGAACACAGGGCCGCGAACTCGAAACCCTGCCGGCAATGTTCCGGGCCCGAGGCGTCGGCAGCGTGCTCGCGTCGCTCTGGCCCGTCGACGACGGCAGCACGGCCGCCCTGATGAAGGCCTTCTATCGCTTCTGGAGATTGGAGGGGCACGACAGGGCCAAGGCCCTGCGTCTTGCGCAACTCGCGCTGATGCAGGACGCCGGCACCGCATCCGCGAAACGCGGCCTGATCGACCCTGACGACGACGCGATGCCGGATCAGGCCAGCCACCCGCACCAATGGGCAGCCTTTGTGCTGATCGAAGACGGGACGCTGGATAAAAGGGAGGGTCGGCAATGACATTTCGGGCCGCGGAAGCTGGAGAGCCACCGCTGATCGTGCTGTGCGGCGTCGACCAGCGTAGGGGAAACCGGCTGCCGCAGCGTGGCGAAGCCGTCGCGACGGACTGGACGGCGGATCCCGATGGAGCGGGCGGCTTCATGGGCCTGCCTTTCGGCAAGGGCGACCCTGCCGCCGCCTATCTCGACGCGTCGACTTGGGCGGTCGTCCGCGTGCAAGATATCGCAAGCGCGACGCCTGTTCCGGGGGAGGACGGAAATCCCGCCGCCATCAGGTTCCGTGGCGGCACGGTGCTGTTCCTCGGTGCGCCGCGTGGCGCGCTGGAAGCCATGCTGCTGCTCGGGGTCGATCCCCGCGAGATGGCGACGGGCTTCGTCCTGCCCGACGAATCCGGCTTGGCGCAGTCGGGCAGCTATGGCTTCGCCATAGGTGGCTGCGGCGCCATCGTGCGGGCAGGCGCTCACGGCTACGCCCTCGCCGAGACCGGGGGAGTAGCCTTGGCGGGCCCCGAAGGCGTCGCCATCATCGAGGGCTGTTATGGCTTGGCCGTCGCGGGTTCGGGTGGCCGGGCCGAGGCCGGCTATGACGGTATTGCCGTGGGGCGCGGCGTGGCAGCCTCCGCCGTGGCGGGTGATCATGGCGTCGCTGTCGCCATGGCTGGCGCCGGTCGCGCCTTTGCCGGCGTCAATGGCCGCGCGCTGGTGCTCGGCCCGGGAAAGTCCCTCAAGGTCGGGGACGGCGGCATTGCGGTGGCGATGGAGGCCTGGCCGGGTCGGACGCGGGTTGTCCTCGGCGAACGCGCCGTCTGCATCCTGCGCTGGCGCGACCCTGCCGTCGGCGCAGTGCGATTTCACCTGGCGATAGCAGGCGAGGGCGGCGTTCGTCCCGGTGTGACCTATGTCTTCGAGAACAACGCCTTGCATGTCTATTCCAGCGATCGGCATTCCATGCTGGGCCTGGCCGACGAGGAGCCGGCGATGCCGGTTGATCCGGATTTCAGCGACTGCGTGATCGTCGCCGATGAGCGCGCGGCCATCGCCGGCGACGAGGGGTTGGCTCTTGCCGAAGCGGGCGGCCCCGCCAGCGCAGGTTTGCGCGGCATCGCGGTCGGCTCGTCGCCGGGTCTCGCCTGCGCGGGCGCATTCGGAGTGGCGGTCAGCGAGGGCAAGCGCTTCGGCGAGGCGCGCGCGGCGGATGGCGGTGTCGCGATCGGACGGGGGCGATTCAAGATGGTTCAGGCCGGAGCGGGCGGTGCAGCCCTGGTGACGGAGTATGGCGGGACGGTCAAGGCCGGCGACGACGGGCTTGCGTTGGGTGCCGCCGACCTCGCCAGCGTCGGCTACAACGGCGTGGCGCTGGCGCTCGCTGGCGCTGTGTCGGGCGACCATGGCAGCCTGCTCGTCATCCGTTGGCTGGACCCCGGTCAGGACAATCCGCGTGTGGCGTATGGCATCGTCGGCGAGAACGGCCTTCTGCCGTCGAGACGCTATGTTGCGAACGGGGACGGCCTGTGCCTGGAAGATGATGTCCCGCCCGTCTCGGGCGGTTTCGACGGAGGGTCGCTCTGACGGCTACGGATCGGTGACCTCCTGTCGGATTGGAGAGGAGAAGACAGGAAGATAGCCGGCTTTCCTTCGGGGATATCTATCGCGCTTCCGGTTTCCAGGCACTTTCGTCGGGGTGTCAGCCGCCGGCAGCATCTCTGCCATCGGACCGCGAGCGCTCCTATCTGTGGTTTGTGGGTTGAGTGTGAGGCGAGCAGGTCAAAGCATGAGACTATCAATGCTGACCTCAGGGGGGCTTGATATGACGCCTAAACACGATCGAGATGAAACGGCGCGAGCGTGACGATGCAGGTGATTGTTCTCTCAGACCATACCGGGGATATGGTGCAGCAGCTCGGCGGCCAGCGCGCGGCCAGAGACCGGGCGGATGCGGCCGCCCATGCGCTGGCGCTATCGCGCCGTCAGGAGCGCAAGGACGCACTCGATCGTGAGATCAGGCAGGCTCTGACGCGCTTTCGGCCTTTGGCTTTGCTGGCCGCGTTGGGCGGCCGCCTCGGCATGGCGCTCAAATCGCCCCCGCCGCCGCCCGCCGCCGCCGCGGTCAACGATCAGGAGCAGATCTGGACCAGCGGCCACAACGGCGAACTCCTGGTCCGCCACCGGCTCGCGGCACAGCTCGACGACGACTGGACGCTGTTGACCGGCTACGAGAACCGTCAGGGCGAGATCGACCAGATTCTGATCGGCTCGAATGGCGTCTTCGCGATCGAGATCAAATATGTCAACGGCATCATCCACGCCGAAGGCGACCGCTGGTGGCTCGACAAGTTCGACCAATACGGCAACCTCGTCGCCCAGGGCCGCGTGATCGCCGATGGCCGTCGCCGCGGCCCGAGCCTGCAGCTCAACGAGGCAGCCGATCTGCTCGAGAAATTTCTGGTCGGACGCGTCGCGATTGATCGCATCTACCGGGCCGTGATCTTCTCGCATCCGAGCGCCGCGATCGCGCGGATCGAGCGGCCCACGGTGGATTTCATCAGCGCTGGCGATAACCTTCAGGCTGCGAGCCTGCTCGCCTGCGCCGGCCCGGTCGGGATCGACGCAGCCAACGCTTCCCGCATCGTCGCCCTGGTGAAACGCGATCATGATTTCCATGCCGCCCACAAGCGCAAGCCGAAGGCCCGCTCGTCGTCGAACCAGAGCTGACGTGGCCAGGCTCCGCATTTTCAGCCTGGCGAGGTCGATGCTGCGAGGCTCGAAAAGACACGGCCTCGGCTGGTGCGATGGAAGCGTTCGCTGCGGCGGTCCTGCCCTGGAGAGCGCCGGCTGCGAGGTCGGCGGGCGATGACGCCTGCTGGCGCCGAGCCGACGGCTCCGGCTTCTGCGCCGCCTCCTGCCCTGGTCGACCAGATCGGCGCCGAGCAGGTCTCCGAGCTCTTCCGAAACGTCACGCTCGGTGTGGTTGCCGCGAGCATGGGTGCGGCGGTGCTCGGCGCGACGCTGTTCCGGCTCGGCCATGCCGAGGCTCCGAGCGCCCTGGGCTGGACCGGCTTCATCATTCTCTGCGCCCTGGCACACATCGCCTTGCGCCGACGCTATGACAGGGCAAGACGGCGCAGCGCACAATGGCGATCCTGGGCCGTGGCGTTCACGATGATCAGTCTCGCGGAGGGAATCGGCTGGGGGTGGGGAACGCTTGGCCTTGCCTCCGGCGGCGGACTGGAGGTGCTGCTGCTCGTCCTCGTCGTGACCCTGGCGACCGCCGCCGGCGCGGCGTCGATCTTCAGCCCCTATCTTCCAGCTTTCCTGGCGCTGCTCCTTCCCGCGACGCTGCCTTACCTAATCGTCAGCCTGGGAGCCACCGATCCTCTCCAGGTGGCGAGCGTCATCCTGATGCTCGTCTTCATCGGTGGCATCGGCGGGCTCGGGGTCGCCATGAACCGGTCGTTCAAGGCGCTGGTCGGCCTGCGGATTCATGCCGAGCAGATGGCGCGCGAGCTCGGCCGGCAAAAGGAGATCGCGGAGCTGGCGAGCCTCGCCAAGTCGAGGTTTCTGGCCGCGTCCAGCCATGATCTGCGCCAGCCTATTCATGCGCTCGGGCTGTTTGCCGGCGCCTTGAAAGGTGTCGCGATGTCGGCCGAGGGCCAGAGAATGGTCGCGCATATCGAAGCCTCGGCCGAGGCGATGGACGGGCTGTTTTCCGTATTGCTCGACATTTCGCGGCTGGATGCCGGCATTGTCGAAGTGCATCGCCGATCGTTCGCGATCGGCCCGATCATGGCGCGCCTCTGCCGCGATCACGAGCAGGAGGCGCGCGCAAAGGGGCTCTCGCTGGTATGCGTGCCCAGCGACGCCTTGGTCGACTCCGATCCGCTGCTGATGGAGCGCATCCTGCGCAACCTCATATCGAATGCGGTTCGGCATACACAGGCAGGGGGCGTCGTCGTCGGCTGCCGCCGCGGCGCCGGCCATGTCGCGATCCAGGTCTGGGACAGCGGTCCGGGCATTCCGGCAGATCAGAGCGAGCGGATTTTCCAGGAATACTACCAGCTCGGCAATCCCGAGCGCGACAGGACCAAGGGGCTCGGCCTCGGGCTGGCGATCGTGCGTCGGTTGACGCAGCTTGTCGGCTGTCCGCTGACCTTCCACTCGCGACAAGGCCGCGGCTCCTGCTTTCAGGTCACGCTCCCGCTGGTGGCCGCCGACGCCGGCGACGAGCCGCCTGCGGAGAAGGCGGCGTTCGGCGCCCTGGCGACCGGGCTGGTCGTCGTAATCGATGACGAGGCCGCGATCCGGGAGGCGATGGCGACGCTGCTCGGAGGCTGGGGTTATGAGGTCGTCAGTGCCGGCTCCGGGGAGGATGCGATCGGCCGGCTTGCGACCTGTCCCGCCCGTCCGGACCTGATCATCAGCGACTACAGGCTGCGCGATGGCGAAACCGGAGCGGAGGTGATCGACCGGCTGCGCTCGGAATACAACGAGGCTATTCCTGCGATGCTGATCACCGGCGACACGGCACCCGATCGTCTGGTCGAGGCGCAAGCCAGCGGCCTGCTGCTGCTCCACAAACCGGTGTCCAACGGCAGGTTGCGCGCTGCGATCGTCAACCTGGTCGGCTTGTCGCGTTCCGAGGCGTCCGGGGATCGGCAGCCGTATTCGCTTAGATGAGCCCCGCCTCGCGTCCGACCGTCGCAGCCTGCGTGCGATTGACGACATCCAGCGCCTTGAAGATCGCGGTGATGTGCGCCTTGACGGTTTTCTCAGAGAGCTCAAGGTCGAACGCGATGGTCTTGTTCGGCTGGCCCTGGCTGATGC
This sequence comes from Allobosea sp., assembly GCA_024231975.1. GTDB lineage: Bacteria > Pseudomonadota > Alphaproteobacteria > Rhizobiales > Beijerinckiaceae > Allobosea. The sequence continues at coordinate 42,991 of JAAEQB010000122.1, forward strand.
GGCGCAAGACATCGATCTGTCGATCGGTCAGGATGGGATCGCCATCGAAGCCTTTGCGGCGATGCCGGCCCTGATGCGTGCCGGCAACGTCGTGCAGGATCAAGGGCGGCACATAGACATCGCCGTTGAGCACGATCGCGATCGCCGACATGAGCGTGTGCTGGCTCGCCGATTTCGGGACATAGCCGAGCGCGCCCTCGGCCAGCGCCTTGCGGGCGTCCTGCGGATCTTCCGAGGATGACAGGACGATCACCGGCAGATCCGGCCTGATCCGCCCGAATTCCGCGATCGCAAGCAATCCGCTCATGCCCTGCAAGACCAGATCGAGCACGACGAGATCGAGTTCCGGGTTTGCCCCCGCGAGTTGGAGGCCTTCGGCGGCATCGGCCGCCTGAAGAATGACGGTGTCGGGACCACTCTGCCGCAGCAATGCGGCGAGGCCTTCGCGCAGCACCGGATGATCGTCGACGATGAGGAGTTTCATGCGCCCGATATCAGCGCGTTCCACCGGAATCGACAAGGGGCCAGAAGTCCTACGGCTCCCGAGCGAGCCTTACGACCGTCTCGCGACATGCATCCGATTTACTTCCCGCGCGGAAATCGGCAGATCTGACACACGGCACAGGTCCGTGCGGGTCACGCTGTCGCACAAGATCTCGAGCGAGCTGGATCGGAGCAGGCGGATGATGAAGAAGGCGCTTGGGATGACGGCTTGCGTCGTCGCGGTCACGGCCTTGACGATCATTGCTGCGGCTCTGTTTTTCGGTTTGGTGTTCAGCGTGCTCGTCCCTGACAAGAGCGTTCTTCCGGGCGATGGCAGTGTCGGAATGCTCGGTTCGCCGCTCGGCGCGCTGGCGATTTTCATGGGGGGACTCCATGGCCCCATGTTGGGCTATCAAGCCGGACGAAAGTTGATGAGAACGACGGACGATCGGGCGTATGTCGCGCTGGTCCGGACAGGTTTCTGGATCTCCCTGGTCATGAGCGTATTGATCGTGTGGAGGGGATTGCACGGAGCATTCGAGGCCGTCAGTTATTATGGGCCGGTCAGCCTGTTCATGATCGTCGTTTTCGCATGTATGGCGCAGGATACGCTAAGGGAAATGAAGATCGGGGATAACCTCGAAAGCCAAAATCTTGAATTAATATAATGATAATCGACAGTCAGTAACATTCCGGGCGGGCCATGATGTCGTCAATTGTCCCTCGATCCGATGCCGATCTTGCCGAATTGATCGGCTCGGCGCCTTATCCGGTCGTGGTGCTTGCATCGACGGATGATTGCGTCCCCTGCATCCAGATCAAGCCTCTCATTCGGAAGCTGGCTCTTGAGTTCAGCACCAAAATGGCCCTTGTCGAAGTCACGGCGCAAGTCGCGCCGAATTTCATCAAGGCGCATCCGATCGACGGCTATCCCGCCGTGCTGCTGTTTCGCGGCGGCGTTCTCGCGGACTGCAGGACTGGCTATTTCGGCCAGCAGGAGACACGCTCCGCGATTACATCGTTTCTAGGTGTCGCTTGCGAAGCTGCGCCATCAAGCGAAGAAATCGCGTTCCAAAGGGCTCTCGCAGATGCAAGCGCTGCAGTGGACACGATCATGAAGGTCGCAGGCGACGCTCTCGCGCCGCATATCGAAGCGGTCATGCCCCAACTTCAAGCCGTGGAGGATCGCGCCAAGGCGGATCGTGAAGCGGGCAGACTTACGCCGGCCGAGGCGCAGGGATGGCGCGTTGCCGAATTGAAGCGGCTCTACCGGCCGTTTCAGGACAAGATCGATGCCCTTCGACTGGCGCAGGAACACGCCATGAAAACCTACGAGGCACGGATGGAAGAGGGTTTGCGCGCGTTCGCGGACGCCGAGCCTCCACCCGCAGCGTCGCGCATGATGTGTCGCTCGGACGGTTCGATGTGCTGGATAGAGAACTCGTAACCTCAAACATCGGCCCGAAGAGCGGAATGCGGCTTTGGAGAAAGCCGATGCTGCAAGTTGTTCGGTCCCGGCACCTGTTGGATTGGGCTGGACCTGAGTCGTTCAGATTCCGATGTCCAGCATTTGCGGATGGTCAGGCCCGTCGCCAACATCAATGCGGCGTCACCCGATGGTGTCGGGGCGCCCAAATGCGAACCCGCTCGACCCGCCCCACCGAGTGGTCCGTTGGATTGTGAGTGGATGGGCGCGGCGCCGCCGCTGAGAAAGCAAGGCATTCGAAGGGGTCGCAATATGTGTAAGCGGTGCCCCGATCGCACCTTCTTCGCAGGGGCCTGAGCGGTCAGTGTGACGATCCTGATTGGAGGGTCGTTTTGTGTCTAGGCTTGACCATAGACTTGAGCCGGAGGGCGAAGTCCGGCGCTTTGAGGTGATCAACGGTGCGATTGGCCGCCGTCGCTGGAGCGGCGATGAGCGGGCGCGGATCCTGGAGGAGACGCTGGTGCCAGGCGCGGTGGTGTCGGCGGTTGCCCGCCGCCATGGCCTGACGCCACAGCAATTGTTCACCTGGCGGCGCGAGGCGCGCAAGGCGGCGGAGGTGCTGCCTGCCTTCGTGCCGGCTGTGATTGCGCAGCCTGTGGCCGTAGTGTCGGAGGTGGGCGCATCGTCACGATCCTCGCGACCCAGGCGCCGCGCGCAGAGACGCCGCGCGGCTGCGATCGAGATCGACGTCGCTGGCGTCAAGGTGACGATCGAAAATGGCGCCACGCGTGCCACGATCGAGGCAGTGATCGGCGCGCTGAAGGGCGGCGCGTGATCGGCCCGACCGGCGCGGTCCGCGTCATGATCGCGACGAAGCCGGTCGACTTCCGCAAGGGCGCGGAGGGCCTGGCCGCGCTGGTGCGCGAGAACATGGGCGCCGATCCGTTCTCTGGCGCGGTCTATGTGTTCCGGGCGCGGCGCGCCGACCGGATCAAGCTGGTCTACTTCGATGGAACGGGCGTCTGCCTGTTCTCGAAGAGGCTGGAAGACGGCAAGTTCCAGTGGCCGACCATCGCCGACGGCGTCGTGCGACTGACAGCGGCACAGCTTCAGGCGTTGCTCGAAGGCCTCGACTGGCGACGGGTGCATGAACGGCGCGAGACACGGGTCCCCGTCGCGGCAAGTTGATCGTTCCAGACTGGCAAGCCACTGTAATCCATGATTGAATCGGCTTCGTGAACAACGCGGCCAACCCACTGACCAGCGATCCGATCGCGCTTCGGGCGATGCTCGCGGAGGAGCGCGCCGAGAACGAGCGGCTGCGTCAGATCATCAAGGAGTTGCAGCGTCATCGCTTCGGGCGCCGGGCCGAGAGCCTGCCGCTCGATCAGCTCCTGCTCGGGCTCGAGGAGGCCGAGCAGCTCGAGGCCGAGGGCCTCGCCGGCGAGGAAGCAGCTGATCCCGTCAAGCATGCCGACCGGGCGAGGAAGCGTCGCGCCAACCGTGGAGCACTGCCGGCGCACCTGCTGCGGGTCGAGCAGATCATCGACGTCCAGGACAAGACCTGCCCGTGCTGCCGGGGCGAGCTGCATGCGATGGGCGAGGATGTCTCCGAGCGTCTCGACATCGTCCCCGCCCAGTTCCGCGTGATCGTGACCCGTCGGCCGAAATACGCCTGCCGGGCCTGCGAGGAGGTCGTGGTGCAGGCGCCGGCACCCGCCCGGCTCGTTGAGGGCGGCATCCCGACCGAGGCAACGGTGGCCCATGTTCTGGTCGCCAAATACGCCGACCACCTGCCGCTTTATCGCCAGGCCCAGATCTATGGCCGGCAGGGCGTGAACCTGGACCGCTCGACCCTGGCTGACTGGGTCGGCAAGGCAGCCTTCCTCCTACGGCCGGTCCATGAGCGCTTGTTCGAGCGGCTGAAGGCATCGACCAAGCTCTTCGCCGACGAGACGACGGCGCCGGTGCTCGATCCCGGCCGCGGCCGGACCAAGACCGGCCAGCTCTTTGCCTACGCCCGTGACGAACGGCCCTGGGGCGGCGCAGACCCTCCTGGCGTGGCCTATCTCTATGCGCCCGACCGCAAGGCTGACCAGCCGATCCGGCATCTTCAAGGCTTCACCGGCGTGCTCCAGGTCGACGGCTATGCCGGCTACAAGGCGCTGGCCGAGAGGAATGCCGTGAGCCTGGCCTTCTGCTGGTCACACGTCCGGCGCAAGTTCTACGATCTCGCGCAAGGTGGCCCCGCGCCAATCGCCACGGAAGCGCTCGCGCGCATCGCGACGCTCTATCAGGTCGAGGCCGACATCAAAGGCTGCTCGGCCGAGGAACGCTGCGCCGCCCGGCAGGCCAGGAGCCGCCCCATTGTCGCGGCGCTGGAGCCGTGGCTCAAGGACAAGCTCGGCCTCGTCAGCCAGAAGAGCAAGCTTGCCGAGGCCATCCGCTACGCGCTCTCGCGCTGGGCCGGTCTCTCACGCTTCCTCGACGACGGCCGCGTCGAGATCGACTCCAACGTGGTCGAGCGCGCGATCCGACCGATCGCTTTGAACCGCAAGAACGCGCTCTTTGCCGGATCCGATGGCGGCGCCGAGCACTGGGCAGTCGTCGCCTCGCTCGTGGAGACCTCCAAGCTCAACGGCGTCGATCCGCAAGCCTACCTCGCCGACGTCATCGCCCGTATCGTCGCCGGCTGTCCGTCGTCAGATGATTTGAGACTGTTGCGGCGTCTCAGGAACGGAGGCTCTGGCTCATCTGGGTTTGAGGTTATGCGGCCTGCAGCTGATGCTGCAAGCGTCTCTGTTGGATGGTCTGGCGCTTGATCCTTTCGCGTTCGGTGAGGATGGCCTGCCCGCGGCCGAAGTAGACGTCGGCGGGCGTCAGGTTGCCGAGGCTCTCGTGGTAGCGGGCATGGTTGTACAACAAGGCTTGAGAACGCCCACGGGATCGAGTTCCGCGAAGTTTTCTATCGGTATCACCCGTGGTTTGGCCGTGATGTCGGCATTCATGGCGTCGTAGCGAAGAGCGGCGGC
>JAAEQB010000123.1 GCA_024231975.1 Allobosea sp.
ACAAGAGTTTATCGACCGCCGTTTTTACCGCGAAAGCGTCGATTTTCGGCGCACGCTCATGAATTTCTCGCGCGTGGTGCGCACGATCATCGACATGCCAGAACTGCTGCGCGTGCTCGTCACGCGCACGGCAGACCTGCTGCACATCACCCACGGGGTCGTATACCTGCGCGAACCGGACGGGACGTTCCGGCGAACCGAAGATTGCTATGTTCCGACGGCTCAAACGTGCCAGGAAGAGTGCGTGCCCGACAACACCTCGTCGCCGGACGAGGCGGGCGGGCTGTCGCTGGCGACCGGCGAACTGGGACGGCTGCGCAACGCGCGCACTGTCTCTACACCCACGGACAAGGCATTTTCGCTGCTCGTGCCGTTGGTTGCGCCTCGCATGGAGGGCAACGAGTTGGTCGGGGTGCTGGCGCTCGGCTCGCGCCGCTCCGGGCAGGACTATTCACGCGAAGATCGCGCCCTGCTGTTGAGCCTGGCCGATCAGGCGGGCACAGCCATCTATGTGGCCCGCTTGATCC